>CAVXXD010000013.1:0-238272 GCA_963765625.1 uncultured bacterium
GATGATCTGGCCATCGCGGCGAGGTCGTCGGGGTCGTACAAGGCGTAGACGTCCATCTGGCGGTTCTCCTCGATGGCCTGGAAATAACCCTGCACCACCTCATCGATTCCGTCGGTGCTGCTACCGCCGTCGTCCGCAACCAGCAGGAACGCCAGAACGATTATGGCCACCCAGGACAGGACCAGTACGGCGATGCCGCCGGCGATCAGCGGCCGGCTGAGCTTGTCAGTGCCGGATTTCCCGGGAGCTTCGATCTCTTCCGTGGCTTCTTCTTCCGTGGCTTCTTCTTCCGTGGTTTCTTCTTCCGTGGTTTCGCCCCCCCCAGCTTCTCCGGAATCCTCAGCGGTCTCCTTCGCGCCCTCTTCGCCGGGCTCTTCCTTGAGCTCCTCCCCGGGTTCCTCTTCGATCTTCTCCCCGGGCTCTTCCCCTTCCGGGGTTCGGCCCTTCATCTCCTCACCGTTCTCCGGATCTTTCATCTGAGCTCCAGCCTTTCCTTACCTGCCTCGCAAAGCTAGAAACCTGACGCGTGCCGCAATATCCTGCTCGCGCCTTCCCTGCGGGCTTGTAAACGTAGCCGTGCCCGAGAAGGACGCCTGCCGTCCGGGCATGTCCGTCCATCGCAGCCCAATGTAATGGAGTATATCCGTCCCGATTCCGCGCGTCTATGTCCGCCCCCGGTCGAGAAGCCTACGGGCTTCCCTGGTATCTCCGCTTAACACCGCTTCTTCCGGGCTTTTACTCATACCATCAGGTTAACAGCGAGGGCTTAGGGCTTTATGGGGGAAAGATAGGGATTCTGTTAAAATATATTTGCCATATGGAGAGACAATCCCTATGGGATGCAAAATGGAGGTTGATAAATGGGCAGATTCCTCAGGATCCTTTTAGTCGTTGTCCTAGCTTTGTTTCTGCTGCTGCCGGCCTTGCCGGCCGCCAGGGCGGCGACCTTCTGGGAGGCGGAGGTCACCGGCGGGTTCGGAGCGGGTGATGCCAGCATGCTAACCATTCCCATCGCGCAATTCGGCGGAAAACTCTATGCCGGGGTGGCCAACGACGCGGGCGCTCAGATATGGGTGAAAGAAACCCCGACAAGCGACTGGACCCTGCAGATGCCGGGCGGGTTCGGCGACACCGACAACATCGCCGTCGTCAGGATGGACGTCTACGGCGGATACCTGTGGGCCGGTACCGCCAACACCGAAGACGGCTGCGGCCTCTGGCGCTTCGACGGCACCAGCTGGACCGACGCCCTGGCCCTGACCGGCGGGGGCGGCGCCGGGTTCGGCGTCACCAGCAACATCGCCGTCACGGCCATGGAAGTCTATGAAGAAGAGCTTTATGTCGGGATCCTGAATTATGCGATTTCACCTTTTCCGGCTACACAAGGAGCAAAGATGTATCGTTTCGACGGCACCTCCTGGAGTCAGGCCGGTACCCTGGCTAGCGGCACATCCACGGAGAACTGTGGAATCGGTTCGCTCGAGGTCTACGGCGAATACCTCTATGCCTGCACCATCCGGTTTAATTACGGGATCGTTTTTGGTTCTACCCCGTTAGAGGTGGACCTCAAGGGGGCCGGGTGCGAGCTCTGGCGGACGGACGGGGGGGCCGGCTACAGCTGGACGAAGATGACGACGCTCTCGTCGCCGGGCTTAGACATGGACAACCTTACCGCCCTGGACATGAGCGTCTACAACGACAATCTGGTCATCGGCACGGCCTACGGCATGGTGAAGCTCTTCGTCGATACCGGGAACATGTCCATAACCGACGTCCAGTTCGCCTCCAACGGGCTGATGGTCTACGAATACAACGGCACCGACGCGCCCACGGCCATAGTGAGCGGCGGCTTCGGCAGCACCAATGACATGGCGGTCATCTGTATGGAGCAGGCCGTGGTCGACGGGGAATCCGTACTGGTGGTGGGAACGGCTAACCCGGTTGAGGCCGGTAAACTGAAGAAATACGACGGCACCGATTGGACGGACCTGGCCGCGGACGGGTTCGGCAACGCCAACAACCTGGGTGTCTCTTCCCTCGCCGTGGTAGATGAAGGGGGCAGCAACAGCGCCATCTATGCCGGCACCCTCAACAGCGAGCAGGGTTGCGAGCTGTGGAAGGGCTCGCATTCCTACGGCATCACCGTCATCCAGGGGGCTCACGGCACCATCACCCCGGCCGGGGTATCCGGCGTGGTGGCGGTGGAGAGCGGCAGCGATCAAGCTTTCACCGTAACTCCGGACATCGGCTACCACATCGTCGATGTAGTTGCGGACGGCAGCACTCACTTAGGCGCGGTCTCCAGCTATACCTTCACAGGGGTGACGGCCGACCACACCGTCACCGCCGGCTTCGCCATCGACACCTTCACCCTCACCGCGACTGCCGGCGCCGGCGGCTCCATCAGCCCCGCCGGGGCGGTGCCCGTCGATTACGGCGCCAGCCGGACCTTCACCATCACGCCGGACGACGGCTACACGGTGGCCGGCGTCACGGTGGACGGGGCGAGTGTCGGGGCACTTTCTTCCTACACTTTCACCAACGTGAAGGCCGGGCATACCATCGCGGCGAGTTTCGTCGAAAGCAGCCCGCCCGCCTCCGTCTGGTACCTGGCGGAAGGCTCCACCGACTGGGGCTTCGACTGCTACATCTCCGTGATCAACCCCAATACGCAAGAAGTGAACGTGGCCCTCACTTATATGACTTCTTCGGGAGCGGTAGACGGGCCCGTGGTACGCATGCCGGCCATGTCCCAGGCCACCGTCTTTCCGAAGGAGACCCTGGGGGCCGCCGACTTCTCGACCCGGGTGGAGTGCCGGGAAGCAAAAGACATCGGTGTCGACCGCACCATGTACTGGACCGGGCCGGGTGCTACCTGTGCCGAAGCCCACTGCGCCACCGGGGTCTCCTCCCCCGCCACCACCTGGTACCTGCCCGAAGGGTGCAGCGACTACGGGTTCGAGTGCTTCCTGCTGATCCAGAACCCCAACGACACCGCCGCCAGCACCACCGTGACCTGGATGATCGAAGGGGAAGCACCTCAGGCGAGTGACTTCAGCGTCGCCGCCAACTCCCGGATCACCTGCAACATGGCCGACCAGATCGGGGCCAGGAACGCCTCCATCAAGGTGGAATCGGATATCCCGGTGATACCGGAGCGGGCCATGTACCGCAACGACCGGCGGGAGGGGCACGACTCGTGCGGCACCACCACCGCGGCTACGAGTTACTACCTGGCCGAAGGATGCTCGGGTTTCGGGTTCACCACCTACGTCCTGGTCCAGAACCCCCAGGACACCCCCACCAACGTGGCCGTCACCTACCAGGCCGCCTCCGGCCCGGTGACGGGGCCGGCCTTCCAGATGCCGGCCAACTCTCGTAAGACCATCTGCGTCAACGAGACCACCGTGATCCCCGGCGACGACCCTTCTTTCTCTACCCTGGTGCAAGGCAGCCAGCCCATCATCGCGGAGCGGGCCATGTACTGGAACGGAGGGGCCGACGAAGCCCAGGTCTGCCACGACTCCATCGGCTTGGACCAGCCCCATGCTTCGTGGTGGCTGGCCGACGGCCAGACCTCGGAAGGCCGGGAGACCTGGACCCTGGTGCAGAACCCCAACGACACCGCCGTCGAAGTGGTAGTGGTCTACATGACCCCCGACGGCGCCGGCGACATTTCGAAGGTGGAGACCATTGCCGCCAACTCCCGCCGCACCTTCGACATGGCTGAGCACTCCGGCATCACCGGGAGGGCCGCCATCATGGTAAAGTGCATCACCTCCGACAAGAATATAATGGTGGAGCGGGCCATGTACTGGAACGAGCGCGGCACCGGGACCGACACCATCGGGGGCTACGGGGAATAGGAGGGAACGTATGTTCAGGAGACAGTTGATACAAGCAGTGACCTGGAGGGTGGCGACCGGGCTGTACACCCGGCACCAGGAAACCTGCTCCCTCCACCTCTTCGAGTTGCACCCCGGCGGCGGCCAGTACGACTGCCTGTCGTTGTACTCCATGGAGAAGCCCTTCCCGGGCGTCAAGCACTTCGACCTGAACATGTCCAGCGGCCACCTGCTGCTCGATTCGCCTTACCGTGAGACGATCCGCTTCCCCGAGGACCTGCTGATCAACCCCATGGATTACGTGGCCGGGTATCTTTCCTCCGAAAGCCTCGACGGCTTCATCTCGAGCGTCGAGAGCCTGTTGGGCCTGCCCGAGTGGGAGAAGGGCCGCGAGGTCGGCTGGACCCCCCGCACCCTGTGCGCGAAACTGCTCAGCGGCCTGCTCGACCGCTTTACTTTCTCGGACCAGTGGCTGGAGCTGAAATGCGGCTGGCATGACAGCAGCGGTGCCGAGGGCTCCTATGTGCTGGAGGAACTGCGGGATTTCCCGGCCGTCTCCGAGGAAGTCTTCGCGGGGGGGATCGAGGCTGAGGAGAAGATGCTGCGGGCCAGCCTCTACTGGCATGTCTCGGTCATCAGCGCCGGCTCCGGCGGCACGGCATCTGGCGGAGTTATGGACCTGGAGCGGGGAAGGTTCTTCCCGGCTTCTTCACCGGACGAGCCCCTGGAACTGTGGACACGGCTGGTCGAGGGCGTACCCAAGCGGGCCCTGGAAGACGACCTGGCCGATGCGCTGCCCTTCTTCAGACGTTGAACTTGTAGATGATGACGTCGCCGTCCTGGACGATGTAATCGCGCCCCTCCAGCTTCATGGCCCCGGCTTTCTGCGCAGCGGCGAAAGTGCCGTGCTCAAAGAGTTGTTCCAGCTTGACCACCTCGGCCTTGATGAAGCCGCGCTCGATGTCGGTGTGGATCTTGCCGGCGGCCTCCCTGGCGTTGAGGCCGGCACGGATGGGCCAGGCCTTGGACTCGTCCGGCCCGGTGGTGAAGAAGGTTATCAGGCCGAGCAGGTCGAAGCTGGCCCGGGTGATGCGGTCGAGGCTGCCTTCTTCGATGCCCATCTCCGCCGAGAACATCTCCGCCTCTTCCGGTTCGAGTTCGGCCAGCTCCGCTTCTACCTGGGCGTTGACGGTCAGCACCGGCACTCCGCGGGGCTCCGCCCATTCCTTCAGCTCGCTCCCGAACCGCTCTGTTTCTTCGCCCGGACCGGAGACGTTGAGCACCAGCAGGGTGGGCTTGAGGGTGAGCAGCCCCATCTCCGGGGCCAGCTCGGCCAGCTCGGCGGCGACAGCGGCGCGGTCGGTGATCACCTGCGAGCTCAAGGCTTCTTCTATCTTCTCCAGAGCGGCGATGCGCTCCTCGTTTCCCCTGCTCGTGCCCTTCTTGGCCTGGCGCGACCTCTCCAGTTCGCGGCCGAGTAGCTCCAGGTCCGAAAGAAGCAGTTCCGTCTCGAACAGCTCCAGGTCGCGCGCGGGGTCCGGCGGGACGCCGCCCAGCTCGAATCCCCGGACCACCTGGACCACCGCGTCCACCTGGCGGATGGCGGCCAGAAAGCGGTTGCCCAGGCCCTCGCCCTTACTGGCCCCGGCGGCCAGGCCGGCGATGTCGGTGAACTTCACCGTGGCGGGCACGGTGCGCGCGCTCTTCTCGAGACGGGTCAACTCAGACAGACGGTGGTCGGCCACCGGCACGTCGCGCACGTTGGGCTCGATGCTGGCGCCGGGATAAGCGGTGACCAGCGCCCCCGAGCGGGAGAGGGCGTTGAAGAGGGTGGTCTTGCCCGTATTGGGGAGGCCGACTATTCCGACCGCGAGTGTGCTCATGGTTGTTCCTTCTTTTTATTGATGGTTACTGCGCGATATTCGCACGAGGTATTTTACCACGCTTACGCGTGCTGTTCTTCGACGGTGCCCCTGACTTCGTGGCGGATGGCGTTCTTGGTGCTGCCCTTCACCTCGTACATGAGGGTGTCGGCGTCACGTATCATCTCCTCGATGGAATCGGGAGGGCGCTCGAAGGTCACCAACCCGATGGACAAGGTGACGGGCCATTTATTCTCGTATATGCGATGGTCCAGCAGTTCTTTCAGTTTATCGACCGCGGCGCCGGAGCCAAAGAAGTCGGTTTCCGGCATGAGCAGGGCGAACTCGTCTCCCCCCATCCTGGCCGTGACGTCCACGCCCCTGACGTTGCCGCTGATGGTCTCGGCTACCAGGCACAGCACCTCATCCCCGACGTTGTGCCCCAGGGTATCGTTAATCTCCTTGAAGTTGTCCAGGTCGATATAGGCAAAAGAGAGAGGGGAGCCGTAGCGCCTGGACCGTTTCAGCTCCTGCTCGGCCTGCTGGTAGAAACAGCGGGTGTTGCAGGCACCGGTCAGGGGGTCCTCGCGCGACAGTTCCTCCCGTTCGTTCATCTCGCGCTTCAGCATATTGAGGCTCCAGACCAAGATGGCGAAGAATCCCAGGCGCATTATGGGATTCCAGATGGGAATCAACCAGTTGGAGTAGGTATTTCCGGCCCAGCGGTCCGCCGCGTACCAGGTGACCGCGCTCAACAAGGAGACCGCCACGGCCTCGTAAGGACCGGCGAACCAGACCACCAGGGCGATGGGCGCCACGTAGAAGAGAGAGAAGCTTATCTCGGTCCCGCTGAGGAAATCAAGATAACCCAGGGCCAGAACGAGCAAGGTGCCGAGCAAAAGGATTTCCCAGTGGCTCAGGCTGGAGATGAAACCTAGGATTCTGTCTGCTCTGCTTTCGTCCATACCGGCTCCGTCGATCTGCTTTTCTGGCTGGTCCAAAGGTGTGAAATAAGGCTTACAAAGAAGTATTCTCCGGTGCGGCCGGTTATCCTGTTACGGCTGTGGAGACCGGCTTCCCGGGACAGAAAGAAGCGGGCTCGCGAGCCCGCTTCTCCTTGCTTCCCGACCGTCAAGCCGGCGGCCGTGGGTCAATTTCCTCGCATGGGGCAGTTAGCGCCCTGGCCTCCACCATTACCGCCGCATTCGCCGGTGCCACTACCTTCACCCGTGCAGGTGCCGTCACCATCGCAGGTTCCTTCACCATCGCAGGTGCCGTCACATTCTCCTGTGCACTCACCTGCCGCGTTGTTGAAGGCATTGTTGAGGGCGGTGTCCGCACCCTGGTTTATGACGCATTCCTGCTCGGTGCAGGTGGCGCAGTTGCCGTCACAGACTCCCTCGCCGTTGACGAAGGTGTTCCTGAGGCTGGTCTCCTCGCCCTGGTTCTGCACCTGTCCCTGGTTCTCACAGGTTCCGTCACACTCGCCTGAGCACTCGCCTGTGCACTCGCCTAATCCTTCACCGTCGCAGGTGCCGTCACACTCGCCGGAGCGTATCTGGCCAGCGACCGCACTGCCTGCGCCTCTGGTTTCACAACCGCCTCCTCCACCGCCGGCCGCCAGTACCAGCCCGCCGGTGAGAAGGAAGGCGAAGGCAACCCCGGCGAGGACCGCTATCCAACCTTTCTTGCTCATCCCTTTCTCCTTTCGAGTTTGGTTCTTTACACTTACATTCTTCTATACGGAAGATATACGTTTTATGTACGGGGTCCGTCAATGATTTCCGTTACCGTTACCCTTTTCCCCGCCGCTGCCGCTGCCGCTGCCGGTGCCGCTGCCGGTGCCGGCTACCGGTGCCGCTGCCGGTATCTTCACGGCTTCCGTTATCGAGTTGCTCCCCGCATTGCTGCGAGCACTCTCCGCGCATGCCCTGCATAGCGCCCATGCCGCAGTTGCGCGCTCCCTCGATGCGGGGAGCCAGGTCCCGCGGAGCCTCTGCCTGGAGCGAGGCCATGGCCGCCGCCTGCTCTTCCAGGACAGCGGACGCAAAGGCCAGCGTCTCCTCCCGCTGCTGCTCCGGGAGCTTCATGATCTCCTCGTAAAGCCGGTTGACGTTTCTCTGGTAAGCATCCTCCCAGTGCCGCCCTCCCTGCTGCGCTCCCCGGAAGACCATGCTCTCGAGTTCTTCGAGCCGTTTCTCCACCAGTTCCATCTCGTAGTCAACCTTGGCCTCCGGGCTCCCGGTGAGAGTCAGCCGGGAACTCTCGAAGAAGAGCTTGGTGCCGTACAGGGAGGAGTCGGGGTCGGCGTTGAGAGAGAAGGCGAAAGCGCCGGTAGTGAAGAGCATCAACAGCAGCAGGGTTGTAGCCGGTATCAGGACCGCCCAGCGTGCCCGGTGGGGCAGGGCCAGGTCACGGCGCTCTTCGCGCCCTCCATCGCGGTGCGCCACCCTGCCTTCCTCATCCTCGGCCAGGCGCTTCTGGACACGGTAATAGGATGCCTCCTGGAAGCCGGGCCGAGCCTGGGGTTCCGATCCCGCACCGGCACCAGTCAGCATCTCCTGGCTCAGTTCTTCTTTTCTTTTATTGTCCGTGTATCTAGACATCTCTCTCGCCCTCCAGAGCCGGGCTTCCAGCCTCCGGCCTCTCCAGGCCCAGCCCCTCCAGCAGGCCGCCCATCTTGCGCAGGGCCCGGTGCTGCAGGGCGTTGACCGCTCCCTCGCGCTTGCCCAGCGCTTTGGCGACCTCGGCGTTGCTCATCTCCAGGAAGTATTTCATCTGCAACACCTGCCGCTGCTCCAATGTGAGACCGAGCATGGCCTCCTCGATGACCGCTCGCAACTCCTTCGCCTCCATCCCGCTGGTGACGTCACCCGGTGCCGCCAGCCCCTCGTCCAGTTCGGCCTCCGGCCGTCGTGCCCTGTGGCGGTAACGGTCCACCACCAGGTTGTGAGCGATTCGCATGACCCAGGAGCGGAAGGAAGACTTCGACTCGTCGTAACGGCCGATGTGCTTGAGCACCCGGTAGAAAGTCTCCTCGCAGAGGTCCTCCGCTTCTTCGCGGGAACCGGTGTTCCAGTAAGCGTATTTGTACACGTCATTGAAACACTCCCGGTAGATCGCCCCGGAGGCTTCCTGGTCGCCCCCCTGGGCCCGTCGGATCACTTCACTTGCAATGTCCAAAGAAAGGTTCTCCTTCTTCTACCCTTAAATACGACGGACCCGGCGTATATATACTCACGAGCCCGTTTTTCTTTAAGCCATCCTTAAGGAACTTACCCACAAACGTCATTTGCCGGGGTCAGCCCCCGGCAATTGACAAATAACGGGCCCCTTACGGAGGTGAGGAGTTACCGCCTACCAGTTCTCGGCCAGCAGCTCGAAGTAGTCCCGCGGATGGTCGCAGGCCGGGCACTTGTCGGGTACATCGGCGCCCTCGTGGATGTAGCCGCAGTTGAGGCAGCGCCAGATCGTGGGCTTGTCTTTCTTGAAGACGGTGCCGGCATCAAGGTTGGCCAGCAGGCCCAGGTAGCGCTTCTCGTGCTGCTTCTCAGCCACCGCGATGGACTCGAACACCTTGGCGATTTCCTCCAGGTCATCCTCGCGCGCCACCGCGGCGAAGGAGGGGTACATGTCCGTCCACTCGTGGTTTTCGCCGGCCGCCGCCGCCTTGAGGTTCTCGGCGGTGCTGCCGATCACGCCCGCCGGGAAGGCGGCCGCTATCTCGACGTCGCCGCCCTCGAGAAACTTGAAGAGGCGCTTGGCGTGCTCCTTCTCCTGGTTGGCGGTCTCCTCGAACACCAGCGACATCTGCACGTAGCCTTCCTTCTTGGCCTTGCTGGCGAAGTAGGCGTAGCGGTTCCTGGCCTGCGATTCCCCCGCGAAGGCGGTCAGCAGGTTCACTTCAGTTTTTGTTCCCTTTACGTTCGGCATCATCATCTCCCTTTTCTTCTCTATGTCGCGGTCAGTTGCCCAGGTCGAAGCGGTCGAGGTCCATCACCTTGCTCCATGCCTCAACAAAATCGCGTACGAACTTCTCCCGGGAGTCCTCGCACGCGTAGACCTCCGCCAGAGCCCGGAGCTGTGAATTCGAGCCGAAAACGAGGTCGACACGGGTGCCGGTCCACTTGAGTTCACCGGTCGCGCGGTCACGGCCCTCGAACACATCCTCGTCCCCCGAGACCGGTTTCCACGCCGTGCCCATGTCCAGCAGGTTCACGAAGAAGTCGTTGGTGAGCGCCTCCGGACGGGTGGTGAAGACGCCGTGCGGGGACTGCCCGAAGTTGGCGTTCAGGACGCGCATGCCGCCGACCAGGACCGTCATCTCGGGAGCGGTCAGGGTCAGCAACTGAGCCCGGTCGACCAGCATTTCCTCCGCCGTTACGGCGTAGCGGGCCTTGAGGTAGTTGCGGAAGCCGTCCGCCTTCGGCTCGAGCACGGCGAATGAAGCCGCGTCGGTCTGCTCCTGCGACGCATCGGTGCGTCCCGGCGCGAAGGGAACGGCCACGTCGTGACCTGCATTCTTCGCGGCTTGCTCGACGCCGGCGCAACCGCCTAAAACGATCAAGTCGGCAAGCGAGACCTTATTCCCGCCGGCCTGCGCGCCGTTGAAGTCGCTCTGGATGCCCTCCAGGGTCTCGAGCACCTTAGCCAGTTGTGCCGGCTGGTTGACTTCCCAGTCCTTCTGCGGCGCGAGACGGATGCGCGCCCCGTTGGCGCCGCCGCGCTTGTCGGAGCCGCGGAAGGTGGAGGCCGACGCCCAGGCGGTGGAGACCAGCTCCGGTATGGACAGGCCCGAGGCGAGGACCCTGCCCTTGAGGTCCGCGATGTCGGCCGCGTCGATCAGCTCGTGGTCTGCCGCGGGGATTGGGTCTTGCCATATCAGTTCCTCCGCCGGGACCTCCGGACCGAGATAACGCGAGCGGGGGCCCATGTCGCGGTGGGTCAGCTTGAACCACGCCCGGGCGAAGGCGTCCGCGAACTCCTCCGGGTTGGCGTGGAAGCGTCGCGCGATAGGTTCGTAGGCCGGATCCATCCTCAGGGAGAGGTCCGCGGTGGTCATGATAGGCGCATAGCGCTTCGACGGGTCGTGCGCGCCCGGCACCATGTCCTTCTCGGCGACATCCTTGGCGACCCACTGCTGCGCGCCCGCGGGGCTTTTCACCAGTTCCCACTCGTATCCGAACAGCATGTCGAAATAGCCCATGTCCCACCGGATCGGATTCGGCTTCCAGGCGCCTTCGATGCCGCTGGTAATGGCGTCGCCGCCTTTGCCACTGCCGTAACTGCTCTTCCAGCCAAGACCTTGCTCTTCGATGCCGGCCCCCTCGGGCTCGGGGCCTACATGGGACGCAGGGCCGGCGCCGTGGCATTTGCCGAAGGTGTGCCCGCCGGCAACCAGCGCGACGGTCTCCTCGTCGTTCATGGCCATGCGCGCGAAGGTCTCGCGGACGTCGCGGCCCGAAGCGACCGGGTCGGGGTTGCCGTTCGGCCCTTCCGGGTTGACGTAGATCAGGCCCATCTGCACGGCGGCCAGCGGGTTCTCGAGGTCACGGTCACCGCTATAGCGCTGGTCGCCGAGCCAGGTATCCTCGCTGCCCCAGTAGATGTCCTCTTCCGGTTCCCACACGTCCTCGCGCCCGCCTCCGAAACCGAAGGTCTCAAACCCCATCGACTCGAGCGCGCAGTTGCCGGCCAGGATCATCAGGTCGGCCCAGGAGATCCTGCTGCCGTATTTCTGCTTGATCGGCCAGAGCAGCCGGCGGGCCTTGTCGAGGTTAGCATTGTCCGGCCAGCTGTTGAGGGGCGCCAGGCGCTGGGAGCCGGACCCCGCGCCCCCGCGGCCGTCACCCATGCGGTAGGTCCCCGCGCTGTGCCAGGCCATCCTGATGAAGAGCCCCCCGTAGTGGCCATAGTCGGCCGGCCACCAGTCCTGCGAGTCGGTCATCAGCGCGTAGAGGTCCTTCTTCAGGGCCTCCAGGTCGAGTTTATTAAATTCCTCGGCGTAGTTGAACTCCTCGCCCATCGGATCACTCTTGCTGGAGTGCTGATGAAGGATCTTGAGATTCAACTGGTCCGGCCACCAGTCACGGTTCGACGTGCCTCCGCCGGTTGCTTGTCGGCTTGTTCTGCCCGTCACCGGGCACCTGCTTTCTTCACTCATAGAGTTCCCTCCCTTTTTCCGTTGTCCGAGCATCCATGCCCAATGGATTACTTTGTTATACCCCCGGGCGGGAGGCTCAAACGCGGCACGGGGAGAAGGGATGGAGTCAGCGCCAGCCGACGGGGTAACCATCGGACACTATGTAGAGTTCGCCGTCACGGGTGTCGAACACATAGGCCAGGCTCTTGAAGTAATCACCCGAGAGAAGAAGGAAGGGGCTGCCGTCCACGGCGTCGATAAACCATCCGTTGATCAACCCGTATTTCTTGTCTTCACTGCTGAGTTTGTTTATCTCATCATCCCTCAGCTCCAGGAACTCCCCCGCATACACGTCACCTTTCTCGAGCATCCTGAGAAGTTCATAGCGAACGCTCCCGTTGCCATCGCCGTCCTTTTCGTCACATTGGAACCGTCCGGCGAGCAGAGGCTCGCCGTTTGACGACAGAACAATCTTGCCATCATGCAGGCAGTCGTCGTGGATGATGGACCTTATCAGTTCCATGGAGGGATAGGCGTACTCCAGCACCTCCGTCTTGTTGACGGGTATCCCCGGATTCAGCACAACCCATATCCTGTCTCCTCCCGGCGAGATGCGGACATCATGGACCTCGTTCTTCCGGCTGCCCGTCTCCGTCTCCCCGACCAGCCTTTCTCCGGTATCCGGATTGTAAAGTTCTATGTAGTACTTCTCGGAATCGGGGTGCTGCCCGATTCCCCACTCCCACTCGCTTTCGGTCTCGCCGGATGCATTGAACAACATCCCGTCATGGATGCCGGATGCGTATCCATAGCCTTCGACATAACCGCCCATATCCGTTTCCGATTCCATGGCGGCGAGCTCCCTGGCGAGGTTCTCTCCCAATCCCAGCAGTTCACTCCGGCCATCCGGATGAAGAAGCACCGACCAGCCGTCGCGTTCCAGCAGGATATCCCCGCCGCTCGGCTGTACATGTTGGGCCACGACCGTCTGGCAGTTCTCGGCATTCATCATCAGCAGGCCAAGGGGGAGCAGAGCCACGAAGATAGCCGTCCCAACGGCAAGGAATAGAATCGCCCTCTTCTTCAGGCCCGCCTTCTTTTCAGGATCGGAAGAACCATAGAGCGCGGCAATCACTGCCGCCAGTATCAACGCGGCGATCAGCAGAACCCACCAGGGGAAAGAGGCCTTGTTCTCCGTGATACCCGTACCGCCGGCGTCCCCCTTCATGGAGACATCCAGCGCGCCCATGCCAGGCCAGGTCTCGTAAGACGTCGAGGGCTTGTCCACGACCTCCCCGGTGAAGTAGAGGTCCTCCATATTGCCGGGCGTGAAGGTCTCCCTTTGCTTGGTGACGTAACAGCCGCCGTCCTTCTCCAACTCAGGTGCCAGAGCACTGAAGCCGGACAGCACCGCGACCTGTTCCGGCTGCCACCACTGCTCATTCTCCAGTAGCATGACGTCGTTCACGCAGGGTTCACCGGCCAGCACGTACAGCAGTACCTCGGTCGGGCCGGGGTTCACGGAGGAGATGGCCAGAGGAAATACCGGCTGCTCCGTCCGGAAAGTGAAACGCAAGGGGGTGATAGTGCCGTCGGAAAGCTGATAGTCCGAGCCGGTCAAGCCCTGCCCCTCCAGGTATGAAGGGTTGATACGCATGGCGGTGAAGCACCAGCCGGCGTCGATATAGCCCGCGAGGACGCTCTCCGCGCCGGGATCGAGGGCGAAGCCCCTGTCGTTCAGCCATACCCTGAGGTCGGCGGCATCGTCGGAGCTTACCACGGTGAGGTCGAAGGGGCCCAACGTCATTTCATTCATCACGCTAACTCCGGCCGTCACCTCCAGGCCGTTCAGCACTTCCCCCCATCGCGACTCATCGATCATCGAGAGGTCCGGAGGCATGAAAGTGCTCATCATCTCGAAGAGCAGGATGTTCGATTCTTCTATCTCCGGCTCGGTGGGCGTCGGCACCAGCCAGGCGAACTCCCCGGCCGCGCCCTCGAAACGGACCGACAGCACCATCTCCTCCGTGCCGTCGTGGAAGAAAATGACCGCTTTCTGCTCGGGTTCGTAGATGTCATTCCCGTTCCTGCCGAACAGCCCGCCGTCCGCCCATGCGGTGCCCGCCGTCAGCATCCCCATGATCACGACAACGATCAGCACTGCCAGAGATTTCTTATACATCCCGCTCCTCCTCCTCGCTCCATTTACCCCATGATATGCCTACCTCGTTTGACGGGGAAAGTGCCTGGTTTGTTTCCCCCTCCACAAGGTGCCTGTCACCAGCCTCCACACCCTCCACATCATCAAGACTTCCTCGTAGCTTGAAAACCGGCGGCCGGGGGCATAATAGGGTGAGAATAACGGAGAAAGGAGGCGGCATGGCAGGCAGCAAACGGCGGTTCAGGCATGACGACGAGGAGAGAAAGAAATGGATGGACCCCGAGGCCATCCTCGAGGATATCGGCCTGGAGCCGGGCACGGCCTTCGCCGACCTGGGCTGCGGGGAAGGCTTTTTCGCGCTGCCAGCCGCCAGGATGGTGGGAGAGACCGGCCACGTCTACGCCATGGACATCAATCCCGAAGCGGTGGAGCGCCTGGCGGAAACCGCTACGGAGGAGGGCCTGGCCAACATCTCAGTGATGACGGGAGCGGGCGAGGACGACATCTTCTGCGAGGCCTGCGCCGACGTCGTCTTCCTGGGGGTGGTGTTCCACGAGTTCCACGACGCCTCCCTGGCACTGCGCAACGCCCGTGCCATGCTCAGGCCGGGTGGCCGCCTCATCGACCTGGACTGGAAGAAGAAGCCAACGGAAAAAGGCCCACCTCTCGAAGAGCGCGTCGATGAAGACATGGCCGTCCGCCTCATCTCAAAAGCGGGCTTCAAGGTCGAGACGGTCAAGGACATGGGGCCCTGGCATTACCTGATCACCGCGAGGCCCGAGGCATAGGTGGAGGATGTGGAGGGTGTGGAGGCTGGTGACAGGCACCTTGTGGAGGGTTAAGGCGCCTGCTTGGCGTATAATTTATAAAGAAAAGACGGCTTATGAACGAAAGAGGAGGTTGCCATGGCTTTTTGCCCCAAGTGCGGGAACCAGCTCAGCCCGGATGCCCTGACCTGTCCCAGCTGCGGCGCCGACATCGATCAGGCTGCTGCTGCCACCGCGGCTCCACCGCCGCCACCCGATACCGCGCCGCCGGCAGCCGAGACACCGCTGCCTGAGGCAACCACGACACCTCCCCCCATGCCGCCGGGAGCGGGCTTCGCGCCTCCGTCTCCACCACCGCCCAGCGCCCCGGTTCCCCCTGCCGGCGCTCCCGTCTTTGCGCCGCCGCCGGCCGGACCCGCCTTTGCCCCGCCTCCACCCGGCGGCCCCATGCCGCCCGGTCCGGCCTGGCCGTCACCAGTCGCAGGAAAGAAGACCAGCGGCCTGGCCGTCGCCTCCCTCATCCTGGCAATAACCGGTTTCATCTGCCTGCCCATCCTTGGCCCAATACTGGGCATCATCTTCGGCCTGATGGCCAAGTCGCAGATAAAGAAGGAAAGCGGCCGGCTGGAGGGAGGGGGGCTGGCTACGGCCGGCATCGTCCTGAGCGTCATCGCCATCGTGCTGTTCCTGGCAATCGTGGTGCCGGCGAGCATCTGGTTCATCAACACCGTGAAAGGCCCCATGGACACCACCAATAACTTCATCGAGTACGTGAAGGAGGGCAACGTCAGCGACGCCTACGACCTTCTCGCCCCGGGCACAGCCACCAGGAATGAGATGGAAGAATTCGTCGACGACCACAAGGGCACACCTAAGGAGTACTTCGCTTTTTCCACCAGCATCAACGACAACCGTGCCGAGGTCACCGTGAGGTTCACGGACAGCTCGGGAGATGATTACGAGGATACCTTTGAGTTACGCAAGGTCGACGGTGAGTGGCTCATCACTTACGTGCCGAACTGGTAGCGTTCTGCAAGCTACCTGACCTTTACGGGGTCCCCGCACCGGCGGGGGCCCTTTTTCTTCATAAAGAATCAGCGCCGAACCGCCGATGTTACTAATGAAGGCGGGGATGAAGGCCCACAAAGCCGAAGGACGCCACCGGGTGTCCAGGGCGGGTTTGACGATCGGGTAGGGAGTTCGGTAGGGCCCCAACATCCTCGCCTTAATCTTGCCCGGTTTTCTACTTGCGGAAGACGGCGAACAGTGAGGAGCCCCAGGGAAGGTCGACGCGTTGGAGGAGCCTGGCCTCCAACCCGCACACCGCGGTCAGCAGAGCATTGCCCCGGGGCAGGCTGGTGTCGATGTGCTTGTCCAGCTTTCCCCTCCCCCGCGCGATATCCCCCTGGAACATGTACCAGCGGACTACGGGGTGGGCCAGGGCGGTGTAGCAGCTGACGCGCTCGAGGTCCAGGCCGCTGGCCGCGGCGATGGCTCGTATATCCGACCGGGTGTAGCGGCGCAGGTGTCCGCAGAGACAGTCGAAGGAGCTGTAGAGACGCGGATTGACGGGCAGGGTGACGATGATATGCCCGCCGGGGCGGGCCACCCGGGCCAGCTCCGAGAAGGCCATGGTGTCCAGGCGGACGTGCTCGATGACGTCCAGGCAGGTGACCAGGTCGTAGGAATCCGCGGCATGGGGCAGGGCGCAGATGTCCGCCTGCCGGACGTGGTCGAATCCCCGCATGGCGCAGTAGCGAAGCGCTTCTTCGGCATAGTCGCAGCCGTCAACTTCGCCGTAGTCCTTGAGAAAAGAGATGTTGCCGCCCGTCCCGCAGCCCACGTCGAGTAAGCGGGGCCGAGCCGGCAGGTCCAGCCCTGCGATAAGCCCGGTTAGGAGGGCCTGGCGTCCCCGGAACCACCAGTGCTTCTCTTCCGTTTCGTATATGGCCTGATAAGCTTTGTCGTCGAGTTTCATAGTGAGTATAATTCTAAGTGTCCAGTGCCCAGACGAACAGGGGGGTAAATCGTCATGGAGAAGAACTTCAAATGCTGGCCAAAAGGGGTTTTCAAGCATCTCGACTATCCCGAGATACCGGTTCACGAGATTATCCGTTCCTCCGCCCGGCAATGGCCGGAGCGCAACGCTTTGATCTTCGGCGGGCTGGAGACCACCTTCCGCGAACTCGACCAGGTCTCCGACCGCTTCGCCAACGCCCTGATCGGGCTGGGGGTGAAGAAGGGCGACCGGGTGGCCCTGCATCTGCCCAACAGCACCAACTTCGCCATCGCCTATTACGGGCTGCTCAAGGCCGGCGCGGTGTTCGTCCCCTTGAGCCCGCTGCTGGCGGAGCGCGAGATAGCCTTCGAGCTCAACGACTCCGGGGCGGAGACTTTCATCGGGGTGGACCTGCTCTACGGCGCCCCCCGCAACGTCATGGGCGAGACCCCGGTCAAGAACGTCATCCTCTCCTCCCTGGCCGACAACTACGCCCCGCTGACCGCGCCGGCCAAGATGCTCACCCGCCTCCCCTTTGACGAGGGGGTGCTGGACATGGCCGCGCTTATCGCTTCGAGCCCCGCCGACCCGCCCGAGGTCGCCATCGACCCTCGCGCCGACCTGGCCCACATCGCCTACACCGGCGGCACCACCGGCACCCCCAAGGGCGTGATGCTAACCCACTTCAACGTGGTGGCCAACTGCTGCCAGTGCCTCCACTGGTTCGGAGGAGGCAACGTCTCCTACGAGAACGGCATGCTCAGGCTGGCCCGCATGGAGGGGGATACCCCGGAGGACCACCCGGTGCGGCTGTCCGACGAGATATCCCTTGTCGTGGTCCCCTGGTTCCACGCCATGGGCGTGGTGGGCTACCTCAACATGCAGTTGCAGGGCGGGTTGTCGCTGGTAGTGTTCCCCCGCTTCGAACCGGATGATTACCTGCGTGCCATCCCCAAGTACAAGGCATCCGTCTTCGGTGGAGCTCCCCAATTGTTCGTGCCGCTGACCGAGAGCCCCATCTTCGAAGACATCGACATGTCGGGGATAAACCTGGTCGTCTCGGGCGCCGCCCCCATCCCCCTCCATCTCCTCGAGACCATGCTGGACAAGATAGGAGGGGTGGTCTGCGAGGCCTATGGCCTTTCCGAGGTGACCATGGCCTGCTCCATCAATCCCCCCAGCCGCGAGGGTTACCGGCTGGGCTCGGTGGGACTGCCCCTGCAGGACACCGAGATCCGCATTGCCGACCCGGAGGATCATACGAAAGAAATGCCCGCCGGCGAGATCGGCGAGGTCTGCATCCGCGGCCCGCAGGTGATGCAGGGCTACTGGAACAAGCCGGAGGAGACCGCCGGCGTGCTCAAGGACGGCTGGCTGCTCTCGGGCGACATCGGCCGCTTCGACGAGGACGGCTACCTCTTCATCGTCGACCGCAAGAAGGACATGCTCATCTACAAGGGCTACAACGTCTACCCCCGCGACCTCGAAGACGTCCTCAACGACCACGAGGCGGTGGCCCAGTGCGCGGTGGTGGGCAAGTACGACGAGCACGTCGGCGACATCCCCATCGCCTTCGTCCAGCTCCAGCCGGGCGCCACGGTGAGCGAGGAGGAGTTGCTGGACTTCGCCAACCAGCGCCTGGCCCGCTACAAGAAGATCCGGGTGTTGAAGATAGTGGAGGCCCTGCCGGCCAGCGCGGCGGGCAAGGTCCTCCGCAGGGAATTGCGCGAAGTGGCCCGGGGGTTCGTCATCCCCGGGCTGGACGACTAAGCCGGACGGCTAAGCCTCGGGCTTTTCTTCTTGTCCTTGGGCTCCTGCTCGGCTGCCATGCCGCTGACCATCTCCGCCGCCTTGGTGAGGACGATCTGCCCGCTGCGCAGCAGCCGTTGAAGGTCGGCGAAGTCGCTGGATTCGGTGACCTGGACCTCACCTTCGAAACTGCCATCCATGATCTCGTGGGAGACGGCGATCAGTTCCTCTATGGGCCGGGTGATGTAGCGCTTGGTGAAGTGGCGCAGGACCAGCGTGGACAGGAGGACCGCCGCCCCGATGGCCACCCACCCTAAAATGATCACCGTCCAGATCATGCGAGTGCGTTCGTTGTCGTATATGTCGGTGAGGGCCTGAATGGAATCCGAGCGGTCGACTACGAAGTAGGTGAACTGGTCCGGGGGGATCCCCGGGAAAGCCGTCTCGTGGTAGACGGCGATGAACGTCCCATCCTGGCCATTGAACTCGTTCAGCACCTCGTAGCCTTCCTCGGGCGCCTCGGCCGGGAGCTCTCCGGGCACCTCGACCCCTTCCTTGGTCTCCACCACCACCGGCTCGCCGTTGACGATAAAGGCGTAAAGTTCGGCGTCGTAGGTGGAGCGCAATACCGCCGCCACGAACGCGGCCGTGGGCATAAAGTTCATCCTGGCCGCCTCGGCCATCATGGGCGAGTTGGTCATGGTCTCCTGGATGGTCGGGTTGGACTGCAGGTCCCGCGAGGCGTTGGCGGTGTCCTCGAAAAAGGTAAGGAACTGGTCGATGACGTTCTGCTTGGCGTTCTCCTCGTCGCGGTCGATGCGGACTAAGGAAAAGATGGTGAAGCCGGCGATGATCAGCAGCGTGAACACCAGCAGCACCGCCGTGGTGTGGATGATAAACATACGCATCTCGTTGCCCCTGGTGTTCATTGCCCTACCCCCTTTTCTTTTTCGAGAGCCTGTTGCTGTTGTGCCCGCCAACGTTTGACAACCGGCCCGTCTTCGCGCCAACAGACGCAACTGTCGAACAACCCCAGATCTTCGGAATATTTCTCCATCCGTTCCTGGGCCTGCTTCTCGCCGAGGTTCTTCCTGACGTAGGCGGCCCGGCCCTGCACGCTGACGTTGCCCATGTTCATGATCAAGCCGGCCAGGTGGCTGCAGCCCCATTTTGAACCGATCACCTGTTTGACGGTGTCGGAGAAACCCGGCTTGATGACCACCCCCTCGAGTCCCTTGACCACCGCCAGGGCTTCGACGCATTCCGTGATGGGGATGGTGGGCATAGATGCGTCAATCTCGAGGATGGTGCCCTCCACTACCGAGATGCGCATGCGAGCTTCCATGGTGTGGAGGTCGTCCCCGAAGCGCTGATCTTCAAGCCTCCCGGTGAGCACCAGGGTCGCGTCATCCGACTCCTCCACGTCTACCGTTATTCTGCGGGTGAAAAATCCCACTCGGGCCTCCTGGCTTGAATCAGTCGCCCTCTTTCCTCAATACTTATGCCCCTCGGAGCAGACAGCCTTGCCGCCGCTGATGGAGTAGCTTCCCCCCATGGGTTCTTCGGGACACTGCGCAGGTAGTCAGGCACCAGGGCCTGGATGCTGGTGGGGTTCTTGCCGTTCGCCGCCTTGTATTGGGCCATGGCTGAGTCGATGGTGCGCAGGTTGGCCTGGCACGCCGCGATATCGGCGGAGTTGCCCCCGCCCTTGTCACTGGTGCCGTTACTGGTACCGCCGGTGCCGGACGATTCGTTGCTCTCCTCATTGCTCCCCCCGCAACCGGCCAGGGCCAGGGCGCACAAGGCCAGGGTAAGCACGGCGATGAGCACTATTACGATGGTGGGGGTCTTCTTCATTTTGTCCTCCTTATCAGTGTAAGTAGAGCTACTACTCAGATTATACTCCTTTGGCTTCAGGCATCCTTCCCCGCCGTCGATGTAAAATAAGAAGAGATATCGAGGAGGTGCAGGGAGAGCCCATGCGCGTCTTGGCCTTACGCCGTTGCCTCACGATAATCGCGCTCACCATCATCTGTCTGAGCGTGTCCTGCTTTCCTTTCACCATCCCGGCACCGGTCCGGGCCGCTTCTTCCCACCTCGTGGTATGGGTGGTCTCCGACGGGGACAAAATGCTCCGCGACGCCGCGCCTCTGGCTTCTTCCTGCGTATGGTCGCAGGCGTCCGGCCGGGTGAGCCTGCGCGCCGCCCGCAACGAGTACATCGCCTTGCAGGTGATGGCGACCGCTTCCGGAGCGGACCTGCACGGTGTGAACGCCAGCATGGGGGCGTTGGATGGTATCGGCGGGACGGCCGGCTCCATCCCGGCGGACGGCGTCGAACTCTTCCGGGAGCATTACCTCGAAGTCACCGAGCCATCCTCGGCCATGTACGGGGAACAGTCCACCACGGGTCACGGCTGGTACCCCGACCCCCTGGTGCCGGCGGACGCGCCGGACGGCGGCCTGCCCTGCGACGTGTCGTCCGGGCTGAACCAGGGTATCTGGGTGGACGTCTACGTGCCCGGGGGCGCCTCGCCCGGCAACTACTCGGGGACCCTGCGAGTGAGCGCCACGGGCGAGCCCGATGTAGTACTACCGGTGGACCTGGAGGTCTGGGCCTTCGCCCTGCCGGAGGAGAGCCACCTCCCCTCCTTCTTCATGTATCAACCCAACCAGCTGGCGGACGCGCACGGCGTGGGTAAGTACTCGGATGAATACCTGGCCATCGAGGCGGAGTACGCTCGCATGGCCCGGGCCCATCGCATGAACATCTCCACCTCCGTCTACCCCGAGGTCAACGGCACGGGGGTCGCCACCACGGTGGTGTGGGATTCCTGGCACGACCAGTTCGCCTCCCGCCACCTGGACGGGACCATCTACCCCGACGGGCGCGGTGAGTGCCTCTATGCCCTGCCCATCGGGCGGGACAACCCCGACCCGGCCGAGCACGGCGGCCTGGGTTCGGCCGAGTTCGAGGCCACCTTCACCGCCATGCTCACCCAGTTCCGAGACCACTTCGAAGAGAAGGGGTGGTTCGACCGTTCTTTCCTGTACATAGTGGACGAACCCAACAGCGCCGAGGCTTACGACCTGGTCCGCTACTACGGCGACCTCATCGACCGCACCGGCGCCGGCTTCCCCTTCATGGTCACGGAAGGGCCGGTCCCGCAGGATACTGGGTGGGGCAGCCTGGCCGGCTACGTCGACATCTGGTGCTGCGGTGGCACGGCCTGGCCGGGTCCCATGCAGGCGAGGCAGGCGTTGGGCGAGCAGGCCTGGACCTACAACGGCGGCGAGCCCTACGCCGGCAGCCAGGTGATCGACACGCCGGGCACGGCCATGCGCACCTGGGGCTGGATCACCCGCCGCTATGGGGTTCAGTGCTGGCTGCTCTGGGACGTCTGCTACTTTCACGACCTCTACAACGGCTGCGACTACCAACGACGTCTGGAGCGACCCTTTGAGCTTCGACCAGCGCCGCTCCGGCGAGGCCGAGTGGCCCGACTGGGGCAACGGCGACGGCACCCTCTTCTACCCCGGCACGCCGCGGGGCATCGACGGGCCGGTGGGCTCGGTGCGCATGAAGAACTGGCGGCGCGGGGCCCAGGACTACGAGTACCTCTGGCTGCTGGACCAGCAGGGGCAGGGGGCGCTGGCGGATCGGCTGACCGGCGAGATGATCCCGGCCGCCTTCGGGGATGCCGAGGGTCGGGACCACTTCGTGGAGCGACGACCCCGCGGCGTGGGAGGAGGCCCGCCTGCAGATGGGCGAGGCGCTGTCGGGCTACCGGGACTACCCCTGCCGTTACTACTTCGCCGAGGGCTACACCGGCGACGGCTTCCAGGAGTACCTCTGCCTGGGCAACCCGGGTTCCGGCGAGGCGCGCGCCTTCATCGACTACTTCTTCTCCGACGGGACCAGCGTCACGCAGTCGCTCGCGGTGCCGGGCGGGGCGAGGGCCACCGTGGACGTCAACGCCTTCGTGGGGGCGGGGCGCGACGTCTCCTGCGTGGTCTATGCCGACTCAGACATCGGGGTGGAGAGGCCTATGTATTTCTCCTACGGCCCGGGTTGGACGGGCGGCCACGACGTCTGGGGGACGGGTGCGCCCTCGCGGCAGTGGTACTTCGCGGAGGGCTACACCGGCGAGCGGCTTCGACCAGTGGGTCTGCGTGCTCGAACCCGGGGACACCGCGGCTTCTTTGACCTTCCGCTTCCAGACGGAAGAAGAAGACGAGGTGGCGCGGGACGGCGGCAGCGTGGCGGCGCACAGCCGCCGCACCTACAAGGTCAACGACCTGCTGGGACCGGGCTACCAGAACTCGCTGGCCTTGGAGGCGAGCGCGCCGGTGGTGGCGGAGCGGCCCATCTACTTCGACTACGACGGCACCGGAGGCTTCGGCTGGGACGGCGGGCACTGCGTGATGGGGGCGAGCGCGACGTCGCGCGAGTTCTTCTTCGCCGAGGGGACCACGCGGGAAGGCTTCGAGGAATGGCTGACCCTGCAGAACCCCGGTGCCGATGCCATCACGGTCGAGGCCGAGTACCAGCTGGGCCCGGACCAGGGCGGCCCGGTGAGCCGGAGCTACACCGTGGAAGGCAGGTCGGCGCTTCACCGTGCGGGTGGCCGGCGAGGTGGGGGTGGAGAAGGACGTCTCGGTGCGGTTGACGTGCGGCTCCGACTTCCTGGCCGAGCGGCCCATGTACTTCGCCTACCGCGGCTTCGGCGCCGGCGGTGACCAGGGCTGGCAGGGCGGTCACTGCGTGGTGGGAGCGACGGGCGCGGCGTCGGACCTCTTCTTCGCGGAGGGATACACCGGCGACAACTTCCACACCTGGCTCTGCCTGCAGAACCCCGGCGACACCGACGCCGTGGTGGAGCTGACATTTCTGACCCAGGAGGCGGGGGCGCTGGCCCCGGTGGGAGTCGCGGTTCCCGCCCACAGCCGGATGACGGTGCGGGCCAACGACCTGGCCGGCCCGGGCTACCAGCTCTCCACCCTGCTCCACGTGGTCTCGGGCCCGCCGGTGATGGCCGAGCGCCCCATCTACTTCGCCTGGGGCCCGGCGGCTGGGACGGCGGCCACGACGCGCCCGGGCGCCCCATTGGCGCGCCCGGCCTCGCGGCGGTGGACGACTTCGCCTACCAGTTACAGGATGTTAATTTGTCGGCGCTGGGCAACTCCCGTTTCGACCTGGTGGTGATGGACTACTCCTCCGACGGGAGCGAGGAGGGGCGCTGGTCCGCCGCGCAGATCGCTTCTTTGAAGAACAGCCCCGGCGGAACCAAGACGGTGCTGGCCTACCTGAGCATCGGGGAGGCCGAGGACTACCGCTGGTACTGGAACCCGGCGTGGAGCCCGGGCTCGCCTTCATGGCTGGGGCCGGAGAACCCTGACTGGGCCGGCAACTACGAGGTGCGCTACTGGGACCCGGACTGGCAGGCCATAATCTATCAGTACCTGGACAAGATACTGGCCGCCGGCTTCGACGGGGCCTATCTCGACCTGGTGGACAACTACGAGTACTGGGGGCCCGGCGGCGACAGCGGCCTTGACCGGCGCGACGGCCGAGCAGGACATGGTCGACTTCGTGTTGTCCATCGCGAAGCACGCCCGGGTGGAGAAGGGAGTGCCGGGCTTCCTGGTGTTCCCTCAGAACGGCGAGGGCCTGGCCGCCCAACCCGAGTACGTCGGAGCGGTCTCGGGCATCGGCAAGGAGGACCTCTTCTACATGGACAATGACCCCATGCCCGCGACTTCCACCGCCGCCGCCGAGGCCAACCTCGACGTCTTCCTCCACGCCGGACGCCCCGTGCTGGCCATCGACTACGTCACCACCCAGGCCACCATCGACGCCTTCCACTCCCACGCCGAGGCCCGCGGTTACATCCCCTACGCCACCGTGCGCGACCTCGACGTCTTGACCGTCAATCCCGGCCACGCCCCCGACTAGAACAAAACTCCATACGCCACACCCTTGTTCGTCATAATAATTCAGGCTTTGCCTTTTCCTGCGTTCACCTTGCTCTTGCCACGGATATAAGGCACGTCAAGGAAGTCGTCGACTTCCTGATGGCGCGTTTCATCTCTTCCAATTAGCTCGTCTGCGAAAACGATCTTTTTACCGTTGCTGAGTATGATGCAGAGCCCACTATAGGTTGACGCGACCCCGGTCACCTCGTCGAGATGATATATTGCCTTAGTTTGGCTGGAGAGAAGAGGTAAAGAATTGCTCACCCTGAGTTGCCCCAAACGCTTATCGATGCTGGCCATATGCAACCTGCGAATCATTATTGCGATGCAAAGAACAAGGATTAACAGCAAAACCAGAGAAGTGGTAAGGTAACTTGAATCATGTTGGACTATCGCATATATGGTTATCCCCAGAAACCAGAAAAGTACCACTGGAAGAGCACGGCCAAATAAGATCATGGACAAGAAGGGCCTAGTCTTCACGACCATGCGCTCCGGGCTCTCCCTGGTAATCTGAAGAATCAAGTTGCCAGCCTCTTTGTTTTCGTTTATGAAAATATCGCCATGCCGTGGTTAATATTTAACCATTGCGTGGCGAATTTTTCACGCCCGGGAAAAGTGAAGGGCGGGCCCGGAGGCCCGCCCTTCTGGTAATTTCTGGTAAGAAACAATAATCGAAGACCTGACCCTATCCGAGCAGGTTGCGGGCGATGACGACGCGCTGGATCTGGTTGGTGCCCTCGTAGATCTGGGTGATCTTGGCGTCGCGCATCATCCGCTCCAGCGGGTACTCCACCATGTAGCCGTAGCCGCCGAGCACCTGCAGGGCGTCGACGGTGACCTTCATGGCCACGTCGGAAGCGAAGCACTTGGCCATGGCCGAGACCATGGAAGCCTCGCGGCCGGCCGACTCCACCAGGTGGGCGGAGTAGTAGATCAGCTGGCGGGACGCTTCCACCTCCATGGCCATGTCCGCGAGCATGAACTGGATGCCCTGCAGCTTGGCGATGGGGGCGCCGAACTGCACCCTCTCCTTGGCGTAAGCCACGGCGAGGTCCAGGGCTCCCTGGGCGATGCCCAGTGCCTGGGCGCCGATGGAGGGGCGGGTGCGGTCCAGGGTCATCATGGCGGTCTTGAAGCCGCTGCCTTCCTTGCCCAGCAGGTTCTCCGCCGGCACTTCCATGTCGGTGAACACCAGCTCGCAGGTCTGCGAGCCGCGGATGCCCATCTTGTGCTCGATCTTGCCGATCTCGAAGCCGGGGAAGTCCTTCTCCACGATGAAAGCGGAGATGCCTTTGACGCCGGCCGAATCGTCCGTCTTGGCGAAGATGGAGTAAGTGTCGGCGATGCCGCCGTTGGTGATGAAGCACTTCTGGCCGTTGATGATGTACTTGTCGCCCTTGAGTACGGCGCGAGTGGTCATGGCGGCGGCGTCCGAGCCGGCTGCCGGCTCGGTCAGGCCGAAAGCGCATTGCTTCTCGCCCCGGGCCAGCGGGGGAATGTACTTCTTCAGCTGCTCGTCGTTGGCGGCCAGCATGATGGGCGTCGAGCCCAGCTTGCAGACACCGAGGATGAGGCTGGTGCTGGTGCAGAACTTGGCCAGCTCCTCGATGGCGATGCAGATGGAGAGCAGGTCCGCTCCCGACCCGTCCAGCTCCTCGGGGAAGCACATTCCGAGCATGTCGTTGTCGCGCAGCAGCTCGAACATGTCCCAGGGGTATTCCCCGGTGGCGTCGATCTCCGCCGCGCGCGGCTCGACCTTGTCCCTGGCCATCTCCCGCACCATCTGCTGGAGCATTTTCTGTTCTTCAGTCAGTTCGTACATGGTCCCCTCCTGTCTCTTCTTACTGCTTATAGGGTGTGTCTAATGTGGAACCAGATTGCTTCGCTACGCTCGCAATGACAAACTGCTCGCAACGCTGCAACGACAGTGCTAGCCGACCTTGATGATCATGGAGTCGCCCTGGCCGCCGCCGCCGCAGATGCCCGCTCCGCCGTAGCCGCCGCCCCGCCGCTTCAGTTCGTAGGCCAGAGTGGTGACGATGCGCGCGCCGCTGACGCCGATGGGATGGCCGAAAGCGATGGCGCCGCCGTTGACGTTGGAGTTCTCCATGGTCTCGGGGTCCAGGCCCAGCATCACCGAGGAGTGCCAGACTACCGAAGCGAAGGCCTCGTTGAACTCCCACAGGCCGATGTCGGAGACCTTGAGGTTGGCCTTGGCCAGGGCATCCAGCATGGAGTTGGCGGGGACGTTGCAGAGGTTGGTGAACTCGCCGGCCGTCCAGCCGTAGCTGACGATGGTGCACATGGGCTCCAGGCCCAGTTCCTTGGCCTTGTCGGCGCTCATCACCACGGTGGCGCAGGCGCCGTCGTTGATGGAGGAGGCGTTGCCGGCCGTGACCGCGCCGCCTTCCTTGTTGAAGGCGGGCCTCAGGGCCGCCAGCTTCTCGATGCTGGTGTCAGCGCGCACGCCCTCGTCTTTCTTGAAGATGATGGGGTCGCCCTTTTTCTGGGGGATCTCCACCGGCACGATCTCCTCGTCCAGCACGCCGGTTTCCTGCGCCGCGGCGGCGCGCTGGTGGCTGCGGGCCGCCAGCAGGTCCATCTGCTCACGCTTGACGCCGTACTCCACCGACCAGCGGTCGGTGCCCTTGCCCATGTGAATGTCCTCGAAGGCGTCCCACAGGCCGTCGTTGACCATCAGGTCGATCAGGGTGCCGTTGCCCATGCGGTAGCCGCCGCGGGCCTTGGGGATGGAGTAGGGGGCGTTGGTCATGGACTCCATGCCGCCGACTACTATTACGTCGGCCTGGCCGCACTTGATCATCATGTCCGCCTGCTCCAGGGCGCTCATCGACGAGATGCAGACCTTGTTGACGTTGATGGCCCAGGTCTTTTTAGGCAGTCCGCCCTTGATGGAAGCCTGGCGGGCCGGTACCTGGCCGCAGCCGGCGGTGAGCACCTGGCCCATGATGGTGCAGTCGACGATCTCGGGGTCGATGCCCGCGCGCTTGACGGCCTCGGCGATGCATATGGCGCCGAGATCGACGGCGGAGAATCCCGAGAGGGACCCCTGCATACGCCCGAAGGCGGTACGGGCGGAACTTACGATTACTGTCTCTTTCATCCGGTTCTTCCTCCTTCTAACTGTCCTCTATCAAAACTGCAGATCAAATGTATGCTCTGCTACCCTATCGCTTTACAGGCCCAGGTGCCGGGAGATGACCAGGCGCTGCACTTCCGAGGTGCCCTCGCCGATCTCCAGGATTTTGGCGTCGCGCCAGAAGCGGGAGACGGCGTATTCGTTCATGAAGCTGTAGCCGCCGAATATCTGCATGGCCTGGGTGACGATGCGGGTGTTCGCCTCCGAGGTAAACAGCTTGGCCATGGACGCTTCCTTGGAATGGGGCACCTTGGCGTCGCGCATGGCGGCGGCCTTGTAGGTCATGTTGCGGCCCAGCTCGATCTCGGTGGCCATGTCCGCCAGCTTGAAGGCGATAGCCTGGTTCTTGCCGATGGGCTGGCCGAACTGGACGCGGTCCTTGGCGTAAGCCAGCGACTCCTCGAAGGCGCCCTGGGACTGGCCGAGGGACAGGCCGGCGATGGCGATGCGCCCGCCGTCCAGGATGTTCATGAACTGCTTGAAGCCCTCGCCGACCTTGCCGATGAGGTTCTCCTCGGGCACCCGGCAGTCGTTGAAGCTGAGCTCGCGGGTGTCGGAAGCGTGCCAGCCGATTTTGTGGTACTTGGGGGCGATGTCGTAGCCGGGGGTGCCGTTGGGCACGAAGATGGTGGAGATCTCCTTCTTGCCGTTCTCCTTCACCCCGGTGACCGCGGTGACGGTCACGCCGAGGGTCATGTCGGTGCCGGCATTGGTGATGAAGCACTTGGAGCCGTTGATCACCCATTCGCCGTTCTCCAGCCTGGCAGTGGTGCGGGTCCCGCCCGAATCCGAACCGGCCTCGGGCTCGGTCAGGCCGAAGGAAGCCAGCTGCTTGCCCTCGGCGCAAGGCACCAGCCACTTCTGCTTCTGCTCCTCGGTCCCGAAATAGTAGAAACCGCTGGACCCCAGGGAGATGTGCGCTTCGACGGTGATGGCGCAGGCACCGTCGATGCGGGCCAGTTCCTCCACCGCGATGATGTACTCCAGGTAGTCCCCACCGGCTCCGCCGTACTCCTCGGGCCAGGGGATGCCGAGATAGCCCAGCTCTCCCATCTTCTTGACGATGTCGTAGGGGAATTCACCCTTGTCCCAGAGTTCCTCCGCGCGGGGGCGTATCTCTTTCTCGGCAAATTCCCTCACGGCGCTGCGGAACATCTGCTTGTCGTCGTCGAGTTCAAACAACATCCTTTTCACCTGCCTTTTTTCTAGTGCGACTAACTGCTGCTACTACTGCAGGCGCCTGGGCCGGCGCCTGTTACTAATTTAGAAAGGCGGTCAACACGAAAAGGATTATATAAGAAAAGCGGGGGTAAAAAAAGGGAGGGGCGCGAAGCCCCTCCCCGGAGTTTCCACCTGTCTAGGCAGGCTCGAAGTGCATGAGCAGCATGGGGTGGTCAACCTTGGCGTCGGTGTAGGCGACCTTGACTTTCATGCCGGTCTTGATGTTGGCGGTGTCGCCGCCGTAGTTCTTCAGCTGGTGGGTGAAGAGGGTGTCGGCGCCGTCCATCTTGACGATGGCCAGCACGTAGGGGATCTCCACCTTCATGAAGGAAGGCACGAACTCCGATACCGAGAAGCTCTCCAGGGTGCCGGTGCCCGGCAGCTCTATCCACTTGCAGATGCTCATGCAGTCGGAGCAGAGCGGGCGGGGGATGCCCCAGACCTTGCCGCAGTTCGGGCACTTAGTGGTGACGAACTTTTTGTTGGCCAGCTCGATGAAGAACTTGGAGTACTTGCCGAGGATGTGCTTGTAGGTGAAGTCCATCTTCAATTCGATGCGCATTACTTCGCGGAAATCCGCCCAGGGATCGCCGTCGGGATGAGCGAAAGCCATGGGATCCTCAGCGGTGAAGACTTCCATGAGGTTGTTGATCTGATCGAGTCCCATATCAGTCCCTCCTCTCGAATACGTTGATGGCACAGAAGGTGCCGGTCCCGCCGTGGGAGTCCATGCCGCCGCGCTTGGAGTTCAGTTCCACCTGGCGCTTGGGGTGGGCTTCCTGGCGCAGCTGACGCAGCACCTCGACGCCCTGGCCGACTCCGGTGGCTCCCACCGGATGGCCGAAGCCGATGAGCCCGCCCGAGGTGTTGGTGGGCAGCTCGCCGCCCAGGTCGAATACGCCCTTCTCGGATCAGCTTGCCGCTCTCGCCCGGCTTGCAGAAGCCCAGGTCCTCGTAGCTGACCAGTTCCACGCCGGAGTAGGCGTCGTGCACCTCGAAGCAGTCGAAGTCCTTCAGAGGATCCTTGACGCCGGCCATGTCGTAGGCCTGCCGGCGGCTTCCTGCTTGCCGCGGAAGTGGAGGATGCCCGGCTCGGGGTAGGGGCGGTCGGCCATGCGCATGAAGTCGGTGCCGCAGCCGGTGCCGGTCAGCTCGATGGTGGGCTTCTTGTCCCAGGTGGTGCTGTGCTTCTTGGCCCATTCCTCGGTGGCGAAGATGAGGGTGGCGGCGCCGTCGGAGAGCAGGCAGTTGTCAAGGCGCTTGTAGGGATAGGTGATCATCTTGGAGTTCATGACGTCGTCCACGGTGATGTCCATGGGGTAGTGGGCCTTGGGGTTGTACATGGCATTGCGGTGGTTCTTCACGCTGACCGGGCGAACTGCTCCTCGGCTTGGTCCCGTACTTCTCCATGTGGGCGTTCATCATCAGGGCGTAGTAGGCGATGTAGAAACCGGCTACCTGGACTTCCCAGTCGGTGTCGGAGGCCAGGGCGATGAACTGCTGGGCGACGTCCGAGGGGACGCAGCGGCCCATGTTCTCGGAACCGAAGACGATCATGGAATCGCAGAGGCCCGACTTGATGTAGGCGTAGGCGTTGCGGATGGCCAGGCCGCCGGTGCCGCCGCCGCCCTCGACGCGGACGTTGGGCTTGGGGCACATGCCGATGTTGTCGTGGAAGATGGCTCCGGCCTTCAACTGCTTATCGAAATGGTCGCTGAAATAGCTGGTGGTCGAATGCTCGATGTCCTCGATGCGGGTGCCCGAATCCTCCAGCGCCTCCAGTACCGACTCGTTGATCCAGTCGCGCATATTGCCGTCGGTGCGCTCGGCCGCGAACTTCGAAATTCCACCTCCCAACACGAATACTCTTCTTTTCTTGTCCAGAATCTCCATACCGTTCCTCCTCTTCTCTTTCCTTGACGTTTTTCTCGACGTCTACTTTGACTCCATATGTGGTTCCGCGAACGCGTAATACGATTGGGCGATGGCGTGCAGGACGTCCTCCTGCTCCTCCGGCAGCTGCTTGATGATTTTCGCCGGCACCCCGGCCACCAGGGAATGGGGCGGGACCTCCATCCTCTCGGGGACCACCGCGCCGGCCGCCACCACGCTGCCGTGGCCGATGCGGGCGTCGTCCAGCACCACCGAGTTCATGCCGACGATGCAGTTGTCCTCGATGACCGTGCCGTGCAGGATGGTGCCGTGCCCCACCGTGACGTAGTTTCCCACGGTCACCGGGCCGTGCAGCACGCTGCAGTCCTGGATGCTGGTCTCCTCGCCGACGGTGATGTCGCCACGGTCCGCCCGCAGGACGGCGTTGAACCAGATGGTCGAGCGCTTGCCGACGGAGACCTGGCCGATGAGCATGGCACCGGGCGCCACGTAAGCGTCGTCCGCAACCCAAGGTTCTTTACCCATGTAGGGGATCTGCATGTTACCGGAGTACCTTCCCTTTATATGACACAAAATCGAAAACATTATAACACCGGTGTCCACCATGTCCAAGAACCTAAATAGGGTGTTGGTAGAGCCCTTGCTTGGTTGTATAATAATTACAAATGGAAAAAAGAGAGGTGGAGGATGGCTCACCTGCGTTGTTTTGAATGTAACATCATCGACAATACCGGTTCCCCGACCTGTCCGCAGTGTGGAGGAAGGCTCACCCCCATAATGCGCGTGGTGATCATGCCTTTCGTCGAGAGCGGGATGGAAGTGTCCATCGAGCCCGAATACCGTGGCCTGGTGGAGCACCAGGGCGAGCTCCCCCTCCAGCACTGCATCGGCTGCCAGACATACATCACTTCGGAGACGGGCGCCCTGAAGCTGGTCTCAACCCAGCGCGAGCAGTTCTTCACCCTCACCGGCAAGATGCTGCCCGTGCTGGTCAAACGCCAGCTCGACAAACTGGGCTTCTACGAAGTGCCGGACGTGAAAAGCGTGGACGCCATCGCCGAGGAAGCCGGGGACATGCCCACCGAGCTCTTTGTTCTCATCCAGAACCAGCTCGACCCGGACTTTCTCTTCCTTCCCGAGATAAACTGTTTCTTCTTCCGTTATCCCGACCTGGATGGAAGGGACGAGATGACCTCCTCCGGCTTCGCCTTCGTTAAGCTCAGCGCCTTCCTGCTGGACAACCGGGAGAACAAGATCATGAGCCGGGGCTCTGGTTCGGGGCTGGCCGGGTTCGAGCTGCCACCCGGCACCAGTGTCACCAGTGACCTCGACATCGACAACAACCAGCAGGTACAGACCCTCTTCAACGCCAGCGAGACGGCCGTCGCCAACCTCCTGATAGACATGAAGATGGTGTAAGCCTGCCAGGAAAGTTGGGGTCAGACCCCTTCTTGAATTTCTTCCGCATGCTGGAGTGACGAAGGTTGAATTCAAGAAGGGGTCTGACCCCAACTTTCGTTCGCGGCTAGAGTTTTTCGAGCGGGGCGTACTGCAGGAGGAAGCGCTTGATCCCGATAACCGGGAATTCCACGGTTATCTCGGGGCCGCTGTCCGACAGGGTGACTTCGGTGACCTGCCCCGTGCCGAACTTGGCGTGGCGCACGCGGTCGCCGGCCTGGAAGGTGCCGGCCAGCGCCTCGGCCTCCTCCTTCTCGCGCTTGACGGCGGCCTGGCGCACCTCCTCCGACCCCACCACTTCCAGCAGCTCGGGCGGGATGTCCTTGATGTAGGGTGACTCGCGGCAAAACTCCTCCCGGCCATACATGTGGCGGATGCAGGCCCGGGTCAGGTAGAGCCGGTCCTTGGCGCGGGTCAGGCCCACGTAACAGAGGCGCCGTTCCTCGTCCTCACGCCGCTCCAGGACCGAGCGGATGTGGGGGAACACGCCCTCCTCCATGCCCACCATGAAGACCACCGGGAACTCCAGGCCCTTGGCGTTGTGCAGGGTCATCAGGGTGATGGATCCCTCTTCCTCGTGGTACTGGTCTATGTCGGAAAGAAGGGAGATCTGCTCGAGGAAGTCGGAGAGGTCGTGGTCGGGGTGCCTGGCCTCGTACTCGGCCGCCACCCGCTCGAACTCCTCCAGGTTCTCCAGCCGCCCTTCCGACTCGATAGTTTTCTCCTCGCGTAGCTCCTTCAGGTAGCCGCTCTTGGTCTGGACCCGCCGCACCAGTTCGCTGAGGGTGTGCTCCTCGGTATCACGCCGCAGCCCCTCGATGAGCTCGACGAAGGCGGCCATCTTTTTACGGGCGCCGGACCCCAGCTGCGGCACCTCTTCCGCTCGCTTCAAGGCCTCCAGCAGGGAGATGCCCTGCAGGGAAGCGTAAGCCTCCACGTGCCCCAGGCTGGTGTCGCCGATGCCCCGTCGCGGCACGTTGATGACCCGTCTCAGGCTCACCCCGTCGTCGGGGTTGACCAGCACCTTGAGGTAGGCGAGGATGTCCTTGACCTCGCGCCGTTCGTAAAAACGGTACCCCCCGATGATCCGGTAGGGGATGTTGAAGCGGAGCATTATTTCCTCGAATATTCGCGACTGTGCGTTGACGCGATAGAAGACGGCGATGTCCCGCAGGGAGTAACCGCCCCCTTCCGAGGTGAGCTTGCCCACTTCTTCCACCAGGTAGAGGGCTTCCTCGATGCTGGTATCGGCACGGAAATACTTGACCGGTGCGCCCTCCGCCCGGTCGGTCCAGAGCTTTTTGGGCTTGCGGCCCTCGATACTTTCCACCACGCCGTGCGCCGCCTCCAGGATGACCTGGGTGGAACGGTAATTCTGCTCCAGGCGGATGACCGCGGCGTCGGGGTAATCCTTCTCGAAGTCCAGGATGTTGCGAAGGTCGGCTCCACGCCAGGAATAGATACTCTGGTCGTCGTCACCGACCACGCAGAGGTTGCGGCGCGCCGCGGCCAGCAGGTTGACCCAGTTATACTGGACGCGGTTGGTGTCCTGGTACTCGTCCACGCTGATGTAGTGGAACTTCTCCTGGTACTCCTCCAGGACGGCCGGGAAGAGCTCCAGCAGGGCCAGGGCATTGAGCAGGATGTCGTCGAAGTCCATGGCGCTGTTGCGCAATAGCGTCTCCTGGTAGATGCGGTAGACCTCGCCCACCGTCGCCTCGAAGTCGTCCCGCGCCGCGCTCCGGAAGTCCTCGAAGCTGACCATGTCGTTTTTAGCGGTAGAAATGCGCGAGCGCACCGCGCGGGGCGGGTAACGCTTGGTATCGATGTTGTTGTCCCGCATGAGCTGGTTGACCATGCGCTTCTGGTCGTCGTCGTCGTAGATGACGAAGTTGCGCTGAAATCCCAGGCGCTCGGCGTCGCGGCGCAGGATACGCATGCAGGCGGAATGGAAGGTAGAAGCCCACATGGCCCGGCTGTAATTGCCCACCAGGGACTGCAAGCGGCGGCGCATCTCTTCCGCCGCCTTGTTGGTAAAGGTTATAGCCAGCAGGTTGGGGGCGGGCACCTGCATCTCCCGCACCATGTAGGCCAGGCGGTGGGTGAGTACTCTGGTTTTACCGCTGCCGGCGCCGGCCAGGATCAGAAGGGGCCCTTCGGTGTGGAGAACCGCTTTCCGCTGCTCGGGATTGAGTCCCTCCAGAATGTCCGTCACTGCCATGTCTCTCCTTGTCTCTATTTCAAGCATCAGACCATTCTAGCGCATGGCAGCGATAAGAGGGTTGGCGGTTACACCACGGGCGCGACGACGCGGAGGGCGCCACGAACGCATTCGAAGCGGACGGGGGCGCGCCCGAACACCTCGCCGTCGGGCTGGAGGCGCAGCGTCTCCCGCGACTCCACCTCCACCACCCGGCCGGAAAAGGCCTCGACGATCGGGAGACCCAGGTGCGTGCCCCGGTAGACCCTGGCGAAATTGTAGATGAAGTTGCGGCGGGTGGTCCGCTTGAGCACGATGACCTCGAAGAAGCCGTCGCCGGGCTGTGAGCGGGGCGAGAAGAGCATGCCGCCCCCGGCGTATTTCCCGTTGGCCACCAGGATGTCGGCCGCTTCGCCCGCGAACCTTACCTCGCCGTCGATGGTGATGCGCACGTTCATCATCCGGAATTTGTAGAGCTCGACGAAGATGGCCAGGAAGTAGGTGAGGGTGCCGCCCAGCCAGCCCGGCAGGTGGTTGGCCCGGTCGGTAGTCTCGGCGTCGAAGCCCATGCCTGCCATGTTGAAAAAGAAGCGCTCCTCTTCCCCACCATCCGTGGTATAGCGCATCAGTCCGGCGTCCAGCGGCTTCTTACTCCCCTGCAGCAGCACCCGCAGCGCCTCACCCGGATCACGGGGGATCCCCAGGGTGCGGCAGAGGTCGCTGCCCCGGCCGCCCGGGATGATGCCGAGGCATGGAGCTTTCTCCGCGCCTTCCGCCGCCGCCCGCAGTAGGCCGTTGCCCACCTCGTTGACGGTGCCGTCGCCCCCCACCGCCACCACCGGGCCATACCCCTGCCACAGGGCGTCCCGCGCCATCTCCACAGCATGGCCGGGCCGGCAGGTAAGAGCGGAATCGTAATCAGCGCGTTCTTCCCCCAGGGCGGCCTCCAGACGAGGCCAGGTGACCCTGCCGGTCCGGCCCCCGCTCGAGACCGGGTTGACGATGAAGAAAGGCCTCACCGGAAAAACCTCATCCCGCTCCTTCCAGGGGATACCTCCCGTAGCGGTGGGCGTCTTCCACCATCCACCGCAGCCGCTCCACCGATATCTGGGGGTGACTGTGCTCGGGGGAGAGGATGAAGCCTCCGCTGGAGCCCGCGTCCCGGATGGCCTGGCGCACCGCCTTGCGGACCTCCTCGCGCCCGGCGTCAACCAGGATGCGGGTGACGTCCAGGTTGCCGATGAGGCAGATGCGGTCCCCCACCGCCTTCTTCACCTCGGCCAACTCCATGCCCGCGGTGGGCTCCAGGGGGTGTACGGCGTCGAACCCCCAGTCGCAGAAGGAGTCGAGCAGGGCGGTGGTGTCGCCGCAGGAGTGGAAGACTATTTTCATGCCCAGGGTGTGGGCGGTGGAGGTGATGCGCCGGTAATGGTCGCCGAAGAGTTCCTCGATCAGCCTGGGGTTGAGCATGGGGCCGGAGCGGTAGGCGAGATCGTCGGTATGGATGAAACCGGGGATGCCGGCGTCGGCCATAGCCTCGATGAGCATGCAGTGCAGGTCGGCGTAGAAGGCGATCACCCGGCGCAGAAAGGCCTTCTCCTTGCGCGTCGCCACCACGAAGCGCTCGAAGCCCATGGGCTGCCAGGTGCTCTCGAACAACCCGTAGTTGCCGAAGCCGAATATGAACAGGTGGTCCCCGTATTCCCGCTGCACGTCGCGGAAGATGCGGTTTACTTTTTCCGGCAGGCGCAGGATGTCCCGTTTGGGCCAGGCGTCCCAGTCGGCCGGAGTCCGGATGAGGCCTTCACGGTAGATGGGATTGGCCAGGCCACCCGACTGGTCCATGGAGACGTCGCAGAGGCGCCCGAAGATGTCGGTCATGGTGCGGGAGTCGCGGAAGCGCAGCACCGGGAAGCATGACAGCCAGACGGCATCGTATCCCATCTCCACCGCCGCTGCCGCACCCAGGTGGGTAAGCCGCTCCAGGTTCCGGTCGGTGAGAACAGCTGTGTTCACATGGGAGAAGAACCAGTCGAGCAGCCCGGAGATGCGCGGCCAGGCGATGAGCCGGTGAAGGGGGTTGGGCCCTTTACCCAGGATGGTGTTGGCCACGATGAACTCGTTCATCAGGTCGAAGACGGGCACGCGGTCGGGCTCCCGCCGTTCCAGCGCCGCTATCACCCTGTCGTGCTTTTCACTCATCCCGCCGGCTCCCCTCAGGCCGGGGCCCACTCACGGAAGAGGCGCACCGCCTCCACCGCGTCACGCCCCATGGCGTCCGCTCCGAAACGCTCCACCAGCTCCGGCGTAGTGCAAGCCCCGCCGATGGCCACCTTGACGCTGTTCCGCAGGCCCGCGGCTTTCAAGGCCTCCACCGTCTCACCGATGGAAGCCACCATGGTGGTCAGCAGCACCGAGAGGCCTACGGCGAAAGCGGACCCGGCGCGCACCGCCTCCACGACGCGCTCCGGGGGCACGTCCACCCCCAGGTCCACCACCTTGAAGCCGGCGCTGGAGAGCATGGTCCCGACGAGGTTTTTGCCGATGTCATGGACGTCTCCCTTGACCGTGCAGAGCACCACGGTACCGCTGGCCCCGGTGTCGCCGGCAACCAGGTGGGGCTGGAGCACGGCCACGCCGTCCTTCATCTCCTCGCCCGCCAGCACCAGGTCGGCCAGGTAATACTCCCCCGCTTCGAAGCGCTCGCCGACCACGCCCATGCCGGCGCTCATCGCCGCCAGCAGGTCTGAAGCCTTGAGTCCGGCCTCCAGGGCCTGGGTGAGTAAGCCAGGGAGTTCCTCCAGCTCCAGCCCGGCCAAGGCTTCTTTTACCTTCTCGAAGTAACCGTCCATGTCCGGCCCCCCTCCAGGCACTCAGGCTGATGGCGGTATCTATTCCCATTCGATGGTGGCAGGCGGCTTGGAGGAAATATCGAAGGCGACGCGGTTCACCCCGGGCACCTCGCTGATGATGCGGGAGGAGATGCGCTCCAGGACTTCGTAGGGCAGGCGTGCCCAGTCGGCGGTCATGGCATCCTCGCTGGTGACCGCGCGCAGCATGATGGGATAGGCGTAGGTGCGCTCGTCTCCCATCACTCCCACCGTCTTGATGTCGGGCAGGATGGCGAAGGACTGCCATATCTCCCGGTAGAGGCCGGCCCGCTTGATCTCCTCGATGACCACGGCGTCCGCTTCGCGCAGGATGTCCAGCTTCTCCGAGGTGATCTCCCCGATGATGCGGATGGCCAGGCCGGGCCCTGGGAAGGGCTGCCGCCAGACGATCTCCTCCGGCAGGCCCAGCTCTTCCCCCACCCCGCGCACTTCATCTTTGAAAAGAAGCCGCAGCGGCTCCACCAGGGTGAACTGCATGTCGTCGGGGAGCCCGCCCACGTTGTGGTGGGATTTGATGCGAGCCGCGTCCTTGGTCCCGCTCTCGATGATGTCGGGGTAGAGCGTCCCCTGGACCAGGAAGTCGGTGTCCTTCAGCTCGGAGGCGACCTCCTCGAAGACCCGGATGAACTCCTCCCCGATGGTCTTGCGCTTGACCTCGGGGTCGGTCACCCCTTCCAAGCGGCGCAGGAAGCGCTCCTGGGCCTTGACGTGGATGAGGTTGATTTTAAAGTGTTGCCGGAAGGTGTCCTCCACCTGCTCCGCCTCGCCCTTGCGCAGCAGCCCGTGGTCGACGAAGACGCATGTGAGCTGGTCGCCCACCGCCTTGTGGACCAGCACCGCGGCGGTGGCGGAATCGACCCCGCCGGAGAGGCCGCAGATGATCTTGTTGCTTCCCACCTTCTCCCTGACCTGCTCCATGGCCTGCTCGATGATGGAAACCATGGTCCAGGAGGGGAGGCAGTCGCAGGCATCGTAGAGAAAGTGCTTGAGCACGTCCATACCATAGGGGGTATGAGCCACCTCGGGGTGGAACTGCACGCCGTAGAAGCCGCGCTCACGGTTCTCCATGGCCGCCACCGGGGAGCCGCTGGTACGGGCGGTGACGGTGAAACCGGGCGGGGCGCCGTGCACGCTGTCGCCGTGGCTCATCCAAACCGTCTGCCGCATGGGCAGCTCGGCCAGAAGCAGCCCCGGCTCGGCCAGCTCCAGCTCGCTTTTGCCATATTCCCGGATGTCGGTATGGTCGACGTCCCCGCCCAGGTTGAGGGCGAGAAGCTGATGGCCGTAGCAGATGCCCAGGATGGGGATGCCCAGCTCGAAGAGGCGCGGGTCGGGCTTGGGCGCGCCCGCCTGGTTGACGCTCATGGGGCCGCCGGAGAAGATGATGCCCTTGGGGCGCTTGGCCTGGACCGCTTCGGGGTCGATATCGTAGGGGACTATCTCCGAATAGACCTTGCATTCGCGCACCCGCCTGGCGATGAGCTGGGCATATTGCGCGCCGAAGTCTACAACAAGAACGGTGTCAAATGTCTGGTCCATCCCTCTCCTCTCTGTTGGGGACTAGTTTAATATCAGGCGACGACAAAGTAAAAAGAAGTCAGGGGATGAAATAGATCAGTATGGAGTGGCCGATGACGTCCACCGGCTGGTATTCCTCGATCCATTCGCTGTAATACCTGGGGGAAAGAGTCAGATCCTCGTCGGACTCCCAGTAAGTGGACTGCCTCATGGTGAAAGAAAGGGCGAACCAGCCGTGGGGTATCTCGCCACGGTCCGCCCAGTCGATGGTGTCCGGCGGCAGGTAATACATCTCCTCTCCCCCGCCGATGTAATCAACCTTCAGGCCGGTGATACCTTTCTCCTCGACGTAATCGGCCAGGCGCCGCAGATCCTGCCCGATGTCCAGGTCGGAATCGATGAGGAACCTGTAAGCCTGGTCCTTGTGGATTATGAATTCGTTCGAATAGGGCATGAAATGGGGGTAGAAAAGAAGGACGGATATCGCCGCATAGGTCATCAGCCCGGCCATAGTGAAAGCCCGGTACCTCCCGCCCCTGCTCCATCGCAGCAGTGCCGCCCCACCGGCGCCCGTGATCAGCAGTACCAGCGGATAGAGGGACATGACGTGCCTCAGCCCCAGCTGAATATTGGAGGACTCTATGTAGAGGAACAAGATCCCCAGGCTGATGAGGAGATAGCTGCTCTTCCATCTCCTGAAACGCCGCAAGCAGAAAACCAGCCCCGCCACGAAAAGGAGGAGCGTGGCGATGGGCGTCTTGAGCAGGAAGTCGAAGGGATAGTAATACCACCTCCACTCCGTGCTGAAGTAGCCGTTCCAGTACGATCTCTGGTTGTGCTCGACAAACTCGTAATCGTGCGCCACGCCCAGCAGGTAATGGGCCAGGGGCGGCGACATCTCGTTCACCTCCCGCAGCGGCTCCGCGAAGGACGAGTTGGGGTTGAGGTTGGTCCGGATGTTCATCTCCTGTTGCTCCCGGGTGAGGTTGGACGTGTGCATGCCGAAATAGACCAGGACGATCAGGAAAGCCGTTGCCAGCACCGCCAGGCTGCGCCCCAGGCCGGTGAGGCACTCCCTGGACCGGCGCTCTCTCTCTTCTTTTCCAAAGAAGAAGAAGGGGCGCGCCAGGGCCAGCAGCGGCAGGAGCAGCCCCAGGATGATCATGTCGAACCGCGAGACCAGGGCGGCGGCGCACAGGAACGCAGCGGCCAGGAAGCGGCGGGCCGTGAAGCCTTCCTCGAGCAGGTAGAAGGAGTAGAGGGCCGCGGCCAGGAAGAGGGTGGCCCCCAGGTCGAGGATGGCCAGCTGGCCATTGCCCAGGAAGACCGGCGTAAGCACGTAGAAGAAGAGGGAGACCAGGCCGGCCCGATAGCCGAAGACCCGTTTTCCCCAGGAATAGATGAGCAACCCGAGTGCCATCAGCATCAGGTAGGCGGGAAAGCGGGAGACCTGCAGCATGGTGTCGGCCGGATTGCCCATGTCGTAGAGGAAGGCATGGGCGTAACGGTTCTGCCCGGTGTAGAACGTGGTTCCCTCGGGCTGCTGGGAGAAGTTCAACTCATGGAAGGCAAGGGGGAGGGCCAGGATCTCCTTGATCAGGGGAGGATGCTCGAGGTTGAGCGTGAAGTCGCCATCCCTCAGATAAAGATAGCCGGAGGTGATGTAGATGGGTTCGTCGATGGTGGGCGCGTCGTTGAGGGAAGCCGTGAAAACCAGGGCGAACATCAGTAAGAGCAGCGCGGCGATGAGCATGGCTCTGCGCTTACGTGATGCGAACCACCCTTCTTCTTCCATCTCTCTCCACTTCGAAGAACTACTTGACCATGCCTACGCCCTGCTGTATCTGGAGGATCTTACCCTCGGTGCGCAGGGCCGGAGCCAGCATCACTTCGGCCCGCTGGAAGTCCTTGATGTTCTCGTAGCCGCAGGTGGCCATGGACATGCGCAGGGCCCCGAAGAGGTTGACGGTGCCGTCGTTTTCAGTGGCCGGGCCGACCAGGATCTGCTGCATGGTCCACTTGTGTTCGGTCTTGACCCGGGTGCCGCGCGGCAGTTCGGGGTGGAAGGTAGCCATGCCCCAGTGGTAGCCGAGGCCCGGGGCCTCCAGGGCCGAGGCGATGGGCGAGCCCAGCATCACGCCGTCCGCGCCGCAGGCGATGGCCTTGGCGATGTCCCCGCCGGTGCGCATGCCCCCGTCGGCGATAACGTTGACGTACTTGCCGGTCTCGGTGAGATGGCGTACCCGCGCCGCCGAAGCGTCGGCCAGCGCGGTGGCCTGGGGCACGCCGATACCCAGCACGCCGCGGGTGGTGCAGGCCGCGCCCGGGCCCACGCCCACCAGCACCCCCACCGCGCCGGTGCGCATGAGGTGCAGGGCGGTGGAGTAGGAGGCGCAGCCGCCGGCGACCACCGGGATGGGCAGCTCGGCGATGAACTTCTTCAGGTTGAGGGGCTCGACCGTGGAGGAGACATGCTCGGCACTGATGACCGTTCCCTGGATCACCAGGATGTCCAGACCGGCCTCCAGGGCGATCTTGTGGTAAGCTTCGACCCGCTGGGGGGTGAGGGAAGCGGCGGCGATGACGCCGCCCTGCTTGATCTCGCTGATGCGCCGGGCGACCAGTTCTTCTTTTACAGGCTCCTGGTAGACGCGCTGGATGCCGCGGGTGGCTTCTGCGGGGGGAAGGGAAGCGATCTCTTCGTAGATGGGCCTGGGGTCTTCGTAACGCGTCTGCAGACCTTCGAGGTTGAGGACGGCGAGGCCCCCCAGCTTGCCGATGGCGATGGCGCTGGCAACGTCCACCGCCCCGTCCATGGCCGAAGCCAGCAGGGGAAGCTCGAAGTGGTGTCCGGCCAGCTCCCAGCTTATGTCGACGTCGTCGGTGTCACGGGTACGCCTCGACGGTACGATGGCAATGTCGTCAAGACCGTAAGCCCGCCGGGCTACCTTCCCCAGACCAATCTCTACCTCCATCTCAACCTTCTCCTTCCAGAATTTTTCCAGAAATTTTCCTTGATTTTAATACATGAACCATTAAATAACGAATGTTTCCTGCCAAGCTGGGCAGGCGGGGCTGAAGCCATGGGGTGGAAGAGGCTATAATAATTAAGTCGGGGTTCGAATCCGGGGACCGAAAGGAATCGGCTGGTGAGACTGGCTCTCATTTCAGACCTGCACGTGGACATCACCCAGAAAAACTGGGAAGTCGTGCCGCAGATCGCGGAACTTATTAAGATCATCGGCCCGGACGTCTTCATTGTCTGCGGCGACGTCAGCCCCGAGTTGGGAGACATCGAGTACGCGCTGGACTGCTTCTCGGAACTGGAATGCGCCAAGCTGTTCATCCCCGGCAACCAGGACATCTGGATCATGTCCAATTTTCTTCAGGAAGAAGGGCACGACTCCTACGAACGCTACTACTTCCAGCTCCCCCAGGTCTGCCGGCGCAACGGCTTCGTCCCGTTGTGGATGGAGCCGCAGGTCATCCGAGGGGTGGGCTTCGCCGGCTCCATCGGCTGGTACGACTTCTCCTTCTCCGACCTGGAGCCCGCCGAGGGCGGCCAGGGGGCCAACGACGTACTGCGCAACGACATCTGGAACGACCTCCGCTGGGCCTGCTGGAACGACATCTCCGCCCTGATCGAGGGGGAGCCGGGGCCCTTCCGCCGCTCCGACGTGGACGTGGCGCGCGACTTCATGGTCCGCCTGGACAGCGACCTGGACACGCTCGCCAACAACTCCGAGGTCAACGAGATAGTGGTGGCCACCCACCATCCGCCCTTCTCCGCCCTGGTCGGCGGGCTGCCGGGTGAAAAGAACGGCTATGGCTCTTTCATGGGGTCGGAGGAGATGGGTAAGATGCTGCTCCACCACCCCAAGGTGAGCACGGTCCTCTGCGGCCACCTGCACGAGAAGCGGGACATCATGGTGGAGCAGCTGCGGGTGATCTGCTCGCCCATGGGCTACCTCAACCGGGACCAGCGCAAGCCCATGACCATCGCCGAGGAGTCCCTCACTGTCTTCCACCTGATGGACAACGAGGACCTGCTGTTTTTATAGCCGGCCAGGAAATTTGGGGTCTGACCCCAAATTTCCTGGCTCGTTAGTAGCGCATGCTTTTGCCGTAGTTGGCACGCAGTTCCGTCTTGAGCACCTTCATAGCAGCGTTGCGCGGCAGGGCTTCCACGAACTCCACCCGCTTCGGCTTCTTGTAAGAAGCCAGGTTGGAAGCGCACCAGGCGATCACCTCTTCGGCGGTGAGCTCCTGCCCCGGCTTGGGCACCACCACCGCCAGCACCGACTCCCCCCACTCCTCGTCGAACATGCCGATCACCGCGGCTTCGAGAATTCCGGGGTGGCGGTAGAGCACCTCCTCGATCTCGGCCGGGTAGATGTTCTCGCCACCGCTGACGATCATGTCCTTCTTACGATCCACCACGAAATAGAAACCCTCTTCATCCCGGCGGACCATGTCGCCGGAGTGGAACCAGCCGCCGCGCAGCGCCTCCGCCGTGGCCTCGGGGTTGCGGTAATACTCCTTCATCACCGTGGGGCCGCGGTAGATTATCTCCCCCACCTCGCCCCGGGGCACGTCGTTGTCATAGTCGTCCACCACCCTGATCTCCACGTTTCTCACGGCCTCGCCCACCGAAGCGACCTTGCGCTCCGCGTCGCCCGGTTTGAGGATGGTGGTGACCGGGCTCATCTCGGTCTGCCCGAAGACGTCGAAGAGGTTGACGTTGGGAAAGGCGGCGTTGATCTGGCGGCGCGTCTCGGTGGGGAGGATGGCCGCCCCCGAGATGTAGATGCGCAGGGAGGTGGTGTCGAAGGCGCTCACGTCCACGGTGTTCAGGAGAAACGTGGACATCACCGGCGGCAGAAAGGTGGCAGTGATGCCGGAATCCTGGATCTGCCGCATGATCTTTTCGGGCTCGAAGAACCTGAGGACGTGCATGGCGCCGGCATGGTATACGGTGACTATGACCAGGGCCAGGGCGGCTTCGTGGAAGAGGGGGCCCACGAACTGCATCCGCTCCTGCTCGATCTCCTCCAGCACGCTGTAGACGACGCCCACACAGTTGACCACGTTCATCAGCTGGTTCTTGTGGGTGAGCACCGCGCCCTTGGGGCGGCCGGTGGTGCCCGAGGTGTACATGATGAAAGCGGGGTCGTCGTCGAAGACGGGGACGGCTGGCGGCTTCGCGTCGCCCGAGGCGAGGAAGTCCTCGTAAGGCTCCGCCCACTCCGGAACGCCGGCCCCCACGCAGACGAAGCGCATCCGGGGCACCTCGTCCCGGACCTGGTCCAGCAGCGGTGTGAACTCTTCCCCGAAGAAGGTGACCCGGGACTCCGAGTCGGTGAGCTGGTAGAGGATCTCCGGGCCGGTAAGGCGGAAGTTGAGGGGCACGTTGACCGCGCCCGCCTTGCAGGCGGCGAAGTACACCTCCACCATCTCAGAGCAGTTGAAGAAGAGCAGGGCCGCCTTGCTGCCTTTCTCCACCCCTCCCGCCGCCAGGGCGTTGGCCAGCCGGTCGGTGCGCATGTCGAAGTCGCGGTAGGTATAAGTGCGTCCCTCGAAGACCAGCGCCGCGCGCTCCGGGTAGATGCGGGCCTGGCGGGAGAGCAGCTCCCCCAAAGCCAGTTGCCTCTGGTTGACGTAGTCCGCCTCGGAGTAATCGATCCCCATGATTTCCCCCTCTTTCATGCCCTGGATGCGGTGAATATGCGGTGACGCCCTGTATGCCATTTATTATACATACAGGGCGTCACCTCGTGGTACCGTAACAGCGCGGCGCTATCCTCCGTCTTCGCCTTCCTCTCCGGCTCCCTTTTCTGCTTCTTCACCTTGCTGCAGGGAGCGGGTCATCAGCTTGCCCCACTCGTCGACCATGGACTGGAAGGCCCGCTTCAGGGACTCGAACTCCTCGCCTACCCGGATGGTGATGTGCACGTCCAGGTCTCCTTCCATCACCTGCTCCGCCGCGCTGGAGAGCTCCTGGATGGGCTGGGTGATGCGGGTGCGGATGAGATGGGAGAGGATGGCGAAGGTGATCAGGGCGATGATCAGGATGCTGACCAGGACCATCACCAGGAGAAGGAGGTTGGTGGTCTTCTTGTCGTCATTGTAGAAATCGTTGATGGCGGCTATCTCGTCGTGCATGGGCTTGATACCTATGAAGCTCGTGCTTATGCCGTAGGACTCCGCCCCCAACTGCTTGACGATGTCCATCTGTGAGGAGTCGAGCTGCTTGATCACGATGAGATACTCCCCCTCCAACCCCAACTCGGGGATGCCGTTCTCCATCCAGATATAGGATTGTCTTTCGTCTACGGCGGCGTTTAGGTACTCCGGCACTTCCCAGTTCCAGATGAGCGATTCGTCGCTGGAGGCGAAGACCGTGGGCTCCAGGGTCAGCGCCGATTTGTTCAGTATGAACAAGAAACCGGTTATCCCCAGCATGTTCATTTCAAACATCTTCCGCAGCTCGTTGTTGACGTCTATCTGTATCTGCGACATCTCATGGTTGAGCAATGAATTGACCAGTTTCTGGCTGTCGTAACTATCGCTCTTGCTCATCATGGCCGCACTGTTCAGTTCGATGATGTAGTCGAAGCTGGAGGAGATGTTCTCCGCCTCCGTCTGCTTGAGCTTCTCGATGCTCTTGTCGATGAGGCGGTTGCCCGAGGCGGTGAAAACCGCGTAGGTGAGCAGCCCGTAGACGAGGAAGACCGCCACCAGCAGGACGGTGATCTCCCAGAGTATGCCGACTTGTCTTCTTCTCAGATTTTCAGCAGGTGGCACCATCTTTCCCTCCTTTCGCCTACTTGACCCTCGGAAGCCAGCTATTCAAGCCCAGTATGTTATTCGGCTACTTCCAGGTTTACTTAAAGGATTTGAGGGTGGGTGGCGCTTAGCGGGCCGTAAGCGGTGAACCCAGGCGGATGACCTGCCCGGCGAAATAAACGATGTAACCCGCGCCGAAGAGGTAAAGGCCGGGCTGGGGCCGCACCGCCTTGATGGAGTCTCTGGCGATCTCCACCAGCATGCCGCCGACAAGGGGCACGGACTTCAGCAGTCCCAGGATGTCGTAGGCCTGGTCTATCAGCCCGTAGACGTAGTAGGCGAAGCACCCGGCCAGGGCCAGGCAGAAGAAGAGCCCCGTCCAGGCCACCGGGCGGCGCCAGGGCAGCAGCAGCAGGGCCAGAGCCAGGAAGACGATTAGGGCGGCGGCCAGCTCGCCGTTCTCCAGCACCTTGAAATCAAGGGTCTGGTCCACCCAGGTCAACCCCAGGAAAGGGTCCCGCACCTCGATGTCCACCGCCACCCAGCTGAAGCCGAGAACTGATAGTAACATCGCGCCCAGCCCGAGCAGAGAGAGGTACTCCCCTGTCCGCCACCTTGCCGGAGCGATAAAAAGGGGTGTTCGCGGCGGTGCCGCCACGGTGGTGTTTTCCATGCCGCCGGCCCTGCCCGGCCGTCAGCCGCGTACGGCTTCGAATAAGGCGGCGACGTTCTCCAGGGGTGTGTCCGGGGCGGTCTCGCACCCGGTGGAGAGAACGAAGTTGCGGTAATCGGCCATGTCCTTGAGCAGGCGGCGGGCCTTGTCTCGCACGTCGGCCGGGCTGCTCAGCTCCAGCCTCCTGGTGTCCAGGTTGCCCAGAATGACCAGGTTGAGGGGAAGGGCTTCGGCCGCCAGCCGCAGGTCCACCGGGCTGTCGAAGCTGACGCACTCCACGCCGATGGAGGTGATATGGTCGAGCATGTGCCGGCTGTCACCGCAGAGGTGGAGGCCCGGCGCGGCTCCGGACTTACGGATGATGCTGGCCAGGCCCTGCAGGTAGGGGTGGCAGGTGCTCTCGAAGAAAGCACTGGTGAGCGTGGAAGAATCCGGTTCCACCAGCATCACCAGGTCAACCACTTGCGCCATCTCCTGTAGATAGGCGCTGAGCAGGCGGGTGGTGAACTCGATGATGCCGGAGGCACAGGCCTCGTCCGAGACCGCCCACATCAGCATCTCCTCCCGGCCGAAGAGCCGGCCTGCCAGGTGGTAAGGCCCCGAGGCAAAGGCGGCTACCGGGACGTTGAAGCGCTCGACCATCTCGCCCGCCATTTCCAGTCGGGAGAGCATGGCCGGGTAGTCCTCCGGGTCCACGTCCATGACGTCGTCCAGCTTTTCGATCCAGGCGAATATCTCCTGTACCGAAACGGCGGCATTCCTGAAATCCGCCCCCAGCAACTCGGAGGCGACGAGTGCCTCGGGGGAAGTATCCATAAAGGGAAAGACCATGTCGGGGGAGAAGCGCTCCTGCAGCGCCTCCAGCGCCTGCAGCTGCATGGTGGCATCCTCCCGCACCGCCATAAGGTCCATGCCCAGCATGGCCGCTCCCAGCGGCGCCATCATCGGCGCCACCAGCCTGGTCCCCTTGCTCAAAACCCGGTCGTACAAGTTCATAACCGCTCCGCCTCCATCGCCTGCCTTATGCGCCGGCTGGCCTCCTCCACCAGGGCGAGCACGCTGCCCTCCGGGCCGACGAACTCCTCGACGGTGCGGGCCCTGCCGTAGAGGTCGCTGGCCTGGTCGAGCAGTTCGCGCGCGTCGGAAAGATCGGTGCCGGGCGCGGCCCCCTGCAGGAGTATCTCGGCCGATTCGATGGCCTCGGCCGCCTGGGCCTTTGCCTCCTCCAGGGTAGGCTGTCCCTCCTCCGCCTTGCCGCACGAGGCCGCCAGGAAGAGAGACGACACCAGCAACACCCCGATCAAAAACCGGGAAAACCTTCCGGCCATGGTAACCACCTTTTGCTTCTTACTTTCCATAGATTATACAACACCGGCGGAACGCTTAAACTGCCCTAAGCTGCCTTACTTTGAGCCGGTGCTTCATATAATATGGTGTTTGAAGGAAAAAGACAGGGGAGGGCACACATGACCGATATCGTCTGCCAGAGCTGCAAGAAGCGCCCTGCCACCATGTTGTCCCGGGTTCTGGTGGACGGGGAGCAGCGCAACCTGCGCCTTTGCGGCCTCTGTGCCCACCGTCTCTCCATGAAGCAGGCATGGCTGAAGAACCCGTACGGCGGCACGCCGGAAGGGATGCATTTCACCGGCGACCTCTGGGGCCCGGTACCCCCCGGCGCCGATACCCTGGTTTTCACCTCCATCACCAAGCGGGGGCAAGACGTCCTGGAGTGGGCCGAGCGCGAGTCCACCAACTTCGGCATGGGCTCCATCGCCTCCACCGCGGTGCTCATCGGCCTGCTCACCGACGAGGCGGCGGCCTCCTACCAGATATTGAAAGAAATGGGGGTGGACCTGGACAGCGCTTTCGTGGCGCTGCACGAGGCCCTGAGCAAGAAATTGGACGCCACGCGGCCCGAGGTGCTGGACACCCGCCTCCTGCTGCGGCGGGCCCAGGACATCGCCGCATCCTTCCACGACCCCCTGGTGGAACCGGAGCACATCATGCTCTCCCTGCTCGACCACCGCAAGTCCCTGGCGGTGGAGATACTGCTGCGCCTGGGGGTGAACGTCAAGGAGCTCAAGGCCCGCCTCTTCTATTACCTGGAGTGCCAGCGTATCGAAAGGGACATGAGCGCCGACCGGCCGGTGTTCGAACACAACGGCCAGGTCCAGGAAGCCCTGAACAAGCCGGGGCCCGGCGGCCTGCTGCAGTATTTCAGCCGCGACCTCATACTGGCGGCGAAGCAGGACTCCGAGAACGTCGTGGCGGGGCGGGAGGAACTCCTGGAGCGGGTCATCAGCGTGCTCTGCCTTCACCGCCGCAACAACCCCCTGATGGTGGGAGAAGCCGGGGTGGGCAAGGCTTTCGTGATCGAGGCGCTGGCCCAGCGGGTAGTCAAGGGCGACGTGCCCGCGATGCTCAAGGACGTGCGCATCGCCGAGCTCGACGCGGTGGCCCTGGTAGCGGGCGCCTCCATGCAGGGCGAGATCGAACAGCGCATCATGCGGGTGCTGGAGGAGATGTCCTCCCACCCCGAGGGCTTCATCCTCTACATCCCCTACGCCCACACCATGCTGGGAGAAGAAGCCCGTGCTTCCGGCATAAGCCTGACCAGCCTGCTCCAGCCCATCCTGGACCGGCCACGCGTCTGGTGTATCGCCGCCACCACCTTCAAGCATTTCGAGAACCTGGTGGCGCCGGACGAGAACCTCACCTCCTTTTTCCAGAAGATAGTTGTAGACGAGTTGCCCCCCGAGGACACGGTGCGCCTGCTTCAAGCCCTGCGCCCTCGTTACGAAAAATTTCATGGCGTAAATATAGGTGATGACGCGCTGGAAGCGGCGGTCAACCTCTCCAGCCGCTACCTCACCGACATCTGCCTGCCGGAGAAGGCCATCGACCTGGTCGACGAAGCAGCAGCCCGCCTGTCCATGGGCAAGAAAGAGGGAGACGCCGGCAGCCAGGAAGTGGTCGACGCGGAAGATGTGGCCGAGGTGATCACCGTCGCCACCGGCATCCCGGCCTCGCGCCTGCTCAAGGAAGAAGCGGAACGGTTGCTGCAGATGGAGGAAGAACTGGCCCGGCGCATCGTCGGTCAGGAGGACGCCGTCCGGGTGGTGGCTGAGACCATCAAGCGCTCCCGTTCCGGGCTGGCCGACCAGAAGAAACCCGTGGGTTCCTTCTTCTTCCTGGGCCCCACCGGGGTGGGCAAGACCGAGCTGGCCCGGTCCCTGGCGATGTTCCTCTTCGGGGACGACAAGGCCATGGTCAGGCTGGATATGTCGGAATTCTCCGAGAAGCACTCGGTGTCCCGGCTGATCGGCTCACCCCCGGGATACATCGGGTACGAAGAGGGCGGACAGCTCACCTCCGCCGTGGAGCACCGCCCCTACTCGGTGGTGCTGCTGGACGAGATAGAAAAAGCCCACCCGGTAGTATTCAACCTGCTGCTGCAACTGCTGGACGAGGGGCGGCTCACCGACAGCCGGGGCAAGACGGTAAACTTCCGCAACACCGTCATCATCATGACCTCCAACATCGCCTCGGAGCTCATCGGCGACATCCAGGCCGGTTTGACCGGCGGGAACGGTGAAAGCATCGAGCTGGAGGGCATGGTGCTGGAAAAATTGAAGGAGCGCTTTCCCATCGAGTTCATCAACCGCATCGACGAGATAGTGGTATTCGACCCCCTGAGCCCCGAGAAGATCGAGCGGATAGTCGACCTCAAGGTCACCTACCTGCTGGAGAGCCTGGGAAGAAAGGGCATCGCCCTGCGCCTGCTGGAGCCGGCCCGCGCGCTTCTGGCCAGGCATGGCTACAGCCGCGACTTCGGGGCGCGCTTCCTGCAGCGCGCCATCCAGAAGGAACTGGCAAACCCCCTTTCGGACCTGTTGCTGAAGGGCGAAGCCGGGCGCGGTCAGACGGTGGAAGTGGACGCCTCCGCATCCGGCGACTCGCTGGCTTTCCGGGTGACCGGCGCGGCATCGACAGTGGAAAAGGAGGAGTAAGATGGGTTGTTGCCTGGTAGCCGTGATCGGAGCTTTTGTGCCCCGCATCACCCTTTTCTTTGTCTGGGTATTCACGGATTACGTCACCCGCGCCTTCCAGTCCTTCATCTGGCCCCTGCTGGGGCTCTTAATCATGCCCTACACCACCCTGGCTTACTCCTTCGTCTTCGTGCCGGGAGTGGGGGTGACGGGCATGCGCTGGTTCTGGGTGGCCCTGGGTATCATCCTCGACGTGTGCTCCTGGGGAGGCGGCGGCGCCAGTTCGAGCAAGCGCAAGGATTGAGAAAAGAAAGGAGCCCGATATGCTGGACGCCATTGGCGAAGTGCTCTCCGAGGCTATCGGCGTAGCCATCAGCCCGATCCCCATCATCGCGGTGATCCTCATCCTCTTCAGCAAGAAGGCCAGGAGCAACGGCCCAGCCTTCCTGGCCGGGTGGGTGGTGGCGCTGTGCGCGATCTGCGCGATAGTCATGCTGGTCGGCGGCGCCGCCGACATCGGCACCAGCAGCGGCCCGTCCAAGGGGGCCAGCGTCTTCCGCATCGTGCTGGGAGCACTGCTGCTCTTCGCGGCCTGGCGGCAGTGGAAGAAGCGTCCGGCGGAAGGCGAAGAGCCGCACATGCCCAAGTGGATGGCGGGCATCGAGGACTTCACCACCGCCAGGTCCTTCGTCGTGGCCGTGGGCCTGTCGGGCTTGAACCCCAAGAACCTCGCCCTGACCATAGCGGCGGCCATGTCCGTCTCGCAGGCCAACCTGAGCACCGCCGAGGCCCTGGTCCCCCTGGCAGTCTTCGTGGCCATCGCCAGCTCCACCGTGGCCTTGATGGTCTTCATCTATCTACTGGGTGGTGAAAAGGCGGCGCGCCTGCTGGACTCCTGGAAGGCCTGGCTCACCGCCAACAACACGGCGGTTATGTCGGTGCTCTTCCTGGTATTCGGCGTGACACTGATCGGCAAAGGTATCGCCGGTCTTTAGGGGCTGGGCCTCAGCGGGGCTTGATGGTGTAGACGGCGGTGAGGCTGTCCGGGCATTCCCAGACGGCGCTGGCCTCCATGCCTTCGACCGCTTCGAACAGCGCGGCGAAATAGCCTCCCAGCAGGTGCCGCTCGAAGGGGTTCTCCACCACTATTTCCAGGCGGTCTCCGTCGATGGACCAGAATACCGGGTTGCCCTGCCCCCTGGCCGCCATCAGTTCCAGGGCCGAAGCATAGAGGGCGTCCCGGTCGGCTACCCTGTCCACGCCGAAGTGATCGCGCTGGATATGAGGCAACGAGAAGTCGCGGTAGGCCTCGACGATGAGGGGGTAGAAATCCTCTCCCAGTTCCTTGACCAGCTCCCGCATGATCACCTCGGGCGTGAAGGCGTCGAGAAGGACGTAGCGTGTTCCGTCGCGCTCATCGGAGACGATGCCCTTTTTATTGTGCCACTTGAGGTGGCGCATGGCCGAAGGGGTTCCGCAGCTCTGGCACCTCTTGATGTGGCGCTTGCCGGTCTTCAGCTCCAGCGGGGCGTGGGTCATGCGGCAAGCGATGTGCGAATCCTTCTCCACCGGCCACACCGTGATGACGTCGTCGCCCCCCTGGTTCCTCCAGGAGTGCTGGAAGGGCACTCCTTCGAGGGACTCGAAGGCCGAGATGATGATGGAGGCCATCATCTCCTTGTCGAAGGGGTTACGAATCACCGCCTCCCCCAGCTTGCCCGGCTCGTACGAGATGACTCGCGCGTGCGAGGTACCGGTAAGCATGGCGATGTGGCAGAAGACGCGAGCCGTCAGCTTCTTCATATGCTTACCCTGGGCCAGGAAACGGAAGGGGCTGTCCAGGACGTTGGTGATGGCCTGGCGGATGGAATGGCGCTGGGCCTCAAAGGCAACGTGCCGGATGGAGATGCCCAACTTTTCTTCCAGGGATTTCAGCAGGACGGGGAAGAAGTCGGCTTCGATAAGCACGACTCGAAAAACGGGTAACCGTTTGACGGTGATGGCGCCGTTTCCATCCCAGCCGAGGAATGTAGTCATAAGGCGGGGAAACCCGCAGTTGCCGCAACTCTTGAGTCCCAATTTTACTCCAGTGTAAGTAAACCTCGTACGTAAATGATAATACAATTGCTTCGACATTGACAGCGAATGGCTTTAGCAGGTCAGTGCAAAAAAACATGCCGCGGAAAATCTCCGCGGCATGCGTTGCTTTCGGCCGGGACAAAGCTACACCGGCTGGCCTCCCATGACCTGGATGCGCGGCGGGTACTTCTTGAAAGTCGCCATGTGCTTGGCCTGGACGGCGCCGATCAGCGGCATCCACACCAGTTTGCGCACGACGAAGGAGTGCTCCTCCTTGGGGTCCAGGAAGAGGTTGAAGGCCTTTCCGTAGGTGTATTTCACGTCGTGGCCGGAGAAACCGCCGGGGGTGACGGTGTCGTGGATGTCGATCTCCGTGGCGCTACCGTAAAACTTGTAGCCGCCAACCCTGACGCCGGCGACGCGGTCCAGCAGCCAGCAGTAGATGGCCAGCCGGTTGGAGGACCAGGCCGGGTCGGCGGCCCAATAGGTCTCGCCCTCGGGAGTGTCGGCCATCAGGAAGCCGCGCTGGTCCACCCCGTCGAGGTAGCGGTCCTCGGGCAGGTCCTCCACCCCGGCCAGGGCGCAGAAGGTGGGCAGGACGTCGCAGAAGTCGAAGAGCCCGTCGGAGACGCGCCCCGCCTCGATAACGCCCTTCCAGTAGAAGATGCCCGGTACGCGGACGCCGCCCTCCCAGGTGGTTCCCTTGGAACCGCGGAAGGGGGTGTAGGAGCTGTCCGGCCAGCTCTCCATCTCCGGCCCGTTGTCCGAGGTCAGGAAGATAAGGGTGTTCTCCAGCTGCCCGGTCTCATCCAGGGCGCGGAAAAGGCGGCCGAGGATGTCGTCGCACTCCATCAGCACGTCGTGGAAGGGGTACTTGGCGCGGGACTTGCCCCTGAAGCCGTCCGGCGGATAGTTGTCGAAGTGGCAGCCACGGGTGCCGTGGTAGAGGAACCAGGGCTGGTCGCCCGAGGCCATCTCCCGGATGAACTTCTCGGAGTAGGCGGCCCACTTCTCGTCCAGGTCCTTGACCGTCTCCAGGTCGATCTCCTCCTGCTCGATCTCAGGGATGTCGAACTGGCCGGTCTTGGCCAGGATGTTGTGCTTGTTGAACTGCATCTTCTCCACCAGCTGGAAAAGCAGGGGGTCGTTGGTTATCTCCGGGTAGAAGTAGTTGTCCCGCCATTCCGTGTACATGTCGGAGACGCCGTAGAAGCCGTAGAACTCGTCGAAGCCCTTGTTCTGCGGCACCGACTGCTCGTTTTCGCCGGCATGCCACTTTCCCACGGCGCGGGTGGCGTAGCCCGCCTTCTTCAACAGCTCCGGCAGGGTGACCTCTTCCTGCAGCCCTCCCGGCTGCCCGTACATGGGCGGGGTGAGGATGCCGTGGCGGATGGGCAGGCGCCCGGTCATCAGGGTGGCGCGGGAGGGGGAGCAGCTGGGCTGGGAGTAGCAGGAAGTCAGCTTGAGCCCCTCCGCCGCCAGCTTGTCGAAGTTGGGGGTGGGGGCGCCGCGCATGTGCCCGCCGCCGTAGCAGCCGAAGTCGCCCCAGCCCACGTCGTCCAGGATGAAGACGAGGAAGTTGGGCTTTTTACCGGTCTTCTTCTCCAGCTCGGCCAGCTTGGCCTCGGCCGTCTTCATCCACTCGGGGTGATTGACGCGGGGCTCGCGGTTCTCGGCGTAGTAATCGACGGGGCCGCCCATCAGTTTCTCGGCGGCGTCCGGCGCCCTGGCACCCGAATCAACCCAGTGGTCGTCTGCCATGAGATTCTCCTTTCTCTTGAACTCAACCTTGCGCGAATATTTCCGGCAGCAGGTCGAACGAGGGAAACAGCAGCGGGTCCGCGAAAGAGACGATCTCCGCCACCGCTTCTTCTTCAAAGAATATTACCTGCAGGGAGTGGGCCTTAAACATGCGGCTCTCCTTGTCCAGCTCGTAAACGCCGAAGGCCAGCTGGCCGTTGGCCCGCCGGGGCAGCAGGCGCCAGCGCCCCGATTTCTCCCACTCGAAGATGTGGCCCATCATCAACTGCGCGGCCTTCTGGTCGGGGGGCGGATCCCGCCGTCCCGCCGCCGTATCGTAGAAGACGCCCACCACGTCGCGCGCGCACTCCAGCAGGTCTTCGAGGTTCGACTCGCTCAAGCCGAGGATGTCCCCAGTCTCGCCGGCGTCCTTGCCCATGACGTCGTGGAGCACAAGTACGGCGCGAGCCTGCGGCGGTACCTGCTGAAGGGCAGAAAGAAAGGCGAAGGAGACGCTCTCCCGGGGCCCGAAACGCCGGATGGCTCCCTGCCCCGCTCGCGGTTCCGGCAGTTCGGGGAAGAAGGCGTCGGGAAAAGGCTCCAGGTACGAACCGGGTGACGGCTCCCCGGACGGACGCAGGTCCGTGGGCAGAACCCGCGGCAGCTTGCCGTCGAGGATCTCCCGGCAGCGGTCTGCCGCATGACCCAGCGTTTTATCCGCCAGCTCCTCGGCGAGATGGAGCGAGCCGCTCATCCAATATACGAAAGCCCTGGCTTCGTCCTTGAGGCGGGAATCGTTCATGAGAATATTATAAGCCCCGGTCCATTGAGGAACGGGGCTCTGTTTGCCGACAAACCGGTTTTTACGCCCGGTTTAAAGATTGTCGCTGTGTGCGCGGATAGCTTCCAGCGCGAGGGTCCTGGTGGCGTATGACCCTAAAACGGTGCCGTAGCCGTCACCATGAAGGACCAGAAAGAAATCAAAGTCCGTATCTTCCTGGATGAAATACCTACATCCGCCTGACTCGATCTTGCCCACGTTTTTTCACCCCCTTATAAAACAGTCATCAGCAAAGGCCGAGCGTCTACTCGGAACCCAAGTAATTACCCGGCATAGCCCTGAAAATGATTTCTCGGCGCAGGCCCAACTTTTAATAACCTAGCATAAGGACGTGTTGTGTACAAGGGGTTATTTTAAACTTATTGCAGATTTTTCGCCGGATCGCGCCTAGATCCCGCCGCCGCGTTCTTTCAGCAGGGTAGCCGTTTCGGTCTGCCTGTAATACCCTGCCAGGTATAGTGGAGTCCAGCCGTTATTGTCACGCGCGTTGATGTTGGCTCCCCTGTCGAGAAGGAGGGACACCATCTTCGTGGAACCCAGGAAAGCCGCCAGGTGGAGCGGGGTCCATCCGTGATCGTCCACGGCATTGATGTCGGCGTCCAGCTTGACGAGGAGTTCAACCGTCATGGCGTATCCTCCTTCCACCGCGAGATGAAGAGGGGTCATGCCTTTCTCGTCCTTGACGTTGATGTAGGCCCCCTCGTCGAAGGACATCTGGACCCCGGGCGAGTCGCCCCCCACCGCCGCCTTCAGCAGTTCGGCATTCTTCTCCTCCTGGGTCTTCTCCTTTCCGCACCCGCCCGTGAGCGTCAGGACGAACAACAACAGGAGCAGTGCCAGCATCCATGCCGTCTTTTTCACGGCTTCTCCATTCTTTCAACGAGAGATTGAAAAGGGGGCGCCGGCGGGCGCCCCCTTCCAACGCCTGTAACTATTTTTCGAAAGCGAGCTGGTAGAGGATGAAGAAGTTGACGATGGGGATGATCAACAAGAGGCCGTAGATGCGCTCCTTGCCGCATTTCTCCGCTATATCCATGTAGATGATGATGATGGCGACGATGTTGACGCAGGGGATCAGGCAGAGGATGAACCAGAGGACCTCGCGACCGGCGATCTGGGTCATCAGCCAGAGGTTGAGGATGGGCACGTACGCGAACCAGTCGTTCTCGATGTTGAACCTCTTCGCGATCCTCTGCATGCAATATGCCACGAAGACATAGATGGCGATTATGAAGAGGAAATACAGGATCATTAAGACAGCATCCATATACGAAAACCTCTCTTTCTTTGGAACAAGTCGGGACCTTGACCTTACCAAACCCATCCGGCTGCTATGGCATCCCCTCCTTTCTTCTTCTTTGTTCTTCATGTACCCCTCAAGCCCCTTCCGCATACCTGCCGCCTCGACTTTTATCCGCGCCGGGCGGTGGATTGTATAATATGCGCAACGGAGGTGCGGGGGATGAACAACGACAGGTACGTCCACGGGTACTCGGAGCGGGAAGCGGCCAGGCTGTACGACCAGGCCGGCGCCCTGGACGAGTTGCTGCACGGCGACACCGTCTACCCGGCGGGGTCCGAGGTGCTGGAGGCCGGCTGCGGCGTGGGTGCCCAGACCCTGTTACTGGCGCGCAACAGCCCTTCGGCCCACTTCACCTCGATCGACATCTCCGCGGAGTCCATCGGGCAGGCGAGCGCCCTCCTAAAAGAAGCCGGCGCGTCCAACGTCTCTTTTCAGACCGCCGACATCTTCGACCTGCCCTTCGAGAAGAACCGCTTCGACCACGTCTTCTGCTGCTTCCTGCTCGAGCACCTCGAGGACCCGGCGGGCGCCCTGGCCGAACTGCGTGGGGTGCTGCGCCAGGGCGGCTCGATCACCGTGATCGAGGGCGACCACGGCTCGGCTTACTTCCACCCGGACAGCGAGTATGCCCGGCTGGCCATCGGCTGCCTGGTGGAATCGCAGCGGCGGCTGGGCGGCAACGCCCTGATCGGACGCGAGCTCTATCCCCTGCTCGCCGCCGCGGGGTTCCGCGACGTCGCGGTCTCGCCCCGCATGGTCTACGTGGACGGCAGCCGGCCCGGCCTGGCCGAGGGCTTCACCCGCAACACCTTCACCGCCATGGTGGAAGGGGCTCGCGAGCAAGCGATGAGGATGGGGCTGGCCTCGGTGGAGGACTTTGATCAAGGCGTCCGGGACCTCTACCGCACCGCCGAGCCGGACGGCACCTTCTGCTATACCTTCTTCAAGGCGACGGGCGTGAAGTAGATTCAGGCATCTGCCTGATTGCCGGGTTCTCCCTCGAATTGTTCAGCCAGTTCGTGGATGATCTTCTCGTCTATCTCGTTGTCTTCACCGAGAAAACCGCCTTCCGCCTTGATGGTCGTTTTCTCCTTCCAGGGATAAAGGATCAGGCCCAGAAACACTATCGCTAAACATCCGAGGCCATATCCATAAGGGATATCCAGGCAATGATGCCTTGCAGCCACTAAGGCAAAGCTAGCCATCAAGAAAATAACGTCGAAAATTAACAGCAACAACCTGGACTTCTTCACGATCTCCATCCCTTCACGACAGGTCGGCAGTAACGGCGGACGCCGCGGCGAGGCCGCTGCGCAGGGCGCCCTCCACCGTACCGGGCATGCGCATGTATTCGCCGCAGAGGTAGAGGCCCTTCACGTCATGATAGTGGTCCCTCTCCATGCGCGCCACGGCGGTGGCCATGCCCGGGGGATAGAAGCAGAGGGCTTCTTTCCAGCGATAGAGCTCGGTGAACGCCGGGTCCGCGGGCATGCCGGGAAAGAACCTCTCCATCTCCCGCTGCAGGCGCAGTATCACTTCATCGTCCGGCATCCCGTTGAGCTCGAAAGCGGCGGAGCCGAAGGTAAAGCAGTGGGCCAGCTCGCAGCCGCCGGGGGCGTAACGCGGCGACTTGGCGGAGTCGAGGCCGATGGAGACGATGGGCGAGCCCGAGCGGCGCGGGATGCAGACCGCGTAAGTGCCCGCGGGAGCTATCTTTTTATCGAGGGCGAACATGGCATGGCAGCAGGCGCTGTAACGGACTTTTTCCAGCGGCAGGCGGAGCGTGTCGGGCAGGCCCGGCGCCAGCCGCAGGGCGGTGGTGGCGGTGGTGGCGCAGACCACCGCGGCCGCCGGCAGGAAGCCCGCCTCCGTCTCCACTCCCTTGACCGCGTCCCCCTCGATGACGATGCGGCGGGCCGGCGTGCCGCACTGGACAGGCCCGCCGCAATCGCCGGCCAGCGCCGCGGCCAGGCTGGCCAGGCCGCGCTCCAGGGCGACGAACCCCTTGATGCCGCTGACGATGTGCCAGGTAAGCGAGATGCCGGCGGCGGCGCTGATGTCCTCGGGCTGGGCACAGGAGAGGCTGGAGGCGCAGGGCTGGAGGAAGTACTCCAGCACGTCCGGACCGAACCGGCGCAAGGCGAACTCGGCCAGGCTCCGCCGGTCCAGCTCTCCCAGGTTCTCCATGTCGGCGAAGGCCATCTCCTTCCGGTGTTTCAGCATGAAGAAGGCCAGCCTGGCCAGGCCGATGCGCTCGCGGACGCCGCCGGACTGGTAACCCAGGCCGCGCAGGGCGATGCGGGGGTCGCGGCTCACGTCCAGCTGGTACATGCGCTCTCCGCGCCAGGCCTGGGCGCGTAGGTTGTAGTCGACCAGCTCGCCTCCCAGCCCGGCGTCGCGGCAAACCTCGAAGGTGGTGTCGTAGTAGCGGGTGAAGAACTGGGCGCCCAGGTCGAGCTGGTATCCCTGCCGTTGGACCCCGGCTATCCTCCCCCCGGGAGCCTGCTCCTTCTCCAGCACCGTCACGCCGAAGCCCGCCCGGTGAAGGGAACCAGCGGCGGCCAGCCCCGCCGTCCCCGCTCCGACTACGATTATCTTCACGCGCCTCCCCCTTCTTCCGCGAACCGTCAGCCCTGATAACAAATATAGAATACTTCAAGCCTATAACACCACTGACGAATGGATCGAGTTTGACATAGCGGGGACGAAAGCCTGAACATAAAACCACCGTGCGTGTGGAAACTGGATGGTCCACCAAGGAGGTCGATGGGATGCGATTCAGAGCCGTGTTGGCAATCTCCCTTCTGGCGGTGTTCATGCTGGGCCTGCCCGCCCCGCTACCGGCCCAGGAGATCCCGGCCTCGCAAGCCCTGGAGGTGGGAGAGAGCGAGTCCCAGTCTATCCGGGGGCTTACGTTCGAGCAGGAAGTCCCGGTGCGTTACTTCAACCGCGACGAACTCAAACAGCATCTCATCGATTTCTACGCCACCCATTACCCCACCGAACAGCAGGAACAGGACGAGGCGGTGCTCAAGCTGCTGGGCCTGGTGGGCGGGGACGTGGATTACCCCCGCCTGATGCTCGACCTGTACACCGAGCAGATCGCCGCTTTCTACGAGAACGAGGACGATTACATCGCCTTCCTCGCCGGCCAGGAAAACGCGGGCCCCTACCAGCTCAACAACCTCATCCACGAATACGTCCACGCCCTGCAGGACCAGAACTTCGACATCCACCGGCCTCCCTTCTACGACGACCGGGATGGGGTCAACGACCTGACGCTGGCCGGCATATCCCTGGTAGAGGGTGACGCTTCCATCTGCAACCAGGTCTGGTACGGCATGATCCCCGAACAGGAGTACCAAGCGATATTCGACGAGGCGGAGTCCATTCCCACGCCGGTATACGACGCGGCCCCGGACTACGTCAAGAGCCGGCTCTATTTCCCTTACGAAGAAGGGCTGGACTTTGCCCGCTACCTCTACGATGCCCAGGGTTTCGAGGCCATCAACCTGGCCTACGCCGATCCGCCGGCCTCCACCGAGCAGGTGATCCACCCGGAGAAATACACGGCGGGAGAGAAGCCGGCCGATGTCGAGACGGTGAACGTCGTCGCCTCGCTGGGCAAGGGCTGGGAACTGGAGCTGTCCGGAGTGGCGGGCGAGTACCACCTGCGGGAAATGCTGGAGACGGCCCTGGGGGAGGAGGAGTCCGCCCGGGCGGCGGCCGGCTGGGGTGGTTCGGAGTACTGTTATTACGGCAACGCTTCCGGCGACGGATTGCTGACGTTGAGCGTGTCCTGGGACAGCGAAGCGGATGCCGCGGAGTTCGCGGAATCCTTCACCGGCTACGCGGACGGCAGGCTGGGGGCCGGCGCAACCGTGCCTGCGCCGGAATATTCCACCTGGCGCTCCTGGAGCGACGGGGAGACCGCCGTGGCTCTGTCCCTGGACGGAGCACGGACCGACATGGTTTTTACCGACCGTCCGGGGGTGCTGGGCAAGGCCGGCATGGCCCTGGGAGGGCAGGCCGGGGACTTTCCCCTGGTGGAAGAAGAGGAGGAGAGCGGTTCTTCCTCCATGGTCGTGGCCATAGTCATCGCGTCCCTGGCACTGCTGGCCGCCGCCCTGGCCGCCGTCGTCTTCTTTAAGCGCGGACGCCCACACGACTAGTGGTAAAATCATCTTAGCTGTATCCAGCATCGAACGAGGTACACGTGAAAGCGATGTCGTTTATCCTGCCAGCCCTGTTGCTGTCATCGATGTTGATGCTCGCGGGGTGCGATAGCGACAGCGAGGCGAGCTCCACCTGATCGTCTACACCAACTACTTCGACGATAGAGAAAGCGCCGAGTCGTACTCAAACCACCAGGACGTCGTGGACAGGGTCTTCTCCGGCGATTACGGGAGTGACGACATGGCGGGCCAGGCCGCACAACTGAACTACGTCGCCGGGTTCACCTACAACGCTTCATTCAAAGAGGGGGACAAAGGAGCGCTCGGTGAATACCAGGACGACGAGTGGTTCGAGATACTAACCTGGTAAAGGGTGAGGCCCGGCCGGCCCATCACGCACTCTATTTCCAAGACCCTTCCGTAGGAGGATTAAAGGGTGTTTGCGGCACCGTGGAAGCGCCCTCTTTTCTGCCCAGAAATATCGTGATCAGCAGGCACGCGATAGCAAGGATGACGAATACGGATACCGAGACGATCATGAGCGTGCGTTTGGTGGCAGCTTCGTCGTCTCTTTGCCTCAAGGCTTCCTGGTAATCCGCTTCAGCCTGTTGCGCGAGTTGCGCCTTGTTCATGTTGTATGTTTCCATTGCCGCGTTGTAGGCGCTCTTTTCGGCTTCGAATTTATCTTCTTGGGCCTGTATATATTCGTAATCCAAGTATTCTTGATAGGGCAGATTCCGTGGGTCGGCTATCAGCGCTGCAGGAAACGCCGGCGGCCTGGGTTCCTCCCCAGCGTCGATGGACTGCTTCTGTACCGGTTCATTCTTCGCGGAGTCCCACTCGTAATAAAAATACACTCCTGAAGTTATCGCCAGGACAAGAAAAACGATGGACAGAATAGTAAACAACTTTTTCACTGCGTGACTCCCGTGCTAATATGACTGCTTCGTTAATGATAGCAGAAGAAGTTCAGCCGCCCGTCTTTCCCAGTTCCTGGTCGCGCAGCTCGCGACGGAGGATCTTGCCCACCGCGGACTTGGGCAGTTCGTCGACGAACTCGATCTGCCTGGGCACCTTGTAAGCCGCCAGCCTCTCCCGCGCGTAGGCGACGACCTCGTCGGCGGTCATGGTCTCGCCTTCCTTCAATACGATGAAGGCCTTGGGCGTCTCGCCCCGGTAAGAATCGGGTACGCCGATGGTGCACGCCTCCAGTATCTTGGGATGGTCGAAGAGGACGTTGTCGATCTCCACCGGGTAGATGTTGTAGCCGCCGGCGATGATCAGGTCCTTCTTGCGGTCGACGATGGTCAGGTAGCCGTCCTCGTCGAGGAAGCCCAGATCGCCGGAGTAGAAGTACCCGTCGCGGATGGCCGCCCGCGTCTCCTCGGGCTTCTTGTAGTAGCCCATCATCACCTGCGGACCCTTGATGATTATCTCCCCCACCTCCCCTTGTGGCATTTCCTGCTCTCCCTTTTCGGGATCGACGATGCGCACGTCGGTGTCTGCGACGGGGATCCCCACGGTTCCCGGCTTGATCACCCCGCCCCAGGGCGTGCCCGCCACGATGGGGGAAGTCTCGGAGATACCGTAGACCTCGATCATGTCCGCCCCGGTCAGCTGCTTCAGTTCGCGGATGACGTCGTGGGGCAGCGGGGCGGCGCCCGAGCAGAACCCCTTGATGAAAGAGAGGTCCATGCCCCGGAAGCCCTTGTCGGCCAGTAGGGCCACGAATATCGTCGGGACGCCCGGCAGCACGCTCGGCTTCTTTTTGAGCGCTTCGATGATGGCCGCCGGTTCGGGCCGCGGGATAACGTAATGGGTCCAGGCCCGCCAGATGGAATGGTTCTGGATGGACGTAAAGCCGGCGGCGTGAAAAATAGGGAATGTCCCGACGATGGAGTCCTCACCGTCTTTGAGGTCGGGGATCCAGGCCTGCCATTGCTGGACGTTGCAGCTGATGTTGGCGTGGCTGAGCATGACCCCCTTGCTGGTGCCGGTGGTGCCGCCGGTGTAGATCAGGGTGGAGAGCTCTTCCCAGGCGCTCTGGTCCTCAACCTTGCCGGCGGAGCTTTTCTTCATCAGCTCCATGAAGCTCAGGATCCCTCCGCCCGTTTCGATCCTGGCGTACATGTCTTTCTTTACATGAGGGAAAAGTTGCTTCTTGGGGAAGGGGAGATAGTCGTTGACCTGGCACCCGACGATGTACCGTACCTTGGTGCGCGGCATGACCGCCTTGACGCGCGGTATCAGCAGGGACATGGTGATGGCCATCACCGCGTCCGAATCGTCCAGTATGTAAGTCAGCTCGCGCTCGGTGTAGAGCGGGTTGACCAGGACCACCACCGCCCCCACGCGCCAGGCAGCCAGGTTGGCGATGACCGTCTGCGGCAGGTTGGGGAGGATTGCCGCCACCTTGTCCCCCTTGCCAATTCCCAATCCCTTCAACGCGCGCGCGTAGCGGTCGACCAACGCGTCGAGCTCCCGGTAGGTTATCTTGCCGCCCATGAAATCCATGGCGATCATGCCGGGATAGCGTTGCGCAGCCCGGGTCAGGGCCTGCGATACGGTCACCTGCTCGTATTCGAGGCTGGTCTTGATCCCTGGCGCGTAGGACTTGTGCCAGAGACGCTCTTCCTGCATGGTCTCAGCCATCCGATATCACTCCCCCTTGATGATGTCGCTTACTTTCGCCCAGCTTTCCTCGAGAAATAGTATAACGCAGGGAAGGCGGACGGCATCCCCACCAGCAGCAGCGGCGCCAGGGGGGTCTTGAATATACTGGGCGCTTCGCCCCTCTCGTATTCAGCGGTGGTCCCCACCTTGAACAGCCGGTCCCGGGCGATGACGATGTAGGCCAGGTCGCCCAGTAAGGTCGCGGTCCAGGCCGCCCAGCCCAGCTTCTTCTTCTTTTTCTCCAGCTCCCGGGCGAAGAGGAAGCCGAAGGTGTACATGGCCGGGTAGAGCCCGAACATGCCCACCTGGACGGCGGGAGGTATCTTCTCGTGGTCGGCGTAGTACATCAGCATCCAGTCGGGGCCCAGCTTGTAGCAGATGCCCGCTATCCCCATTCCCACCGTCGCGGCGAAGGCCAGCCCCTCCAGGTACGGCTTGCTGCCGAGGACGGATTCGCCGGTTTCCATCTCGTCGAGTTTTTCCTTTCCCACCAGGGAAAAGGTCATCCCTATCCAGTTGCAGATCCCCAGGTCCAGCGGTACGGTCATCTCAGTCCACCCCCCATTTCAGGTCAGCCTCCCCACAACATCAAGGCAGCCAGCGCTCCTGCCTGTACCAGTCGATGGTCTCACCCCAACTGTCGAGGCAGTTGGGGTAGCGCGAGACGTAGCCGATCCCCCTTATCTTTGAGCTGTCCACGTAGTGGTTGCCCAGGAGGAAATACATGAATTCCTGGTCGATGCGGGGTGTGAGTTTTTTCACCAGTCCCCGCTCCTCCACTATCCTGTTCCACATCTTCTCCAGGACGTGGTTCATCAGGCTGAAGGTGAACGGCGGCAGCTTCAGCGCCAGCTTGCCCACCCCCTCCATCAACGGTTTGGGGTAAGGAAGGTGGAAGGCCACGTCGATGCCGAAGAGCCCGTAGAGCAGGTCGAAGAACTCTCCCGCCAGCACCGGGTTGTCCTCGGCCAGGTTGAAATCCTGGTTGAAGGCGGCCGGGTTGTCGAGGCAGAAGGCGATAGCTCCGGAGATGTCCTTGACGTGAACGAAGGTGATCGACTTGCCGCCCGTAAACCCCGGTAGTCTCCTGACGCCGTAATAACGCAGGATGGACGGGACCACGTAAAAAGAACCCGCGGCGTAGGTGCTGTAAGGACCGTAGACGCCGGTGGGGCGGAATACCGTCAGGGGGATGCCGTATTCGCGCATCTTGTGCACCACCGCGCTCTCTCCCGCTTCCTTGCTCAGCGAGTAAGCGTCCGGGGGGTGGTGGGGATGGTCCTCGCGCATGGGGGTGTAGACCGATTCTCCATAGACGCCGCCGGTACTGATGTGAAGAAACTGCTTCACGCCTTGCCTGCCGGATTCGTCGCAGAGCAGCACGGCGGCGTCACGGTTGACGCGCAGGCAGGTCTCGAGCGGGATGCCCGAGATCGAAGGCCGCCGCGCAGTGGACGACGTGGGTCACGCCGTCCAGCATGCGGCGCACGTCTTCTTCTTTTAAGAGATCCCCGGGCACCACTTCAGCCTCCAGGGCCGCGGCTTGCGACAGGTCGCACGAGGGGAGGTCGGTGGCGCGCACCGCGTGGCCGGATTGCCTGAACTCCTCGACCACGTGCCTTCCGATAAATCCAGCGGCGCCGGTAACAAGGATCTTCATGAGGATCCCCCCTCCGCATATCTCAGCCCCTCAGCTATTGACAAAATTCTAATAAGTTACTGAGGAGTTGTCAATAGGAAAAGGTTGTGCCACACTTTAGTTATTATGACGAGGACAAGAAAGCAGCCCGAGGAGCGCAAGACCGAGCTTATAGAGACGGCACGCCGGGTGTTCAGGGAGAAGGGTTACGCCGCGGCCAGCGTGACCGACATCGTCAGGGAAGCGGGCATATCCCAGGGGACCTTCTACTTCTACTTCGAGGACAAGGAAGCGGTGTTCGACGCCGTGGCCGAGAGCATCGTCCTCGAGGGGTACAACGTCATCAGGTTGATCGCGACGCGGGAGGACCTCTCCGCCCTGGAGAAGATCAAGCAGACCATGGGTTTTCTCCTGAGCGCGGAGACGGCGGAACGGTGGACCGACGAACTGGCGGCGCGGCGCCTGCGCCACATGCGCGACCGGGTGAGGCGGATAGCCTCCGAGCTCTACATGCCCCTGGTGACCGAGGTCATCAAACAGGGTGTGGAAGAAGGGGCCCTGCACGTCCTCCACCCCGAATCCGCCGCGGCCTACTTCGTGCAGATCACCCTGATGCACCTCGACGTCCTCAAGGGCAGTGAGGACCTCTCCAGTGAGGAGTGGTGGGATGCCTACCTCGACTTCACGGCCAAAGTACTGGGCATCGAGGAGAAACTGAGAGTGTCCCCATGGGAAGAGTAGTGGTTGTCGGAGCCGGCATCTCGGGCCTGACGGCAACGTATGAGCTCCGAAAGAAAGGCCTGGACGTGGTCACCCTGGAAAAAGGGGAGCGGGCGGGAGGCCGGGCCGTACGGATAGTCGAGGACGGTTTCGTCACGGACATCGGCGCCCAGGTCGCCTCCAGGGACTACCGGGCCATCGTCGGTCTCATCCGGGAACTGGGGCTGGGCAGCGATATGGTGACGCGCCCCGCCCGGGTCAGGATGTGGAAGGACGGCTCGCTCTATCCGTTCAGCATGAGCCTCGATCCGGGTTCGCTGCTTGAAGACCTGAAGTACCTGAGGACCTACAGCCTCAGGGACCTGGGCGGGCTCTCCAGGATGATGGGCTACTTCGTACGCAAGTGGAAAGCCTTCGACATGGACAGCCTCGACTTCGAGCTCGACGGGCGGAGCTTCGCCGAGATTGTCCTGGACAAGGCGGGCAACAACCCGCTCGAATACTTCTTTCAACCCGCCATCACCGGCCTGGTTCTCGAGGACCCGGAGCAGGTGGGCGCGACCCTGGGGATGATCTGCCTTCGCCTGACCATCCGGGCTTTCGTCACCGGTCTGATAATCATGAGAAACGGCTTCGGCAGCATCGCCGAGTGCCTGCAAGCCAGGTGCGCGGATTCCATTATGCTCTCCACCGCCGCGGACAGGATCGTCATCGAGAACGGCGCGGTCAAGGGAGTATCCGTAGGCAACGACTTCATCGATGCCGACGCGGTGGTGTGCGCGACCACCGCGCCGGCCGCCCTGGAGCTGATGCCCGGCCTCCCACCGTCGCTCGCCGGGCCGCTGGGAAAGGCCGGGTACGGCCCCTGCTGCCACGTGGCTTTCGCGGTCGATGCTCACCCCTTCCGGGAAGGCGAGATCGCCGTTTATCTTCCAAGAAAGTCCGGCTCTTCTCTGGCCGCCATGATGAGTGGGCGGGGCAAGCACTCCAGCTACGCGCCCCCGAGCGGAGACGTCGTCCACTGCTTCACCTACGGCAGGCAGGCGATGGAGCTTAACCGTTTGCCGGACCACGAAGCTGCCGGCATTGTCATGCGGGAGGCGACGAAGTATCTCCCGGCATTGCCGGACAAGCCGGTTTTCACGCAGGTGTTCAAGTTCAACGAGGCGGTCTATGTCAATCCCCCGTGTTCATTCCGTCAGCTCAGGGAGATCGCCGGCCGGCGCAACGATGACGTCAAAGGCCTCTACCTGGCCGGCGAGTACCTGGTCGTGGGCGGGGTAGAGAGCGGGGTCAGAAGCGCCGTCGAGACAGCCGCGGCGGTTGTCCGCTCCCTCGGCTGAAGCGATTGCCGGACGAAAATGAGCACCGTCAGGCGAGGCCAGCCAGCAAACGGCGCACAGCGGCCAGGGCGGGTGTGTCACCGGGCAATTCCAGCAGGGAACGCCCCTCGGCGTCGAAGGCGCGGATGGCCTCGTCCTCGGGCAACCAGCCCAGCAGGGGCAGGGAAGTGCGCTGCGCCAGGCGGGCAACCTCCGCTGAGTCACGCACCCGGTTGATTATAAGGCCGGCCCGGCCGTAACGCATGGCCTCGTCCGCCACCTGCTTGATGGCCTCGGCCACCTTCACCCCCTTGGCGGTGGGGTCGGAGACCAGCAGCAGGGCGTCCACCTCGCGCATCACCCGCCGGTTAACCTGCTCCACCCCTGCTTCCGCGTCGATGATCGTGAGATCGAAGTGGCCCGAGAGGGACTCGATGGCCTCGCGGAGGAAGGTGTTGACCTGGCAGTAGCAACCCTCTTCCTCCGGCCGCCCCACTGCCAGGAAGGCCAGGTTACGGTGCTCGGTGAGGGACTCCAACAACCGGTAGTCGATGGACGCGGCCAGGTTCAGCGAGTCGGTTGTTTTCTCGCGGGCGGCGGCGATAACTTCCTTGCGCAGGTCGTTGACGGAGCGTTTGACCGGCAGGTCGAGGGCCAGGCGCAGGCCTCCCGCCGGGTCAGCGTCCACCGCCAGGCCCCGCAAGGCTCCGTCCTCCAGCACCAGGCGGGAGAGCATGGCCGCCAGCGAGGTCTTGCCCACACCGCCCTTGCCACAGATGGCGACGACACCCCTCATGACGCCTATCTCACCCATGTCACTCCTCGACTTCTTCCAGCCCCGCGATGACGGCGGCCCCATAAGCGGCGGCCAGCATGGGGTCGATGGGGAGAGGATGATAAGCGCCCCGCATACGCTCCTGCATCATGCCGGTGACGCTCTTGATGCGCGCCACTCCGCCGGTGACGGTGTAGCCATCGGCGGCTCCGAAGCGCAAGGCCTGGGAGATGACGGTGGAGGCGACCGAATCGCACAGCCCGGCCACGATATCCGCCACCGGCTCACCCTGGTTGACATGGGAGACTATCTCGCTCTCCGCGAACACCCCACACTGCGAGCTGATGGGGATGCGCCGTTCCGCCCGCTCCGCCGTGGCGTCGATCCGGTCCACCTCCACGCCCAGGGCCTTGCTCATCACCTCGAGGTAACGCCCCGAGCCGGAAGCGCACTTATCGTTGCGCATGAAGTCGAGCACGTAGCCCTCACCGTCGGAGAGGACCATGGCGATGGACTGTCCGCCGATATCGATGGCTACCGCGACCTCCGGCAGGAAGTGGCGGGTGGCCACGGCCACGCAGGACACGTCGTCCTCGTCGAAATCGGCCGTCTTGACCAGGTCGCAGCCGGTGCCGGTGCTCACGCAAGCTTCCACGTCCTCACGCCGCAGCCCCGCCTTGTCCAGGGTAGCCGCGATGAGGCCGTCGAGTTCCAGGGCTACGTTGCCGGTAGTCTCGCGGACCTCGCTCGCCACCATCTCGCCGTCGCGCAGGACAACCACCTTGGAGAAGAGGCTGCCGACATCCACTCCCATGGTGATCACCGGCCACCCCCCTGCTCCCCGGCTATCAGCGCCGCCCCCAGCGCGCCCACGATCTGCGGGTCGACTTCGTAATCGACCATGCGCGTGCCGATGAGCCGCTCCAGTTCTTTGCGCACAACCACGTTCTTGGCTACTCCCCCGGTCATGGTGACCTCCCTGTCAATCCCCACCCGCTGCACCAGGGCCAGCACCCGCTCGGCCATGGAGCGGTTGACGCTGGCGGCGATGTCCGCCGGGTCCACCCCGCGCTGCATGTAGTGAAGAGCTTCCGTCTCGCAGTAGATGCTGCAGCGGTTGGACAGCTCGATGGGGTTTTTCGCCCGCGAAGAAAGGGGGGCCAGCTCTTCCACGGATACGCCCAGGGTGCGCGCCATCACTTCCAGGAAGCGCCCGGTCCCCGCCGCGCACTTGTCGTTCATGACGAAGTCGAGAAGCTCGCCTTTCCCGCCCAACCGGATCACCTTGGCGTCCTGCCCCCCGATGTCGATGACCGTATGCACGGCGGGCAGCAACCAGTACGCCCCCTTGCCATGGGCGGATATCTCGCTCACGTTGGCCTGCGAAAGCCCCTCCTTCTGGACCTGCTCTCTCCCGTAACCGGTGCTGACGATAAAGCCCAGGTCGTTTCTTTTCAGGCCGGCCGATTCCAGGGCCATCAGCAGGACGGTGGCCGCGGAATCAAGCGGGTTGGGCTTAACCGGGATGCTCGAAGACGCCCGGATGGAACCGCCCTCCATTATCACCGCCTGGGCGGAGAGTGAGCCGACGTCGATGCCGCCGAACCGTCTGGTCATTCGTTCTTCCTTATCATCTTGTCCCTTATCTCCCTCAGTTCCGTAACCTCGTCGCAGACATCCACGTACTCGCAGGAATCGCAGTCGAAATCCATCTCCTCGTTCATCCTGGTAAGCGCGCCCAGTATGCCCTGGACCCTCTCGCCTGCCGGCCTGAGCTCCTCGATAGCCTGGTGATCAGTCAGCAGTGCCACCTGGACCGTCTCCACCCCGGCAACGCGCTTGACCCTGCCAGCCAGGGCGTTGCCTATAACCTCGAGACTGAAACCGCCGGCGAGGGCGTCGCGGGATATTCTCAACCAGGTCGACTGCGTGGAAGGGAGCGCTCTCGAAGTGATCCCCTTCAGATCGAAGTTGTAGACCGCCTCCCGGATCTCCCGGTAGGTGTCGTACTCGTCGCCGAAATCGCCGGAGGCCATGACCACCTGGCCGAAGGGAAGCGCGGAGACGCCCGCGCCGGCCAGGTCCGGCCCCACCAGGTAGATCCTGTCGCCCTCCATCCGCCCGGGCGGCGTCCAGAGGATCATCATCAGGGAAGAAGAACCCGGGCTTCCCAGCTCGACAGCCGTGTCCGCCTTCATCACCAGGCTCTTCTCTTCCGGCCAGTCGTGCCGGGAGACCGGGTACTCCCCGGCCTCCCCACGTTTCTTCCGCCCCTCAAGGAGAGAAACGATCTCGGCATAAGCTTCGTCGAAGAGCCCCATCTACGCGCCCGGCCTCCTGCGCATCCGGGGTTTGTGTACCACGCTGTTGTTGATGAACTCCTCTATCTGCTCGTGCAGGGCGCTCATCGGGGTCATGCGGCTGATCCACATGTCCCCCTGGAGAAGCAGCGTCGGTATGCCGGTCCGTTTCATGAACTCCTTGCGCAGCTCGGAGAAGATGCTCCAGGTCTGCTTGCAGCTGTGGTGCCCGCAGTAGATCAGGGCGTTGGCGCTCAACTCCCTGCAGGCCCAGGTGATGTCGTCGCACCAGTCGTAGAGCACCGAGCCTCCCCCGATCTGCCGGGTCATGAAGTAATCGAAGTTGTTGGAAGCGAGGTCGGCGATCATGCTCTCCTTGGAGGTGGTATCGATGCGTTTGGTAAACCAGGTTGAGGGCATGTCCCCCACCACGCTGATCCCCTGCTTCTCCAGCCAGTTGAAGAACCCCCCGAAGTCGAAATAGTAGAAGAGATAAGCCCAGTAGGTGCGGGCGATCTCCCTGGGGGCGGGGTAGTCCCCGGTCTCCACCCGCCTCCTGCAACACTCCAGCATCTTCTCCATGACGTTGATGCCTTCGTCCTTTCCCCAGACGGTGTACTTGGTCCCGTAGAGGTAGAGATTGAAGATGTTGGGAACGGGGCTGGGGACCATCTTCCTGAACTCCCAGAGATCGTCGGCCAGGTCGTGTGCCCGGTTGGCTTTCTGGAGCACCTCGCGCATCCTGTTCTCGTCGAGCTCCTCCCCTATGAATTCCTCCAACTCGGAAAGCATGGCCTTGAAATAGGTGTAGTAGAGCTCCCTGGCCCGCTCCGAGTTGTCGGACGGTTTCTCCAGCATGATCTGCGGGATCCCCAGGTAGTTGGCGACGAACTCGTGGATCTTGGAGTTGGCGTCGCACGAGCCGGGCGCCGCCGAGAGTATCAGGTCCGGCTGGAAATCGATGCCGGTGAGGAGGGAGCCCATCTCGATGGCGCTGGCGGAGCAGAGGGTGTCCGGCAGCCCGAGGGAGAGGGCGTAATCCCAGTACTTGTCGCCCTGTTTGTCCAGGGCCGCCGTCGACAGGGTGGACACTCCCTCGGTGACGATGGGGATGGCGTTTTCAAACATGTATATGACCTCCGGGGCGAAGTTGAAGGGCGTCAGGATGATCTTCTTTCCTTCCGCCTTCCCCTTTACGGCATTGGCCGCCCATGTCCCCACCGCCTTGAAGAAGGCCAGGCTGGCCTCCTGCATGCCCGGCTCGAGGACCGCCTCGAGGGTCGCTCCCATCTCGGCCGGGACCAGCCTGGTCAGCCCCTCGACGGACTCCGGGCTCATCTTGTCCGGCAGGGTGGGAATTATGTTGAAGATGCCGGAGACCCGGTTGAAAAGCCCTTCGTGCGGCTTGAGCAGCTCGTTGTTCATCCCTGCCTCACCTCCCTATCCTCTCCAGGAAAGCCTGGACGCGGGTCTTTATCCTCCCTGAGTCCGAGCTCGCCCCGTAATCTTTCTCAAGAATAAGAACGGGTATCCCTCTTTTCTCCAGGTCCAGCCGCAGGGCGACGTTGTCCACGGCGTGAAGGTCGCAGAACTTGTTGTGGACGAGGATCGCCCCGTCCACCCTGGCCTCTTCGGCTGTTGCCAGGACGAAGTCCCGGCGCTGGGCGTAGGCCTTGAACATGCGCGGGCAGTTGAGGTTGGACAGGTACCCTTCGGCCAGCCTGCGCAAGGGGGCGCCTTTCGAGTCCGGCAGGTCCCAGAAGGCGCGGGAGCCGAAGCACAACGTGTCGGCCACCACCATGCCGCCCAGGCCCTCGATCTCCTCCACCAGGTACAACTCGTCGGTGGCGGCGCCGGCCAGCATCAGCCTGGCCCTGAAACCACTCGCCGCGGCCTGAGACCTTTCCTCGAGGAAGCTCGACAGGACCGGCTTGAAGGCCGCCGCGGGCATGGAGCTGGAGAGCGTCACCATGGTCAGGGCCTCGGTACCGGTTACGGCCGGCTCGCTCCGCCGCCGCATCTCGTACATCGTCCTCAGCATCCCCATGGTCTCCTGTTGCGCCGCGATAGCGGCCTCCAGAGCCTGATCGTCCACGTTCACCGAGAAGTGCTCCGAGATGGCGTCCCTCAGCATGCCCAGCTCTTCCTCGAAGTTGGCCAGCGAATCCTCCCTGACGAAGTGGGGCACGCGCAGGTAGTGGAAGAAGTCGGGGTCGCGGGCCAGCTGCCAGTTCTCGAACATGCCGCGCAAGTGATCGCAGCCGTTGGTCTCGATCAGGCCGTCGAGAAAATCGTAGGTTCCGTCGAGGCCCAGCTGGAGGCAGGAGCGGCAGAAGCCGCAGTTGAAGTGGGACATGTAGGCGTCGGCTATCTCCTTCTCCGAGTTCCCCATGGCCTTGATGCGGTAGGGCAGGATGCCGGCAGCCTCGACTATCTCGATGGGAAGGGTGACGCAGGCATAGCCCAGCACCTTGCCCCCTTTTTCCTGCCATTCTTTCACGTACCGGTTGTGGATCTCCTCCATGCCGACCACCTCACGCCTTCTTTTTAAAGAATCGCAGGACCCGGGCCCTCTTGATTATGGCGGCCACGTACCTGACCAGTCCTTTGAAGACGGGCCGGAGGACCGCCCTGACCATGCCCCCGTTCCGCAGGGACGCTTCCACCAGCCGGTCGACCAGCCCTTGCACGGTCCGTTCCAGTTTCTCCGCGTCGGTGTCGATGGATACCCGCTCGGAGACCACCTCCCCGATGACCTTAAGGTCGCTGCCCAGCGCCAGCCCGGCTTCCTTGAGCAGGTCGCCGTCTATGCCGGCTGCCGCTTCGTCCATCATCTCGCTTAAGACCTTCTTGAAAAAGGGTTCGTTCACGCCCCCCAATATCCGGTCTCCGCGTGAAAGCGCGACCACCAGCCCGGAAGCCGCGTTGACAGCATCCGCCACTTCCCGCATGTCGATATCGCGCACCAGGGTGAAGAGGGCGCTGGCCAGCAACTCATCCGGCAACTTCATGTAGCCGAGCGCTTTGGCGGTTATCCTGATCAGGTCGTTGGCTATCTGGGGAACCACATTTAACAGGTTGGCGAGGGCCAGGGGGGAACCCACGACGCTGTCGACCTTTCCCTCCAGCACGGCCATGCAGGAATGGCAGTGCTCGGTCAGCGCGACACGCAGCTGGCCAAAGTCCACGGCCGCCGCGGCATCCGAGATGACCCCCACCCGGCTCTGGGCCAGCAGCCCGGGACTGGCCTGGTGGACGGCGATCAGCAGCTGCGAGACGGCGTTGACGGCCTCCCCCAGTTCCTTCCCATCCACGCCCCTGAAGGCTTCAGCCAGCATCTCCGCGCTCTCGTCGGCCGGCAGCTGCTCCAGGGATTCGGCCGTAGCCTTGACCACCTGGACCACCTGATTCACCAGGAACGGGTAGCTTTCTATGAGAGCCCGGGCCTCCATCACGTCACCCCTGGCGGCGTTTCTTTGGCGGGCGGAGTACCGATTTGCCCATGGACATGGTAACCGTCGCCCCCACCCGGGCCATCCGGCAGAGCGACCTGCCGAGAACCGCGACGTCGATCTCTCCGACGTTCTCCGACAGGGAACGCGCCAGGGCCTTGCGGTTCTGCTTCAGGTCCAAGGTGAAGCGATCCAGGCGTGCGAGGGCGGAATTTACAGAGGCTATCATCGCCGCCCGCGTCTCGGCCGGCATGCCGCCCTCACCGGCAAGCCGCCTGGCCAGCTGGCCGTAAACCACGGGCAGCTCGTTCATTTTCCCTACATCGATGCCCTTCCCCACTTCGGCCAGAAGGCCCTTGAGCAGGGGCTCGGGGACGGCGTTTAACTGCCTCCCCATCTCCAACAGGAATTCCATCGTCCAGTCAACCATCTTCGGCAGGGCGCCGAAGAGGCTCATAGTGACGGCCGGGTCGTCCCAGAGCATGGTCCTGGCGAGACCCGCCGCGGTCTCCGGCCGGATACCCCCCATCGAACGGAGGATAGTGTCCTTTACGGCCGGCGTCGCGAGTACTTCCCGCAGGATGCGCTCGGAGAGTCCCGGGCTCACATTGGTGTCTTCCATTTTCTTCCTCCCTTACCACTCAGAGTGTCTCGCATTCGAAGAACCAGCGGGCGGCCTCCATCTGGCACAGCTGCTTGCCGCCCAGCCAGAGCTGGTTCATCTTGATGTCACGCCAGTGCTTCTCCACGTCCCAGTCCCTGTCCGCCCCGTAGGCCTCCATCAGGTTCATGACCTTGCCTATGGCTTCGAGGCAGCTGGTCCATGGTGAAGTAGCGGAAGGAGCGCATCTTGGCCATCATGCGCGGGCTCCACCGCTCACCGTAAAGGTCCGGCCTGTCCAGCATGCGCACCGCCTGGTACCCGATCACCCGCACCACCTCGAGGGTGGAGACATAATCGGCCAGAACCCCCGCTACCGCGTCGTTCTCCTTAAGCGGCAGGCCGCGGTACTTCACCCGGCTAACGTAATCGAGCAGCCGTTCGTAGACGTCCATCATCACGCCGGACATGAAGGATATGACTATCCCATTTCCAATGGAGACGAGGTCCGGGAAGTACAAGGCATCCAGCCCGGGGCCGTAAGCCCGGCACCACAGCGGGACCCGGACGTTCTCAAACCAGATGTCGCCGTTCTTGTCCGCCGCCATTCCGGCTTTCTCGTAAGGGCCGCTCTGGGTGACGCCGGGGGTGTTTGCCCGAACGTAGATGAGAGCGACGTCGTTGGGGTCGTTGGAGCCGGGTTTAGTTGTACAGACCGTGGCCAGGAGGTCGGCGATGCCTCCGGTGTTGGAAGGCCAGAGCTTGTGGCCGTTGATCACCCATTCGTCCCCGTCCTGCACGGCGGTGGTTCGGATGGTGCTCCCCTTCAACAGTTCCACGTTCTCTATGTCCGAGCCGCCCTGGGGCTCGGTCATGGCCAGGGCGCCGTTCACCATCTCGGTGGTGTTGCAGTAAAGGGGGGCGAACTCCTCCAGGAGCCGCCGGTTGACGTGGGGCTTGATCGCGATGAGCATGAGCGGCCACAGCGTCACCCCCAGCGCCACCGCCAGGCCCGAGTCGGCGCGGGCCATCTCCTCGCCCAGGACGAACATACTGGTGAAAGCATAATCGGATTGCCCGAAGCCCATGCCTCCCAGGTCCACCGGGAAGAGCAGCCTCTGAAAGCCCATCTCCCCCAGCAGTTTCTTTGAAGGCGGGTGTATCAGTTTGTGCTCCTCCCAGTCCTCGTCAAACTTTCGGCGATTGGGGATGACCTCCTCGTCCGCCCATTTCCTCAATATTCTGGAAAGCGGCTGGACCAGGGGGGGAAGATATTCCAGGGGCCGGGTGATATCGTCTATAGTCCTCATCATGACAACCTCCCTCACAACGTCTCGGCCTGGTAGAACCAGCGAGCAAAATCGTGCTTGGCCATTTCGAACGAACCCAGATAGCACTGGACCGTCTTGACGTCCCGCCAGTACCGCTCGAGTTGCCCCTCCTTGGCGTACCCGGCTGAAGCCATCAGTTCCATGGCCCGGTTGATGGCGTATTCGGCGGAATTGTAGATGTGGTGGACGAGCATGAGGGCGGAAGTGAATACTTTCTGTGAACCAGCCCCGCCGTGGGCGTCGGGCGCGGCAAGTATGCCCGCGAGGTCGTAAGCCAGCAGCCGGTCGACTGCGATCTCGGCGGCGATCTCTCCCATCAGGGCCCCGGTCAAGGGGTTCTCTTTAAAAACCTGCCCGGTCCCCTTGATCACCCGGTTATCTCCCCACTCCCTGATGATATCGTAGGAAGACAGGAGCGCCCCGACAGCAGTGGCCGCCAGCCCCAGGTAGTACCAGGAGAGGAGGCGGCGCAGGCCCTCCTCCCCGCGCCAGGCGCAGTACGCGGCCGGTACCTTTACGCCGTCGAAGAAGATGTCGGCGTTGCGGCTGGCCGCCAGCCCGGTCTTGAGGAACTCCGCCTCACGCTTCAGCCCGGGGGAGTCGCCGGGCACCAGCATGAAGGCCGGCTCCTCCCCGTCCACGGCGCAGAGCACCCCGAACAGCCCGGCATCCCGGCCCGAACAACTGGGCCTGGCCTTATATCCCCTCAGGGTCCACCCGCCCTTTTCTTTTTCCGCCCTGACCTGGATGGCCTTGCCCCGCCATTCCGGGGCGCCCGCCAGGTCGCTGAAGGCCGGGAGGATGAAGGAGACGATGAGCGGCTTGTCGCTGTTACAGAAAAGGGGTGCGACCGCCTCGCTCGGCCCCTTGAGGTAATTGTCCTCCATGGCCAGCGCGGCCTGGAGGGCCAGGCTGTGGGCCGCCAGGAAACCGATGCCCACGTCCGCCCGGCCGATCTGCTCGAGGGCGGAGGTGATGGTGTAAGCGGCCTCGGGCTGATTGTGCTCCTCACCCCCGAGCTTCTCCGGCCAGAACATCTTCTGCAGGCCGACCTCCACCATCACCCTGGAGAGGGACGGCGCAAGGAGACGGTCAAAGTCCTCCTTGAGTTCCAGTCGCTTGCCGATGATCTGCTTCTCGACCAAGCCGCTCAGGTTGGCAGCCAGGAGATCCGCTGTCTCCAGCCGGTTGCCGGGGTGAATGAAAAGGTCATGCCCGCTCATCTAAAGCCCTCCGTTCCCTCATGGATCCGAATCGGTTCCGAAAAACCCGACCTACCTTCGGCTTAAAATTATGCCGTGAATAGAGTGCTTTCCCTGGCGCACTATAAGTTTAACCCAACGGGGGTCTCCGTGCAGGGCAACGGTAGTAAGCGGTAGCTCAGTCTGCCCCGTAATCAATGATGGTAGTGCTCTCTCCCTTGACCTTTGCCCTCTCAAAGCCTCCCTGAACAATTCTCTCGCGCAGCAACTTCATGGCGATATCTTCTTTCCAGATGAACTCACAGAAATTGAGATACCTGTCCAGGATATCCAGCGCGGATTTGTCCTGGTTCATGTGGCAATACATCTTCGCCAGCGATTCATACATCGCCGGCTCCGGCCCGACCTTTTGCCACATCGCATCGTTCTCTCCCGCGTCGATCGCCGCCAGGTATTTTTTTTCCGCCGCTTCCAGTTTGCCGGCTTTACGCAAAGCCTCAGCTTTCTGGTAATAATTGCCGGCATGATTGTTTTGCCTGCCCTTGGCTTGTTCGCCCTTGCGCTTGAACCGTTCCGCGAACGTCATTACGCTTCCTCTCGATAGCGATCAGAATGCTAAGCTATATACTATTCTCTGGCAAGAAACTGTACAATTCTAACTGGCTATTAACATTGCCTCGCGAGGGGATGCGAAAGGGGAAGACATGGGATCGAGCGTTTACAAGATCATCGAGTTGGTGGGAACCAGCACGACTTCCTGGGAGTCTGCCGCCAAGAACGCGGTCGAGCTGGCGGGAGAGAGCCTCGAGGACATGCGCGTCGCCGAGGTGGACAGGCTGGACATGAAGATGCAGGACGGCAAGGTGGTCGCTTTCCGTGCCCGGGTGTCGGTATCCTTCAAGTACAAAGAAAGGCCCGACCTCATCTAACCTCGTCAAACCAGGGAACGGCATGCCGCCACGGAAGGATGGAAGATGGACGAGAGGGCATACCTGATCCAGGCTTATTCGCTTAAAGCCGTCACGGCGCTAATGGAATTGTGCGCGAGGCCGTTCTGGAACCGCAACTCCCCCGAGGTCGGCAGGGAGATACTCGATGAGCCCTACGATACCGCCAACCGCCGCAAGCAGTCCCTGGATATCTTCGTCCCCAAGGGCGATCCTCCCTATCCCGTCCTCGTCTACACTCACGGCAGCGCCTGGCATGTGCTGGACAAGAAGGACTTCCGCTGGCTGGCAAAGCGTTATGCGGACCGTGGCTTCCTGGTGTTCAATATCAATCACAGGCTGGCGCCTGCCAGCAGGTTCGAAGAACAGATCGGGGATATCGGCAAAGCTTACCGCTGGGCCTACGATCATGCGGCGGAGTTCGGCGGGGACAACACCAGGATGTTCCTGGCGGGGGATTCGGGGGGCGCGCATTACTCCGCCCTCTACTCCAGCATAGTCAACAAGCCGGAGTTGCTGGACAGCCTGGGAATCGAAAAGGGCATCCCGCCGGAAAGCCTGAGGGGCCTGGTCCTTTTCTACGGCGTTGCCGATTACGATTCCGCGAAGCATTCTCTCTTTCCCATGCGAGAAATGATAGGTTACGGTTTTATCGGCTATGTCCCCGACGAGGAGTCCGAGGAGTTCCAGCGCAGGGCGGCGTTGGCCTCCCCGGGCCCCCACATCGATAAGGATTTCCCTCCGGCCTACATCGCGTGCGGCGAACTGGACCCCCTGTGCCAGGAGTCCTTGATACTAGACATAATCCTCACCCGGGAAGGTGTCCCCCATCGTACTCGTATTTTCCCGAAGAGCAGGAAGTTCTTTAACTGGTTGCCCGTCCTGGGAAACCACGGATTCATCAGTTTTCCATTCTCCTACATGAAGCGCATCGCCATCAGTGAATCCATGGAGTTTCTGGACAGCCTGAAGGGATAGCCTCGAGGCTACGAAAAAGCCGTCGTGGTGGCGCACGACTGGGGCGGCGGGGTGGCCTGGCCCTTCGCCATGACCTATCCCGAGATGGTGGAGCGCCTGATCGTCCTGAACTGCCCGCCGCCCGGGGTGCTGATGGATTACCTGCTGCACAACCCCGCCCAGCGGAAGCAGTCGTTCTACATGTTCCTGTTCCAGATCCCACGGCTGCCCGAGGCCTTCTTCCGCTTCCGGGACAACGACCGGATCGAGCGGGCCTTCCGCGGCTGGGCCTTCGACAAGAGCGCTTTCACCGACGGCGACATCAGGATGCTTTGCTGTTGCGGATATGCTTGCAAAGGTATATCATTTTTAAAGCAGGGCAATCGGACAATTAGGCGATCCGAAAGAGAAGGGGGCTTACATGAAGAAGCGTTCATCCGCGAAGCTGGTGTCACTGTTTCTGGTGACGGTCCTGATGCTGGCCGGGGTTCTGGCCTGCTGCCCGATGGCATCGGCCGGGATGCCGAACGTCGTCCTTCCGGGCGACGAGGGCGCACATCCAAGCGCGCCGATGGAATGGTGGTACTTCACCGGCCACCTCAACGGGACGGACATCTTCGGAAAGAAGCACCAGTACGGGTTCGAAGAGACCATGATCCGCATGGACCTCCTCAACACCGAGCCGGTGGCCTGCATCTACAGCGGGCATCTAGCCATCAGTGACCTCACCCGCGGCAGCTTCAAGCAGAACATGAGCACCATCAGCCTGCAGCCGGACGTTGTCCCCTGCGGCGGCGGGTTCAACAACACGGTAGGCACGCTGCACATGGACGGCAAGAACGGCACCAACCACATCAACGCCGGCGGGTTCTGCGACCTCAGCTACACGTCCATCAACCTCACCCTGAAGCAGTCCGTCCCCGCCGCCATGCACGGCGGAGCGGACGGCATCATCCCCTACGGGCCGTTCGGCGAATCGGCCTACTACTCGCAGACCAGGCTGCAGGTGAGCGGCACGCTGTTTGACCACGGCGTGCTGGTGTTCGTCAGCGGCACGGCCTGGATGGACCACCAGTGGGGAGACTTCAACGGCGTGGGCGGCTGGGAATGGTTCAGCATACAGCTCCCCGACAACACCCAGTACATGCTTTATTTCATCAACGACTCCACCGAAGCCATCGTGCAGAAGGTAGGCACGCGGGTCAACCCCGACGGCACCACCACCGACCTCGACCCGGGCTCCATCGCCATGACGCCGCTGGGCACCTGGACCAGCCCGCACACGGGCATCACCTTCGATTCGGGGTGGATAGTCGATGTTCCCGGCGGCAGCCTGACGGTCACGCCGCAAATCATCGACCAGGAGCTATCGAGCCCGATCTTCCCGACCGGCTCATATTGGGAAGGCACCTGCACGGTGAGCGGGACCATCAACGGTAAGGCCGTCACCGGCCAGGGCTACACCGAGCTCACCCCGACCTTCAAGCTGCCCATCGACATCGTGGAACAGATGAGGGCTATTCTCGGAATCTGACCCGGGCGTAATAACTGGAAGGGGCCGGCTTGATGCCGGCCCCTTCTTGCTGTCCTCAGAGTGCTTGGCTCAGAACCCCATCCTTCTCCCCTACAGCCACCTGGAATAGCGCTGCTCCATGTACTTCTCCAGCAGCGTATACCCGGGAATCATGCTCTTGAAGTAGTGGCCTCCAACCTTCATGACCGCCTGGTTACCGGAGGCGGCGGCCATGGCCGCGCTGAAGGCGAGCTTGCGGACCGGGGTAGGAGAGTAGTTGATGGCCACGCGGCGGCCCATCCACATAACGTTGAAGCTGCGGTTGCAGATGGAAAACATCTCTGCCGCTACGCCCTTGTCCTCCAGGGCGATGGCCGCTATCTTGCCCGAGACCAGTCCGCCGTGCACCCCGAAGTAGGTGCCGGGATCCTGGGCCGCGGCGACGGTGCCGCAGAGGATGAACTTTCCCTGGAACAGCGTGGGAGAGCCGGGGTAACGGGAACGGAAGGGGCCCTGTTCCAGGTCCTTGAAGTTGAACTCCAGACCTTCGTCGTCGCGCAGCTGCTTCTCCCATATGCCCATCTCCCTCTCCCCCATCGGGACGCGCGAAAAGAGCAGGCCGAAGAAGACGCCGTTGGCCGCGGCGATATAAGCGTAGTCCTTGGTGTAGCTGTCGAAGTAGATGATGCAGAAGCGCTTGTCGCTGCGTTCGCCGTTCTCCTTGCAGACCCCCCGGGCCACGTAGCCGTAGGCCATCTCGTTGGGGATATCCAGTAGTGAGAACATCTCGGTGTAGGGGCCGGTAGCCATGATGGTGTTGGGGGGCAGCTCGGCCAGCTGCTTCTGGCTGATGATCGGGTGGTTGAACTCGAACTTGACCCCCAGCTCCACCGCTTTCTCGTAGAGGTAGTGGTCGATAGCGGTGGAGCGCGTCCCCCGCTCCACGATGGACATCGGCACCATTTCAGGATCGAAGTCGAAACGCCGGCCGAAGATGTAGGCACGCAGTTCCCGCGGCACGCCCACCTGTGGCTCGCCTATGGGGATGCCCAGCCAGCGGCTCATCAGGGCGGGGTCGAAGGGGCTGGCGTCCATGGTCGGGTAGGACTCCGGCACGCCTCCCTCCTTGCTGAACATGGTCAGGCAGGTCACCTCATAACCGAGGCGGGCAGCCGATATACACGCCGACAGACCCGACAGCCCCGCTCCGACCACTACTGCTTCTTTCCTGGCCATGTGCACCTCCTGAATACATCTCTATTCTTTCCGAAGTGGAGAAGGGGTCTGACCCCAATTTTCGAGAAATGTTCCTGCCGGCGCGCCGGGCGCCGACAGGATTCGGTCGACTTACTTTCGTTCCCTCTTTAAAACATGGAGGCTTCGTTCCCTCGTCACGATCCGGACATCCGTCCAAGCGCCGTATCGTGTTGCACGGTTATTCCACCTGGGTGCATCACCTCCTTGTAACGTCACGTACCCGGTTGTTACAGACCGGCGATCTTCTTCATCAAGCCGGTGTCGTAGTCCCAGCGGCGTGCGGCGATGTTGTTGGGGTCCGTGGCCATCTTGAACTCCTTGAAGGAGTCGACGATGGCCGCCGCCTCGGGCATCACCATCGGCAGCAGGTCGTCGAAATTACCCATGCCTTCGGGGATAGGCAGCGGCATGCCTATGATCTGCTGCAGCATGCCACCGGCCAGGGCCAATCCGTCGCGCATGATGGCCTGCATCATCGCCCGCATGTAGGTTATAAAGGTGGCCATCATGTCATCCTTGTCGCCCTGGTTGGAGTAGAGGTCGTACTCCATGTAAGCGGAACGCCCCATGTGATAGGGCTGCAGGTAGGTGGAGGCGTCGTCGGGGTTGAGGATGTCGTCGGTATGGCCCCGCTGGTCGGTGGTGGTGGTGCGCATGGCTCGCTCGATCTCGGGGAACTTGTCCAGCTTGCCGATGAGGGCCCCGATCAGGAAGGAGCCGCGCACCCGCATGACGCGCACGGTGACGTTGAAGAACTTCTGCCAGCGGTCCAGGTTGGCCGAGCGCAGGTCGGCGGTGAGGTCGGCCATGGCCTCGGGGGGCATGAACTCGAACTCGGGCTCCACCGCCTTGGTGATACGCTCCACGATGTCCGCCTTGAGCATGGCTTCCGCTTCGTTCATGCCGCTGACGATGCAGAAGAGGTTGTTTCTGGGCATGCTGTCGGCGATGGCCGAGGCGGCCTTGTTGTTCTCGCCTAAGAAGATGCCGTAGAAGGAATCCTGCATGTGGGCGAGCTCCAGGGTCAGGTTGGCGTTGGCCAGCGCGTAGAGCACGTCGACCACCTTGTCCAGCCGGTCGGGCTCGTAGGCGGGGTAGATGGAGTAGATGAAGTCCTGCTCGGGATAGATGCGCAGGGTCAGCTCGGTGACCGTGCCCAGGGAGCCGAAGGCGTAGCGGTAGAGGGCGCTGATGTCGGGGCCCGGGCCGGGCATCTGGACCTTGTTGGCGCCGTAGACATCGGGACCCGACTTGACGATGGAGCCGTCCGGCATGACCAGGGTGGTCTCCAGGATGTTGTCGATGCCGAAGCCGTACTTGGAGGCCAGGGTGTTGATGTTGCAGAAGCCGTGATTGCTGATCACGCCTGCCGTAGCCGCGGTGGAGGGGTTGAGCACCCGGCAGCCCACCTTCTGGGCGTCCACCTGGGCGTGCAGGTAGTTGACGCCGGGCTGGATGCGCATGAAGTTGTTGGCCCCGTCCACTTCCAGCACCTGGTCCATGCGGCGCAGGTCCATCACGATGCCGCCGTAGAGGGGGATGTGCAGACCAAAGGTGGTGAGGCCGGTGCCCATGGGCAGGACGTCCACTTTGCATTCGTTAGCGATCTTGTAGATCTGGGCGACCTCCTCGGTGGTGGCGGGCAGGCAGACCAGGTGGGTGTACTGGGCCGGGAAGGGGCTCTGGTCACGGGAGTAGCCGATGAGGATGTTGAGGTCGTCGGTGACCCACTCGCTGCCCAGGGTCTCCTGCAGCAGCGCCTTGGCCCTGGCAAGGTCCTCCGGATGATTATGGAGCGGTTCTTCCTCGAACTGCATGACTACGCCGGATACGCGGCGCTCTCTGATGTTTTTCTCTATGTCTTTGGTCCACATAAACCTACACCTCCTTCCCCAGCCCGAGCATTACCAGTTCGGCCAGGTCGTATACTTTCATGGGGCTCCCCTTGGCCTCGATGGCCTTGCGGAACATCTGCACGCAGTAGGGGCAGGAGGTGACGATGGCCTCCGCGCCCGTCGACTCCGCCTCGAAGAGGCGTTCCTTGGCGGTCCACAGGGCGAAGTCCGGGAAGGCGTAGGGCACGCCTCCGCCGCCGCCGCAGCACAGGGCGTTGAAGGTGGCGCGGGGGAACTCCACCAGTTCCAGCCCGGGGATGGCCTTCAGCACCGAGCGGGGCTTTTTGTACTGGTCGAAGCGGCGTCCCAGCTTGCAGGGATCGTGATATGCCACTTTCATCTTGACTTCGGTGGTGGGCTTGAGGGTCTTGGTCTTTTTGGCCAGCCGCCACAGGGCCTCGGTGATCTGCAGCACCTCGATGTCGCCGAGCTGCTCCTTGTACTCTTCCTTGAAGACCCAGGCACAGTGGCTGCAGGGAGCGACGATGGTCTTGACTCCCAGCGCCGTGAAGCGTTCGATGTTCTCATAAGCGAAGGTCTCGAAGTAGTCGCGGTCGCCCACCAGCAGCATGGGGGCGCCGCAGCAGAGTTCCTCGGCCCCCAGGGTGCCGACGTCCATGCCGCCCTCCACTAAGGCCATGGCCGCTGAGCGCACCGCCTTCAAGAGGTTGGGGTCGGCGGCGTAGGTGCAGCCGGCGAAGAAGAGCACTTCCGCTTTCTCGGTGTTGAGGTTTTTCAGCGGCAGGCCCTTGGCCCAGTCGCCGCGCTTATCGCGGGGCAGGTCCCAGGGATTGTCGTTTTTCTCCAGCGAATCGGCCAGGGCCTTATGCTCGGGCATGGGGCCCCAGCCCTCGGCGACGGCTCGCTCGCGCATCAGCTCGAAGACCTTGGTGGGCAGGATCTGCTTGACTTCGTAGCACTGCTCCTGGCAGGAGGAGCAGAGGTTGCAGGAGTAGAGGATGCCGGCCATGGACTCGTTGGGCTCTAGTTCCTTGGTGTGGAGGCCGCGGGCCAGTTCCATCTTGCCCGAGGCGTAGTAGGCCTCCCAGCGGAAGCGGGTGCCGGAGGGGCAGTTGCGCCAGAAGCGGGAGTCTTCGCAGAACTGAACGTGCACGCCCTGGCAGATCTTGCACTTGGTGCAGATGGAGTAGTCGGCCTGCAGTTCCTCCAGTACCTGGCGGGGAGCGGTAATGCGTTTTTCCATTGCTTACACTCCTTCCAGTAGTTGTTCGGGGTTGAGTATCCCGGAGGGGTCGACGATGTTTTTAAACAGTTTGATGGTCCTCAGGTAGCCCTCGTCCGCCTGGCCGTAGATGTAGTCGGCCACTTTTCCCAGCGGCTTGTCGACGAAGGACTTCTTATCGATGAGCATTTTGAAGGCGTCCAGGCAGGCCTTGTCGGCCTTGTCCTCGTCTGAGGAGTCGTAGTAGACGTCGCTCTCGATGTAGGCCGAGCCGCCGTAGTAGACCGGCGCGATGATCTGGCCGACGTCGGAGGCGGCGAAGCCGTTTTTCTCCAGCGACGCCGAGACGTCGGCGGTGAGCCCTTTGACGTTGGAGTAGAAGTCGTAGCTGAAGACGTGCTTGGTCGCGCCCTTGAAGTAGTCACGGTCGGCGACGTACCAGGGCTTGGAGAGCTGTTTGTCGATGGCCTCCACCAGCTCGCCCTCGACGAGCTTGCCACCGAAGCGGGCGGCGTCGTCAGCCGCGAAGGCCGACCACATGTCCACCAGCTCGGGATGGTGCTCGTTGGTCACTACGGTCAGCCACGGCGGGAGCTTGGCCGCAAGGGCCTCGGCCTCGGCCGGGGTTTTGGAGAGCAGCACCGAGAGGTAGCGGGCGTTGGCGGTGAAGGTCTCGAAGCAATGCTCCTCGCGGGATACCTTGTAGGCCAGCTCGCAGGCCGGCCCCAGGTCGTCGAAGCCCCAGAGCTGGACCTTGCGGGTCTCGCGCAGGGGGTAGGTGTAGACGATGCTGTAGAAGGGAATGCCGTAGATGTCTTCGCTCGCCCCGAAGAAGAGGGAGAACTGCGGCGCCTGGTCCTCGCGGAAGTCGCACATGCCCTCATCGGTCATCTGCTGGGCGCCGGACACCCAGATGCGGCCGTCGGCCAAGTACGGCGTGGAAGATGGTCAGCTGGGGATGGCGGAAGCCGCTGCAGCCCATCAGCATGTCGCGGTCCAGGTAGGTGCGGAGCACCTGGTGGCTGGTGGCGGCCATGGGCAGGAGCAGCTTGCAGTCGTTCTTCAGGCAGACCGGGATCAGCTGCTCGAAAGTGACGCCGGCGCCGATATTGGCGGTGAGGTTGCGCCGGTCGATCAGCTTGATGTCGGTCATGCGGGAAACGTCGATGAGCAGGCCTTCCTTCTCGGTCAGGGCCGGGTCCATTTTGTCCCGGCGAAGGGTGTACATGGAGATGCCCTTCTGGTAGGCGAGGTCGGCGACCTCTGCCAGGTCGTATTCGTCTTGCGGCCGCACCAGCACCAACTGCGGACGGTCGCCCATGTGCGGGAAGTTCTTTTCCAGGGCGGCCTTGCCCTGGAGGACATTCTCCTTCCCCACCATCTCGGCGATCTGTTTGATCACGCCTTCAGCAATCATCCTCTTCCTCCTTTTTCCCTCGTTCCCTTTTGTCACGAACAACGCAAGTAACCATCAGCGGTAGTCGACCAAGGTCTCGATGCGGTCGCAGACCTCATCCACCAGGCCGGGGTTGGAGAGCGAGATGCCGATGGCGTGACGTCTGCAGGCCCTGGCGCAGCGTCCGCAGGCCACGCAGCCCTCGCCGATCACTGCCCGCTCCCCCTCGATCCGGATGACCTTGAGGAAGCAGGAATCGACGCAGAGGCCGCAGCCGTTGCACTTCTGGCCCACTTCCACCGTGATGCCCTCCAGCACGTTGAGGTTCTCGGCCCGCGAGGCGGGAGGGACGTAGCGGGCGAAGCGGGAGATGGAGCAGCACTCGCAGCAGAAGCAGACCGATAGGAGCTGCTTCTTGTTCCTGATCCCGAAGACCAGGTTGTCCACCCGGGCCTTGCCCACGAAAGGGATGAGGCCGGCTTCCGCCGCCCGGCGCACGTGCTCCCTGGCCTCGGCGGGCGATACCTCGCGGCTGATGTCCGGGCTGATCTCCAGGGCGGAGTCCCCCATCATCAGGCAGCCGATGTCGGCAGGGTAGTTCTCGCATCCCAGGGTGGCGCGGCAGAGGCACTTGTCTACGATCACCCGGTGGGACGTGCGGTCGATGAGCTCATAGATGATCTCCACCGGCATGGGAGTGCCTTCGTCTAAGTGGATGTCCTGGTTGACGGCCAGGAAGTAGATGTTCAGCCCGTCCTTGCGGTACCAGGGCACCAGCCGTTTGATCCAGCCGATGCGCGCCGCCGGGGCCAGTGCTTCGAACCAGCGCCAGTTGACGGGGCGCATCACCAGGTGCTCGATCTGCCATCTGCCTCTACCCATCAGGAATCCCCTCCTTATGAACAACCGGCCAGCAACCCCGCCAAATGTATGGCGCTGGCGCTGGCCTGCTCGGTCCCTATTCCACGCGCGCCCGCATCCGCGCCCACCAGCCACAGCCCCTTCACCGGCGTGCGCGGTCTGGGCTTGAGAGTCCCTGTCTGTCCGACGCGCTGGCCGATTCCGACACATTCGCCGGTGCTTCTGCCGGAGATGGCCGCCGTATCGGTTACGTCGGTGCGCATGCTCCACATGATCTCCTTCCGCGCCCTGGGGTAGAGCTCGAAAAACCTCTCCTCGGCGCGGTCGAGGATGCGCCGGCAGTGCTCGAGACTGTCGGGGTTGATGTCGGAAGGCCCGGGCACCCCCATCATCACCAGCTGCCGGCCCGCCGGGGCGACCACGGGGTCCCAGTCCGTGGGCAGGGGTATGAACAGGAAGGGGTCCTCGGGGGTACTCCCGTCGTCCAGGTAGCGGAACATGGCGTCCGGGTCCATGAAGGGGATGTTGAAGAAGCCGGCGGAAGGGCTGTCTACCACCTTGGAAGCCATGCCATATTTCACCGTGATGAAGGAATAGGAGTTGGTAAGGCCCTTCACCCAGCCCACGTACCTGTCCGGGAAATGTAGCTCCCCGGCCATCTCCACCGTCCGCTTGATGCCGGCGTTCGATATCACGGTATCGGCCGGTATCTCCTCGCCATCGGAGATCTCGACCCCGGTGGCTCTTCCTCCTTCAACAAGGATACGCCTGACCGCGCAACCGGTGCGCAGTTCGCCGCCCTCCCGCAGAAAAGCGCGGATAAAGGATCCCGGTATCTCTTTCGACCCACCGGCGGGGATGCCCAGGGATTTATCGCGGAAGGTGTTGGCCATGCACCACAGAAACTCGCCCGCCGACGACTGATCGTAGGGAAGCACGAAGATGAGCATGGAAAGGGCGTTGGCAACCCGGAGGAACACCGGGTAATCGGTGAATTTCAGAAGAAAATCCCGCGTGCTTATCCCGTCCAGGTCGTTGAAGAAAGAGGGTCCTGCCGGGCGAGCTTTCTGGCCGTGTCGATCAGCCCGCGCATGCCCGATTTCTTCACGGCATAGTGGAAGGCCTTCAGCAGAGAAGGGCGGAAGGTCCCGTCACGGTAGGCGCCGGCCCATTCAGCCAGGTTGCGCCGGGAACCAAGGTCCTGGTAGAGGGAGATGATCCTCTTGTCCTCCACGTAACCGCAGGTGCCCGGGTCGCTCACCAGCCACTTGAGGTCGCCGCCGATCATGTTGTCCAGGGCGGTGTGCGGGCCTCCCGGCCCCCGCGAGTACATGTGCACCCCCGAGTCGACGATGAAACCTTCTTTATCGAAGCTGTGAGCACTTACCACCGGTGAACCCGTTCCGCTCCAGCAGGGTCACCTGGTGCCCCCGTGACTGGAGAAGCGCGGCGACCCCCGCGCCCCCGGGCCCTGACCCGACAACGACCGTGTGCCCGTTCAAAGCCATGTAGTCTCCTTTCTTGAGAAGCCAGTAGCTGGGACTTGTGCTGCCGGGACGATGCCGTCTTTAAGGCATCACAGCAGAGGGCATAACGCGTGTTTCTTATTTATTTATGGCCTGAAGAACGGAGTTTCTTCTGCAGCCCATACATGGACGATAACAGTTTGGTGGACCCGAGGATGGCTTTGAATACCGGGCTGTCGTCTCGGGGCAGAATGCCCACGGTCTGCAAACCCTCGAAGACGTCGTAGGAAGTGTCGCCCTTGTACATCAGGCCGTCCTTATTGAAGTAATAGCGGTCGACGGCCGTGCACTGGATGAAGACGCCGGTCCCATAGATGGTGGGGGCCTTCTCATCGTAAGGGTAGAGGCGAAGGGCTCCGCTGAAGTGCCCGCTGCCCATGTAGCGGACTATGGTCCGCACCTCTCCGTCAGCCGCGATGTCGATGAAGACCTCCCCCGGAAGCGGGTCGTAGCGCCAGTCGGGGATGGCCGCGAAGAAAGCGAAGTTGTAGGTGAGGAACTCGTCCATCCCCTTGATGGTCCGGCCCAGCGACGACGTATCAGTATATTCGAGATCCTGTGTATAGAGCTCGTGGTTGAAGGACATGTCGCGCATCAGCCAGCTCCACCAGTATTTCTTGGCCCACTCCATGGTCCAGCCGATGTCTATGCCACGGTCGGCGTAGTACTGGATCTTCTTTTCGTAGTCCACGAACCACTGTTTGGTCCTGGCCATGAGCTCGGGCTCCGTCAGCACCCGGACCTTGCTCCCTCCGCGGTTGCCATGGAGGTACTCCGGAATGGGCGGCTGCAGCCTTGGTTTGGCCAGGGCCTCCTCGAACATCGCTTGATCGAACATCTGAACTCTCCCCTTCTCTCTCCCTGCTTCTGATAGCTTATTGACATATACCAAATAAGCTATTGACAAGACTATAATAATTTATTGTAGTGATGTCAATAAGCAATTTCTTGTGTATACTGTAGGTGCCCATATAACCCATAGGGCACTAGAAAAATACAGGTAAAACAGGTTGGTGATCGGATTGGCGAGAACAAGAAAAAAGCCCGAGGAAAGGAAACTCGAGCTTGTCGAGGCGGCGCGTCGGATATTCAGAGAGAAGGGTTACACCGCCACCAACGTGACGGACATCATCAGGGAGGTCGGCATATCCCAGGGGACCTTCTACTTCTATTTCGACGGCAAAGAGGCGGTTTTCGACGCCGTCGCCGAAGCCATCGTCCTGGAAGTGTTCGACGTCCTCAAATCCATCGTAAAGCAGGAGAGCCTCTCCGCCCTGGATAAGATCAAACTGATCATGGGCTACGTCATGTCCATAGAGATGGATGAGAGATGGACGGACGAGATGGCGGCGCTGGACCTGCGTCACATGCGATATCGGGTTGGGAGTATCGCCTTCGATCTCGCCACACCGCTGGCGACCGAGATCGTCAAACAGGGCGTCGAGGAAGGGCTGATGCACGTACTCTACCCCGAGGCAACCGCTGCATATTACATGACGGTAAGCTGGGCTCACTTCGACTTCATCAAGGGGACCGACATACTGTCCCGCGAGCAGTGGTGGGAAGCGTACCTCGATTTCGTCAAGAAGGTATGCGGCATCGGGGACGACATCGATTTCGGCTTCAACAGTCTAGCGGCACCATAAAGCTAGACGTTATGGGGAGACACAAACATGCCTGCTCGAAAAGAACTGCTGTCGCACGGCATCGCCGTTCTCGCCGCCATCATCCTTGTGCCTATCGTGATGTTCGCCTGTCCTTCGTGCGGCGGGACCAACGCCTCTTTCAGCCCGGAACGGCAGGAGCAGCTGGACGAGGTTGTCGCCGATTACATGCGGGAACGCCACCTGCCGGGAGCGGTCGTAGGCGCCTGGGTGCCCGGGGAGGGGGAGTACGTCGCGGCCATGGGCCAGGCGGACCTGGAAACGGGCGAGGCCATGGATGTGGAGAGATAAGTTCCAGATCGGCAGCGTCACCAAGTCCTTCGTCGGTACCGTGGCGCTGCAGTTGGTCGACGAGGGCCGGCTCGGGCTTGACGACAGGCTCAGCCGGTACGTAGACTTCGTCCCCGGCGGAGAGAACATCACCGTTCGCCAACTCCTGGACATGACCAGCGGCCTTTACAGCTACCTCGACGACGAGGCCCTTGAAGCGAAGGTCGCGGACAATCCGCTCAAAAAGTGGTCTCCCGAAGAACTCGTCCGGACAGCAATCGCGCACGAACCTTCTTTCTCTCCGGGAGAAGGCTGGCAGTATTCCAACACCAACACCATCCTGATGGGGATGATCGTCGAGGAAGTAACCGGCAATGATCTCGAGGACGAGGTCCGGTTGAGGATAATCGAGCCCCTGGGGCTCGAGAACACCTCTTTCCCCAGGGAGCCGGGGATAGATCCGCCCTATGCCCAGGGGTATTCTTACGACACGGATTCCGGGGAATTCATCGAAGCGTCCGACATCGACCCGTCCTTCTTCTGGGCCGCCGGGGCGATGGTCTCCAACCTCGAGGACCTGAGGGTATGGGCCGAGGCTCTGGGCAGGGGCACGCTCATCAGCGAAGCCATGCAGCGGGAGAGGCTGCTCTTCCACGACGCCACCGCGGGTGATCTCCCGTATCTCCAGACCATGGTGCCCGGTTACGGCATGGCGCTGGAGAAGTACGACGAGCCCCGATTACTTCATCGGGCATAGCGGCAAGACCTTCTCCCACAACACCCAGATGTATTACCTGCCCTCGCGGGGAGCCGTCCTGATAACCCTGACCAATACCACGACCATCCCGGGCGACGGCCCGGAGTTTTTCGCGACCTTCGCCCAGGCCGTGTTGCCGGAGTCCTTCCCCGGATACCCGGGCGACCGGTAGAAGAGAAAGGAATACACACGATGAAAGAGATGAAAAGAATCGCCTGTCTGGTCCTCGTACTGGCGCTGGCGCTGTCGTCCCTGGTTCGGTGTCCGGCTGTGGCAGACGAAAGTAGCTGGGGAGGACGTCTACGGGCAGGTCCGCCAGACCGCTCGCACCGAGTTGTGGAAGGAGATCAACTCCGGCAAAGCGAGCAGTGCCGGGGTGGCGGTGCTGGACGACGGGAAGATCGTCTATTCCGAGAGCTTCGGGATGGCCGACCGCGAAAGCAGCCTCCCCGTCACCGCCAGAGACCCTCTTCAACATGGGTTCGGTGAGCAAGACCTTCGTCTCCACCGCGGTGATGGTGCTGGTGGACGACGGCAAGGTGGAGCTCGACGCCCCGGTGACCGAGTACATAACCGATTTCAAGATGGCGGACCCGCGGTACAAGGACATCACCGTGAGGATGCTGATGGACCACTCGTCCGGCATGCCGGGTACCGCCTACGCCAACAACAACGGCTACGAGCTCAATCCCACCTACATGGAGGACACCCTGACCTACCTCGCTTCCTCGCACCTCAAGGCGGCGCCGGGCGAGACCGCGCCCTACTGCAACGACGGCTTCACGCTGGCGGAGCTCCTGGTCACCCGGGTCAGCGGGCAGGATTACCTCGACTTCCTCTCCGACCGGGTGCTCGAGCCGCTCTCCCTCGACCGCACCGGTACCGGCATCGCCGAGCGGGACGATTCCGACTACGCCGCGTTCTACCAGACAGACACGGGGAAGAAGGTCCCCGCCGAGATAGTCTCCTGCATCGGGGCCGGCGGGCTCTCCTCCACCCCGGAGGACCTGGTCAGGTTCGCGGACAGCTTCTCCGGCAGAGGGCCCGATGTCCTGTCGGACTCCTCCATCGCCGAGATGATCAAGGGGCAGCCCTCCGCCTTCGCCCGGTGCCGTGATGGAGCAGGAGGGATTTAACCCCGAGTTCTCCTTCGGTCTCGGCTTCGACCTGACGGACGTGGAAGGCTACCAGGAGAAGGGCATCAAGGTGGTCGGCAAAGCCGGGGACACCGACGACTACCACTCTATGATGCTCACGGTGCCCGGCGAGAGGCTTTCCGTGGCGGTGATGGAGGCAGGGCACGGCAGTTCCGCCCAGGCCCTCGGTTTCGAGATCCTGGACAGCTTGCTGGAAGCCAAGGGGCTCATGGAGAAAGAAGAAGCCGCGGTCTCGGCGCCGCCGCAACCCCAGCCCATACCCTCCGGATACCTGGAACTTGGAGGCATCTATGCCTCCAAGAACAGTTCCTTCCAGATATCCTTCAGCCCCGACGGCAGCTCCGCGGAACTCACCGTCATCAAGGGCGGCGCCAAAGCGAAGCCGATATCGCTGACCTACTATGACGGGTTTCTCCATGCCGGCAGTACAAAGTTCAAGCTGATCTCGGTGGACGGGCGCGACTGCTTCGTGACCACGGAGTGGGGCAAGCTCTACATCGTCTACGGGCAGCGGCTGACGGACCTGTCTTCGCCTGAGTCCCTCGTCAGCGATATCGACGGCGTGCAGTGGCTGCGGCGCAACGTCAAGCCGTTCGAAGAGACCGCCGAGGCGTCCGGCCACCTGGCGGTGTCGGCCCTCTCCCCGGACCTGCCCGGGTACGTCGACTTCAACGGCATCAAGCGCATCGAGTCACCGGACTTCGCGGGGATGGCCATCGACACCATGACCGACTTAACCGAGCTGACCCTGTTCGACCGGGATGGCCAGACCTGGGCCAGGGTCTCGGATATGTTCTTCAGCCCGGCCGATGGCGTCGCCGCCCTCGAGGCGGGGAACACCTCCGTCACCATCGGCGGAGAAGGCTACAACGAGTGGCTGCGCGCGGGCGGGGACTTCATCCTCAGCGTGGACAAGCCGGAGAAGGGAAGATTGATAGTGTTCTCGCCCGACGGCTCGGTGCTCTACGACAGCGTCATGGACAGCGGCAGCGTATACGTCCCGCAGGGAAGCCTGGTCGAGTTCGCCGGGTACTCTGGGGACAGGTTCGAAGTAAACGCCACCTAAAGAAGTCAGCTCATATCCTTCTCGATGATGCCGCTGACCGCCATTCCCGAACCTACCGTCGTGGGCACGCCGCCGCCGAAGTGGGTGGAGGCGCCGGCCAGGTATAGGCCGTCGAAGAGGCGCGAGCGCATGTTCGGGCGGAACATGGCCGTCGAGAAGAGGTCGTTGTTGAGTCCGTAGACGGCGCCGCGCGGGTGCAGCAGGGCACGCTCGAAGTCCTTGGGTGAGTTGACCTTGACCGTGGTGATGTGATCGCGCAGGTTGACGTGGAACTTCTTCTCCACCGAGTCCAGCATTATCTCCAGGTAGCGCTCCTTCATGGAGTCCCAGTCCCCTTCGGCCAGGTCGTAAGGGGCCAGGGTAACGATGTTCAGGGCGTGATGCCCCTCGGGCGCCAGGGAGGGGTCGGCGTGGGTCGGCCAGCAGATTATCATCATCCCACCGGAGTGCAGCTTGCCCTTCTTGAAGTAGTCGAAGTAGGCGCTGTTCATCTCGTCCATGGTGCCGTAGCAGATGGTGTGATGCGCTTCCAGTTCGGGGGCGGCGTCCATCCCCACCATGATCATGGGGCAGGGGATGGAGAGCTCGTAACTGTCGATGGTGCGCGAGGCCCAGCGGGGCATTTTGTCCCGGCCGATCATCTCGTTGTAGAGCACCTTGGCGTTGACGTTGGATAGGACCAGGCGCGAGCGTATCTGCGTCCCGTCGGCCAGTTCGACGCCCACCGCGCGCTTGCCCTCGAGCAGGATGCGCCTGACCGTCGCGTCGAACTTGATCTCGCCGCCGAACTCAGTGAAGGCCCGGGCTATCCCCTCGGGGATCTTGATCATGCCGCCGCGCGGATAGTAGATGCCCTCGTGCTCGGAGTAGGCGAGGAAGGCCGCGTAGCCGGGGCAGAGGGCGGGCGGCAGCCCGATGTAGTAGGACTGCATACTCATCGACGCCTGCACCTTGTCGCTGGAGAAGAAGCTGCAGAGGGTCGACTCGAAGCTCTTGACCATATACGGCGCGTACTTGATGAACTTGGGCATGCTCATGCCGACCTTCAGCGCGTCCAGCATGGTCATCATGGGCGTCGACATCACCGAGCCGAAGACCTCGTTGATGGCTTCCGCGCCGATTGTAGCGAAGCGGTCCCAGGCCTTGGCCTCGTCGGGAGAGATGCGCGCGATAATGTCGCGGGTGCCTTCCTTGCTGACAGGATAAGTGAAGCGCTCGCCGTCCTGGGTAACGAAGCCATAGATGGGGTCGATGGAGATCATTTCCATGTAGTCGGAGGTCTTCTTCCCCAGGCGGGTGAAGAGGTCGTCGATGATCCAGGCCATCTCGACGATGCTCGCGCCGATGTCGAAGGTATAGCCCTCGTGGTCGTAGGACGAACAGCAGCCGCCCACCCGGGAGGTGTGCTCGCACACCAGGGTCTTGAAGCCCGACTTGGCCAGCAGCGATGCGGCCGAGAGGCCTCCCAGTCCAGCGCCGATGACGATGACGTCGTAGTCGTTCATGTCAGCCCCCCTTCCTATATGAAGTAGCGGTAGGGCAGGTAGGGCACCTGCTTACCGAGGTGGACTACGTAGCGCCTGGTGCTCTGGCTCGCGTTGAGCCAGGCCGCGGCCGGGCCCGCCGTCAGTGCCAGCGGAATCGCAAGTCTCATCATCTTCTTCTTCATTGTCGCCCTCCTGTTCGGTCAATCGTTAGCTTTTATATACCGTTAGGTCATTTTCACTTACGATTGTAATCCCGAGCGCTCTGGGATGCAAGATAATTTCAAGGAAAAGGAAGCGTTAGATCGTACGCTCAGGCGGAGATGCCGCGCATGAGGAAATCGGCCTGCCCGATCAGGAACTCCAGCGGGTTCAGGCTCTCGTCCATCATGTACATGCGGCCGACGAACTCGACTATGGAGATGAGCGAGTACCCGACGCTCTCCGCATCGATGCCTGCACGGAACACGCCTTCGGCGACGCCTTCCTCTATGTCCCTGGCGAGGTAGCGGGCGACCTCCCCGTAGACCGAGATCGCCTTGCGGGCCATGCGCTGGTTGCCGCTTGCGGCTTCCGAGTTGATGTCGTTCATCATGAAGTAGAACTCGGGGTACCTGGTGATGAAGGCCATCCCTCTCATCAGCAGCCTCTGCAGCGCCCCCTCGGCCGATCGTCCCGTCTCCTCGAGGTAGTCGAAGAAACCCGCGACGGACCTGTCGACGCAGGCGAGGAAGAGCTCTTCCTTGGTCTTGAAGTACTTATAGCAGGTCCCCTTGCTGAGGCCCGCTTCCCGCGCGATATCGTCCATGGAGACGCGTTTGTAGCCATTGCTAGAAAAGGCCTTCATCGCGGCCTCGATTATTTCGCGCCTGCGGCGGTCCTCGTTGGTCAGCGCCAGGCTGTCGTCACCGGCGGAGGCAAGGAGGCCACCCTGCCCGGCCTTCTTTTTGAATTCCTCCCAGTCGGATATCGCCTCCAGGGGATACTTCTCAAGAATGCTCTTCACGCTCTCGAGGGAGAGGCCGCTCTCGGTCATGTACCTGATCAGGGAGAGGCGCTTCTGCATCCCGGGGTCGTAGAGGCTGAGGTTGTAGCCGAGTTTACTCGGGGCCGGGAGCAGGCCCTTCCTGACGTAGTACTTGATGGTGCTTGAGGGAACGCCCGAGCGGCGGGCCAACTCACCCACGGAAATAAGCTCTGCCTGTTTCATGTCAGCATCTTACTACACGGCCCCGCCAATTTGCCCTGGTCCCGGAAGATATCCGGCTTGAGCCAGTTGCTGCGCCCCGCAACGGTGACAGACTGCCGTTGCCTTGCTTGGCAGTTTAATGTTGATAAGGAGAAGGGTAAATGAAGAATGTTCGTTATAATTAGAGACACACATGACAACGTTGAGCGAAGGAGAAGTCCATGTCACTCAGAAAGGCGCTTTGTCTGCTGCTAACTGTCGTATTGCTGATGACCCTATTCCCTTCTTTCTTCAGAGCCCCGGAAAAAGCCGCGGCCCTTGGCTGGATCGAAGGCATCTCGGTCGCTTCCAACATCGTGAGCATAGTGTCGGGCGGATTCAGCATCGCCAAGTTCTTCGGCTTGAACGATCCGAGCGCCGATACGCTCGCGAAGCTTGACGCGATCGGCAAGACCCTCGACCGGGTCGAGCAGACCGTCAATGCCATCTGGACCGGCATCAATGTCCTTTACAAAGAACTGGAAAAGACCAAACTTGCCACCGTGATGGCCAAAGCCTGGGGCCAGACTGGTTTCATCGACTCCAATTTTCAGCAACTCAACGCGGCATACGCGAACGCCGCAAGCAACCCTGCCGATTTCCAGAGCCAGAAAGCCGCTTTTAATAACTGGTATCCGTCCATTCCCGCGCCCATGGACACCGCCATCCAGGATTTTTATAACGCCCTGGTAAAGGTGATGCCGGGAGCCGACGAGTGCGCCCTCGACATCGTGACGGACGCGGCTATCGTCGAATGCAATACCAACACTAACCTGCAGGATTTTTCGGCAACGGTCGAATCGACCAACGGGGTTCCCATCGTCGCCGAGCGCCCCGTCTATTTCGCCTTCAACAACGAATGGACCGGTGGGCACACCGAAGCGGGTGCAGCGGGAGCGGGGACGAAGTTCTACTTCGCTGAAGGAACCACGCGCCCGGGCTTCGAAACTTACTTCTGCCTGGCCAATCCGGGCGATACCAGGACGGATGTGAAGCTGACCTACATGAAGGTTGATGGATCTACCGCGTCGCAGCTCGTATCCATTCCCCCGCATACCCGCTCGACCGCGAAGCCGAGCGATGTCATCGGCGTCGCCGACGATATCTCATGCGACTTTTCCACCCTTGTCGAATCCACCAACGGTGTGGGCTTTCTGGCGGAAAGGCCCAGTTATTTCAATTACCGGGATGAATGGGAGGGAGGCAGCACCGACAATGGCTGTGCTGAACCAGCCGAAGAATTCTTCTTCGCCGAAGGAACCACTCGCCCCGGTTTCGACACCTACTTCTGTATTATGAACCCCGGAGACGGGCAGGCCGACGTCCAGCTCACTTACATGAGAGGCGACGGCGGCGTGCTGGAAGACCATGTCTCGTTGGCTCCTCGCTCCCGCTTTACCGTCAAAGCCAATGACCTTCTCGGCTCCGCCGATGATCTTTCCTCCGACTTCTCCACCCGGGTCAATTCATCCAATGGCGCCCCCATCGTGGTGGAGCGGCCCATGTACTTCACCTACAAGGGCGAAAGCCCGGGAGGGCACTGTGAGACCGGGATCACCGACGCGGGCTTGGATTTCTACCTGGCCGAAGGGACGACCAGGCCAGGCTTTGATTCCTATCTCACCATAATGAACCCCGAGAAGGCGGCAGCGGACGTGAACATCACCTACATGAGAGGCGACGGCACATCGATGAGCCATAGCCTCGCGGTTGCCCCCGCTTCGCGCTCAACCGTAAAGGTCAATGATCTGCTCGGCTCCGATGACAGCGAGGCCTCCGATTTCTCCGCCCAGGTCACTTCGATCAACGGGGTATCCATCCTGGTCGAGCGCCCCATGTATTTCGAGTACCATCGCGGCATCGACGGCGGCAGTTGCGAACCGGGGCAGGCTCAAGCCGCAACCAGCTTCAGCTTCGCTGAAGGATGCGTGCGTGACGGTTTCGATACTTACTTCTGCCTCCTGAACCCCGGGGACTCACCTGCCAGGGTGAGAATAACCTACATCAAGGGAGACGGAACGGCCCAGGAGCAGCTGGTCGACGTGCCCGCCAGGCGGCGCGTTACGGTCTCCGTAGACCAGGTATACACCGCGGCCAATGACCTCATGTCCGTATACAAGAAATACCTCGAGTCCCTCTTCTGGGGTTCCTATACCTACCAGGTCATGGCGGCCCGCATGACCTGCGACGCGTTGGACAAAGACAAGACGCTCCTGGCGTACAACGTAGACGGCAAGGGGTACATGAACACCAGGTTCTTGCCCAAGATCGCCGAGCCGGAAGTCGATACGTTTCTCTCATGCGCGGAGCGCCTCGTCATGAGCAGAGTGACTCTAGGGCCGGAGAACATGACCGACCCTCGCATGTCCGACCCCGGTTTCAAGCTCGATGATCAGAGCCCGGCGGTTCTCGAGGAAGCCAACAAGGTTGCAATGATGGCCCTGGGAGAGAAGAACGGTTTGCGGGGAACGGTCTTCTCGACCGAGGCCATAGGCCGGTTGAACGTCACGGTCAGAGGCATCCCTCCCGTGACGAGCAGTTTCAACCCCACGACGACCGAAGTCAGAGCCGTGCCATATACGCCCAGAAGGGCTGACGGCCTGGGAGTCGAGGCAAGAGCCTACCCCAACTGGTCCAACCTCGACTCATCGGCCGAGGTCAATACGTCCGGCGTTTTCACGGCCACCAGGCACAAGTTCTTGGATGTAAACGAAGCGGGCACATACGATGTATTTGACACTGAAGGACGCCTTTCGCGTCCCGGAGATCCGTTGACGCGGACTCCCGTCGTGAGCTCATCGGTAGAAGATCCGTCCAATCCGGGCAAGCAGATCAACATCAACTACGGTCACTTCCTCTACGCGTTCGGAAACAGGTTGTCCGGAGAGCCCTTATCCGATTTTGGTTATGTGACTTCCGAAACATCAGGGTACGGTTACATAACACCTTATGATCAGTACAGATACGCGATATGGGCTCCCGGCAATGGAACCGCCGCAACCCGCCGCACATTCACTTACACCGGCTCAACCGAAAAAAAGGCAACCATCAATGCCTTTTTCCTGACACATTCCACATTTATGGGGACTCAAGCTCCCTACTACTCCGCCGGAATGACCCACGTCGGGCTATACCTGCTCGACAATACCGATCATACCAATACGGCCATTTACAAGAAGGATGAAAGCTACGTTTATGGCGACTTCGTCAGAACTGAAGCGGCGTCCATACAGTTGACGCTCAAACCGGGCCATAGTTATGAGATTCTCATCAGCGGAAGCGCTTCCGTCAATAAAGGCAGCGCCGGTGTGGGGATTCTGCTGAGAAACGTCTATTTGACCACGCAGTAGCTGGCTGAGCTGAGTCACTCAGGCATACGATTAATTCCAGCGCACGTAACCTTACTGCGCCGTTATTATGAACTGTATGGTGTTACTGGTGCCGTTGGCGTTCTGCACGGTCACCTCGTACTGTCCGGTTCCCATGGACGGGGGTACCTTGACATCTATCTGCACGTCCGACCAGGAGACCACCTCGAACTCGACCGGGCCGAGGTTGACCTTGCCGCTCCCCCGGCTGCTGCCGAAGTTCTCACCGTAAATGGAAACCTGGGCACCGGACATGCCGCTGGCGGGAAGGATCGAGCTGATCTGGGGCTTGGGAGGCGGCGTCGGGGCGGGGGCCGGGGGGTTCGTCACCTCAAACTGAAGGGAATTGCTGACGTCCCTCTTCATCTCCACACTGATCTGGTAAGCCCCCGCCGCTGTCTCGGCGGGTACCATTATCTCGATGGAAGTGTCCGACCATGTATATACCATGGCGGTCTGGGAACCAAATCTCACGTAACTGCCTTCCTGGGTGTCTCCGAAATTGACCCCGTTCAGAGTGACCCTGCTGCCGGGAGTCCCACTGGACGGCGTGATGGAGGTCAGTTCGGGCGCTTCATTGCCACACCCTCCCAGCATCAACAACGCTGTAACCGCGAGCATCACGAACAAAGTTGCTGCCGACCAGGCCTGCTTGCGCATCGCACTCCCCTTTCTAAAGCATGTCGCCGCCGTCCAACATATAAAAGCATATCACGAAAATGCGGCGTCACTACATCATGAGCCGTGACGGATAACAGCCGCCCATGTCAGGAATATTCGAGAATAAATCGGGGTAAAAAAACAGTAAGGCAAGAAAGGGGGTGCAGCCTGTGTATCCGTTCGTCTTCAAGAACAGGGACCCCGCCCGGGTGCGGCGGTGCGGGCAGGTGATCTACGGCATCACCAGACTCTCCCACATCCCGGGATTCGGCCTGCATCCCTGGTTCCAGCCGGGCAGGACCGACCTGCGCTGGCTTCCCGTCAACGAGGACATCGCCATGGGCGACGACATGCCCATGCCCGTCACCATCCTGGACCGTCTTATAGAAGAAGCCTCCCACCGCATGATCTACGACTTCTGCGGCTGCCGGGTCGGAAGCGGGTGCGAACATTACCCGCTGGACCTGGGCTGCCTGATGATGGGCGATTCGGCCGCCGGGGCCAATCCCGGCTTCTGCCGGGAGGTGGACGCGGCCGAAGCCAAGGGGTTCGCCAGAAAGGCCGTCGGCCTGGGCCTGGTGCCCGTGGTCGGCAAGGCAAGAATAGACAACTCGATATTCGGGATCAAGGACACGGGGCGCCTGCTCACCGTCTGCTTCTGCTGCGACTGCTGCTGCCTAACCAGGTTCTGGCGCCACTCGCCCCTGGAACTCCTGGACCGGATGATGGCGCCGCTGGAGGGGGTTCTTGTAGAGGTGACGGACGGTTGCACGGGGTGCGGGACCTGCGTCGAGAAGTGCTACATGAAGGCCATCGAAATAGTAGACGGCAAGGCGGCGCTGGGCGTCTACTGCCGGGGCTGCGGCCGTTGCGCCTCGGTGTGCCCCAACGACGCCATCAGGGTCGCCCTCACCGACCCGGACTACGTCGACAAAGCCATCGCGCGCATCCGCTCGTACGTCACCTACGACTGAGCATCAACCATGTCCGCTCCGGATTGAAATTGCCGACCAGAATCTCTCTGCGGCTTACCCGTTGGTATAATGCAGCTGGAACGGGTACGCGGGAAAAGGTCTCTGGTCCTGGCTGTCTGAGAAAGAGGGGTTTTGGTATGGCGTCTAAGCAGGTTTCCGACAAGTACAAGAGCAAGCGGTCCGGTATCCTCTACATCATCACCGGGCTGGTGGTAGCGGTCTTCATCGTCTTCGGGGTGATTCTGTCCTGGGTGTTCATCTCCAGCCAGGACAAGCTGATCGAGAAGAGCAAGGACAAGCTGATCCAGACGGAGGTAGACAACATCACCTCGGCCACCGGCTACATAACCGACCTGCTCATGCCGGTCTTCAATCAGAAGGCACAGGAAGCCACCATCCCCGAAATGATGGACGCCCTGACCACCGGCAATCTCATCGAGGCCCAGAAATGGATCATGAACGAGATGAAGATGGAGGTCGCCAACCAGGTGATGAGCCTGGATAAGATACTGGCGATCATGGCCCAGTCGCCCTTGACCGGCACCAAGCCGGTCATCCTGGCCGCCAGTGAGGACGGCCTCCTCAAGTGGGAGGTCCCCCAGTACCTGCTGGACGCCATGAAGGAGGATGAGGGTTACCTGCTGATGGAGAACGGGGTGCCGGAACTGGGGCTGGAGGGCGAGCAGCTTATAGTGCTCAAGCGGGCCGAGGATCCGTCGCACGGCATCGTCGCCTACTTCGTAGGGGTCACCTCCCTGCAGGCCAAGGTGGACGAGATCAACACCTTCTTCAGCGAGGAGAGAAGCCGCACCATCACCCTGATAATCCTGGTCATGGCGGTCTCCATAGCCCTGATCGTATTGATCACGTTTTTCATCCTCAGCTACCTGCTGCGCAAGCGCATCACCGAACCCATCAACGAGCTGTCGGCCGCGGCCGAGGAGGTAATGGAGGGCAACCTGGACGTGGTGGTCCCGGTGCAGAAGGGCGAGGAGCTGGAGAAGCTGAAGACCGTCTTCAACGAGATGGTCCAGAGCATCCGCAACGTCATCGACAAGGCCGCGGGGCTGTAGCCGGGAGTCGGGTGAACTACTTGAGTCAAGGACGCAATGGCTTACGGTTGCGGGCTCAGGTCCATGCCTGGTTTGCGAAGAGTGCGCCGCACTCTCGGGCATCGAGGAGTGCGTCAATTCAGAGAAACTGATATACAGCCTCGAATCGCTTGGAGTCAACCTGATTGCACTGGCGAGGGATTGCTTTGGCCTTGATTTTGAATGGGATGCAAGGGACGGAAGCGCTGCTTTCATATGCGCAATGGGGGCTGTCTTTTTGTGAGCTTTGACAGTGCCGAGTAGGCCCGGGAGAACAAAGCGGGCCAAAGGAAACACCTTGATTCATTTTAGGATGGATATTGCTTTGCTCACCGGTCCACTTAGCTATAATTGAATCACTATGGAAGAAACAGAAAGCGCCACCGACCAGAAGTGGTGGAACAAAAACGTAACTTGGCAGACGCATAAATACTTCAGCTATTTCTTCTGCGCGTTAGTGACAGGCGTTTTGATATGTGTAATTATTGAGTCTTTCGCAAACTCGGAAGCGGCCAATTGGGGCCAATTCTGGGACTTGTTCTTGATCTTATTAATCTTTGCCTTAGGTGGCGGAGTCTCTTTGATGGTTGCAAAAAAGGCAAATCCAGAACGCTTGGCAAGATTCAGGGCGTTTGGTGGCCTTGATTATTGGAAAGCGCGGTTCTATTTCACTCCAAGAGTAGCCGCATATTCAGCATGTGCATTCCTGCTGGCATCACTTGCCTACCTATTCATCTTGCTCTTTAAATGATTCGATGGCAGCGAATCAGAGGGCCGCTCAAGATATTGACCATTATCTGGCATGGGCCCAAAACTGATGCCGGGGTTTTCAATCCAAGGCAACACTTCCTCTGGTCATGGTGTTTTGTTAGCATAAGTAGATAGATAGCCTGGAGGGATCATGAAAGCAATTTTTGATACGGAGAGACTACAGGAATTCTGCCAGAGGTGGGAAGTGAGAGAGCTGTCTGTCTTCGGATCGGCATTGCGAGCAGACTTCAACGACCATAGCGACGTCAACTTGCTTCTTTCTCTCAAGCCTGACACCCCCTGGAGCCTCTATGAATGGGTCGACATGATTGAAGAGCTCAAGGAGATATTCGGCAGGGATGTCGACCTTGTCTCTTTAGAGGGGCTGAAGAATCCCTTCCGGCGCCAAGCCATCCTCGACGACCGAGAGGTTATTTATGCGGCCTGACGAGAGGGACCCGGCCTATCTGTGGGACATGAGAGAGGCCGCGCGTGGGATTGCGGAAAACGTCCAGGGGCTGACCTTTTAGCAGTACGAGAAAGATGAAAACCTGCGCTTGGCCATCGAACGGCGAATCGAGATAATCGGCGAAGCTGCCGGCCGGGTTTCTGAATCAATGAATAACGCCCATCCGGAAATTCCCTGGAGAAAAGTCATCGCCCAGAGAAACGTCCTTATACATGACTACGCGGAAATAGATGACAGGTTGGTGTGGAGAGTGGCGATCGAGCACATTCCCGAACTGCTTGAGGCACTCGAAGCAATATTGCCCTCCTAATGCATCAGCTTCCCTTAGAAACACAAAAGCAGGCCGGAGAATATAGCCTCTGACCTGCTGTTTTGAATGGTGCGCCCGGTAGGACTCGAACCTACAACCTTGGGATTAAGAGTCCCCTGCTCTGCCAGTTGAGCCACGGGCGCATTCAATCACTCGAACATTATGTCTTTAAGACGTCGAAATGGCAAGGGGTTTTACGCATGAAACCGGGAATGGGCGAGGGGAAACGTCCTTTGACAAAACGTTTCCCCTCGAATCTTACAGAAGGAAGCAGCAGCCTACTTTTTACCCTTGTTGACGGAATCCTTCAGGGTGGCGCCCGGCTTGAACGCTACGGACTTGGTAGCCTTGATCTTGATCTCCTCACGGGTGCGGGGGTTGATGCCCTTGCGGGCCTTCCTGGCGCGCACCTCGAAGGTTCCAAATCCGACCAGCGTGACCTTGTCGCCCTTCTTCAAGGCCTTCTCGATGGACGCGAGGACCGCGTCCAGGGCTGCGGCGGCGTCTTTCTTGGTCAGATCAGCCGACTTTGCAACTTCCGCTACCAGCTCAGTCTTGTTCACTTTTTACCTCCTTTACAAGCCCTCTAATTTCAAGGAGAACTTCGCCCCCTCCCTCCTGAATTCCTTTTAAATACTGGAAATTTTTAAGGTCAGGCCGAAATATTTCAGGAATCATGCCAGATTCAGGCGGCTTGTGAGAAGAAATACCTGGTAAACGAGGGTCTAGGCCATTAGATGGAGAGGCCGTCGAGGGCGCGGTCGATCTCCTTGATCACGCGCTCCTGCCCCTCCAGGATGCGGGCCAGCTCCAGCGATTCCTTTACTTCCTTGCCGCCCAGTTCGCCCAGGGCGCGCACCGCCTCGATGCGGTCGGTCTCCACCTTGCTGGAGAGCATGCGCAGGAGATGGTTGATGGAGCCACGCGCCTTGAGCTTGCCCATGGCCCGGGCAGCCTGGGCCCGCACGCCGGGCGAGGGGTCGTCCAGCAGTTCGCTGATGGGTGACCACAGGGTGGCCTCGTCGACGTTGGAAAGGGAGTCGATGGCCCGCAGGCGCACGATGTTGGCGTTGTCGCTCAGGGCGTCGATAAGGAAGGCTACGCTCCGCCGGTCGGAGAACTCGCCCAGCCCGCGCACCGCGTTGTAACGCAGTATCAGCGAGGGGTTGCGGGTCATGCGGCAGAGGGCGGGGACGGCCCGGGGGTCACGCAGTTCGGCCAGCGCGTCGATGATGAACTGGGCCACTCCCGCTTCTTCACGGCGCAGGTGGCGCAGCAGGGGGACCACCGCCTTGTTGTTGCCGATGCCCCCCAGGGCGCGGATGGCGCCCTTGCGTACTTCGGGATTGGGGTTGTCCAGGGCGGTCAGCAGTGCCGGCAGGGCCGCCTCGCCCAGGCGGATGAGCAGGTCGGAGGCCTGCATGCGTAAATGGGCCTGGGGGTGTCCCAGGACCTTGACCAGCCCTTCGACATCACTCTCATCCATCATCCGGTGGAAGTCCGGTGGGTTGTTCATGCATCCACCTCCAGGAAGCCACTTCGCACACTTATTATATATGCCAGACATGGCTTATATAAACGATTTAGATCAGAGGCCCGAAACCGGCTTGGCCTTCTTCGCTTCCTCCGGCAGCACTATCTGGATGTCCGCGCCGTAATCGTAGAACTCGGTGGTGAAGGACATCACCACCAGCCCGATCATGGGCGTGTTGGGCATGTTCATGACCGTCTCCTGCTTCTGCAGGTGGCCGCTGCTGCGATAGATGGTACTGGTTATGGTGGCCGTGGAGCCCTGCATCAACTGGAGCAGGCTGTTGTAGACAGCCAGTTCTTCTTCGGTCTGGTAGAGGTCCTTTTTCTTTTCCAGGGAAGAGACGAGGTATTCATTCCCCGCGTCGAACGACAGGATGACTCTCTCGGGGCTGTCCTCGATCACGTTGATCTCGCCCACGAAGCCCATCATCTTCTCAAAGTCCTCATGGGAGAAGAAATACATGCTGGAGAGGTTGAGGCGCTGGGAGGCGAGGTCCGTCACCGTCCAGCCGCCCGACTTGGTGTATTGATAAGAAAGGTTGTCGACGATGTAGTTCTCGGTGGTCTCGGCCATCCCCTTGGACACGGAGTGCTGGCTGTAGTCGCCGTCCTGCTGCGTTGTCTCTCCCTCCAGCGAGAGGTAGCTGGGGAATCTCGAGGCGACGGTGGCCTTGTCCGCGTCGCTCAACTCGGGGAACTCGTATTTGACCTCGGAACGGAAACGGTAACTCGGAGCCTCGGCCATCATCTGGTAGGCCGACTCGATGTACTCCCTCGCTTCGTCCTGGCTCATCGCCTTGTCGCCGCACCCCGTCGCCGCCGGCAGCGCCGCCACCGCCAGCGATACGAACAGAACCGCCGCTATCCATCTTCTTCCGAAATTTCTTCTGAAAACATGCATGGCGCACATCCTTTCTTTTATCGTATCTGACTATATCACGCGAACGCGACAACCCGCTCCGAGCAAAGCCATCCCGGCAGATGATTGTGGTATCATCGAAGCAGCGAAACTGGCTGCGCGGACCCCGGAGTGAAGATGAGATACGGCATCATCTCGGACATCCATTCGAACCTGGAAGGCTTAACCGCCGTGTTGGAGTCCCTGGAAGAAGCAAGGGTTGATTCCATCCTCTGCTGCGGCGACATCGTGGGCTACGGGGCGGAGCCGGTGGCCTGCCTGGAAATGCTGCTGAGCAGAGATGTCGTCTGTATCAAGGGCAACCATGAAAGGGGCCTGGTGGACCTGGCGGAAGACCGGGAACCGGCCATGAACGAGCTGGCCCTTGCCGCCATCGAGTATTCCGAGCAGCAGCTGGAACCGGAGAACAAGATGATCCTCCTGGGGTTCCCGGACCTCAAGGAGATAAACTCGGAGTTCTACATCTTCCACGGCTCCCCCACCCACCCGGACGACTACATCTTCGATCCCTTCGACGCTCAGTACGCCTTCAAGTCCCTGCGCACGCATTACCATGAGCCCGCCAACCACCTCGGTTTCGTCGGGCATACCCACGTCTGCGCCATCTACCTGCTGGAGCGGGAGGCCCAGAAGCTGGTCCACGGCGAGGTCTCCAAGCCCGGCCGCATCGGGCTGCCCGAGAACCACGACGTCATCATCAACGTGGGTAGCTGCGGGCAGTACCGGGGCGGCATGGTCGTGGCTTCTTTCTGCGTCTACAACTCGGAGGAACGGGCCGTGGAGTTCCACTTCGTCGAGTACGACGTGGGGAGTGCCATGAAGAAGATCCACGAAGCGGGCCTGCCCACCGAACTGGCCGACCGCCTCGCGCTGGGCATGTGACCCGCCGGGCCGTCCGGCCCTGTGACAATTCGCGCTTTACCATGTTACGCTCTTGCATACTCGGTGTTATGGAGTGAGAATTGAGCGTACCGTAAAGCTGTAAACAGGGAGGTTCTTTAAAGATGAAGGCAAAGCTGCCCAGGAAACTGTGGATAATGACCGTGGCCATCTACGCCACTTTGCGGATATCCATCCTCAACATCCTCAAAGTCTATGTCGGGGGCGGCTACAGCCGCGCCTATGCCGACCGCATATTCCGTTGGTACGCCAACCTGTTGTGCGATTCGGTGAGGATGCGGCGCATTGTCAACGACCCCTACGGCTTGGAGTTAGAGCCGGGTAAGCCTTACATGGTGATGTGCAACCACCGCAGCCTCTACGACATCCCCCTGTCGGTGGTCAGCCTCCCCGGCAGTGTGCGCATGCTATCCAAGCAGGAACTCCGCCGCGTGCCTGTCTGGGGCAAGGCGCTCGATTGCGGGGAATTCGTCTTCATCGACCGCTCCGACCTGGAGAAGGCCAAGAAGTCGCTGGCCGTGGCGCGCAAGGTGATGGAGAGCGGCGTACTGCTCTGGGTCGCGGCCGAGGGCACCCGTTCCGACGACGGCAAGCTCGGCAAGTTCAAGAAGGGCGGGTTTGTCACCGCCATCGAGGCGGGAGCCACTATCATACCGGTGGGAATTACGGGGACGGAGAAGGTCCTGCCCCCGCGGACCTACGATTTCCACCTCGACCAGGAGGTCTTCTTCAACATCGGCAAGCCCATCGACGCGTCCGTCTACACCATGGAACAGAGGGATGAACTGATTGAAGTGGTGCGGACCGCTATGGCTGAGCTTACCGGCGAGACCGCGTAGGAGACAACCTCTGTCATTGCGAGGAGCGCGGCGACGAAGCAACCTGATTGCACACCTATTTCTTTTTCTTGTGGGGTGAGGGGCCGGGCTTGCGCGACGGGACCTGGGCCTTGCCGCCCGACGCGTCTTTCTTCCCGGACGAGGGAAGCTGCTTCTTCTCCACCTTTTTGGGCTCCGTCTTCTTAGGCTGGGGCGCCTTGGCATCCTTGGCGGGATTCTTCTTTTTAATCTCCCTCTCCTCCACCTCCACCTGGTCGAGGAAGTGGTTGAAGGCCGCGGCGATGTAGGCGGTTTTGGCCCCTTCGATGAAGGACAGCACCACGATGGCCAGGATACGGATAAGCGCGAACATTATCCCCAGGTCAACGGCGAGGGGCAGCAGGATACCGAAGAGCAGCAGGGCGCCGCACTCCACCATCATGGGCACCAGTACCAGGGGCAGGGCGCGCTTGTATCTTCCCTTGATCAGTTGCTGGCTCATCCGCAGCACGCCCGAAGGGTTGGGGGTCTCCTCCTCGAAGTCGTGGCGCAGGGTGGCCAGTTGGGGGACCAGGGCATAGAAGGTCAGGGCCAGTGCCAGCAGGATGTAGACGAGGAAGTAAAATATGATGCCGATGGCGGTGCTCGCGGTAGCGCTGGTCGCCAGCACCAGCATGTTGAGGAGCATGGGGATGACGAAATAGCTGGCCGCGAATACCCCCAGGCCGAAGATGGCCGAGAGGTTGAGGAACTTCAGGGGCTGGTAAGCCAGCACTGCTCGCGCCTCCGCCAGCATCTCCCGGGTACCCACCTCGGGCTCGCCCCCGTAGGTGTAGGCCGCCATGCACCAGGCCAGGAAGAGAAGCATGTACGTGAGGAGGAACCCCAGGATGAACACCACGTCCGGCGCCCCCGTGGAGACGGCGAAAGTATAGGGGACGCACGCAGCCGACACCAGCAGCCAGACCAGCGGGCGCGAGCGGAAGCTCTTCCAGGCCCTGAGCAGTAACTCTTTCTCCATGTCTTTCTTCGTCTCCCCTTTCGTCTTTGTAACCTTATGCGCCGCCCGCCTGTTCGTCAAGAATCCTATATAATAAGAACCTGATGCGTGTGGAGGGTGTGGAGGTTGATGACAGGCACCATGTGGAGGTGGGGTATGAAAGAGACCGAGGGGAAGAAGAAGTTCGACAAGAAGCTATTGCTGCTGCCGTTACTGTCCTTGCTGCTCATCCCCCTGCTGGCGGCACGCCGGGCGCTCGGGTTCTTGAATAAGAGAAAAGAGCGCGCCGCCGTCAAGGCCCTGGCCAGACAGCTGGTACAGGAGCGCAAGAGCGGCAGGAAAAGCGGGAAGAGCGTGAAGGGCAAAAAGGCCGGCAAGGCCTCCGTCAAGGTCGTCGTCAGGGAGGCCGCGGAGTCACGGGCAGGCGTCATCACTCAGGTCAAAAACCTCTTGAGCAAGAGGATGGTCAAGTTCATACTGATGGCGCTGGCGGAGCGGATCATCGCCGCTCAGCGGGCCAAGATGAAGGAATCACTCCCATCCATACCCTTGAGCGGGCGCCTCTCCAAAGCCAAAGACATCTGATTGCCGCTGTCATTGCGAGCGAAGCGAAGCAATCATATTGCTTCGCCGCTGTGCTCCTCGCAATGACATGGGTTAGAAACCGGTTTTGATGCCTTTGTCTTTGCGCGCCTCTTCCTCCGCCGCGATGATCAGGTCGTAAGCCTTACGGTAGAGCCCGAAGTACTCGTCGGCGCTGGTGTACGCCGCCTTCTCCTTCTCGTCCGCGAAATCAAGGTAGCTCTTCACCAGTTCCAGCGCCACCTCGGCCGAAGTCTTGGACAGAAAACCGTTGGGCATGATGTTACCTCCATCGGGTTGCCTCTTCTATATTCCACACTCGCCTCATTTTACCAGATAAACGAATTCCGCTATGATGTTCGGGTGAGGTGAGCCCTATTGCAGAACGACGTCGTTTTCGCGGTCCTGTCAACCCTGCTCGGTACCTTTTTCATGGCCTGGACATCCTCCTACTGCCGCCGGATGCGGTCGATGGGCGGTGACTTCTCGCGCCGCATAGTGATGAAGATACTCGACGGGGACGCTGCCCCCGATGAGGTGGATGAAGAGATAACCCACCTGCGCGGACGCCTGTTCGCCACCGGCCTGGCCTTGCTGGGCCTGGCCGCCGCCCTGCTGGCCTCCTGCCTGATGCTGTGGCTCTTCGATTCCAGCCTGAGCCCTCTCTACCCGGCCGGCCTGGCTTCTCTCTCCCTCTGCCTCGCCCTCAGCGCCTTCATCCTGCGGGGCAGCATCTCCACGGCCTGAAGAACGCTTCCCTGGAGGCCCCATCCCCGCTCTATTAAAGGGATTGTGCGTCATAACGCTGTATAATATCTTGAAACATCCTTGAAAAGAACCGAGTCTGGAAGACCCATACGAATATGAAAAAGAAGAACGTCCTGATACTGTACCTGAACTTCCTACCCCACCTGGCCTTCTGGTTGATCGCGGCCTTCGGGTACGTCCGCTACGCTTCCTACGCCGGCCTGGCCCTGGCGCTGCTGGTAAGCCTGGCCACCTGGAAAGTCTGCGGCCTGGCGCCCCTTGTCTATTTCAACCTGCTCTTCTTCGCCATCGCCGCGACGGCTTCGCTGACCATGGGTACCAGCATCGAAAAGAGGCTGCCCAACCTGATGTCGGGCGAGTTCGTCTCCCTTCTTCTGATGTCTTTCTACACCATCCTCTTCGAAGGGCAACCCTTCTTTCTGGACTTCGCCTCGCGCGACTACCCGGAGAGCATGCATTACAACCCCCTCTTCAGGAGGACCTACTCCTGGCTGACCTATGTCTGGACGGCTTGCTTCGCGGCCGGCCTGGGGGTCTCGGCCTTCTCACTCCTGACGCTGTCCGGCGAGACCGCCCGCATGGTGCCCGCCGTGACCTGCTCCGTCATGCTGGTGGTGCTGGCCGTCACCACCTCGGTGGTGATCATGCTCATGCCCCGCTTCTTCGGGCGTCACCTGCTGGCCAAGTCCAACCTCAAGGGCACCTGGACGGCTCCCACTCTCGACCCCGACCGCAAGCTGCGCGAGAGCGAGTTCGACGTAGCCGTCATCGGGGCCGGAATAGGCGGCTTGACCTGCGCCGCCATGCTGGCTAAGGCCGGCTTGAAGGTCCTCCTGGCCGAGCAGCGCAAGCAAGTGGGGGGCTACTGTTCCTCGGTGACCCGCGACGGCTTCGTACTCAACGTGGGCCCCACCGTCTTCACCGGGGTGAGGGAAGGAGGAGCCCTCTCCCTCCTCCTCGAGAACCTGGGCATCCGGGACCGCGTCCCCTTCGCCCGCCCTACCCTGGGGGCCATCACCGACGCTAACGCCATGCGCATCACCGACAACGTGGAATCCTATATCAACAAGCTGATAACCAAATTCCCGGGTGATGAAGAAGGGTTGCTCCGCTTCCTCACCGACCTCCGCTCCTTCCGCGGTGAGCTCAACGACCACAAGGAGCCCGGCCTCCCCATACTGGTGGAGGACCTCGAGGACTTCAACGAGCAGTTCTACGCCTATCCCATCATCTCGAAATGGCACAACCTCAACGCCGCGCAGATGCTCTACGAATACTTCGGCGACCCGGCCCTGCGCGACCTCTTCTCCTGCCTGCTCTTCCCGGTGGCGGGGGACCCTTCGGCCATCTCGGCTTACGACGCCGGATATCTTTACAAGGAGATGCTCCTGGACGGTTGCGGCTTCCCCGTGGGGGGCTTGAGGCCCTTCACCGGCCTCCTCTCCCGTGCCTGCCACGGATTTGGGGTAACCGTGCTCACCGACTGCATGGTGGAGAAGATAATGCTCAAGGACACCTCTTCCGGGCCCCGGATAGTCGGCCTGAAGATGGAGGACGGCTCGCAGCACCGCTGCCAGATGGTGGTGATGTCCGGTGATCCCGCGCAACTCACCCACGACCTGCTGCCGCCCGATGCCCTGGGTTCCAAGTACCGGAAGAAGCTGGCGGAGATGCAGCCCTCCAACTCCTTCCAGGTTCTCTTCCTGGGGGTGGAAGGCGACCTGGACATCCCCGATCGCGTCTTCCTCACCACCGACAAGCCGCGCCGCATCCGTACCGGCAACACCTACCTGGAGATCAAGCACCTCACCATCAGCCTGCTGTCGCGCCAGGACCCCTCCCTGGCTCCGGCCGGCACCCACCTCCTCAACGTGTGGGCAGCCGTGCCGGGCAAGTGTTACGACGCCTTCACCGGCGAAACCAACCGCAAGGGCCTGGAAGAAGCCCTGACCCTCGCGATAAAGCAGGACCTGCGCCGCATCATCCCCCGCATTGACCAGCGTATCGTCTTCCAGGAGAGGCTCTCTCCCCTCCACCTGAACAAGCTCACCCTCAACACCCGTGGAGCAGCCTTCGGCTACCAGCCCTCGCTTGAGCAACACCTGTTCCACCGCCCGGACATCCACACCCCCTTCCACAACCTCTACCTGTCCGGCGCCTGGGGACGCTACGGCCTGGGCATGGAGGGTGCCGTCGTCAACAGCATGCTGGTGGCCAGGCACATCCTGGCCGGGGGAGGGGAAGTGCCGGTGGAGGCCGAGCCTCCCATCCTGGAGGCCGAAGAATCCGGCCGGGAAAGCAGGCGCAGGCGGGGGAAGAGCAAGGCGAAAATAGAAGCCTAGAGGCTCAAGGCGGGCTTAAGGCATGTGCTCTTCGATAATCTTCAGCAGGTCCCCGAAGACATAGGGCTTGGCGATAAAGGCCACCGCCCCCATCTCCTGGCTCCTATCGATATCTTCGTGCTGGGCCTTGACGGAGGAGACGATCACGGGGATTTCCGCCAGCTCAGGGTCCTGTTTCAGCTCTCCCAGGATCTCCCACCCCGTCTTCCCGGGCATGAGGATGTCCAGGATGATAAGGCCGGGGTGCTCATCGAGGCAGGCTTCCCGGTACTTGAGGCTGTTGGTGCACCCGGCCACGCGATAACCGGCCCTTCCCAGCGTACGCTCCATCAATTCAACGATCACGCTGTTGTCTTCAACGACCAGAATGGTCCGCTCTCCGTCTTTCTTCATCGCACAGCCTCCCTGGCGGGCATTCAGGCAAATTATCTTGATTTCCTGACTTATGTGTGATTATACCCCCGTTTCCGTATATAATGTTGTACAGGGTATTTTTCGTACTCGCAAGAATACGGTTAAGGAGTGCTATTGGAGGTCCACGTCGGATGTTGCGGCTATCCGCAACCCAAGAAAAAGTATTACGAGCATTTTGATCTCGTAGAGATCCAGAAGACTTTCTACCAGCTGCCCAGGGTCAAATCGGCCCAGGCCTGGAGGATGGAGGCTCCGCCGTCGGTGGAATTCACCCTGCTGGCCTGGCAGCTCATCACCCACCGTCCTTCCAGCTCGAGCTACCGCCATCTCACCGTGCCGGTGGACGAGTCCAAGCGCGACTCCTACGGTTCTTTCAAACCCACCCCCGAGATATTCGAGGCCTGGGACCAGACCCTGGAGGTGGCGCACGCCCTGGAGTCGGAGATGGTCATCTTCCAGGCACCCACCACCTTCGGCCCGGGCCCCAAGAACACCTCCAACCTGCGAGAGTTCTTCGGCCGGTGCAACCGCGACGGTCTCCAACTGGGCTGGGAACCCAAGGGTAACGACTGGGACACGGAGGACGTCGGCAAGCTCTGCCGCGAGCTGGACCTCATCCACATCGTCGACCCCTACCTGGGGCGCGAAAAGGCGGGGAGCATCATCTACTGGCGCATGAACGGCATCGGCGGCTTCCGCCATCAGTATACCGATCAGGAACTGCGCAAGTTCGTCTCCATCCTGCGGAAATCCAAAAAGAAGAAGGCTTACGTCCTCTTCAACAATATCCACATGTGGGAAGACGCCCTCCGTTTCCAGGCCCTCTGGGAAGAGCGCAAGGTCTGAGCCAGGCCTGCAAAGAGGCCTGCAAAGCTCAGACCCGAGGATCAACCCTCCAGAAAGCTTTCCCGGGGTGACGGCCCCGGGTCCAGGGGAGCATGAACCACCATCTCAAGGTTCCTGATTCTCTCTTCCACGCTCGGCTGCAGGTCGGGCTGGCTCATGCTCTCGAACCTGAAGTTGCAGATGGGCGCAGAAGAATATCCCTTTGAGGAAACACAGGCTGGCATAATTGCTGTGCGCCTGGACTTTGCGCAGCGCGGCGGCCATCGCTTCCGGGTACATGGTCCACTTCACCGCCAGCTCGTCGGCGTGCATCTCCCGGCAGGGGTCGATCAGCCTCTGCATGACACGGCTGAATATCACCATCACCACGAAGTTCAGGAGCAGCACCAGGACGGCCGAGATGATTATGCGCGCCGCTTCCGAAGAGCCCTTCCCTACGGTCAGGCTGAGGAGGGGAAAAAGAACGACGAACATGATCAGAGTCGGAAGCACCATCAACTCCCAGATGGCGCCGAATACTGGAGTGTCGACCGCCCCTGCCACGTGCTCGGCCAGGGAGCGCACGATCAGCGAGAAACCCCTCAGGGAAGCGATGAAGGTGTTGAGGGTGGCGTCCTCGTAGTAGAGGTGGGCCATCTCGTGCGCCACCACCGCTCGCAGCTCGTCGTCGTCCAGGTCCCTTACCAGCCCGCTGGTGACGATGATCACACCCCGGTCACGTTTCTTCAGGGAGAAGGCGTTGCGAAACTCTTCATCTATCATCATGATCTCCGGTAAGGGCATGCCGGTGGCGATGGAGATGTCCTCGGCCGCGGACTGGACGGCGGCGGCCCCGCCACGGTAGACGGGGGTGGCCCGGCTGGCCCAGCGCACCATCCACAGGCCGCTGCGGGTGGCGACGTAGATGGTCAGAAGGTCGACGATGACGAAACCAGCCAGGGCCAGCCAGCCGGCGAGGTTGTCGTAGGTGGCGATGATCCAGGCACCGAAGACCGCCGTGACGGCCATGATGGTGACGATAAACGCGGCGCCGCCCAGCATCACCTTGCGCTTGTTCTTCCGGATCAGCTCGTCCATGGTTAAAGGATAGGGGACGGGGCCGGTTCCTGAGAAGTGTCAATTTCTGGGGTCAGCCCCTGACAATTGACATTTACGGCGCGGGCGGGTGTTCGGGGCGGGTGATAGAATTACTGTTGATGGTGATTCTTTTTCGACAAGAAAGGGGCCGAGGATATGCATCACCCGTCATCTTTCCGCAAACCGTTGTTCCTTGTACTGACCTTCTTGCTGCTATGCGCGCAACTGTTCGGGGGATTGCTCCCCGCGGTGGGCGCTCCCAGTGTGATCGCCACCGTCGGGGTGAGCGGTTACCCCATCGACGTGGCCGTCAACTCCAGCACCAACCTCTACTACGTCGCCAGAACCTCCGCCGGCAGCGTCAACGTGATGAACGGCGCGACCAACGCGGTGACAGCGACGGTGGCGGTGGGTTCCGCTCCCTATGCAGTCGAGGTGAACGAATCGACCAACCGCATCTACTCGGCGAATTATAGCAGCAACAACGTCTCGGTCATCGACGGAGCCACCAACACGGTGATAACGACCGTCGGCGCGGGCACGGCCCCTTATGCCCTTGACGTGAACCCCACCACCAACATGATCTACGTAGTCAATATGAACAGTGATAACGTTTCGGTGATAAACGGCGCGACCAATACGGTCACGGCAACCATCGGGGTGGGGGACCGCCCCACCGGCGTCGCCGTCAACAGCGGCACCAACCTGGTCTACGTGGCCAATGCCAACAGCAACACCGTTTCGGTGATAAACGGCGCGACCAACACGGTCACAGCGACCATACCGGTCGGCGACGGGCCCGAAGCCATCGACGTCAACGCCACTACCAACCGCATCTACGTGGCCAACCAATGGCAATACACCGTTTCCGTCATCGAGGGGGGCTCCAACGCGGTGGTGGCGACGGTGTCCCTCGGCAACATGAACAACCAGGGACTGACCATAAACCCGGTCACCAACCGCGTCTACGTGTCGAGCTTCTACAACGGCGTGGTCAACGTGATCGATGCCTCCGGCAACACGGTCACGGCGAACTTCGGCGTGGGCAGCGGTCCCTGGGGCGTCGGCGTCAATCCCTCCACCAGCCGCATCTATATCGGCAACTCCAACGGCGACACCGTTTCGGTAGTGTATGACCCTTACGCCATCACCGCCTCGGCCGGGCCGGGGGGCTCCATCTCCCCTTCCGGTACGATCGGCGTGAACCCCGGCGGAAGCCAGGCCTTCACCATCTCCCCGGACACCGGCTACCATATCTCCCAGGTGTTTGCTGACGGTGTCTACCAGGGGGCCCCGGCTTCTTTCAACTTCTCCAACGTCCATGCCGATCACACCATCAGCGCGCAGTTCGCCGTCAATACCTACACCGTAAGCGCCTCGGTGTCGGGCGGGCACGGCAGCGTCCAGGGGACGCAGAGCGTCAACTACAACGAGAGCGCCGGCGTGGCCATCAGTCCCGGATGCCGGCTACCACATCGCCTCCATAACCGACAACGGCTCGAGCCCGAGCCGTGTCCAACCCCTACGTGATCAACAACGTCACCGCCGCCCACAACGTGGTGGTTACCTTCGCCCCGGACACCTTCACACTGTCGGCCTCGGCAGGTCCGGGAGGGTCCATCTCGCCGGCCGGGGCCACCGTGGTCGATTATGGGGGATCGCAGTCCTACACCATCACGCCGCTCGGCGGACGGCACATAGCCGACGTGCTGGTGGACGGGATCAGCGTGGGAGCGGTAGCTTCTTATAACTTCACCAGCGTGGCCGCCTCTCATACCATCAGCGCCTCTTTCGCCCTCGATTCCTTGACCATCACCGCGTCGGCGGGTTCGGGAGGGTCCATCTCGCCGGCCGGCCCGGTGGCCGTGGACTACGGCGCCGACAAAACCTTCAGCATCAACCCGGAGGCCCACTACCACGTGGCCGACGTGCTGGTGGACGGGGCAAGTGTAGGGGCGATGGGTTCCTACACCTTCGCCGGGGTGGCCGCCGCCCACACCATCAGCGCCTCCTTCGCCCTCGACACCTACGCCATCTACACCTTCGTCTCGGGATCGGGGGAGGCCACGGGGGGAGGCGCCTGCGTGCACGGGGCCACCGTAGACCTCACCGCCACCCCGGATACCGGCTGGCACTTTGTAAACTGGACCGAGAACGGCACGGTAGTCTCTACCGACGCTTCCTACTCCTTCACCGCTTCCTCGAGCCGTATCCTGGTGGCTTGCTTCGCCGTCGACACTCATACCATCACCGCCACCGTTGACGGCAGCGGTACCACGGAGGGCGCGGGCACCTACGATTACGGCTCCACCGCCACCCTCACCGCCACACCGGCCGAAAACCGGCACTTCACCGGCTGGACCGAGGGAGGGGTGGAGGTCTCCACCAGTGCCTCCTATTCCTTCACCGTCACCGGCGACCGCGACCTGACCGCCCACTTCGCCGTCGATACCTTCACCGTCAACGCCTCGGTCTTCGGGGGGCACGGCTCGGTCGAACCGGCTTCCCAGAGCGTCCCCATCGGCGGGATCGCAGGTATTGACCTGGTCCCCGACCCCGGGTATCACGCCTCCTATATCACCGACAACGGGGAGACGAAGCCGGCAACAGACCCTTACGTCATTGAAGACGTGAGCGAGGAACACAACGTCTTCGTTTTCTTCGAAGGCGACAGCGACGCCTGGTACCTGGCGGAGGGATGCACCGCGGGTGGGGTTGAGACCTGGGTGATGGTGGAGAACGTCAACGATTTTCCCGTCTCCCTGGGCCTCGTCTTCTCGACGCCCCAGGGGGTCTTCATACCCATCGAGATCGAGGGGACGATGCTGGCCCCCGGGTCTCGCGTCTCCTTCAACGTAGGCAATTTCGTCGAATCCTACCAGGTTTCCACGATGATCCGGGCCAGCGGCGGTGACGTGGTCTGTGAGCGCGCCATGTACGGCAACGAGCGCACCTGGGCTACGGATTCCATAGGCACCCGGACTCCCGCTTCCACCTGGTACCTGGCGGAAGGAAGCACCGGCGAGGGCTTCGAGACCTGGGTGCTGGTGCAGAACCCGGGAGACGCGGAGGTCACCGTGGACTTAACCCTGACGACCTCGTCCGGTGAGTTGAAGCCCGAGGGGCTGCAGGGTGTGAGCATCCCCGCCGTCTCGCGCCGTTCCTTCAACCTGAACGACTTCGTCACCGACTACGACGTCTCCACCGTGGTCAGCGCCTCCGGCCCGGTGGTGGCGGAGCGCTCCATGTACGGCAACGACCGCGCCTGGGGCACCTGCTCCATCGGCACCGCTGCTCCCGCCGCTACCTGGTACCTGGCCGAGGGTTCCACCGGCGAGGGCTTCGAGACCTGGGTGCTGGTGCAGAACCCGGGAGACGCGGCGGTCACCGTGGACCTGACCCTGACGACCTCGTCCGGTGAGCTGAAGCCCGAGGGGTTGCAGGACGTGGTGCTCCCGGCCGGGACGCGCCGTTCCTTCAACCTGAACGACTTCGTCACCGACTACGACGTCTCCACCGTGGTCAGCGCCTCCGGCCCGGTGGTGGCGGAGCGCTCCATGTACGGCAACGACCGCGCCTGGGGCACCTGACTCCATCGGCACCGCTGCTCCCGCCGCTACCTGGTACCTGGCCGAGGGTTCCACCGGCGAGGGCTTCGAGACCTGGGTGCTGGTGCAGAACCCCGGGGATACGGAAGTGAACGTGGACCTGACCTTCTTTACGTCGACGGGACCGGTGGAAGGCCCGCAAGATGTTGCCGTCCCCGCCGGCTACCGCAAATCCTTCCGGCTCAACGATTTCGTCACCGACTACGATATCTCCACCGTGGTCTCTTCCACCGGAGGGGACGTGGTGGTGGAGCGCTCTATGTACGGGAACGGCAGGCTATGGGCCACCTGCTCCATAGGGTATGCCCCGTAGGTGTGAGCCATGGAATTCTTTAAATACCACGGAGCGGGCAACGACTATGTGCTGATCGACGCCATGGCAGCGGAGGTGAGCCTGCCCCCCGAGTTGATCCGCGCCCTCTGCCACCGCAACCTGGGCATCGGGGCGGACGGGGTGATCGTCTTCTCGCCCGCCGCGGGCAACAGTGCCGCCTGCCACATGACCTGCTACAACTCCGACGCCAGCCAGGCCGGCTTCAGCGGCAACGGCATCCGCTGCCTGGCCATGCACCTCTACGACCGGGGCATCAACCCCGCCACGGAGATGAGCATCGAGACGGCCGCCGGCGTCAAGGAAGTGCGCCTGCTGGTGGTGGAAGGGCTGGTGCGTGAGGTGCAGGTGGAGATGGGCAAGCCGGACTTCCGCCGTTCCTCCGTCCCCATGCTGGGCGAGGGGGAGGAGGCGGTGGACGTACCACTCGAGGTGGGCGGCCGGGAGTTCAGGGTCACCTGCCTCTCCTTCGACAACCCCCACTGCGTGATCTTCTCGGAAGAACCGACCCGGGAACTGGTGTGCGAGGTCGGCCCCCTCGTCGAGAGCCACCCCGCCTTCCCCCTCAAGGTCAACGTGGAGTTCGCCTCTGTGCCCAACCTCTCCGAGATGATCCAGCGCACCTGGGAGCGGGGCGCCGGCTACACCCTCTCCAGCGCCACCGGAGCCTGCGCGGCGGTGGCGGCGGCTATCCGGGCCGGCAAGGGCAAGACCAGCATGTACGTGCGCCAGCCGGGTGGGCTGCTGGAGGTGTCGGTGGCCGCGGACGGCACCTATTTCCTCAAAGGTCCGGTGCGGAGGGTCTTCTCCGGCGAGCTGGATCCCAACTGGTGGGATAAGTCCAGGATTTGGGTATAATGTGAGGGAATAACGAAAGGACCAAAATGTCGGAACTTCTTGACGTAGCCATCATCGGCGGAGGCCCGGCCGGACTGGCCGCCGGCATATATGCCGCCAGGGCGCGCCTCAAGACGGTGCTCATAGAAGAGAAGCTGACCGGCGGGGCGCCGGCTACCACCGAGACCATCGAGAACTACCCCGGTTTTCCCGGTGGCATCGGCGGGGCCGAACTGGTGGAGCGGATGCGCGAGCAGGCCGCCTCCTTCGGCCTGGAATTCAGCACCTTCAACCGGGTCAAGCGGGTCGAGCGCCAAGAAGAGTCGTTCCTGGTCACCACCGACGAGGGTGGATACCAGGCCTTGAGCCTGGTGCTGGCCACCGGCATGCACGCCTCCAAGCTGGGCATCCCCGGCGAGGAGGAACTGCTGGGCCGGGGCGTCTCCTACTGCGCCACCTGCGACGGGGCCTTCTTTAAAGAAAAAGAGGTCGCGGTGATCGGCGGCGGCAACTCGGCGGTGGAGGAAGCGGTTTTCCTGACGCGTTTCGCTTCCAGGGTTTACATCGTTCACCGGAGAGACCGCCTGCGCGCCTACCAGATCGTGCAGGAGCGCGCCCTCGCCGACCCCAAGATCGAGGTGCTATGGAGGCACGTGCCGGTGGAGATCAAGGGTGAGAAGACGGTCTCTTCCATGGTGCTCAAAAACCTCGATGACGGCAGCCTGAGCGAGCAGCCGGTGAGCGGCGTCTTTTTCTATGTGGGGAGCATCCCCAATACCACACCTTTCGAGGGGTTCGTGGACATGGATAAGGGCGGCTACATCGTCACCGACGACTCGCTGCGTACTTCGGTGGAGGGCGTCTACGCCGCCGGCGACGTGCGCGCGGGCAGCATCAAGCAGGTGGCCGCGGCGGTGGGTGAGGGCGTGACCGCCCTGATGCACGCCCAGCGTTTCGCCGAGGAGCGGAAGGGGACCGCTTACGTCTGAGAATCATCTGATATGAAACATGGGCACGACACGGGTTCTTCCGTATTCTTTTAAGAAAACAGGAAACAGGAGGTATGCGAGATGGCTGGAGCAGTTAGCGAAGTGACCGACGCGCAATTCGACGAGATGGTGCTCAAGAGTGACCTGCCGGTGCTGGTGGACTTCTGGGCCCCCTGGTGCGGGCCCTGCCGCATGATGACCCCGGTGATGGAGGAACTAGCGGTGGAGCTGGAAGGCAAGGCCAAGATATGCAAGCTTAACGTGGACGAGCAGCAGGCCACGGCCCGCGCCTACGAGGTGCAGTCCATCCCCACCATGATCATTTTCAAGGGCGGCGAGGCTGCCAAGCAACTGGTCGGGGCGCGCCCCAAGGCTGACCTGAAGAAGGAGCTCGAGGGGCTTATCTAGCATGATCATCGCGGTCGTCGACGGCATGGGTGGCTCCATCGGCCACCAGATAATCCTTTACCTGCGGCGGGAACTGCCGGAGGACGTGGAGATAATAGCCCTGGGCACCAATTCCGTCGCCACTATGAACATGATGAAAGCCCGGGCCAACCGGGGCGGGACCGGGGAGAACTCCATCCGCGTCTGCATAGGTGACGCGGACGTGGTGATGGGGTGCCTCTCCATTCTTATACCCAATTCCATGATGGGCGAGCTCACCCCGAACATGGCCGGGTACATATCCCTGAGCAAGGCCCGTAAGGTGCTGCTGCCGTTGACGAATCCCCGCATCGAGCTGATGGGAGTGGTGGAGGCGCCGCTGCCTCAACTCATCGCGGATGCCATCGAGAAGTTGAAGGATGTGAATTAAAGAATGTGCGAAGCCGTCGTGTTTATCGAGAGAGAAGGCCGCCAGGAAAAGCTGATGGACGACGTGGTCGAGGTCAAGCCCGAGGGGGGCAAGCTGGTGCTGGTGGACGTCTTCGGTGAGCAGAAGGTGGTAAGCGCCAGGATCCGGGAAGTCCGGCTGATGGAGCACGAGATCCTGCTTATTCCGGTGTAGCCTCCATCTCCCATTTCCCGCAGCGCCCGCCCCAGCGGGCCAGCACCTCGTCGTCGAGGTTGATGCGCACCACTTCGCAGGAGTTGGAGCAGCCCGCGCAGTTGAAACTGGAAGTCTTGAAGTCCATGTCCGCCATATGGAAACCCTTGAAGCGAGTGGCGGGCACCTCCGCCTCCATGGCCAGCAGGGCCGCGCCCACCGCCCCCATCACGTTAAAGTGATCGGGGATGATGATCTCCACCTCCAGCCCTTCCTCGAAAGCACGCTTCATGCCGCTGTTGGCGGCCACGCCGCCCTGGAACACCACCGGCGACTCTATGTGCTTGCCTTTGGCCAGGTTGTTGAGGTAGTTGCGCACCAGGGCCTGGCAGAGACCGTAGATGATGCTGTCGGTAGTGTGGCCGATCTGCTGCTTATGGATCATGTCCGACTCAGCGAACACCGAGCAGCGGCCGGCTATCTGCACGCCTCTGTCGGCTCTTACGGCGTATCCGCCGAAATCCTCGATCGGTATGCCCAGGCGGGTGGCCTGGTGGTCGAGGAAAGAGCCGGTCCCGGCGGCGCATACGGTGTTCATGGCGAAGTCGACCACCACGCTGTCCTGCAGGAGGATGATCTTGGAATCCTGCCCGCCGATCTCCAGCACCGTGCGCACATCGGGGACGAGATGGATGGCGGCCACGGCGTGGGCGGTGATCTCGTTCTTGACGATGTCGGCCCCGACGATGACTCCACTCAGGTAGCGGGCGCTGCCGGTAGTACCGGCCGCCGCGATCTCCAGGCCGTCGGGGAGCAGCTCGCCCAGCTGGCGCATGCCCTCCTGCACCGCCGCGATGGGATTGCCTTGCGTGCGGTGGTAGACGGAAGCCAGCACCTCGCCTTCCTTGTCGATGACCACCAGGTTGGTGCTCACCGAACCGACGTCCACGCCCAGGTAACCCGTCACCTTATCAGCCATATCAGACTACTCCTGTCAATAAAATCGCGGCTTGGAAAACAGCATACAGGATACATGATGCCGCCCCCCCGCTTCAAGTCAGGAAAGTTGGGGTCAGACCCCTTCTCCACTTTCTCGGAAATCTCCGGAAAAAGTTGCTGGTGCCGGAGAAAGTGGAGAAGGGGTCTGACCCCAACTTTCTTAATCGCGGTAGCTGGAGGAGGGCATGTCGTTGAAACAAGTGAATTCACCGTTGAAGGTGAGTTTGATCTCGCCGGTGGGACCGTGGCGATGCTTGCCGATGTTCAGCTCGGCCACGCCTTGAACGTCAGGGTTGTCGTGGTCGTAGACCTCTTCGCGGTAGATGAAGAGAATGAGGTCGGCGTCCTGCTCGATGGCGCCTGACTCCCGCAGGTCGCTCATGATGGGCCGCCGGTTCTGCCGCTTCTCCGGTTCGCGGGAGAGCTGGCTGACGGCGATGACCGGGACGTTGAACTCGCGGGCGATAACCTTGAGGGCGCGGCTGATGGCGGATATCTCCTGCACGCGGTTCTCCATGCGCCGGTCGAAGTTCATCAGCTGGATGTAGTCGACGATCACCAGGCCCAGGTCCAGGTTGTCGCGGGTCTTCATCCGCCTGATCTTGGAACGCATCTCCATGATGCTTACGCCGGCATCGTCATCGATGATGACAGGCGCTTCAGAGAGTACCTTCATGCTGTCGACCAGCCTTTTCCACTCACCGGCGTCGTTTTTCTTGTACTCGCCCTCGAGGAGTTTCTTGGCATTGACCCGGGCGTGGGAGCAGAGCATGCGCTGGGCCAGTTCCCTGGAGCTCATCTCCAGGCTGAAGATGGCCACGGCCTTGCTGGACTTGATGGCGATGTTGGAGGCGATGTTCAGGGCCAGGCTGGTCTTCCCCATGGAAGGGCGGGCCGCCACGATGATGAGGTCTGCCGGGTGGAGGCCCATTATCTTTTTGTCCAGTTCGACGAACCCGGTGGATATGTAGGAAGATTCTCTTTTCCCGAGGCCCAGCGCTTCCATCTCGTCGTAGGTCTCCGCCAGCAACATCTTCCAGTTGGCCACCTGCCCGTCCCGTTCCCGGTCGGATATCTGGTAGACGACGTTCTCGGCCTCATCCAGGGAGGCGGCGATATCTTCGGCCTGGCCATAGCCGATGGCGGTGATGCGGTTGCCGGCCTCGATCAGCCGGCGCCGGGTGGCATGGTCGTGGACGATCTCGGCGTAATTGACGGCATTGACGGTGGTAGGGACCAGGGAACAGAGAGCATGCAGGTAGGAACGGTCTCCCACCGCTTCAAGGTCACCCTGGGCGCGCAGGGCCTCCGCGACGGTGATAGGGTCGACCGGCTCGCCCCTGCTGTAGAGGACGTAGGCGACCTCGTAGATCTTGCGGTGGGCGTCCTTGTAGAAGTCCTCGGGCAGGAGGACTTCGGTGACGTTGGCGATGGCATCCTTCGACAGCATGATCGCGCCCAGCACGGACTGCTCAGCTTCCAGGCTGTAGGGGGGATTGCGGTCGCTCATGCCATACATCTGCGCGGTCGTTGCCATTCCGCATTACCCCTTACATCATCGGCCGGACACGGGCTTGTCGGTGAAAACCGCCGGCTATTCGCCGGCGGCTTCCTCTACGGGCTCCACGGCTTCGCTCCCGGCTGCCTCGTCGGCCTCGGGGGCCTCCGCAACAGCTTCGGGCTCGGCGGCCACGGCCGGAGCTTCTTCCATGGAGGCCTCGGCGGCCTCGGGGGCCTCAGCGGCCTCGGTCTTGGGTTCCGGAAGCACGGTGGTTCCGTCCTCGGATACCACCCTGATGTGCACGATGGTCTCTTCCTGGGGATGGAGCTTGAGCCTGGCCTCGTAGATCCCCACGCGCTTGATGTGCTCATCCAAATGGATCTTTTTGCGATCGACCTCGATGCCCAGTTCGTCCTTGATGTGCTGCGAGACCTCCTTGGGGGTGATGGTACCGAAGAGCTTGCCTTCCGCTCCCACCTTGACCCGGATCTCGAACTTGTGCTCCTGGATCCTCTCGGAAACGCCGCGCGCCTTGGACAGTTCGCGGTCGGCCTTGATCATTTTGACCTTGGCCAGCTGCTCTACTTCCTTGGTCTTGCCGCGCGTGGCCCGGAGCGCCAGGTTCTGCGGTATCAGGAAGTTGTTGGCATAGCCGTCCTTGACCTCGACGATCTGGCCGCGCTCGCCCAAACCCTTAACGCTGGATATAAGAATGACTTTCAAGATCAGCCCTCTCTTTCCTTACTTTACTTCGCCCTGGCGGGAAGTATAGGGCACCAGCGCCACCTCACGGGCGTTTTTGACCGCTTTGGCCACTATCTTCTGGTGCTGGGTGCAATTACCGGTCACCCGGCGGGGCTTGATCTTTCCTTTTTCGGAGAGAAAGCGCTTGATGGTGGGCAGGTCCTTGTAATCGAGGAAATCGATTTTATCTTTGCAGAACATGCATACCTTCCGCTTAGGTTTCTTAACGTAGCCCGCTGGCATTTTAACCAACCTCCAATTCCTTTCTACTAGTTGATGTCCGGCGGGGCTACGGCTTTGGGTCTAAAAGGCGATCTCGTCGTCGGTTTCCGGCAGGACGTTGTCCTCGATCGGCATGTCGCCGAATTCGTCGTGTACGCCGTTGCCGCCGCGGCCCGGGCCTGTCTGGCCACCTCCGCCTCCGCCTCCGCCTCCTGAATCTCCACCGTATCCTCCGCCGTTGTAGGCGCCTTCCGAGCGATCGCGGCTGCCAAGGAAGACGACCCGGTCGGCCACGATATCCGTGGCGTAGCGTTTCTGGCCGTCCTGCCCTTCCCAGCTGCGGTTCTGCAGGCGCCCTTCCACCAGAACCGGCCTCCCCTTGGAGAGATACTCGGCTGACGTCTCCGCCTGCCTCGCCCAGACCACTACGTTAAAGAAGTCGGTCTCGCGCTCACCCTGCTGGTTGGCGCGGTCGCGGTTGACGGCGATCTTCAGTTTGGTCATCGCCGTGCCGCTGGGCAGGTATCTCAGTTCGGGATCCTGGGTCAGGTTGCCTACCAAAATCACCCGGTTGTAGCTTGCCATTTCATCCTCCTGTGAATCGTCCTCTGCCTATGGCTTGAATGCTATCAGGCCGCAAAGACGATTCGCGTCGCTTGCATCGCCCCTCTTTTCTTTCAAAGAATCAGTCCTGGTTGAGTACGAAGATCTTGAACCGCAGGACCTCGTCGTTGATGGAGAGGACACGGTCCAGCTCCGTGATCAGAGGGTTGTCGCCCTTGAAGTTGACTACCGTGTAGTAGCCGTCAGCCTGGTGCTTGATGGGATAAGCAAGATGGCGTTTGCCCCAGATATCAGTTCTGTCGACAGACCCGCCATACTCGGCGATCAGGCCCGTCGCCCGGTTGAGCAGCGCCTGTTGCTGCTCATCTTCCAGTTCCGCCCGGCTGATGAGCATGAGCTCATAGTCGCGCATATTTCACCTCCTTCGGTCTAAACGGCCCCCGGTCCCGCCGGGAGCAGAAGGCAATCCCGGTTCGAACATTTTCGAACCCGCTAGTTTTTTCGAACCGTGTAAATATAGCACAGTGGGAAAGCTGCGTAAACCGGGGTAACTCAATAAGAGCTCCGTCCCTCCTGGAGAGAAAGCCTCCCTGGGTACCTCCTTAGTACTTAGGCCACTCCACACCAAGAAGACGTGCGGGGCTTGGGGTATGCGAATGTTCGATAAATCATTCGATGGTACAGCTCGTTACCCGGAGGGTTTCAAATCCCAAATATGGGATAAGTATAAAGGAGCAGCTAAAAGGGGGGCACCGTTCCGTGGAACTGGAAGTAAACGAGCCTGGAGGAGGCTGCCGGTTTGCTGCAAGAGTATGCGCTCGCGCTGGTCTACGGCGAGAGAAGCCCGCCGCCTTTTAACGCCCATGTCCATCATGCCGCAAACAGGGGAGGCAAAACCTAACCTGACAGGAGGAAAGGACATGTTCAGACGGAATACATCCATGCTGGCCATCTTGGTCATGCTGGCCAGCATAGCCTTAATGATAACGCCCGCGGCGGCGGCGACCGGCCCGGGTTACGCCTGGGTGCGGGTGGCTCACGCCTCCCCCGACGCCCCGGCGGTGGACGTATGGGTGGACGGAGCAGTGGCGGTAAGCGACCTGGCCTTTGGTGAGGTCACCAGCTATCTGCTGGTACCCGCCGGAGCATACAACATCAAGGTCACACCTACCGGGCTCACCACCCCGGTGGTCATCGACGCCGACTTGACCTTCGACAAGGGCACAGCCTACACCGTCGCCGCCACGGATTACCTGGCCTCGATCACCCCCATGGTCTACATCGACGACAATTCCTGGCCCGACCCGGGCGAGGCTAACGCCAATTTCATCCACCTCTCCCCCGACGCCCCAGCGGTGGACGTGGGAGTTGTGGGAGGCGCCAACCTTTTTACCGACATAGAGTTCCAGGAGGCCTCGACCTACGTCGGCGTCCCCTCGGGGATTTACGACCTCGAGGTCAAGCTGGCCGGGACCTCCACGGTGGTCCTGACCCTCAACGACGTGGACCTGATGGCGGGAACGGTCTACACCGTCTTCGCCGAAGGCCTGGCCGGCGGGGGGCCGCCTCCACTGCAGGCGGTATTCGCGTCCTTCGCCCCCAAGGGCACGGTGTGGTACCTGGCCGAGGGGTGCACCGAGAGCGATTTCGAGACCTTCATCCTGGTGCAGAACCCCAATTCCACCGCCACCACGGTTGGCTTGACCTTCATGACCGACACCGGGGCGGTGACCGGGCCCAGCGCGACCCTGCCACCCTTCTCGCGCCAGACCTGGAAGGCCAACGATTACGTCACCAACTGGAACGTCTCCACCCTGGTGGACGCGAACCAGATGGTGGTGGCGGAGCGCTCTATGTATGGGAACAACCGAACCTGGGGACACGACTCTATCGGGGTCACCGCGCCCGCCATGCTATGGTACCTGGCTGAGGGTTCCACCCAGGGCGGCTTCGAGACCTTCATCCTGGTGCAGAACCCTGGAGCGGTAGAGGCCAACGTGGAGTTGACCTTCATGACCGAGGCCGGGCAGGTGGCCGGGCCGTCCATGAAAATACCGCCCCATACGCGCTATACCTGGAAGGCCAACGACTTCGTCACCAACTGGAACGTCTCCACCATGGTTGAGTCGGATGAGTTAGTCATCGCCGAGCGGGCCATGTACGGGGACAACCGCACCTGGGCTCACGATTCCATCGGATACGCTCCTTAGGCGAGCCGCGAGACCTGTTTCTAATAAAGGAGGCCCGGTTCAGCCGGGCCTCCTGTTCTATCCGTGCCGGCTCCTTCCCGCGGTGAACCCGGGGTTATGCCCTCAAGCAGAAAACCAGTCCTTGTGGGGGCAGTAAGCAATGCGATCTGAGTGCCCTTAAGGATTCACATGATACCTGCAGGGTAATATATAAGAAGTAATACGACGATTCTTTCGGCTGACCCGGAGGAGCTGAGGAGGTAGAAGTATGGGCAAACGTCTGGTGGACCTGAGCATCAGTATCGAGAACGACCTGCCATCCGACCCCCCCATGATGATTCCCAAGGTGACCTACGTCGACCACGCCATGGGGGCGCCGTCCATGACCGAGTTCTTCCCCGGCATCGACCCGGCGCGCGACCTGCCCGGCGGCGTGGGGTGGGCCCTGGAGTTCGTCACGCTCTCCACCCACTCCGGCACCCACCTGGACGCGCCCTGGCACTACCACCCCACCATGGACAACGGGGCGCCTTCTTTGACCATCGACCAGGTACCGCTGGAGTGGTGCATGGGCGACGGGGTGGTGCTGGACTTCCGGGGGTTCGGGGACGGCTACCTGGTCAGCGCGGCGGACATGGAAGCGGCTTTCGAGAAGATGGAGTACCAGCTCAAGCCGGGGGACATCGTGCTGGTGAATCACCGGCGCCTCCGCCTGGTGGGGCAAGCCGGAGTATCTCCTCAAGGGGTGCGGCATGGGCCGGGAAGCCACCCTGTGGCTGACCGAGCGGGGGGTGCACGTGGTGGGGACCGACGCCTGGAGCTGGGACCGGCCCCTGCCGCTGATCGCGAAGGAGTACGAGGAGTCGCACGACGCTTCGATAATCTGGGAGGGCCACTTCGCCGGCATCGAGAAGGGTTATTGCCACATCGAGAAGCTCACCAACCTGAAGACCCTGCCATCCACCGGCTTCACCTTCTTCTGCTTCCCGGTGAAGGTCAAGGGCGCCAGTGCCGGCTGGATCCGCGCGGTGGCGCTGGTGGACGAGGACGACTGAGGATCAAGGGCTGAGGTTGGAGTGCTGAGAAGGTTTAGGGGGGATGCGTGATGGTTGAGGAGAAGAAGTTCACGCGGGAGGAGCTGGCGAGACACGACGGGGTTACCGAGCCGACGATATATGTCGCGTACAAGGGCGCGGTCTACGACGTCACCGCGAGCCCCCTGTGGAAGAAGGGGTCGCACATGCAGCGCCACACCGCCGGGCGCGACCTCACCGCTGAGCTGGGGGCCGCCCCGCACGGCGAGGAAATGCTCGGCCGCGTGGCCCGCGTGGGGGTGCTGGCCGAAGAGCCGGACACATCCCTGGACCATCTTCCGAAGAGCCTGCGGGTTCTTCTTCAGAGATACCCGGAGTTGAGGAGGCCGGTCCACCCGGTGGTGGTCCACATCCCCATGGCCTCGGCCCTGCTCGCTCCTTTCTTTGACCTGGCCTACCTGGCGACGGGGCGGAAGAGCTTCGAGGAGACGGGTTTCTACCTCGAGGTGCTGGCGCTGCTGATGGCGCCAGCGGCCATCGCCAGCGGGGCCTTCAGCTGGTGGGTGAACTATCGCGCCGGGCGCATGGCCCCCATCATGATCAAGATCCCCGCGGCGGGGGCTTATACGGTGACGGCGGCAGCGCTGGTGGCGTGGCGGGTGGCCGACCCGGGCGTGCTCGACGAACCCGGGAGCGGGGGCGGGAGCGGTAGCAGGAAGCGCCGCGGCTACCTGGCCCTCTCCATGCTCATGCCCGCCATGGCCCTGGTGCTGGGATACTTCGGGGGCAAGATCGCCCACCCACACTGAGGAATGGGGTGAGTGCCGTGAAGAAAGTGACCGCTCTGGTCGGGAGCGCCCGCAAAAAAGACACCTACGATGCGGTCCGAGAATTCCTCGACAGGCTGGAGAAGCTCGGCAACGTCGAGAGCGAGATCGTCATGCTCTCGGACTACCGCATCGAGACCTGCCGGGGATGCAAGATCTGTTTCACCAAGGGAGAGGAGTTCTGCCCGCACAAGGACGACCGGGACGTGCTGATCGGGAAGATGATGGCCTCGGACGGCGTTGTCTTCGCTTCGCCCAACTATTCTTTCCAGGTGTCCGGGATAATGAAGGTCTTCCTCGACCGGCTCGGCTTCGCGTTCCATCGCCCCCGGTTTCACGGCAGGACCTCCACCAGCATCGTGATGCAGGGGATCTATGGGGGGAAGAAGATCGTCAAGTACCTCGATTTCGTGGGGTTCGGGCTCGGCTTTGCGAAGGTGAAGGGGAGTTGCCACACCGCCTTCGAGCCCATGACCGCCAAGGAGCGGCGGAAGCGCGATAAAGCCCTCGCCAAACACAGCAAACGCTTCTACAAGCAGCTGATAAAGCCAGCTGGTCGCGGGCCCAGCCTGCTTGAGCTGCTGCTGTTCTCCATGGCCCGTTCAAGCATGAGTGTGACCCTCGACGACAGTTCCAGGGACTACCGGTACTATTCCGAACGCGGGTGGTTCGAGTCGGATTATTACACTCCGGTGCGGCTGGGCTTCTTGAAGAAGATTTTGCTCAGGCTCTTCGACGCGGTGTGGAAGATGGCCTACCGGGGCAAGGCACGATAGGACGCTAGGCGCCATGTGGAGGTGTGGAGGGTGTGGAGGTTGGTGACAGGCACCTTGTGGAGGGGGCAGCAGATTGTCGACCGTTTTTGCCTTCTTCCGAGCCTCTTGTTACCTTAATCACAAGTAGAGGCAGACTCAGGAGGTAACGAATGTTTGCGCATGTCAGCGAATCGGGCAACCGTATGCACCAGCATATCCCTTTCCCCCTCAGCATCCTGGGCCCCAAGTACGAGTACATGATCATGAAGCTGCTAGGGATCATGTCGGATACCAACTGGCTTTACCGCTTCCGCATCACCCGCTGGATCGTAGACAAGCTGGCCAACCAGGTGGTCATCCCCATCATCCACGGCGAGGTGGTGACCCCTGATGAGATCGACAGCCTGGTCCACCAGCTCGAAAAAGAAGGCCACCCCATCTACGTCGGCATATGCGAATGCAGGCACGGCGAGAACCGCATCGACCCCGAGATGGTCGAGGGGCACGACCCCAACTACACCTGCGTGATGATCGGCGACTGGGGCAGAGGGCCACATCTACAGCTACCCCAGATATTACAAGCCCATCAATGCCGACGAGCTGATGGAGCAGACCCGTTTCTGGCACGCGCGAGGACCGGGTGCTCAACGCCTGGGGCATCAGCGCCAGCCACGGTTTCGTCATCTCCTACTGCCACTGCCAGCCCGAGTACTGTATCCCGCTGCGCCACCAGTTCAAGCGAGGCGATACGGTGTTCAGGCCCGGATACCACTACGCCGTGGTCGACCAGGAGAAGTGCCAGGGCGTTGATGATTGCGAGTGGGACTGCAGCAAGCGACTGCTGGTTCAACGCCATCAGCGTCGAAGGCGGCAAGCCGGTGGTCGACACCGAGCGCTGCCACGGCTGCGGCCAGTGCTTCGAGTACTGCCCCACCGGCGCGGCGGCAGCAGTGCGCAAGGAGGACTTCGAGCTCTACTATCTGCTCCGACGACCTCCTTCACCCCGAAGCCCGCACCTTATCCGCATCCGCCCCAGCGAAGCAAATAGCGGGGAAGGCAGGGGTTATTGAGGAAGTAGAGGTCTAGGCCGGGCCCGGACCTCCACTCATCGCAGTCCCTCCCTCCTCCACGTCAGACCCCGATGTGGAGGATTCTTCTTCTCAAATCAAGCCTGAGATGAGAGAATAGCGGCTGAGGTTTAACCATGAGCGAATATATAGACAGGATCAAGCTCGCCCTCCGCCGCCCGAGCATCGCCTGGCACCAGTGGCAGCTGCGCCGCGGCGGCGTCGACGCGGCCCCTTACGTGTGGATATCCGGCAAGCCCGACGTGGCCCTCAGCGCCGGCGCCACCTGCACCATCGGCAACGCCACCTTCATCCCTTCCACCATCCAGATCCGCGGCGCCGACCGCGGCCGCATCATCGTCGGCGAGCACTGCAGCATCGACTCCTTCTCCCGCCTCTTCGCGGCCAACGACGCCACCCTGAGACTGGAGGAAGGCGTGGCCGTCGGCCCCTTCAACATCATCAACGCCTTCGACGACTGCACCATCAAGCGGAACACCATGCTCGGCCCCTACGTCAACATCAACTGCGCCGACCACGGCATAGAGATGACCGGCGAATGCATGCGCTTCCAGCCCGGATGCTACGGGCCGGTGGTGATCGAGGAGGACTGCTGGATATGCTCCCACGCCGTCATCCTGCGCGGGGTGACCGTGGGCAAGGGCTCGGTGGTGGCGGCGGGTTCGGTGGTCAACTGCGACGTCCCGCCCTACAGCATCGTGGCCGGCGTGCCCGCCAAGGTCGTGGGCACGCGCGAGGAATGTTAAGAAGAAGAGTCGCACTACGAGAGGAGCTTTTCATGGAAGATACGAACGCCGCCGGCAGCACGGACCGGATGCACGAACTGACGGTGGTCCTGCCCACCTATAACGAGAAAGAAAACGTCCGCAAGATCGCCGAAGCGATTCTTTCCCAGCCCCTGGACCTGGGCCTGCTGATAGTAGACGACGGCTCCCCCGACGGCACCGGCGACATCGCCGACGAGATGGCCGCGGCCGACCCCCGCATCCGGGTGATGCACCGCGAGGGCAAGGGCGGCCTGGGCACCGCTTACCTGGCCGGCTTCCGTTACGCCATGGACCGCGGGGCGGAGTACCTCTTCGAGATAGACGCCGACTTCTCCCACAACCCCGCCGACCTCCCCCGCCTCTACGAGGCGGCCTCCAAGGCCGACGCGGCCATCGGCTCGCGCTACGTCAAGGGCGGCGGCTGCGAGGGCTGGAGCTGGTTCCGCTGGATGATCAGCCGCGGCGGCAACCTCTACACCAAAATAGTGGCCCGCACCAAAACCACCGACACCACCGCCGGCTTCCGCTGCTACACCAGACGGGTGTTGGAGGCGCTGATGGCCCTGGACCGCATCGACGCGCGCGGCTACGCCTTCCAGGTGGAGATGACCTTCGTGGCCGAAGCCCTGGGCTTCGAGATCACCGAGGTGCCCATCACCTTCACCGAGCGGGTCGAGGGCGAGTCCAAGATGAGCGGCAACATCTTCGTCGAAGGCCTCAGGGTAGTCTGGGGCCTGCGCCGCAAGTACCGCGACCTCCTCAAGGCGAAGAAGGCAAAATAACCCGCCACGGGTCAACCCCGTAGGAAAGTTGGGGTCAGACCCTTTCTTTAGTTTCTCTAGGCAGGCTGCTTTCGAATGCCGGTTTCGGAGAAATTCAAGAAAGGGTCTGACCCCAACTTTCTTTCCGGCTACGCCATCGACCTCAGCACTTCCTGCGCCCGCTTGAGCAGCCGCTGGATGTCGGCGAAGGAACTCTTCTCATCCACGACGATCTCTTCGTCCAGTTCCCCCTCCATCAGCCTCGCGGATATGCCGTCCAGCTCGATGATGGGCCTGGTGATGAAACGTCGGGTGGCCCAGGCCATGGCCAGGGGAGAGAGCAACAGGCAGAGCGCCAGGAACAACAGGCTGAGCCAGAGCTGGCTGGTCAGCAGGCTGCTGCTGCCGCTCTCGTACAGGTCGCCCAGGACGTCCGCCTGGGGTGTGACGTCCACTACGAAATAATCGAACTGGTCGCTGCCGAACCCCGGATATGCGGTCCTGTTCTCAAGCACTATCACCAGGTCGCCTTCGGTGTAGTAATCTTCGTAGATGGTCACCGGAGCCCCCATCTCGGACGGCAGGGGCTGCTTGAGCTCCTCGCCTTCTTTGACGGAGGTGAAGTAACGGCCTTCACCTGTCGCCGGGTCCCGTATGAAGGCCACCGTAGAGTCGCAGTTATAGGTGTACCTGATCATCTCCACCAACCGCTCTATCACCTGGAGGCGGTCCATCTCCACATTCGGGTCCCAGAGTTCCTTGCCGATGTAGACGCTCGGGTGTGACCATGCATAATCGATGATGCTGTCGTTCGCGCCGCTCCAGTAACCCGCCATCTCCCGGTTGACGTTGTCCAGTATCGCGTCGGTCTTGTTGTTGACCAGGACTATCGAGGTGACCAGCAGCGCCACGGTCGCGACAAGAAATATAATGGTGGTCACCAGCGCCCACACCGCGATCACCTGGTTGGTCTCCCTTTTCTGCGCGGCGGTATCGGATTCCGCTTCCGTAACGCTTTCACCTCCCGCTTTCGCCAGGATGACGCGGCCGCTGTTTACCAGGCGCTGAAGGTTGGCGAAGATGCTCTTCTCGTGTACTTCTTCCTCGGCCTCCGACTCTCCCTTGAGGATGTCCCTGGCCTCCTTGCTAAGTCGCGAGATAGGCCGCTCCAGCAGCCGGGTTATGGAGAACCTTATGATGAAGAAGGAGAGGGCCAGGAAGAGGAGGAAGATCACCGCGACCCATATTATCTGCTCCTTGATCTGGCTGGATTTCTCTTCGTCGTAGGCCTGCTTGAGGATCTCGTTCTGCTCGGTGTTGTCGATCACGATGATGGCCTCGTCACCCGGGATTATCCCTTCTTTATCCAGGACCAGGAAGGAGCCTTCCCTCCCTCCCAACTCGTTCATGACAACGTATTCCTCCCCGCCGGCTATGCCCCTCGGCAGGTCCGGTATGGCCATGCTCTCATCCCTGGCCCTGGAGACCACCCGGCCGTCCGCTGCGTAGTAGATCACGAAGTCCGCGTCGTAAGCCTTTTGAAAGGAATCGGTGTAAAAAGTTACGGCCTTGGTGTTGGCGGGGTCCCGCAGGGTCGAGCCGAAATCGATGCCGGTCTGTTTGAAGAACTCCTCCATGCTGGCATAACATCCCTGGATGTGATCGGCGATCTGCCCGGCCATGGCCAGCTTCATCTGGTGGGTCTGCTCCTTCAGGTTGTTGCGCGAACTGATCATGAGGTAGAGCGATACGGAGGCGATGAGCAGGACGCAGCAGAGAGTGCTCACCAAAACGAGTTTCCTTATTTCGGCACCTTTAAACATCCTGATGAATCCGCTCACCGCAAAGCCCCCTTCATCGGTTTCCTTATGTCTAATAGTACCCCGGAAAGCTGGATTTTACTTCCATCAAGAAAAAAAAGAAAGAATGGTCGACAGTTGCTCGAGCGGGCGGGAGAAAATCAAAAAGGGGTCTGACCCCAATTTTCCTACCAATTTTCCTATGACCCCAATTTTCCTACCGGAGGTCGTCTGAGAAGAGGCGGACCTGGTCCGGGCCGGCGGCCTGCGCGGCTTCCATAGCCAGCACGGCTTTCTCCAGCAGGACGGTGTCGTTCTCGGCGCTGGCGGGGAAGGAAGCGACGCCGACGCAGGCGGTCAACCGCTCCGCCTCCCGGCCCTTCTGGGCGGGGAAGGGGTAATCCTCCACCACCTGCCGCAGCCTCTCGGCCAGGCGCATGGCCCCCAGGCGGCGTGTCTCCGGCAGGAGCACGGCGAAGCGGCTCTCGCCGATGCGGGCAGGGACATCGACTTCGCGGGTGCTTTTTCTGATGGCGTTGCCCAGGTCGGACAGGGCCAGGTCGGCGAGGGCGCTGCCGTTGTTCCGTTCGTACTGGTCGAAACCGTCGAGCTCCAGGACGACGAGGCAGACCACCAGGCTGTAGCGGCGAGCGCGGTTTACCTCCTCCGCCAGGCGCGAGAGAAAGAAGTACTGGTTGAAGAGGCCACTGACGGCGTCGCGGGTGATGTTGGACTCCAGCTTGCCGTAGAGCTGCGATATCTGCAAGGCCAGAGAAGCCTGGGTAGCCGCAACCGTGAGCACTCCCAGGAGGTAAGGCATGAAGCCGTCCTCGTTCCGCCTGCCCACCAGCAGGACTCCGGCCGCGCGGCCGCTCATCTTCAAGGGAACGGCCATGAGGCTCTTCACGCCGGCCTCTCGCAGAAACTCGTCGGTGTCAAAGTCCTCGGGCGACAGTTTCAGCGACAGGCTCTTGCCCAGTTCCATCACCGCGTCAAGGATTGAACCGGCAACGCGGACGCTCCTGTTGATCGGATGCGCGGCGCCCTTCCCATCGGCCACCACCATGTCGAGTTCGCCCGGCAACTCGCCCGGGAGGAGGACAAAACCGACGTCGGCGCCGCACAGCTTGATGGCATGGACGAGCACCTCGGTCAACTTGGGCAGGGGATCGGTATAGGCATCGACCACCTGGACGCTCTCGTAGAAGGTGCTGATGTCCCTGAGGACCTGGCGCAGGTGCTCGTCGTCGGCCTCCCGCACCGAGGTGAGGTAGGCGAGAAAAGCGTTCTCAGGGCTGCCGCCCCCGATGTTAGTTATATTACCCTTGTAGCTGCTGCCTCTGCGCGCTTCTTCCCCACGCGTGCTGAAAAGAATATCCAGGCTCTTATCGCGCAAGAGGGAATCGAAGTCGGGGTATCTCGGCGGAGTAGGCACGCCCTTCGACCACTCGACGTCAGGCAGCTCGCCGACCCAGCCGGCGAACTCGATGTCGCCGCCCATCTCGTGAAGGAAGCCGTAGGCCTTCGCCGCCAGTTCGTTGTAACCGTCGAATGCGATTTTCAGGGTCACCCGCAAACCTCCATTCATGCTTGTTGCCGCAGTGATATTCTACACTCTAAAGAATTCCTTGACCAGCGATTAATCAAGGGAAATCCCTTGTCGGAAGAGTAGGGGTGTTTACTTGAAATGAACCCGTGGTAAAATATGTTAACGGCTTTCAATATCAGGGCTTCAAGGAATCCAAACCGGGGCTGCCATAGTTAGGGAGGGTTGCAATGAAGCGCAGGGTATTATCCATCTCATCCGTCGTTGTCTTCGCGTTGCTGCTGTCGTCCGTATTGGGTTCCGTCACCGTGGCGGAAACGCCGGCCACGACGGCCGACGGCGAGAGGCTTCTTTCGGACATCTTCACCGCCCACACCGTGGACGGAGTAGACCTGAAGGTCTGGCACTACCGTCCCGAGGTCACCAGCTCACTCAATGAAGGAGCTCAGCCCATCATCATGATGCCCGGCATGGCCTGCAACTTCGACTTCTTCGACACCCACACCAAGGAAGGAGTCACCTGCTCCACCACTCTCCCGGCCGATCTGGCGGATTGGGCCGTAGGCGACACCTACCTGCAGAACGAGGACCCCATGCGCTACTACAGCCTGGCTTACTATCTCTGGTCCGAAGGCTATGACGTCTGGATGGCCAACTACCGCGGTCAAGGCCGGGACGAGGTCCGCAGCGGCGGTGCCACCGGTTACTCCATCGACGAACTGGCCATCTACGACATGCCGGCCATCATCAGCATGGTCAGGGAACTTTCGGGCTTAAAGCCCATCTGGACCGGTCACAGCATGGGCGGCATGATGTCCTACTACTACCTGCAGGGCTGCCGGTTCGAGGACATGGCCGACCACGACTCCAGCGTCATCTCGGACCCGGCCCTGTGCGCCGAGCGCAACAATGGCGACGGACCGCAGGCCCTGAAAGCCCTTTTCACCCTGGACAGCCCGGACAGCCCCTGCGGCGAAGTGCCATGGATACTGGGCGCGCTGGTCTATTCGGTCTGTTACGTGCCCTGGTACCTGGACATCAGGCCCCTCACCGCCACCTTCGGCGGCATTCTCGGCGACCCCGTCCTCGGCCTGGAGAGTTTCTACCGCCAGGTATGGGCCGACTTCGGGCTGCCGGACCTCTTCTTCCCGCTCAACATCCTCCTCAGCTTCAATCCGCCAAATCTCAACGGCGACCTCGCTTCGTATTTCATCACTAACGGCGCCGACGGATTCAGCAACCGCGCCGTGATCCAGCTGATGGACGGATGCAACAACCGGGTAATGCGCGAGGACTACCGCAACGGCACCTTCAACTGGTGGCGCTGGTACCCGCCCATCCCGGCCGAAGGTGACGGTTATTACTACTACTCCAGCAACATGGACAAGATCAGCCTGCCGACGTTTATCCTCATCGACGGCACGCGCGACATCACCAACCCCGAGGACGTCAAGGCGGTCTACGACAAGAAAACCCGCGACCCGCTGGACGACTACTACCTGGTCTCCAACTCCGCCCACGCCGACATCGTCCAGGGCTTGACCGCCCCGACGGACCTGTACCCCGCGATCGGCGCCTGGCTGGACACCTTGCCGGCCGACTGAACGAAAATTGGGGTCAGATGTCCTTGCGGTTGAAGATGTACACGGCGCCGGAGGCAAACGCCACAATGAGGACCGTGGCGGAGGCGAGGGACGGCAGCGCCTCACCGAAGCCGCTGGTCCGGCAGATGATCCCGGAGGATACCTCCACCAGATAGCCGGGCCCGTATTTCTTCAACGGCTCGAACAGCCCGGGGATCACGAACACCGAGAACGTGCTGATCAGGGCAAGCCCCGCCGCCGCCCCGCTCGACCTGACCAGTGTGCTGTAGAAGGTGGTCAGCGACAACGCCACCAGCAGGAAGGCGCTGGTACAAACGATAGACAGCGGCACTCCGGCCGGCGAGAAATAATCGAAGATTATGACGGAATAAATGTAAAACACCGCGGTCCCAAGGATGTTGCCGCCAACGATGACCATGGCGTTGGCGGTGTACCGGGAGAGCAGGTAGTCCCGTCTGGAGATGGGCTTGGTGAGCATCATGGCGGCCACCCGGCGCGACTTGTCGCCGGCGACGGTCCCCATGGCGAAGATGATCACCAGCAGCAGCGCCATCTGGCTGATGAAGCTCATGTACTGCAGGGCGGCGTCGATCACGCTGGCTTCCCCGGTTATGGTCATGGTAAGGCTGCCGGTATCGGTGACGGGCATCATCTCGGGCAGCATCTTCATGGCCAGGGGAGCGGTCATCCCGAAGACCCCGAAGATGATCACCGCTATCAGCACGCGGTAGGTCTTGAGCTGCTCGCGAAGGTCCCTGGCTAGCAACCTGCTCACGGTTTCGCCTCCCCGCTTCTCCCGAGCTCGTCCAGGGCGCGCATGAACACCTCTTCCAGGTCCGGCTGGTCCATGCGCAGGTTCCTGATGCCCAGGCCGAGCGCCACGGCGGCGGCGGGTACATCCATGGCGGCCGCCCGGGCGTCACGGGACACGGCCTCGATGCCGGAATCCTTCAAGTCCGCCCTCTCGCACCAGCCGAAACCCCTGATCCGGTCGAAGAAGCGCCCCGGGATCTCCCTCCACTTCCACCCACAGGGTGTTGGAATCGTAGCGTCGCTTGAGCCCGGCGATGGAATCGTCGGCGATGAGGCGGCCCCTGTCGATCATCAGCACCCGGTCGCAGACCGTTTCCACGTCCGCCAGCAGGTGGGTGGAGAAGATGATGGTCGTCCTGCCCTTGAGCCCGTCGATGTAGTCGAGGAGCTGCCGGCGCCCGATGGGGTCCAGTCCGGAGGTGGGCTCGTCCATCACCAGGATGGAGGGCCCGCCGGTCATGGCGTGGGCCAGGGCCAGCCGCTGCCTCTCCCCCTTCGAGAAACCCCCGGCTTTGCGGCTCTTCAACTTCTCCAGCCCGAAAAGCCTGATGGACTCCTCCGCCTTCTCGCGGGCTTCCTTCTTATCTTTAAAGAAGAACCCACCGAGGAACTCGAGGTGCGCAAGCGGCGTCACCCAGCTGGAGAAAGCCGGATCGTCCGGCATGTATCCCAGGTTCGAGGGCGCGCCGTTTCCGGGCCCCCCCGCCGCACCACCGAAGAGGGTGATCTCTCCCTCCGTGGGACGCGAGAGGCCGGCCATGATCTTCATAGTGGTGGTCTTGCCGGCGCCGTTAGGGCCGACGAAGCCGACGATCTCGCCTTCGTCAACCGTGAAGGAAAGATCCTTTACGGCAGTGAACTTACCATATCGCTTTCGGAGGTTCGCGCACTCAATAATCGCCATCGGAGCCGGTATCCTCCTCGCGGCCCCAGATGAGATAGGCGATCGGGCCGATCAGGTTGAAGATCAGGATCACTACAGCCCACACGATCTTGTTGCCCCTGACCCGCTCCCGCTTCAACAGGTCCACCAGGGCCACGACCATCAGCACCAGCTCCAGTATTATCAGTGGAGCGAGTAGAAGAAGCATCTGCCAGATCTCCATGGAGTCCTCCCCACTCGGCACGGATACCGTTTCCGCCTTCTTCTAAATCATACCATCGTTGAGCGGCTGAGGACTTTGCCGGCAGCGGGAGAAAAAGAAAGCCGGGAATTTCCCTCAGGCCAGAGCCTTGATCTTCTCGGCCACAACCTTCCCGCTTCCGTCGCCGGAGAAGAATTTGACCGATTTCTCGATGTAGACAGCCAGTTCAGGAAGCTGCGAGGCGCAAATGCTGTCCACGGTGGCCCCGATCAGTTCGCAATTCTTCTTCAGGGTGGCCTGGGCGATGAACTCCCCTAAGGCCTCCGAAAGGATAGCCTCGATGTCTTTTGCAAGCTTGTTAGCCATGGTCTTCTACTCCCCCAGTTCGTCGTCCATCTGGCTCAGGACCTTCTGGCCGCTGCGTAGCAGGCCCTGGATGGGCGCGAACGAGCTTTTGGGGTCGTACTCGAGCTCCCCCTCGAAGGTGCCGGTGACGATGCCCTCCGCCGCTTCGTTGAGGTTGTTGACGGGCTTCATGACATACTTGTTGACCAGGAACCGCAGGCCCAGGGTGGTCAGCAGGGCGAAGAGGATGATGGCGACGATCTCCACGATGGTGAGCCTCACCAGGAGGTCGCTCCGCTGTTTCTCCAGGGTGTCCTCGATGGTCTTGAGCTCGGCGGTGCGGTCTACGATGAAGTTGGCGTAGATATCCTGCATGCCCAGCAGACTTAGGTTCACGGGAAAGTAGGCGGAGATGAAGTACCCTTCTTTGTCGCCCAGCTGGTCCAGGGTGACGTACCCGCTCTCGGGGACCTCCGTGGACAGGGTGGCGGGGTCAAGTTCCAGCCCCTTGGCCGTGCCGGAGGCTATCAGTTCCCCGCCCTGGATCAACCCGATGTACTCGATGGGATAGAAGTTTATGGCTATGGCCGGCCCCATCTCGTTGAACGCCTGGTAATCCCCCCTCATAATGTTGTTCATCAGCTCGGGGTTGAAGTATTTCAACAGAGCCGTATTGGTGCTCATCCCGGTGATGCTGTCACCCATCTCCTTCATGTTCTGCACGGCCTGGTCGATCATCATCTGCTTGTTCTGTTCGATGTTGTCGCTGGTGGTGACGGCCACATCCACCAGGAAGTAGGAGATTACCGATATGAATAATAGCAGCGTGAAAAAGGTCGCCCAGAATATCAGTTTCTTCATCTCGCTCCCCAGCTTGCGTTTCATCGCAGTCTCCTTTCCGATCTCTCCCGATGTTATACCTACCGACCAGTCGGTCAATTTAATATATATAGGATGATAGGCCGATAACCGGTGTTCCCTGGTTCTGACACCAGAGATGTTACTTTTTGCTTGGCATGCTGCTTTATCTATATTGCCCTTGCTCGCGCCACGCCAGAAGTAATGGGTTCTTGCCGCCGGCTTGCTTAACGTTATAATTAGTCGGATGTACTCAGTCGAAGCAACAGGAGGTAGAAGAAGTATGTCGTTATCGGACAAGTGTATTATCACGGCCGCCCTGGCCGGAGCCACCACCATGAAGACCGCGAACCCGGCCGTCCCCTACACCACGGAGGAGTTCGTAGAAGAAGCTTACCGGTGTTACAACGCCGGGGCTTCCATCGTCCACATCCACGCGCGCGACATCGAAACCGGCCTCCCCACTTCCGACCTGGAGCAGCTGGGGACCATCGTCAAAGGCATCCATGAAAAGTGCCCCATCGTCATCAACCTCTCCACCGCCATCGGCATAGGCGTTCCCCCGGAGGAGCGCATCCGCGTGGTCGAGAGGTTCAAGCCGGAGATGTCCTCGCTCAACACCAACTCCATGAACTTCGCCCAGGCCGACTGGAAGAAGCACGTGGTGACCAGCGAGAGTGTCTTCACCAACACCTTCGCCATGCTGGTGGAGTTCGCCGGCAAGATGCGCGACGCCGGCACCAAGCCCGAGATGGAGGTCTACGACCTGGGCGGCATGTACAACGTCCTCTTCGTGTCCGAGCAGGAAGGCCTGTTCGTCAAGCCCCTCCACTTCCAGTTCGTCTGGGGCATACTGGGCGGCTGCCCCCTGGACATGGGCATCATGAAGCGCTACATGGAACTGATTCCCGCCGGCTCCACCTGGTCGAGCTGCGGCGTCGGACCGGCCCAGTTCCGCAGCGCCTTCCACGCCGCGGTCGAGGGCGGCCACATCCGCTGCGGCCTGGAGGACAACACCAACATCACCAAGGGCGTAAAGGCCGCGGGTTCCTACGAGCAGGTCGAGAAGTGCGCCCGCATCGCCGAGCTGGCCGACCGCGAAGTCGCCACCCCGGACGAGGCCCGCGAGATCCTCGGCCTCAAGGGCGCCCCCGAGATTTAAGAGTAATCACTACATAAGCAAGCGGCCCCCGCCGGGGCCGCTTTTCTTTTTGACTGAACCGGGTCCCTTCCACCTCAGCTGCTAGCTTGGTCTTGCTGGCCTTCACTCTCTTCTTCTGAGGATATGGATACCAAAGTGGAAGCCTAAGGCGATTATGGAGAATAGAGCAAGGGCGACTATTTCGGCCTCTAAGAGTGTAATTACTGCATCCTTTGCGGAGACATCATAAATGCTTAAGAGTAAGACCATTAAACCAACAATAAACACCTGTGATGAAATAAAGATGATTGCCAGGAGCCGTTTACTCTGTTTCTTTCTGCCTTCAATATTGATCGATTCTTCTCTTCTTGTAGCGGGAACCCCTCTCTTCAATATAAGGACAATCAATGCAACAGCACTAGCCGCTGCAACAAGGCTGAATATCTCAGAACCAAGAGTCCAGCGAAGGACTATCGAGACAAGTATTATGATTTCGAGTGTATAAAATGCTATTTTGACCGACTTCTCTTGCGCCCCGTCTTGCTTCATCGATTTCCCCTGTTTCATTATTGAGACAACGGTTTCCATCATTATAGCGTTAGCAAAGCATAGTTCCGGTAATCCGGCTGCCGGGCTTAAACAGGATCAGCCTGTCGCTATCAGCGTCCTTCTTCTGTATAGCCGCAGCGAGGCGAGATAGAAGACGACCAGAATACTGAGAGTCCACGCCAGCGCTGCCCACGCGCTGTCGCCAGCCGTGCCACTCGTAAGGAGCGAACCATGATCATGTATTCCATATATCAAGACCCTCTAAGTTATAATTATTTTCGGCCTGGGGACCCTGCTTACGGATTGAATACGAATCGGAAAGGAAGGGGTTCGGATCATGGGTAAGAAAATCGCCATCATAGGAGCGGGCATCGCTGGCCTGTCGGCGGGCTGCTACCTCCAGATGAACGGGTACGAAACCGAGATCTTCGAACTGCACGACAAGCCGGGGGGTATCTGCACTTCGTGGACCCGCAAGGGTTATACGTTCGATGGATGCATACACTGGCTGGTAGGGACGAAAAACGGGTCCAGCTTCAACCAGGTATGGCGCGAGCTCGGCGCGCTCTCGGGAGTGCGTTGCATCAATCATGGCGAATTCACCAGGTTTGAAAATGCCGACGGCAAGCAGCTGGTGCTCTACAACGATATCAACAGGCTGGAGAGGCACCTCAAGGAACTGTCCCCCTCTGACGCCGCAATGATCGAGGGCTTCTGCAACGACATCCGGAAGCTGGCGAAAATCAAGATGCCGGCCGGTGAGCCCACCAACACCAGAGAGATGCTCGCGTTCTTGAAAATCCTTCCCGGCATGATGAAGCTGGTGGCCATGTTCTTGAAGAAGCGCAAGATGACCATGGAAAAGTTTCGTCAGGGCTTCAAGGACCCGTTCCTGCGCCAGTCCTTCGGCCAGCTGATGGAGACACCGGAATTCCCCCTGATGTTCATGCTCCTCAACCTGGCCTGGATCAGCATTGGCGATGCCGGTTATCCCGAGGGAGGGTCTCTCGAGTTCGCCAGGTCTATCGAGCACAAATACCTGAGCCTGGGCGGGAAGATGTCCTACAAGTCCCGGGTGGCGGAGATTACCGTGGAAAACAGCCGAGTCACGGGTTTGAAGCTGGAGGACGGCAGCCTGCGCCCCGCTGACGTGGTCATCTCCGCGGCCGACGGGCGTTCCACCATCTTCGAGATGCTCGGCGGAAGGTACATAAACGACAAGATCAAGGAGAGGTATCGTACCTGGAAGCTCTACGACCCGCTGGTGCAGGTATCTATCGGGGTAAAGAGGGACCTCTCGGGCGAGCCTCACTCGCTCCGCTTTCCATTGGAGAAGCCCATCGTCGTGGGCGGCGTGGAGCACTCCGGCTTGAGCTACAGCCACTACTGCTTCGATCCCACCCTCACGCCCGCGGGCAAGTCCGCGGTAGTTTCTTATCTTTCCACGGATTACGACTACTGGGAGAAGCTCTATGAGGATCGGGAGGCTTACAAGGCCGAGAAGAAGCGCATCGGCGAAGAGGTGGTCGAGGCACTCAACCGGCGCTGGCCTGGGTTTAAAGATGACGTCGAGGTCGTCGACGTGGCCTCGCCGATGACTTACGTCCGCTATACCGCCAACTGGCGCGGGAGCTACGAGGGCTGGCTCCTGAACGCAAAGAACAGCCGGTACATGATGATCGGTCTGGAGAAGAACCTCCCGGGACTCGAGGGCTTCTACCTGATCGGGCAGTGGATGCTCCCCGGCGGCGGCCTGCCGCCCGCGGCCGTACACGCTCGGGAAGTCGCCGCGTTGATCTGCAAGAAGGACGGCAAAAAGTTCACCGCCACCAGCACCGTCTGACCCATGGTATTCTATAACGAACATTCTTCATATGCCCTTCTCCTTACCAACATCATACCGTCAAGCAAGGCGACGTGACCCTCCTGCCGTCGTGCGGCGGGAATGGGAGATGGCCTTGGCCCCGATCTTGACCAGCTTGAGCTGGATGCTCCGCAGCGACCAGGCGGACATTGAAAAACGGGACTTAAACGTACAAGCGGCCCTACGGGGCCGCTTTGCCTTGGGACATGACCCGGGTCCCCTCCACGAGACCCGGCCGTGAATTAAACCCAAGAAAGAAGGGTCCGTCGTACAAAACATCGGGTATGGCCCGGTTTTGGTAGGCGGACCCTTCTTTCTTTCTTTTGAATTACGCTACGCTTTGTTCTCGTAGAAGACGCCCGTCCAGATGCCCATGGCCACGGCCAGCTCCTGGTGGTCCTTGGCGTACTCCTCCAGCGTTATGCCCTGCATGGTGGCGTCGATGGCCTGACGGAAGGCTTTAGCCCCCGCCGCCGGTCCCATGGGGTGGGCGTGCACGCCGCCGCCCGAGCCGATCATGATGTCCGGCCCCAGGTCGGCCACGCAGGTGGGTACCATCTGCGGGGTGATGCCGCCCGAGGGCATGGGCATGGTCGGCTTGAGGTCGTGCATGGGATAGGTCATGGCGTCGGCACACGGCAGGAAGCGTTCTTTCAAGAAGGGGGCCTTGCCGTAGGGGGCGGGAAATACCACCACGTCCGCCCCGGCCAGACGGGGCAGCTTGCCCAGCACCAGGTGGGAGGACATTCCCGAGTAATGCGATTCGTACAACGCCCCGGCACAGTCCATGTGAGCGAGGATGGGCACGTTAACCTCGTCGTCCTCGGCCAGCGCCTGCAGGGCCGGCAGGCCCACCGCCAGGTAGTTGACCATGATGGCGTTGGCGCCGGCGGCCACGGCGCGCCGGGCGGTATCGAACATCTTGGGCAGGTTGTCGGAGACGTTGACCGTATACAGACGTGCGCTCGCCCGTCTCCTCGAACACCCGCTTCTCCAGGGCCATGTACGCCTTGACCCTGTCCTCCACCCGGTTGAACATCATGTCCGCGATAAGCTCGTCGTCCTTGACCACGTCGCAGCCGCCGCGAGCCGCCTCGTAGAAGAGGTCGGCGCCGATCTGGCAGGGGTATCCGGTGCAGGGCTTGGTCATGTTGTTGAGCAGGGGGCGGCCCTCCACTCCCAGCGCCTTGTAGATACCCTCGATGCCGAACTTGGGCCCGACGAAGCCATCGGTGAACACCTTGGGGAAGTAGATGTCCAGCAGCTTGATCTTGCCGCCCATGGAGATGTTGCCCAGCACCGCGGTGAGCAGCATGGGGATCTGGTTTTCGATGTTGCGGAAAGGGAAGGCGATCTGGATAACGTAAGAACGCTCGTCGACCTCCTTGGGCACCTCGAACTCGTACTGGGGCACCTCGTAGACGCCGATGACCTTGGCCACGTGGGCCGCCCGCACCTCGGCGGTCTCACCCGGCACCGGGGTCCAGGTGCCGGTGGACTGCTCCACCGCCAGGAAGGGGCCGATGTAGTAGGCCAGCATCTCCCGGGGCATGGCCCCGTAATAGGTGGCCACGATGTGGTCCCCGTAGTCGATGCCCTCGGGCAGGGCCCGCGGTTCCGCCGCGAAGTTCTTCATCTCACTTACCTCCTTGTTTTTCAGCCGGTCAGGCCGGCTCGTTGATCTTCCTGTAGATGCCTGAAAGCTTCCGGTAGGACTTCCGGAAGGCGTCGTACAACTCGTCGTAAATCTGCCGGTTGCCCCGGTCCGGCTCGAAGGTGCGGCGCACCTTGACCACTTCTTTTAAATCCTTGTAATCGCGGTAGATATTCAGGGCCACCGCCACGGCCAGAGCGCAGCCCACCGCGCCCGCCTCCTGGGCGTCCTCCACCGCCTCGATGCGGTGGCCGGTGACGTCGGCGAAGATCTGCATCCAGGCGTCGGAGCGGGCGCCGCCGCCGATGGCCCGCACGGTGGGGCAGGGGTAGCCGGCGCTGCCCACCGCTTCCAGCAGCCAGCGGCTGTTCATGGCCACGCCCTCGTAGACAGCGCGCAGCATGTCCTCGCGGGTGTGCTCCAGACTGACGTTGAGAAAGGCGCCGCGCAGGGTGGTGTCGGTTACCGGGGAGCGCTCGCCGAACATCCACGGGGTAAAGATGAGCTTGCGCGAGCCCGCCGGCACTTGATCGATCACCTTGTCCAGAACGGCGAAGATCTCCATCTCCTTCTCGGCCTGGTCCCACTCCTCCTTGCGGCCCAGCTGCTCGGCGAACCACTTGAGGCAGGCGCCGGCCGTCTCCGTCTCCCCAATCATTAAAAAAGAAGAAGGGTCGGCCGAGGCGATGGAGGCGATGCCGTTCTTGACCAAGCTCTTGGGTTTGGCCACGCTGATGCAGAGCCAGCCCGAGGTGCCGATGCTGATGTGGGCGTCACCCTCGCCCAGGGCCCCCGAACCGGTGGCGGCGGCGGGAACGTCGCCCATGCCCCCGATCACCGGCAAGCCGGGGTGCAGGCCCATGGCCTTAGCCGCGTCGTCGTTGAGCACCCCCACCACTTCGATGGACTTCTTCACCGGGGGGAGCTTGTCCAGGGGGATGCGCAATACCCGGCTGAGCAGGTGGGACCAGTCGCGGGTCTTGTTGTCCAGCAGGCCGGTGGCGGCGGCGTTGGTCTGGTCGATGATGATGTTGCCGGTGGAGCGGTAGACCAGGTAGCCGTTGACGTCGAGGATGGCTTTCGCCCTTTCGTAGAACTGCGGCTCTTCTTCTTTTAACCACATGATCTTGCAGATGACGTCTTTCCCGGAAGGGACGGCGCCGGCTATACGCGCCACTATCTTCTCCCCGCCCATGTGCTTGACCAGGCGGCAGGCCTGTTCGTCGGCGCGGGAGTCGATCCAGATGATGGCCGGGCGCAGGGGCAGGCCCTTGTCGTCGATGGGCAGCACCCCCAGCATCTGGGTGGCGTAGCCGATGCCCAGCACCTCCCGGGGGTCGATCCCGGTTTCCTCCACCAGGCGGCGGGTGGACTCGGTCACCGCTCTCCACCAGTCCTCCGGGTCCTGCTCGGCCCAGGCGGGACGGCAGTAGTCGACGCAGTAGGGCTCGAAGCTGTAAGAGATTATCTTGCCCTCCAGGTCGGTGAGGACGGCCTTGCTGCCGCCCGTCCCCACGTCGTGGCTGATGATGTACTTACCCCCCATGCATTACCCCCTCATACCCTGGTTGGACGCCAACAGGAACTGCAGACTTATCTCCATGCCCCGGCGGAGGTCGAAGGTTTCCGGGTCCTCCAGCCACTGTATCTCCATCCCCTCCACCAGCCCCAGCAGGATGCAGGCAAGGTAGTAGGAGTCCACCGGCGGCAACAGTTCTTCCTTGATGCCCTGGCTGATGATCTTCTCGAGTTCTTTCTTGGTCCGCTCGACGTAGCCAAGCAGCTGTTCGACGAACTCGGGCGAGAAAGCTTCGCGTTCCTCGGCCCGCATCTTCCAGGAGAGTTTGCAGTAATCGCGTTCGCGGTAGTAAAGGTCGATCATCCCTTCGCCCATCCAGGTGAGCTTTTCCAGCGCGGTCCCCTGGCGGCTGGATATCTCTTCCACCAGCCGCAGGATCTCCTCGTGCATCTCGCGGATGAGGGAGAAGTAGAGTTCTTCCTTGGATTTCCAGTACCAGTAGAGGGTGCCCTTGCCGAAGCCGGCCTCCATGGCGATCTCGGCCATGGTGGCGCGGTGGTATCCCTTGGCGGAGAATATCTTGAGCGCCGCCTGCTTGAATTCCTGCTCTCTCTGGTCCTTCACGGGGTTGTTCCTGATACCCAGTGATTTGGCCATGAACTGCTCCTTCGGGCTTAGACCGACCGGTTGGTCTTAGAATATCGCAGCCCGGAAGTGTTGTCAATCGCTTATGTTGTTAGAATCACTTTGGAGAAGAAATGCGGTTTCCAGTAATTACGGGAGCAGAGAGAAGAAGGTAGGCGACATGAAGGGCATAGGCCCGGACAGCCGGAAGGATAGCCTGTCCAACCGCGCCTCCCCCCTGGCCTGGGCGTGCACTGAGGCCATTTCGGCCGGGCTGATCCTGGGGTATGGCGCCCTGGCTAACCGCGTTATCCCCGGAGCATTGTACATCCCGGCCAACCTGACCGCTGCCGCTGCCGCCATATTTCTTTTCAGCCGCCTGGGCGTGACCATGGCAGACATGGGGCTGGAGCGCAGCCGTCTGGCAAACGGACTCAAGGTAGGATTGATCTCGGCTATCCCCATCGCCGCCGTAATCGCCGCCGGGGTAGCTATCCCCTGGAGCCGTGAGTATTTTCAAGACAGCAACATCATCGGGATGAGTACCGGCAAGGCTTTGTACGAGATGCTGGTGCGCATACCCATCGGAACCGCCTTGTCCGAGGAACTGCTCTTCCGTGGGGCGCTTCTCGGGCTCCTTCTCCAGCGCCACCGGCCCTGGGTGGCGGTGTCCTTGAGCTCAGTAGTCTTCGGGTTCTGGCATATCCTCCCGACTCTGCAGTCTCTTACCACCAACACGGCGGCATCCTCCGCCGTGGGAACCGGGTCGGCGGCAAAGGCCGGCACGGTGGCGGGAGTGGTGGCGATAACCGCCATAGCCGGTGCGGCCTTTTCCTGGCTGCGGCTGCGCTCCGGAAGCATCGCCGCGCCCTGGGTCGCCCACACCGCCCTTAATTCACTCTCTTTTCTCGGCGGCCGGATCGGGGCGAACTTATAGTGGGGCATGCCGGCTGAAAACAGGTACCTTTTCTTGTGGGCTCTTCGGACTGTAAAATAGGTGCACGTTAAAGCCTGATCGGAATGGAGTGCTTATTTTCTGGACAATAAAACGCCGGAGGGAAAAATGGATTCTGAATTTCTGGAGGAGAACGAATCTGTGCCGGAACAGAGCTCTCAAGCCGAGAGCAAAAGAACATTTTGGGGCCGCCTGAAACAATATTTCAGCCGGCTGCATCATGGCGGGCTCGTTTTTGCGCTCATCTTTTTCTGCTTCTCGATGCTGCCTTCGCTCCTTCCCAGGCCGTGGTTTTTCCAGGGGCTGGTCAGTGGTATCAGCCTGGTTATCGGTTATGGCATAGGCGTTCTATTGTGCAAGACGGCCAGCTGGTTGTCACAACTCGAGCTGCCTGAGAAATTCTCATACTACGGCTGGAGATCATTCCTGGTGATCGGCCCCATCGTCACTATCCTCTTCTCTTACTGGGGATCCGTCTGGCAGAAGCAGGTTCACGAGCTGGTCGGGATGACCTCTCACCATTCACACCTACATGCTCCTGGCCCTTGTCCTGACAATGGTCACGGCGCTCTTGCTGCTCGGTATCGGCCGTAGCATCCGCCGGCTCGGCAGATGGATCATAGGCTTGCTCGACAGGATCCTGCCCCGGAGGATCAGTGTGGCGGCCGGTGTTCTCATCCTCATCCTGTTGCTCTGGTGGATCTACAGCGGGATATTCGTGAACTTCTTCGAAACCACGTCCGATTATTTATATAGGAACCACAACAAGACGACGCCGGAAGGTGTCAGTCAGCCGACCTCTCCCTTACGCTCCGGAAGTCCCGATTCGCTGGTCACATGGGATACCATCGGTTATCAAGGCCAGGCTTTCGTAGGCAAGGGCCCAAGCAAGGAACAGATCAGCGACTTTACCGGGCGGGAAGCAGAAGAACCCATCCGCATCTACGTGGGGTTGAATACGGCGCCAACGCCGGCCGACCGCGCAGCCATCGTCATTCAGGAAATGGAACGCACCAATGCTTTCGAGAGGGATGTGCTGATACTGGCAACACCAACCGGTACGGGTTGGCTGGAACGGCAGACGGTCGACGCCGTCGAGTACCTGCACGACGGCGACACGGCGATAGTGACGCAGCAATACTCATACCTGCCGAGCTGGATCTCTTTCCTGGTCGACAAGGAGGATGCTCGTGCCTCCGGCAGAGCGCTGTTCGACGCGCTATTCCCGGTGTGGTTCAGCCTGCCCGAAGAGACGAGGCCCAAGCTGATCGCCTATGGATTGAGCCTCGGGTCTTTCGGCGGCCAGGCGGCATACAGCGGCGTAAACGACATGCGGCTATCCCTGGATGGTGCCCTGTTCGTGGGAACCCCCAACGATACCGAGCTATGGCGCGACATCACCGATAACCGGGACCCCGGTTCCCCGGAATGGTTGCCCGTGTACGGCAATGGCACAGCCGTTCGATTTGCCGCAACCAACGACGACATCAATGAAAACCAGGAAAGCTGGCAACAGCCTCGCATACTGTATTTGCAGCATGCTTCCGATGCGGTCGTATGGTTCAGCTTCGACCTGTGGTTCAGGAAGCCCGACTGGCTTCGTGAGCAGCGCGGCCCGGACGTGTCCCCAACCATGCGATGGTATCCGTTTGTGACCTTCTTTCAGGTAGCGGTCGATCAAGCCTTAGCCGCCGCCGTGCCTAACGGCCATGGCCATAATTACTCCAATGCCATTGTTGCAGCCTGGCAGGCTGTCGTGCCGGCAGACGCATCGTTATGGCAAGAAGACGATATTGTCCGGCTGCAGGAGTACATAGACAGCTACTAGGTCCGGTAAGCCCGCGCAACGATGCCGTAAACAGCCCTTCAGCTCCGCTGTTTCTTCGGAAGACTGACCCATGATGTCCATGGGAAGTCTGGCTCACCGGCAGGGAATGGTTGAGGTTCTTCCCAACAAAGGGAAACCGGTGCCCTCGAGCGAAATTTCTACCATGGAGGTGATCGATAATGGCGTACGGAAGAGATAAGGACGGTACCGTTCCCCCGCTGGAGGGGCAGGCTTATATACCCGAGGAGCAGCCGGCCGAGCAGGCCAGGATAGTCGTCGAGCCCCGCAAGCCCCATAAGAAGATCAGTTGGGTGACGGCGATGGTCGCCGGCCTGGTGGTGGTGTTCGTAGTGGCCGTACTCCTGCTGGCCACCCTTTTCACCAACTACCGGCGCGGCACCAAACTGGAGAAGGTTATCCACGGCTCCGAGAAGATCGAGGTCAACATCTATACCACCGAGGAAGCGATGCGCAACAACAGCGTGGACCTCTTCGACTCCCAGGACAAGGTCCAGCAGGTCATCTCGGAGATGGGGGTGCCCCGCGAAAACGTCAAGGTGACCATCTACCTGACCGACCGCATGATCGAGCCGCAGGAAGAGCCCGACACCAACGACACCAACGAAAACAACGGCACCAGTAGCAGCAACAGCAGTACAAGTAGTAGCAGCAGTAACGGCGGCGGCACCAGCAACAGCGGGCAGTAGGGGCTCGCCATGCTCGCCAACATCGCCGTCGATGCTTTCGAGAAGTTCTACAACGGCCTGGTGGACAGGCTGCCGTCCATCCTCACCGCCCTGCTGGTATTCCTGGTCTTCTATATACTCTCGAGGATGGTGCGGGCGGGGACTCGCAAGGCCCTGGGCCGCCTCTCCACCACCGCCCACGTGGACGTCCTGGTCTCGCGCATACTCGCCTACCTGACCATCGCCGTCGGCGTCATCATCGCCCTGGGGGTGCTCGGTGTCAACATGGGTGCGCTCATCGCCTCGCTGGGGCTGGTCTCGGTGGGACTTGGCTTCGCCATGAAGGACATCATCAGCAACTTCCTGGCCGGGTTCATCCTGATACTGCAGAGGTCCTACCTGGTGGGCGACTCCATCGCCGTTGGCGACGTCGAGGGGACGGTGGAAGACATCCGTATCCGCGACACCATCCTCAAGCGGGCCGACGGACGCCTGGTGTTCGTCCCCAACAACAACATCTTCACCACCGCCGTCACCAACAACACGGCGGCCGGCCACCGCCGCAACGAGATTACGCTGCCGGTGCGCTACCGGGTGGACGTGGACAAGGCAGTCGAGCTGATCGCCTCATCCCTGGCGGGTGTGGAAGGAATCCTCCCCGACCCGGCCTGCAAGGTGGGGGTGGAAGAAGTGAAAGAAGACCTTCTACAGGTTAAGGTGGTCTACTGGACTGAGCTGGATACCGACGCTTTCGAGGTGAAGAACAGTGCCATCCTGGCTCTCACCCACGACCTGGCGGCCGCGGGTTACTCCACCTGCGAGGTTCCGGCAGAGCCCTCCGAGCCCTCCGAGCCCTCCGAATCATCTTGAACCCCCAGCCAGCGGAACATGTACGGGGGAGGGAAGTAGGCCAGGTGGGCGGCGATGCCGGATAAGATGGTAAGCAGCCGTGAGATCAGAACAACAGCGCTGCTCCGGTTGATCAGCATGCCCCAGCCCAGGGCCAGCAGCCCCAGGCAGATCACCGTCATCACCAGGCGGTAGCGGACCAGCCGGCTTTCACTGACCGGCAGGAGCAACGCCAGAAAAGCCACCAGGCTGGCTGCCAGCGGTAGGATCCCAACTATCAGGTAGTAGACGGCAACCCGTTTACTCACGAAGTCCCAGGTGGAACCCCAGTTGAAATCCTTGGCGACCACCGAGGTGGAGAAGATCAGGCCGACCCCGACCAGGGCCAGCGCCACGCCCAGTACCATCAGCTTCCAGCTGAGGCCGTACTTTCCCCAGAGCAGGTAGCTGGCAAAAAAGAAGTACGGGACGATGGTGAGAAAGGCGAAACTGTAGCTGAGCCGGAATGCAAACTGGTCGGCCAGGGGGTGGCCGGTCAGGTTGAACACCTGGGTCATGCAGGTCAAGAAAGCGGTGACGCCTAAGTTCAGCCAGACTAAGCCGTAAGCGATGAAGGCAGGGGTGAAATCCCCGGGCCTTTCCCGGTACTTGACGACATGATGCATCCCCACGCTGAAAAAGAGCGCGAAGATGACTGTCGCTGAAAACAAGCTGATCATTTGACTCCGTTCCCGGAGTTGAATCTCCGGTCTTTGCCGGCCGCCTCAGTCAGTCCAGCTCAACCACCAGGCGGGTGTCGGTCCCTCTGACGCCCTCGATATTGTGAAGGTCAGCCAGGATGACGTCGCCGACCTTCTTGGCGTCGTCCGCCTCCAGCATGATGACGAGGTCGTCCGGCCCGGTCAAGCCGAATGCCTGGCTGACGTTGCGCAGGTCCCTGACGGCGTTGTAGACGTCCCTGACCTTCCCCGGTTCCACCTTGATAAGAACGAATGCCTTCATCCTCAACCTCCTCAGGTCTGCTTGTATTTCTATCAATATATTTCCATCTTGACCCTCCGTCAAACCGCGGCCACTCCCCGGCCGGGGCCGGACACTGGATTTTGCGCTTGGAATTTGCAAAGAAGAGTGGTAGCATTATTGTCCGTACGATTAGGAGGTAATGAGATGTCCAAGATCTGCGAAGTATGCGGCAAGCAGCCAAGTTTCGGCTGTAATGTGAGCCATTCGCACAGGAAGACCAATCGCCGGTGGAACCCCAACATCCAGCGGGTGAGGGCCATCGTTGACGGTACGCCGAAGCGGGTCAACGTCTGCACCAAGTGCATGAAGGCCGGCAAGGTCGACCGCGCTAAATAAGGAATACCGCGTTAGTCTCACATGGGGCGGCCCCGGCCGCCTCTTTGCTTTGCCCGGAACTGGATTGTCGACAATCGCGGCATAAGTGGGGCAACCTCCCCCGGCAAGATGATAGAATAACCTTGCTGTTCCGGGTAAGGCGGTCCAACAAGAAACACCTGCCGTAGCTTCTTCTTTGTACTTCTCCTATCCCTGCGATCGCCGATCAGATCTCATGGGGGTAGGCATATGTCTGAGAACGATTTTGACTGCGTAGTGATCGGCGGCGGGGTCGGGGGGATGTGCGCGGCGGCCATGATGGCCCACTACGGCTACAGGACCCTGGTGGCCGAGAAGAGGCCGCGGTTGGGCGGGCGGTTTTCCACCATGGAGATCGACGGCTTCAAGTGCCCGACCGGCGCGGCCATCGTCACCCGCGGTACCGAACTCGAGGAGACCTTCAAGGTGACCGGCGCGGATTTCGACATCGTCAAGTGCTCGACGGTCGCCTGGCAGATAGGCGACAAAACCTATGACGTGACCGGCAAAGGCATGTTCAAGACCCTGGCCCTGCTGCTCACCCTGCCACCCCGGCTCTACAAGTTCGCCTTCATGACCATGACCAACGTCTTCCGCTCCATGGGCGAGATGCTCTTCTTCCGCTTCCTCAACCTCTTTCGCCCCGAGGAGAAGTGGACCTTTCGCCGCAAGGACAAAGGTTCCCTGACCAGCCGGGAATGGACCATGAAGTACACCGACGACCCGGTGGTGATCCAAGCTTCGCACGCCTTCCTCTCCGCCCTGTTCAACGCCATCAACGACTTCGAGTGCCCGGCTTCCGACGTCTTCGCCTTTGCCGCCAGCATGGCTAACCCCTTCAAGGCCCATACCTTCGGCTACGCCCGGCGCGGCAACGTCGAGCTGATGGATTCCCTGGGCCGCGTGGTCGAGCGAGAAGGCGGCGAGGTATTGAGGTCCACCGAGGTCAAGGAGATAAAGATGGCCAACGGCAGGGTCACCGGCGTGGTGCTCTCCGGCCCCGAAGGTGAGCGGGAGGTCTCCGCCAGGACGGTGATCAGCAACGCCGGGCCCAGCGCTACCATGGAGATGGTCGGCAAGGAGAACTACCCGCGGGACTACGTGCGCAAGCTCAACCAGACCCTGCGGCCCGCCCCCATCGTCATGTGTCACGTGGCCAGCGATGTCCCCCTGCTGGACCACAAGGGCCTGGTGGTCACCTCCGGTACCAGGACCATCGTCGGCGCCGTCCAGCTGACCCTGCACACCACCGACGTAGCCCCGCCCGGCCAGCACCTCCTGTGGACCTTCGCCACCCCCTCCTGCTGCACCCGCAAGCTCGACGTCGAGCTGGAGAGGAACAACAACCTGGAAGATCTCGAGACCGCCTTTCCTCTTTATAAAGAACACGGCCGCCTGCTGGAGATGGTCATCAAGGACATCGACGACGACCTGCCCTGCCTGCGCACCTGGCCCGGCTACGACATGCCGGTGACCACCCCCATCCCCAACCTCTTCAACGTCGGCGACGGGGTCAAGGACTTCGGCTGGACGGGCTGTCCGGCCTGCGCCAAGAGCGCCTGGAAGGTGGTGGACAAGATCCGCCGCGACTTCCCGGCCCCTGCCGCCGGCACCGGCGGTTCCATCGCGGCCGGCAGTACCGCATACGCCGGCATTTCCGTTACGGCCAGCAGAGTATGAGGAAGGGAGGCTTCACATGGATAAGGCATATGACGTGATCGTGGTCGGGGCTGGGGTCGCGGGCCTGGGCGTGGGCGGGATACTCGCCCGCGCCGGGAAGAAGGTTCTGGTGCTGGAGAAGAACTCCAACGTGGGCGGCCGGGCCGCTACTTTTACCAGGGACGGCTGGGTGCGGAGCATCGGCCAGCATGCCGCCCTGAAAGATCAGCGATACGACGCGCTTCTTGGCAAACTGGAGGTCGATTGCCCCCGCGAGTATTTCGGTGACCTGCAGATGTACCACGAGGGCGCCTTCAAGAGCGTCTTCGAGATAATCCCCACCCTGGTCGCCCGGCTCAGCCCGGAAGATATGGCCAGGATAGGGGAACAGGTACTCAATCCCGACATCGATATGGACGCCCTGGACGACATCGCCGCCGACGCCTGGCTGGCGGACATCGTCACCGACGAGGTGATGGTCAACTTCATGCGCATGGCGGCCATCATCATGACCACCATCCCCTTTCTGGGAGAGATGTCCGCCAGCGTCCTGAAGGAATCGATGATGATCATCACCCGCACCATGGAGACCTGGCTGGCCGCCAACGGCATGGGCGAGTTCATGGAAGCCATGGCCGCCGACATCCGCGCCCACGGCGGGGAGGTCAGCACCGGCACCCCGGTGGAGCGCATCCTCATCCGTGACGGCAAGGTGGCGGGGGTACTAGTGGGTGAGAGTGTCGCGGAGGAGATCGAGGGCGAGTTCGGTGGTGTAACCCGGATCGAGGCACCGGTGGTGATATCTGCCATCCCCGTCTGGGAGATCTTCAAGATCATCCCGGAGGAGGAGTTCCCGGAGGGCTTCGTGGAGCAGGCCTGGAAGGTGGAGAAGCGCACCGCCAACCTCGGCCTCACCGCCGGTCTGAAGAAGTCGGTCTACGAGGGCCGCGGGCTGATCATGGTAGACTATCCCAGCGTCGGGTACCCGGGCAGCATCTTCATGCCCACCAATATCTGCCCCAAACTGGCCCCAGAGGGATGCCAGCTTTTCGAAGCCTCCATCATCTGCGACTACGACGTCCGCAAGGACCCGGAGAAACTCCACCACATGATGGACATGCTCTACCGGGACCTGGCGGAGTGGTTCCCCGGCTGGGACAGCGAGGCACTATGGATAAAGAACTACTTCCACTACGAGGAGCCCAAGCGCACCCCGGGCCGCGCCGGCAAGAACCGCCCCGGTTACACCGTGGCCGGGATCGACGGGTTGTACCTCTGCGGGGACTCCATCGGCTCGCGCGCCCTGCCGGGGCTGGAGTGCGCCGCGGACTCCGCCATCAACTGCGCGGAGGCGGTCCTGGGCGGCTCCGCTCAATAGGAATGGCCGTTGGGGCACCTGGCGTAAGGCGGGTTGCCGGACACGATGATGTAGGGTGATCCGTCGGTTGGGCACGTAGGCCACTCCTTCAGGTACATGGGAACGTAGTCGTCCGGGTTGGTGGAATACCCGCTGCCATAAGCGCGATACTGCATGATGGCCCCGTCGATGGTCCTGAGGTTGTCCCGGCATTCCCCCTCCTCGGCATTGGCCTTGGCGGAGTTGAAAACGGGGATGGCCACGACGGCGACCAGCAGGCCGGCGATCAGCAGGCCCACCACCCCCAGGGTCACCCACAGCCACACCTTGCTCTCCTTCTGGGGCGGGGAATAGTAAACCGGCTGTTGGTAGGGCCCCGGTAATTGAGGCTGCGCCTGCGGGGTGAGGCCGGCGCCGCAGGCGATGCAGAAGCCGGCTCCGTCCTGGTTGATACCGCCGCAATTCGGGCATGTGACCGCCATCTTCTGGTCCTTTCTTTCTAAGTGATATCCGCTAGCCGGGGCTAGAACTTCATCAAGCCGCCGAAGGCCGTGAAGAGCCCGGCGAAGAAGCAGCCCACCATGGACACGTACTCGATGTTGTACAACGCGGTGTCCTTGTAGGGGAAGACCATGGCCATGACGGAGATGACGATAATGACGCCGGCGCATCCCATGTAGACCCATCCGGGGCTGCGGGACAGCCAGAAGTCCTTGTTGAAAAGCTTGGAGAACATCACGAACGTCGCGAAGATGAAACAGCCGAGGGCACACACCAGTATGATGATGCCGTAGGGCGTCTCGAAGCCCTTGTAAATGGAAGCCTCCTTGCCGATCTCCGGCACCTTCAGGGTGTAGAAGTCGAGAAAACAGAAGAGCACGCAGATGGCCGACGCTACCTGGGCGACGAAGTCGCCGATGGGTTTCGCGGCGTCCCTCATATCCGCGGCCAGCGCAGGATTCTTTGCCTCCGCTTTACCCTCTATCTTCACACCCGCTTCCATATGCCACCTCCAGTTTCGAAAGCCTGACAACCCTGCCACCAACATGTTAGTTCTATAATATGACCCGGATTCCTTCAGCCGGTCGAGCAGGGAAGCCGCCGTGATTCGATGTTACAATGATGGGAATGCCGGTGTAGCTCAAGGGTAGAGCCACCGCCTTGTAAGCGGTAGGTTGGAGGTTCGATTCCTCTCACCGGCTCCAACGTTTAGAGCCACCGCCTTGTAAGCGGTAGGTTGGAGGTATGTTAAAGGGCGGGACGCGGGTCCCGCCCTTGCTTCTTCTAAAAGAAACCGGTTACGCCGTGGCTTCCTTCTCCGCGCTCGCGCTCTTCTTCGCGGCGATCTCGCGCCAGACCGGGTCGACGAGCTCGATGGGATAGGGCAGTTCCACTCCTTCGGGGATGTTGTGGATGTACTTCCGCCGGAACTCCGGGTCCTGCATGCGGCAGGTCATGGTCTTGCGGTCGTACTCGGGGTGGAGTTTCATGCGGTTCCAGATGTCGGCCAGAGGCTCCTCGCGGACGTTGCCGAAGGTCAGCGGGTTGAAATCGCAGGGGGTGACGAAGCCGCTGTGGGTCATGTGGATCTGCCACTTGACGCCGAAGCACCCCATGATGCTGGTGTTGTTGACGTGGGCCATGTAGCAGACGCGGGGGCCCTTGCCGTTTTTCCACTGGCCCTCGTGGATCTTGCAGATCTCGTCGCGCTCGTCGTCGGTGAGGATGAGATCGTCCTGCTTGAGCAGCTTGCCGGTGGGCACCAGGTCGAAGATGGTCAGCTCGTGGATGCCCAGGTCGTCGGCGAGCTCCAGGTACTTGTGGTGGTAGTCCTTGCGCAGCTGCTCCTTGCCCATGTAGGTGGAGAGGCCCACGCACATGTCCATTTTCACGGCCCGGCGGATGCCCTCGGTCACCGTCTCGTAGAGGCCGTCCACGCCGCGCAGGAGGTCGTGCTCCTCGGCGTAGGGGCTGTCCAGGCTGACGAACATGGTGTCGCACCCGGCCGCCTTGACCCGCTTGAGGTTCTCCTCGGTCAGCAGGGAGCCGTTGGTGAAGAGGTCGGCCACGCAGCCGTTGTCGACGATGCGCTTGACCAGCACTTCCAGGTCGGGGTGGAGGAAGGGCTCGCCCCCGGTGATGATGAGGTCGGTCAGGCCCATGGCGGCGCACTGGTCGATGACCGAGCACCACTCAGCGGTGGTGAGGGTGTCGGTGGTATTGCGGCCGTGGGCCGAGCAGTGGACGCAGCGGGCGTTGCACTTCGGGGTCACGGCCATGGTGATGGCGTGGGGGGCCCAGTCGCGCCCCAGGCCGCGGTTGATGATGTTCTGGTAGAAGTCCTGGTAGGCCTGGGACTTCATCGGCGGCAGGTGGTAGGTGTAGCGGTCCGAGCGGGCGAACTTGATGAAGGGAAAGTGGGGGCCCATGTTCTTGATCAGCCATCCGCCGGCTACCATGAACATGGGGAAGGTGGGGGGACCGAAGGTCCTGTAGATGCTTCGCTGTATTCTTCGTACTCTCGTTGCCATGGCTACGCTCGAAACTCCTTTCGTTCTCGCCCCTCCCGGCCGATATTCAATTAAGTTAGTAGTCATTAACCTGACTAGTATATGTTAACACAAATTTTCGGTCAGGCAACTGATCTCACTTTACCTGGTCGACCAAATGATTATCGGGGGTTGGCGGAAGCGGAGCGATCACCGGAAGCGGAGTTCGTCCAGGAGGCGGCGCACCTCTTCGGGCACGCGCTCCTCCAGGCGGGGGCTTCGCTGGGCTGTGCGCAGGGTCTCGGATTCCGAGGCGATCTCGGCCTGGGCCCCTTCCACCTCGCCGGCCAGCTGGGCCGCGCTGATTATCCGGGCCCCGTGAAAGAAGGCCAGGTCACCTTCGGCATGATCGCCGGTGGCCACACTGACCTCGTAGTTGGCCGCCATGCGGCGCGTCAGTTCCTCGATGAGGGCATCGGCCGACTGGTCGCGGCGGGAGAAAAGGACCTTCAGGCCGCCCCTTTCTTCCAGCTGGACGAAGGGGCGGTCCGCCGTACCGCCGTCGAAGACCACCCAGACCTGGAAGGACTCCAGGTCGGCCAGGGGCTCGAGAGAGGAAAGAAGCCCTTCGCGCGCCAGCTCCAGCTTTTCTTCCAGCAGCGCGGACAGGCGCGGCCAGGCGTGGATGATGTTATATCCGTCGACCAGGAGTACCCTCACTGCACTTGCCTCAGGAGGCTCTAGCGGCCTTCCTCTGCCGCATGGCCTCGAAGAGCAGCACGGCGGAAGCGGCGCCGACGTTCAGAGAAGGGATCTTGCCGTACGTGGGGATGCGCACCAGCAGGTCGCAGTGTTCCTGCACCAGGCGGGAGATGCCGCGGTGTTCCGCCCCCATCACCAGGGCCATCGAGCCGGTGAAGTCCGCCTCGTAGCATGTCTGTTCGGCCTCGGCCGCCGCGCCCACCACCCAGAAACCGGCCTGCTTCAGCTCTTCGATAACCATGGTCAGGTTGGGCACGGTGCAGATATTCATGTGCTCCAGCGCACCCGAGGCCACGTGGGCCACGGTGGGGGTCACCGGCGCGGCGCGGTGGCGGGGGAGGATGATGGCGTAGACCCCGGCAACCTCGGCGGTGCGGATGATGCCGCCCAGGTTCTGGGGATCGGTGACGCCGTCCAGCAGCAGCAACAGGGGCTTCTCCTCCTCTTGCGCCATGTTCTCCATGAGCTTGCGGAAGCCGATGTAGCGGAAGGGCTCCACCCGCAGGATGACGCCCTGGTTGTTCTCGGTCTTGGCCAGGCGGTCCAGTTCTTCGCGGGGCATGTTGAAGACCGAGCACCCTGTTGCGCCGGGCCAGGCTTGGTGATCTCCGCCATGGACCGGTCTTCTTTCAGGGTCTTGGAAAGAAGCAGCTCGTAGGCGGCACGGGGGCCCCTCAAAGCCTCCAGTACTGAGTTCTTGCCTTCGATCTGTTCGTACTTCATGGAGACAATGATAGCACAGCGGCGCTGCCGTTCGGTGGGGCAGTCGAGGGTCAGTTGATGTTGAAGCGGTCGTTGATGTTCTGCTCCAGGCGGAAGGCTTCTTTTAGTTCGTCGGAGCACTTGTCGCCGCAGGTGATGACGATGAGCCTCTTCTCCCCGGGGTCGTCGGGGTTTTCCAGCGAAGTGAAGATGGCCAGGATGGTGCGGTTGACCGCGGGAAGGTGCAGGGGGACGATCAACCCTTCCTCGCCGTGGAACTCGAAGCCGGGCTTGAGGTTGAGGCGGCTCCAGCAGACCCGGTCACCGGGGAGGAGCTCGCAGTTGCACCAGGCGCAGTAGAAGAGGGCTTCTTCTTCGGCTTCCTCCTCGTCGTCCCAGCCCTCCCAGTCCTCCAGGTCGTCGAGCTCGTCGGTGAAATCCTCCTCGCTGGAGAATCCCTGCTCGATCAGCCAGGCGCGGATCAGCCCGCAGTCACGGGGCTCGATGTAGACGGCATCTTCTTCAGCGTCCGGTGCTCCGCTCGTTCAGCTCGTCGTCAGCCGTGTCGGCAGGGACGCAGGTGATGTCGCATTCGCCGCATTCCGCGCAGACGTTGTAATGGCCGCATTCCAGGTCGGGGGTGATGATGGGGGCGCAGCACTCGATGCACCACATACCGCCGCAGGTTTTGCACAGGCCTACCGCGGGGTTGTCCAGGTCCTCCACTCCGGTCAGGTCCATGGTGAACTCGCTGCCGCAGTGGACACACGATCCCACCCACATCTCGGCCAGGAAGACGCCTTCGTCGTCCAGGGGCTCCCGCATGGCCTGACGCAGCCTCACCTTGGTGAGGTCGTCGAGTTCCCGCCATACGGAGTGGGTTGATTCGGGATCTATGTCGGGCATTCCCCTTTCTCCCTTTACGTTCGCTTGCTCCCCCTGATGCGCGGCGATTTTCAACCTTCTAAACTCAACATATTACCGGGTGTGAAACAAGTCAATAGGGGGGGATTCACGCAGCCTCGAGCCCGAGATTGCCGCCGGTGAAATGCGACATCGAATGTCGTATTTTACTACCATGCGCTGTCCAATTTGACAGGTACGTTTGTCCTATTGCTGTCATAATGAATAAGTTGACGCGAAGCTGGAGTGGGTATGGACAAGAGGAAACCTGTTCAAAGAAGGAAGGCACCCTGAGATCGAGAAGGCCTGGGTGTTTACGGGAGTCGCCCTCTGCTTGCTGGTGGTCCTGGTCATCCCGCTGTCGGTCGCAGTTTTTCCGGAGGACAAGAACCGCCCAGAGGACGTGGTGCGCCAGTTCATTGAATCAAGCTATGTGAACTTTGACCCCGAGATCATCGTTGGGCTTTTCTCCCCGGAAGATATCGCGGTATTAAGGGAGATCTATGGTGAGTATTTTGAGACATGCTTTCAGCATCACTTCGATCCCGATCCTTATGACGAAAAGGGATACGATATCCAGAGCATATCCATTGAAACCGATATAAGGGGGTCTTCTGCGCTTGTCTATCTATCCGCTGAGGGGACCTTTCTCGATGTAGAACACTACTGGAAATATAATTCCGTCAGACCCTTGCAGGATGATCCGAGATTTTCCGGCGCGCCCTACAGGCTCGAGAAGGTCGACGGTCAGTGGTACTTCGACCCCGTATTTATCCTTGGTGTAGTGAATTACGGAGCATTTCATGATGCACGCGAAGATGAGTATACAGAAGTGTTGAGGCATGCAATCGAGGATATCCCGGAGACGGAAAACTTGGATGTTGTTTTTCAATCGTGGAAAGAAGAATTGGAAGAGGAGAAGGAGAAGCTCCGGGAAGATATGAGTGATCCCGAGTGGCGGCCTGCATATATCGACCCTCCCGGTTTTTTCTAACAACTTCAGGATCATGTCTGGCGATATCTCCACCTTGAAGACCGTTATGGACAAACTGAAAGACAATCCATGTCTACGACGCATGGGCTGTCCCGATCTGGACAGGTATCTCCGACATCCTTCTTCAGGGCTATAGGGTTTCGGAGGACATCTCCCTGCCGGTCTCCAGCTCGACGACGCGCACCGTGCCGTCCTCGAAGAAGGCCGGCCGAGGCGGGGTTGCCGCCCATGGGGATGGAGATGCTGCCGGGGTTGACCAGCAGCAGGGAGCCATAGCGCTTGACGCCCGGCAGGTGGGTGTGGCCGCGCACCACCACGTGGGCGCGGTAGCTTGAGCCCAGTTCGGCCAGGTCTTCTTCTTTATCCTGATGGCCGTGGATGACCAGGAAGTCCCAGTCGCCCAGGCGGGCCAGGATGAAGGGCACGATGGGCGCGTCGAGGGCGAAGTCGTCCACCTCGGAGTCGCAGTTGCCCTTGGCGTGGAGGATGGGGATGGGGCTGGAGTTCATCATCTCCACCAGGTTCTTGGGGTAATAAGAAGGCAGGACGGGGTTGAAGGCCCCGTTGTAGAAGTGGTCGCCGGCGTGGAGGATGTAGTCGCAGCCTTCGAAGAGGCTCGTCGCCTTCTCCCAGGCTTCGACGTCTCCATGGGTATCGCTGACCAGCCCTATCTTCATGGCGCCCCTCTCCTTTCTTTTCCGTCTTCTCCAACGATTATCATACCAGAGAGAGATTTGATTAAAACCGAATGGAAGAGTTGAGGAGGAGCCATGCAAGAACTCACTGGAGCCCTGGCCGCGAACCCCTATCCGGGGCGAGGCTTACTTTGCGCGCGGACCCTGGGGGGCGGCGTGGTCGGCGGGTACTTCGTCACCGGGCGGAGCGACGCGTCGCGCGAACGCGAGATAAGGACGGTCGACACGGTATCCCTGGCCGTCGTAGCCAAGGGCGACGTGGGCTTCGACCCGCTGCGCCACTACCAGGCCGTGAAGATGTTGCCCGGCTGGGTCGTGCTGGGCAACGGGTCGCAGGTCTCCACGGTAGCCGACCGGCTGGCCGATGGCGAACCGCCCGCGGTTGCCCTGGACAACCTGGAACACGAGCCGGACGGGCCCATCTTCACCGACCGCATCACCGCTATCTTCGAGCGCCCAGCGGGGAAATTGGCGGTGATGGGGGCGGCGCGTAAGAGCAAGGGGTCGAGGGTGAGTAGCAACATCGTCACCTTTACCTTGCGTGACCTGGAGCCCGGGGAAGGCGTGCTGCTGACCACGTACATGTCGGACGGCCAGGTCATCGAAGGCGGGGAGTTCACCGAGGTGAGCCTGGGAGCGGCCTGCGGCAGCAGCGCCGGGGATCTGCTCGAGGCGATGTGGGAGGCGCTGAACCCGGCCTACCGGGTATCGGCCGTGGTGCTGCCGGTCGAAGCGGAGATCGCCGCAGCGCTCATCCGCAATACGTAGCGGCGCTTTGTAAAAGAAAAAGACCGGGCGGGAACCTTCGGAGCATGTTCCCGTCCAGTCTTTTTCTTCTTTTCAGGGCATGTACCCCACCACGTCGTGCCCCCCGGTCCAGGCCCCGCGGAAGTTGAAGTACATGGGGCGCTCCACGATCACCGGTTGGTCGGAGGCCAGGCCGGCGCAGAGGGAGAGGCCGGAACCCGCGTCGGTGTTGACGTTGACGGTGGCGCGGGAGTTGGCCGCCACGGTGAAAGCGTCCTTGACGATGGGGGCGCCGCCCTCGGGGTAATATACGATCTCCACGCTGGCCGCGGTGGGTCCGGGGTTCTGGATGCAGAGCCACTCCTCGAAACCGTCCCCGGTGTAGCCCTCGGCGAAGAACCACTCGGTGGCCTGGGCCGTAGCCCCGATGACGCAGTGGCCCCCGGTCCAGTCCCAGGAAGCCGTACCCGTGTAGTAGAAATACATGGGGCGTTCGGCCAGAAAGTCGGAGGCCGAAGAGAGGTGGACACTGACGTCCTGATCAGTGCCTACCACGTCGGGAACGTATACGGTTACGCGGGTGTTGGCCGGGATCTCGTAATAATCGGTAACCGGGGTGCCCGAACCGAGCTGGTAGACGGCATCGACGGTGATAGCGGAGCTGCCCGGATTCTGCAGGGTCAGCCACTCCTCGAAACCGTCCCCGGTGTAGCCCTCGGCGAAGTAGTAATCCTTTGAAAGGGTGGGCACTCCCATCACGCAGTGACCACCGGTCCAGCCCCAGTAGGCCGTTCCCTGGTAGCTGAAGTACATAGGCCTCTCGGCTACCACCGGGACGTCGGAGGTGAGCGCCAGGGAGGTCTGGTAGGACACGCCCCCCAGCAGGTCGTTGGCCTTGAAAGTGGCACGGGAGTGGGCGGGTACACCGAAGTCGCCCTCCGGCTCTATCAGCCCGGCTTCCTGGGTCTGAAAGTGGAACTTGAGCTTGGCCGGGTCATCCCCCGGGTTGAGCACGCAGATCCACTCGTCGAAGCCCGGGCCGGTGTAGCCCTCGGCGAAGTACCAGGTCTCCGAGGTGGAGGTAGCCCCCACGGCGTCGTGGCCCCCGGTCCAGCTCTCTCCCGCCCCGGTGTAGTCGAAGTACATGGGGCGCTCGGCCACGAAAGGGGAAGCGGCAGTGCACTGGATGGAGACGTTGCGGTCCGCTCCCACCTCGGCGTTGACGTCGGCGGTGAAGCGGGACAGCGCCGGGACGGTGTAGGTCGTCGGCATGCGAGGTACCGTCGGCGAAGAGGTAGGTGACGCCCACCGCCACTTCGGTATCGCCCGGGTTGCCCAGGCAGAGGTATTCCTGGAAGCCGGGGCCGGTGTAGCCCTCGGCGAAGTAGAAGGTGAAGCCGGGCGAGGCCAGCTCTTTGCGGAAGACCTGCATAACGGTGGTGGCATATCCCAGGTTGGTGGCATCCGACGCGAAAGAGACGTACCTGGCGTCGGGAGTCATGTCGGGATTCTCACTCCAGTCGTTTCCCGAGGTACCGGAGGCATCGGATGAACACGATGATGATCTCGCCGGTGTCCATGTCCTTGCAGGTAGACCTGGCGGTGGGGGTCGCTGCCGGGCACCAGGTTTTGGAGAAGGAATCGAAGGCCACGCACTGCCCCGTGGACCGGAGATGGAGGCGCTTACGCTGTTGAGGTTGCCCTTGATGCCCGGTTTCGTCGCAGGAAACCAGGGCGACCTCGCCGGTTTCCAGGTCCTTGCGAAAGATCTGGGTGCCGTCGGAGCCCGGCACCAGGTTGGAGGAGGAAGATTGAAAGACCACGAACCTGCCGTCGGCCGTGATGCCCGCGGGATATGAGTTCGGGTTGCCCATGTTGTCGCCGGTATCACCGGAGACCAGCAGGACTTCCCCGGTCTGAAGGTCCTTGCGGTAGTCCTGCCAGTAGGAACTGGACCCGTATCCAAGGTTGTCGGCGATGGATTGAAAGGCCACGTACCTCGCGTCGGGGGTAAGCCGCGGATTTTGCGAAGGCCACGCACCGACGACCCCCGAAGCGTTGGTGGAACAAATCGTTACGGTGCCGGTGTCCATGTCCTTGAGGAAAACCTGGATCTGGGTAGTGCCCGGAGTCACGAGGTTGGTGGCCCTGGAGTCGAAGGCTACGTACCTGCCGTCGGCGGAGGGGGAAGGAGCGGATTGAGAGTCGTCGTTCCCCTGGGTGCCGGAGGAGTCGCAGGAACAGAGCTTCACTTCCCCGGTGTCCATATCCTTGCGGTAGACATGGTACTTGCCGTTGTCGGCCCCGGCCACCAGGTTGGTCGACGGGCTGTAGAAGAAGACGTATCTGCCGTCGGCGGACATGTCAGGCATACTGCTGGCGGAATTGCCCAGGGTACCGGTGGAATCGCAGGAGACAACGGCTATCGCGCCGGTCTGGAGGTCCTTGCGGCAGATATTAGTGAAGGTCGAACCCGGGATGAGGTTGCCCGCGGAGGTCTGAAAAGCGACATATCTGCCGTCGTCCGATATACGGGATATCCAGCTCATGGCGTCGCCTTGTACGCCCGAGGCGGTGCAGGAGGCGAGCACGACGTCGCCCTCCGCCGCCTGACGCCCCGGAAACCCCCAGGGCCGGCAAGGCCAGCGCCAGTATGCAACAGATGAGCATCAATCGCATCAGTGAAGATGTTTTCTTCATGGATATACCCCCTCCGTTTTTAACGCCCTTTTTCTTCTCAATATTATAAGGTCAAGGAAAATCGTGCGGAGGGTGGACGGGGTGGGCGCCGTGGCCCATCTCCAGGGCCCTCTCGATGGCCGCGGTCACCAGCCTTTTGGCGTGCCCCACCGCGGTGGAGAGGTCTTCGCCCTTGGCCAGGAAGGCGGCGATGGCGGCCGAAAAGGTGCAACCCGAGCCGTGCGGGTTGACGCCGGCGATGCGCGGCGCGGTGAATTCTTCAACCAGGCCGTCGCCGGTGTAGAGCAGGTCGACGGCTTCTTTTTTATCCGGGTCCACGTGTCCCCCCTTGATCACCACGGCACGCGGGCCGGTGGCGAGGATGTGCCGGGCCGCTTCGTCGAAGCCTTTGCGGTCGCGGGGTGAGAAGCCGGCCAGCTTCGCGGCTTCCGCCAGGTTGGGGGTGACCACCGTGGCCAGGGGGAAGAGCTCGGAGACCAGCGTGCCGACCGCTTCTTCGTCCAGCAGGGAGTGGCCGCTGGTGGAGATCATCACCGGGTCGACCACGAGGTTTACAACCTGGTACTCGCGCAGGGTGGCGGCAACGGTATGGATGATAGGGGCACTCGCCAGCATGCCCGTCTTGGCCGCGGCCACCGGCAGGTCGTCGAGGATGGCCGCCATCTGCTCGCGCACCTCGCCGGGCGGGAGGTCGTGGCGGCCGCGCACCTCGGCGGTGTTCTGGAAGGTCACCGAGGTGATGGCGCTGGCGCCGTGCACGCCGCAGGCGAAGAAGGTCTTGAGGTCGGCCTGGATGCCCGCCCCGCCCCCGGAATCGGAGCCGGCGACGGTCATGGCCACGGGTATGATCATACTTCCCCACCCCGGAAGTGGTCCCAGCCGGCCGAGTCCATCTCCCTCTCGCCGCCTTCGGCGTCGAGGACGCGGATCTTGGTGCCTTCCTCGAAATGGCCGATGGTGCGGGCCGTTCCTTCGCGCTCCAGTTCCTCCGCGCGGCCCGCTTCCACCGCCAGCAGCAGCTCGTAGTCCTCCCCGCCGCCCAGGGCCAGGGGAATCAGCTCGGCTCCCAGCGCCTCGGCGGCTTCCTCCGCCCCCTCGGGGAAGGGGATGCGCGCCACCTCCAGCACTGCCCCCACGCCGCTCTCCTCGCAGATGTGCTCCAGGTCCTGGAGAAGGCCGTCGCTGATGTCGATGGCGGCAGTGGCGCCGCGGGCTCGCAGGCCGGCCGAGATGTCCAGGCGAGGCTCGGGGCGCAGGTGTTTATTTACATAGTGTGAATATTTACGCTTGACGCCGCGCTTCTTTACCAGCGCCGCGAAGCCCATGGCGGAAGAGCCTACCTCGCCGGTGAGCATGAGGACGTTGCCCGGTGCCGCGCCGCCGCGCCTCAACAGGCTCTCTCTGCCCACCGTTCCCAGCAGGGCTACATTGATCACCAGCCGGTCGGGCGAACGCACGGTGTCTCCGCCCACCAGGGTGCAGCCATATTGGTCAGCGGCCTGTTTGAGGCCCTGGTACAGGCCTTCGATGGTGTCGATGGGGAGCTGAGACGGGATTCCCACCGACAGCACCGCCCAGGAAGGGGCGCGCCCGCCCATGGCGGCCAGGTCGCTCAGGTTGACGGTCAGCGACTTGTAGCCGAGGGAGAAGGCGTCGGTGAAGTTGAGGTCGAAGTGGATGCCCTCCAGGAGCATGTCGGTGGTATAGGCCAGGAGGGTTTCGCCCCCCAGGTCGAGGATGGCGGCGTCGTCTCCCAGCCCCAGGCTGACGCCTTCGCCTCCTTTTTCCAGCATGCGCCGGAAGATGCCGATCAGACCGAATTCACCCAGTTCAGCCAGTTCCATGCCAGGCCTTTCTCGCTGCCAGCAACTCTCTCAATTATATCAACAGCCGGCCAGAGAAAGTTGGGGTCAGACCCCTTCTCCACTTCAAGGCCGGCCACGCTCGGAGGCGGGAGAAAGTGGAGAAGGGGTCTGACCCCAACTTTCTTAGCAGGTGCCGACATCGTGGCCGAGGTATTTGGAGATGAACTCCATGGCGCAGAAGTCTCCGCACATGGTGCAGGCGCTCTCCCCTTCCACCTTGCGTTCGTCCCGCATGGACCGCGCCTTATCCGGGTCGAGGGCCAGTTCCATCTGGCGGTCCCAGTCCAGGGCCTTGCGCGCCTTGCTCATGTCCAGGTCCCAGCCATCGGCGCCGGGGCGCCCCCGGGCGATGTCGGCGGCATGGGCGGCGATGCGCGTCACGATGGTCCCCTCCCGCACGTCTTCGGCCAGCGGCAGGCCCAGGTGCTCGCGGGGGGTGACGTAGCAGAGAAAGTCGGCGCCGGACATGCCGGCCAGGGCTCCACCTATGGCCGCTACGATGTGATCGTAGCCGGGGGCGACGTCGGTGACCAGCGGGCCCAGTACGTAGAAGGGCGCGCCGTGGGCCAGGGACTTGGCCAGCCGGATGTTCGTCTCCACCTGGTGCAGGGGGATGTGGCCCGGCCCTTCCACCATGCACTGCACCCCGGCGGAGCGGGAGCGGAGCACCAGCTCGCCCAGCACCTGCAGCTCGGCGATCTGGGCCGCGTCGGTAGCGTCGGCGATGGCGCCGGGCCGCATGCCGTCGCCCAGGGAGAGGGTGACGTCATACTTTGCGGTGATCTCCAGCAGGCGGTCGAACTGCTCGTAGAGGGGGTTCTCCCTGTCGTGGTGGAGCATCCACCCGGCGTGGAAGGAGCCGCCCCGGCTGACGATGTCGGCCACGCGGGGGTTGCGCTTGAGCACCTCCAGCACCCGCATGGTCACGCCGCAGTGGACGGTGATGAAGTCGATGCCCGAAGAGCAATGGGCCTCGATGGCTTTAAACATGTCATCCGGGGTCATCTCGACGATGCTGCCCCGCTGCTCCAGCGCGAAAGCCGCCGCCTGGTAGACGGGGACGCTGCCCACGCAGATGGGCGAGTTGCGCACGATCAGCTCGCGCACGGCGTCGAGGTTGCCGCCGGTGGAAAGGTCCATCACCGCGTCGGCCCCGGCGTCCACCGCCGCTTTGAGCTTTTTGAGCTCTTCCTGGGGGTCCTGGTAGTCGAGGGAGGTCCCCAGGTTGGCGTTGACCTTGACCGAGAGGCCTTCCCCCACCGGGCAGGGGCGTGCCTTGCGCACCCAGCGGTTGGAGGGGACCACCGCCCGGCCCGCCAGCATGCTGCCGAGGAAGCGGTCCAGTTCCACCTTCTCCCGCGCGGCCGCTTCCTTTATGTAAGAAGGGATATCGCCCGAGGCGATCTCCTGCAGTACCGTCTTCTCCATCATCGTCGATCTCCTCCTTTTATTTCGCGGTCCGAGCCGCCGACACCAGCCGTGCCAGGCGGCCGGCTGCCGCGGCCATGTCCTCAGCCGCGGTGACGGCGGAGATCACCGCGATCCCGTCCGCTCCGTGTGCCAGCACCGCCTCCGCGTTGGCCTCCCCGATCCCCCCGATGGCCACGATGGGCAGGCTTGTCGCGGCGCGGATACGCGCCAGATCCGCCAGGCCCATGGCGGGAGCGGCGTCATCCTTGCTGGGCGTGGGGAATACCGGCCCCACCCCCAGGTAGTCGGCCCCTTCCGCCTCGGCCGCGACAGCTTCCTCCAGGCAGGTGGCGCTCACCCCGATCAAAGCCTCCGGCCCCAGTATGGCGCGGGCGGCGCGGCAAGGCAGGTCTTCCTGCCCCAGGTGGACGCCGTCCGCCCCCGCGGCCGCCGCCACGTCCACCCGGTCGTTGACGATGAAGAGGGTGCGCGGGGCACGCGCGGTGATCATTTCCCGGATGCGCAGGGCCAGGGCCAGGAGGTCGCGAGCCGGCAGCTCCTTGTCGCGCAGTTGCAGGACGTGCGCCCCTCCCGCCAGGGCGGCCTCCGCCACGTCCAGGTGGCCCCGCCCGGCGGCCTCGTCGCGGATAGTCACCACGTACAGACCGTACTCCCTCATGCTCTTCCTTTCCAACAAGAAAACCGCACCCCGGACAGGAATGCGGCAGCTGGTCTACCTACCCTTGCGTTTTCCCTACGCCGGTATTACCCGGATCAGGTTCGAGGGTCTGATCTCAGCCTCCTTGAAAGAAGCACCCCTGTGTCGTTATGTGGTTTTCAACCTCTCGACTTTATCATACTCCAGGGCGTAAGCAGCGTTAAAGTCCGGGTATAATAATTGGAAAGACCCAGCAGAAGGAGATTCTTATGCGTGAAGGCACCGACATCGCCCTGATCGCCCCGTGCGGTATCAACTGCGGAAGCTGCAAGGCGCACCTGGCCGGAGAGGACGACGAGGCTCTGGTAGAACGCCTGGTGGCCATGGGATTCGACCGGGAAGGCCTCCCCTGCCCCGGCTGCAGGGCGAAACAGGGAGACTGCGCCGTGATAGACGGTATCTGTGAGACATATGCCTGCGTCTCCGGGCGCGGCTTCGACTTCTGCTACGAGTGCGACGATTTTCCCTGCGGCAAGTTGAACCCCTCGGTCGACCGGGCCGCTTACCTGCCCCACAACCTGAAGGTGTTCAGCCTCTGCTTCATCGAGCGGCACGGCCCGGCGGCCTGGCTTGAGAAGGAGGCGGAGATCAAGCAGCGATACTTCAGCGGCAGGATGGAGATAGGCCGGGGTCCCCAGCTGGACTGAGGGCCCGGCGGCAGGTCCTGCCCACTGCCTGTATAATGGATTCGAGCAATGGAGGTGCACGAATGAGCGAAGAAGATAAGAAAGCGAAGAAACCGGCCGCCAAAAAGACCACGGCCAAGAAGCCGGCGGCCAAGAAGCCGGCGGCAAAAGAGGCGCCGCCCAAGCCCGCCCCCGAGCCGGAAGAGAAAGCCGTGGAAGAAGCCGCGGCCGGGGAAGAGCCCGGGATGACCCCCGAGGAGCTCCAGAAGCTACTCGAGGAGCAGATGGAGAAAATAACCGTAAGCGAGATCATCGAGCGCTTGATGATGGACCTGGCCAGCCTGGCCTACCAGAAGATGGGACTGCCGGAGCAGGTCAACCTGAAGTACCGGGATTTCGACCAGGCCCGCATGGCCATAGACGCCCTGAAAGGCCTGCTCGGCGCGGTGGAGGGCAAGGTGCCGGACTCGGAAGTCAACCCCTTCCGGGCCACCCTGGCCAACCTGCAGATGAACTTCGTACGCCTGTCGAATCCGGGAGGATAAAGAAAGACCGTGGGGAAGATTTAAGCATGCGAACGTACACCCGTTCCGGATAAGGGGGTTTTGGCGATATGGACAATGCTAATTGGAGTTCGCTCTGCCAGAAGCTGCACGGCAGTGAAGTGATGGTCTGGACCAGTGGCGGACATTTCTTCCGCGGCTTCATGCGGGGATGGAGCGATGCCGGTTACGTCATCGTGGAGAGGGCCAGTTGCCCCCTGGCCGACAGCGAGCGGGGGGAGCGCGACTGGGTCATCGTCTTTCCCGAGAAGATCGACGCTATCGCTTAGGGTTCATCTTCAAGCCATCCAGGCCATCTCTAGATGGGGTAATCGTCGTCACCCTTTAACGCTTTCAGCTTGCGCTTGGCTATGGCGTCGTGGGGCTTGTAGCTGAGAAAGTTCTCCAGGTCTTCCCGCGCCATTGAGTCCTCTTCCTTTTTCAGGTAGGCCAGCGCGCGCTTGTAGTATGCCTGGGCGTAGTCGGGATAGAGCTCGATGGCCTTGCCGTAATCGCTGACAGCTTCATCCAGGTCATCCAGGGCGACGTGTGAGTCCCCCCGGCTGGTGTAGGCGGCGGCGAAGTCCGGCTTGAGGTGGATGGCCTGGGTCATGGCTTCGATGGCCGCATGGTATTCCTTCACCCCGATGTAGGCTAGCCCAAGGTTGTAATGGGCCACCGCGTAGTCGGGAAACAGCTCGACCGCCTGATTGTAGAGCTCGATGGCCGCCGCGTAGTCGCCGCGCGCGGCCTTGATGTTGCCGTCGGTGTGCAGGGCGGTGGCCTTCTTGATGTCCTCGATGCGTGTGTAGCGGATGGTGACGCCGCAGTGGGGGCAGCGTTCAAAGCCTTCGGAGATGTCCTTGTTGCAGTTGTAACACTTGGGGAGCTCGCCCTCGTTCAAATCGCGGTTAACCTTCCCCTCAAGATATTCCCCACGGATTCCCCAAATAAATGGTGCCCTTGGGGAGACTCGAACTCCCGCCTACGGCTCCGGAGGCCGCCGCTCTATCCACTGAGCTACAAGGGCAGAACAAAACTTCTCGCACCCATATTACCTGTTCCGCCCGGGGAAATGCTAGCCGGTTCTACAGGTTGGCGGCCAGTTCCTTCCCGAAGGCCACGGCGCCGGCCAGGTCCTCTTCGGTGGGGACCAGCTGGACCCGGTAAGGCTCCAGAGGCGTCTTGAACTTGAGGCCGCGCAAGCGCTCGGTGATGAGTTTGGAGCCTTCACCGCTCCAGCCGTAGGAACCAAATGAAGCACCCAGCTTGCCCTTGAGTTTCAGGGTGGCCAGGTTGGAAAGCAGGTTCCATACCGGCTCCACCGCGTCGGCGTTGATGGTGGTCGATCCCACCACCAGGCCGTCCGCCGCCTCGATGTGGTTGATCATTATGCCCAGCTCGGTGCCGGCGATATCCATCACCTGCACCTTGACCCCCGAAGTGCGCAGGCCGTCGGCGATCTTCTCCGCCAGCGAGGCGGTGTTGCCGTAAGCGCTGGCATAGAAGACCAGCACGGTCTTGTCGGTGGAGGGCGCGGGTATGGAACTCCACTCCTTGTAGAGACCCACCAGCTTCCAGGGGTCGGAGCGAAGCATGGGCCCGTGGCTCGGGCAGACCAGGTCGATCTCCAGGTCCTTGATCTTCTCGATGGCTTCCAGCACGTACTGCTTAAAGGGGCGGAAGATGACCAGGTAGTAGTATTCGAAGGCATGACCGTAGTCGTCCATGAGGTCGTCGAAGAGGCGGTCGTCGCAGTAGTGAGCCCCCAGGAAATCGCAGGGGAAGAGGGTGGTGTCTTCTTTTAAATAGGTGAAGATGGAATCGGGCCAGTGCAGGAAGGGAGCCTGGATGAAGTGGAGGGTCTTGCCGCCCAGGTCCAGGGTGTCCCCGTCCCCCACCACCATGGGCTCGACGTCGCGGTTGAGGATGTTGCGGATGAAGGGGACGCAGTTGCGCCCGCATACCACCTTGGCCTGCGGTGCCTCGGCCAGCAGGGCGTTGAGAGCGCCGGAATGGTCGGGCTCGGTATGGTTGACCACGATGTAATCGATCTCGTTGAGCGGAGTGACCTGCTTGATGTTGTCGAGGTATTCGCCGGTGAAGGCGGCCTTGTTGGTGTCGATGACGGCGGTCTTGTCGCTCCCCTTGACCAGGTAAGCGTTGTAGGTGGTGCCGTGGTCGGCCTTCATGATGATGTCGAAGACGCGCAGTTGGGGATCGAGGGCACCTACCCACCAGACGCCGTTCTTAAGTTCGACCGGGTGCATGATTCACTCCTCCTCGTGGTATGTTTTCTATCAGGTTCGGGGCAGCGCCGGATCAGGCTTTCTCGAACATGTTCTTGGCGGCGCCGCAGACCGGGCAGGTCCAGTCGCCGGGCAGGTCCTCGAAGGCGGTGCCGGGGGCGATGCCGCCGTCGGGGTCTCCCTTGGCCGGGTCGTAGACGTAGCCACATACGCTGCACTGGTACTTGTCCATGTCTCCTCCTTAGGTCTGTTCCTTAGGTCTGTTCCTTCCGGTCTTACGGTCGACAGTAAAAATATTATACCCATATCCGGTGCCGTTAACCTGACTTGCTTCGGCTGCCTGTGGGAGCTGGAGTATAATGCAGGCGCAGGGATATGGAAGCGGCGGTCGCCCGGGCCGCCAGGAAAAGGGAGGTACCGGCATGCGCATCGAAGACCACTGGGACATGATCAGCCGCATCTGCAGGAAATCCATGGGGCTCTTCGCCTTTGGCACCGTCGACCCGGATGGGACGCCCCGCTTGACGCCCATAGGCTCGCTCATCCCGCGGGATGACTGTACCGCCTTCTATTTCGAGCGGTACCCCAGCCGGATGCCCGCCAACCTCGAGCGGGACAACCGCATCACCGTCCTGGCGGTGGACATGCGTAAGACCTTCTGGGTGAGCTCGTTCTTCCTGGGGCATTACACCCACCCGCCGGCGGTCCGCCTCTACGGCACCGTCGGAGAACTGCGCCCGGCGACCCCGGAGGAACTGGGCCGCTTCCGCAATCACTGGCTGGTGAAGGCGATAAGCATCGTCGGGCACCGGGGTTACAAGGTGGGCTGGGAGCCCCTGACCCAGGTGCGCAACATCCGTTTCGACTCCTTCGAACCCTGCGACATGGGCGCCATGAGCAAGGGGCACTGGAGCTAATTTCCCTTCCCGGCTATATAATGGTTGAGCAAGCGCCGCGACTCGTAGTGCGAGGGGGACCCGCCCCATGGATGAAGCATTGTGGTTTTGCGCTTATACGCCACTGGAGGTCCTGGACGCCGCCGGCCTGTCGCCCCGCCGTGTGCTGGGCGACATCGAACACCTGGAAGAAGCAGATGCCTTTCTGCACCCCGCATTCTGCCCCTACGTACGCGCCTGCCTGGTGGAGGGGATGAGCGGTGGGGAAAATGGGGGAGACGGCCGCGTAGCCGTCTTCGTCAATTCCTGCGACGCCATGCGCCGCCTGCATGACGCCTGGAGCACCCGCGTCGTAGGCCCCACTTACATGTTGGACATGCCCCGCCGCTGCGACGCCCTGGGCGAGCGCCTGCTGGCGAGTTCCCTTCTTTCTTTTATAAAGAAGCTTGAGGCCGATACCGGGCACGAGATAACCCCGGCGGGGCTCAGGGAAGCCACGGCGCTGAGAGACGAAGTCGCGCTACACCTGGCTCATCTGGGGGACGGGCTGGCCGGGTCGGCGCGCATGCGCCTGGCACGGCAGGCCCAGTGCCTGCCCCCGGGCGAGTTCCTTGCTCTGGGCAGGGACGGGCTGCCCCCCGGCCGGGGCATGCCCCTGCTGGTCACCGGCAACCTGCTCAACCCGGAAGGGATGGTAGCCCTCATCGAGGAGCACGGCGGCTGGCTCAAGGGGGTGGACCTCTGCAACGGCGAGCGCCCCTTCGGCCCGGCCGGCGAGCTGGAAGGGGACACCCTGGAAGAAACGTGTCTTTCCCTGGCCCGGCGATACCTGGCCCGCCGGCATTGCGCGCGCATGCATGACGCGCCCGACCGCGACGCCGCGCTTCTCGCGATGGTGCGCGAGACGGGAGCGCGGGGCGTGGTCTTCGCTTCTTTGAAGTTCTGCGACACCTACCTCTACGACTTTCCGCGGGTGGCGGCCTTCCTGGAAAAGGAAGGGGTGCCCCTGCTCCGGCTGGAGAGCGACTACCAGGACGGCCACGCCGGTCAGCTCTCCACGCGCGTCGAGGCCTTCATAGAAATGCTGGGGGGTTGAGATGGCGGACTGGAGGATGGTGCTGTTCGACAGGTTCAGGGACCGCGTAACGCCGCGCACCACGCAGTCCACCCTGTTCTGGACGGCCACCGAGCAGCTGGCCCGCTCTCCCCTCAACCGCCCTGCCTGGAAGGCCGACACCGTGGCCGTCTCCTACTTCCTGCGCCAGACCCGCATGGCTTTTCAGGGAAAGCGGACGGTCGTCTGGTCCAGCCTGCTCTTCCCCAGCGAACTCATCCACGCGGCGGGCGCGGTGCCCTTCTTCCCGGAGATGTTCTCATCCGCGGCGGCCTCGGTGGAACTGGCTCCTCGCTTCCTGGATAAGGCGCAGGAACGCGGCTTCTCCAGCGATGCCTGCGCCTTCCACCGCGTCATCCTGGGGAGCTACCTCGAAGGCTTTCTGCCCGCCCCGCTGGTGATCGGTTCCGTCAGCTACCTCTGCGAATCCGCCCCCCTTTCTTTTCAAGCCATCGCCTTGGAGGAAAATGTCCCACACCTTCTGCTGGAGATTCCTTACGAAGAAAACGAGCATGGTCTGGCCTGCCTGGCGGAACAGATGGAAGAAGCCGGCGCGGCCATCGCCCAGGCCGCCGGGGTCACCCCGGACGCTTACCGGCGGGGCCTGGAGAAGGCCATCGACAGCTCCAACCAGGCACGCCGGGCCATGCTCGAGGTGGAGGAACTGCGCCAGGCTCACCCCCTCCTGCTGAACGGCAAGGAAGCCCTGGGGCACCTGATTATGCTGGCTAGCGCCTTCGGCCACCCGGCGGGTGTCGACTTCTACGGGGGGCTGGCGGCGGAGATGGCCAGGATGGCGGCTCGGGGCGAAGGCGTGGATGGCAACGGGACGAAGCGGCTGCTGTGGATGCACCTGAAACCGTATTACCCGCACACCCTCTTCGATCACGTGGAGAGGCACGGGGGGCGCATCGTGGTGGAGGAGTTCAACCGATGTTACTGGGACGAGCTCGACCCCTCTCGTCCCTACGAGAGCCTGGCCCGCAAGCTCATGGGGCACTTCGGGGTGGGCCCGGCCGAGCGCCGGGTGGAGAAGATGGTGGAGCTGGCCCGCGCCTTCGGCGTGGACGGGGCGATCCACTTCAGCCACTGGGGGTGCCGGCAGTCCACCGGCGGCGCGGTGCTGGTCAAGGATGCCCTGCGGCGGGAAGGGATACCGACGCTGCTGCTGGAGTGCGAATGCATCGATGGGCGGGAGTACCAGGAGGGTCAGGTCTCCACCCGGCTGGAGGCCTTCCTCGAATCGTTGTAGGAAATTTGGGGTCAGACCCCTTCTCCACTTTCTCTGAAACCAGCAGGAATTCTTGGCTGTGCCCAGAGAAAGTGGAGAAGGGGTCTGACCCCAAATTTCCTACGTGCCCCAGGCGTTGTCCTTCTTGACGATGGTCCAGCTGTCGCCATCCTTGGCCAGGCGGTAGATGGTGCCCTGCATGGACATGGGCCCGAAGATGCTGTCCACCTCGACGATGGCCTCACCGGTATCCTCGTTCATGTCCAGGACGCGAACGGAGTGCTGGCTTGCCCTCCAGATCATGTCGTTATTCGCGTCCCTGGCGCTTTTGAGGACGTCGAACTCGTCCAGGGTTATCTCGGTGATGCTGCCGTCCTCGATCTTCCACATCTTCTCGTTGACGTCCACCGGGTCGGTGCTCTCGGAGGGATAGCGCTGCAGGACCACCAGCTGCGTCGGCTGTTGCTGCAAGGGCATGACGATGTCGTGGATGACGTAGTCGACTATCTGGTCGCGCACGGTCGGCTGCTCGCCGCTCCCGCACCCTCCCGCCGCCACCAGCAGCAGCGATCAACGAGAGTGCCAGCGCCGCGAAGGCGGTGAAACCGTTCTTCTTCAACATATCTTCTCAAGACCCCCTTCTTAAGGTTTTTCTTCTTAGACGTTCCTTACGTAGTTTTCTACCACAGTCGCGACAAACCCTCCATGCCGGACGATTTGCCATTTACGTCGACGGCCCCGATATGATAATTTGCAGTAACGGACCCACGGTACGCGGAGGTTCCGGCTTGACAAGTCAATCACGTACGGGGTGCTTCTTCCAGCAAGAAGCTGAGATCATACCCTCAGAACCTGATCCGGGTAATGCCGGCGTAGGGAACACAAACTTTGGAGCATAGGGGCTGCACCTCACGGGACGGCACCCTTTTTCTTTTACTTATGTGGAGGTGGAGACATGGACGGAAAGAGTTTCGCGGAAACGATCATCGAGCGGCGCGCGCTTCTGAAGGAAAAAGAAGCCGCTGATTCACCACATCACCAACTTCGTGGTGATGAACGAGACGGCCAACCTGACCATCTGCGCGGGGGCGCTGCCGGTGATGGCCCACGCCGTGCAGGAAGTGGAAGAGATGGCCGGCCTGGCCTCGGCCCTGGTGCTGAACATCGGCACCCTCTACCCGGAGACGGTGGAAGCCATGCTGCTGGCGGGCAAGCGCGCCAACCGGCTGGGGGTGCCGGTGGTGCTGGACCCGGTGGGGGCGGGCGCCACGGCCTACCGCACCGAGACGGCCCGGCGCATCCTGGCCGAAGTGAAGGTGGCGGTGGTGCGGGGCAACGCCGGGGAGATCTCCATCCTGGCCGGGCGCCAGGCAGAGGTGCGCGGGGTGGACTCCATCTCCGCCGAGGAAGACATGGGCGCGGTGGCGCGCGAGCTGGCGGCGGACCTGGGCTGCGTCACAGCGGTGACCGGCCCGGTGGACCACTTAAGCGACGGTCGCCGGGTGATCTCGATCAGCAACGGGCACCCCCTGATGGGGCAGGTCACCGGCACCGGCTGCATGTCCACCACCATGGCCGCCTGCTACTGCGCCGCCGGCGAGCCCTGGCTGGAAGGTGCGGCGGCGGGGCTGACGGTGTTCGGCATCGCCGGTGAACTGGCGGCGGAAAAGAGCGGTCCCAACCCGGGTTCTTTCCACGTGGCACTCTACGACTGCCTGTACGGGTTGACGGATGAGGATATCCGTAGCCGGGCACGGGTGGAGGAAGCCTAAGCCTTGTAGGCCCTCTCATTTCTCAGCTTCACGGCAAGCACGTAGAAGGTTGCCTGACCGTCATCGACTCTTGGCCTCCCTTTTGCAGCCTGTTTTTTTCCACTAAAGCTTACTGCTTTTCTTGCTCCGGGCAAGGAACTCGTTTGTCAATTGGTTTTGATTCTTCGGTATTTCGAAGGGCTTATGCCGTTCCACAATTTGAATGCCTTACGAAATGTTGTAGTCTCCGAAAACCCTACCAGATCCGCAATCTGGTCCATGCTTAGATTGGTGTTTTCCAGATACTTTTTTGATAGATCCGAGCGAACTTCATTCAAGATCTTCTTATATGAAGTATTCCTTTCCTGCAGCCTGCGGTTGAGGGATCTCGTGCTTATGCCAAGTTCTTTTGCCATTTCCCCTACTTTGACAAACCTGTTGACTGAAGACATGATGATATTCCTGATCTTATCCACGAATTGATCCGATTTCTTGAGTCCTTCGAGCATCTCATCACAGAACTTCGTGCAGTATTCAAATACACTCCTGTTTGCAGTGAAGACAGGCAGGCTGAAGAAACTGGAATCTAAGCTCATTGAGTTATCAGAGGCCAGGAACACTATCGGGCAGTGAAACATCTCCTCGTATAATCCCGCTTGCTCCGGGGCCGGGTAGGTCAGGCGGACTTCCGTCAAATCTATCCTCTGGTTCACGAGGAAGTTCATTCCGTAATACGTCGTGGATAGGACCTCTTCCAGTGCATAGACCAGCACTCTATCCTCAAATTGATAAAGCGGTTCAAACTGGATTATCCACTCAGAATCTCCTTGCTTCTTACTGATCTTTGTGAGCTGACCAGGGAGTTCCTGATACTTAAGAAAAATGTTGGCGGCGTCGCCGAGAGTCCTGCTGCTCATGAGCGCGTATCCGAAAGTACCGAACATGGCAAGGTTGACCGCTTGTCCGAGCCTTAGGCCAAGAGCATCGTCTCCTGTAATATCAAGAGCGTTGGTGATGAGGCGGGTATAATCGGGATAGGTTATAAAAGATTCTTCGCTGCCGAACCATTCATCTTCTACCCGTATCCCTTCCAGCAAGCAGGATTCCTCGATACCTGCCTCGCGAAGCTGTCTTATCAGCCACTGTGCCGTAGGAGCACGGATCAGATCTGCTGCCATACAGGCAAGTATATTGCTTATTGGCGCAATTTGCCAAATAAATGGCATCTTCCCTCCTATCGCCCGGCAATCATGCAAGAATATACTGATTCTTAGAATGAAAAGGAGGTATTAGCGATGATGGGGAAAGGGCGGATCGACGATTGTCTCTCGATCAGAAACGGGCATCTCTATATCGAAGAATGTGACACGATCGACCTGGTCAGAAAATATGGCTCACCTATTTTTATCGTGTCCGAGGATCAGCTCAGGCGCAATATCAGAAGGTACAGACAGAGCTTTGAGGCAGGGTGGACCGACGGTCCCGTAAAGGTGATGCCTGCCGCAAAAGCCAGCTGGTCGCATGCGATCCAGAAGATCATTGCGGAAGAGGGTTGCGGGTGTGATATCTACTCGCCCGGAGAACTGGAGGTGGCTCTCGATTCAGGGTTTGACCCGCAGTACATCTCCGTCAACGGCGTTCCCAAAGATGATGCCCATATCGAGAATGCCATAATTAAGGGCGCACGAATCACCCTTGATGGAATCGAGGAGATAGACGTTGTCGAAAGAGTCGCAAACGAATTGAATAAGACCGCCATGGTGAGGCTGCGTATCCGGCCGACGATCTCCGGTTTCCAGAAATATTCCCACTTCAATCCCACTGGGCCCGTCGCCACGGACATAGCGGCGATGTCCTACAAAGGCGGCATGCCGTACACGCAGGCCATTGATATCGGGAAAAGAATAATGAAGATGAAGAATGTCGAACTCGTCGGGTTCCACCAGCATCATGGGCGACACCACCAATCAACGAAGTACTGGATCGAACAGATGAAGTCCTATGCGGAAGAGATGGGATATATCTGCAATGCGCTGGATGGCTACCAGCCAAGCGAAATCAGCATCGGGGGAGGGTTCGCAACCCACAGGGATCCCTTTAACGCAGAGACCCACTATTCCGAACCATATGAGCTTCTGGCATTGCATGGGCTTTCTATCATGCTGAAGATCTTTGGACCAAAAATACGGTATGCGGTGATCAACTTCATTCTAGGCCTGATGATGGAATACGTTCCCAACAAAAAGCTCGCCCCAACGATCGAGGATTACGCCGAAGCCTGTACATCGGCACTTAAGGAACACCTTCCTGGAAACGGCATATCCACGAAGGGGTTGATGCTGCAGATGGAGCCCGGCCGTTCCCTCCATGGCGATACGGCGATACATTTGACCACTGTGAAGAACGCCAAGCCGATGGAGCAGCCCGTAAAATGGAATAAATACATCGTGGACACCACCCAATTCTGGTTTACTGGTGGGATTTACGAGCATCATCTCCATGATTATGTAATAGCCAACAAGGCTGATGAGAGAATGACCGAAAAAGCCGACATCGTAGGCAGAAGCTGCTATGGAGATCGCTTGCTCCCCTTTGTCCGGATTCCAAAGAGCCTCGAGGTTGGCGACGTGCTCGCAATGCTAGACGTGGGCGCTTATCAGGAAGTGTCCATGAGTAATTTTAACGCTATGCCCAGGCCCGCGACCTTCCTGGTAAAAGGAGACGCGGTGCACCTGATCAGGAAACCGGAAACCCTTGAAGACGTTTTCAGGCGTGACGTGATCCCGGGTCATCTTCAAGGTGCCGTTAAGCCTGTCCTGAAAGAGGCGCGCTAGTCAGGGGGGTCTTCCGCCGGGAGGCCATACCGAATGGTCTTTTTAGTCTGCATCGCCATAAGGGCTTCCGAGATCTGAGTAGTTTTTTCGTCTGCACATAATTCCAGACTGATTCTCCATAATCTATCTTGTGACTCCTGATCCAATATATCCATATCCTCTTTAATCTCCACAAATCCATTATTCTTCCATGTGATAAATTTTCCGGACTTCTTAAGGCTTTCTTCTTGGTTCTCGGTAAACAAGGGAGCCATTATCTCTCCGCATTTCTCTATGGAAATAAATGTTCCAAAGAACTTCATTATTGTTGCCATTATTCTCATATAGGCAGGAATAATATTGATCTGGTTGCTCCATACGGTTTTCGATATTTCAAAACCGATAAAGGACAGGTTTGATCCGTTGACGTTTCCGTACAGATTATGCAGCCTAACAAGAAACATTCGTTTTGCTGCCATGGCTTGGTGGATGCCATCTTCGTAACACCATTTGTTCTTCATTTGCATGTCGTCCCAGAATATCTTTCCTCCCTTCGTGACGTTAAAAATAACCCTTCCTCCGCTCTCGGAATTTTCTAATAGGGACAATAGGTTCAAGGTCAACATAAACTGAGACAAATAATTCACTTGGAAATGTGAATCCATTCCATCTTCAGTCTCTACCCTTTTGGCAGCGTAACCTAAGCCGGCATTTATGAATATTCCATCTAGAAACTTATGTTGGCTTTTAATCTCGTTTATTGCATTCTCGACGTCACTAAGTTTAGTAAGGTCACATAGAACAATCGAAATATTTCTATTTAAAGTGGTGTTTTCAAATTCTTTAATTACTGACTCGCCGAGTTCTTTAGATCTACAAAGTATGATTACCTCATGAACCTGGTCATCAATACCTGCTAATACTTTTGCAACTCCTTTACCCATTCCATTGGTGCCGCCGGTTATTAATATCCTCATTGTCATTTTCTCCTCATAGTCAGGAGCGGCCGGCCACCATCACGCCCTCCAGCGCCAGGGTGGCGCAGCCCAGGCTCCCGCCCATGGGCAGGAAGCGAAGGTCGCTGCCGACCAGGGCCACCTGGTGGAGCAGGTCCAGCAGCTGGCCGGCGATGGTGATCTCGCGCAGGGGGCGGTCGAGCTTGCCGTCCTTGATCAGCAGGCCCAGCGCGCCCAGGGAGATCTCGCCGCTGATAGGGTTAGCCCCGGCGTGCACGCCCACCAGCTGAAGCACCAGCACCCCCTCGCCCACCTCTTTGATGATCTCGTCCCGCGTCTTGACCCCCGGCGCGAGGAAGAGGTTGGTGGGCGAGACGTGCGGGCGGTCGCGGAAGGAGCCGCGCCGGGCGTTGCCGGTGCTGGCCGTGCCGCTGCGGGAGGCGGTGTAGGTGGTGTGGAAATAGCTCTGAAGAATCCCCTCGCTGACCACCTCGGTGCGGCGCGAGGGCACCCCCTCGTCGTCGAAGGGGGCGGTGGCCAGGCCGGCCGGCATCAGGCCGTCGTCCACCACGGTGAGCCGCTGGTTGCCGATGGACTCGCCCAGGCGCCCGGCGAACAGCGAGCGCCCTTTCAGCACGGCCTCGGCCGATAGGGCCGACGCCAGCACCCCGAGGAACTCCGCCGCGATGAGGTTGTCCAGTACGATGGTGGTGCGGCGCGAAGCCATGCTGCTCGCTCCGAGCATGCACAAGGCCCGCTCCGCCGCTTCTTCCGCGCAGAGCTTCAGGTCCAGGTCCGAGGGCTTCTTTCCCACCGAGAAAGAAAAGCCGGTCTGGGAGTCCTCCCCCTCGCCGGCGATGGGCATGGTGTAACAGTGGCAGTCGCATCCCTGGTAACCGCCGACGAAGCCCTTGGAGTTGGCCAGGGCCACGCGGTAGACCGCGTCGGCGTAGGCGGTGGACTCGATGGTGCGGATGCGGGAGTCCCGCTCACGGGTGAGGGTCTCCAGCTCCAGGGCCATCTCCACCTTGCGCTCCACCGGCATCTCCCCGGTCTCCGGGAAATACATCTCCAGGTCGTCCCGGGAGTATTCCGCCGCCTCCGGCAGCAGGTTGTGCTCGTCCGGCGTGCTGAAGCCGGCATTGTCGACGGCGTCGCGGATGGTCCGCCGCACCTCCTCTGAGTCCAGGCCGGAAGCGTAGGCGTAACCCAGCCGGCTCCCGTCGAAGACGCGCACGCCCACGCCCTGCGAGGCGGAGGAACGCAGCTCCTCGACTTCGCCCTGGTAGGCCTTGACGGAGAGGCCCGTGGAGTCCTGCACGTAGACCTCGACCTCGGCGGCGCCCATTCGCTTGCCTTCCTCTACCCAGGCGGCCGCCTTCTCTCGCAGTTCTTCTATACTTCTCATCTAGACCACCTCCGCCGTTCCTCCGACCACCATTTCTCGCACCCGCAGGTGGGGCTGACCGGTGGACACTGGCACCGACTGGCCGTCCTTGCCGCACATCCCCGCGTCGAAATCGAGGTCGGCGGCGACGGCGTCGATGTTCTCCAGCACCCGTGGGCCGTTGCCGACCAGGGTGGCACCCTTGATGGGGTCGGCGACCTTGCCGTTCTCGATCAGGTAGCCCTCGGTGATGGAGAAGATGAAATCGCCGGTGACCGGGTTGACCTCGCCGCCGCCTAGCTTCTTGGCATAGACGCCGCTGCCGGTGTCGGCGAGGATGTCCTCGAAGGTGTGCTCGCCCGGGGCGATGAAAGTGTTGGACATGCGCGGGATGGGCAGGTGGCGGTAGGACTGGCGCCGCCCGTTGCCGGTTGCCGCGACGCCGTCGCGCAGTGAGCGTTTCTTGTCGTTTATAAAAGAAGTGAGGACTCCCGCTTCGATGAGAGGAGTGCGCTGGGCCGGGACCCCTTCGTCGTCGAGGTGGTAGGAGCCCCAGATGTTGGCCAGGGTAGGGTCGTCGTAGGCGAAGACGATATCCGAGGCCACCTTCTCGCCGGTGCGACCCGCGAAGACGGAGGCATGCTTGAAGACGGCGTCCGCCTCCAGGCCGTGGCCGCAGGCCTCGTGGAACAGCACTCCCCCGGTGCCGTTGGCGATGATCACCGGGAAGGGGCCGGAGGGGGCGGGCCGGGCGTCCAGCATGGTCAGGGCCTGCCGGGCAGCCATGGCTCCCAGCTCGGCCGGGTCGAAGCGGTCGAACAGCTCGTAGCCGCCGAACATGCCCGGGGCCTCGTAACCGGTCTGGATATCGCCGCCACGCGCCGCCACCACCTGCACCAGGATGCGCACGCGGGTGCGGTCCTCGTCCACCGCCTGGCCCTCGCTGGAAGCGATGAAAACCCGCTGGCGGCTGTCGCCCAGGGAGACGATCACCTGGACCACCTCCGCCCCGGCCCCCCGGGCCGCGGTGTCCGCCCGCCTGGCCAGGGTCAGCTTGACCTCGCGCGGCACCTCCTCGGGATTCTTTTTTACAAAATGTAATATGTCAACCGTGTTGCGCGGGAGCGGCGCGGTGAGGTCCACCACCCGCGTCCCCGCCTGGCTCCGCACCGCCGCGGCGCAGGTGGCCGCGGTCTGGAGCAGGGAAGCCTCGCTCAGGTCGTTGGTGTAGGCGTAGGCCATGGACTCGCCGTAGAGGATGCGCACTCCCGCCCCGCTCTCGAGCCCGGTGGAGTTGTCCTCCACCTTCCCTTCTTCCAGGCGCAGGGAGTAGCCCCGGCGGCTCTCCACGAACAGCTCGGCGAAGTCCCCGCCGTCCCGCAAGGCGCGCTTGATCACTTTATCCGCTGTGGAGATGTCGAGCATCGTTCCCCCTCTTTCCTTTTAAAAAGAAGCTCATTCGTCACGATAAGGATAACAGGAATGCTCTTCCCTATAAAAAGGCGCCCGCCCTTTCAGGCGGACGCCTCTCTTCTCTTGTGACTGCTTTATGGCGTAGGAGCGGCGTTGGACACGGCGGGCGCGGAGTCGGCGTTCACCAGCGGGAAGGTGGGCACGGTACTGCCCACCGCGTTCCTGGCGAACACGCGGTAGTACCGGGTACCCGCGAAGGTGCTGGTATCCGTGTAGGTGACCGTACCGGGAACCTGCTCGGTCAGGAAGGTCCACGGGCCGTTGAGGTTGTCGGCGTACTCTATGATGTAGCTGGTCTCAACGATGGAGTTGTCCGTCCAGTTGAGCACCACGCCGCCGACGGGGCCCGCGGCGGTCAGGCCGGTGGGCGCCCAGGGCGCGGTCGCGAACGGGAACCCGTGCATCATGTCCATCTCCTCGTGGCCCAGCAGGTGGCAGTGGAGGACGTACTCCCATCCGAAATTGACCAGCTGGTTGCTGATGGAGATGGGGTTGCCCTGCGTATCCGTGTAGCCTCCGGGGGCATACTGCAGGGGCGCACCTTCCGGCATGGTCGTGTCGATGAGGCGGACGCTTGAGGGTACCTCGAAGGGCAGGACCGGGGCATAGGACCGTATGGCTATGATGGTGTCCTCGAGTGGATTGACCCGCACCGTCTCCTTCCAGCCCAGTTCGTTGGGGTCGGGCGGACGGGTGCTGTTGTCCCAGGCCACCCTGTTTACTACCTGGACGTTGTTGAGGTGCCAGTGGATGGTGTGGGTATCCACGCCGTTGTGGGTTATCTTCCAGATCTGTGTGCCGTCCCCGGCCGTCGGATATGAAGCCGTCACGTTGTCCAGGGTCACGTCGACGGGCGGAGAGATGAAGGGGTAGAGGACGAAGCCTCGGTTGACCGGCTGGATGTTCGCCAGCTCCAGCCCCAGGAATCCGCTCATCCTCCCGTATACCGGATCGAAGGCCTCCCCCATCTCATCCTGTATCGCTTTGGACTCGAAGGGGATGGTTATCCCCACGGCCTCGACGGCCGCGCCGGTCCCGCCGCCGCCCGTCAGGGTGACGGTGGGCGCCGAGACGTAACCGGCACCAGGGTTGGTCAGGATGACCCCGGTGACCTCACCGGGCGTGATGGTGGCGGTTGCAGCCGCGCCCGCGCCTCCCCCGCCGGTGAGCCCGACGGCGGGTGCGGAGGTATAGCCAGTGCCGCCGTTGGTCAGGACTATGCCGGTGACCTCACCGGAAGAGACGGTGGCCGTGACGTCGGCGCCTACGCCTCCGCCACCGGTCAGGACGACGGTGGGAACGCCCGTGTAACCGTTGCCCCCATTGGTCAGGATGACCCCGGTGACCTGCCCGATACCGATGGCGGCGCTGGCGGTGGCGCCGGTCCCGCCACCACCGCTCAAGGTGACGGTGGGGGCGGAGGTGTAGAAGCTGCCTCCGTTGGTCACCGTAACTCCGGTGACTACATCAGCGGTGAGGACGGCTGTCGCCGTAGCGCCGGTCCCGCCGCCGCCCTCGAATATTACCTCGGGCGGGGTGGTATAACCGCTACCTCCACTATCGACGTTTACGGTGGTCACCCCGGCCACCTGGGAGTAAGCCGCGGCGCCGCTGCCGCCGCCTCCGGTGAAGCTGACGGCGGGCGGTGTGGCGTAACCCCCTCCTCCATCGTTCAAGGTGAGCGCGGTGACCCCGGATACCTGAGCGTAGGCCGCGGCGCCCGTGCCGCCGCCTCCGGTGAAGTCAACGGCCGGGGCATTGGTGTAAGCGGCACCCCCCGATGTCAGCGCTACGGAAGTGACCCCCGACACCTGTGTGGTGGCGGTAGCCCCGGTGCCGTCCCCGCCCGATATGGCCACGGAAGGAGCCGAAGTATAGCCGCTGCCCCCGTCGGTCACCTTAAGGTCCGGCAGCGGGCCGTTGAAGAAGGTGATGGAGGTGTCGTAGATGCGCACGTAGGGGTCGACCGGGAAGTCCTTGTTGTAGGCCGAGTTGTAGTCGGCGCTCGGAACAATGATGGGGTCCTGGCTCGCCGCGAACGCGCCCTGCGTTGTGGCCGTCGAGGCGAAAGCCGCCTCCAGCGCTGCCAGGTCGAAGACGGGAGCCGGAGCCGTATCCGCCACTTTGATCTGCATCACCGTGCGGATATTGGGGCCGTAGCCCGCCAGGATCGAGGGCGCGCCGCCCGTTTCGGTCATATCGGGGGCACCCGTGTAGTAGTCGTAGCGAGGATCGCGGGCCGGGAAGGCTGCGGGGGCGTCGTTGTAGAGAATGAGGGTCTTGCCGGCGTATTGCGAGAAGTCGATGATGACGTCGCCCCGCTCGGCCGGCCCCAGGATGAGGGTGCCGTCCGAGACGTTACCGAAGTTGAAGGTGGTGGGGTCGTTGTTCCACACCACCGGCTGGTTGGGCAGTACCACCGGCGCCGGCAGGAAACCGCCCTCCGTGCCGATCTGGATGAAATCAGGGCCGGCCAGGGCCGGGTCGGGCACGCCCTCCGTCCCTGCCGTCGATCGGCCACCCCTCCGGATAAGTCGGGTCGGCTTTGGCCGGAACCATCTTTCACTTCCGTTCCGGTCCTGCCGTCCGGAGTGGTCACGGTGGGGTCGGCCTCGTAGAGCTGCAGGTTGAAGAAGCGGTCATTGGCGGCGTTGAGGATGCGCAGGCGGTAAGCCTTGGGGTCCACGGTGGTGGTGGGATAAGGCGTGCCGTTGACCATGGGGGTGTCCATGAACGCTTCCATGGCCATGGAAGGCGTGGGCGTCCCCGGTATCTCGGAATACTCCCAGGGAGCGTTGTCCGGGTCGTAGTAGGGGTTGGCGACCGGCCCCTGCTCGATAGTGCTGGTGGGTGGCCAGAACCAGGGGCCGTAGTGCCAGCGGCCGAAGGCGTTCATGCCGCCGGGGTCAGCCGGGTTCTGGTTGGGCATGTAGACGTGGGGCATCCACAGGTTTCCTTCGCCTCCCCACTTGGCCGTGTCCCAGGTGGGATCCTGCCATTGCAGCTGGGCTGAGTCCGGCACGAAGCTCTTGTCCTGGACGATCAGCGGGATCTGGTCGGCCGGGATTATGCCCTTATCGACCAGGCCCTTTTCCACCGGGTCCTGCAATATGTAGCCCGCGGCTTCTCCGGCGTAGACGTTGAGGCGGGTGATACCGAAGGCATGGTCGTGGTAGAACATCAGCCGGGCGCTCTGCTGATTGGTATAGAAGAAGGTCAGCCTGCCGGGGCCGGGGTTGTTCGACGCCCCCGGCGTCCCTTCCGGCACTACGTCCCCGTTGGCGTCGAACCACATGTCCGGGACGTACTCCACGCTGACCCCCTTGGGGTAAGCGGTGGCGCCGTCGTCGACCGGGGTGGTCCACTGGTGAGGCGTGCCGTCGCTGATCCATGGCGTGGCCCCCCCGTGCAGGTGGACGGCAGCGCGGTTCTGCATGTACATGTTTACGCCGTCCGGGCCCATGCCCGCACCCATCAACGTGGTATCCACGGGGATGAACAGGTCGCCGGCCTCGCCCATGGGCAGGTTGTTGGTGAACTTGACGCGCACCGGACGGTCTCTCTCGGCCACGATGATCGGCCCGAGGTAGTGGAACTTGCTCACGCTGGCATCGGTGGTGTTGGTCTGACGATAACCCCGCAGGGTTGTCGGAGGCAGGTCGGAATGGAGTTGCTCGGTATAATCGTTCAACTCGATCTCGTAGTAGTCAGAGCCCGGGAAAGTGGTCTTGTCCGGGATGGCTACCGGCATGTACTGTCCCAGGTTGTTGGCGTTGTCGGCGCTCAGTCCTGGCAGCGAGTCGACGAACTTGCGAAGACCGGTGCCCTCCACCACGGTCAGGTTGGCCGCGAAGGAGAAGCCCATCACATCATGCCCGCCGGTCCAGGCCCCGTTGTAGTTGAAGTACATGGGGCGCTCGGCCACTATCAACTGGTCGTTGGTGCACTCCACCACGAAGCTGAAATCGTGGGCGTCGTCGTCCCCGGTACCCAGGGTGTCACGGGGCAAAACCGTCGACCTGGTATTGGCCGGCACGGTCAGCGATTGGGCGGCGGTAGTGCCGTCTCCCTTCATGTAAGTGATGGTCACGTCGGCATCGAAGGCGCCGGGGTTCTGGATGGTGATATAAGCCTCGAAGTTGGGGCGGCAGGTGCCCTCGGCGAAGTAGAAAGCGCTGTCGGCGATCATCGCCCCGACGGCGTCGTGTCCCCCGGTCCACTCACCCTTGTAGTTAAAATACATGGGGCGCTCGGCCAGGATGGGCTGGTCGGACACGATCTTTACCGAGACGTCCCGGCCCGTCCCGACCTCTTCGTTGACGTTGACGGTGGCGCGGGAGGTGGGCCCGACCACCAGGTTCTGGGTGTAGACGCTGGAGTCCGAGAACATGTAGGTGATCTCCAGGTTCGCTTCCACGACCCCCGGGTTCTGCAGGGTCAGCCACTCCTCGAAGTCGTCCATCCCGGTATAGCCCTCCGCGAAGTAGAAGGTACCGCCCAGGGTGTTGGAGCCCATGACGTCGTGGCCTCCCGTCCACTTTTCCCGGTAGTTGAAATACATGGGGCGCTCGGCCACGATGGGATCGTCCGCCTCGATCTTCACCGAGACTTCTTTATCCAGGCCAACCACTTCATTGACGAAAACGTTGGCGCGGGTGGTAGCGCCCACGAAGACTTCCTGGGCCTGGGTGGTGCCGTCCGGGAACATGTAGGTGATGTGGGCGATGGTGTCGGCGGTCCCGGGATTGAGCATGGTCAGCCATTCCTCGAACACACCGGCCCCGGTATACCCTTCCGCGAAGTAGAAGGTGTTCTCGAGAGAGGTGGCGCCCATCACGTCATGGCCGCCAGTCCACATCTCCTTGTAGTTGAAGTACATGGGGCGCTCTACGAAGACCTGCCGGCCGTTGGTGCACTCCACCTTGGTGCCGAAGTCGTGAGCCGTATCATCCCCTACCCCCAGCACGCCGGATGGCAGGACGGTCAGGCGGGTGTGGGGGAAAACCGTCCAGTCCTGGGCGGTAGTGGTGCCGTCCCCTTTCATGTAGGTGATGGTCACCACGGCATCGGTGTCGCCCGGGTTCTGGATGCACAGGTAAGGGTCGAAGCCGGGGCGGGTGGTGCCTTCGGCGAAGTAGAAGGTGGTAAAAGTGGTGACGGTCTCGGGCAGCGGGCTGTTGGCATAATTCGGCATGCCGAAGTAGTCGGGGGTGTCACCCGGGCCGATATCGCTATACTCCCTGTCCGCCGAAACGGAGTCCGGGCCTGTTTCCAGGCCTTGAGCCTTGGCGCGATCCGCCGCGGCCTGCCTCTCTTCCTGGGTAACGATCCTGTTCTCGTCCAGGCCCAGGGTGCCAGGTTCTCCGGCATCCCCGGCCGGGGACGCCGCGACCTGAGCCTGGACACCGCCCGCTGCCGGCCCTTGCGCGAGAAGCTGTCCCGTTCCCAGCACTAGCGCTATCACTAGAAATATACTGACAATAACCAGTATTTTACGTCTCCCCACTTCTACGCCACCCCTTTCCGTCCTTAGAAAACTACCGGTCCTTTTCATTCCTTATTTGCTTTTACCCCACTTTTAAACCTACTAATCCTATAGACTTTGATAAATATCAATTCTTCAAGCTAAAAGACGGTTTTTCTTGGGAGGATGAGCCAGGCCCCCAGGGCAAGCGCCGCCACCCCGGCGGCCAGCATTACCCACAGGCCGTACCCGATTGTGTTTTCAGGCGAAAGCTTGCTCCCGATGAGGATGATGTTGACCACCGCGGCTATCGTGCAGAGCAGCCCGGCGGCCACCGCCACCCACCTGCCAGCGCGTTCCCGGTTGAACAGAAACAACAAGCCCGCCGCGATCAGCAACGCCCCCAGCACCAGCGGCCAGACGCCGGTAAAGAGATGTGCCGTCTTTCCCGTGTACAACCTGGTGGGGTTCTCGCTGACGAACCTGGCCATGAACATGCCATCATCCAGGAGACGGTAACCGGTTGTCACACCCGCGAAAGGCATGAAGGCCGCCCCGAACACCAACACTCCGAGCAGGACCATCGCGGCCGAAATGCGGGGCGAGCCCCAAACCCTCTTCTTTAGAGAGGAAGGCATGTAATCGGGAACTTCCAGGGCCGTGGGCTCTTCCGCGGCGACGTCTTCCTGCTCCGCCAGGCGGACAGCAGCCTCCGGCTGCGGGGGAGATACCGGCCTCTGTACAGCCTCTTCCACTATCCTGCCGTCCAGCAGGCGCACCACGCGAGTGGCGTCACCGGCCAGTTCGTTCCCGTGGGTGACCACGACCATGGTCAGGCCTTCCCGGTTAAGCTCCCGGAAGATGGCCCCGATCTCTTCCGCGCTCCGGGAGTCCAGGTTGCCCGTCGGCTCGTCGGCCAGGAGGATGGCGGGCTCGTTGATCAGCGCCCTTGCCAGCGCCACCCTCTGCATCTCCCCGCCGGAGAGCTCGTGCGGAAGGTGGTCGGCCCGTTCCGCCAATCCCACCCGGTCAAGCAGTTGCCTGGCCCTTCCTTCGAGGTCGCCGTTCCGCCTGGCGCTGAACCGCCCCGGCACCATCACGTTCTCCACCGCCGTAAGGGTCGGTATGAGAAAGAAGTGCTGGAAGACGAAGCCTATGGTGGTGGAACGGATGGTCGCCAGCGCCCTCTCCGACAATGCCCCGGTTTCCATGCCGTGGACGGTCACCCGGCCGCTGGTCGGCGTGTCCAGGCAACCTATGAGGTTGAGGAGAGTAGTCTTGCCGGAGCCGGACCGCCCGATCACGGCGAGGTAGTCCCCACGCGCGATGTTCAGGTCCACTCCGTCCACGGCCTGAACCTCTTCCGCCCCGCGCCGGTATTTCCTTGCAGCTCCCTCGATCTCGACGATGCTACTCATTATGCACCGCCTCGATGGGGGATACCCGGGAAGCCCGGTAGCCGGGATAGATACCGGCAAGCACCGCCATCCCCAGAACCACTGCGGAGGTCAGCGCGGCACCTGTCAGGTCCGGCCGGAGGATCCTGCCCGCGGGCGCGTAGCTCAGAAAGCCCTTTACCCAACCGTCGATGACGTAAGAGAGCCCGTATCCGGCCCCCAGCCCCAGAGCCAGGCCGGCCCCGCAGATGATCAGGGTCTCGATTGATATCAGCTCGAAGATGTGCGTCCTCTGGGCCCCCACGCAGCGCAGGTAGCCGAACTCCTGGTTTCGCTCGAAAGTCGCCATGAGGATGGTGTTGAAGATGAAAAGCCCCGCCACCAGCAGCACTATGATCACGATGGCCAGCAGCATCGACTTGGTGCTTCCGACCATGTCCAGGATCAGTTCGGTGATGTCGGAGGCCGGCACCACGTACGCCCCCCTCCGCTCGAGCTGAGTCTGGGTCTCCTGCAACTGTGAGATATCGTTGAGCTGTATCCCGATAACCGTCAACTGGTCCGGGTGCAGGAATATATCCTGCGCGGTCTCGAGCGGCAGGAAGTAGAAGCCGTCGTCCTCGGTGGAACTCTTGCCCAGGGTACCGCTGACTTCGAACTCCCGGCCCAGGGATTCGATGAACATCCGGTCTCCCGGTTGCTTCTTGTAATCCTTGGCCAGGTCGTAGCCGAGTATCACCGAGTCCGGGCCCGTGAACCAGGAGCCCTCGAGCTTCCATCCGGGCTTCAAGTCCCTGATCTCGTCGGAGATGCCGTAGAAGAGATCGGCCCGGCCCCCGGTGATGACCGTCGAGATGAGCATGCCGCCGGCCGTCCGCACCTCGGGCATATCCTGCGTGTAACCGAGCAACTGCTGGTTGAGGTAAGTAGGGATCTCCCCGCCGTGCAGGATGAGCGACGCCGCCTGCATGGGGCAGCCCTCCATGGATATGTACAGGTGAACGCCGGACGCCTCCATCTCCTCCTCGAGAGCCACGTCGTAACCCCGGTTGAAGGAAAGTATGGTGAAGAGGGTCATGGCGGATACCGCCACCCCCAGTACGGTAAGAAGCGTGCGGATCCTGTGCCTCTTCAGGTTCTTCCATGCCAAAGCGGTCAGTCTCATATCGCCGATTCTTTCCTCGCTGTCAGTGGCATCTCTTTTGCTCCGATTGTTATTCCCAGGCGTTTCCGGCGTTAAACGCGAAGGCCGCCGGGCAATCTCGCCAGGTATCAAAACAGTTTTGATTGATGGAATAATTTTGGAGACAAGGGGGCATACTAGGAATGTTCATAAAATGTTGCGGACACTAATTGCTGAAAGAGGGAGAGGTTAAGTGAGAAAGCATTTCGCGCTGGTCGTTTCCCTGGTGGCTCCGGTCCTGGTCCTGGCCGCGCTGGCAGGATGCGGTGAGGGCGCGGTTAACGCGGATGATGGCTATTACGAGAACAGGGTCTATGGGATCAAAGAAGAGGTGCCCCTGAAAAACGCGGTGACCGGAGCGATAGAGTACGGGCAGTTCGGCAGCGAGATCGCCGTCGCGGAGGTCACCGTCACCAACGACATCGCTTCCCCGGAAGCGAACGCCCTCCTCCTGACGAGCGAGTATGACAACGAGGGCGATAACGCGTCAACGCCCCCCGCAAGCGGCAACGAGTTCCTGATGATCACCTTCATGTACAGGAAGAACGGGTGTGAGGCCATACACAACGTTTTGCCGTCGGAGTTGAAGCTGGCGAACGCGAATGGTGACAGCTACCCCTTGGTACCCACCCAGGGCCGCGGCGGGATCTACAACGCCGACATTATTCCGCCGGGGACTCAGTCATACGTCACCGCCGTCTTCGAAGTCCCGCAAAAGATGAGCGGCCTGGTGCTGACATACGAACAGAGCGGGATGGTGCCCATCAGGTTTGACGTTCGTTAATTCTGGAAAAAACATGGCTAGAGTATTCAAAGTAACTGAAAGGAGTGATTTCGAATGACCCGGACCAGGATCTTACACCGCCTGGCGGCGATGGCCATGGCCCTCTGCCTGGCAACGGCTTTCTTCTCCATCGCCGGATGCGGGAGCAAGTCCACCGTAACCGTCGCTACTACGGCGGACATCGCCCAATCGGAGATGTACGCGGAGCTGGTCGAGGAGTTCGAAAAGAACAGCGGCATGTCCGTTACGACCGAGGTCTACGACAACAGCGCCGCGGCGCTCGAGGCCGCCGCACAAGGTCAGGCCGATGCGCTCGTGGTCGGCAAGGCGGCGGTATCGGAGGAATGGGTGAACAATTACGCGCTCTCTTCCAGCGATGTCTTCTACAACGATTTCATCGTGGTCGGCCCGGAAGCGGACCCGGCGCAGATAACCGGGCTCGACTGCCCGGGCAAGTCGTGCAAAAAGATCGGCACGGCGGGAGAGGAATTCGTGGCCTGCGGGGACGGGTCGGACCTTGATGCCAAGGTGATGGGCTATTGGAAAAAGTGCGGCGTCGACCCGAACGGCCAGGCCTGGTTCACCCAGACCGGGAGCGGCGTGCCGGCCACCCTGGAGGAGGCCAGCGAGCTTCAGGCCTACACCATCTGCGACACCTCCACCTGGCTGCAGGCCAAGGATGGCCTGCGGCTGACCAAGCTGGTGGAGGGGTGCGGCATGCTCCTGAACCAGTACGTCGTGGTCGTCGTCAACCCCGACGCCTTTCCGGAAGGAGAGCCGAACGCCGCCGGCGCCGAGGATTTCGCCAAGTTCGTGCTCGGCGAGGACGGCCAGGCAATGATCGGGGCATACCAGGAGTCGGGAGTGGTGATCTACCACCCCAACGCCACCAGGCAAGCCGAAGAACAACCGATGAACATGTAGAGTGGACTGGAGGATTGAAATGAAGAAGTTTCTACTGCCGTGTCTGGCGGCGTTGCTGCTGGCGGCATTGCTGACGGGCGGCTGCGGGAAGGAGTCCGGAGGCACTGGCTCTACCGGCACCACGTCCACCGTCGCGGCCAACCCTGACGCGAAACAGGTCAGCGTGGAAGAGATCGCCAGGGACCCGCAGGCTTTTGACAGCGTGATCGTGACCACCGAAGGCAACTACGCCGTCGGTTACTGCTCCGCCTGCTTCCTCCTGAAAGACGGGGTGTACTCGGTGCGGGTGGAGGTCAGCGATACCGCGCCCCTGCCGCCCGAATCCAAGTTGACGGCCCGCATGCAGGTGACCGGGAAGATCTACGTGGCCCAGGGTTCGCCCAACATCGTCGCGGAAAGCATCGTTTACAAGTAAGAGTGGGGTCAGGTCTATCGTTTATTATTTCTTACCAATAACTGGTAAGAAATAATAAACGATAGACCTGACCCTATAAAGTGGCGTACTCCGCGGCGAGGTGGCGGCCGAAGTTGTCCCAGAAACTGAACTCGACCTCGCCGGTCAGGCCAAGTTCGGCGCGGGAGACCTTGACGATGTCGTAGGGGCTGGTGAAGGCCTGGCTGACCATGTCGGAAGGCTGCGGCTCCACCACGTTGAGGTAGACGTTGACTGTGCCTTCTTCTTCTTCTATGGAAGCGACCTCGATGGAGTACCCGCCGGTCGGCTTGACCCCCTGGAAAGCGGCGATGACGATCTCGGAGCCGAGGTCCGGGGCGGGCAACGACGGTGCCTGGGAGGAGTAGGGCGGGTACATCCCGGCCAGGAAGGCGTCCCACCCGGCCTGGTCCGTCACTATCTCAAAGAAGGAAGGCGCGCTCTGCGCCCCGGTCTCCTCGTAGGCGTAGTAGTTGGAGATACCCTTCTCCAGGCGGGTGAAAGGTATCTCCCGCCCTTGGCCCTCCTCCGCCCCGCAGGAGAGGGAGGCGGGCAGCAGGGCGGCCAGCAGCAGGGCCAGGAACATCACGGACAAGGCGTTTTTCTTTTTCACCCCTTCATTGTAGGGCAGGTGCCGGGGCGCCTTGACATAGTAAACATTTGTTTACTATTATGGTCTTGAGGCTTTTTCGCGAGGTGAAAGGAGGAAGCAGATGCAGGGACTGACGGAACGGCAGAGTGAAGCCCTGGAATTCATCGCCCGCATGGTGGACGAGCGGGGATACCCTCCCAGCGTACGCGAGCTCTGCGGGCACATGGGCATCTCCTCCACCCGCGGGGCCCTGCGCCATCTGGAAGCCCTGGAGAAGAAGGGCTACATCTCGCGGGAGACGGGCGCCCGCAGCGTCCGCCTGGAGAGAGGCAGCCGCTACCGCCGCTCCTACCTCCCCCTGCTGGGCGAGGTGCCGGCCGGCCCCCTCCGCTACGCCTCCGAGGAGATCGACGACTGGGTGCCGGTGCCGGCGGAGTGGGGCAAGGAAAAACGCTTCATGCTGCGGGTGATTGGCGACAGCATGGTGGGCGACCACATCCGCGACGGCGACCTGGTGGTGGTCGACCCCCGGCTGGAGGGGGGCGAGGGCGAGATAGTGGTGGCCCTGGTAGGCGACGAAGCCACCGTGAAGCACCTCCACCGCAAGGGGAAGCGGCTGGAGCTGCGGTCTTCCAACCCCGCCTACCCTCCCATCGTGGTGCGGGAGGGCGGGGAGGAGGTCCGCATCCTGGGACGGGTGGTTTCACTGATGCGGGACAGGGTCTAAGGCCTGAGCCTTGGGTTATAAGCCCGACGTCACGGACGTCGGAACGAATGTCACGGGAGCTGATGGGATATGATCACGCTGATCGAGGAACCGGTGGAGATGTCAGCCGTCTTCAGCCGGAAAAAGATAACACCGGTCTTCTTTGTCTGGAGGGAGCGCCGCTACCGGGTGACCCGCGTGACCGGCGCCCACCGCCGGCGTAAAGGGCAGTTCATGGAGATATATTACTCGGTGCTGGCCGGTGAAGGAGACGACGTCTACGAACTGCGCTTCTCCACAGAGAGTATGAACTGGTCGCTGGTGCGCATCCACTCCGGGGGCTAGAGCCGTGGGCAACTTCACCATGCACGGCCTGATGCGGGCCGCCGACCAGAAGCCGGCCGCCCTGGCGGCGGAGCGGGACGGCGGGCCGGAGCAAGCCGGACAGGCCGCGGCGGCCGGTCGGCAGGAGCAGGGGCGGTGCATCCTCCACCTGGACATGGACTCTTATTTCGCCTCCGTCGAGCAACGCGACCACCCCCTCTACCGGGGCGTGCCCCTGGTGGTCTGCCACACCTCCAGCGACTTCTGCACCCACGGGGTGGTGGCCACGGCTTCCTACGAGGCGCGGCCCTTCGGCATCAAGGCGGGCATGTCGGTCTGGGAGGCGCGCTCGCGCTGCCCCGGCGTGGCCATGGTCCACGCCGACATCCCCAAGTATCTCTACAACACCCGGCGCCTGGTGCGCCTCTGCGAGACCTACTCTCCCCGCTCCGAGGTCTTCTCCATCGACGAGGTATTCCTCGACCTCACCCACCGGGTGGGCCCGGGGGAGTGGGAGGCGGCCCGGGGGCTGGCGGCGGAGCTGAAGAGACGGATCCGCGACGAGCTGGGCTTAACCTGCTCGGTGGGCCTGGGGCCCAACAAACTGGTGGCCAAGATGGCCGCGGAGTTCGAAAAGCCGGACGGCCTGACGATCATCCGGCCGGACCAGCTTCCCACCATCCTCGCCCCTCTGGCGGTGAACAAGCTGGTGGGGGTGGGGCCGCGCATGCTCAAGCATATGCGCGCCCTGGGCATCGAGCGCGTCGGCGACCTGGCCCGCACCCCGGTGCAGGTGCTCCAGAAACGCTTTGGGGTCATGGGCCGCCTCCTCCACCTGGCCGCCCGGGGCATCGACTACAGCCCGGTGGGCGGGCAGACCGAGGACGACCTGGTCAAGTCCTTCGGCCACAGCCTCTCGCTCCGCGGGGGCACCGACGACGTCGAGGTGATGGCCAACACGCTGCTCGGCCTAGCCGAGGCGGTCACCCGCCGCATGCGGCGTGACGGCTATCTCGGCCGCACCGTCTGCCTGCGCCTGCGCATCGGCTACGGCCGGGGCTGCACGCGCTCCGTAACCTTGAAGGACTACACCGCCCTGCCCCGCCCCATCTTCCAGGCGGCGCGCGCCTTGCTGGAGCGGGAAGCCGCTACCGGCACCTGGGAAGAGAACATCACCACCGTGGGCCTCTCCGTCTCGAGCCTGCAGAAGCGCTCCGAGGGGTGCCAGCTATCCATCTGGGGCTGGCTGGACCCCCGCGAGGAAAAGCTCTTCCACGCCCTGGACGGGATACGGGACAAGTACGGGGAAGGGATAGTGACGCGTGCCTCCCTGCTGGGTACCTTCGAAGTGTCGGGCATGAACCTGGCGCGCTGAGCCGTTACTGCAGCCTGATCACTTCCACGTCCACGCTGCCGCCCTGAACGCGCACCTTCAGGCAGTGGTAGTAGCCGCCCATGGCCTCGTTGAGGTGGAGCTGGGAGCCCGCCCCGCCGGTGACCAGGATGCGCGGGTCGGCCGGCTGATAGACGAGGTAGGCGTGCAGGTGGCCGCAGAACGCCGTGTCCACCCCGTAGCGCCGCCAGACCTCCTCGGCCCGCTCGGAGGTGTCGCGCGCCCCCTCCCAGTCATCGTACTCGGCCGAGAGGTCGGGCGGAGCCCCGGGAGGGATGTGGGCAAAGACGAACTTCAGGCGGGAGGCGGTAGCGGCGAGGTCCTCCTCCATCCAAGCCAGCTCATCCTCCGGGTAGCCGTTCAGGGAGTCGGAGCCGTCCAACAGTACGAAGTGGGAGTTGCCGTAGTCGAAGGAACTCCACAGGGGGCCGAAATATTTCGAGAAAATAGTGCCCGAGGGATCGCGGTAGCGGTCGTTGTCCCCCCGGATGGCGTAATACGTTATCCCCGCCGACTGCAGGTAGTCGTAGACCTTCTTCAACTCCGCGTCGCTGCCCGAAGCGGTCAGGTCGCCCACTATTATCAGGAAGTCGGCTTCCCCGGCTATCCCCACGATCTGCTCCAGCTGCGGGCTCACCCCGTTAGGGTCCCCGCAGACCACGAAGGTGAAATCCGTCTGGTCAGCGTCCTGATTCTCCCCCTCATCGCCGCCGCCGGTGCCGCTCGTACCGCAGGAGGAGAGGGACAGGATCAGGACGAGCAGGGCCGCCGGCAGAACCGCCGCCGGCGCCGTGCCGTGGAAACGAGCCCTCTTCTTTCTCTTCAGACCATCCATGAGAACAGGTTACCACAGCCAGGCCCGTCCCTCATTGACCAGCATACAAGATTGCTAAAGTGCCGAAAAAGGTGATAGCTTAGAAGCGAAGTTCCGTTGTATCGGAAGGAGGTCTTTGCATGATAACAACCGGCGAGATCCTCGCGCGTAACGCCCGGAAGTACCCGGGGCGGGAGGCACTTGTTTTCGAGGACCGGCGCTACACCTACGAGGAGTTGAACGTAACCGTTAACCGGCTCGCCAACGCCCTCATAGACATGGGGCTGGATAAGGGTGAGAAAGTCGTACTGCTCAGCCTTAACTCCGACAGCTTCATCTTCTCCTACTTCGCCGTGATGAAAGCGGGGGGCATCGTGGTCCCCCTGAACTTCCGCCTGGCCCCGCCGGAGGCGAAGTACATGCTGGACAACTGCGACGCCCGGTTCTGCATTGTGTCGGAGGAATTCCTCCCCATGGTCCGCGAGATCCGCGACGGCCTCCCCTTGATGGAAAAGTGGATACAAGCCGACGGCCAGGCCGAAGGCGATTTCCTCTACCTCCCCGACCTCATAGCCTCAGGCAGCCCTTCCGAGCCCAGGGTGAAGGTGGACCTCTTCGACGAATCCGCCATCATCTACACCGCCGGCACGGCCGGCCGGCCCAAGGGGGCGGTCTTCAACCACTACAGCCACCTGATGATCGCCATGGCCATGCTCTCCGAACTGGGCATGCGTGAGACCGACCGCATCCTCTACTCGGCTCCCCTCTTCGATTCCGCCGAGCTCCACCTCTTCCTCTGGCCGGGCACCCTGGTCGGAGCCACCCACGTGGTCGCCAGGAACTTCGTCCCCGAAGAGACCCTGGGGCTCATCGAGAAGGAAAAGATCACCCAGTTCTTCGGAGCCGCCACCATGTACCTGCTGATGATGCAAGTGCCCGGCTTTGAAAAGTACGACCTCTCTTCCGTCAGGTACTGGTCCTACGGCGCCGCCCCCATGTCCCGCGAGCAGGTGCTCAAAGCCGAGGAGATGTTTAAGAGCGATAATTTCTTCTGCTTCTGCGGCCTCACCGAGGGGGGCCCGGGAGGAGTGCGCCTCCGCCCCGAAGACCAGGTCCACAAGGCGGGGACGCAGGGCCTGCCCATCATCAACTGCGAGTCCCGGGTGGTCAACGACGCCGACGAGGACGCCGCCGTGGGCGAGATGGGCGAGTGGATGGTGCGTTGCGAGAGCAACATGCTCCATTACTACAAAAACCCCGATGCCACCGCGGAGGTGTTCACGCCCGACGGCTGGCTGCGCACCGACGACCTGGCGGTGGTGGACGAGGACGGCTACGTGACCCTGGTGGACCGCAAGAAGGAAGTAGTCGTCACCGGCGGGGAGAAAGTCTATCCGCGCGAGGTGGAGATGGCCATCCTGGAAAACGGCAAGGTGATGGACGCCGCCGTGGTGGGGCAACCCGACGAGATCTACGGGGAGACGGTCAAGGCTTTCGTGGTGCCCATGCCGGGAGCCGAGCTTACGGCCGAGGAGATGAGCGAGTTCTGCCGGGGCAGGCTGGGCGATTTCAAGATCCCCACCGCCTGGGAATTCGTCGAAACCCTCCCCCGCAACCCCTCCGGCAAGATCCAGAAATACATGTTGCGCGAGTTCTAAAGAGAGTTAACGGATAATCACTGCCCGGTTAGAAGCATCGCTAACCGGGCATCATGTTGGGTAAGAATAACATTGTGTGCCGGTTCATCAAGGGAAGGATGGAACTATGAGAATTGCTCTCCTGACAGGCGGAGGAGATTCCTCGGCTATCAACGCCGCCATCCGGGCAGTGGTCCGTAAATGTATCGCCGAAGGTTATGAGGTCATCGGCATCAAGCGCGGCTGGCGCGGCCTGATACAGGACGAGGTGGAGCCGCTGTTCATAGGATCCGTCTCCGGCATCATCCAGCGGGGCGGGACCATCCTGGGGACTTCCCGCACCAACCCCTTCAACGTGGAGAGCGGGGTGGAGAACATCATGGTCAACCTGCGCAAGCACGGCATCGACGCCGTCATCGCCATCGGCGGCGATGACACCAACACCGTGGCCCACCGCCTGGCCGGGTACGGGGTAAGGTGCGTGGGCATCCCCCAGACCATCGACAACGATCTGCCGGGCACCGAATATGCCATCGGCTTCGACACCGCCGTGTCCGTGGCCTGCGACGCCCTGGACAAACTGCACACCACTGCCTCGTCCCACCACCGCATCATGGTACTGGAAGTTATGGGGCGTGACGCCGGCTGGATAGCCCTCATCGCCGGCATCGCCGGGGGGGCTGACAACATCCTCATCCCCGAGGTGCCCTTCACCATCGAAGAAGTGATCGAGCGCATCGAGAAGAGGAAGGGCAGGAACAAGGACTTCAGTATCATCGTAGTCTCGGAAGGCGCCAAGCCTCAGGGCATGGACGACCAGGTGGTGCGGAGCCAGAAAAAAGACCCCTTCGGCCACGTGCGCCTGGGGGGCATCGGGTCCTGGCTGGCGGACGAGATCGAGGAGCGTACCGGTTACGAGACCCGCGTCACCCACCTTGGCCACCTGCAAAGGGGCGGCATGCCCACCGTCTTCGACCGGGTGCTGGCTACGCGGCTGGGCGCCTTCGCCGTGGACATGGTCAAGCATGAGACTTTCGATCACATGGCCTGCCTGCGCTCCAACCAGCCGGAAGCGGTGCCTTATGAGGAAGCGCTGGCGGGTGTCAAACAGGTTGACATGCCGCTTTATGAGCTTGCCAAGCTGTTCTCCTGAGGTCAGGCGGGAACCCAGCCCAGGAACTTCACCCCTTCTTGGTACCCTTCCCCACCGGACTCCCGCACCTTGACGAAGATGAGTTCAGTGCGGCCGTTCACCAGGTAGTAACCGTAGACCGGGGTCTCCGAGCGCTCGTACTCCGTGATGTCCTTGACTTCGATGGAGAAACCGTCGGGGGAAGTCTCACCGGTGATCGGGTCGAGCTCGGTGACCTCTTCCGGCGTGAGGTACTCATGGAAGTAGACACTGACGTTGCTCCCCCCCTCAACCTCCTCGACGGTCTCGTAGAAGCGTGCGATGGCTACACCGCTGCCACTCCCTTCGGGCATGTTCATAACCCGGCCGTCCTCGAGGTAGATGTCCTCAATCTCGTCTGCCGGCCCGATGACCATGATGGGGTCATAGGTAGGGGTCTTCAGGTAGCCGGGGACCCAGAGGTACTTGTAAAGAAGCAGTCCACCGAAGATCACGGCGATCACAATCGGCATGACGATGACTATGGCCGGTACGTTCTCCAGTTTCTTTTTCGTCTTTTCCATCGAGTTGTTGTCCGCCATTTTTCCCGCGCCCGACCCTTCCTTTAAGACCCTTGGGTTCTGATGATAATTCTGGTGTATCCACGCGGGGATGTCAAAGCTTCACCGCGTTGTCCCAGGGCAGGAAAAATATGTTATCATCGCGATAAGGGTGGTTTTTGACTCGCGGTAGAAGGAGTGCGGACATATGAAGCTTCGCATGAAGGCGGCTCTGATAATCGGCGTTACTTTTCTCGTCATCTTCGTGGCGGTCGGCGTCATCCTGAACATCCTGATGATGGACCAGTTGGAGGAGCACGAGGACGACATGGTCACCGGCTATGCCGAGAGGGCGCAGATGTCCCTGTCCGCGGCCATCGACAACCTGGACACCACCCTGCTGGAATGGGCGAACTGGGACGATCCGTATTACTTCATGGAAGACCGCAACCAGGAATTCATCGACGAATATCTGATTTATGACAGCTTCTACAGTTCGGGAGTGAACATGTTCGCGATGGCCACGCTCTCCGGAGAGATGGTGCGGGAAAGTTATTACGACTTCGAGGCCGGAGAAGAAGCGCCGGTCCCACCGGACCTCGAAGGACGCCTGGTGCCCGGCGACCCGCGCCTGTCACTCAATTCGGGGGATCCTGCCGTCCAGGGAATCCTGTCAACCTCCGAAGGGACCATGCTCGTTGCCTCCAACCCCATCCTCACCACCACGGGCGAAGGGCCCATAGCCGGAGTGATGATGATGGGCCGCCTGTTGACCGAGGAAGAACTGGGCGGCTTGCGAGAGATGACCGGCCTCGACCTCTATTTCCATCCGGTAGGCTCGCCCGAGGTTCCCGAAAAAGTCGCCGATCAGCTTCTGGCCGGCGATGACGTGGTCGTCTACCCCGTAGATAACGACGTCGTGGCAGGTTACGCCATGGTTGACGACGTCTACGGCGAACCCGCCCTGGTGCTGGAGATAAGGGAAGCGCGCACCGTCTACGACCAGGGAAAGACCTTCCAGGCTTACATGATCATCTCCCTGATAATCGTGGCCCTGCTCTTTGCCCTCGCCCTGATCCTGCTGCTGGAGTTGTCGGTGATCCGGCCGGCCGAGAGGCTCGATGCCTCCCTCCAGGAGATCGGTGAAGAAAGCGACCTGTCGGCCCGTGTCGAGGTGAAAGGCAACGACGAGCTGGCCAGCCTGGCAAGATCCATAAATACCATGCTGACCAAGCTGGAGGATTCCCAGTACGAGATCACCCGCAACGAGCACGATCACGAGGACCTGGTCCGCCAGCTGGACGAGGCCACGGCAAAAGTCATGCAAGGTGACCTGGAAGTCAAGCTGGACATCACGGAAGGCGAACGGTTCGAGGGCCTGAAGCGCTCCGTCCAGGAGATGATCGACGGCCTCAACCGCATGATGAACAAGTCCACCGGCCTGGAAGAATGAGCCCGATCTTATGAGTATACGCAACCGGATGTTCCTGGCGATGGGTTATCTCCACCGCCTGCTGTACCTCGTGCCGGGGCTGGGCGACCGCCTGGTGCGGGGGATCTGCGCCGGTATCGCTTTCCTGTATATCCGCTCCCCCTACGGCATCAAGGACTTCGTCTCCATGGACGAGTTCCGACGCCGCTTCGAGGGGTTGGTGGAGATGGGGGGCCTCCCCGCCGTGGTCACCGGCCACGACGATGACAGGCTGCAACTGGTGGTGGACCCTTGCCCCTACGGTTTCAGCAAACCGGAGCACCGGGGGGTCTGCCGGGCTGCCATGTACATGGACGAGAGGATGTACGCCTACTGTGGTGCGACGCTGGTGATCGACGAGAGCCTCCCGGACGGCGACCCCGTCTGCAAGTGCTCCATCTACGCGCCGGGCAAAGCTCCTTCCACCACCGGCAAGTAATCGGAACGGCCGTTTTGTCTTCCGGCCCCGGCGTGATAGGATTACTTCATTGAAAGGCGCTTACGGGGGCAATCACTCGCAGTTTATTTAATCACATCTCACTATTCACGTTGAACCGGCTTTCCCTTTTACGGGATTTAAAGTTATTGGTAAGCAGGGAATGTGGAGGTGATGCGAATGGCTTTGGAAACGGCTGACGTTTTCGGGTTGATGTCCGCTGCCTACCGGACAGGGCTGCTGGACAAGGCGCTTCCCCTGGTCGGTGAGGCGATCAGCGGATGCCAGGAGGACACCGGCCTCGATTTCGGGGACCTCATGAACAAGCTGGATGAAGCGAAAAGCAGGACCATTATCAAGCTTGACCGGCTCCTCGGAAAGTCCGGCCCAATCTTGCGCCTGGCTTCGAACGAGCGCCTGCTGGCCCTTCTTTCCAGGATCATGGACTTCGGTGCGGTACGTAAGGCGACCTCGCTGTTGCTTCGCAAGAGCCTGGTGCTGGTGGTGGGGGGGATGAAACCATGAGAGCGAGACTCGAAGCCATCGTGAGCCCCGGCGCCGTCTCCGACGATCCCCAGGCGCTGGCCGGATACACCGCCTGCCTCGGTCCGGTGAAGCCGGGGATGCCGGGCAAGCCCCTGCTGGTGGTCAAGCCGGCGAACACGAGCGAGGTGCAGGCCGTCGTCAGGCTGGCCAACGAGATGGGCCTCAACCTCATCCCCGTCTCCTCGGGGACTCCACGCTTTCACGGCGGAACCGTCCCGTCCGGTGACGGCGTCATCGTCGACCTGTCGGGAATGGATTCCATCATCCGCATCAACGGCCTCCACAAGGTAGCCATCATCGAGCCGGGGGTGACCTTCTCCCGGCTAAAGCTGGAAGCCGAAAAGCACGGCCTCAAGCCGCTGATGCCCCTGCTGCCCCGAGCAACCAAGTCGGTGCTCGCCTCCTACCTCGAGAGGGAGCCCATCACCACGCCGCGCTACCACTGGGACATGACCGACCCCATCCTCTGCACCGAACTGGTGTTCGGCACCGGCGACCTCATGCGCACGGGCTCGGCGGCAGGGCCCGGCCCGCTGGAGATGCAGTGGGACAGGCAGATACAGCAGAAGAACCCGACGGGAGGGCCGGGTGCCATCAACTTCGTCCAGCTCTTCCAGGCGGCCCAGGGATCAATGGGCATCGCCACCTGGGCTTCGATCAAGCTGGAGATGATGCCCCGGGCGCGCAAGCTCCACTTCGTTCCCGAGACGGACCTCGCGAAACTGATCGGCTTCTCCTACCGCATGCTCCGTCTCAAGCTGGGAGACGAGTTTCTCATCCTGAGCGGACTGGCCCTTGCCAGCATCCTGGCGGAGGGCCCGGCGGAGATAAGGGCCCTGGCGGAGAAGCAGGCCCCTTACGTCCTGGTCTACTGCACGGCCGGCTATCAGCACTTCCCCGAGAAGCGCGTCGACTACCAGGAGCAGGACATCGCCGTTGCGGCCCAGCATTACGGTGTGGTACCGAGGAGCGAAGTACCCGGCGCCACCGCCCGGCGGATGCTGGAGATACTCGACAACCCCTCACCCGACCCCTACTGGAAGCTTCGCCTCGCGGGCGGGTTCCGCGAGATCTCCTTCCTGACCACCATGGACCGGGCCCCTTCTTTCATCGAACTGATGAACGGCAAAGCGGCCAAGGCCGGCTTCCCGGCAGGCGATATCGCCGTCTACCTCCAGCCGATCCAGCAGGGAAGAAGCTGCCACCTGGAGTTCGACCTCCTCTACGACCCCACCCACGCCGCAGAGGCGGCGCGAGTGGAAGAGCTGTACGACGAAGCCGGGCGCGCCCTGCGCGACGCCGGGGCCTTCTTCTCGCGTCCTTACGGGCCCCTGGCCGACCTGGCATACGCCGAGTGCCCGGACACCGTCAGGACCTTGAAAAAGGTGAAGGCGATATTCGACCCCAACCGCGTCATGAACCGCGGGCGGCTCTGCTTCGAGGAGGTGTAAGATGGCCCTGGTAGACTACGAACGGGACATGGCCGGTTGCTCCCGCAACTCCTACTGCAAGTTCATGCCCTGGAACAAGGCGCAGAGCTGGCGGTTCGCCAACCTCTGCCCCGCCGTGACCCGCTTCAACTTCCACGCCTACTCGGGAGGGGGCAGGTTGAACATGGGCCTCTCCCTGGTGCAGGGGCGCAGCGAACTGACCGAAGGGGTGGCGGAGATTATCTACCGCTGCCAGCTCTGCGGAGCTTGCGACATGGCCTGCAAGGTGTTCAAGGACGACTTCGACATCACCGTGATCCTGATGGAGCTGCGGGCCCACTGCGTGGAGTCGGGCCAGCTCATCCCCGAGCACATGCTGATGATCGATAACTTGAAGAAAGAAGGGAACGTCATCGGCGGGCCCAGGGCGGACCGCGGCGCCTGGGCTAAGGGCCTGGGGCTTGCGGACATAAACCGCGAGAAGGCCGACGTCCTGTTCCACGCCGGGTGCCGCTACTCCTACGACGAGGACCTGTGGCCGGTGGTCCGCGGCGCCGTGCGCCTGATGCAGGCCGCCGGGGCCGACGTGGGCATCGCCGGGGCCGAGGAGTCCTGCTGCGGCGGGCGCGCCTACGAACTGGGCTTCCGGGGCGAGGCGGAGAACTACGCCGACGACATGCTCTCTCGCATCAAGGCGTCGGGCGCCTCCACCCTGGTCACCTGCTGCTCCGACGGGTACGCCCACTTCCGCTACCTCTATCCCAAAATGGGCAAGACCCCGCCGGTGGAGGTGCTGCATATCACCGAGTACCTCAACCGCGCCATCGGGCAGGGCCGCCTCCGCCTGAAGTACCCTGTCCCCATGCAGGTCACCTGGCACGACCCCTGCCACCTCGGCAGGATGAGCGAGCCCTACACCGGCGAGTGGACGGGCGACAAGCTCGAGCGGCCCATGGACATGAAGCGCACCGGCCGCAAGGGTTGCTACGAGCCGCCGCGGGAGATCCTCGAGTCCATACCCGGCGTGCGCCTGGTGGAGATGGAACGCATCAAGGAGTGCGCCTGGTGCTGCGGTGCGGGCGGCGGCGTACTGGAGGCCTATCCCGAATACGGCCTATGGACGGCCGGGGAGCGGCTAGCGGAAGCGGAGTCAACCGGTGCCGACGCCCTGGTAACTTCCTGCCCCTGGTGCGAGCGGAATTTCTCCGACGCCCTGGCCGCCAACGGGTCCCGCCTGAAAATGTACGACCTGACAGAGCTGGTGTGCAGGTCCGCCGGTCTCGCAGAAGAAGGGAGGGGATGAGCCATGATGCCCAGGGAAGCATATAAGGAGCTGGAGAAGGTGCTGGGGCCGGAGAACATCTCCGACGAGCCGGCCCTGCTCGACGCCTACGCCTGGCAACCCGCCTTCAGCGTCAACCCCGACGTCTGGATGCCGCGTCCCGAGGCCGTCGTCCTTCCCGGCAGCACCGAGGATGTGGTAGCCATCGTCAAGATCTGCAACAAGTACGGCCTCAAGCACAAGGCCCTGTGCCTGGGGTGGGGGGCGCACGCCGCGCCCGGCTGCGAGGGCGTGGTCCAGCTGGACATGCGACGCATGAACCGCATCCTGGAGATAGACGAAAAAAACCAGTACGTCGTGGTCGAGCCCTTCGCCGTAGCCGGCCAGATCAACGCCGAAGCCAAGAGGCTCGGCTTTTCCACTCACATGATCTCGGCCGGGGCATCCCACTCCCCCCTGGCCAGTTCCACCTCGGGGTGGGGCTGCTGCTGGGACGGTGTCTCCATGAGCTGGAGCGCGCGCAACGTCCTGGGTGTGGAGTGGGTCCTCCCCACCGGTGAGGTGCTCCGGCTGGGATCACTCGACTCCGGCATGGGCTGGTTCTCGGGTGACGGGCCAGGCCCCTCGCTGCGGGGCATCATGCGAGGGCGCGGCGGCGCCTTCGGGGGGCTGGGGGTGTTCACCAAGTGCGCCCTCAAGCTCTACCACTGGCCGGGGCCGGCCATCAACGTCCCCGAGGGCCTGATGTGGGAGACCACCGGGGAACTGCCGGAGAACGCCAAGGCCTACATGGCGCTCTTCGCGGACGGTCGCACCCTCTCCGACGCCACCCAGGCCGTGGCCAACGAAGGCATCGGATACCATTCTTTCGGAGTGGGACTGGGCAACTTCATTTCGGGAATGTGGCCGCACCTGATGCGCAACGAGGCCTTCGGGAAGGCGGACTACCTGCGCAAGATGATGAACGTCATGCACTACAACTGGGTATGGCTGCTCTGCGCCAACTCCCCCGGGGAACTGGAGTTCCAGGAGATGGTCATCAAGCAAGAGGTGGCCGCGCACGACGGCATCCTTCTCGACATGGACCAGATCGGCCTGGGCCAGCCGATGTTCTGGGGGTGGATACTCGGCTCCTTCATGGGCGTGGCCACCCGCAACGGCGTCATCGGGACCATGTGGGGGCAGGACGAAGTCCAGCACGCCATGTACGAGGCACGGGAGCACGGCGGGGAGCCCATTAAAAAGAAGGGCGTGGAGAAGGGTTACGTCATGAACGACCTGCCCGGCAGCGGCTTCCACTTCTTCCTGGAGGAAGGGGTGGTCAGCCATTACGAGGAGGTGCTCTGGTACGACCATCGCGACCGCAAACAGACCCAGGGCGTGGTCGACATGACCACCGAGTTCACCCTGATGAACATGGAATACAACATGGAGCCCGGCCTGGTCTGCGGCGAGCCGGAGATGCGCACGCTGTTCGGCCCGATGATGGGGAACTTCCAGGAGTGGCAGAAGAAGATCAAGGCGGCGCTGGACCCCACGGACTCGGCCGACCCCACCATGTACAGCACCGAGCAGCCCTTCGACCTCTCCTCCCTTGGCCCGGCCGAACAGGCCAGGGCGAGGCTGCTGATGGAAGAGCTGAAGCTGGAGAAGAAGAAGGAGTGACGCAGACTATGACCGAAGGAAAACCCGGTCCTCGAGAATCCCGGCCGTCTCTTTCGGTAAGGTGGGGCACGTGGGTCTCCCGGCACCGCTGGTGGGTGCTGGGTGCCTGGCTGGTGCTCTTCGTCGTGGCCGCCGCGCTATACCCGCACCTGGCTTCGAACCTGTCGGCCCCGGACTACAGCGTGACCGGGTCCGACTCCGCCGAGGTCACCAGGATAATCGGCACCGACTTCACCGCGGCCGGAGCCGAACAGGACGTCATCGTCTTCAACTCGGAGACGCTGACGGTCACTGACCCCGAGTTCCAGGCGGTGGTGGACGACGTATTGAGCAGTGTTGAAAACCAGCCCGGCGTGGCCTCCATAGTCAGCCCCTACGATCAGGTGGCCGGAGGTGCGCAGTTCTCCAGCGACATGACCGCTGCCTTCGCTTCCCTGGGCTTGAACGGTGACGACCGGGAACGGGCCACGCGGTCGGCGGACATGGAAGAGCTGGTCGAAGCGGCTGCCGCCTCGACGCCGGTCGAGGCTTACCTGACGGGCTACTCGCAGTCGTCCAACGATCTCACCGAGGTGGAGAACGCAGACGTCGAGAGGGCCGAGTCCATCGGCATCCCGATCGCCCTGATCGTCCTCATCCTGGCCCTGGGTGCCGTCATCGCCGGCATCGTCCCCCTGGTCGTCGCCCTCGTCAACCTGACGTTCGTCTACGGGCTGCTCTCGCTGCTGCTTTTCTTCCGGCCTATCGACGCGTTCCTGCTCTCGGTCGTCACCATGATCGGTGTCGGCATCTCCATCGACTACTCCCTCTTCGTTCTGACCCGATTCCGCGAGGAGCACGCCAAAGCACTGAGGGAGGGCAAAGAAGAACCGGAGACCATCGCCGTAGGTATCGCCCTGCGGACCAGCGGCCGGACCATCATCTTCTCGGGCACCATCGTGATGATCTCACTGTTCTCGCTGTTCATCGTGAAGTCACCGATCTTCGTGGGGATGGCCTTGGGGGCCGTGATCGTAGTGATATGCACCTTGTTCGCCTCGTGGACGTTCCTGCCGGCCTTCCTCGCGGTCCTCGGTGAGCGTATGAACAAATGGTCTTTGCCCAAAAACTGGCAGCCGGCGGATGCCGCCGACATTGAAGCAGCCAAAGTCAGCGGCTGGGCCAGGTGGGCCCGCTACGTCCTCAAGCATCCTTGGATGGCCCTTCCCGCCGCCGCCCTGCTGATCCTGTTCGCCCTGCCCACGTTGGGCATGGCCCTGGGGATCGACCTGGGTCTAGCATCCATCTCCGAAACTCCCACCGGGAAGGCAGAGATCATCCTGACCGAGAAGTTCACCCCCGGCCTGCTCTCGCCCGTACAGATCCTGGTGACCCACATGACCGTAGGGGAGCTGAACTCTGACGACTATGCGGTCATCAAGGAGCTGACGGATTCCCTGCGGGCCGACGGCCGCGTGGCCACGGCCTACTCCATCTCGACGGTGGGTGATCAGGTGCAGGCCGAACTGACCCCCGAGCAGCTGGACATGATCAAGCAGACGCAGGGCCAGTTGACCTGGAGGCAGCTGGACATGCTCAAGCAGAAAGTGGAAGCGCGGATGACTCCCGAGCAGGAGGATCTGGTCGATGAGGCCAGGCAGATGCTGGAACAGATGGTCAACATAGACAAAGGGTCCTACCGCACCATCATCACCGCCGTAACCAAGGCGCCCATCGATTCCAGGGACGCGACGGACCTGATCCGCGATATCCGGGACGACATGATCCCGTCGTACGAAGCCTCCGGCAATCTCCAGATCCAGGTGGGCGGGTCGACGGCCCAGTTCGAGGACCTTGGCAACGAGACGCTCAGCAAACTGCCCTGGGTCATGTTGATAGTGCTGACGCTGTCCTTCCTCTACTTGTTGCTGATCTTCCGCAGCTTACTCATCCCGGCCAAGGCGGTAATCATGAACCTGCTGGCCACCTTCGCCGCCTTCGGCCTGACCACCTGGGTATTCGCCGATGGCCACCTCGAAGGCCTTTTCGGTTTCACCAGCGTCGGGTTCGTCCAGACCTACCTGCCGGTGATGGTGTTCGCGCTGCTGTTCGGCCTGTCCATGGACTACGAGGTGTTCCTGGTCGGACGCATGCATGAGCAGTGGCTGCTTACGCATGACAACGACGACGCCATCGTGACCGGGGTTGCCCATACCGGGAGGACCATCACCGCGGCGGCGGCCATCATGGCCGCGGTGTTCGGCTGCTTCCTCGTGGCCGACGTGCTGGAGCTTAAGGAGTTCGGCTTCGCCCTGGCCATCGCGGTCATCCTGGACGCCACCATCGTCCGGCTGCTCCTGGTGCCGGCGATCATGAAACTAGCGGGCGGGGAGGCCAACTGGTGGATACCGAAATGGTTGGAGAAGATCCTGCCCGAGATCAAGGTGGAATAGGCCTATACCATTTCTTTAGAAATACAAAAGCCCCGGTGTTAACCGGGGCTTGTTTCTGTCGTGCGCCTGTCCGGGCAATCCCTACGGTATGTACCCCACCACGTCGTGGCCGCCGGTCCACTCCCCGCGGAAGTTGAAGTACATGGGCCGCTCCACGATGACCGGCTGGGAGGAAGAGATCCCGGCGCAGAGGGAGAGCTCCGTTCCCGCGTCAGTGTTGACGTTGACGGTGTAACGGGAGTTGGCCGGCACGGTGATGGGGGCTTTGACGATGGGAGCACCGCCCTCGGGATAGTAGGTGATGGTCACCTGGGCGGCGGCGGCTCCGGCATTCTGGATGCACAGCCACTCCTCGAACCCGGTCCCGGTGTAACCCTCGGCGAAGAACCAATCGGTAGACTGATTGGTAGCTCCGATAACACAGTGTCCCCCGGTCCATCCCCAGGAAGCCGTACCCTGGTAATTGAAGTACATGGGGCGCTCGGCAGGAAGTCGGAGGCCGAGGAGAGGTGGGCGCTGACGTCCTGGTCCGTGCCGACCTCGGTGGGGACGTAGACGGTCACGCGGGTACCGGCGGGTATGTTGTAGCTTTTGGGGACCGGGGCACCCGAGCCCAGCTGGTAGAGGGCATCGACGGTGATGGCGGTGGTCCCCGGGTTCTGCAAGGTCAGCCATTCCTCGAACCCGGTCCCGGTGTAGCCCTCGGCGAAGTAGTAGTCCCTGGCCAGGGAGGGCACGCCCATCACACAATGTCCTCCCGTCCACCCCCATGAACCGGTGCCCTGGTAGCTGAAGTACATGGGGCGCTCGGCCACCACCGGTTGGCTGGAGAGCAGCGCGAGTGAGGCCTGATAGCTCTGGCCTCCCAGCAGGTCGTTGGCCTTGAAGGTGGCCCGGGAATGGGCGGGGACGGTGTAGACGCCGGCCGGTATCACCTCGCCGGCGCCGCTGGCCTTGTTCCGGATATATAATGTATATACATTGTATATACCATGAAGGAGGCCGAAATGGTAAAGAGAATGACCAGGCACGGAAATAGCATGGCCCTGGTGATAGACCGGCCCATACTCGATTTGCTCAACATCGACGCCGATACCCCCCTGGATATCACCACCGACGGTGACGTGCTGATAATCACACCCGTGCGTGACAAGAAGCGCCGCAAGGCATTTGAAACAGCCCTGGACAAGGCCAACCACAGATACGGCAGGATGCTGAAGAACCTGGCGGACTAGATGGCCGGACCCGTATTCCTGACTCTCGCCGACGTATTGGAGATACACCAGGACCAGGTTCGAGGAGTGGCTGAAGGTAAGGCCGGTAAGAATGGCATCGCTGTTTTCCTGCGGTCAAACACGAAGTGACCCTTGAAAGAAAAAGGCCCCCGAGAGGGCCGGTTTCGTGGTGGGCGTTAAGGGATTTGAACCCATGGCCTCTGCCGTGTGAAGGCAGCGCTCTCCCGCTGAGCTAAACGCCCGCGCCCATCTATGATACCACAACCTTTTTTCGAACAGAACGGTAAAAACCCGGGGCTGCAAGGCCGGTTCTGGTAGAATGTTCTCATACCGTCTGCACCAATCGATGGGAGGGAATATGGCTGCCGACATGGAACAGACCAAGAAAGCCACGCGGGATTACCCTGCGCTTTCTTCTACCCCCTGGACGCTGTGGGACGTCATGTACGCCCGGCGCTCCGTGCGCAAGTACGAGTCTTTCCCGGAGGACGAAGCGCTGATAAATTCGCTGCGCGAATTCCTCGCCTTCGCCCTGGAGGCGTGCGGTTCCCCGGCGGACAGCATACGCTTCATCTCCGATCCGAAGCAGGTCAAAGAACTGCAGAAGCGTTCCGTCAAGGGTGTGATGAACAAGATCAACCGCTGGATGGTCAACGCCCCATTGCTGGGCTTTCTGGCCATCACCTGCCCCGCGACGGAGATCAAGGCGGACCGGCCGGTGCTTCTGGCCAGAACGGCTCTGGCAGCGGAGGACGTGGTGCTCTGGCTGACCGAGCACGGGCTGGGTTCCTGCTGGCTGGGGGCCATTAACCGCGACGAGACCCGCGACTTCCTCGGCCTTCCCGCCGGCCAGGTGGTGCCGCTGCTCATCTGCGTGGGCAAACCCAAGCCCAAGGCCGCCCTGTCCATGGACAACCTCATGTACCAGACCGTTTCTCGCCGGCGCAAGGCTCTCGAGGCCATCGCCTTTTCCGAGAACATGAGTACCCCCTACCGACTTCCCATGTTTACCGGGACCGTGTGCACGGCGGCGCAGAAACAGGACATCAACAGCCTGATGCGCTTTATCTACGCCGGAGAGCACCCCGCCACCGACGTGCCCCTGGACCTGCTCATGGACGCCTGCCTGGAGGCGGGGCGGCTATCGCCCAATTCCAGCAACAACCAGGTATGGCGCTTCATCGTGGTGCGGGAGAAGAAGGCCCTGGAAGAACTGCGCACCGCCTGCCGCGCCAACCGTCCCTGGAGGGCGGCCATCGCCGGGGCGGCGGAAGGCGGCGCCATGAACTCCCTGCTGCTGGACCAGCCCTTCTGGCTGATCGACCTGCCCATCGCCTTCGCCCACATGTCGCTGGCGGCGGCCTCCCTGAGCTGCCCGGCCAAGCTGCGCATGGACGACATCGACGAAGGGGCGATCAACGGGATGCTGGGCCTGCCGCGCAAGGTACGCACCGGCGGCGTCATCGGCTTCTTCTAAAATCGTCGTTGCGAGGAACGTAGTTACGAAGCAATCAGATTGCTTCGCTTCGCTCGCAATGACCCGGGGGTTTACGTAAGGGGGTTGTCCAGCTCGACTTCTTTGCCCCGCATGGAAAAAGCGAGGTGGGCGCCTTCCCTTATCTCGCCGCAGGCCGCGGCCTCCAGTCCCTGCATGCGCAGGAGCTCCTCCACCCCTTTGACCTTGCTCCGCGTTACGGTGAGCAGGAAGCCGTAGCTGGGGAAGGCCTGCAGCCATTCCTCCATCTCCACCCCCGCAGGACACGGGACTCTGTCCAGTTCCAGGAGCGCGCTCACCCCGGAAGCCGCCGCCAGCATGGCCAGGGTGCCGGGCAGGCCGGCGTTGCTGACATCACGGCAGGCGGTGGCCAGGCCCCCTTCGGCGATCTCCGGCAGCACGGCGTAATTCTCCAGCACCCGCTCGGGATCCCGCCCACTGGTGGCGTCCCAGATGCGTGCCTCCCCGTCCCACCGCCCCTCCGGGTCATAGGTGAAAAGAAGGGCGTCGCCCAGCGCCGCCCCGAAAGTGCCCAGGATGGTCATGGCCCGCCCCAGGGCGGCCACGCTGAGACCCCGCCGGCCGGCGCCGGCGTCGAGGTGGCCGCCGAGCATGGACAGCCCGAAGAAGTCGCAGCCCTCGCGCAACCCCGCGGCGGCCTCCCTCGCCCAGGCTTCGTCCCCGTCGGGAACGTGCAAGGTATCGACCAGCGCGAAGGGAAACCCCCCGGTGGCATAGATGTCGTTGACGGCGACGTTGACCGCGCAAAAGCCGGCGAAGCGCGGCCGCTCGAGAAGCCCCTCACGAATGGCGTCGGCGGTCAGGAGGAGATAACCCCGGTCGTCCCGCAGGTAGCCGCAGTCGTCGCCCAAGCCGTAGAACCGTCCTTCTCCCCGAGGATCCAGTACCTTCAGCACGGGTCCGACGGCCTGCTTGCGCGCCATCTCAACCGACTTCGCGAAACTCTCGGCCCAGGCCTCCAGGTCCATGCCAGACTCCTTCCTCAACACCTGCATATCCACAGCTTAGAGCCATTTTTGGCGGCTTCTCAGCTTGTTGTCAATCCGGTACTTAAATGATATGCTTTTAGGCGTCTTGTAGATAGGAAAGCGGAGCAAAAAGCTCCGTAGGAAAAACCGGGGCCTCGCGGTTCCCCGGTTTTGGTAAATCTTGGAAAGGGAGGAAACTAGATGTTTGATGTCATCGCCCAGGGAGATGGGCCCCTTTTCGCGGATCCCGATCCCGACAAGGCCCGGGAATTTTTCCGCACGAAAAAGAGGTCTCTCTCCAACAAGGTCATGACCGTGAGCGAAGCGGTCGACAAGTACGTCCACGACGGCGAATACCTCGCCATCGGCGGCTTCGGGGCCAACCGCATCCCCACCGCCGTGTGCCACGAGATAGTCCGTCAGAAGAAGAAGAAGATGGCCTTCGCCGGCCACACCTCCACCCACGACTTCGACATCCTTTGCGCGGGAGAGGTGTTCGACCGCTGCGACATCGCCTACATCATCGGGCTGGAGGCGCGCGGCCTCTCCATGAACGCCCGCCGCTACATGGAGAGTGGCAAGGTCACGGCGTGCGAATGGACCAACTACGGCATGGCCCTGCGTCTCAAAGCGGCGGCTATGGGACTGTCGTTCCTGCCCGGCCGCAACGTCATGGGGACGGACACCTTCAAGCACAGCGGCATCAAGCTGGTGGAGTGCCCCTTCACCGGCAAGAAGATGTCCCTCTTCCCCGCCCTCTACCCCGACGTCGCCGCCATCCACGTGCACGAGGCCGACGTCTACGGCAACTGCCGCATCAAGGGCATCTCCGTGGCCGACCTGGAACTGGCCCGGGCCGCCAAGCACCTCATCATCACCTGCGAGAAACTGATCCACAACGAAGAGATCCGCTCCGATCCCACCCTTACCTTCATCCCCTACTACGCGGTGGACGCGGTCTGCGAGGTACCCTTCGGCAGCTACCCCGGCAACATGTGCTACGAGTACTTCTCCGACGAGCCGCACATCAAGAAGTGGCTGGAGACGGAGAAGGACCCCGAGGCCTTCGCCAAGTTCATCGACGAGCAGATCTACAGCACCAAGAACTTCAACGAATACCTGGAGCTCAACGGAGGCATCGAACGCATCAACCAGCTCCGTGCCCTGGAAAACCTGATAGAGCTGGACTGAGGAGGGATATAAATGGCTGATTACAACACCATGGAACTTATGATCGTTGCGGCCTCCCGGGAGCTCGAGGACGGAGCCACCGTGGGCGTGGGCACCGGGGCCCCCTGCGCCACCGCCATGCTGGCACAGAAAACCGGCGCCCCTAACCTGATCATCATGTTCGAGGCCGGCGGCATCTCGCCCCAGCTTCCCACCATGCCCATCTCGGTGGGCGACTCGCGCACCTTCTACAAGGCGGTCAGCGCCAGCGGCATGTGCGAGATCATGGAGGCCTGCCAGCGCGGCATGGTCGACTACACCTTCCTGGGCGGCGCCCAGATCGACATGTACGGCAACCTCAACTCGACGGTGATCGGCGACTGGGCCAAGCCCAAGGTGCGCTTCCCCGGTTCGGGCGGAGCCAACGACTTCGCCAGCTTCTGCTGGAAGGTCATGGTCATCACCCCGCAGGACGCCAAGCGCTTCGTGGAGAAGTGCAGCTTCATCACCACCCCCGGCTACCTGGACGGCGGAAACTCCCGCGAGGAAGCCGGCCTGCCCCTCAACACCGGCCCGCACAAGGTCATCACCAACATGGCCATCATGGGTTACCACCCCGAGAGCAAGCGTATGCAGGTGGAGTCCATCCACCACGGCTTCACCTTCGACGACGTGCAGCAGAACTGCGGCTTCGAACTGCTCAAGGCGGCCAAGGTGGGAGAGACGCCTCCCCCCACCGCCCACGAGCTGGAGATCCTCCGCAAAGAGGTCGACCCGCACGGCTACATCATCGGCAGGTAACTGAGACAGTAAGGTTCGCATCGCCGGCCCCTTCCCGAGGGGCCGGCTTTTTTACGCCCTTGAGGGTCAGTCCTCAATCCATTCTTCCGGGCGGCTCCTCCAGGTGCTGAGAAAGATGCCGGCCGAGGAAAGGAGCACGGGGATGACCAGGTGGCCGGGGTCCTCGCCCAGTACGGCCCAGGCCAGCAGAACGGCCAGGGAAGGCTTGAGGAAAAAGAAAGACGCGCCGGAAGCGGTGGGCACCTTGTTCATCCCCCAGAAGTAGAAGATGTAAGCCACCCCCACCGTGAAGACGCCTATATAGAGGCAGATGAGCCAGGTGGCCGGGTGAAGGTCGAGGAGGCCTCTCATGTCCCCGCGGATAACCACAGTGGCGAGGAAGAGAACGCTCCCGATGACGATGCTGATAAAAGAAACTTCCGTCTCCCCGTACTTCGCGGTGTATTTCTTGCCCATGACAGTGTAGAGAGACCAGCTGAGGGCCGAAGCCAGGACGGCCAGGCCGCCGCCGAGCTCGGCCCGCACGGCGAAGTCGGAGAAATCCATCCCGGTGATGGCCAGAAATGCTCCGGCCAGTCCCAGGATAGCCCCCAGCCAGGTGCGCAGCCTCGCTTTCTCGTGCAGCAGGGGATAGGCCAGCACGGCCGTGAAAACAGGGTTGACGCAGAAGATGACCGCCGCGGTGGAAGCCTGGGTTTTCTCCAGCCCCCAGAAATAGAGGGTGAAAGTGACGTAGACGCCGATCACCCCCAGCAGGGCCATACCGGTAGTGTCGCCGCGGACGATACCGGGCAGGGAGCCCAGCCGTCGGCGCCCCGCCAGGACCACCAGCATGAACAATCCCCCGAAGATGAAGCGCACCAGCGCCAGCTGAAAATGGTCGATCTCGTCCGGCCCGTAGAGATGCTGGATATACTTGCCCGCCACCTCCAGGGTGCTGAAGAGGAAGATGGCAGCCAGAACGGAGAGATAACCGTTGAGCCGTTCATTTTTCACGGCAATTATATAACCCGGGGACTGCCTGTAAATAGAGTCCGCGGTTAGCTGATAGAATTAATGGCCATATGAAGGAACTTAACGTGACAACAATCGCCGGCTCAGATCCCGGCACAAGAGAGGCGTACCTGTCAGCCGGGGCAAACTGGTTGTGGGCATGGAGAGAGCGTCTGGTGACGCGTTTCCCGCGAACCGCTGATCTTTTCTCTCGTTACGGCATATGGCTGATCGTTACAGGCTTCTTTATTCTTTACGCAACCGGCTCATTGCTCAAGCACATGAACTTCAATTCCTACGCCTGGGACCTGGGCATCTTCGACCAGGCGATCTGGAAGTACAGCCACATGGAGATCGGCTCGAACACGGTGAAGGTCATACCCGTGCTGCTGGCCGACCACTGGCATCCTTCCCTTTTTCTGTTCGTCCCCTTCTATTGGATCTGGGAAGACGTCCGGATGCTGCTGATCGTGCAATCCCTGATAGCTGCCTCGGCCGCCGTGCCCATCTACCTGATCGCGCGCGATAAGCTCCAAGACCGCTTTACAGCCCTGTTGCTGGCTGCCGCTTGTCTTTCCTTCTGGGGCATGTGGGAACTCGTGCTATTCGATTTCCACCCATACGTGCTTTTTCCCGTGGTCCTGGCCTGGATGTATTACTTCGTCATGCGGGACCGCATGATAGCCTATTTCCTATGTCTTCCTCTCCTTTTGAACATCCAGGAACAGATGATCCTGGCCGGCGTCTTCCTGGGCATCTACCTGGCTTTGTTCCGCAGAAAGTGGTTCGCGGGCATAGCCACCCTGGTCATCTCTTCCGGCTATTTCTACCTCGTCTCGGAGGTGTTCATCCCCGGATTGTCGCTGACCCAAACCGGTCTCTACACGGTCCTCTACAGCCATATGGGGAATAGCGGGCTGGAGATCGCCCGCTACCTGGTGGCACACCCTCACATGGCCGTGAAACAGATATTCTGGCCGCTCGGTAAGATCGGGCTTCTCCTGAGACTACTCACTCCTTTCCTCTTCCTGCCCCTTCTGGGAGGCTTCTCCATCGTGCTCATCCCCGACCTTCTGTTGAGGCTGTATTCGAACAATCCAAGCCTCTGGGCGCCCCATAATCATTACCATGCCGTGTATGCCGCCGTTCTCCTGATCGCCTTCCTCGAAGCCCTGCCAAGACTATACCGCTGGCTGAAAAGGACCGGGCGCCATCAATCTCTTCATTTCCGTCAGCTGGCCTTCGCTCTGGGTGTGGTGGTTCTGGTTCTCCAGGTTCCTTTTACACTGAGAAGCACCTTCACCCTGTTCTTCCATCCCTCTTTCTATTATCTTGATGCCCAGGAGAGTACGGGTTACCGGGTGCTTGAAGACATACCTCGCGAAGCTTCGGCCTGTGCCCAGTACAAAATAGTGCCCCATCTCTCCCAGCGCGAGCTCATCTATGTGCTGGGTAAGGCCTAGTTGTAGTCGCGGCCGACGACCACTACCACCTTGGCCTGGTTGGCGCCGGTGATGGTTTCGTCCACTTTGACCGGCGGGGCTTTGTTCCCCCAGAAATCCTTCACCACCTGGGAGGCCATGCCGGAATAACCGGCCGAGACGTAGATAGTGGTCTTGTCATAGACGTTGGCGGCGTTTCCCGTGGCCGGGGAATAGCCCTTGCCGCGCAGGATATCCGCCACCTGGCCGGCTATTCCCTGCTGGCCGGAGCCGTTGAGGACCATCAACGGGAGCTCGGCGGCGTTGTCGAGGACGACCTGTTCGGTCCCTTCGTCCTCGGCGGGGGGAGTGATCAGGCAGTACTTCTTGACGCTGTCCATTATCTCGGCCGTGCCTACGGGGTCGGCAACGTAGTACCAGGCGTCGTTAGTCCTGGATGGTGCCTGATCGCTGCCGGGGATGGTGGCCATCTGGACGTCCTCGAGCTTGATCCCCTGCAGGTACTTGGCCAGGTTGAGAAAGTCGCCGCCGGGCATGTCCGTGGTCAGGTAGGGGGTGATGGCGTTCAGTATCCGGATGATGTCGTCAACTTCCCTGACGCTGTCGATGGCCTTCTGGGCCATGGCCTTGAGGAACCTCTGCTGGTTGTTGATGCGGTCGATGTCGCCGTCGGGCAGGTTGCGCGAGCGGCACAGCACCAGTGCTTCCTTGCCGTAGAGCAGCAGGTCGCCTGAGGGCAGGCAGCCTACCTTGGGGTCGCGGATCTCGTAGTCCATGTGGAAGGGTACCCCGTCGATGGCGTCAACGATGCCCTTGAAGGCCTCGAAGTCCACCTCGATGAAATTGTGAATTTTCTCCACCCCGAGCAGGCTCTTCACTGCGTCGATGGTCCCTTCCGGGCCGTAGTAGGCATGGGCGGCGTTGATCTTCTCGGTCCCGTAGCCCTCGATGGTGACCTTGGTGTCGCGGGGGATGGAGACCACCGCCACGCGCTTGTTCTTGAAATCGACGGAAGCGAACATGAGCACGTCGGAGCGGCAGAAGCCTGTCTCCCCTTTGTTGCTGCCGCGATCGATGCCAATGATCACGAAGTTGAGGGGTTCCTTGGGGCCCGTCCAGATGTCGGTCCCTTCGGTGGGCTGCTCCCGGGTGTCCCTCAAGGTCCAGGTGGCATAATGCCACTGCGCCCAGGCGTAAATATCCCTGCCGCCCAGCGCTCCGGCCAGCACCCCGCCTACCAGCAGAACGACCAGCATATATTGTAGAAAACGCAGGCGCTTCGACTTCTTGATGCTCTGCGTCCTGTCAAGGCGGCTCATATCATCTTCTCCATCGGTCTTACATGCTCTCTCGGAAACGCGTTTCTGACGTATTTACCCTGTTCGGGGTTCCTTCAGGGCCATTATATCAAACCGTCCGGGAACCGCTATGATGCCGCGGGGGGACCTTCACTCCCCGTCTTCCTCCAGTGAGACCTCTTCCGCCCCAGCTTCTTCCTCCAGGGAACCGAGCAGTTTTTCGACCTTGCTGCGCGATTCGGTCAGCTTCACCTTGCTCGCTTTGAGCAGCCCTACCGCTTCTTCGAAGAGGGCCAGGCTCTCTTCCAGCTCCAGGTCTTCTTTCTCCAGGGTCAGGGTTATCTCCTCCAGCCGGTCCAGCATCTGCTTGAACGTCGCTCCCTCGCCTTCCATCTAAACCTCCGATGTCTCCAGGATGCCTTTATTTCCTCTCTACGGCCACGAATTCTTCCTTTAATATCTCTTCCACCGCGCACTTGAGACGCCCCCGCGCCAGCTGCACCTCGAGGCGGCTGCCCACCGCCGCCCGCGCGGTATCGCGCAGGGGCACCCGCGAGCCCTCCGGGTAGACGATGGCGTAGCCACGGGAGAGCGTCCGCAGGGGGCTGAGGGCGTCCAGCCGCAGGGCAGCCGACCTCCAGCGCTCGGCTCGCGCGGCCAGGGCCTGCCGGGTGCGGGACGGCATGAGGCTGTCTACGCCGCTCAGCTGACGGGCCAGCCTGGCCAGCAACTCCCTTTCGGCCCTCTCCAGACGTTCCGCGGTGTAGCGCAGGCGCAAGGGGAGTTCGCGCCGCTCGCGGCCGAGACCCAGTAGCTGCAGGCGGCAGGCGGCAAGGCCTTGCCGGGCTTGGTCCCATCGCTGGCGCCAGGCCTGCCGGACGGCGGCATGCGCCTCCTCCAGGCGCTGGCCGGCCGGGAAGAGCAGCGCGTCGGGCCCGGAATAACAGCGTCGCGTCTCGATGCGCCTGGTCTCGGACTCGGCCCGCTCCAGCCGCCGGTTCATGGCCTGGTTGAGCCTCTGCCCGGTCCCGTCCAGCCGCTCCAGCAGGCCGGACATCAGCGGCGCCACCACCTGGGCCGCGCCGGTGGGAGTGCTGGCCCGGAGGTCGGCGGCGTAGTCGGCGATGGTGTAGTCGGGCTCGTGGCCGATGCCGGTCACCACCGGGATGCGCGAGGCGCGCAGGGCCCTGGCCACCACCTCGGTATTGAAGGGGTGCAGGTCCTCCAGCGAGCCCCCTCCCCGAGCCAGGACGATCACCTCCACCGGGAAGCGGCCGGACACGTCGTTGAAAAACCGCAAGGCCTCGGCGATGTCGTCCTCCGCTCCCTCGCCCTGCACGCGCACCCCCCTTATATATATGTGGGCGGGAGGAAAACGCTTGCGGATGTTGGTGACCAGGTCCCGCACCGCGGCCCCCTCCAGCGAGGTGACCAGGCCGATGTTGAACGAGATGGGCGGGATGGGACGCTTCAGTTCGTCGGCGAAAAGCCCCTCTTCCGACAGGCGCTTGAAGAGCCGGAGGAACTCGCGCTTGAGCCTGCCCTCCCCGCTCTCCTCCGCCTCCAGGACGTTCAGCCGGAACTGCCCCCGCTTGGCGTACACACCGAGGTTGCCCCGGACCAGCACCGCTCCCCCTTCCGCCAGTTCGAAATCGAGCCGGCGCAATGCGTCGCCGAATATGACGCAAGGCAGCACCGCCTGTTCGTCACGCAGGCTGAAGAAGCCGAACCCCTCGTAGCCGAGGCGCAAGTCGCACACCTCGCCCTCAACCCACACCACGGTTTTACGTAGTATGGCGTCGGCCAGGCGGTTGGCCTCGTTGACCGTATAGACGTGTTCCTGTTCTTTAAAATCCATGCCTCTGATTATATTCCATCACCCCGACGCCGGCAGGCTGCCGGAAAACTCCGGGTCTCGCCATGGCGCCGCACATAATAATGTGGCAACTTGTAAAAATTTCTGGAAAATTAAGGAAGGGGTTTTCTCTCACAGGTAGAAATTTTTTATGGATTGAAAGTTTTCAAAGAGATGTGAACTGCCGGCGTTTTTTGTCATCAGGGCGTGTTCCAATACGACAAAGGGCGGCTGGCGATCCTTAAGGAAATACTGGGGAGTCCGACGGGATCATAAAGGATGTTGGTGGTGGAGATTCTGGCCTTCCTCCTGTTGGGTCTGATAGCAATGATAGCAATCGTCCCTCCCATCGTCCGTGGGAAGATAGAAGAGTCACCCCTCGACTCCACTAAAAATTTCAAACGGAGCATGCTGGAAATGGCTGCTTCCGTCAATCCCCATGAGTACGGCGGCACCGTAACCCTCAGCAGGCGCCGGGTATACCTTCCCTCGTTCCTCATGAGCTCAGGTTCCGATTTCGAGTCACCTCAAATGACCCCTTACGCCACCCACGCTGCCGGGGTCAAGGCTTCCAGGCGCAGGAACCGCACCTACGTGGTGTTGGGAATCCTGACCCTGGTGACGGGAATCATAGCCATCGTCTCCCCGAACGTCGTCACCATCGTGCTCTTTGCAATATGCGCCGTCTTGCTGCTGACATATGCCCTCTTGGTCTATCTGATGGTCAAGAGAAGCTTCTAAGTATAACCGTAAAGCTTACCTTTCATCTTGCAAAGACCCAAACTGCTCACTCCCGATATTCCCGATAAGAAAGACCAGGTCAAAGCCTCTTTCAGGTTGCCGTTGATCCTCCAGCGCAGCAGAGTGCCGGTCCAGAGAAAGAACGGCACGGCCACGGCGCTTACCCACAGCGCACGACGGCCTGCCGGAAGATGGCCAGGCAGAGAAGGAGAGCCAGGCACAAGGCAACGGAGCACCAGGTCAGGATGCGCCCCGGTACGAAACAATGCCGCCGCGTTCCGCATGGTCATCCCACCCTGGTCATGACCAGAAGGGCCCCCAGGGCGTGGAAGATGATGAACCCTCCCAGCACCCAGGGGGCGTAGACGGCCGTATTTCCGCATGAAATAGAAGCGGTAGAGCGCACCGAGAAAAGCCGCGACGCAGACCAGCGCCGCCATCCCGGATATCCAGGCCGAGGCCGGCCATTGCCCCATCATCCCCCAGCCCGGGTTGAGCTCCGCGAACCGCAAGATGGATATCACGCCCCCTCCGCAGGCCAGGGCGACTATCCCCAGTTCCCACCACCTGATGTCTTCAGTTACGTTCTTTTCCAATTCCATCACCTCCAATTAAATAAAGACCGATCTGTTTGATCCGGGCCGGAAAATCCCGCTCTCACTCCCTGGAGGGAAGTAAGTTCCCAGCCACTTTTCTCCGCGCCCCCATATCTCGAACCGATCAGTTCCTTCCCTCCCTTGGCGGCTGTTTTCTTCACGTAATTCTTGAGAAACTCCGTTCCCATGGGCTTGTAGACACATGCCGCGTTGCTGAGGATACGGGCGGGCGAGAGGGTGGCGCTGCTCACCCCTACACCCCCCATGAAGAAACCGGTGCCGAACGAGAGCAGGGACTCGCCCAGCCCGAAGCTGGCACCGCTGGCCAGGCGCAGGCTGAACTCCGCGAGGAAAGAGGTGCAGCCGCAGAAGGCCATGTAGGTCAGCTTCTCCGCCATGGCTGTTCCCATCTGATATGCCCCGGCCCTGGCCAGGGCCGCGAATCCACCGTCCTTTAGAAGAGTCAGGGAGGTTTTCAGCACGTAGAAGCTCTCACTTCCCATCTGTCCGGCCGCGAACGACCCGGCGGAAAGGCCCCGGAGAAGGTTCTGACTGAGACCGGTGACAAAGGCTTTCCCGGTCCCCCCGGCCAGGCCGCCCAGGACGAAGGTGAGAGCGAATGTCTTCCAGTTGAAGGGACGCCCGGCGATACTGTTGATGACCGCGTAGGAGAGGCTGTCCGCCAGCCCATGCACCAGGAACGACTTGGCGAACCCAAGCAGGCCTACTTTGGAAAAGCCAGAACTGATGAGTGTCCAGCTCTGGCCGAGGCAGATGACCCCCAGGGCCACCACGCCGCCTACGATCAGGGACTCGGTCAGACACTGGGTGAAACTGAAATACTCTCCGGCGGCATAGGCGTAATACTCCGCGAAGCCGATAGCCGCCAGCGATCCCGCTACGATAGCCGTGATCACCAGCGGAGTGGCGATGCCGAAGGTGAGGCCGATCAACAGCACCGCCGCCGCAATGACTACGGCAGCCAGCAACCCCGCCACCAGGGCCTGGACGTAGTGGTTGGAGACGACCGCTCTGCAGGCGTCGCCCACCTTTCCCACGAACCCGCCGGCCCAGGGCTCGATGCAGGCCCGGTAGAAACCGGCACATCCGCCCCCCACCCATTTGGCGGCCGCCGCCAGGCCGTCCCAGCAACTCCCAGCCGCGCTCGCCACGCCCCGGCCGATGGCGGACAGGCCCGCTTTCACCGACCCGGTCAGCCCCTGGTCGCCACTGGGGCCCTGGATCAGCGCTTCGAGGGACTGCTGATCACCCCAGGGCCCGAGGAAGAGGTCGCGGGACGGGTCGAGCAGCCTGCCTTCGAGGAGCATCACCGGGTCCACGGCCACCCCGTTGAGGGCTGCCCCGAAATGGAGGTGGGGGGAGGAAGAGGAGTGGTCCCCGCTCCCGTCGCTGGTGCCGAGCGGCGTACCGCGCTCCACCCGCGCCCCGGCGCGGACCGCGCATCCGGAGAGGGAGACATAGGTGGTTTTCACCCCTCCGGCATGGCTTACGCTGACGCAAGGGCCCAGCGGTGTGTTGCCGGCGAAGGTCACCGTACCACCCGCGGCGGCGGTGACCGTCGTCCCGATGGGTACGTCTATGTCAATGCCGGCGTGGCCTCCCTGCCCGTATGACCCGCTGGCAGAGCGGAAAGGGTGGGATACTGGCCCACGACACGGCCAGGAGAAGGTTGGGGACCCGGTGCCGGAAGGTGCGGCCGGCGCCGGGCACGACATGAGGATAAATAGCAGTGCGGCAATAGCGAGGATGCCTGAAATGGCAGGTTTGAGGGGTAGAACGGAGAACCGTCCCGGCACGCCGCCGGTGCAGCCGCGCCCACGTAAGGCGCTTCTTCCCAGGGTGAAGAACCTATGCGCCATGACCCATTGGCTCCGGGTGCTCGGCGGCCGGCTCTTCCGGGCCACCTGGCCCGCGCGGCTCCACGATCGCGTTGCCCCTTCCGGGCAGCGGTTCTCGCATGGTGAAAATAATCATATCCGAATCCGGACGAACGGGACCGCCGGTCTGCTGCTGCAGCGGCCCCTTACTCACGTAGACCTTGACCTTGGAACCCTTCCGCATGGTCTCGCCCTTCATGGGCTCCTGGATTATCACCTTGCCTTCCGGCACGACGTTGGACGGCTCGGAGACCACCTCGACTTCCAGCCCCATCTCGTGCAGCAGCCGGCGGGCCTGGGCCGAGTCCATACCCCGCAGGTCGGGCATGGTCATTTGTTGTTCCTGGTAATTGCCGGCATCGCCCGTCGCCCTGGTGATCACCGCGGGCTGGGAGGTGCCGGATGGTTTCGCCAGGCAGAAGACGATCGTCACCGCCACTGCCAGCGCCGCGACGGCTCCGGCGATACGGAGGATGCGCCTTCTGCCCGGCCGGCCGCGGGGAGGCTCGGCGCAGAAGTCGAGGTCCGGGCCGATCAGCTTGTTCAAGCGCTCCTGCGGGGAAAGGCGCCCTGGCCCCCCGGTTGAAGCCGGGGCCGGGAAGGGATTAAAAGGAAGGGGGTGCCCGCTCTCACGGCCGGGTGTCCCGGCCGGCTTAGACCCCGGCTTCTCCTCCCTCTGCCCGGCCGGCTCCTCCCCCTTCGACCCGACCGGCACCTCCTCCTGGCCGGCCGGGTTGATCATGAATATTCTCCAGCCTCTCCATGAAAACGCGGGCGGAGGGCGGGCGGCGGGAAGGCTCGAAGGCACTGGCCTCGCGCAGCATGGTCCATAGGCGCTGGTGGTTGCGGAGCGGGGTGAGCAGACGCTTGGCCACCACCCCCAGGGAAAAGATATCCGCCGCGCGCGTGCCCTCCCCGCCGGCGAGGACCTCCGGGGCCCAATACTGGGCGGCTTCACGGGAGAGCCGCTCGTCGTCACATTCCAGGAAGAAGGAGTAGCCGGGGCGGACGATCCCCGCCGACCCGTCGCGCCCGACCCAGACCTGGTGAGGGTTGAGGCCGAGGAAGTACACACCTCTCCCGTGTAGAGCGCCCAGCCCCTCCACCAGGCTGCGCATCAGGGGCAACACCTGCGCGGCGGGAAGGTCGCCGGAATCCTGGAGCAGCTCCGAAAGAAGGATCCCGGGGGTGAACTCCCGCACCACGAAAAAATAATCCTCTTCCGTCCCCCAGGCGAAGACGCGCCGGATGCCGGGGGCGCGCAGGGTCAGAAGCGTGTCCAGGCGGGAGGTGAAGGGTCCGGCCTTGTCGCCCAGCCGGTCGGGATAGACCAGGTCCACCATCACCTGGGTGCCCAGGAGATGATAGTGGGCCAGGTGGGACTGGAAAGCCTGCCCCTTCTCCTCCAGGCCTATGAGGGTGTATTTGCCGTCGATCGTCTTGTCCAACATCTCTTACTCCATCTTACTTATCCTAGTTATGTAAGTTGTATATTACATATTAATTAAAGAACATGTCAATAGCTATTTTGCAGGGAGAATGTAAAATACCCCTATGAAAGTGGAAGAGATCATCATCGGGGCCAGTTGCATATTCTGGGGGATATTCGCGTTCTTTAACCGCGCCGAGTTCTACCAGCTGGCCCGGGAGGACGGCCGGAGGATACACGACATACGCTTTATCAAGCCCCTGCTGTTGATATCGACAGCGATCCTGCCGGTGGTGGGGATTATCCTGATAATCCTGAGCTTCTTATAAGAAAGTTAGAGTTCGCCTCTCTCCACCGAGAGGGTGTGGTAGTCGCCGGCCAGAAAGCGCGGGTTGCGCATCAGTTTGAGGTGCCAGCCGATGAGGTTGTGCACACCGACGATCTCGAACTCCTTCAGCGCCTGGACGGCGTTGCGGATGGCCTCGTCCCGGTCGCTTCCGTGCACGATCAGCTTGGCCAGCATGGAATCGTAATTTGGCGAGACGCGGTAGCCCTCGTAGCAGTGTGTGTCCACCCTCACGTAAGGCCCTCCCGGGGAGGTCCACCTCTCGATGACGCCCGGTGAAGGCATGAAGCCACGGTCGGCGTCCTCGGCGTTGATGCGGCATTCGATGGCGTGGCCATTGATGCGCACGTCCTCCTGGGCGAAAGAAAGAGGCTCGCCCATGGCTATCCTGATCTGTTCGGCCACGATGTCGGTGCCGGTGATCATCTCGGTGACGGGGTGCTCCACCTGCACCCGGGCGTTGAACTCCATGAAGAAGAACTCGCCCGTATGGCTTAAAAGAAACTCCATGGTGCCGGCCCCCTGGTACCCGATGGACGCCGTGCCCCGCACCGCCGCCTCCCCCATGGCCGCGCGGGTCTGGGCCGACAAAGCGGGCGAGGGCGCTTCTTCCAGCAATTTCTGATTGCGGCGTTGGATGGAGCAGTCACGCTCGTTGAGGTGGACCACTTTACCGTGGCCGTCCGCCATCACCTGGACTTCGACGTGCCGGGCGTCGCGCAGAAACTTCTCCAGGTAGACTTCTTCCGAACCGAAGGCATGGCGGGCTTCCGCCTTGACCAGCGGCAGGGCTTTGACTAGTTCCTGCCGGCCGGCCACGACGCGCAGCCCCTTGCCGCCCCCGCCCAGCGAGGCCTTGAGCAGCACCGGGTAGCCCATCTCCTCCGCCACCCTCAGGGCGATGGACTCGTCCAGGTCCGAGGAAGAGTAACCGGGAAGCACCGGCACGCCCGCCGCCTGCATGGCCTCGCGCGCGTTGGCCTTGTTTCCGGTCATGGACATGGCCTCCGGGAGAGGGGCCGATGAAGACGATGCCGTTCCGGCGCAGGCCCGCGCGAAGTCCTCGTTCTCCGAGAGGAAGCCGTAGCCGGGGTGGACGGCGTCGGCCCCGGAGATCTCCGCCGCCCCCAGGATGTTGCGGACGTTGAGGTAGGACTCTGCCCGAGGAGGGCGGCCCCACGCAGATCTTGCGGTCGACGAAGCGGAGGTGGAGGGCGTCCTCGTCCGCCTTGGAGTAGACCCCCACCGTCTCCAGCCCGAGTTTTTTACATGCTCTCAATATTCGCAGGGCGACCTCGCCCCGGTTGGCTATGAGTACCCGCTTGAACACCGCTAACCTCCCAGGGTTCGATCTCCATGAGGACCTCGTCGTACTCGACCCCCGCCGCATGCTCGGGCACGATGCGCTTGACCACGCCGGCCACCGGCGCGTGGATCTCGTTGAAGAGTTTCATCACCTCGATGATGCAGAGGATCTGGCCTTCCTCCACCTGGTCCCCCACCTCAACGTAGGGAGGGGTACCGGGAGCCGAGGTGCGGTAGAAGTGCCCACCATGGGCGACTTGACGTGGATGAGGTTGAGGTCCTCGGGCCTGGGCTCGGGGACGCTCCGCCCGGCCGGGGAAACCGCGTGCCCCACTTCCGTCGGCCGCCGCCGTCCCCCAGGTTGATGGTGATGCTCATGTTCCGGAAGGCCTGGCTGACCTCCTGGCTGACGATCTGGGCGATACTCTGGGCCATCTCCACCGTGGACTGCTCCTCCACCTTATGGCTGTGGTCGCGCCGCTCCTTCTCTTCTGGGGCGCGGGCTCCTCGGCCGTGGGTTGTTTCTCCACTGGAAGAACTTGAGAGCGGTGTCGGGGAAGATGGCGTAGGAGAGGTAGTCCTCTTCCTTCTCCACCAGGGACGGGTCCAGGCCGGCCTTGGCCCGCGGCAGCTCCGGCTCCAGCACGTCGGCCGGCCGGCAGTCGATGGGCTCCTCGCCCTTGAGGGCCTTCTTTTTCAGCTCCTCGCTGATGGGGGCGGGGGTGCGGCCGTAGAAGCCGCGGAGGATAGTTTTCGATCTCGCGGGGGATATGATCTTGTAGCGCTCGCCCAGGATGACGTTGAAGACGGCCTGGGTGCCCACCAGCTGGCTGGTGGGGGTGACCAGGGGCGGGTAGCCCATGTCCTCGCGCACCCGGGGCACTTCCTCCAGCACTTCCTCCATGCGGTCCAGGGCGTTCTGGCTGCTCCAGCTGGGCGATGAGGTTGGAGGCCATGCCGCCGGGGATCTGGTGGGAGATGACCGTGACGTCGATCAAGGGCTGCTCCTGCCCCATGAGCTTGCGGTCGCGGGCCACCACCTCGAAGTACTCGGAGACGTCGCGGATGGCGTCCATGTCCAGGTCCAGTTCGTAGGGGGTGCCGCGCAGCGAGGCCACCATGGTCTCCACCGCCGGCTGGCTGGTGTAGAGGGAGAGAGGGCGGCGGCAAGTCCACCACGTCCGCTCCCGCCTCGATGGCCTTGATGTAGGAGTTGGAGGCCATGCCGGTGGAGGCGTGGCTGTGCAGCTGGATAGGCACCTCGACCACTTCTTTCAGCCGCTTGACCAGCTCGTAGGCGACATAAGGGCGCCAGGATGCCGGCCATGTCCTTGATGCAGATCGAGTCGGAGCCCATCTCCACCAGCTCCTCGGCCACCTTGACGAAGAACTCGATGTCGTGCGACCGGGCTGACGGTGTAGCAGATGGTCCCCTGGGCGTGCGCGCCCTCCCGCACGGTGACTTCGATGGCCTTCTGCATGTTGCGGGTATCGTTTAGGGCATCGAAGATGCGGATGATGTCGATGCCGCCGGCCACGGTGCGCTTGATGAACTCCTCCAGCACGTCGTCGGGGTAGTTGCGGTAGCCGACGATGTTCTGGCCGCGCAGCAGCATCTGGATATTGGTGTGCGAGAACTTCTCCCGGACCTTCTTCAGGCGCTCCCAGGGGTCCTCGTTGAGGTAGCGCATGCAGACGTCGAAGGTGGCGCCTCCCCAGACCTCCACCGAGTGGTAGCCCACTTCCTCGATACGCTCGGCGATGGGCAGGATGTCCGGAAGCTTCATGCGGGTGGCCCAGAGGGACTGGGGGGCATCCCTCAGGGTGGTATCGGTTACGCCAACGCGGTGTATCTGTTCCGACGTCTTCCCTCCGTTGATTATCCGGTGATGCGGTGCCGGCCCTATCCAAGTCGCGCCGTGGTCTGGATTGTTAGGGTTGTTTAAAGAATACGGTCACTATATGGCCCGGGGCTTTCGCCTGCGCCGGCTCAAGGCCGCGCCTCCCCCCAGGACGAGGGTGGCCGCCGCCGCTCCCTTGAGAAGGTCGACGACTATGAAGGGTTTGATGCCCAGGTTCCAGGCCAGCCAGCCGCTGCTGCCGTGCCCTCCCAGCCAGGCCGCCAGCCAGATGGCGCCGCAGGCGTAGATGGCCCGATGCCGGCCAGGGAAGCGCCGAAAGCGCTGGCAACGGGATGGCGCGCGATACTCGCGGTGCTGCTCCTCTCCCGGATGTATCCGGCCACCGCGGCGGCCGCGACGAAGCCCCAGAGATACCCGCCGGTGGGCCCGAAGAGCACCGCCGGCCGGCATGGGGGAAGGCGGCGAAGAAGGGGGCGCCGCACAGGCCCATGAGGATGTAGGTGACCTGGCTGGCCGGGCCCCATACCGGCCCCAGTGCCAGGCCCGCCAGCAGGGCGAGAAGACCTGCATGGTCACGGGCACGGGGGTCAGCGGGACCTTGACGATGGCGCCGATGCCGGTAAGGGCCGCGAAGGCCAGCGCCCAGCCGGCCATCTCCGCCTCGCGGCGGGTAAGCCTTATTCCGGTCGTTTCGGTTTTCAGCTGGCTGTTCTTACCTGGCTCATGGCCCCTCCAAATCGTTTTTCTCTATTATTAAGGAAATCCCGGGGCTGTCAATAGAGAACGTCGTGGTTTACGGGGTACGTTGACGTTGAACACCGTGTCGAACTGGACGATCAATGAGAACAGCTCTCCCAGCGTACCCATTGCCCCTCCACCCTCGACTTCCCCCAGCCAGCCTCTGTTGGGCTTCCGGATCCTGGCCAGGATGAGGTCCAGATCGCCGCGGGTCAGGGTGATGGTGACGTCCGCGCTTTCCGCCCGCCGGAGAAGTGGTTGAGCACGCCGTTCTCCAGCCGGAGCAGGCTCCCGGTCCAGCAGGTCGGTGATAGACGGACCTGATCCCGGATGGCCTTGTCGGCGGCCTCGCCAGCCGTTTAGGCTGATGGCCATGTAGTCGGAGATCATCTCCAGGCTCATGGCCCTCTGCACGTCGTTGCCGCTGATCGCCGACATCGGGGTTCTTGTCCACGCCCTCCCGCAGCTCAACGGCCCCGGTGAGGTACATGTCGCGCCAGGGGCCCGACTCGGCCTGGTAGGCCATCTGCTCGAGGGCGTCGGCCAGCAGTATTTCGGCGCTTCCCGGTTGTCTCCGCCGCGCGAACACCAGCGGTCAACGAGCTCCGGCCACCCACCGGTACTCGCCGGCGTCGAAGGCGGCGCGGGCCCGCTCGCGCACGGCGGCGGTTCCCCCCATGCTTCACGTACCGGCGTCGACTCCTCGGGTGGCAGGGGGTGGAGGTGCGCCGGATTGCCGTCATACCACCCCATGTACCGCTGGTAGATCGCCTTCGCATTGTGGCTTCATCTTAACCGTAGTAGCCACGGTTGTACCAGTGCCCCGGCCAGCTTGCGGCGGGCAGCGCGGCCGCTCCGCGATCTCGATGCCGATGGCATAGCCCTGGTTGACCAGGTCGACCGGACGCTCTGGTCGTGCAGGTACTTGTAGATGTCGCGCTGGTTGCTCGAGATAATCTCGCAGCGCTCCCGCCCCCAGCGGCCAGAGGTGGCTGGCGAACACGACGTCGGTATTGCGCCGTACAGCTCGATCGCCTCGGTGAGGTAATCGGCCCAGGCCATGGCGTCGCGCACCATCGCGCCACGTAGGGTGAGGAGGTTGTGCAGGGCAAGGGGGCAGTTCTCGGCCGTGCACAACGCCTTGTACTGGGAGAAGAATGTCATCTCCGCCGGCGCCTCGTGTCGGGGTCAGCTGGAAGAGGACCGACGCCGTCGATGGTGAGGGTCTGGTGCGGTTGAGTCTATGATGACGGTGGGCACGATGAGCGAGCGGTTGCCAGCGACGTTCACTGACCGAGCCCCGCGCCCACGTGTCCGGTCGGGACCGCCGGCAGGAGGCCGCCGAACAGGTAGGTAGCCCGGCGGCTCCTCGCGTTGCCGGCGATCACGTTCTCCGCACCGCCGCTTCGGGGAAGCGTCGGCGCGAGGATCTGGACCTTCCCGACCGCGACGTCCTCCTGGTAGATCACCCCGCGCACCCCGCCGCAGTGGTCGACGTGACTGTGGGTGTAGATCATCGCGACCACGGGCCGGTCGCCGAGGTGCTGGCGCACAGCTCAAGAGGTGGCCGCGCATACGCTCTGATCAGCGGGTCGATGACGATGTATCCGGTGTCGGTCTCGACGATGCTCATCACCTCGAGAGGTCGGCATCCTTCACCTGGTAGATGCCGTCCACCACCTTGACAGGCTGGTGGAACATGTTCAGGCGGGCCTGCCGCCACAGGCTGGGGTTGACGGTGGGAGGCGCGTCTTCTTCTTCCAGGAAGGAGTATTTTGGTCAGGTCCCACGCCACCCGGCCTTCCGCCGTCCTGATCACCGGGTCCTCGAGCCGGGCGATGAAACCCCGCTGGCGCGTCCTCGAACTCCTTGCCCCCCAGTTGCAGTGGGCGTGGCCACACAAGGCTTGGTTGGCTTGCCCGGTAAAGCTGGTGCGTCTCTTCGGCGCGGACATTCCTCGCTACTCCATCCAAGGGTTGTCGCTATGGGCGGAAACGGGCTTAGAAACGCTTTTTGTAGTCGGGGCACTCGGTGGCGTTGGGGCGCGCCGGATTGGTGCAGGCGCTGGGTAATCGTACATACAGCTGTCGCAGAGCAGGCGCTTACCGAGAAAATAGACCTTCAAGTTCCTCGAACAGGCTCATGGGCTCCAGCCCCACGAAACAGCACCCGGACACGAGGGCCTCGAAGTCGCGAAGAACAACTTCTCCCGGTCCGCGGCGCAGAAGAAGGGGGCAACGCCTCGATCCAGCCCTTGATCATGCCGTAGTCGAAATCTTCACCGAGGGCCTGCCCGCCGTAGGGGCCATCCGTGCCATAGAGGCACTCGCCCGCTCCCAGGTATTCCACCGCAGCGGCCACGAGGGCGGGGTTGAAGGGCGAAGGGCTGGAGAAGGTCGATGAAGACGCCCTCTTTTTCTTTCGCGTAAGCCCAGACTGAAGATGTATGTGGCGTGGGCGAGATCACCTTCAGGCCGGGGTAGCGGTCGGGAGGCGCCGGAGATCGCCGCGGCCAGCCTGTGCCCCGAGGTGGACCTGCAACGGCCTGCTCCGAGCACCAGGCGGCCACGGGGTCCAGCAGGCTGACGGGGTAGCGGTGCATGAAGGGATGGCTGGTCCACCAGGCCGGGGTGGTCTTTCACTTCTCGAGTTCGGAGACGGGTCGTGGACGGCGGCATTGACGAAGGCCCATCCCATCAGGCGGCCGGGGTGCTTCTTGATCGGCGCCAAGACGAGGACGTTGTCGCGCTCCGGGTAGATGCGGATCTTCTTGTTGATGAGGACGAAGTTGCCCTTCTTGTCCACCATGGTCGCAAGCAGCGTGGCCCAGCGGATTAAGGCGTACCAGGTTGAGGCGCAGCATATACTGGGCATGCTGCATCACCGGGCCGTGTAGCTGGCGACCGGCTCGCAGATGGCGCCGATGATGGCGGCTTTGTCGAGGCCGCGCTGGTTCGATGCACGCCAGCATGCGCTCGAGGGTCAGGGCCTCGGGGTCGAAGTGGACGGTGGGCGTGTCGATGACGGTCATGCGTTTATTCTACTACAGGATCGGGGGGGTATATTATTAAGCGACGCGTGAATCGTGTGGAGATTGGCCATTGGACGGAAGGAGGCCTGGCATGAACATCTCTACGAGGCTCGCGGCCATCGAAGCAATGATTCAGCTGGTGAGCCTCGATGGAGCGCTTCGAGAGGTTGCTGGACCTGATAGGCGCGGGGAGGTTCCCGCGGGATGTCATGACGAGATCCGCCTCTACGGCGAATACCTGCCCAAGGTGGACGAACTGGGGTTCACGCGCCCAGAGGCACCTGCACTTCCTCTGGGACTGCCTGGACCGTCTGTCCATCGGCCTGGTGGTCGACTTCTCCTTCCCTTTCCGGCGCATGGTCGCCGGACGCCTCTTCAAACGCTGCGGCGAGCGCTTCAACGCCGAGCAGAACGTCCAGTTCAATTTCGGCCACAACCTCGAGGTGGGCTCGGACGTCTTCCTCAATCGCAACGTCTTCCTCGACACCAAGGGGGGCATCGATCTGGGGGACGGGGTGGGGCTGGGCGAGAACGTGATCGTCTTCACCCACTCCCACTCCGAGTCAGTCCACCGCGAGCGCACCTACGGCAAGGTGACCATAGGGTCCTACGCCAAGATCGGTTCCGACTCCATGCTCCTGCCGGGGGTGACGGTCGGCGAGCAGGCCATCGTCGCGGCCAAATCCATGGTGACGCACGACGTGCCCCCCAACACGGTGGTGGCGGGCGTCCCCGCCACGGTGGTCAGGAGCGCCGCAACAGGGGCGTGACGGCAGCGGATCTCAAGCACATCTGGCTCAAGGACGGCGCCTTTCAGCAATAAACGGCCGTATACTACCAGGGCCGCATTGCAACGGTTCCATCGGAATCACTTTATAAACAATAGAATGTTCATGCCAAATGTTTTTTAAGGAGGATGTGAATGAGCAAATGGAGCCAGATGTACGCGGACAAGCTGACCACCCCCGCGGAGGCCATGAAGGACATCAATCTACTGGGACAAAGTGTGGGCCAGCGGCGGCTCCTCCACTCCGGCGGTATTTATGGACGCCCTCTTCGACCGGGCTCCCGAGCTCCGGGACGTGAAATTCGGGAGTTACATCATGCTGGCGCCCACCGCCAAGGTGATGCAGCCGGAGTTGCAGCGGAACATTCTCATCGAGGACCATCGACGGCGACGCCGCTGGACCGCGGTTTCCTGGCGGCCGGCCTGATCACCCACTCGCCCTACAACTTCCACCAGCTCAGCCGGACGGCCAACAGCGACGCCGGTTACCACAAGCTCCTGATCCAGACCGGCCCCATGGACGAGAACGGCTACCTCAACCAGGGCACCTTCGCCAACTTCCTCGACGTCATCGAGCGTGGGTGAACATCATGTTCAGGCGAAACGCACCAGCCCCGCATCCACGGGCAGAACAGTATACACATATCGCAGGTGAAAAGGGTGGTGGAAAGCCACCACCCCGTCTTCGCCATGCCCCCCGCTCCCATCGAAGAGGCCGACCGGGCTATCGCCGAATACATCATCGATCTCATCGAGGACGGCGACCGGCGCAGCTGGGCATCGGCGGCACCACCAACGCCATCGGCGAGCTGCTGGCGGGCAAGAAGCACCTCGGGTGCCACAGCCAGATGATCAACGACGCCTACATGAAGCTCTTCGAAGCGGGCGCCCTCGACGGCAGCCTCAAGAACGTCCACCGCTTCCAGATGAACAGCTTCTTTGCACCGGGTTCGGAACTCTACAAGTGGATGGGAATGATAACCCCATGATTGACTTCACTCCCGATCAGCTACAATAACAACCCCAACATCATCGGGAAGAACGACAACCTCGTCGCCATCAACACCACCCTCTCCATCGACATATCCGGCCAGTGCGCCTCCGAGGCCTTCGGCCCCATCCAGTACACCGCCACCGGCGGCAGGTGGACTTCACCAATGTCACCAGCATGGCGTTCGACGGCGGTCACGAACACGACGGAGTTGGTGGTTAACAACCCGACCGAGACGGCGTTGACGATGCCAACCTCTTCCTGGAGTTCATCGACCCCGAAGGTAACGTGGTCTCCGAGGTGCCAACGGCGGCGAACTGCTGCCGGCCCCAAAGCGCTGGTGCCGGTCGCCTGGGACAGCGGCAGCTTCAGCCCGGCGATCTGGCCATGGACTACATCGTAATGGCGTTCTTGGACCGACTACCAGGGCAACATTCTGGACACCGCGTGCCTACTGGCTTTCCAGCTTCCAGGAAGACCCCAAGCCCGAGCTTGCTATGGCGAGCGAGGACGCGACCTGGGACTTCGGCACGGCAGCCCAAGGCACGATCCTCAAGCGCAGCTTCAGCTTCGCCAACACAGGATTTGGCGACCTGCAGACCTACGTCAGCCAGCCCGTGTCAGCGTTCCACAGACAGGCAGCCGCAGCCTGAGCCCGGCCGACATGACGACCTATGAAATGACTGTAAATACGGCAACTTGTGCGGCTGGACGATGGAACGATCACGATTCGCAGCAGCGATCCTGCGCAGCCTACGAAGACGGTGCATGTCACTGGTACGGTCACTGCTGGTACACCCGACACGCAGCCGGGAGCCATGGTGCTCCCATCTGATTGGCGGGCTCTTTGTATCCGGCAACATCGACGACTGGGTAAACTTCGCACACACCCTGGGGCCGGAACCGCAGACGCTGCATCC
>CAVXXD010000014.1:0-121492 GCA_963765625.1 uncultured bacterium
TCACCAGCTTCGTCAGCGATCTAGTGACCTATCTGCAGCAGTCCACGGTAGTCAACATTCTCAACAACGTCAGCACTACATGGGTGGTCGATCTGATGACCGCCCTCAACAACAACACTACCCTGACCAACCTGGCCGCGGTGGCCAACGACCCGGCCACCATCGCATTCACAAGCGCCCTGATGTCGCGGCTGAGCGCCAACCTGGCGAACAGCATGATCAGCGGCCTGGTCAACCAGACTGACGCGAACATGCTGCCCTTGATTGACGGAGACAATCTCGCAAATATCGTAAACAGCAACGGTGCCTGGGTCGGCACGTTGTTGAATGACCTTCAGGCGTCTACGGTGATAGATGTTCTCGCCAACGTCAACACTACCTGGGTGACCGGCTTACTCTCGGCCATCAGCGCGGACAACCCCACCCTGGACAAACTGGCTACGGTGGTCAACGACCCGGCCGGTGTCGGCCTGCTCAACAACCTGCTGCCGCGCCTCAACATCACCAATCTGGCCGGCATCGTCAACAGCAACGCGGCATGGATCACCTCGCTGGTCACTGGGATCACGCCGGCAACGGTCAATACGATGATCGCCGGGACCGCGACCTGGCTGCGGGACACGATCATACCGGGCATCACCCCCGCCTCCATTACTTCGCTGGCCGGGACGCTAAACGACTCCGACACCATCGCGCTGGTCAACACCCTGCTGCCGCAGCTCCAGACGATGATAAACGGCCTCAACCCGACCGCGGTGTCTACCCTGATCAACACCAACTCGGGCCTTGGCGCGGGCAATACCCTGATAGAGAACCTGATTGCAGGGCTGAACACCAACACCGCGGCCGCGGCGGCCAGGGGCATCAATGCCAACCCGTCTTTCCTCCAGGCCTTGCTGGCGGCTCTGAACCCAGCCGTGGTGGCAAACGCGATAAACAACAACAGCACTTTCATCTCAGACCTGCTGCCGCTGTTGGACACGACAGAACTTGCGAACGCCCTGAACACCTTCTTTGCCTGGATCAATGATGACGTTGGAGGTGCGGGAACATTATGGATACAGGGACTTACACAGAACCTGGATTCCACGGAGTCTACTCAGGCGCTCACCGCTATTCTCAACTCACTGCTGACTGAGGATTCGACGTGGATCTCCGGCCTGCTGGGTGGGCTGAATGCCACCACCCTGGCGAGTGCCCTGAACACTGCGTTCGCCGCCAACCAAGCCAAGCTGACCGCGATTCTGCAGGGGTTGAACGCGACCTCCGCTCAGGTGCTGGCGAATGTCTTGAACTCCAACGGCACACTGGTCACAAACCTGCTCACCTATCTCAACAGCACTCTTGGAGCAGCGATTGCAGACGGGCTCGACGCCAATGTAGCCGGCGGCGCCGGGCTGCTGACCGGGTTGACCGGCAGTCTCGCGCCGACGACCCTGGCCAACCTGATAAACAACATACCGCTGACCACCCTTGAGCAGCTGATACCTCTGATTCAGGCCAGGGTAGGGACCATCCTGCAGGACACGACTTTGAGGAACAACCTCTCCACTCTTATCGGCTCACTGAACGCCACCGCCATCCAGAACATCGCCTACCTGCTCAACAGCAACGGACCATTCCTGAACACGCTGGTCGCCAACCTTGACGCACCGACGCTGGCCAATGCCATCGACAGCATGACGGCAGCCAACCTGTCACTTCTGATAACGACTCTGAATACCAATGGGTTCTATTCTCAGCTGGCCTTTGCCGTGGCCAACAACGGGACATTCCTGATCAACCTGATCGGGGCCCTGGACGCGGCCGGCGGTGAAACAACCATCGCGACCGTGCTGGCCAGCGCAAACGGCCAGGCGTTTCTTGAGAACCTGCTGATCGCGTTGTCGACGGATGCCAACTCCCGTGCATTGGCTCACGCTCTCAACATGAACATCGCCTCTATGAACAACTACTACAATTCATTTTGGAACAAGCTGAGGATGCACCTGTCCGTAAACGCGGTCATTTCCATCGACGCCTGGGGCAAGCTCAGTCCGACAACCAGCTGGGGCAACTATGCTGGTGGTCCATTTGGCTGGGCGGGAAGTGGCAACACTGGCATCAATCCTGATACCGACAACCCATAAGCACAACCATAACCGGGGGCGGGCGAAAGCCCGCCCCCATCTTTATGTGCCGGAAGCATTCCGCACATCAGCCCTGGGACTACGGCAGCAGCAAGAAGAGGCAATACTACGATTGCGTACGTCTAAAAGATAGAAAAACAAGTACTATACTATTGGCTGGTAAGGGAAGAAGGTCGGCACTGGAGGATGTGATGAGGACAGGTCGGTGGTATGGAACGACGTTGGGCTCCATAAGCCTGTTGCTTTCATCATGCCTGTTACTGGCAACCTTATTTGCGGGATGCGGCCAGCAGGTTGATCCTTATCAGGAAGTCTTGAGGCTGCAACAAGCAAAGCAGCAACTCTATTTCGATCTGGAAGAATCCATCGGTTTCACAAAGTCCCTGGAGACATTTGATATAAAGAACAACGAAGAGGTGTTCAAGGACCTGATACCATCGCTTGACCGCAGCGCTTCAGCCTGCGAGAAAGCCCGGAACGATCTGGAAGAGATATACGGCATCGAGAGAGAGTCTACTTTGAGCGGGCTGGAAGGACCAATCGAGAAGCTTGGTGACGGCGTCGAAGGGTTCCTGGCCAGGGCCGAAGAGATAATCGCATACCTGTACGGTCTCGATCTGGCCTTGCAGCCCTTGAAGGACTTATCGGCCGAGATACAGGGTTTAAGCGAGACGACCGTGGACTTGGAATATGCCATCGCCCCCGAGATCTTTAACCGGATTGACAACCTTCTTTCTACGCAAGACGAAGTAATCACCAGCTTGAACGCGCCAAACGTACCGGCCTCGGTCTCGGACCTGCACTCGGGCCTGATTTCTTCGATAGTTTACTATTACGAACAGGCAGCCGCCATACGCGTCATTTTGCAGAATCCCGAAGAGGTAAGCATCGGCTTCGAAGAAGGTTCCGTCAATGAAGGTTCGGAGTATTTTATCGCCCTGGAAAAGCTTGAGGGCAAGCTGGACCTTACCAGCCTCGAAGAGGCTACAAGGCCGTTTGACGATCTCATCTTCGAGTACCTCGTTGAATATCGCCCAGAGGCCGAAGAATAAGTATGGTATCTCCATGGTAGCCGGCTTCGGTTTCGCGCTCGGGGAGGGTTATAATTAATGCATTGACAAGGAGGTTGATATAGGTGCAGTTGTGCGAATTCCATCCTACCAGGGTAGCGGTCGGCAGGTGCCACAAATGCGGCCGTCGTTTTTGCGTGGAGTGTGCCGAAGAGACCGGCCAGACCCGCCTGTGCAAGAATTGCATGCCTGAAACGATCAGAAAAGAAGGCGAGGTCGCCCAGGCAGTCCAGGCAGCTGTTCCTCAAGCACCGCCAAGTCAGGCGGATGTCCCCGCCCGGGAGAAGCAGGAAGTGGCGGCGGAGGAGGAAAAGCCGGCGCCGGTACAAGCTGCCCGCCCCGAGGCGCCTCTGCCGCCCTTACCGCCGCCGACATACGAACCCACCCCCATACCCGAAGACGCGGGGATGAAAGAGAAGAAGGAAAAGAAAGAAAAGAAAGCTTCGTGGAAGGAGAGGGTCTCCAGGCAGGACCGGAAGGGTGAGACGGCCCCTCCGGCAGCGGTTGAGCCCGCGGAAGCGCTGGTGGGTGCCTTCCGGGCAGGAGTTGAAGCCGAGACCGAGGACTTCTTCGCGCTGATGCCGGAGCTGCCGGACATCACTCCGGAAGAAGAAGGGCAAGGGATGGTGGAAACGCCGGCGGAGGTAATTGCCGCCGCCGTACCGCTGCCCCCGGAGATGCCCGTCGTTTTCGCCGAACCGGAAGCTCCGGAAGAGCCGGAAGCCCCGGTTACCGAGGAGATAATTGCCCCTCCCGCACCCGAGCCCGTTATTACGGCTGCGCCGGAGCCACCTGCACCTCCCGCACCCGCACCGCCGCCGTCCGCTGCTCCCGCAGTGGAGGAATACGATGAATTTGACCCTGAGTCGTTCTTCGCCGAGATAACCCTGCCTTCTTCGACCCGCACGGCTGCTCCGTCCGCCGAAGAGCCTGCCGCGGCCGCCGCGCCGGTGACGGAAGAAGCATCCGCTCCGCCCAGAGAGCAGCCGCCCGCGAAAAGGCCAGTAGCCGTAGAGGCCGAGCCCGTCATCGAGCAGCCCGTGATGCCCTCCGAAGAGCCCGAGATGCCTTCAGGGCCGGCTATGTTGCCCGATATCGACGAGGGTGAGAAGCTGGATGCTTTCTTTGCCGATGAAGCGGAAGGACGGCCGGCTCCGCAAGATATTACAGAGGAAAAACCCCCAGTGGCCGAGCCTGTTGTGCCGAGGGAGCCTGCCGCATCGCCACCGTCGGTAAAAGAAAAGCCCATCGAGAAAGCACCGGCCCCAAAGGAGGCAATGCCTTCACCCGAGGTTGGAACATCCCCGGCCGCAAGCGAAGAAGGCGGGGACTTCCTGGCCCTGGGACCCGACTTCGACTTCTCGGAACTGGAACAGGATGAACATAAGCCCCAGGTATTCCCCCGTACTGCAGGACGTTCGGAAGGGAAGAGGTTCCAGATAACGAAGCGGCGAAAGAAGGGGTCCAAAGAAGAGCGGGGTGACGAAGCGGAAGGCGCCTTGGAAGCTTCGGAAAAGCCCGCGGAATTGTCAGAACCAACTGCACCCTTGGTGGAATCTGAAGCGCCGGAACCGGATGCGGAGAAACCGGACGAACCCGTGAGGGTGGAAGCCCCAACCCCAAAACCGCCCCCACCCCCGAAGGTAAAGCCCCCTTCCAAGCCTCAGCCACCCGCGGCGCCGCCTCCCGCACCCGCGTCCCTGGATCTCGACGACGTACTGGCCACCCTGGTCGACACGACTGCCATAGCCCCCGCCCCCCGCCTCAAAGGCGCTTTTACGGCCCTCGAGGAGAAGGGAGAGGCTCCTGAGTCCAAGAAGACGGGCAAGGAGCGCAGGGAGGAGCTGAAGGAGCGCAAAGAAGAGCTGAAGGAACGGAAGCGTGAGGAAAAGGAGCAGGACCGGGCGGAAAAGGCCGAGCGGTGGGATTTCCTTTCCCAGCCCCGCATGAACGAAGAGACTGTCCTGGCTACGTCGCGCTTACGCACCGTAATAGTTTTCATCTTCGCATGGCTGATGACGGCCCTGCTCTGGTCGGTGCCCAACGCTTTCTTTCCCTTATGGCCCTGGGCGGGGGACAGGGAATCGCTCCTGTGGGCGTTAGTGGTTGGGGCATGCACCGGCCTCTTCTTCTGGTGGAAGGCGGGAAGGAAGCACTCCACCAGGCTGGCGGTGCAGGCGTTCCTGGTGACCATCTTCGGCATCATGGCAGGGGAGTTCCTCCACTGGTCCTTCATCATCATCAAGGAGAACGCTTTCCGGAAGATCTTCGTCGACCTCATCTCCTTCAAGTTTATCTGGGAATACGGCGGCGAGATACTGGCCGATATGGCCAGGGCCATGTTCCCGGCCATGTTCCTCGTGCTGCTGTTGCTCCCGGCGGTTGTGGCTTTTATAATAGGTTATGGAATGCCCCCCATCCCCGAGATCATCTTCGAGATCGGGCGGGCTCTGCGGGGAAAGGGCAATCCACATAGGGCTAGTACTGAGCAAGGCGCTACGGGGTGATCTAGATGAAGATGGAGTCATTTCCCGCCGAGGGAAATCCTGGCATCACCGTGTTCATGGTCGATGGCGTGGTCGACTCGGTCAATGTGACCAGCTTCTTCCAGTCCTTGACCAAGATTTTCAATGATGGTTCGATGCAGGTGATCCTGGACTTGAGCAGGGTCAACTATCTCTCATCCGGGGCTCTCTCAGTCATTGCCGATACCTTCAAAAAAGCGGATTCGATGGGCGGCAGGATGGTCATCTGCGCCGTGAAGGAGTCCGTCCACGATCTCTTCCTGGTGGTCCAGTTCGACCGCATCATCGATTTTTACCAGGACATGGAGTCTGCCGTAGCCTCGTTCGAGGCCGCGCAATAACCTTTCCTTCGTACAGGGGCGTTATCCGGCCAGCGCTCGCAGCGCATCCAGCAAGGCATCCACGTCGTCCGGGACGTTCATCCGGCTGAAGCCCACTCTGACCGCCCCGGTCTCCAGGGTCCCCAGTGACGTATGGGCCAGGGGAGAGCAGTGCAGGCCTCCCCGCACGGCGATGTCGTGCATCTCGTTCAGGTAGGTAGCCACATCCGATGATGCCGTTCCCGCCAGGTTGAAAGAGACGATCCCCACGCGCCTGAGCCATTCCCGCGGGCCGTAGACCTTCACTCCGGGAATGGTGCCCAGGCCTTCGATCAGGTGGCTGGTAAGCTTCTCCTCATGGTGGCGGATGGCCTCTACCCCTTCTTCCAGAATGAACTGGACCCCGGCACACAGCCCCGCGGCGCCCCAGGTATTGGCAGTGCCGGACTCGAAGCGGTCAGGTAGGAAGGAGGGCTGTTCCGGTGAGGTGCTGTCGCTTCCGGTGCCGCCGCGGATCAGAGGTTCCAGCTCGATCCCCGGGGCGATGTAGAGGCCACCGGTGCCGGGAGGCCCCAGCAGTTCCTTGTGGCCGGAAAAAGCCAGCAGGTCTATGCCGTCGCCCTCGACGTCAATGGGATAGCGGCCGGCGGTCTGGGCGGCGTCGAGAAGAAGCCGGGCCCCGTGGGAGCGGGCCAGCTCGGCCAGTTCGCGGGCGGGCTGCAGGGTCCCGAGCACGTTGGAGGCGTGGGTGAAGGCCACCAGGGAGGTGGCCGGGCGGAAGAGCCGCCGGGCTTCCTCGAGGTCCGGCAGGCCCTCCGGGTTGCAGGGCACCATGTCGAACCCGGCACCCGCCTCCCGGCAGCGGGAGGTCAACGGCCGCAGCACGGAGTTATGCTCCAGTGACGAGATGATGACATGGCCTCCCGGCCTGACCATACCGCGGATGGCCAGGTTAAGCGCCTCGGTGGCGTTGCGGGTGAGAATGACGCGGGATGGGTCGGCCGCGCCGAACAGGCGTGCCAGGGCTTCGCGGCAGCGCAGCAGCTCACGCCCGGCCTCGAGGGAGCGGCGGTGCCCGCCGCGGCCGGGATTTCCTCCAACCTCGCGGGCGAAATCGTCAACAGCCCGATAGACCGCCTCAGGTTTGGGGTGAGTCGTAGCTGCATTGTCGAGATAGACACTTCTTTTCAAATGAACCTCCGGTACCCGGCCCACAAGAACCTTTCTCCGTACCCCTACGTCATATTACCAGAATTTCAGGGAACGGGAGGCAGAGGCGGCTTCGAACAGCCGTGGTTTCCTGTCGGGGCGATAGGGTAAAATACCCGGAGGGTTAAAAAGAGATGGGAGGAGCGAGATGCGCGGTTATCCGCTTAAAAGAACAGGCAACGGCAGGAGAGCGGTCATTACCCTGGTGGTGGTGGCATCGTTTCTACTGGCGGCGTTCATGCCACTGAACAGTACCACGGGCGCAAGGCAGGCTAATGTCGTGGCGGCATCCACGGAACAAGCCGGATCGAACGGCCGCGTGGTTGTGCGGCTGGAAGAAGGGTCCGAGGAGCCTGCCCTTAGCAGCCTGATCTCCGTGGGGCTTGAACCCGTGAAGGAACTCTCCCTGAACATGTGGCTGTGTGAGGCACCGGCCGGTTATCAGGCTGCTTCGTTGCAGAAACCACCGGGCGTACTCTGGATGGAGGACGAAGTGACCTTCCGCGCAGCGGCAACTTCACCCAACGATCCCGACTACCCCAAGCAGTGGAACCTCGAAGACATCAAGGCTGAAGAAGCCTGGGCGGAGGCCGGCGGCGGAGACGGTTCTGTCGTGGTCGCGGTACTGGATTCCGGTGCGGCCTATCGGGACTCGGAGACGGGCCCCAGGGCCCCCGACCTGGCTAATACGCATTTCGTAGACGGTTACGACATCTACGGTGACGACCCTTATCCCGACGACGAACATGGCCACGGTACCCTTATAACCGAGGTGCTGGCTTCATCTTTCAACAACAGTATGCGGGCCGCGGGAATAGCATACGGATGCAGCGTTATGCCGGTGCGCGTACTGGGCCCGGACGCCGCGGCGGATGGCTCAATCGTGGCGGAGGGAATAGTCTGGGCCGCCGACAATGGGGCGAGGGTGATCTGCCTGGCCATGGCGGCGACAAAGCACAGCGAGGCAGTTGGCGAAGCCGTTAAATACGCCTACGACAAGGGCGTACTGTGCATAGCCGCGGCTGGGAACGAGGGATCCTTCCCCGGTTATCCCGGGGGCATGGACTGCCCGGCCGACGAAGGGGCATACGTCCTGGCAGTCGGAGCCACCGATTTGCGGGAGACCCGTGCACACTATTCCAATTACGGCGAAGATCTCGACCTGGTCGCTCCGGGGGGAGACCTCACCCGGGACGACAACCTCGACGGCTACCCTGACGGAGTGCCCCAGGAGACCTTCAGGGAGACGGGAGTGCCACAGGGAGGGTTCGCCCTGACCTGGAATGAAGGGACGAGCATGGCCGTGCCCCAGGTAGCGGCAACGGCGGCCTTACTCCTTTCATCCCGTGGCGACCTAAGCCCCAGCCAGCTGTCGAATGCAATCACCTCGACCTGCCGCGACATAGGGGAGGCAGGACGTGACGACTACTATGGTTTCGGGATGCTCAATATGGACGCGGCCCTGAGCGCCCAGGTGTCGAGCCAGTGGTATTTCGCCGAAGGTACCACCCAGGAAGGCTTTGATCAGTGGTTCTGCGTCGCCAACCCCAATTCCGGCACCGCCAGGGTCCAGTTCACCTTCTACCAGGAGGACGGGACCTCAACCACCAGCTCCTACCAGGTACCAGGAATGACCCGCTTCACCCTATCGGCCAACCAGGTCGTCGGGCTGGGGTTGTCCTTCGCCACCAGTGTCGAGTCGGACCTTCCGGTGGTGGCGGAACGCCCCATGTACTTCGACTATCACAACGGCTGGACGGGCGGATCGGCAGTGCTGGGAGCGCGCGATCTCTCGGAGACCTGGTATTTCGCGGAAGGATACACGCAGAGAGACCTTTTCGACACCTATATCTGCATGCTCAACCCGTGGCCGGACGACGCCCAGGTAAGCGCGAGCTTCTTTCTCAACAACAGCCCTACCGGAGTGAAATATATCAATAAAACTTATACCGTTCCACATGGCAGCCGCCTTACCCTTAATCTTAACGAACAGGCGGCTTATGACTCCGAGATCTCGACCATGATCGTTTCGAGCCTGCCTATTGTGGCGGAACGTCCAATGTATTTCGACTACAAGAGCAAGTGGACGGGGGGGCACGACGTCGTAGGTGCGACCAGCCCCTCGAACCAGTGGTATTTCGCCGAAGGGACCACGCGGGCGGGGTTCGAGACCTGGCTCTGCCTGGCCAACACGGGCGGCGAGGGGGCCGTCGTAACCGTGGACTACCTGCTTGGTGAGGGTCAGGGGCCCAACCTGAGCGTGGATTACAACGTCCCGGCCAACTCCCGTTTTACCGTGAACGTGAACGAAGAAGCCGGGCCGGAGAAGGACGTGTCTCTCAAAGTCTTTTCCACCCACCCGGTGGTTGCTGAGCGCCCCATGTACTTCAGCTACGGTGAGGGGGCCTGGAACGACGGGCACGACGTGGTGGGCGCGGCTGTCCCTTCTTCCAATTGGAGTTTCGCGGAAGGGACAACCAGGCAGGGGTTTGACACCTGGCTCTGCCTGGCCAACCCCGGTGACGGCGCGGCGCAGGTCACGGTGACCTACATGCTGGGTGAAGGGCAGGGGGACAACGTCGTATGCAACTATGAGGTGGGTCCGGGGACGCGCTACACCATCAAGGTCAACAATGAGGTCGGGCAGGACAAGGACGTATCCATGAAAATCGAGTCGACACAGCCGGTGGTGGCCGAACGGCCCATGTATTTCCTCTACGGCGGGGCCTGGGACGGTGGCCATGATGTGGTCGGAAACCCGGGCGTCTAGGCGGAAGGGAGCGGAGGCCGGTTATGTTGAGAATAAAAAGGAACGATTCCGGAAATTCTAGGGGGTCGAGTGTGAGTCTCTTTAAGAAATCATGCGCGGTTATTCTAATGGCCGGGATGGCCCTGACGGCTATGTTGCTTCCCGGAGGAGGCGAGTCCCGTGCAGCGACGGGTGAGGGGCGGATGGTGGTGGAACTGGCCGGAGCCTCATGGTGGCAGGCACTGGACACAGCGGCCATCTCCGGCCTGAACGGCACTACCCGGCAGGCTTACAAATACAGCCGGGAGCGGCACGGTTCCAGCTTTCACTACGTGGTCGACGGGCTGACGCAATCCTCATACGACCTGGAGTTCAGCTGCGTGGATACTGAATCCGACGGAGCCGGGAAGAGAGTTTTCGACATAAGCGTAAACGGTATATCCGTGGTCAACGACCTCGACCTGTACTCGAGAAGCGGGAAGAGCGTCGCATGGCAGACAACCGCCTATAATCGCGTCCCGACGGACGGCGTCCTCGACATAGGCTTCGCGGCCTCTGAAGGCGAAGCCACCATCTCCACCATTCGCTTCATCTCGGAAGGAGAGACGGTGCTGGAACTGGCGGCATCGGAAAATCGCCGCTGGTCAACCTATCCCCTCCGCATGGCCACCTCCGCCGACCAGGACGTGCACGAGGTCGCTCTGGGAAGGATGGGGACACGTTTCTTCATCAATCCCGTACCCCAGCTGCTCGGGTGGCGGCAGTCGGCTTTAGGCACTTTCACCGAGGACCTGGGTGAGCTGGCCCTGGCTTTTCGCGAGGAGGGGGGGAGGTAAGATGCCTGCCCTTTACCGACCGTTACCCGCTCTTCGAAAACATCCGGCAGGAGGACACTCTGACCGGGGTGGTATACACCTGTGAAGACCCGGAACTGCCTTTCAAAGTCGAGGTCAAGCTGACTGCCCCCTTCTATCCGGGAGAAGAGAAACTCTCCGGGGCACCCTTCTTCTACATAGACATTAATGTCGTCAACACCGGCACGAGCCCGGTTGACGGGGAATTCCTGCTGGTACGCCCGCATCAGGACGACGACATAGGGGCAGAAGCTCCCCAGGCGTTGGCCGGGGCCTGGTCCGGCTATAAGTTCACATCCGATTACACCTACAGTGAAGCCAGCAATGTCCTGCCCGGGCAGACTCAGTCGGTTTTCACCGCCACTGAAGCTTTGGCGGTGGACGACGGCACCGATTTCAACTGGCATTACGGCGACATCACCGACACGTCATGGGTCTGGGGTTCCCCGTCCGGCTACCCCCTGCCTTATCCCCAGAAGGTGTATACCTTCCATCCCCGGGGCTATTCCGGAGCTGATTGGAGCTTCGGGCTTGGAGCTGGCGCGAGTGACAGCCGCACCCTGGTGCTGTCGGCATTCGTCGATGAGCCCGTGCTCAAAGTCCTGAACGATTATACCTACAGGTTCCTCTATTCGGAGCCATCCGGGGCTGCGTTGACATCGGTGGAGGATGTTACGGACTATGCCCTGGGGACAGAGAAGGTCTCCATCCTGGAGAAGACAGAATTCTTCGATTCCATCCTGGGTGGGGATTACCTGGAAGGGTTCAACGAAGACTACAGGCGGCTGGCGGCCGTCTCTTTCCAGGGATACCTGATCAACACCTGGTGGTGCTACAACTCCCTGGGCGAACGCTGGTTCAGCGTATGGGAAGGGAATTGTCAGTTCCACTCAACCGTGGATGTCGAGTACAACACCGCCTGGTTCTATCAGTATTTCTGGCCGGAGCTGCTGGGCACAACCCTGGAGGAATGGACGGGTTTCGAGAAGTCTAACGCCCAGGGTATCTACCTCAGCCACGACATCGGACGTTATGCGCACGTTTACACACAGACCTATCCACACGACATGCCGGTTGAGGAGAACACCAACTGGCTGCTGATGGCATATTCCTACTGGAAGCAGCAGGGAGATGCGGCATTCATAACGGATCAGGCCATAAACATCAGACAGTATGCGGAATTCATACTGGCCTGTGACACGGACGGCGACGGCATGCCGGACGTCAACACGGCCAACACCATAGACCAGGGTTCTCCTTCGGTACAGACCGCTCGCAACCAGACCTACCTGGGGATAAAATCGTTAACGGCTCTGCAGGCGGCAATGGAGATGGCACAGGCATGGCCTGTTCCGGACGCAGGCCTCCTGGAAGCATGCCGGGAGCGTATCGTACTGATCAACCATACTCTGCAGAACCGTTCCTGGATGGGGGACCATTTCCGCGTCTGTGACGACCCCGGTGTCTCTGCCGAGGAGGCCGAAGCTTACTCGCTCTATGCCAGCAACGGCATGCTGTGGGTGCTCTCATCCTCCCTCAACGCCGGGCTTGACCAGGTGAACCTGGAACACCTCCGGACCGACCTGGCCTCAGCCGACACCGAAACCATGCGGCTTTACGGCAATGTCCACTCCAGCGTGAACAACGAGAACGAATGGGTAAGCCAGAACATCTGGCGGGACGCCATAGCTCTGTATCTTGGGGTAGAGGACTGGGGGGAAGGGCAGAGCGAGCGAGTTACAAATTACTGGAACCTCGAAAAGCTCTTTGCCACCAGAGAGAACGGCAGCTTCTGGGATGCCATGGACTACTACGGGGATTACCGCTTCAACGGAGCGAGCGAGGCTATTTCCCTGGGCATGAGAAGCGGAGAAGAGGCTGAGAAGTATCTGGAGGAGGGCAACCTGGACTATGGTGGCGTACGGGGAGCCAGTGCGAGCCCGTCGGCTATATACAGCCAGAGCCTGGGCTATTATCCCCGCGGCATCTCCTGTCTTTCACTTCTCTCAGCGGTCGGTGGCCTGCGCCTGGACAGGGTTAGCGACAGCCTGTTCTACCAGGGGAATCCGGGTTACGGCAAGGTGCCCGTCTTTTCCTGCGCCGACTGGGACAACGCTGATCCCGATGTGCGAATACCGGTGTTGCAGTTTGACTCCAGCGGATCCCTGACCGGCACGGTAAACGACTCCCTGTTACCGTCAACTCCCCGGCAGTATCAGGAACTGCCCCTGACCGAACTGAAGGTGGAACCGGCGACCATCACCCCGGATGGAGACGGCGATGACGACCAGGCTCGCGTGACCTTTACTTCACCCACGGGAGTATATCCGGATACCGCCGAGATACTGCAGAATTCCACTGTCGTGGGGGAGGTCTCACGCAGCGACGGAGCCTACACATGGGATGGCAGGGACGATCTCGGCCAGGTGATGGCCGAAGGCGTCTACGGCGTTCGTTTCGAAGCTACAGCTACTGCTGACGGCCGTTTCACGCCTGCAACGGAAGCGACCATAGGAGTCAATACGGTAATATCCGGACCCTCACGCACCTGGTACCTGGCCGAGGGCTATACCGGGCAGAACGAGTACGTGGGCGACTTCGAAACCTGGGTGCTGGTGCAGAACCCCAACGACTCTCCCACCGATCTGACCCTCACCCTGATGCAACCGGGAGGAGCGGTAACCACGAATACCTTCACCGCCACGGCCGAAAGCCGCCTGACCATATCTCTGGACAGCATACTTCCGGCATCGGAATGCTCCGTCAAGGTGGAGTCCGAACTCGAGGTTGTTGTGGAGCGGGCCATGTATTTCAAGCAGAGGGAGGCTGGCCACGCTTCCATCGGGGTCAAGAGCCCAGCAACCAGCTGGTACCTGGCTGAAGGGTACACGGGAGGCAGCTTCGACGAGTGGATACTCATCCAGAACCCCGGAAACAGCGAGGCTGTCACTACGCTCTACCTGCGTCCCCAGGAAGGGTCGCAGGTAGAGCGTGAATACCTGATCGCGGCGCATTCCCGCCAGACCATACACGTCGATGACATCCTTGAGGACGCACAGGTCAGCGCGGAAGTAGAGGCCAACATACCGGTAGTTGTGGAACGCGCGCAATACCTCAATAATTACCTGGCTGGAACCGGTACCATCGGAGCCAGAAGCCTGTCTTACCAGTGGTATTTTGCCGAAGGGTATACCGACGGCGGTTTCGAGGAGTGGGTACTTGTGCAGAACCCCCACGATATCTACGCCCACGTGCGTATGGACTTCGTTGAGCCGGATGGCGGACGGACCACCATGGATTACACCGTGCCGCCGCGCAGCCGTCATACCGTGGCGGCACACGATATCCTCCCGGGAAGAGAGCTCTCCGTCTTTATTGCCTCGGATCTACCGGTGGTGGCGGAGCGTGCTATGTACTGGGGAGACCGTATCGAAGGACATGCCACAATCGGGACTCCAGCGCCCAATCCAGGCTGGTGCTTCGCCGAGGGCTACACGGCGGAAGGTTTTGAGGAGTGGATACTGGTAGCGAATCCGGGTACCGACACTTGCCAGGTGGAGTTCATTTTTATGTTCCCTGACGGCACCACCAGTAATTTCACCGACGAGGTGGGGCCCCAGACCCGGTACACCCTCAACGTGAAGGAGAAAGTAGGCGAGAGGGAGGTCAGTATCAGGGTAGCGGCTTCCTCCCGCGTGGTCGTGGAGCGCGCCATGTATTTCAACTCAAGGTCGGGAGGGACTTCAACTATCGGAGCCCTGTACTGAGGCTTGAGTCAATTGTAAACGGTTACGTAGACGGTGCCCCATTCGCTCACCCTCCAGGAGGCCGCGAGTTTTACTTTACGCCAGGCTTCGTAGAAGCCAAGCACGCGGCCAGCCATGAAATAGGGATTGAAAGGGTGCCGGATCTTGAAAATGGTCTTGTCGCCCTCCGACGTCGCGGTAACGTCTCCGTGCCCCAGAGCGGCGAAGCGTAAATGCATCTCCCAGGGATCCTGGCTGGGGTGGAGGTCCGGATAGAAAAAGTCCCGCGCGTAATCACGCTCCGCTTCGACCACGCGCATCAGGACGTGGTCTCCCAACTGCTCGGCCATGAGGGAAAGAGTGGCGCCCAGGACATCGGCGCCGAGCATGACCATCCGCCTGCCGTTTGTCAGGTCGGTTACGAGGCCGGCATCGGTATCCCAGTTTATCCGGGAGATGTGAGTTGGGACACCGCACTCGGGACATGCGGGGAGCTCGATGTTGCCCTCGCCGGCATCGTCCAGCAACAGGCTTCCTGAGGGTTCGGTCATGGGCCGGGGACCGTCCTGCAGCACGATGTCGAGATGGCCCAGGCTGGCATCCCCTTCCCAGGTGCAAGACGCTGCAGCGCCTTCGAGTATTTCGGATGCCCCGCTGAAATAACCACAGGTCAGGATGGGGTTGAAGGAGTTGAGCAACTCGAGGGATATCCCTTCATGGTCCCGGTAATCGCTGATGGTGGGACTGGCTAATCCCCAGATGCGCATGTGGTTGCAGAGCGTTGAGAACATGCTCTCCTCTCCGGGAAAATGATCCAGGTCCTGGCTGTTCGTCAGGTGTATGAGCAGGGACATGAAGCGGCGGGAGAACTCCCTGCATCCATCCTGCAGGAATGGTTCCAAGGTGGTGCCCAACTGCCAGGCAAGAACGTCGAGGAGGTTGCTGAGTTCCGCGGTATCAAGTAAAACCATGCGCAGCGCGGTATCGTCGGAGAGACGCATGCTCCCGTCGGGGCACCACTTGGTCTTTCTTCCCAGTACAAGGGGGGTTCCGCAGACGGAACAACTGGCGATCGGCATGCCGGCTCCCTGTCTTTGATAGCTTTCGGAAGATCCGAAAAACCTGCTTTTACTGTACTAATGATATACAAAAAGCTTTTACCTGTCGCCCCCCTTCCCTATAATATAGAAGATTGAAATCGGCCTTCTACCAATGCAAGGACGGCAAATGACCAAAGCGGTGATCCTTCTCGAGGACGGAAAATACTTCACCGGGACCTCTTTCGGCGCGCCCGGAGAGAGGACCGGAGAGATGGTCTTCAACACCAGTATGACCGGTTACCAGGAGATTCTGACCGACCCGTCCTACAGGGGTCAGATCGTGAACATGACCTATCCACTGATCGGCAATTATGGGGTGAACCTGCAGGACCCTGAGTCCGACAAGCCGCAGGTGGAGGGTTTCGTGGTCAAGGAATGCTGCCGCATCCCGTCCAGCTGGCGGGCGACCATGTCTCTGCCGGAATACCTGGAGGAAAACGGAGTGGTCGGCATCGAAGGCATCGACACCCGTGCCCTTACCCTGCACATACGCTCCCGTGGAGCCATGCAGGCTATTATATCCACGGAAGACACTGATCTCACTTCTCTCAAGGAACGCCTGGAAAGGTCACCTGGCATCATCGGGTTAGACCTGGTCAAGGAGGTCACCTGCGACGAACCTTATACCTGGCTCGATCACCGAATACCTCCCATGGGGGCAGGGATCATGCCGCAAGCGGCCAAGGCGGGGGACAGGCCACTGCACGTGGTGGCCTACGACTGCGGCATAAAACATAACATTCTGCGTATCCTGGCCGCGTTGAACTGCAAGGTGACCGTGGTGCCGGCCTCCACCAAGGCGGCAAAAGTGCTGGAAATGGCCACCGACGGCATCTTCATCTCCAATGGACCGGGAGACCCTGAAGGAGTCCCATACCTTGTTGACGAGGTGCGCAAACTCCTTCCGGTAAAGCCCATTTTCGGCATCTGCCTTGGCCAACAGATACTCGGCCTGGCCATGGGGGGGAGCACGTACAAGTTGAAGTTCGGTCACCGGGGGGCCAATCAGCCCGTCAAGGACCTGCGCAGCGGCCGGATACTCATTACCTCGCAGAACCACGGCTTCTGCGTGGACCCCGACACCGTAGCCGAAGTAGCAGAGCCTACTTTCATCAACCTGAACGACGATACTCTGGAAGGCATGCGCCATAAAATGTACCCCGTCTACTCGGTCCAGTATCATCCTGAAAACGCGCCAGGGCCTCACGATGCCGTCTATCTCTTCGGTGAGTTCATCCGCTCCATGCGGGCCAAGAGAGGTGAGGCCCTTGCCTAGGCGGAACGATATCAAGAAGATCATGATCATAGGATCCGGCCCCATCATCATTTCCCAGGCATGCGAGTTCGACTATTCCGGGACCCAGGCCTGTAAATCCTTGAAAGAAGACGGTTATCAGGTGGTTCTGGTCAACTCCAACCCGGCAACCATCATGACCGACCCGGAGATGGCCGACCGCACCTATATCGAGCCCATAACCCCTGAGATCGTAGCCCGGATCATCGCCCAGGAGCGGCCAGATGCTCTTCTTCCCACCCTGGGTGGACAGACCGGACTGAACATAGCGGTCAAGGTGGCGGAGACGGGCGTGCTGGAGGAATGTGGCGTGGAGATGATCGGGGCCAATATCAAGGCCATCAACAAGGCCGAGGACCGCGATCTCTTCCGGGACGCCATGCTCTCCATCGGGTTGGACCTGCCTCAATCGGGGCTTGCTCATACCCTGGAAGAAGCCCGCGCGGCGGCTGAGACAGATAGGATTCCCCATCATCATCCGCCCGGCTTTTACTCTTGGCGGCACCGGCGGGGGAGTGGCCTACAACATGGAGGAGTTCGAGCGCATCGCCACCAACGGCCTGGCCTGTTCCATGATCACTGAGATCCTGGTTGAGGAGTCAGTGATCGGCTGGAAGGAATTCGAGCTGGAAGTCATGCGCGACCTGGCAGATAACGTGGTGATCATCTGCTCCATCGAGAATTTCGACGCTATGGGTGTCCATACCGGTGACTCCATCACCGTAGCTCCGGCCCAGACGCTCACCGACCGGGAGTACCAGCTGATGCGCGACGCGGCCATCGCCATCATCCGGGAGATCGGGGTGGAGACGGGTGGGTCCAACATCCAGTTCGCTTTGAACCCAGAGGACGGGCACATGGTCATCATCGAGATGAACCCGCGCGTCTCACGCTCTTCCGCCCTGGCCTCCAAGGCCACCGGCTTCCCCATCGCCAAGATAGCCGCGAAGCTCGCGGTTGGGTATACCCTGGACGAGATACCCAACGACATCACCAAGCAGACCCCGGCTTCCTTCGAGCCTACCATCGACTACTGTGTAGTAAAAATCCCCCGTTTTACTTTCGAGAAATTCCCCGGCGCCGACCCCACACTTGGCATATCCATGAAATCCGTTGGGGAAGTCATGGCCATCGGCCGGACCTTCAAAGAGGCCTTCCAGAAGGGCATACGCAGCCTGGAGAAGGGCTACCACGGCCTGGGAGGCTATGGCAAGGAACTGCTGGATATCACCTCGGCCTCAACTTCTTCGGAACGTGAGGAACTGCTGGGAGAAGTGAGGGAGAAGCTTATACGGCCCAATGCCGAACGGTTTTTCTACGTACGCTATGCTTTGCAGCTTGGGATGCCGGTAGACGAGATTTACCGGCACTCACATATCGACCCCTGGTTCATCAACAACATGAAGCAGATCGTCGAAGAAGAAACAAACCTGGCCGGCCTGACCGGGACGGTTCTCTCGAAAGAAGAGTTGACCAGGGCCAAGGCCATGGGGTTCTCCGACCTGCAACTCGCCTATCTTCTCGGTGCGACTGAAACGGAGATACGAAATCAGCGACGGTCGTCCGGAATCCGCCCCGTTTTCAAGCTGGTGGACACCTGCGCGGCGGAGTTCGAGGCATACACGCCCTACTACTACTCCACCTACGAACAGGAGAGGGAGCCTATCCCGCCCGCGCGCCAGAAGGAAGCGAAAAAGGTTATGATCCTGGGGGGAGGACCCAACCGCATCGGACAGGGGATCGAGTTCGATTACTGCTGCGTCCATGCTTCCATGGCCCTGCGCGAGGCCGGATACCTCTCCATAATGGTAAACAACAACCCGGAAACCGTTTCCACCGACTATGACGTCTCGGACTCCCTGTACTTCGAGCCTCTCACCCTCGAGGATGTGCTGGAGATCGTTGAGGAGGAAAAGCCGGACGGGATCATCGTACAGTTCGGGGGGCAGACGCCACTGAACCTGGCCCTGCCGCTGCTGCGGGAGGGGGCACCCATCATAGGCACCAGTCCCGAGTCAATCGACCGAGCCGAGGACCGTGACCGTTTTAAGGAACTCCTGCACCGGCTGGGCCTTCGCCAACCGGACAACGGCACGGCCATGTCGGTGGAGGAAGCCTCCAAGGTGGCCGATCGCATCGGCTACCCCGTGGTGGTGCGCCCGTCCTACGTTCTGGGTGGCCGGGGCATGGAGATCGTCTACCAGCAGTCTTCCCTGGAAGAATACATGCGCGGCGCGGTGGACGTCTCACCGGACCACCCCGTGCTCGTCGATAAGTTCCTGGAAGACGCCATCGAGATCGACGTAGACGCCGTTGCGGACGGGAAGGACGTGGTCATCGCCGGGATCATGGAACATATTGAAGAGGCCGGCATCCATTCCGGTGACTCTGCATGCTCCCTGCCTCCCTTCTCCCTGGACAACGCCATGCAACTGGAGATACGCGAGGCTACCCACGCCTTGGCGAAGGAACTAAACGTGATCGGATTGATGAACATCCAGTTCGCCGTGAAGGACGAAAAGCTCTATGTCCTCGAGGTCAACCCCCGCGCTTCCCGCACCGTTCCCTTCGTTTCCAAGGTCACCGGGGTCCCCTGGGCCAAAGTGGCCACGCGGGTGATGATCGGCCAGAACCTCAGCGAGATGGGCCTGCTTGCCGGGATAGAAGTGCCGCACATCGCGGTGAAAGAGGCAGTGCTGCCCTTCAACCGCTTCCATGGCGTGGACACCGTTCTGGGACCGGAGATGAAATCGACCGGGGAAGTAATGGGTATCGATGTTGACCTGGGCATGGCTTTCGCCAAGTCGCAGGTTGCGGCGGGGGTGGCCCTGCCGGTGAGCGGAAACGCCTTCATCAGCGTCAAGGATGCCGACAAAAAGGAGATCATCCCCATCGCCCGCCGCCTCTTTGAACTGGGCTTCAACCTCTTGTCCACCCGGGGGACGGCCCAGGTGCTGGAGCGTGTGGGCCTGCCGGTGGAGCGCGTCAACAAGATACACGAAGACCGGCCACACGTTCTGGACTACATGAAAGACGAAAAGATACAGTTGATCATCAACACCCCATCAGGCAAGCGTCCCCGTTCCGACCAACTCTCCATCCGCTCTTATGCCGTCTACTATAACATCCCCCTGATAACCACCCTCAAAGCGGCACAGGCCGTGACCTACGGCATCGAGTCCCTGCAGTCGCGTGGAATGGAGGTCAAGCCCATCCAGGAATGGTACGACCATATCATCGACCTTTCACGACGCACCGGTGTCGAGACTTCAGAGTAGGGGGCGTGCACATGGGTTCGGAGGACAACGTAACCGCCAAGCAACTGGAGGCCCTGACCGAGATCAGCCGGGCCATAACATCCGAGCTGTTTCTGGAGGACATTCTCAAACTGATCGTGATGGTAACGGCCGAAGTCATGGAATCCAACATCGTCTCCCTGATGCTGCTGGACGAGAAGTCATCCGTACTGCACATCCGTGCCACTCAGTCCATCAGTGACGAATACCTGAGCAAGCCCCAGCCGAAGCTGGGGGAGGGGATTGCAGGCCTGGTGGCCAGCGATGGGCACCCCATAGCCGTCTGGGACGTGACCGAAGACGACCGGTACATCAACAAGGACGTTGCACGCAAGGAGAGCCTCTGCTCCCTGCTCTCGGTGCCCATGATGGTCAAGGGCCGGATAACCGGAGTGCTCAACTGCTATACCTCCAAGCACCGCAGCTTCTCAGACGAGGAGATAAACCTTCTCACCGCGGTGGCCAGCCAGGCCGCCATCGCCATTGAGAACACCGAGCTGATGGTGCGGACCAGGGTGGTACAGGAGGAGCTCGAGACCCGTAAACTGGTTGACCGGGCCAAGGACATCCTCATGCGCGACAAAGGGCTTTCCGGCGAAGAGGCCTACAAGCGAATCCAGCGTAAATCTATGGATACGCGCAAGTCCATGCGAGAGATCGCGGAGGCCATCATCCTGGTCGATCTGGACTGACGGTTTGTACTGCTGCCGTAGAGGGAATGGCCTGCTTGACAGGATGAAACGATTCTCATATCATCTTTAGGAATGCAGTGCACAATGGTGTGTGCTGAGTGACGAAGCCGTCAGAAAAATGGCCTCGTCTTTTTTTTTCGAAAGAAACGGATGTGTTAACAAGGAGGTAAAACACATGGCAGCCAACAACCCGTTCGAAATGGCGTGCACCCAGCTGGACGCCTGCGCGGAGATCCTCAAGCTCGACGATTCCGTACACCAGGTGCTGCGCCGCCCCAAGCGCGAGATCCACGTATCCATCCCGGTACGTATGGACAATGGCAAGGTCAAGGTGTTTGAGGGGTTCCGCGTCCAGTACAACGACGCCAAAGGCCCCACCAAGGGCGGAATCAGGTTCCATCCCGAGGAGACCATCGACACCGTGCGGGCCCTGGCTGCCTGGATGACCTGGAAGTGCTCTCTTATGGACATCCCACTGGGAGGCGGCAAGGGTGGCGTCATCTGCAACCCCAAGGAGATGTCTCCGGGTGAGCTCGAGAGGCTGAGCCGCGGCTATATCGACCTGATCTGGCGCAATATCGGCCCCGACACCGACGTACCCGCCCCCGACGTCTACACCACGCCGCAGATAATGGCATGGATGATGGACGAATACTCCAAGATCTCCGGCAAGAACCAGTTCGGCATGATCACCGGCAAGCCCCTCTCCCTGGGCGGCTCGGCCGGACGCGGCGACGCCACCGCGCGCGGCGCCTTGTTCTGCATCCGTGAAGCTGCCAAGGTCCAGGGCATCGACCTGAGCAAGGCCACCGTGGCAGTGCAGGGATACGGCAACGCCGGTTACTACATGGCCCAGCTGCTCAACAACATGTACGGCAGCAAGGTCGTCGCGGTGAGCGACTCCAAGGGCGGGGCCTGCTGCGAGGGCGGCATCGACCCCGACGCCATCTGTGATTTCAAAGCCTCTACCAGCTCGGTCGTGGATTTCCCGACCACCGAGTGCATCAGCAACGAGGATCTGCTGGAGATGGACGTGGACATCCTCTGCCCCTCGGCCCTGGAGAACGTCATAACGGCGGAAAACGCCCCCCGCATCAAGGCCAAGATCGTGGCTGAGCTGGCCAACGGCCCCACCACCACCGAGGCGGACGAGATACTCTACAAGAACGGTGTCCACGTCATCCCCGACTTCCTCTGCAACGGCGGCGGCGTGACCGTTTCCTACTTCGAGATGGTCCAGAACTTCTACATGTACTACTGGGACGACAAGATGGTCTACGAGCGCCTGGACGAAGTGATGACCAACGCCTACTACGGCGTGCTCAACACCTCCAAGGAATACAGCATCGACATGCGCAAGGCCGCCTACGTGGTCGCCGTCAAGCGCGTCGCCGAGGCTATGCAGCTACGTGGATGGGTATAAATCACTAATAGAGTAGAAAGCTCCGAAGCCACCCTGAAAGAAGACTGCACGTGTTGGAAGAAAGAAGCGGCCTGAGACAGCTTGACGAAGTCCTGCAGGGCTTGCGGCCCGGGGACAACGTGGTCTGGCAGGTCGACGACCTGGAAGACTACCGCTTCTTCGTGACACCATTCGTGGAGCGGGCCATCGAGGCGGGCAACAGGTGTGTCTACCTCAGGTTCGCTCCACATCCACCAGTGCTCGAACCCCGTCCCGGGCTGACCACCGTCGAGGTGGACCCGGGGCAGGGCTTCGACGCCTTCAGCCGCGAGGTCAACCGGAACATCGCCGACATGGGCCATGGGACCTGTTACGTCCTGGACAACCTCTCCGCCCTGGTGGTGGAGTGGGCCACCGATGAACTGCTGGCCAACTTCTTCCAGGTGACCTGCCCATACATGTACGAGATGGACGACTTCACCTATTTCGCCCTGACTCGTGGTAAGCACTCCCACCAGGCTATTGCCCGCATCCGTGACACCACCCAGGTGCTGCTGGACGTCTTCCGGGCCGAAGGGCACATGTACATCCACCCCCTCAAGGTGTGGGACCGCTACTCGCCCCAGATGTTCCTGCCCCACCGGGTATCCGGTGAGAAATGGGAACCCCTCTTCGGCAGCTCGGAGGCCGCGGCGGTCTCAACCGGCGGCCGCACCTTCCGCTCCCTGGAGGGAACGGGGTTCCTGGCTCCCTGGGAGAGCGTATATGCCAGGTTGAGCCAGTATCGAGGCCAGGACTTAGACCGGGAAACGGCCTCACCCGAGGTACTGGCTTTGAAAGACGAGCTCTGCCACATGATCATCGGCTTCCACCCTCAGTTCAGCTCCATGGCCGACCGGCACTTCAGCGTGGACGACCTGCTGAACATCCGTGACCGGGTGGTCGGGTCGGGCAAGATAGGCGGAAAAGCGGCGGGCATGCTGCTGGCCAGGAAGATACTGGCTGCCAGTTCCCGGAACGGCGGACCTGACTTTGCCGGGGTGTTGGAGCCTCACGACTCCTTTTACGTCGGCTCGGACGTCTTCTTCAGTTTTCTGGTGGAGAACGACCTCTTCAAGCTGCGTATGCAGCTGACCACCGACTCCGCCATGACCCCGGAGGAGTTCGAAGAGGTGGAGGAGAGGTTTCTGGTTGGATTGTTCTCGTTCCCGATAATGGAGCAGTTCCGGGACATGCTCTACTACTTCGGCCAGGCCCCTATCATCGTCAGGTCGTCGAGCCTGCTGGAAGACGGCATCGGCAACGCCTTCGCCGGCAAGTACCGCAGCGAGTTCTGCGCCAACCAGGGAGACCCTGATGAACGCATGGCATCGTTTCTCCGGGCCATCAAGCTGGTATACGCCAGTGCCCTCAATCCGCAGGCCCTGGCTTACAGGCGCAAGCGTGGCCTGGGCGATAGCGACGAGCAGATGGCCATCCTGGTCCAGAGGGTTTCGGGCGCCCCTTATCGCCAGTACTTCTTTCCCAGCCTCGCCGGGGTGGCGTTCTCACGCAACCTTTACGCTTGGAGCAGCCGTATCGACCCGGAGCAGGGGATCATCCGCCTGGTGTTCGGCCTGGGCACCCGGGCGGTGGACCGGGTGACCGGCGATTACCCGCGCATGATTCCTCTTTCCGATCCGGAATTGCGGCCCGAGGTGGGGATGAAGGTCGTCAGGTATTCTCAGAAAAACGTGGATCTTATAGACCTCGAGAAGAACGAGTTTTCAACCCAGCCCTTTTCCCGGATAATCGCAGGGGACGGACTATCCCGACATCTACCTGATGGTCTCGGAAAACCATGGCGACTATCTCACCGAGCCGGTAGGAAGGTCCATCGGGGTCACGCCCCGCGACCTCGTCCTGACATTTAATAACCTTATCAGACGGACGGATTTCACTGCCTTGATGGGGTCGGCGCTTAACGAGGTTGAAAAGGGTTACGGACGGCCGGTGGACATCGAATTCACGGCGTCGGTGGATCCCGAAGGGCGAATACGCGTGAACCTCCTGCAGTGCCGGCCGTTGCTCTTCCCCGGATCAGCCGCGACGGTGCCGGTGCCGGAGGACCTTACCGACGAACAAGTGCTCTTTGAGAGCAGCAATATGATCAACGGCGGAACGGCTTCCGGCGTGCGCTACATCATCTACATCGATCCACGCTCCTACAACGCCGTAAGGGACCTGGGGCTGAAACGCAGTATCGGCCGGGTGGTGGGTCAACTCAACGAACTGGACCGGGTGCGGGAAGGAAAGGTCATCATGATGGGACCGGGCAGGTGGGGCTCGAGCAACATCGACCTGGGGGTCAATGTCGGCTACGCGGACATTGACAATGCCGCGGTCCTGGTCGAGATCGCCAGGGAGGAGGCCGGGCAGGTGCCCGAGGTATCCTATGGCACCCACTTTTTCCACGACCTGGTGGAAGCGGAGATCATCTTTCTCCCCGTATACCCCGATGAAGTGAAATCGCGCTTCAACTCGAGGTTCTTCGATGAGGCTCCCAACGCATTGCTCGATTTGATGACGGAAGCCGGTCGTTACGCGGATACCGTCAAGTTGATCGATGTAGAAGCTTACACCGGGGGCAAACGAGCCAAGGTAATCGCGGACTCACGTGAGCAGCGGGCCGTCTGCTTTCTCGAGTAAAATGTGAGGGCTACTGGCTTGCTGGGGCGATGCCGTTCAGTATCTCCCAGACAGGTATGTCGTTGAGGTGGGTGAAACTGTTGTAGGTGCTTCCATCCCTCTGCCACGCCGTGAAGATGGCGTCCTGCGAGGTTTCAGTCACGGCACCTGTTACGGGATCTATGGTTGTGACGATATACGAACCAACATACTCGACATAGTTATCCTTGCTGAAGAGGTTCCAGTCCCACACTTCCAGCACCCCGTTGACTTCGAGCCAGGCGGTGTTGGGGTCGATGGAAGCTCCCTGGGTATCCAGGGTGAAGATGACGTCGGTGGAATTACCGACTATGCTGGGATAACGGCAGTACCGCCTCCAAAGGAAGGACGAGTTGCTGCAGTCTTTGCCGAACTGATGATATGCGCCGTTGGGAGTGTGGATGATCAGTTGCAGGGGCATGTAATCCCAGGGGCGGAGGTTCTCGGGCCATTCGATGTGGATCCAGAGGTGGCAGTAGTTGGCCCCATCCCAGTTGATGTTGGAGTAGGAGGGTACTTCCCAGTTCATGATGACACTCTGAGGATCGATGTCGGAAGAGGGCTCGATGGCGTAGAAGGTGTACTTGTAGTCTCCCCAGGTGAGCGAGGGAAAGACCGTCCCGGCTTTCTCCTTCTCGGCGGCGGTGGTCGCTGGCTGAGAAGTAATCTCACCTTGAGCCCAGGACCAGCTCACCAGGACGCTTAACATGATAAAACAGATAACCGCAACGATCAAAGTCCTCTTCATCGCAATCATCCTTTCTATAACCCAGTGAAAATTATCATACCATCAAATTTAAGTATCGTCAATAATTGACACACTCTTTATATTACTGCCTGACGAATTTTCACAACGAAAATAATCTTGCCTGACCAGCATGTTTACCGGTTGGCAGCGAATGGAAGGGGCAGCACGCTGTGGGCTTCGGCCTCCATCCCGGCCGTTTCGCCGTCGGTCATCATGTGGTGACCGAGGTAGGCGACCATGGCGGCGTTGTCCATGCAGAGATCCCGGCCGGGATGGAACAACTCCATACCCTCAGGCTCAAGGGAAGCACGCAGGCGTTCCCTCAGGGTGAGATTACTGGCCACACCTCCGCCCAGGACCACCTTGTTCACGCCACAGGCGCGAGCCGCCCGCAGGGTCTTGACCACCTGCACCTCAACCACGGCTTCCTGAAAGCTCGCTACCAGGTCGGGCAGGTCGATCTCTTCGCCGCGCTCGCGGGATTTGCGAACGTAGTTGATCACCGCGGTTTTCAGGCCCGAAAGGGAAAAATTGTAGGTCCCGTCGTCGAGCATGGCCCGGGGGAAACGGATGGCATGAGGATCACCTTCCCGGGAGAGGCGGTCGATCACCGGGCCTCCCGGGTAGCCCAGGTCCAGGAAGCGGGCTATCTTGTCGTAGGCTTCGCCAGCCGCGTCGTCCAGGGTTTCACCCAGCATCTGGTAATCACGGTGGGAGGGCATGTGAACCAGCATGGTATGGCCTCCCGAGACCAGAAGAGCCACCAGGGGCGGCTCTAGTTCCGGGTGTTCGAGGAAACTGGCATAGATGTGCGCTTCCAGGTGGTTGACGGTAAGCAGCGGTACCCCAAGCGCCTGGGAGAGGGCTTTCGCGCAAGTCAAGCCGGTCAGCAGTGCCCCTATGAGGCCCGGGCCGTGGGTAACGGCGACGGCGGAGACATCACCCAGGCTGATGCCCGCGGTTTCCAGGGCTTCGTCGATGACCGGCAGGAGCCTCTCCAGGTGAGCCCGGCTGGCCAGTTCCGGGACAACGCCACCGTAGCGCGCGTGCAGCTCGACCTGTGATGCAATGACGTTGGAAAGTACGGAGCCGCCGGCGCTGACCACCGCGGCCGAGGTCTCGTCGCAGGAAGTCTCCAGGCCCAGGATTAAAGTGTTCCCGGCCATCATCCCCAGCCTCTCTTTTTGTCTTGCAGGTCAGCGGCGATGGGCATTACCAGGCAGCGGTACTCGGGGGTGCTGATATCCTCGGTCCACATGATCAGGGCGTCCTCGTCGTTGTCCAGGTAGTAGCGTTTACGTTCCCCGATGGCGGTGAAGCCGAACTTAACATACAGGCTTATCGCGGGCTTATTGGAACGGCGGACTTCCAGGGTAAGAAAACGTATGCCCTGGCTGGTGCTTTCCTCAATCAGCCGGAGCATCAATCTGCCGGCGATACCCTTACGTCGTGCTGACGGGCGGACTGCCAGGTTGGTGACGTGCCCTTCTTCCAATATGTAAATGACCCCGGCATAGCCGACCAGTTCGCGATGGCGGTAAGCGACGATGAACAAGCCGTTTTCACGTCGCAGCTCTTCTTCCAGCATCCCCCGCGTCCAGGGGTGGGGGAAGCACTCCTCCTCCAGGCGGAGGACCTCCTGCAAGTCTCCCTTGCGCATGGGGTGGATCACCAGGTCTCCGGGACGAGCTGACACGATTACCTTAACCTCATCTCTATGAACAGGGGGCGCCACCGGGACGGCGCTCCATGGCGTCGGGCTTTCGCACGTAGAGGGGGAGAAGCCCCATGGGGTCAGCGGCACCTCCCGCGATAACGGCCCTGCGGCACGCCTCAAGCAGGGCATGTGGTCCGGGGTGGGAGAGGTTGCCGGGAGACATCGTCCCCAGGGGAGAGAGCAGTTCCCGATAGGCCTCAGCTCCCGTTCCAACAAGAAAGACGCGTCCCGCATATTCCCCCTTCACCGCATTGATCCGTTCGCCCACTTCCTGTGGAGGGATCACTTCCGGGTCACTCAAGGGGGCGAGGCCTTCCGGGGATACGGCCCAGACGGCGCAGTAGACTTCTTTACGGCGGGCGTCTATCAGGGATACGACCACGTCGCCGTCTGTCGCTTCTAATACCCCCAGGGCAAGGATCTCAAGCGTCGTGGGGGCGTAAACAGGCAGGCCGAGCGCCCACGAAAAGGTTTTCGCCGCCATAACTGCGTTGCGCACACCGGTGAATGCCCCCGGGCCAATTCCAACCCCGATGGAGCGGAGGTCTTGCGGGGACAGGCCAGTCTCTTCCAGCAGGTCCCGGATGGCCGGGAAGAGTTGCTCGGATCGTTTGTCTCCCGGGAGCAGCCGGTGCGATGGTGGGCCGGACAAGGGCTTCACCACCACCAGGGTCGCCGGGGTGGACAGGTCGAACCCCAGGAAGGGGAGGGGAACGCCGGAGGCGAGAGTGTCACCAGGCATCAGTTGTCACTCTCCAGCCCCATCACGGATCGCAAGCGCCAGCCTGGTCCAAAACCGCGGAGGAGCAACCGCCGCTTGTTTTCATCCAGCCATTCCAGGTCGATCATGAGGGTGTTGTCTGACCATGACCAGGAGAGCTCCGAAGCCCGCTCCCCCCATTCGACGCACAATAACCCACCCTCGATCAGGTATTCATCCAGGCCCAGGGAGGGGAGGTCGCGAGGAGCCAGGCGGTAGAGGTCGGCGTGGAACAGGGGCATCCGCCCGTAATATTCTTTGACCAGTGAGAAAGTGGGGGAGGTGACCGGCCCGGAGACACCCAGGCCGCGCGCTATTCCCTGCACCAGGCGTGTCTTGCCGGTACCCAGCTCCCCGGAGATGAGGACGACGTCGCCAGAATCCAGCAGGGAAGAGAGGCGTTCGCCAAGGGCACGGGTCTCGTCCTCCGAAGTGGTAACGTATTCGTGGGACCAGTCGGCCACGGGTTCGTTTTCACACACTGTAAAATTACCTCCGGAGACATTATACCTCAAGGTCCGATTCGCAGGGCGAGGAGCCGGCCGTGACTGGTTCTCAGGCGACGGTAACGTCCTCACAAAGATAGATGTCCTGGATGGCGTGGAAGAGGCGGATGCCTTCTTCTATGGGCTTCTGGAAGGTTTTACGTCCGCTGATCAAGCCCATGCCGCCGGCCCGCTTGTTGATCACCGCGGTGCGCACCACGGCGGCGTGGTCGTCAGCGCCGGCCTCACCGCCGGAGTTGATCAGGCCCACTCGGCCCATATAGTTATTGACCACCTGGTAGCGGGTGAGGTCGATGGGGTGGTCGGAATTGAGGTCGGTATACATCTTTTCGCTGAATTTGCCGTAGGAGCTTCCTCCGGTATTGAGGACACGATATCCTCCATCGAGCTCGGGCATCTTCTGCTTGATGATATCAGCCTGGATGGTCGCCCCGAGATGGTTGGCCTGTCCAGTCAGGTCGGAGGCGACGGAGTAATCTTTACCCCCGGCCTTGAAGGCGTTGTTGCGCAGGTAACACCAGAGTATGGTGGCCATGCCCATTTCGTGGGCCATCGAGAAGGCCTCGCTTATCTCGGCTATCTGGCGAGGGCTTTCAGGAGAGCCGAAATATATAGTGGCGCCCACGGCCACGGCCCCCAGGTCGAAAGCCTGGCGCACCCCAGCGAAAAGCACCTGGTCATACCGGTTGGGACAGGAGAGCAACTCGTTGTGGTTGATTTTCAAGATGAAGGGGATACGGTGAGCGTACTTGCGGGAGAGGCTGCCCAGCACGCCAAGGGTGGAGGCGACGCCGTTACAGCCGGCCTCGATGGCCAGCCGGACGATGTTCTCGGGGTCGAAATAAATGGGGTTGGGGGCGAATGACGCGCCGGCGGAATGTTCGATGCCCTGGTCGACCGGGAGGATCGAAAGGTATCCGGTCCCTGCCAGGCGACCATGGCCGAACAGCGCGGAAAGATTGCGTAGCACAGGTACTGAGCGGTCGGACTGAGCGAATACCCGATCTACGAAGTCCGGTCCCGGCAGGTGTAGAGATTCTTTCGAGACTTTGGGGGAGTCGAAGCCCAGAAGGTAATCGGCCTCGTCTCCCAGCAATTCCGTGATCTCGCTGATAATGGACATATGCCCCCTCCTCTTCGTCCGGTGTTTACCAACCTATTCTACCCCTTTCAAGGCGCACTTATAACGTCGGTTTGCTAAAAGGAAAGTCAATGCTTTTTGAAATGGTTGCTTGACGTACAATATTGCCTTATGAAATAATTGTTTAAGGCAAACATTGTGAAAGGCAAGGATAACATGGTCGAAAACGGCATGGAGGACATCGACAGTTACGCGCTGCAGGTCATCCTGACCATCCTCCACATCATCGGGAACCTGCGCAACTCCAACGTTGAGGCATCAACGGAAGTGGAGCTCTCCTATCCCCAGTCGCTGCTCCTGTATACCGTGCTCGAAGCGGATGCTGCCACCATCACCCAACTCTCCAACAGCCTCAAGGTCACCCAGGGGGTGGTCTCCCGCATGGTAGACCGGCTGGAGGGGAAGGAACTGGTGGAAAGGAGCCGCGACCAGGAAGACCGCCGGGTGGTGACGGTGCGGCTCTCTCCCAAGGGCAGGGATTTCGCCTTGAACATGATCGACTATCACCTGGACAGCCTGAGGAAGACCCTTTCGGGCATACCCGCCAGGGACAGGGAGAGATTCCTCGGCGTGCTGAAGGATATCGAACGAGAGATGGACAAGGACATAAGCGAAAAGAATGGTTGAGAAGGTATTCTCCTGGTTCGGGAACATGGGGATGAGGCACCCCTGGACCGTGATCGCCGTCGTGGCCGTCCTGACCATCGGGTTCGGGGCCGGTATCTTCCGCATCCAACAGGAATACGGCCTAAAGACCATGCTACCCAAGAAATCGGGCCCGGTCGAGACCATGAACGAGGCGGAAACCCTCGGATGGGGCACCCAGGAGGAGCAAGTCCTGATCGTCGCCGACGACGTGCTGGACGGGAAGATGCTGCGCCAGGTGGCGACTTACCAGGGGATGCTGGAGGAACACCCCGACATCTGGGAAGAGTTCATCATCAAGGTCGAGACACCCCTGGACAACATGGTGGTGTTGCGGGACGGCCAGGTGGCCTCATCCAGCCCGCCGGTATCCCTGCTAAAGGCGGCTACCTCCTTTTCCGATGAGGAACTGAGCGAACAGGTTAGGATGAACCTCGAGTACTGGGACAACAAGGCGGAAGAGGCCGGGCTTCCCCTGCAGGTGCGCAACATATCCGGCGACGGCACGGCCATCCTGATCAACGCCAAGGTCAACACGGCGCTGGACACGGGCACCCAGATGAGCCGTGTCGATGATTTCACCACCATTACCGGGGAGCATTTTGAAGGAAATGCAGGCGGTGAGGTGAATATCGCCGGCCTGGTCTCCGTCAACCGGGAATCCAGCCAGAGGACCCTGGAAGATACCAGGGTCATATTCCTTATAGCGTTACTCTTTATACTGCTGGTCCTTTTCCTCACTTTCCGTAAGATCTCCGATGTCCTGCTGACCATGATGGTCATCGTGGTGACCATCGCCTGGGTAATGGGCCTGCAGGGCTGGTTAGGATTTCCTTTCACCTACACGGGCGCGGCCATCATGCCCCTGCTGTTGGGCATCGATATCGCCTATGCCATTCATGTGCTCACGCGATACTACGAGGAGCGCCGCAAAGGCAAAGCCCCGGACGAGTCCGTCTTCGCCTCGGTGGTCACGGTAGGGGTGGCGGTTTTCCTGACCGCGGCGACCACCGCCTTCGGGTTCGTCTCCTTCGGCATATCCGCCATGCCCCCCATCCAGCAATTCGGCATGCTCTGCGTGGCTGGGGTGATGTTCAGCTTCTTCCTGGCGGTGACCCTTCTACCCTCCGCGTTGATGCTACGTGACCGGAGTGTCAAGGCCAGGGAAAAATGGGAGAAGAAGAACCGGCAGAAGCTGGAGTCGGACCGGGAGTCCCGGCTGGACCAGTTACTGGCCCGGGTCTCCGTTCTTTCGGAGCATCACCGGGGCATCGTGGGCCTGGTTACCGTCGCTTTACTGGCGGGCAGCATTTTCCTGGCCTCCGGCATCAAGACCGAGGCCGACATCTTCAAGATCCTGCCGCAGGACATGCCCTCCATGGAAGCCACCAGGATGATAAACGACTCCTTCGGAGGGCAGGACCTGGCTTTTACCCTGATAGAGGGCGACATCCTCGAACCCGCCAACCTCAAGGCCGTCCTGGAGTTCGAGGATGGGCTGGCCTCGAGCAGCGCCATGAGCGATAACGGGCAGGAGATCTTCGAACGGGACAAAATAACCAGTATCGCCGACATCGTCTATCAGGCCAACGGCAGGTCCATTCCCGAGGACAAGAATGCCGTGCTGCCGTCACTCATCAAGCTGGAGCAGGACCTCGGTTACCCGGAGGTGGACATGACCAGCCTGCCCATAACCATGGACCTGCAGGCCGGCATAATAGAGATCCGGCTGGACCGGGGGACCCAGAACGACATGAAGGTCATCAACGACATCATGCAGGCCGAGGCCGCGAAGGCCACGGAGGGGCAGGACCTGGAGCTCAACAACAGCGGGACCCCTATCCTTCTCAACGAGATACTGGGAAACCTCCTGCCCACTCAGCTGAAGACGACGTCCCTGGCCCTGCTGCTCTGCGCCTTCATCGTCATCCTCATCTTCCACTCCTTCTTCTTCGGCATGGCCGCCACCAGTGTGGTATTCATCGGCGTAGCCATGGAACTGGGGATACTGGAGCTGATCGGCTGGCCCCTGGACTTCATGACGGTGATGGTCTCTTCCCTGGTCATCGGGGCCGGTATCGATTTCGGCATCCATGTCACCCACCGTTTCATGGAGGAGTGGCGGGAAGAGGGGCTCGACGTGGACGAGGCCATCCGCCGGACCATCGGTAACGTAGGAAAAGCTCTGATTGCCGCGGCTATAACCACGGCCGGGGCCTTCGCCATCATCGGATTTTCCAGTATCTTGTACATGCGGCGGTTCGGGGTGATCACGGCCATATCGCTGATGATAGCTCTGCTGTCCGCACTTTTCATCCTACCGTCCATTCTGGCCTGGAAGGCCTCGAGAACCGATAAGGAAAAGATAAGAAATGCCGACAACAAAATGTGATCCGGTAAGGGGCTTAGAGCTGAAAGAGGGGACAAGATGAGAAATCGTATGCACCTGAAGGGCCGGAAGGTCCTGGTGACGGGGGCTGGAAGCGGCATTGGTTACGCCATCGCCCACGAGGTCGCGCTGCGTGGCGCCCATCCCATCCTCGTAGATATCAGCGGAGAATCACTGGACGACGCGATGGGCAAGCTGGAAGCGGCGGGCCTGCGCGGCTATCCTTACCAGATCGATATCACCGATAACGAAGCGGTAAAAGCCATGCGGGCGGAACTGGCGGAAAGGGGGATGGACCCGGATGTGCTGGTCAACTGCGCCGGCATCACCCTGATAGCGCACGTCAGCGCCACCACCCACGAGGACTGGACGCGCATGATCGACCTGAACCTCATGGGGCCGGTCAACATGATCGACACCTTCCTTCCCGACCTGACCGCCCGGGGCTCCGGCCACATCGTCAACATAGGATCCATCGACGGTCTGCTGCCCATCCCGGGACAGGCGCCCTACTGCGCATCCAAGTTCGCCGTAGCCGGGCTGACGGAAGTGCTCTATTTTGACCTTAAGAACCGGGGGGTTGGAGTAACCCTGGTGTGCCCCGGTGCGGTATTCACGCCCATGGCCAAGAGCATGCCCATGCGTGATTTCCCCGTACATATCGGGTCGGAAAAGCTCATGAAGTTCCTGTGGAAGATGGTGGAAGCCATGAGCAACAAGCCGGAAAACATCGCCCACCACACCGCCGACGCCATCGAACGCGGGCGCTTCATGGTGATACCCGGCTTCCCCAGCCGCATGATGTGGCACTACCGCAGGCTGTTCCCGGGGATGGCCACGGCTTCAGGCGTGGGGGTGGCCAAGATCTTCGACGTACTGCGCCGCATCAAGCTCAGGCAGGTCCAGACCACCGTTTGATGAGACCGGAAAGCGCCGATCAGTTGCAGCGGAGGCTTGACAACCTCCGCAACCTGCCGCCCTGGTTTATCAAACCGGCATCACGCGCTCTGGGTAAGGTTTTTTCGCTGCTCTACAACCTGCCACGCGTGGGCCCCGGGCTTATGGGCGGGTTTGCGAACCTTTCATCGTTTCTTATGGTAAAGATGGGCATCATGGGATTGCGGCAGGTGCCGGGGGGCGACCCGGTGGAGATCGTTTCCCGCTGGATGAGGTTTCCCGCGCTGATGTGCACTCCCTGCGAAGTCGCCGAAGCCAGCGGCGAACGGGTGGTGCTGTTGTGGCCGGAGTGTCCCGTCGGCTACGGCGGAGCGAGGCAGGCCGCCCTCTGTCGTGCGGTGATGGAGATCGACCGGAAGACCGTGGAGCGGATGGGAGGGGAGATGACCATAGCCGAGACCATGCCCGAAGGCGCTCCCTGCTGCAAGTACATCTTTACCCCCGGGAAAGGGCCGGGGCACTGAAAGAAACTTGAGCTACTTCTGGTGAAGAAGCCCTTTCGCCGCGGCTCGCGCTTCGTCGCCGAGAAAACTTTCGTCCAGCTGTCTGTCCACACCGGCGGTGACGACGGCTTCGATGCTGGCCAGCGGGTGCTGGCGTAGCTGACGTTTCAGGAGGCCGTACCCCCCTTGTGGCAGACGGCCCAGCTCGGCGGCAACCTCCCTGGCGCGGTCGATCACCTCGGCGGCGGGCCGCAATTCGTCCACGATACCCATGGATATCCCTTCTTCCGGGCTGAAGACGCGGCCGGTCAGCACCAGGCTGCGGGTTGTCTGGCCCGTCAGTTCGGCCCACAGCAGCTCCATGCACGAGAGAGGGAACTTCAGCCCCATCCGGGCTTCGGTAAGCCCCATGGTGACGCCCGAATCGGCGCACACCCTCCAGTCACAGGCTATCATTGGGAAGAATCCACCGGCGATGGCGTGACCGTTTACCGCGGCGACTGTCGGCTTGGGGAAGCCGTAGAGTTGGCCCAGCGTGCGGTTCATGGAGTTGACCAGTTGCTTCTGCTGGGAGGCGTCGTATCCGGGTATCACTTTCAGGTCCAGGCCGGCCGAGAAACTCGGCCCCGCCCCGGTCAGGACTACGGCCCTGACCGATTCATCGCTCTCGAGCTCCTTCAAGCTTTCCCAGGCATGGTCGAGAAACTCTATGACGATGGCGTTCACGGGCGGGCGGTTCATGCGGGCAAGGGCGATACCGTCTTCGATCTCATAGCCAAAGAAAACCCCATCTTTCATTTTTACCCTCCAAATATAGAACAGAGCAGTGATACGACCACATCCATTATAGAATAGAGGGGAGCTTGGACAAGGAAAGAAGGAAAAGAATGAGCGAAACACGCAAGTACGGTGAACCGCCATTTACCGCGGCCGTGCTGCACGGCGGGCCGGGTGCTGCCGGAGAGATGGCGCCCGTGGCGCGGGCCCTGGCCGGAACGGCGGGCGTACTCGAACCACTGCAAGCCGCCTCTTCTTTGGAGGGGCAGGTGGAGGAACTGCGTGAAACCCTGGAGGCTGAAGCCGAACTCCCGGTGGTGCTGATAGGGTGGTCATGGGGAGCCTGGCTGGCCTATATCTTCGCCGCGAGGTACCCGGAAATGGTCAGAAAGCTGGTGCTGGTCAGTGCCGGTCCGTTCACGACGGAGCATGCCGACAAAATACTGGAAACTCGCATGGGAAGGCTGGGCATGGCTGACCGGGGGGAAGTGGAAGGCCTCATGAAGCTCCTGGACGACCCGGGTGCGGAAGGCAAGGACGGAGCCCTCAAGAGGCTGGGGGAGTTGCTGGAGGCGGCAGACGCTTTCTCTCCGCGGCCTTTGGAGAATCAGGAAGAAACCCAGGTCACTTGCAGCTATGAGATCTACAGCGGCGTCTGGAGAGACGCTGCCAGGCTCAGGGCCAGCGGCAGGCTGCTTGAGCTTGGCAGGAGCATACGTTGCCCGGTGACGGCCATCCACGGCTACGAGGACCCTCACCCGGTCACCGGAGTGCTCGGTACGCTCTCGCTGGTGATCGAGGAATTCCGCTGCGTCCTGCTGGAGGATTGTGGTCACCGGCCATGGGCCGAGCGGAACGCCGGCGAGCTGTTTATCGCGCTGTTGAAAGAAGAGCTGGAAGATTAATAACCCAGGCTCTAAACCGGACTGGATAACCGTATAATTATGCAAGGGCCGGAACGAGAGGGGGAGACCGGATGGGCTCACTTGACGGAAAGAATGTGGTCATCACAGGTGCCGCTTCCGGGCTAGGGCGTTCTTTAGCGCTGGCGCTGGCCGGCAAGGGCTGCCGGATAGGTGCGGCCGACATCGATATCGAGGGGGCCGAGAGCACCCTGGAGATGGTGACGGCGCGGGGCGGCTCGGGCGAGACCTTCGGGCTCGATGTCTCAAGCAAACAACATGTAGAGGCCATGGCCGAGCACTTCTTTCGAGAGTGGGGCCGGGTGGACCTGCTGGTCAACAATGCCGGGGTGATGGTGGTCGGGCCTACCGGGCAGGTGGGCCTGGAGGACTGGGAATGGGTAATAGCCGCGAATTTCTGGGGCACGGTCTACGGCTGCCACAGCTTCGTCCCGCGCATGAAGGGGCAAAGGGGCGGCCATGTTCTCAACGTGGCCTCGTCCGCTGGTATCGTCAACCTGCCGGAGATGGCGCCTTACAACACCTCCAAGGCAGCGGTGATCTCTTTGTCGGAGACCCTCAGGGCGGAGCTGGCGCCCTTCGATATCGGTGTCACCGTGCTCTGCCCCATGATCTTCGATACCGGCCTGCTGAAAAGAACGAGGTGGTACGACCACTTCGCCGCGGAGTTCTGGCCGATGGCCTTCAAGCACTCCAGGATGTCCTCGGACCGGGTGGCGGAACTGGCAATAGCGGCAGTGGAGAAGAACCGGCTCTATTGCCTGCCTCAGCCGTCCGCCAGGATCCACTGGGCGCAGAAGCGGCTGACTGGAAGTGGTTATTACGGCCTGATGAGTCTTCTCAACCGGCGTGGATGGCTCAAACCTTTACAGATGTGGCTGGCCCGGAACGGGCTGGCATAAGCAGATGAGAAAGCGGCTGCAGTGCTTACTTTAACTGAGACGACTGGTTTGTTATAATCTTAGAGGTCGTGAAAACGAAAACGGGCATGACGAGGTCTTGGTTTATAGGGCAGGGAGGCTCTTAACCCCCGTGGATGTGCCGGGCCTGTTCGGTTATGGGCCTGATCAGATGGAAAGCATTGCTTAGGTCTGGGCGCTGTTGCAAACGAAAGGAGAACTCGATGAGGCATGTGGGAAAACCAGGTTTATTGATCAGGCTTGCTGTCGTATTGACGATGGCTCTTGCCATGTTGCCGGCCTTTACCGGGACCTCGGTGGCGGCTAGCACCTATGATTGGGATTGGCAGAACCCGCTGCCTCAGGGAAATACGCTTCATTGTGTTTTCCCGCTGACCTCAACGGACATCTGGGCGGTCGGGGACAACGGGACCATCATGCATTCTACCGACGGCGGCACTAACTGGAGTTCCATGGACGGCGGAACCACCAATGCCCTGCGGGGCGTGACCGCCCTGGACGACACCCATGTCTGGGCGGTAGGAGACGGCGGGACAATCATCTTTTATAACGGCATCTCCTGGACGGCTCAGACAAGCGGCGTTTCATCCCAGCTGAACGCAGTCACAGCGGTGGATACCAGCCATGTATGGGCCGTGGGGGCCAGTGGAAAGATCCTTAAGTTTAACGGGGCCAGTTGGGCCTCGCAGACGGGCGGCAGTGGCAACATCACCAGCGTGTCCGCCTATGACATCTACAACGTATGGGCCGTAGCCGACGCCGTCAACATCTTCTTCTACGACGGAACTTCCTGGAGCGCACCGGAAAAGAACACTGGTTACACCGAAACCCTGTACGGGGTGTCGGTCGCCGACACCACCGCCCCGATAAAAGTCACGGCTTCGGCCAGCGGTTCGGGCACCGTATCACCTGCCACCCAACGATTGCTGATCCATGAGTCCGCCATCATCAACATCACCCCCAACCCCAACAATTACGTATCCAAAATCGAAGACAACGGTGTATCCCAGCCGATAACTAACCCGTACATCATCAATGACGCCACGGTAGCGCATGCGGTGACAGTTACTTTCACGGCCAACCCCGCGGAGTATGCTGTTACGGCTACGGTTTCCGGCGGAAACGGCGCGGTCAGCCCCGCCTATCAGTCGATCCCCCGGACGAAAAATGCCGCAATCGACATTACCCCGGACGCGGGATACTACGTATCCTCGATCATCGACAACGGCACGCCTGCCTCCAAAATAACCAATCCATACGTGATCAGCAACGTGACCGCCGCCCACAACGTGACGGTGGCCTTCACTGCCGGGACGCCCACCGACCATGAGGTCACCGCGTCCGTGTCCGGCGGGCATGGAACGGTCTCTCCCGAGTACGTACAGGTGCCGGACGGCCAAGCCGCCCTCATCGACTTGACGGCCGACAAAGGCTACAAGGTGGCCTCGATAACCGACAATGGAACGCCGGTTGCATTGGCGGACCCCTACTCCATAAGTTCCGTGACTGAAGATCATGATGTCGTGGTCACTTTTGATCTCATCAGTCTTACCTATGTGGTGAGCGCCGTAGCCGGCCCGAATGGATCGGTCAACCCCGCCAGCCAGACTATTGCCAGCGGCTCCAACGCCACCGTAACTATAACTCCCAACCCCGGCTATCACATCGCCGGGATTATCGACTACATCGGGGCAGTAGGGACGCCGAAACCCGCCACGAACATCTATGTCGTCAGCGACGTATCCGATGATCACCTGGTAGTGGTCAACTTCGTTCCTGACAGCCATGTCTGGACGGTAGGAGCCGACGGAAGGATACTTTTTTTTGACGGCAATCCCAACTGGCCGTGGGCGGACAACAACAAGTGGCACCTCCAGGAGAGCAACACCAGCGAATACCTCAGAAGCGTCTCGGCCCTCGACGCCAGCCATGCCTGGGCGGTCGGGCCGAACGGCATGGTCCTGTTCTGGAACGGAACGGCCTGGGCTCCCCAGTCAAGCGCTACCACCAACCAACTCCGTTTCATCTCGGCCCTGGACTCCACCCATGTCTGGGCAGTGGGGGATTACGGCACCATAATCTTCTTCAACGGAACCACGTGGACTCCCCAGTATAGCGGCAACACCAACCAGTTGAACGGGATATCCGTGGTCGACGAGACCCACGCCTGGTCGGTGGGCAACCTCGGGACCATCCTCTACTACGACGGCGCGACCTGGACCACGCAAGCCAGTGGGACCGGGATCGACTTGAACAACGTTTCAGCCCTTGACGCCACCCATGTCTGGGCCGTTGGTGATACCGGGACCATCCTCTTCTACAACGGCTCTGCCTGGAGCGCACAGGCCAGCGGTACCTCCAACAACCTCTACGGCGTATCGGCCATCGGTACGAATTTCGTCTGGGCAGTGGGCGACTCGGGGACCATTCTCTACTTCAACGGCACCTCGTGGGGTTTACAGGACAGCGGCACCACCAACAGCCTATATGGAGTGTCGGCGCTCGATGCCGTCCAATCCTATACCATCACAGCTTCCGTTAGTGGTGGCAACGGGACGGTGTCCCCCGGCACCCAACTGGTGGGCAAAGGCGGAACCAGCACTATAACCATCACCCCAGACAGCGGTTATCACATCGCCTCGGTGACCGACAACGGAACGATGGTGACACCGGTTCCTGCTTCTCCCTACAGGTTCAACGGGGTGTCCGCCAACCACACCGTGGTCGTGGCCTTCGCCCCGGACTCCGTGGCTTTTACGGTTTCGGCTTCGGCGCCGGCGGGTCACGGAACGATTGCTCCGACTACCCAGCAGGTCAACCAGGGCTCAAATGCAACCATCACCTTCACGCCGTCCTCTGGGTACCATCTCTCTTCTATAACCGACAACGGGGCGGAGAAACCCATATCCAATCCTTATGTCATCAATAACGTGCAGGGAAATCATGACGTTGTGGTTGTTTTCGCTTCGGGTGCCCAGACCTTCACGGTAACCGCCTCGATGCCGAGCGGGCACGGGACGATATCCCCAGCGACCCAGCAGATCAACCAGGGCGCCAACGCCACCATAACCATCACGCCCAATGCCGGATACCACGTGGCTTCCATTACCGACAACGGGGTGCCCATGGCCGTGATCAAGCCGTACGTTATCAGCAAGGTCGGGGCTCCCCATAACGTCGTGGTGAACCTGGCGGCCGACAGCCATGTCTGGGTAGTGGGGGCGGGTGGCAAAACCCTCTTCTACAGCGACAGCGGCACCAACGCAGCCTGGACCAGCCAGTCGAACGGTTCGAGCACCTTATATGGCGTATCCGCGCTGGACAAAAGCCACGTCTGGGCGGTTGGCGTAAGCGGGGCCACCCGGTTCTTTAACGGGACCTCCTGGGGTTCGCAGACCAGCGGGATAACAACCAGGTTGTCGAGCGTAACGGCTCTTGACATCAACTATGTCTGGGCCGTGGGTGACGGCGGAGTCATACGCTTCTACGACAATCTTTCCTGGAGCGGTCAGACCAGCGGAACCAAAAACGCCCTCTACGGCGTCTCCCATTACGATGCCAACCACGTCTGGGCCGCGGGTATCGGCGGAAACATTCTCGCCGGGGTATCCAACGTGGCGACCTATGAGGTTCACGCATCTACTCCGGCCGGTCACGGTACGGTGACGCCTGCATACCAATATACCGCCGAAGGAGGGACGGCCACAGTCAACATCGTTCCCGACATGGGCTACCACCTCGCCTTGATAACGGATAACGGCGAGGAGGTGACTAACGCCCAGCCCTACATCATCAGCGACGTGGCTGAAGCGCATGAAGTAGTCGTGACCTTCGCGGCGGATGCGGACACATACACCATTACGGCTTCCGCCCCCATGGGCCATGGTACCGTCAGCCCCGATTCCCAGTCCGTCAACTCCGGAGGGACCGCAACGGTGACCATCTCGCCCGATATCGGGTACCATATCTCTTCGATCCAGGATAACGGTGTCGAGATGGCCATAGCGTCTCCATATGTGCTGAACAACGTGGTGATGAACCACGACGTGGTTGTTACTTTCACCATCAACGTCCTGACTATCAACACCTCCCCCGGCGCCCACGGGTCCATAACACCGGCCGGCCCCGTCTACGTCAACTACGGTTCCAGCCAGACCTTCGACATCGTGCCGGATGTTCACTACCATGTGTCCGATGTAAAGGCGGACGGGAGCAGCGTCGGCGCGAAGACCAGTCACACCTTCACCAACGTCATCGCCAATCACACCATAAGCGCTGACTTCGCCCTGGACAAGATGACGGTCACGGCCTTGGTAACCGGCGGCCACGGTACAGCATTGCCCGCGACTCAACAGGTCGATTACGGTTCTACTGCCACCATCAACATCACGGCGAATAGCGGTTACCGTGTCAACACGATAACCGACAACGGGGCGAACAAGCCTACCGCCATACCGTACGTGATAAACAACGTAACCGAAGCGCACAACGTGGTCGTGACCTTTATCGAGGGTACGCAGGTTTATTCCGTCAAGGCTTCGGTGTCCGGGGGACATGGTACGGTATCTCCGACTTCGCAGTATGTCGACAGTGGCTCGGATGCCATCATCGATATAACCCCGGACGATGGCTACAAGATCGACACGATAACCGACAACGGGGAGTCAAAATCAGCGGCGGACCCTTACGTCATCGACAGTGTCAAAGAAAACCATACCGTGGTGGTAACGTTCACGGAGGGTTCCGGCGGAGGCACCAATAACGTCTGGTACATGGCCGAGGGTTCCACCAACTGGGGCTTCGACTGCTACATCTCCATCGAGAACCCCAACTCCACCGCGGTCAACGTCAAGCTGACCTACATGACCTCCACCGGCGCGGTCGCCGGCCCCAACGTGGCCATGCCGGCCGCCTCCCAGGCCACCGTCTATCCCTCTGAGACCATGGGGGCGGCCGACTTCTCTACCAAGGTGGAGTGCGTGGAAGGCAAGCCCATCAGCGTAGACCGCACCATGAGCTGGGCAGGGTCGGGAGCGGCTTGCCCCGAGGCCCACTGCGCCACCGGGGTGACCTCGCCCGCCGGTACCTGGTATATGCCTGAAGGCTCCTCCAACTGGGGATTCGAATGCTTCGTGCTTATCCAGAACCCCAACGCCGCCGCCGCTGACTGCACCGTAACCTGGATGATCGAGGGCGAGTCACCGGTACAGACCGACGTATCGGTGGGTGGATCCTCCCGCATGACCCTGAACATGGCAGATATTATCGGGGCTAAGGACGCCTCCATCAAAGTGACCTCGGACTCCGACATCATCTGCGAGCGGGCCATGTACCGCAACAACCGCAGGGAAGGCCACGACTCCACCGGCACCCCCACCGCCGCGGCCGACTACTACCTGGCCGAGGGGTGCACAGGCTTCGGTTTCACCACCTACATCCTGGTGCAGAACCCCCAGGACTCGGCTACCGACGTGGCCATCACCTACCAGGCCGCCGCCGGCCCGGTCACCGGACCGGCTTTCACCATGCCGGCCAACTCCCGTAAGACCATCTGCGTCAACGACACCACCGCCATCCCCGGGGACGACCCCTCCTTCTCCACCCACGTCCACGGGACCCAGTCGATAATCGCTGAAAGAGCCATGTACTGGAACGGCGGCCCCGACTACGGGCAGGTCTGCCACGATTCCATAGGCCTGGATGCTCCCCACGCCACCTGGTGCCTGGCCGACGGCCAGACCTCGGAGGGCAGGGAGACCTGGACCCTGGTGCAGAACCCCAACGACGCTGACGTCACCGTGGAGATCACCTACATGACCCCGGACGGCACCGGCAACGTGGTCAAGACCGAGACTATCGCCGCGGGATCGCGCAAGAGCTTCAACATGGCCGAGCACTCCGGAATCACCGGGAGAGCCGCCATCATGGTGGTCTCCAAGACCTCCGGTAAGAAGGTCATGTGCGAGCGGGCCATGTACTGGAACTCGAGGGGCACCGGCACCGACACCATCGGGGGATACTCAGACTAGAGAAAGTATGGCGTCAGTAAAGTAAGGTAAAGTAGGGGGAGGCTTCGGCCCCCCCTACTTTTCTAGAAGGTGAAAGTGAAGAAGCCAGCAACCATCGACGAGTATCTAGAGGATGTGCCGGAGGTGAAAAGGGCCGCCCTCGAGAGGCTGCGAAGTATCCTCAAGGCGGCAGTACCGGAGCTGGAAGAGGGCATAGGCTGGGGGATGCCCATATTAAAGTACAAGGGGAAGAACCTGGTGGGATTTGCCGCCTTCAAAGAACATTGCAGTTTCTTTCCCATGAGCGCGAAAGTGATGGAAGAATACGCCGACGATCTGGAACGATATGAGACTTCCAAGGGCACCATACATTTCAAGCCGGACAAGCCGCTTCCCGTCGCACTGGTAAAAAAGCTGGTCAAAGCGCGGGTAAGAGAAAGCCAGCCTAGTATTTCAGGATAGCCACCCGGGCTCATGCAATTGGGGAGACGCGTCGCTACATGCTAGAATTATGATGTTCAACAAAGCGTTCAGGGATGCGGGAGGGGGAGTGGCGAAGATGCTTGGATGGAACAGAAAAGGGATGCCGGGTGGAGTTCTTTTCAGGGTACTAGCATGCCTGACCATAACCGCATTCGTCCTGCCGCTGGTAAGCGGGTGTGGGAACGAAGGCGGTTCCACCGAAGAGAGTGGGTGGGTACAGACCGAGCTTTACCTGGGCACGAACATCCCCGGTGACGGGACAGTCGCCGAAGTTGATTTTCAGCTCTTCCTGGAGCAAGTGGTAAGTAAGGAGTTCCCCCTCGGCCTCACCGTGTACGATGCCTATGGCCAGATGATGGAGGCCGACGGAGACATCGAGAAGCAGGATACCAAGGTCATCATTCTGGTCCACCAGGACGACGATGCCAACACGCAAGCGGTGGAAAGAGTAATCAACGCATACCGTGAACGCTTCGGTGAGCCCCAGGTGATGCACAGCACTACTCCCATCGAAGTGGAATTCTTCGAGGGGAACCAGTCGGCTAAGCCGCGGCGCGAGGCGGTGACCCCCTTTGTCGAGGAAGCCGTTGCCTATGCCAGAGAGAACGGCAGGGAAAAAGCGCTGGCTGAGTTCAGTGACCCCAACGGCTCTTTCAAGCGGGGCGAGCTCTACATCTACGCTTATGATTTCCAGGGCAACGTCCTGGGGCACGGCGGAGACCAGTCGCTCATCGGGAAGAACCTCATCGACTACACCGACCCCAATGGCGTTAAGGTGATCCAGGGCCTGATAGCTGTAGCGGAGACCGGAGAAGGGTGGTTTACTTATACATGGAATAACCCGCAGACCGGCAAGCAGGAGATGAAGCTGGGATACGTTATGCGAGTCGACGACACGTGGTGGTTGGGTTCGGGAACCTATGGTAACTGAGAGAGAGGGGGAGAAAAGGCATGATCAAGACGTTTTTTGAGCTCGGCGGGCTGGCTGCAGGCATAATCTGCAACATCCCGGGTATGATCGTAGGATTCGTGGCCGGGATTCTTTCCAGCCTGAGTTCAAAGGTTTCGGGCGAAGTGGCCAATGAGATCATCAAGGAGCACCGGGACTTCGTATCCAGGGTGTTCAGCGAGCTGGACAAGGATGCCCTGGCCCTGCTGGTCAACGAGCTGGTGAAAGACAACAAGGACTTCATCAAGGACATAGTGACCGGGGTGGACGCCGAACTTATGGTGGGGCAATTGAATGCCAGCCCCGACTTCTTAAAAAGGGTCATAGCCGGTCTCGACCCCGAGATCGTCGCCGAGTTTGGCAAGCGTCTGAGCGCTTCTTGAGCAGCGTTCTTCATCGCCGATGGATAAGCGAGACAGGCTTTCCAGTTACAGCTTCAAGTACATGGGAGGCTACCCGGGGTATCCGCGGAGGGGTACAGGGTATTTCAAGCTGGCCGGGAGCGGCGTGGAGTTCCTCTTCATCGGCTTGAAAGTCGCGGTGACGGAGAAGTTGTGGTTTCCTTTCGAGTCCATTGTGGAGATCCGGCTGGCCAGGGAGATAAGGGACGTCACTAAGGCCGCCCGGATGGCCTACGGGCTGATCGGCGTGGTTCTGCCCCTGCGGCTGATCGCTATAAGCTTCGTTGACGAAACTGGACAGCACGCCGCGATCTTCAACGAACTGGCGACGGAGAGGCTGATCGGCGCGACGAATAAGACATACAGAATACTCAGCGAAGCCTCCATGAAGAGCCGCCCGGGGCAGCCATAATAAACAGACGAGAAATCCGCAAGGCTATAGAAGAGCAAGAGATGAACATAGAAGAAATTAAGGCGATTCTCGATGCGCACGCCGTGTTCCTGAAGGGCGAGGGAGGAGAGCAGGCCGACTTCGCTGGGGCGGAGATGACGGGAGCCTGCCTTGTGGGAACCGACCTGTCGGGCGTCTGCATGACCCAGGCAAACCTGGTGCGAGCCGACCTTACCAATGCCATACTTGCCCACGCCGACCTGGAAGGCGCTTACCTCATGGAGATATACCTCTTTGATGCGGACTTGAGGGGTGCCAACCTCGAGAATGCCTACCTGATGAACGCCCAGTTGTCGGGCGCCGATTTGAGGGATGCAAACTTGAAGGGAGCCAGCCTGGTAAGGGCCAACCTGGAAGGTGCCGACCTGCGGGGCGCCGATCTGGGGGGAGCGTGGCTATGCGACTCCATGCTCAAGGGAGCCGACCTCAGGGACGCCAGACTCACCGGAGCCGACATGATGGGCGCCGACCTGACTGGCACAATCCTCGAAAAAGCTGAACCGAGTACCTGGCAACCCCTCTGAAATGGTTTAAAAACCTGTCCAGGATCAGGCGAGTAAGCTTCTTCATAATGATAGAATAATAATGTCGGTTGACGTAATCAGAGCAAAGGGGAATCATGCCCGAAAGCGTACTCGTCGGGAAAAATACCGCTGGAAGTGAAGCCCGCCTGCTGTTAAGGCTGGCGAATCGTCATGGACTGGTGGCCGGAGCGACGGGAACGGGCAAGACGACAACTCTCAAGCTGCTTGCTGAGAGCTTCAGCAGGGCGGGAGTGCCGGTGGTCCTGGCCGACGTAAAAGGGGATGTGACCGGCATCTCGCTACCGGGGGTCATGAACGATATCATCCAGAAGAAGATCGAGACCCTGAAGATCGACCCCCCGGTATTCGCCGGCCTTCCTACCATCTTCTGGGACCTCTACGGGGAGAAGGGTCATCCCATAAGGACGACCGTGTCGGAGATGGGCCCCCTGCTGCTTGCGCGGGTGATGGAACTCAACGAGACGCAGGAATCCGTCCTGACCGTGATTTTCAAGCTGGCTGACGACGAGGGCCTGTTGCTCGACAACCTCCAGGACTTGAAAGCGATCCTGGGCTACGTGGAGGAGCACGCCGCGGACTACAAAGCCGAATACGGCAACATCGCCAAGACGACCGTTGGTACAATATCTCGAAAGATAGTCTCACTGGAGCAGCAGGGGATCGGCAACTTCTTTGGAGAACCCGCTCTCGACCTGAACGACTTCATTAAGACGGCGCCTGACGGAAGGGGTTATATTAACCTGCTGGCGGCGGACAAGCTGATCCAATCGCCCAAGCTCTATTCGACCTTCCTGCTCTGGCTGCTCAGCGAGCTTTTCGAGCAGTTACCGGAGGTGGGGGACGCGGAAAAGCCTAAGTTCGTGTTCTTCTTTGACGAAGCTCACCTGCTCTTCAACGACACGCCGGCGATTCTTAGGGATAAAATATTACAGGTTGTCAGGCTGATTCGCAGCAAAGGGGTCGGTGTCTACTTTATCACCCAGAATCCTGTTGATATCCCCGATGATGTGCTTGGGCAGTTGAGCAACCGTATCCAGCACGCACTAAGAGCTTACACCCCAAAGGAGCAGAAGGCCATCAAGCAGGCGGCGGAGACCTACCGGACGAACCCGGTACTCGATGTCGCCAGGGTTGTGCAGGAACTCGAGGTAGGGGAAGCGCTGATGAGTTTCCTCGACGACAAGGGCGCACCCAACGTTGTCGACCGTTTCTTCGTGATGCCGCCAGGCACAGCTTCCGGGCCTGGCGAATCAGGTGCGCTCGACGCGGTTAAAGCTCAAAGCCCGGTTACGGGCAAGTACGAGACGGCCATCAACGACGAGTCGGCTTACGAGATGCTGCAGGAACGAATAAATACCGCGGCAGCCGAGGCGGAGCTACGGAAAAAGGACGAAGCGCCCAGACAGCCTGAGGCTCCCAAGGCCTCGAAAAAACCATCGAAGAAAGACGGGATATTCGAGGCCATGGCAAAGAGCACCGCCCGGAGTGCCGGGTCACAACTCGGCAGGGAGATAGTCCGGGGAGTACTGGGAGGCATATTCGGCGGCAAAAAGTGAGGTGGTAGAGAAAATGCTGGAGCGGATCCCAGTATGCGAAGAGTGTGGGGTTCCCAGGCTGGTGGGGTGGGAGCTCGATTGGGAAGACAACGGAATCATAAACTCCAAGAGCTCCCCGGGATCCCGCTGGGTCTTCTTTGAAAGTGGAAGCTTCGATCCCATTTTTGAACACATCGAGGAACTGATTGGCATGCCCATCAGAGACATCGTCATGGAGAGCAGGAGGAACGAGGCGAGGAAATACATGGCCAGGCTCTTCCCGCCGGATATAAGGAAAGCCTTTGCGTCATGGGATGCACGGGCCGACATGACCGCTGAGCAGAGTGATGCGGTATTCAGAAAGACTATGGACGCCTCCATTGCCGTATACGACGTAGCCAGGATTTATGGGTATGCAGCCATCGACCCGGGAGAGCTTTGGGAAGCGAGGGCAGATTTCCCCTGGAGGACGAATTGCTCCAGAAACCTGTACTCGATTCCTCTTTATCTTGCGGAAGGGCTGGGGTCCTGCGAAGCGTTCGAAGACAGGGATATGTGGGTAGACCACACGCTGTCCGGCGAAGATTACCATGTGCGATATTACCCGACCGAGCACCCGTTGGAACTGAAGGGTATTACTAAAAGGGCACGGTACGATTTCAAGGGTGGGGCGATCGCATACGAGAGATGTCCCGGATGCGATGTACCGGTGGAGATCTCACGCTACGTCTGGGACCTGGAGAACGGCAGTATCACAAATCCTGACACCGGAAGAAGGATGGCGATATTCGGCACGCGGGCCCTGGATGCCGTACTGTTCGCCCTGGCGGATGAGTTGGGGGACGAGATCGATAAGACCATCATAGAGGCCCAGAGAATTTTCACCAAAACAGACTGGAGCAACGAGAACTGGAAACGGCAGGGCGCTGATTTCCAGCGGATCATCGCCTTGCGGGGAATGGGCGACCTGACCGTGTTCGAAGGGGACCGGAAACAACTCAACTTGCGCATCCGGAACTCCTGCCTGCACCCGTTGATCATCGGTAACATCCAGGCTCTGGTGGAGTTGGCATACAATGTCGATAAGAGCACGGCATCCTGGGAAGCGTGCGAGGACGGTGACCTGGATCTCACCGTTCGGGTGTGAGCATCCTTTAAGCGAAAAAACAAGAGAGGCGGATGCCCATGCATCCGCCTCTTAGAGTTATATTCCATTAGGAAACAGGGAGCGAGAAAAGGCATATTACACTGAGATAAAAACCCGCGGCCAGATGCTAGAATAGTCGCAACAGAAACTAAAGGAGGCGCGGTGAAGAGAGCGGTCGTTATCGGGGCAGGGGTCGGAGGGTCGGCCATAGCGGCGTTGCTTGCGGGCAAAGGGCTTAATGTGACCGTATTGGAACGGAACACCTTCGCGGGAGGCAAGGCCGCAGGGTACGATAAGGATGGATTTATAGTCGATCATGGAGTGCATGCCTGCGGGAGAGGTTCCAGGGGTCCCCTGGATGAGGTGGCCCGCAGGTCCGGCGCAAAGCTTGAATTCGCTCAACCCAGGCCGGTTATCCGCATCATGACGCCGAAGCGGAATTACGATTTCAACGGCAACCTGATAACTCCCGTCTCGTTGATAAGGCTTCTCCTGCTGACTGGCATACGCCCCAGGAACATCCCCGGGGCGGCACGGGTACTCTGGAAGGTCATCAAGATAAAGACGGAAGGGGACGCCGAGGCCTATGACGACATGACCGTACGAGAGTTCCTTTCACGCTATACGGATGATCAGGGTTTTCATAGCTTCTGCGACCTCTATGCCGGACTCATGCTGGTGGTCGATGCCGATGAAGCCTCCGCCGGCGAATTCCTGTGGTCCCTGTCCTCGATGATGAAAGATGACGCCATGGGATATCCCAAGGGGGCTTTCCGCCAGATATCCCGGTCCTATCTCGAGGCTTGCAGGGAAAGAGGGGGTCAGGTCTTTCTGAACACCGAGGCCAAAAACATTCGCGTAGAGGACGGGAAGGTGACCGGCGTGGAGGCGGGTGGGGTTTTCTACCCCGCGGACGTGGTGGTCTCCGATGCGGGATTGAAAAAGACTGTTGAACTGGCGGGAAGAGAGAACTTCCCGGCCGGATACCTGGAAAGGATAGACGGCTTGAGGGACTCCGACGGAGGCGTGACTCTTAAGCTGGCATTAGACAAAAAGCCCTTTGAGGCACCAGCCGTCTTCTACCTCCCAGACAATTTGAACATCAAAAAGAACATGGAGGAGATGGAAAGGGGAGAAGTGCCCGAGGACCTGCCTATTTTCATGCCCTGTCCCACGAACTTCGACTCCTCGCTGGCGCCCGAGGGTAAACACCTTCTTCTGGCGGGTACCATCGTTCCCACCGAAATGGCGGTGCCGGGCACGGCCGAGAAGATACTGGACAGGATCGAGCAACAAGTCTACTCACTTTTTCCCGGCATCAAGGAGCACGTCCTGTGGAAGCACCGGACTGATCTTGACTATATTAACACCCTGGGAGGGCGAGCCGGTGAGGTGATAGGCCTGGCCCAGACCTGGGACCAGGTGGGGAGGAACAAGCCGGATGCGCGAATGCCGGTGGAAGGTCTCTACCTGGTGGGCTGCGACGCCGGAGGACGGGGCATCGGCACGGAGCAGGCGGCCGACAGCGCCTTGAAGGTCAGTGAGATGATAGCGGGAGCATAATAGCGGACCGATAAAAGGGTGATAGAATTCTTTCATGGAGGAAGGAGTAGGGAATGAAGACAGTCGACGTCAGGATCAAGATCGATGCTCCGCCCGAGAAGGTCTGGGAGATCCTCACGGATTACGAGGGATGGACCTTCTTCAAGGAGATAAGCAAGGCAGAACTGCTGAAACGGGGAAAGTCCGAAAAAGCAGGGGTGGGGGCGGTACGAAAGCTCCGCTTGAACGGACTGCCTTTCGTAGAGGAGATCACCGCCTTCGAGCCGCCGAAGTACATGGAATACGTCTTGGAGAAGTCGGCGATTCCCGGGCAACGCGAGACTGCGCGCAATGAACTCTCGATGAGCGGCAACGGGACCGAGCTGAGGTGGTCGGGCCAGCTCGAGCTGGAGATTCCCGTCATCGGCAGGATGCTGGAGCCGGTCCTTCAGAGGATGACCAGAAAGACCTTCCAGAGCTTCATCGAACAGGTAAAAGCAAAGGCCGAGCGATGAATGTTCCCGGCATAGGCCCTCAGCTGTTTGCCGCAGGCGGCGTCCCGCTCGTCAGGATCTAGCAGGGGGGGGATTTGACCGAAGCATACCGGAAGACCAGGCTGCCGGCGACTCGTTTCATGGCCATGGAGACGATGAAGCTCGGCGTAAAGGCCCACTATGTCAAGGGATTGCTGGAGGCCGACGTCACCGAAGCCAGAAAAGCGATCAAGCTGGCTAAGAGCGGGGGTACCCATATCTCTTTCACCGGATGGCTTCTGAAGTGCCTTGCATCCGCCGTGAAGGAATACCCCGAACTGAACGCATACCGTAAAGGCCGGAACCTGTATCTGTTTGAGACCGTGAATATCGGCATCATGGTCGAAAGGGAGCTGAAAGGCGAGCCGGTCCCCCTCCCTTACCTGGTTAAGGAGTGCGATTCCAAGAGCGTCCTCGATATCAGCCGTGAAATATATGAAGTAAAAACGGGGGACACGGGAGAGGGCCTCGTCATCGCCGACCGTCAGGCAGCGAAATTGGCGAGAATGGTGGCCTGGATGCCCGGAATTGTGAATGCCATCGGCATCAGGATCTTCATGCGGGACCCCGTGAGGAAGCATGCCAGGATGGGGACGATCGGCGTCACCGCGGTAGGGATGTTCGGAAGGTCGGGCGGATGGCCTCTGCCCATCCCGAACGTGCACCCGCTCTCGGTCGCCGTAGGAGGAATAGCCCGCAAGCCCGTATATGTGGGGGAGGGAGACGAACTCCAGCCACGAGAGATGCTCGACTTCACGCTGATGTTCGACCATGACGTCATCGATGGCGCACCGGCGGCCCGCTTCAGCGCCAGGCTAATCGAATTGATGGAGCAGGCTCACGGGCTCTAATAAGGAGGAGCCATGGACATGGACGAGTTGGGAAACGAGGCCGTAAAACATCTGCAGGATTACATACGCATCGATACCAGCAACCCTCCGGGAAACGAAGCCCCCGCGGTAGAATTTCTGAAAGGGATACTCGAAGGCGAAGGCGTCTCCTGTAAGACATACGAAGCGCAGCCGGGTCGGATGTCCCTTCTGGCGCGCCTGCCCGGTGACGGATCCCGGAAGCCGCTCATCTTTCTCAGCCACATCGATGTCGTCCCGGCTGATCCCACCGGCTGGGAGCAGCCCCCGTTTTCCGGGGCCCTGCAGGACGGATACATATGGGGGCGTGGCACCCTGGACATGAAAGGCCTGGGCATCATGCAGCTCGTGGCCCTGCTTGCCGCTAAACGAAACGGCTTGAAGCTGGCGGGGGATGTAGTCTTTCTCGCGGTCGCGGACGAGGAAGAAGGGGGACGCCTCGGTGCCAGGTACGTAATCGAGAACGATCCGGAAGCAGTGGCCGGGGGAGTCTGCATCAACGAAGGCGGCTTCATCAACACCGGCCTGATCGAGGGGACGGATCTCTTTACCGTAGGTAATGCCGAGAAGAGCGCGGTCTGGCTCCGCCTGACCCGGGACGGCGTCTCCGGTCACGGATCGGTGCCGACCGGGCAGGGAGCCCTGGAGCTGATGGTCAAGGCACTCGCCAGGCTGCTTGAACATCCGCGCCCGGTAGAGATCGTACCCATCATGCAGGACTTCGCCTACAAGCTTTCGGATTATATGGACTTCCTGAAACCATACCGGGACGACCGCGAACTTGAGACCCTGAAGAAGCTCCTCGAAGAGAACAACATCATGACCATCCCGCCACTGGCCGCCCTGCTCCGCGACACCTTCAGCCTTGACGTGCTCCATTCCGGCGTGAAGACGAACGTGATACCGGACCAGGCCGAGGCATATCTGGATTGCAGGATACTGCCAGGTACCGATGTGGATGAGTTCCTCCGGTACATCAGGGAGAAGCTCGACGACCCCGCGATTAAAGTCGATCTGAGCAAGGATGTCGAGGTCTCGGACGCGTCGCCCGTGGAAAACGAATATTATCCTGCCATCGAAGAAGCGATAAACAAGGTCTACCCGGAAGTGGCCGTCACGCCGTTCATGATGCCCGGCGTGTCGGACTCCCGTTTCTTCCGGCAGATCGGGGTCGATTGCTACGGCGTCATGCCGGTCAGGATGGGTCTAGGGGACACCTCCAGGATACACGGCGTGAACGAGAGGATATCCGTCACCGACGTCAAGGAAGGCGTGAGGCTGATGTACGAGCTGATACTCGGCTTGTGCTCATAGACTCGACGGCTCGGCTGCTACTTCCTCAGTTTGAGCTGGTACCCATTTTTTGAAGCGATCTCGTCCAGTACCTTACACAGGGCTCGGGCCTTTCCTTTGATGTCTAATTCCCTCGACTCCCGGCCGGCCTCGACCAAAGCCTGTTTGAGCTCATCCGTTTCCATCACCGTCGCGGCGATGCAGAAATAGCTCTTGGAACGCCCGTCATTAAAGCCCCGCAGCATCTCATCGAGCAGCTGTTCCCTTTCTATCTGCTCCGTCTCGAATTTGGCGACGCCACCGTCCTGGATGGCTGATACGTCCCTTTCCTGCGTCTGGTAGCACTTAAAAGAATCGTGCTGACGGCCGTACGCCAGGTGCTTACTCCACCTCTCACAGTCGGTGCTGGAATCGCATTCCCAGCAAAACTCCACGTCTTTCTTTTTGACCGCGCAGTTGATGAGAGGGCAGCCGGCCGACATGCGATATTCGCTCTTGCAACCCTCGCACGGGGACTCGCCACCGGCGTGACGCCGCGGGCAAAGCCGGCAGGAAAGGCCGCAGACTCCCAGTAGTGGATACTTGATCCACGGGTATTGGTTATTTCTCATTTATAACACTCCTGGCGATAACCAGCCTCTGTATTTCCGATGTGCCTTCATAGATCGAAGTTGCCCGGGCATCACGATAGAGCCTCTCGACCTTGAAGTCCTTGAGGTAGCCGTACCCGCCGTGGATCTGCAAAGCGAGATAGGCGCTCTTGTTCGCCAGTTCCGACGCAAAGAGCTTGGCCATGGAGGCCTCCTTGGTGAAAGGAAGGCCTTGATCCTTCCTCCAGGCAGCGGACAAGACGAGCCAGTTGGCGGCCTCGATCCCGGTAGCCATGTCGGCTATCATCCATTGAATAGCCTCAAAGGAGCTGATGGCCTTGCCGAACTGTTTGCGTTCCTTGGAGTATTTGACGCTTTCATCGAGGCAGGCGCGGGTTATTCCCAGAGCCTGCGAGGCAATACCGATGCGCCCACTGTCCAGCGCGATCATGGCCACCTTGAATCCGGCACCCGGTTTTCCCAGCAGGTTTTCTTTCGGGACCCTGCAGTCATTGAAGAGAAGCTCCACCGTATTGGAGGCCCGCAAGCCCATCTTATCTTCTTTAGAACCAATGGAGAGCCCCGGTGTGTCTTTTTCCACGATGAAAGCCGAGAGGCCCTTGCTGCCTTTTTCCTGACCGGTTCTGGCGATTAGATTGATCACGTCGGCATACTGCCCGTGAGTGATGAACACCTTGGTGCCGTTGATCAGGTAATGGTCTCCCTTATCCTCCGCCCTCATGGAAAGGCTCCCCGGATCCGATCCGGCCCCTGGCTCGGTAAGGGCGAAACATCCCAGCAATTCTCCTTCGGCCAGCTTGATGAGGTACTTGGTCTTCTGCGCTTCATCCCCGAATCTCAGCAACGGCTCGGTGGAAAGATTGGCCACGGACATGGTTACCGCGGTTGATGCACACGAATAGGCGATTTCCTGGAGTGCCAGGCAATAGCTGACGGCTCCGGCGCCGGCCCCACCATACTCGAGCGGCACCATCATCCCCAGCATGCCGAGTTCGCCCATCTTTTTGACCACGTCCATCGGGAATATCTCTTCCCTGTCCCTCTGGGCAGCCACAGGCTCCAGTTCCTTCCTGGCAAAATCCCTGGCCATGAGCCTGACCATGGTTCTGTTCCTCGGTCAGTTGAAAAGACATATCTCCTCCTTAAGGTACATATATGACCACCAGGAGCTCCGCCTTTTCCTTAGTCGGATTGCTCAGTTTGTGAGATATCGAGGAGTCAAAGTTGATGCACCCACCCTGCTTGACAGTCGAGGTCTTCTGGCCAACCTGGATCTTCAGGCCGCCTTGGATGACATAGATGAATTCCTCTCCCTCGTGGTGGTATTCGACACCTTTATGCTCGGTTTCCGGATCAATAGTCACTCGATAAGCCCTCAGGTGTTTCTCTCCCGGTGTGGTCAGGGGCGTGTAGGCATACGATGCAACCCGCTTTTTGTGGCTGGTTGTTCTTTTGCGGGCGACTTCCTTGCCGCGCGTGCCCTGTAATTGATCCATATCAACGTCGAAGAAGTGACTCAGCTGAAGAACCACCGCCACGGGCGGAGCGATCCTGCCCTCCTCGATATCGGTCAGGAAGTCCTCCGGATAACCGGTATCGTTTGATAGAGCCTCCATGCCGATCCCTTTTGCTTCTCTCAGCCTCCGGAGTTTTTCGCCAAAGGATTCCTCTGCTCTCTTGGTCATGGACGCCTCCTTAAGTCTAAAGCGGACTTCTCCCACACGCCCTCTTTTATACACCATTATTGGCAATCATTATACTGTTGAACAATGTACAGATGCGGCAAACGATAAAGAAAGCGAGACAGGATCATGGATAGAACTGTTAAGGACAACCCCTTCTTCTGTTCCTGGAGCGGGGGAAAGGACGCTTGTCTGGCACTCTACCTTGCCATGCAGGAAGGGGGAATACCCCGGTATCTGGTGACCATGGAATACGAGGATGGTGGAGCCTCCAGGGGCCATAGGATTCCGATTGATTTGATCGGCAAACAGGCTTCATCAATAGGCGTTCCCCTCATAACTCGCAAGACATCGTGGGAAGGTTATGAGTCGGCTCTTCTGTCAATCCTTGAAGGATTGAGAAAAGAAGGGGTTGAGACCGGGGTATTTGGGGACATCGACCTCGAGGAACATCGAGTGTGGATAGAGCGTGTATGCTCATCAGTCGACATGAATGCTTGCTTGCCTCTTTGGGGTAAAAGCAGGAGTGAATTGATTGACGAACTACTCGGTGCCGGGTTTAAAGCGACCATCATCGCGGTGAGAGAAGATGATCTGGATCGGCGGTTTCTGGGGAAGACGCTGGACGAAGACCTCATTCAGGAATTCACCGAGTTGGGAATCGATATCTCGGGAGAAGCGGGAGAGTACCATACCATAGTCACCGACGGGCCGATCTTCTCGACGCCGCTTGTTCTGGAGGCGAAAGGCGAATTCTTCTACGACCATCACTGGTTTCTGGACGTGTCCTTCTGATGTGTATTAGTCACTAGCTCCCAAGACATATTTCAACATCTTCAACAAAAAAAGCAGGGGCATCAAGCCCCTGCTATCTTTCTGGCTCCCCGGGAGGGACTCGAACCCCCAACCTAGTGGTTAACAGCCACCCGCTCTACCGATTGAGCTACCGAGGAACGGTATCGATTTATGAATTATAAGGCACATAAAAGCCCTTCTCAAGGGCTGTGATGGTTTTGTCCGAAGGCTGTCTGGTTATAATCACTGTGAAAGAAGTTGAGCAAGCCAAGGTGGGAGCGCGTGAAGGAGATACGCATACACGGCCGGGGCGGCATGGGCAACGTCACGGCGGCGGAACTGCTGGCCGAGGCGGCCTTCGCCGACGGCAAGTACGCCCAGGCCTTTCCTTCTTTCGGGGCGGAGCGTGAAGGCGCGCCTATACTGGCTTTCGTCCGCATCAGCGAAACCCCCATACGACTGCGCCAGCAGGTCTACGAACCGGATTACCTGATAGTGCAGGACCCCAGCCTTCTTTACAATGAGGGCGTTCTGGAAGGGTTGAAGCCCGATGGCTGGGTGCTGGTCAATTCGACCAAGCCGCGCGAGGAACTGCCCATACCGGACGAGGTTAACGTCTTGACTGTTCCGGCGCTACGCATCGCGCTGGACGTGATCGGGCGGCCCTATTTCAACGTGGTCATGGTGGGGGCGTTTGCCTGTGCCACCAAGCTGGTCGAGCATGCGGCGGTGGTTGAAGCGATCAAGACTCGTTACCCCGGCGAGCTGGGCGAGAAGGAGGCGCAAGCCACCATAGAAGCCTGCAAAGTGATAGGGGAGTGTGGTTAGAGTGCGCATCTTCGTGGGGCGCAAGGTCAAACCGGGAACTTCCCTGGCCAACCAGACCAGGGCGTGGCGGGGCAAGCACCCCGCCTATAAGCAGAAGGACTGCATCGGCTGCCAGGCCTGTTTTCTTGGCTGCCCGGAAGGGACGGTCTACCGGATCGACAAGAAGAAATACGACGTCAACCTGGATTACTGCAAGGGCTGCGGCATCTGCGCTCACGAGTGCCCGGTTTCAGACATCGACATGGTATTGGAAGTGGGGTGCGAGGAATGGGGTGGAGGTTCATGACAGGCACCGGGTGGAGGGTTGCGGTATGAGGGTGATAACGGAGGGGTCCATCGCGGTGGCGGAGACGGTGGCGCGCTGCCGGCCGCAATTGACCTGCGCCTATCCCATCACGCCACAGACCCACATCGTGGAGCACCTGGCCAAGCTGGCCTCCGACGGGAAACTGGAAGCCGGTTCCGTGCTGGCCGAGAGCGAGTTCGGGGCGGCCTCCATCGTGCTGGGGGCCAGCGCGGTGGGCGCGCGCACCTACACCGCGACTTCTTCGCCAGGGACTGCTGCTGATGACCGAAGTGATCTTCAACATCGCCGGCATGCGCCTGCCGGTGGTGATGACCTGCGCTAACCGCGCCGTCTCCGCTCCCATCAACATCTGGAACGACCAGCAGGACGTCATGTCCCTGCGCGATTCCGGCTGGATAGTGCTGTTCTGCGAGGACAACCAGGAAGCTGTGGACACTCACATCCAGGCTTATCAAGATAGCCGAGGAGCTGATGATACCGGTGATGGTATGTATGGACGGCTACGTGCTCACCCACACCTGGGAGCCGGTGGACATCCCGTCGCAGAAGGAGGTGGACGCCTTCCTCCCTCCCTATAAGCCCGAGTATTTCCTGGACCCCGATAACCCCTTTACCATGGGCGCCATGGTGGGGCCGGACGCCTACCTGGAGACACGCTTTCACCTGCACATGGACATGATGGAGGCGCGCTCGACCATCAAGCGAGTGGCGGCGGAGTTCCAGGAAACCTTCGGCCGCTATTCCGGGGGCGTGGTCGATTCTTACCGCATGGAAGAAGCAGACGTAGTACTGATTTCCATGGGCTCGTTGCTGGGGACCATGCGCGAGGCAGTGGATCGCCTGTGTGAAGAAGGATTGAAGGTCGGCCTGCTCAAGGTGCGTTGCTTGCGGCCCTTCCCCAAGGATGCCATCCACGACGCTCTCCGGCCCAAACAGGTGGTGGGGGTAGTCGAGAAGGACGTCTCCCTCGGCCTGGAGGGCGTGCTCTGCTCGGAGATACGCTCTGCTTTCTGCGGGGAGGAGTCGCCGGAGATATCTTCGTTTATCATGGGCCTGGGAGGACGGGACATCACCGTGGAAGAGATCATGCGGATTGCCCGGGACCTAGCCGGCAACCCGGCCTGCCGGGTGGAATTCCGCACCCTGCGGTCCGACCTGATGAAGGGGGATGAGGCGGAATGAGCCCCGAGGAACGCAACATCATCAACCTGATGGAGCCGGGGCACACCGGCTGCGCCGGGTGCGGCCAGGCCATCGGGGCGCGCCTGGTGATCAAGGCGGCGGGGCCGCGGGTGATCGTCGCCAACGCCACCGGCTGCCTGGAGGTCTACACCACGCGCTATCCTCAGTCAGCCTGGGAGGTGCCGTGGATACATTCCCTTTTCGATAACGCCGCCGGTGTGGCTTCAGGCATGGAGGCAGCTCTAAAGGTAATGGGCCGTTCCGAAGGGATCAAGGTGATCTGCCAGGCGGGGGATGGGGGAACCGCCGACATTGGCATGGGATGCATCAGCGGCATGTGGGAGCGGGGCCACGAGGTGGTCTACGTCTGCTACGACAACGAGGGCTACATGAACACCGGCTACCAGCGTTCCGGCCTGACCCCGCTGGACGCCCGCACCACTACTTCACCGCCGGGCGCGCTTTCCTGGGGGAACCGCACCCGAAAGAAGAGCCTGCCTGACATCGCCGTCGCGCACCGAGTCCCTTACGTGGCTACGGCGGTGGTCAGCGAGCCGCGCGACCTCATGCGCAAGGTGGAGAAAGCCATGCAGGTGAAGGGGCCTTCTTACCTGCAGGTGCTGGTTCCCTGCGTGCCCGGATGGGGCATCGATACCAACATGTCAGTGACCATAGCCAGGCTGGCCATGGAGACCTGCCTCTTTCCGGTATTAGAGTTGGTCGATGGGGAAGTTGCCGCGGTCAAGCAGGTCAAGGAGAAGGACCGCAAGCCGGTGGAAGAGTACCTGCGGCCCCAGAAGCGCTTCGCCCATCTATTCCAGGAGGACGGTGAAGAGCAGATCAAGGTTATTCAGGCGGTGGCCGACGCCAACGCCGGGCGATATGGCATAATCAAACAGTAGGGAAAAGACTTCGAGAAAACGGAGGTGCGGAATGGCTGAGTGGGTCTGTTCGAAGTGCGGATACACCAGGGATTCCCGTTGCAAGCCGAAGGTCTGCCCGGAGTGCGACGCTGCGGGCGCCTTCGACAAAAAAGAAGATACCAAAGCAGCGTCGAAGGTACCGGCGAAAAAGGCAGCCGTCAGCGTACCGGCCAAGAAGCCGCGGCCAAGGTGCCCGCAAAGAAAGCACCGGCCGCCAAGAAGCCCGCGGCCAAGAAGCCGGCAAAGAAATAGTGGGCAAGCCGCACTTTCCTTCACGACGGCTGATACAGGGCCGTCGATTCCGCGCTGGCGAAAGCCTACGGGCGCCGCGAGGGCGAGGCGGGGGGTGGGCGACCCGCTGGACGGCCTGGTCCTCACCATCCTCAGCCAGAACACCAGCGACGTCAACTCCGACCGCGCTTTCGCGCGCTTGAAACAGGAACTCCCAACCTGGCGGGAAGTGCTGGACGCGGACTTCGAGAGGGTGGAAGAAGCCATCCGTCCCGGTGGAATATCTCGCATAAAAGCCGAACGGATCCAGCAGGTGTTGGGCGTCATCGAGAAAGAACTGGGCACCTTCGACCTGCGCGTCATGGACGAATGGGGCACGGAACGCATCCTCGATTTCATGGTCGCCCTGCCCGGGGTGGGGAGAAAGACCGCCCACGTAGTGCTTCTTTTCTACTTCGACCGGCCCGCCTTTCCCGTCGACACCCACATCTCCAGGATAACCAGGCGCCTGGGCTGGGTGCCGGAGAAAGCCGACCTGGATAAAGCCCATCTCATCCTGGACTCAGCCGTCCCCGACGAAGTGAAGGGCCGCCTCCACCTCAACTTCATCAGCCATGGCCGGGCGGTCTGCATCGCCCGCCGGCCACGCTGTGGGTCCTGCGTCATTTCAATCAACTGTCCCCGCATCGGCGTGGGGAACTAGGGTACAATTGGAGCGTCTAAAAGAAAAAATGCCGAAAGGGGTTCGCATGAGGAAGTTCCACACACGCACCATCCAGACAGCCGTCATGGCCGCCCTGCTCGTGCTACTTTTTGCTCCGCTCGTGCTGGGACAGTCAGCCCAGGTGCTTGACACCATAGACGAGGTGGAGCAGGAAACGGCGGAGATCAGAGGCCTGGACGAGCTCACCCCCATCGACGTGCGTTTCATGACCACTAAGGAGCTTGAGCAGAAGCTCATGGAGGACCTCAACGAGGATTACTCCGCCGAGGACTGGGAGCAGGACGAGGGCCTGCTCAAACTGCTTGGTTATCTGGAGCCCAGACGACGATTACTACCAGATCATGATCGACCTTTACACCGAGCAGGTCGCCGGGTTCTACGACCCCGAGGAGAAGTATCTGGCCCTGATATCGGAAGACACGGATATGCGGGCCATGGATGAGATGAACCTCTCACACGAGGTCACCCATGCCCTGCAGGACCAGCATTATCACCTCGACCAGCCGCCCTTCGATGACCCGGACAGCACCGATTACGATATGGATTATGCTGCTACCTGCCTGGTGGAAGGGGACGCCACCCTGACCATGTATATTTACCAGAGCGACTTCACTGAAGAACAATACGAAGAGTTGCTCGAGGATTCCGGGGACATCGAATCCGATAAATTCGAAGCTGCCCCCCAGTACATACAGGACAGCCTGCTTTTCCCCTACGAACAGGGCTTGATCTTCGTCCAGGAACTCTACGAACGAAATGAGTTCTCTTCCGTTGACAACGCCTATTCGGACTTGCCCACCTCCACCGAGCAGATCATGCATCCAGAAAAATATCTCAAACGGGATTTACCCGTGAAGGTCGAATGCCCGGATTTAACTTCCGCCCTGGCGGAAGGCTGGGAGCTTGCCGACACCAACGTGATGGGCGAATTCGACGTTCAGGAACTACTCATGACCGAGCTTAGCCGGTCGGATGCCGACGACGGTGCCGAGGGCTGGGGAGGCTGCCAGTACCGCTACTATACCAACATGGACACCGGCGGCAGGCTGGTGGCCATCGACATAGAATGGGATACCGAGTCCGACGCGAAGGAGTTCGCCGGCATGTTCGAGGAGTACGTCGATTTCCGGTACGACCTGGACAGGGGTTCTTACGAAATGGAAAACGATTGGGCCGTATGGGATGTCGACAAGGAAGGCGCAGTCGCCCTCAGTCTTGACGAGGATAAGACCTTCGTGGTGTTCTCCTCGGAGAAGAACCCCTTGTCAACGGCCGTAACCGCTATTGGAAAAGGCGGTACAGGCCTGGCGGCAGTGCTGGAAAACCAACCTGAGCTGGAGGAGAGGTTTGACGAGAATGAAACATCCAGCGCCAACGTGCTGGTGCTGGCTGTAGTGATAGGATTGCTGGTACTGGGGTTGATCCTGGCGGTGGCCATGCTGGTGATAAAGCAGAAAGAGAAGGCGGCTCGAGCCGTCGACTATCCATGGGCGCCGCAGCAACCACCGTGGCCGCCTCAGCCGCAACAGCAATGGCCCCCTCAGCAACAATGGCAGCCCCCTCAGCAGCAGTGGCAACAGCCGCCACCGCCCGAACCTCCACAAGCGCCGCCCGATACTTCCAGCGAAGGCTGAAAACCGTTATAATCTTCCAGAACGGGCCCATAGCTCAGTTGGTTAGAGCAGCGGACTCATAATCCGCGTGTCGGGGGTTCGAGTCCCTCTGGGCCCACCAGAATAACAGCAGGCCGGACGAAATATCGTCCGGCCTGTACTGCTACTTAGGCATTTCCACCCAAACTCTATTGACTAAACAAAAACGAAATGACAAAATTGGTTAGCTAAAGTGACTAAGGGTAAATATAGCGATTATTAGCAACCCAATAGGACAGAATTTACTAAACCGAGGGAGGGATCAGGTGAACGTTAAGAGAGAAAGAGGGTACATCACCCCGGAGTTCGGGCCGCTCCAGGGCGTGCGCGTGCTCTGTACGGGCATGATCATCTCAGCGCCTTATGCCGCTCAGATCCTCGCCGAGATGGGCGCCGAAATGATATGGATCGAGCGTCCCGGAATGGGAGACATGGGTTTCCGGTTCGGCCCGCAGGTGGGGGAGAAGGGCCTCCGGCCCACCTTCGCGCAGATGGGCAGGAATCGCTTGAGTGTTGAGCTGGACCTTAACTTCGAGAAGAACCCGGAGGCCCGGGAAGTATTTCTCGACATAGCGAAGGAGTGCGACATCTGGATAAACGGGCTACAGATGTTCGATCTCAACGGCACTACCGACGAGATGCTCCTGGAGGTCAATCCCTCACTGGTAATAGTCCATATAAGCGGTTTCGGGAGAGCGAAATTCGGCGGACTGGAAGAGTACCACGGCCGGGGGGCGACGGATTATGTCGCCCAGGCTGCATCGGGTTATGCCAGTCTTCAGGGATTTCCTGATGAAGACTCCCCGGTGGTCAAAGGATACGCTGCGGATTATGGCGCTTCACTCTGGGCCGCGGTCGGAGCCTTGGCGGCTTACATCAATGCGCAGCGTACGGGCAAGGGAGAGGTGATAGATGTCTCTCTGACCGAAGCCCAGCTCACTACACTCGGAAACATCGTTCCCGACTATCTTAACGGCCTGCCGTTGCCCGAAAAAACGGGGATGGTCTCACCCGTATTGATCGGATTCGGGTTATACAAGTGCAAAGACGGCAGGTTTGTCTCGGTCGGCATCGGAGGACCCCTCCCTTATGCCGACATGCTGGGACTCCTCGGAGAGGATCCCGAATACTACTCCTATTTCGAATGCAACATGAACAACACCAACTCCGAAAAGGGCCGGGAACTCGCGGCGAAACTAGACGCCTATATCGCAGCCCGTACCCCGGAAGAAGTCGAGGAGGCCTTTGTCGGACGCGGTATCGCGTGTTCCCCGGTCTTCACCGTCGGTGAAGCCCTGGACCACCCTCATTACCGGGCGCGCAACGATGTCGTGATTTATGAGGACCCCATCACCGGCGCGGAGATGACGGCATGGAACGTCTTCCCCAAGCTGGAGAAGAACCCCGGAAAGATATGGCGGGGCGCTCCGATACTGGGGCAGGACACGGAGGAAGTTCTCGGCAAGGTGCTCGGTTATCCGGAGGACAAGATCCTCGAGCTGAAAGAAAAAAAGATCGTCGGAAATCCTTATCAATAGAACAAGGAGAATTAAATGGCTCAAAAGGTAGGTATTGTGGCCGTTGCCCAGACTAAATATTCGGGGGCGCGGACGGACGTGTCTCAGAAAGAGCTTGCCCACGAAATAGTCTCAGAAGTGTTGAAAACGAGCGGCCTGGACCTGGCCTCGACTAACCCCCCTATCGACCAATCCGTCATCGTCTGTGACGAATACTGGGAAGGGCAGACGCTCTCCGAGATCAAGTACGGTGACATCACCGGCGCGCACATGCGCGACGGGACCAGATGTACCCAGGACGGATCGACCGCCATCGTATATTCGGCCAACGCCATCCTCTCGGGGCATCTTGACCTGATATTGATCCTGGCCATCTGCAAGGAGTCGAGGGTAAGCTCGAGAAACATCATCACCAACTACGGCTACGACCCCTTTGTTTCCAAGCCGCTGGGAATGGACGACACCATCGCCGCCGCCTTGCAGGCGCGGATCTATATGGACAGGTACGGGGTCACTCGACAGGACTGCGCGAAAGTCGTCGTAAAGAACCGGGCCAACGCCGCGGCGAATCCCTACGCCCAGCTCACTTCACCCGTTACCGAGCAGGATGTGCTTGACTCCGAAATGATCGCCTCCCCCATAAGCGCCCTCGACATGTACCCGGTAAGCGACGGCGCGTGCGCCATCATCATGGCCTCGGAGAAGCTGACGAAGCAACTGACCGACAAGCCCGTCTGGGTGACCGGTATGGGAGTCTGCCGGGACACTTACAACCTGGGCGCGAGAGACCTGGCCGGGTGCGAAGCACTGGAGTCGGCCGCACAGACGGCTTACGCCATGGCCGGCATCAAGAACCCGGCGGAGACGCTCGATGTGGTGGAGCTCTCCAGCCAGTATTCCTACCAGGAGCTTCTTTATACTGAGGGGCTTGGCCTCTGCTCAAAGGGAGAAGGCCGCAAACTACTGGAGTCAGGGGTGACCGGGATGGCCGGTTCAATTCCGGTCAACCCTTCGGGCGGTGTCCTGGCCGGCGTCCCGGTCCTGGTCGCCGGGGCTTCCAGAGTAGCTGAAGCCGTTCTTCAGCTGCGGGGTGAAGCGGGTGACCGTCAAGTCAAGAATGCAACCAGCGCCGTTGCGCACGGTATGTTTGGCCCGTGTGGCCAGTTGCAGTGTGCCGTCGTCCTGGCCGCGGATTAGGAGGAAGCCAAATGAAATGGAACCGTAACGTCGGTATAGTCGGAGTCGGCAGGTCTCGCGCGGCCAGCAAACGGCCCGACGTCAACCAGTACGAAATGATCAACGAGGCCGTCAACGAGGCGTTAGAGCACTCGGGATTGACTATGAAAGACATCGACTTCAACCTAATCGGGGACATGGAGACATTCCAGGGTGATTACAGCTCCGACATGTGGCACGTGGACGGTTTCGGTGGTCGGCTAAAGCCGGGGTTCAGAATGACCACCGGGGGTACGACCGGGGCCATGCTCTGTTGTAACGCGACATATTTCGTGGCGTCGGGCATGCACGATATAGTGATGGTGATCGGGTTCCAGAAACACGACGAAGGAAATGCCACTTCAGGACTCTCCAGCGTGGAGGAGCCAATATGGGCGGGCTGGTTCGGCGCCGGGGTGGGCGGCGGCTTCGCCGTCCGCTTTTTCGATAAGTACGGGAGTGATATAGAGCTGACCGCCGCGCAGTTGCGCGTACAGGCCGCAGACAATGCCGCCGCCAATCCCTATGCCCACCTGCGGAACAAGTTGACTATCGAAGAAGTCATGAATTCACCCATGCTCTCCTTCCCCTCCAGGCTGATGCACCTCTGCCCGCAGTCCAGCGCCGCCTGCTGCGTCATATTCGCTCCGGAGGAAAGGGCTAAGAAGATCACGGACAAGCCGGTCTGGGTCAAGGACTTCGTCACCGTGCACAGGGAACAGTGCGGCCCCGATGCGCGGTTTGGGGAGATGTTCGGCCCCCACTCCTGCTTCACGGAGTGCGCGGAGCGTCTCTACAACCGGAATAACATCACAAACCCCGTCGAGGAGATAGATATCTACGAGATGTACAACGCCTCGGTATGGTTCACTTTCGGACTGATGGATGATACCCTGCGGCAGCCGGAAGGAAAGTTCATCGAAATGATCGGAAACGGCGACACTGCGCGTGACGGCAAGTTCCCCCTCAGCCCGTCCGGCGGCGTGCTCACCACCAATCCCATAGGGGCGAGCGCCATGCTGCGGGTGGCGGAGTCGGTCCTGCAGATAAGGGGCGAATGCGGAGATTACCAGGTCGAAAAAGATGTCAACAATGCCATAGCGTCAGGTTTCGGCGGCAGCGGGTGGTACGTGATGCACCTGCTGAGCAAGGACCTTAATTAGAAAAGAAGGGAGCTCAAACCATGGCGGACATGAACCAGGAGCTGATCGTCCTCGAAGACAGGGTGCACATACCCTTCAGGTTCGACACCGGACAGTACGGGAGCAGGTTCTTCAGCGAGCTGAAGGAGAAGAGGATCTGGGGATGCCGCTGTCCCAAGTGCGGGCGCGTCATGGTCCCCCCGGACAGTTACTGCGGCAGGTGCGACGGCGTCGAGACCAACCAGTGGATATTCCAGGGTGACGAAGGGGTTCTGCGCTTCTTTGACGTCCATTTCTATCCGTACGTACATCCCCGCACCGGCAAGGTGAAGGGAGTGCCCTGGGCGGAAGGTGTCATAGAGCTGGATGGCGGAGGCATGATAACGCATCACCTGGACGCGGTGGACATGAAAGACATCGAGGTCGGCGCGAGATACAAGGCGGTCTGGAACGAGGAGCGTACCGGGTCGGTCCACGACATTCTCCATTTCAGGAAGATGGACCCATCGGAAGAGGCCACCAGGGTCACCCCCGAGGTCGTTGAGGCCCCACCGCTCAAGGAGCTGGTCTCGACCCCCGGAATGCTATCCGCCAGATATACGAAATCCGCCGGCGGGACCTTGAGCAAGTTCCTCATCGGCCTGAGGGATGACGAGATCATCAAGGCTACCAGGTGCGCGGATTGCGATATAACTTTTGTGCCCCCCACCTCGATCTGCTCCAACTGCGGCAAGCATTTTGATGAATGGGTGGAGCTCCCGGGCCAGGGCACGGTGACAAGCTATACGGAAGTCAATTACGCGGAACCTTCACAGCCCTATCCCTCCCCGAATGTCTATGCCCTCATCAAACTGGACGGGGCCGATACCGCGCTCACCCATGTACTCGGCGAAGTGGACCCTGAGGACCTGAAGATCGGCATGAGGGTTGAGCCGGTGTTCAGGTTCATGAAGAACGGGACCATTCTCGATATCAAGTATTTCAGACTCGTCAGTTAAGGAGGGGAGTGACCATGGGTGACAAGATTATTCTGACCGCCGCGCTCACTGGTGGCATCAACATGAAAGGGGACGGCCCGGGTCAGACCCCTTACATCCCCATCTCGGCGGACGAAATGGCGGCTGACGCCAGGCGCTGCTTTGACGCGGGCGCAAGCGTCATTCATCTCCATTCCCGTAACGCGGAGACCGGCATGTTCTACTTCGGCGGCCAGGGCGCCGAAAACCTGGAGGCCTACAGGCAGATCGTGACCAAGGTGGGAGAAGCCTGCCCAGAAGCTATCATCAACATAAGCACCGGGGGCAGCCCTGGCCAGACCCTGGAAGACAGGCTCATGCCGGTCCCGGATCTCAAGCCGGAGATGGCGTCATACACCCCCGGTGCCTTGACATTCGGGATGTACAGCAAGACCAACAAACAGTTCATCTATGATGTTACGCAACCCCTGACCTTCGCTGACATGATGCTTTTCGCCGACACCTTCGCAGAGAACAACACCAAGCCCGAGATCGAGTTGTACTGCGCCTCCATGCTCAACAACATCAAGATAATCGAGACCGCCTTCAAGGCCCCGCTACACCTGCAACTGGTAATGGGTCTTTCCGGCCAATGCACACCGGCCACACCCAGGAACCTCGTCCGGGTCTACGACACAGCCAGGGAGATGTTCCCCGATTCCACCTGCAGCGTCGCCGCCGTAGGGCTCGCGCAATGGCCGGTCATCACCCAGGCGGCTATCCTGGGCTTTGAGAACATCCGGGTCGGCCTGGAGGACAACCTTTACATAAAGGAGGGCGTGCTGGCATCGAACGCGGAAATGGTGGAAAAAGCCGCCGGGCTGGCTGAAGGGATCGGCAGGGAGATCGCCACCGTTGACGAGGCGCGTAAAATGCTCAGCCTCTCGTAGGTGATCCGCATGGGATACCAGTATATCCAGGTTGAAAAGAAAGACCACCTGACGGTAATAACCATTAACCGCCCAGAGGTGATGAACGCGCTACATCCACCGGCCCACCAGGAGCTGTCGAGGGCTTTCGACGAATACACCGAAGACCCATCAGCCTGGGTGGCCATCATCACCGCCGCCGGCGACAGGTCGTTCTGCGCCGGCAACGATCTGAAGTACCAGAAGCAGCATGGTGTAGAAGTACTCAAAGCGGAGATGGAGGGCGTGCGCGGAGGGTTCGCCGGGATTACGGCGCGTTTTGACTGTTATAAACCGGTAATCGCTGCCGTAAACGGCATAGCAGCCGGAGGCGGAACAGAGATCGCCCTGGCCTGTGACGTTATCATCAGCGCCGATCACGTGATATTCGGTTTGCCGGAGCCGAAGGTAGGACTGTTCTCGGGGGCCGGTGGTATACACCGGCTGGTAAGGCAGGTCCCTTACCATGTTGCCATGGGGTTGGCACTCACCGGGCGCTTGATAGGTGCACAGGAGGCACAGCAGATAGGCATCGTGAACGAGGTCGTGCCTATGAGTGAGCTGATGCCGGCGGCCGAGCGTTGGGCAAACGAGATCATCGGCTGCTCCCCTTTGTCCGTCAGGGGGACAAAGGAGATGATTCTGCAGGGTCTGGGGTGTCCGCTGGAGGAAGCGATAACTCGCGAATATCCGGCAGCGGAAGAGATCCTTCAATCGGATGATATGATGGAAGGAGTCAGGGCTTTTACCGAGAAACGAGCGCCTCAGTGGAAGGGCAAGTGAATTGTACGAAGGCATGACCATCCATGATCTTCTGGATATCAGCATCAGCAGGTATCCGGGAAAAACCGCAATCGTTTACAAGGAGAGGCGGCTTTCCTATTCCGAGCTAGGCAAGCGGATCAACCGTCTGGCAAACAACCTCATCGAGATGGGCGTCAGAAAGGGCGACCGCGTCGGCCTGTATTTCTACAATTGCAGCGATTTCATCGAGGCGTTCTTCGCCGCCCAGAGAGCTGGTGCCGTAGTGGTGCCGGTGAACTTCCGCCTCCATCCCCATGAAGTGAAATGGGTCATGGACAAGACGAAGTGCGGCACCCTCATTTACAGCGAGCGATTCTCGGAAACAGTCGATGCCGTCAAGGGAGACCTCGGCACGGTTGAGCGTATGGTTCATAGCGATGAACTGGAACGGCTCTGCCGGGATGGCGACGAAAAGCGTCCCGGCGTAGAATTGAAACAAGATGACTGGGCCAGCTTCATGTTCACCGGGGGGACTACAGGTGAGCCCAAGGCCGCCATCTATTCGCAACGGAGTTACCTCTGGCAGTGTCTAATCATGATGCTCTCGACGAAGGCCCATAGCGAGGATATCTATCTGAACCACCCTCCACTGTTCCACCTGGCCGGTATGGGGCAGACCCTGGCCGTGCTTGCCGCGGGAGGGACGGTGATAGTTGTCGATACCTGGAACCCGACGGAGATACTCGGCCTGGTGGAGAGTGAACGCGTCAACTTTCTGTACCTGGTGCCGCCACAGTTGTACCGGATGATCACGGACCATCCTGACATCAAGAACTTCGATGTCGGCACCGTCAAAAAGCTGGTCACATCGGCTGGTGGAAACAGCTCCGCTATCGTGCGCTCGCTGTACGACACGTTCCCCAATCTCAAGCTGTGTCTCTACGGTTGGGGGCAGACGGAAACAGCTTCAGGCACAGTCAATGAACTCACCGCGGCTATGGTTGAAGAAGAACCGGAAAAGACCCAGAGCGTTGGCAGGGAGATATTCTTTACGGAGATACGGTTGGTGGACAAGGATGGAGCGGAGGTCCCGGTGGGGGAAATGGGGGAGGCCGTCGTGCGAACCCCGTCCAGCTTCGTCGGGTATCTTGACCGGCCCGAACTGACCAGAGAGATCCTGCAGGACGGCTGGGTCCATACCGGGGACATCTTCGAAAAGGATTCCGAGGGATTCTTTTACCTCAGGGACCGCAAGAAGGACATGATCAAGTGCGGAGGGGAGAATGTCTTTGCCCAGGAGGTCGAGGCAACCCTGCTGACCCATCCTTCAGTCGACACTTGCGCGATCATAGGAGTGCCCAGCACCAGGTATGGGGAGGGGATCCTCGCCGTCGTAAAAACGATCGAGGGGATGGCTGTCTCAGAAGAAGAAGTGATCCAGTACTGCAAGGACCGCCTGGCGAGCTACAAAAAGCCTCAGGCCGTTGTGTTCGTTGACGATTTTCCCTTGAACTCTCTGGGGAAGATCCAGAAGTTCAAACTACGCGAAGAACTGAAAAATGTTCAGCTCGATTGAGCTCCAAGCCCATTAATTAGTATCTGGACTATCTTGCAAGCCGGCGATGATGATGTCCGACAGCTGTTCCCCGAGCTGTCTCGGGCTCAGGGTTCCTTTCGGGTTGTACCACCTGGGAACCTGGCTTATCGCGCCAAGAATAAAAGTCGTTACTACCGAATCGTCCACGGTTTTGAACAGCCCGTGGTCTCTGCCGTTGTCGAACACTGATTTTACTAAAACGAAATAAGCCTGAATCGTCGCAAAAGGATAATCCAGGTCTATCGTGCCTTCGTTATGAAGGCTGGCTTCAAACGCCCACAAAACCCTGCTTTCCGGATGACTGCAGAGTATCTCCACGCCGGAGATGATCAGGCGGCGGAACAGCTCGTCGTCCGGTACTGCGTCTTCCTCCACGATACCTTTGGCTGCGCTGTAAAGCTCCTCCGCGAGGTTCTCGATCAGCTGGGTTACGATGCTCTCCTTGTTCTTGAAATAGTGGTAGAGGTTAGGCTTCGAATAACCCAGTTCATCGGCGATCATCTCGAGCGTGGTCGCCTGATAGCCGTTTGTGGCGAACAGTTTACCCGCAACATCGCAGATCTGCCTGCGCCGAATGTCCATACGTTTAGAAAGTCTTGAGCCGTTTAACGTATTGCCGTCAGGTTCCATGGGCCTCCTCGCGATTAAAAGTTGTCCTTTTCACATAATTATACCAAAGACCAATATAATACCCGGAGTTTATTATTCAAACAAATTTGAAAATAAACTAACATCACTATATAAAATAATAGTCGATAAAGCAACTTGACGTTATGATATCTACTGGAATAATATTCTATCTCGTATGGGGAGGACCTGAAAGCATATGTAAATAGGGGGTTAAGGTGACCGATAATCTGTCAGGTGGATACGTTGACGATATCGCGATGGCTCATGGAACGGAAACCATTATCTCGTCTTTTAATCCCGTTATCGAAGATTATCTCAGGACGACTACAAGGCTCGGGTTGGGCTGGGACTCCGCCTGGATCTATGCGATCGTAAAGACCGCAAGCGGGCAAAGGTACTCTCTGACCAGGGGATATGAAAAAGCGAGCGCCAGCATGTTCATGTCCTGCAAGATGCTGGACGACACCTCCGAAGTATCCCCCAGGCTCTTTAAACGCCTTTACATGGGGCCAATCTTAAATCAGAGGATACCGGACCACGACATGGTGGTGGTGCAGTCTTATCCTTCCAAGCACAATTTCAAGGTCGAGATCGAACCGAACAGATATCACTGGCAGGAGGAGAACGGAGAGGTTGACCTCCACCTTGAGGCCCTGGGGCCGGCCTGCCGCATTATCAGTCCCGGCGGCAGGATCAACGAAGAGATGTACTACACCTCGGAACTATGCTCGGTAAAGGGGTCCATAATGGGCGAGGAGGTAACCGGGTTCGGCGGCATGGACCAGTCCTGGCTCCCGCACGGTATCGCCTGGACCCAGAGCAAGACTTACCTTTACATGGAGTCCTACTGGCTTGTCTGGGCCAACCGTTACGAGGACGGCACGACTGATTACGGGATCGCCGGTTGTGGCCCCGGGGGCTGGAACCTGAGTTTCTATGTGAGGGATGGGCAGCCGGTCTTCAGCAACGACAACGAATTCAAGGTCAAATACGCCGACGCGGGGTACTCCACGGAAATGGATATCCGGCTGGGAGCCAACCGTTTCAAATGGACCGTAGACAGCCGTTTGAGCGAGATTAAGGGCTATGTGCTGTGGATCAGCGGCCGGATGATCAACCTGAACGAGGATAAAGTCCCGGTTGACGGCTACTCCATGTACGAGTACAGGCCCTTCGGGGAGTTCTAAGGGGGGGGGCGTTTGGTAGGGACGAAGCTCAGCCGCCTGCGATGCGGGGGAGCAGGGACACTTCGTCTCCGTCCCGGAGCTTCGTCCTGGCCCCCTTCATGCTTTCTGCGTTTCTGCCGTTGACCATCACCGCGCAGTTCTTCAGGTGGCCGGCCAGTTCGTCTCCGAATCGCTTCTCGACTTCGGAGAGCAATCCGGCCACTGTGCGGGCTTCCGTCAGATATTCCTTCTGTCCGGCCGCGACCAGCAGAACCGAATAGAATTTGACCTTTACCATAATCGCCTATTTTCAACGCTGGAGCATCACGCTCACTTCTGTCTTCCGCAGGACTTCGTCGGCATCCTCCAGCCCCAGGGATTTGAGCTTGGCGCTGCTCGGCCTGCCGTTGGAGTCTATGTCTCGCAACTTATAGTACTCCTCGAGCATAACTTCAAACGGCACGGTGCGCCGCAGGATCTCATCGGCCTTCCTGGACGCCAGAGCCTTGTTATGGCCGCGTAGTCCCGGCAGGTACTTCATGCTCTTCAGGATTTTATACATATTGGGCATGAAATACTTATTCATGGAGCCATTGAGCATGGCCGCGAATTTTTCGTTGTGTATCTTGCCCAGCCCTCCCATATTCGCAAACATGGGATAAGAAAGGATCTGGACGTTCGAAGAAATCCCCTCCTTGTGCGGCTCGATAACTCTACGGGGAACCTGGTCATCTATTCGGGTTGCTCCACACAGATTGCCGATGACGCGTTTCAGGTTCCACAAGCGGTCTCCGACCTCGATGAGGCCCGGGATGTCGTAGCCGAAGCCGGTCACACAGTTAAGCATGTCCACCATGCTCTGGGTCTCGCCCTCGGAGGCCATCCCGCCCCATGCGTACATACAGATGACCGCGGAATTCTGCAGGTTGCCCTTGGACTGACAGGCGATGGTCTGTTGCGCCTTGCCCCTGGCCTTGTAGGGTTTAGTGTTTTTCTGCCCCAGGTCTTTATGATTGGCGACACCATTCTCAACCGACAGGTTGGTGTCGGATACGTGGCAAGCTCCGCGTATGCTGGTGGCATAGGTCAGGGCCATGCCCCATATAGACCTGGGATCGTGCATCGGGAGCTCCAGCCCTTTTACGTGCATGGCCATTTCCTCGCCGCCGTAACGCTTGGACATGTGCCGGCTTCCCTCCGCCAGCATATTGCCGAATCCTTTCCGGTGGGCGATAAGCTCTATGAGTTGAAGCAAGATCCCTGGCTGGCCCCATCCCAGCTTGATGCCCCCGGTATCCGACTCGGTTATCAAGCCTGTCTCAAACGCTTCCGTGGCATAGGCGATGGTGCCTCCCGCCGATATGACGTCCATGCCATAACGGTTACAGATCTCGTTGGCTTTCTGGTTGGCGGCAAGGTCGCTCATGCGCTGAAGTGTACCGAGGGCGGCTACGGCTTCGTATTCGCAACCGGGCCCTTCCTCCAGGGTGATAGGACCCTTCTTTATCTCGACGATGCGCTTGCACCCGATGGGGCATCCGTAACAGGAATGGGTCTTCTTCAGTATCTTGTTGTTAACGGTAATGCTGCCGAGATTCTCCGGCCCTTCATCCCAGCAGGCTTCCTGCCAGTTCTTGATGGGCACGTCACCGGTGGCCATACCGACGTCCATGGACGAGTTGGTTCCGAAAGTTCCCATCATACTGGCGACCGGGCTGAACTTGATGGCCTCGGTCATACGTTTACGTACGGCCTTATACTCTTCTTCGTCGGCCAGGGGCGGCTTCTTCTTTCCCCGCACGACCACCGCCTTCAGTTTTTTCGACCCCATGACCGCCCCCATGCCGCATCTGCCGGCAGTGGACCCCCGATCGTTCATGATATTGGCGTACTTGACGAGGTTTTCCCCGGCCGGCCCTATGGAGATGACTTGCGCTCGCTTATCGCCCTCGTTCTGCTTGAGTAGATCTTCCGTTTCGTAAGTGTCCTTTCCCCACAGGCCCGAGGCGTCGCGCAACTCTTTTTCCTTATCGGTAAGATAAAGATAAACGGGCTTCTCCGACGCGCCGGTGAAGACGATGCCGTCATAACCCGTCCCCTTGAGCTGGGGCGTGAAATGGCCTCCCATGCTCGACTCTCCCCAGATGCCGGTGAGGGGGGAGCGCGCACAGATCTCCAGACGCGAGGCTCCGGGGAGCGACAATCCGGAGAGAGGCCCCATCATGACCATCAATGGATTTTCCGGCGACAGCGGCTCCGCCTCCCAACCCCTGGCGTCGAAGAATAGCTTGGCGGCAAGACCGCTGCCACCGAGAAAGTCGCGGTATATCCGTTCCGGGACCTCTACATCCGTCATCTCGCCTGAACCCAGATCTACCTTAAGAATCTTACCCCAGTTGCCTTGCATCTTTTTCCTCCCACTATTAATACAGTCTAACTTACCAACCCCTTGTAGCAATAATATAAAAAGACTTTAAAAATATTATAGCAGTTGATATGATTACGTAAAGTTGCTTTTTCGACCGAAGTTATTGTAATGGTTCAGGTATTGTGCTATGAATATTTCAGGGATCGAAGCACGTTCGGGCAATACGCTGGCTCGGCTGTTCTTATGGCAGGGAGGATTGATCAAGCCTAATCATTTCTTATGGAAACAGAAAGACTGGCGTATGCATGCGCGCGGAAAATGTTGGTTCTCGAATAACGGGAGGTGAAGGGATGGGAGTGGAGATCAAGCAAGGACAGGCCTTCAAAATTGTTGAACTGGTCTATCGAAAGGGAGTGCTGGACAAAGCGTCTCCCTTGATCGGTGAAGCGATGAAGTCAGCCATGGAAGAGGCCGAGTTCACCGTGGGCGATCTGGTGGAAGTCATAAACGAGTCCACCGATGAAACCGTCAGGATGATAAACAAGATGCTGAAGTATGCCGGCCCGGTACTGTCTCTGATGGGGAACGAGAAGATCATGGGACCGATCATGGGGCTGTTTTCGAGGATGCTGGACTTCAGCGCTTTCCGGACGGCCGTAGAGTGGCTCACGCACAAAGTAGTCGTAGTGGTTTTCAATTTCTTCAAGAAGATCAACACGAAAAAGCTCGCGACACTGGGGGTGGTGAAATGATAGCGATCAATGAAAGCACATTGGACAAACTCGCCGGCATAGTCGGAAAAAATGCCGTTATCACCGACGCCGCGGCGCTGGCGGAATACGCAAGCTGCCAGGGCTCGGCCGCCAAGGGGCAGCCTTCCGTTATCGTCAGGCCCAAGGACCGCAAGGAAGTGCAGGCGGTCATCCGGCTGGGCAACGAACTCAAGCTCAACCTGGTCCCCACCTCTTCGGGTGGCCCCCACTTCAACAGCGGAACCGTCCCCAAGGGCGAGGGTGTCATCGTCGACGTCAGCGGCATGAAGAAGATCATCCGCGTGGACAAGTTGAACATGGTAGCCATGCTGGAGGCCGGAGTAACTTTCGAGCAGTTGGAGGCCGAGGTGGAGAAGCAGCAGCTGCGGGTGTACCGCCCCTTCCAGCCCCGTCAGACCAAGTCGGTGATCGCCTCCTACCTGGAGCGCGAGCCCATCACCATGCCCAAGTACCACTGGGACACCGGCGACCCGCAGCTGACCATGGAGGTGGTTTTCGGCGAGGGCAGCGTCTTCCGCACCGGCTCGGCCGCCGGCCCCGGCACCCTGGAGGAGCAGTGGAAGAACGGTCTGGCCCAGAAGAACCCCGAAGGCCCAGCCCAGACCTCCCTCAACCGCGTGGTGCAGGGAGCCCAGGGGACCCTGGGCGTCGTAACCTGGTCGTCGGTCAAGCTGGGCATGCTGCCCCAGATCCGCCGCTGCTACGTGGCCTCAGACACCAGGCTGGACCGCCTGATCGACTTCGTATACCGTATCATCCGCCTCAAGTTCGCCGACGAGCTGCTCTTCCTGGACGGCAACGCCCTGGCCTCGGCCCTGGGCAAGAATGCCGATGAGGTAGCCGCCCTGGCCGAGAAGCAGGCCCCCTACAACCTCATCTACTGCGTCTGCGGCCACTGGCGCCGGCCGGAGATGCGCATGCTCTACCAGGAGAAGGGCATCAACGAAGCCGCCCAGCAATACGGCGTACGCCTTGAGAATGGGGTGCCCTGCGGCAGCCAGAAAGAGCTCCTCGACATGCTGGACAAGCCCTCGGCCGAGCCCTACTACAAGACCCGCAAGAAGGGCGGGGTGCGGGAGCTCTTCTTCCACACCACCCTGGACAAGGCCCCCATGTTCATCGGCATGATGAACGACCTGGCCGCCTCGCAGGACTTCCCGACGGCCGATATCGGCCACTACATCCAGCCCATCCAGCAGGGGCGCAACGTCCACCTGGAGTTCCAGGTCTACTGCGATCCGGCCAACGACGCCAACCTGGCCGCGGCCGAGGCCCTGACGGGCAAGGCGGCCCGGGAGATGATCGAGGCCGGCGCCTTCTTCACCCGCCCCTACGGCGCCTGGTCCGACCTGGCCTACTCCCGCTGCCCGGACACCGTCAAGCTGCTCGGGAACATCAAGAACATATTCGACCCCAACGGCGTCATGAACCGTGGGAAACTTTGCTTCGAGGAGGTGGGGTAAGCTATGTCGCTTAAAGATTACGAGCGCGACATGGAGGGCTGCTCCCGCTGCGCGTCCTGCAAGTGGGTCCCCTTCAACCAGATGCGGAGCTGGCGGTTCGCCAAGAACTGCCCCTCCATCACCCGTTACGACATCCACGCCTATTCCGGCGGCGGCAAGATGCTCATGGGGCTTTCCATGGTCAAGGGCAGAAGCGAGCTCAACGACAACATCGCCGAGATCATCTACAAGTGCCAGATGTGCGGATCGTGCGACGTGGCTTGCAAGGTCTACCGCGACGACATCGACCTGACCGAGGTACTGCTGGAGCTCCGCAGCACCTGCGTCGAGCAGGGCAAACTGCTGCCCGAGCACATCATGATCATCGACGCTTTGAAAAAGGAGAACAACACCCTGGGCGAGCCCAAGGAGAAAAGAGGCGACTGGGCCGAGGGCCTCAAGGTCAAAAACATCGATAACGAGAAGTGCGACGTGCTATTCCACGCCGGCTGCCGCTACTCCTACGACGAATCGCTCTGGCCGACCCTGCGGGGAACCGTGGAGATGCTGACCCGGGCCGGCTACGACGTGGGCATCGCCGGAGCGGGCGAGTCCTGCTGCGGCGGGCGGGCCTACGAGATGGGCTTCCGGGGCGAGGCCGAGAACTTCGCCGACGACATGCTCAGCCGCGTCAAAGCCTCCGGGGCACGGATGCTGGTCACCCCCTGCGCCGACGGCTATTCCCACTTCCGCTACCTCTACCCGCGCATGGGCAAGACCCTGCCGGTGGAGGTGCTCCACGCCGACCAGGTGGCCTTAATGCTGGTCAAGGAGGGCCAACTGCAGCTGAAGTCGAGCGTCCCCATGCTGGTGACCTGGCACGACCCCTGCCACCTGGGACGCATGAGCGAGCCTTTCATCCCCGCCTGGAAGGGCGACAAGGTCATACGCCGCGTGGACATGCAGCGCAAGGGCTCCAACGGCGTCTACGACCAGCCCCGCGAACTGATCGCCGCCATCCCCGGCATGGAGCTGGTGGAGATGGAACGCCGCCGCCAGTGGTCCTGGTGCTGCGGCGCCGGCGGAGGCGTCTACGAGTCCGACCCCGAGTTCTGCAACTGGACCGCCATGGAGCGTATCGAGGAAGCCCGCGCCACCGGCGCCGAGGCCATGCTGACCTCCTGCCCCTGGTGCGTGGCCACCTTCCGGGAGGCCCTGGACGAGGCCGGCGAGAGCTTCCCGGTCTACGACGTACTGGACATGGTCATGGAATCGGCGGGGCAGTCCACCGGGATACTGGCCAGCACAAGGGGAGGTGTGTAAATTGACGACCATCGATTACTCTAACTACAAGATATCTCCCCCCATCAAGGACGAAGCCTACAAGGAACTGGAGGCCATCGTCGGGCCCGAGTTCGTCACCCGCGAGCCCGCGGTGCTGGATGGCTACACTTGGCAGACCTTGTGGAACACGGGGCCGGAGATGTACATCCACCGCCCCGTCGCCGTGGTCCTGCCCGCTTCCACCGAAGAGGTCCAGGCCATCGTGCGCTGCTGCAATAAGCACAAGATCCACTTCAAGGCCTTTACCACCGGCTGGGGCGTCTTCGCCGGCTGCCACAAGGAGAACCAGATCCTTATCGAGATGCGCCGCATGGACAAGATCCTGGAGATCGACGAGAAGAACATGTACGTGGTGGTCGAGCCCCACGCCATCGGCGGCCAGATCGTCGCCGAGGTCATGAGGAAAGGCCTGCATTGCCATATTATATCCTCCGGTCCGGCCTCCTCCCCCCTGGCCAGCGCCACCTCGTTCCAGGGCTGCGCCCCGGACGGCATCCACATGAGCTGGAGCTCCCGCAACCTGATGGGCGCGGAGTGGGTAACGCCGGACGGCGAAATCGTGAGGGTGGGCAGCCTCGGCTCGAATGGCGAGTGGTGGAGCGGTGACGGCCCCGGCCCCTCGCTGCGCGGCGTGATCCGCGGCCGCCTGGGAGCCTTCGGCGGCAACGGCGTCTTCACTAAGTGCGCCCTGAAGCTCTACAACTGGCCCTGCCAGCCGGTGCCGGAGCCCGAGGGCCTCTTTTTCGACACAGAGCTCGAGCTGCCCCCCAACTGCAACGTGCTCAGCTTCATATTCCCCGACCGCGACGCCCTGGCCGACGCCACCCAGGCCATCATGGTGGAGGGTATCGGCTACAACGTCATCAAGCCCAGCATGGGGGGCCTGCTCTCCCAGGCCATGCCCCACTTTCTCCACCACGATGTCTGGAAGAATGAATCCAGCCTGCTGAAGCGGCTCATCGGCGACTTCAACAACCTCTTCCTGGTGGTCCTGGCCTGCAACTCCCCCGAGGAACTGGCCTGGCAGGAGACGGTCATCCGCGACTGCGTGAACGAAAACAAGGGCGTGGTCATCGACGTGAAGGCCCTCGGTTTCGGGGACATGCCCTTCTGGCTCTTCATGCTCAACACCATCTACCCCGTTGCCTTCCGTACCACTGGATGCTTTATCACAGCCGTTGGCCAGGATGAGTCCCACCACTCCATGGTGGCCATGACCCCCCACGGGGTGGAGATCAAGCGCAAGTTCATCGAGAAGGAGAACGGCATCCTCGACGACGGCGGCGAGGCCGGCATCCACTTCTTCATGGAGGACGGCATCATCAGCCATTACGAGGAGCCCGTCATGTTCGACCACCGCATTCCCGAGGAGGCTTCCAACGTCGTGCCCATAGAGCTGTCTTTCGCCGCGATGCAGATGAGCCGGTGCATGGAGTCGGGCAGCCCCACCCCCATCGTCCGCATGCTTCAGGGACCCACCGTCTCCAACTACAACAAGTGGCAGCAGGCCTGGGCCAGGAGCATCAACCCCGATAGTATCTGTGAAGACAAATACTACTCCGCGGACCCGGAACCGGGGTCGGAGTCCGTTATGGCCAATGTGCCACAGGATGTGGTCCAGAGGGTCCTCGAGTTGGCCCAGAAGCTCGCCTGGGGGCCGGACGGGCCGCCCGACTGAGAGAATACATGAGATAGGGCCGTGCAACCTGGGCGCAAGAGTGACTTCTTGCGCCCAGGCTTGTTACCGGGACAACAATGCAGGGGGGTGCTTATATGTCTGAAGTCATCGTAGTCGGAGCGGGTCTGGCAGGCCTGACGGCCGCCATTCATTGCGCAAGGGCGGGACATGACGTAAGGGTTCTGGAGAGGTACGACAGTATAGGGGGCTCGAAGGAGACGCATCCGGCAGTCGACTCCACCCCCATGCGCCCCGAGAAGCTCGGCCCCTGGCTGGGTTTCGAACTCAAGCCGCCGTACGTCACTCCCCAGCCTACCATGAAGCTATGGAATTACGGCAAACCGTTTCAATGGAACGGCGGGGACCTGCACTTGCATAACCTCGAAAGGGGAAGGCGCTCCGGGTCCATAGAGACCTATCTCTACGGGTTAGCTCTGGATGCCGGGGTCAAGCTCGAGTTCAACCAGCTTATGAGGTCCCAGGGGGATTTCGCCCAACTGCCGCCGGGCTCGATAATCGCCACCGGGCTGACCCTTGAGGCATACCATGCTTTGAACCGGCCGTGCGAGAACGGCTTTGCCTACGTTGGAAACGCCCGATACGACGGCCCTCAGCTCTTCGTAGCCTGGGTCGACGACTACAGCCACGGCTACAACTACCTGGCCTCGAGCAACGGTGTATGCTTCGCAATGGGCTTTGACATGAAGCCTCTGAGCAAAGACATGCTCGAGCGCTGGAAAGAGCAGCTGCACCGGGACGAAGGGATCGAGATCGCCGGCATGTACGAACACCAGGGAGCGACGGGGACCAAGGCCTTCAACGGCCCCCAGCTCTTCCACGGGGACAAGATACTGGCGGGAACGCTGGCCGGCATGCAGGACCCCTTTGCCCAGTTCGGCGTGCACTCTTCGCTGGTATCGGGAAAAATAGCCGGCATAGCGGTCGACGATAAGAGGAAGGCCTACGATCTCTTCAAGAGGATGAGCTTCTTCTATAAGTATTCATGGATGGCGAAGAAGGTTTTCGATCTGCAGCCGCACGTGGTGAAGAAGACGAGCTTGAACATCGCCATGCCTCTGGTGGTGAACTTCTCTAAACCTCTTCGACCCTTCATAGAGATGGCCCTGAATACAGTGCCCGGTTTTCAAAGAGTTTAGGAAATCAAAGAGCGGGAAAGAAGGTCGCTTGAAATGAGCGTTGATAAAAAGAAGGTCGTAATAGTAGGGTCAGGGATAGGTGGCGTAGGACTGGCCGCCCTGCTCCAGTCCCGGGGCTACCAGGTGACGGTGGTCGAGAAGAACAACTTCGTTGGGGGGAAGTGCTCAAGCTACGATAAGGACGGTTTCGTCGTGGACGCAGCTTTCCACATGTTCTCTCTGGGGGAAAAGGGGCCGCACGGAATCATTACGGAAAAGACCGGCGGAGACCTGAAGTGGATACATCACAACCCCACGGCCACGATTCGAATGGGGAACAGTGGGACCATGCAATTCGGCATTACCCCCAAGAAGAACATGGCCTGCATGGGCTCGGCCTTCGTAAAGGGCTCGCTACGCCCATCAATTATTAATATGCTGCGGACCACGCTCAAGAACTACGGGGTCAGGGAACTGATAGATACCATGATCAAGTTAGCCAAGGCTGACGAGACTTTCATCTCCTCCCTTGACGATATCACCCTGTTTGAGTTCCTCAACAAGTTCACGGACGACCAGCAGGTTCACGGATTGCTGGCCGCCATTCTATGTATCCTGGTCGTGGTTCCCTACACCGAGGCCAGTGCGGGTGAAATGCTGTGGTGCCTCGTCAAGGCTTTCCCCGCGGGTGGCGTCGGCGTTCCCCAGGGCGGGGTGCGGGAGCTCGGCGGAAGCTTCCGCCGTTCTTTCCTCCGTTTCGACGGAGAGTTGCGGCTGGGAACGGCCGTAAAGCGGATCATCGTCGATGACGGAAAAGCCCGCGGTGTTGAACTGGAGTCGGGAGAAGTACTCAATGCCGACCTGGTGGTCTCCAACACCGGCATCAAGCGGACGGTGGAGATAGCCGGAGAGCAGAACTTCCCAACGGAGTACGTGGACTACGTCAAGGGGCTCAAGGAATCCTACGCCGCGCTGATGCTCAAGCTGGCCCTCGATCGCAGGATCTCCAGCCTTCCGAGGTTGACGTACATGCATCAACCCCAGGTAGTCCCATGGGAGGCGTTCGATTATCTGGCCGAGCGCGGAGTGCCCGAGGATCCGGCGGTTGCCATGATAATACCCTCCGACTACGATCCTTCCACCGCGCATCCAGGCAGATGCATGGTGCTGGCGGGAGGCATGGGCCCTTCGGATACCACGCCGGAGAACATCGACTACTGCACCAGAATCATGGGCGGCGTGGAGAAGCGCATGTACGAGATATTCCCCGGCCTCGAGAGCCACGTGATGTGGAAGGAGCTTCATTCCGTCGACCACGTCGCCAAGGTTACCGGCAAGCCAACCGGTGAATGCATCGGCCTGGCGCAGATACCCGGCCAGGTGGGCGTAAACAAGCCCGGCGTGTTCACACCTATCCAGGGCCTTATGCTGGTCGGATGCGACGCTGGTGCCCGAGGCGTCGGGACCGAGCAGGCCGCCAACAGTGCCATCTACGTCTCCAACCTGCTGGGCTGAACCGATGCTTCTTGCAAAGAGATAAGACATCCTCGGTATTCCACCGTGCCTTGCGGAATTACTTGAAACTGGATATTCTTAATTAAAAGTTTACAAGGTGAAGCAAAATGAACAACGCAAAAGGAGAAGACCGTGGGCTTTGAGCAAAGAGACGAACTGGCGTTGATCCACGACTATTACCGGACGCTGTTTGAAAACTCCCTGGATCTCATCATACTGCTGGATGGGGATGCGGTGATCAAGTTCATCAGCTCGTCGGTGGAGAAGGTCCTGGGTTATGCGCCGGAAGAGGTCATGGGAACCTGCATCTTCGAGTATATCCAGTTCGACGAGGTCAAGCAGGCGAAAATTACCTTCGACAGGCTGATAATGAACCCCTGTGCCAAGGAATATTTCGAATGCCACGCCGAGTGCAAGGACGGCCACTGGCTTGCTATGGAAGCAGTGGGGGAAAGCTTCATGGACCACCCGTGCATAAGCGGTATCGTGGTCAATGCCCGGGACATAACCAGGCGCAAGATGGCGGAAAAGGAACTGAAAAAGAACGAGGAACGGTTTAAGGCCGTCATCGATTCGATCGCGGAGATCATCCTGGTGGCCAATGGGGAAGGCGACGTTAAGTTGATCGGCGAGCCCATCTTCCAGGTACTGGGATATACCCCGGACGAGGTCGGATCCATCAACCTCTTCGACCTCCTTCACCCGGACGACCTGGAAACGATAATACCCATAATACTGGGAATATCGGCGGAGCCTGGGGCCAAGGCTAACTTTTCTTTTAAGCTTAAGCACAAGAACGGCGAATGGCGTCACCTGGAAGCGACCGCTACCAACCACGCGGACAACCCATCCATAGCCGGAAACCTTTACGTCGTACGCGACGTGACCGGGAAGACCGCGGAAGCAGAGAGGCTGGAAGTTGCATTGAAGGCCTTCATCGACTACGCCACACATGAGTTCCGCCAGGAAATAACCCTTCTAAAAAGGTATTCCTCTTTACTCAGGAACCATCGTGACCGGATCGGTGAAACGGAAATAGAGAATATCTACGTAGCCATGGAGGCAAGCTCCGATCGTTTGAACAGCCTGGTGACGGGAATATCCTACGCCGAAGACATTTAGGATACCTCTCACCAGAAAGAGGAGAGCGAGGATGTCGGCGGGCCATGTATGGCAACGACCGCGCCTGGGCTCACGACTCCATCGGCTTCGCTCCCTAAGCGAGACTGCGAAAAGAGAAAGAAAGCCGGCCGGGCGATAGTGCCCGGCCGGCTTTCTTGATCCACTGGAAAACGCTGATCCCGCCGTGTCAGTTTGGAGCGCCGAAGTATTTCCGGTAGAGACTGTCGTAAGTCCCGTCTTTGCGGAGATCGTCCAGGGCTTGGTTTATCTGCTCGAGCAGGGCGGTGTTTCCTTTCTTCACCGCGATGCCGTACTGGTCTCCGGTTGTGAGCTCACTGGCGATGCGGGTCTCGCCGGTCGACTTCGCGTTGTATTGCGCGAACGGTGTGTCCACGATAACGGCGTCGAGCTCGCCGGCGATCAGTGCATCGAACATCTCCGGTTTGTCCTGGAACTTGACCACCTGGGCTACACCCGGGACACCCTCGGCCAGCTCCTGGTTGGTCGTCCCTTTGATGACCCCGACCGTCTTGCCCTCCAAGCCAGCTTCGTCCGCGATAGCGGAATCCAAAGCCACCAGGAGGCACTGCCCGGAGGTGAAGTACGGTTCCGAGAAATCCATCTGTTGCCGGCGCTCGGGGGTGATGGTAATCGCCGACATGGCTATGTCGCAGATGTCGGCGGTCAGACGGGAGAAGAGGTCCGAGAACGGGAGAATGGCTACATCAAGTTCGAGGCCGAGTTTGGCGGCGATGGCCTCGGCCAGCTCGACCGAGAAACCGGTCGGCTTGCCGTCTTTTAACTCCAGGAAACCAACGTTCTCGTTGCCGTACATTTTCAGTTTCCCTTTTTCGATGGTCAGACCTTGCGCTCCGCAGCCGGAGGCAGCTGACAGGATGACCACCAGTAGCAAGGCGAGAGACAGGGCGAGCGGCTTCTTCATACTTGCTCTCCTTAAACGGCGCTGTGCGCACAAGGAAATCTCTTTTAGCGGGCCCCGCTTGTATAATACTTATATAACGTCCTCGGTACTCATAATATCATGGACAGTGACGGCGATGAAGAATGATGAAGTCCTCAAAGAAGGGAACGGCCGGCGAACCGGGCAGCGCCTCGTGCTGATCACGCTGTTCGCGGTCATCCTCATCGACGCCATGGGCGTGAGCCTCATATATCCGATTCTTCCCTCTCTCTTCCTGAAGCCGGACGGCCTCCTGGGTCCCACCGTAAGTACGGCCACCCGGGACTCCTGGTATGCCTTCAGTCTCACCATTTTCCCCATCGGGATGTTCCTGGGCATGCCGATAATCGGTTCGCTGTCGGACCGGTTCGGCAGGAAGAAGATGATGATGCTCTGCCTTCTCGGAACGGTAGCCGGGTACATCATCTGCATAGCGGGCATCAGCGCCACGATGACGTGGGTCTTCTTCGCGGGGAGGTTCGTTTCCGGTTTGTGCGCGTCAAGCTCGGCCATAGCCATGGCTGCCATCGCCGATATCAGTGAGGGCGCCGAGGACGAGGTGGGCAAGATGGGCTGGCCGATGGTCGCTCAGTTGGGCGGTTTCATCATCGGCCCTCTCATCGCCGGGTTCGCCATCAACGGCAAAGTCAGCAGTGTTTCACAGTTCGCCACCCCGTTCGTCATCGCATCGGTGCTGGCGCTGGCCAACGCGGTGCTGCTGCAGTTCGCTTTCAAGGAAACGAAGCAAGAGACCGGGCACCAGCTATCCTTGATCGAGGGGTTCAAGGATTTCAAGTTCATCTTCGTCGACCGGCGGGTCCGTCTTCTGGCATTGCTGTATCTTTTCATACAGGTCGGGATACAGGACTACCTGCAGGGTGTGTCCCTGATCCTGGCGCAGCAGTTCAATTTCAGTTCGAAGCAACTGAGCGTCTTCTTCGCGGTGACCGGTGCGGCAACCGCCATAGCCGTGATTTTCGTGCAGCCTTCCATCGACCGGTATGCTTCGGCCGGCCGTCTCGCCGGTGCCTCGGACAAGAAGCAGAGAATCGCCCACTGGTTGGGAATCGAGCTCACGACCTTCTGGTTCTGCGTGATCACGGGGGCGATGCTGCTCCTCGTGTCTACGGCGACTACCGCGGCGTACCATTACGTATGCGCCATGTTCGTCGGCGGCCTCTCGACACTTATCGGCATGAGGTTCATAGCGGTATTCTCGAGCGCCGTCGCTCCCGAGGAGCAGGGAAAGGTCATGGGCGGAGTAGGAGCCATCCTGGCGCTTTCGATAGTGATAGCTTCCAACGACATCGGCGAGTTGATGAAATTCTCCCACACCCTACTGCTGTTGTTCGCGGGGTTGACGGTACTGATACCTACCTTCTTTGTGAGGAGGCCCATACGCAGGGCGCTTGGAATAGCCGAAGAGCAGGAGGAGGCCCCGGCTAGTGCCGGGATCTGAATGATGAGCTATGTGCCGGATGAGTGGAGCCGGACCGAGGCAGAAATCCCCAGCAACTTGACCCTGGTCGAGATGTTCCGCCGGCAGGTAGCCAGGACCCCGGGCAACCTGGCTGTCGTCTCCCGGAGACGACGGTTGTCCTACGAGCAACTAGAGGATTCTTCAGACAGGATAGCCAGGGCGGTACTCCGGAAGTATCGTGAATCGTCCGGAAATGAAATCGAGGCGGGCACGCCCGTCGGTATATTCCTGGAAAGAAGCACCGACTCGATCGCCGCCATCCTGGGCATCCTCAAGACGGGCGCGGCTTACGTCCCCCTGGACCCGGATTATCCCGCGGAGCGGATAAGGTTCCTGACCGAGAGCACGGGATTACCCCTCATCGTTACCAGCGGGCGCCTGCGGCCAACCCTGCCGGAGGGCCTCTGCCTCTCCGCGGACCTCGTTTTATTAGACCAGGATTTCCGGGACATGGAGAGCGCGCCGGCGAGGCAAACGAGCGGGTGCCACGAGCCCTCGGATATCGCCTATATCCTGCACACATCGGGCTCTTCGGGCGATCCCAAGGGCGTGGCCTGCACCCACCGGAGCGTGATAAACATCGTTGATTTCATGCAACGGCAATTCCCGTTGCTGGAAGGCGACAACTGCTGCCTCACATCGAGTCTCACCTTCGACGTCTCCGTCTATGAAATGTGGTCCGCGCTGCTGTACGGGTGCACCTTGTACGTGCCCGACCGTTACACGGTGTTCAGCCCGCAGGACCTTTTCAGTTATCTCCGGGACCACCGGATCGCCAGCGCGTACATCCCTCCCTTCTTCGTGGAGGAGTTCGCCGGGTTCCTGGAAGAAGTGGGGATGAAAGGGGAGGTGCGGCGGCTTCTTTTCGGTGTCGAGCCCATCGAGGAGACCCTGCTGGCCAGGGTCAAACAAGCGCTCCCGGCGGCTCACGTGTTAAACGGCTATGGGCCCACCGAGGCCACCATCTGCTGCTCGCTCTACGAGGTGGATGGGGAGGATCGCCGGAGACGAACGCCCATAGGGAGACCGTTCGACAACATCAAGCTGTATATCCTGGACGAAGAGATGAAGCCGGTCGAGGACGGCACGCCGGGAGAACTTTTCGTCTCGGGCCTCTGCCTGGCCCGGGGATATTTCAAGCGGCCCGACCTGACGGAGCAACAATTCCTTGCTAACCCGTTCGACCCGGAGGGAGGGCGGGATCGCGGATATTACGACCGTATTTACCGTACCGGGGATCTGGTGGTGCTCCACCCCTGTGGAAACCTCAAGTTCCTGGGAAGAAAAGACCGGCAGGTCAAAATCAGGGGAATCCGCATAGAGCCGGCGGAAGCGGAAGCCGACCTGCGCGGACACCCTTCGGTCGGGGACTGCGTCGTCACCGTGGTCGAGGAAGGCGGAGAGAAGAAGCTGGCCGCCTACTTCACGGCGGCTGGCCGCGGGGATGCCGGAACCCTGCCGATGGAACTCCGCTCCTTCGCGGAAGCGTCCCTGCCGCCCTACCTCGTCCCCTCATACTTCATCATCGTCGACGAGCTCCCGTTGACCTCGCACGGCAAAGTGGACCTGAGAGCATTGCCGGCCCCCGGCGAAGCGGCGCTGGCGCGGCAGAGCTTCGTCGCCCCCAGGACGGAAGAGGAAGAGACGCTGGCGGGCATCTTTCGGGAAGTGTTGAGACTGGGCAGGGTGGGCATACACGACAACTTCTTTCACCTGGGAGGCCACTCGCTCAGCGCCACCCGGGTGGCCGTGCGCGTGCAGCACATCTTCGGCATACGCTGCCCGGTGCGCGTCATCTTCGAGCACCCCGACGTCGCCTCCCTCTCGCTATACGTCAGGGAGCAGCTGGCCAGGACCAGCTACACCCTGGCGCCGATAGAGAAGGTGGACCGTGAGAGACCGCTGCCGCTTTCTTTCGCCCAGCAGAGGTTGTGGTTCCTGGACCAGTACGAAGAAGCCACCTCCACCGCCTACAACCTGCCGCTGGCATTCCGGCTGCGCGGAGAACTCGATCTCGAAGCATTGCAAAAGGCGTTGGACGCCCTGGTCCGGAGGCACGAGAGCCTGCGCACCATCTTTCCCGTCGACGCGGGAAGGGCGTCCCAGAAGGTACTTCCGCCCGGGACGGTAAAGCTCGACCTGGTTGATCTGGAAGAAGATCGGCTCCAGGAGGCACTCGAAAGGGAAGCCCATCGCCGTTTCGACCTCGAACGCGGGCCCTTGTTTCGGGTGAGCCTTTTTACGATCAATGGACCGGAAAGCGTCCTCATGATCAACCAGCACCACATCATCAGCGACGCCTGGTCCGCCGGAATCCTGGTGCGCGAGCTCAGCGAACTGTACGAGGCGTTCCGGCTGGGGAGGGAGCCGTACCTGCCGGAGCTGCCGGCCCAGTACGTCGACTATACCTGCTGGCAGAGAGAGTGGCTCTCGGGAAAAGTGCTGAGGGAGCAGCTGGATTACTGGGAGGAAAACCTCCGGGACCTCCCATGCGTCGAATTGCCTGCCGACCGCCCGCGGCCTTCCGCCAAAACCTACAACGGCAGGCGAACGGAATTCATGATGGACGAAAAAGTGACCGCCGGCCTCCGGGGAATCTGCCGCAAGACGGACACCACGCTGTTTATGGTAGCCCTGGCCGCTTTATATGTACTGGTCTCACGCTACACCGGAGAAAAGGACGTAGTTGTCGGAACGCCGGTGGCGAACCGGGTCCACCCCGACCTGGAGGGAGTCCTGGGGTTCTTCGTCAACACCATAGCGCTCCGCTGCAGCCTGGAGGAGGACCCGGATTTCCTGGAGCTGCTCGAGCGTGTCAAGCAGAGCTGCCTGGATGCCTATGCCAACCAGGACGTGCCCTTCGAGCACCTGGTCGATGTGCTCAAGGTGCCCAGGGACATCAGCCGGACTCCCATCTTCCAGATCATGCTGGTGATGCAGAACGTCAGGGACCCCATACGCCTGGACTTCCCCGGTGTGGAGGCGTGGGAGGTCGAAGCGGTATCGGACCTGGCCAAGTTCGATCTCGCGGTCATCCTCACCGAGAACGGAGACGCCCTGAACGGCCTGGTGGAATACAACACCGACCTCTTCGACGCTTCGACCATCGAGCGGATGATATCTCATTTCAAGGTGCTGCTGGAATCCTGTGCGCGAGAACCCTGGCTGAAGACCGGAACCATCCGGATGCTGACGCCGGAGGAAGAGCGGACGGTCCTTTACGACTGGAACAGGTTGAGCTGCGTCTACCCGGCCGGCAAAACTCTGTGGGAATTGTTCGAAGAGCAAGTGGAGAAGAGGCCGGAAGCTACGGCCGTGGTATTTGAGGGGGAGGCGCTCACCTACCGGGAGCTCAACCTCAAGGCTAACCGCCTTGCCCGCTTATTGCGCTGCAGGTACCTGGAGCGGTATGGCACACCGCTGCCGGAGGATACCCTGATTGGCCTGTGCATGGAGCGCGGCCCGGCGATGATCACGGCGATGCTGGCCGTGTTGAAGGCAGGGGGTGCTTACGTTCCCATCGACCCCGACTACCCGCGCGAGCGGGTGGGCCTGATACTGCGGGATTCCGACGTGTCCCTGGTGGTGGCGGAGTCACGCGTACTGGACAGGGTGCCCTTCACCACCCTGGCCGGTATCGGTGACCGTGAGGTAGAGTGTGTCCTTACCGCGCCTCGCCCTCAGGTCAGGGACCTCGACCGGCTCCCCCTGCCGGATCGTGACATGATAGATGTCGGGCGTTACCGGAAGCATATCGGTATGGCCATGGTCAAAGACGGCGTGGCTCTACAAACCAGCCGTGGCTGCCCCTACTCCTGCGCTTACTGCCACAAGATCTGGCCCAGGACTCATGTAGTCCGTTCCGCCGAGAGCATCTTTTCGGAGATAGAGTATTACCGGAAAAGCGGGATCGGGCGCTTCTCCTTCATCGACGACATCTTCAACCTGGACCGCAAGACCAGTTCTCGCCTGTTCAGGATGCTCATCGACCAACATCTCGACGTAGAACTGTTCTTTCCCAACGGGCTCCGGGCTGACCTGTTGACCGAGGATTACGTCGACCTGATGGTGGAGGCCGGCACGGTAAATATGGCCTTGGCGCTGGAGTCCGCGTCGCCCCGCATACAGAAGCTTATCGGAAAGAACCTCGACCTGGACAGGACCAGGAACATCGTCGACTACCTGGCTGCTTCACACCCGGAGGTCGTCTTAGAGCTATTCGCCATGATCGGCTTCCCTTCGGAGACGGAAGAGGAAGCCATGGGGACGCTCGAGTTTATCGAAAAAACCCGCTGGTTCCACTTTCCCTACCTGCACGTGTTGAAGATCTATCCCGGCACCGACATGGTGGGTATCGCCCTGGAGCATGGGGTCTCCCGGGAGGCAATAAACGCTTCGATGGACCTGGCCTACCACGAACTCCCCGAGACGCTGCCCTTCGACAAGGGGTTCGCGCGCCTGTGTCAGGCGCGGCTGCTGAACGGATATTTCCTCGACCGGGAGAGGCTTCTTTCCACCATCCCTAACCAGAAGCGCCTCTTGACCGAGGACGAGTTCGTCCAGAAGTACGATAGCTACCTGCCGGTCCCGCTGAAGAGCTACCCCGAGATACTGGAGTTCTGCGGGTTGGACCGGGAGGAGATGGAAGAGACCCCCTTCAGGCAGGAACGGGACGAGGTTGAAAGTGAGAGGCCCAGCATACGGAGGGGCGAGGGGCCTGCTACGGCCGCGGGGCTCAAGGTGCTGTTGCTGGATCTGTCGCAGTACTTCAGCGTCGATAGCGATATCCTCTACGACGTGGTCGAGGAACCGCTGGGGTTGCTGTACCTGGCTGCTTACCTCAAAGAAGCTCACGGCGACGCGGTCCGGGTGCGCGTGGCCAAGTCACGCATCGATTTCGATGGTTACGGTGAACTCAAAGACCTGATGGAGGAGTTCGCGCCGGACCTGATCGGCGTCAGGACCCTGACTTTCTATCGCGGCTTTTTCCACCACGTCGTTGCCAGGCTCAAGGCCTGGGCGCCCGGCGTTCCGGTAGTCGCGGGCGGTCCTTACGCGACCAGCAGTTACACTACCCTCCTGGCAGACCGGGCGATCGACCTGGCGGTACTGGGAGAAGGCGAACTGACCCTCAGTGAACTGGTGGGCCGTATGCTGGAAAACGGCAGACGGCTTCCCGGCAGGGAGGCCCTCCAGGCGACTGGCGGCATGGCCTTAGCAGTGGGGGAGCAGGCCGGCCGGGAAGTCCTTCTTATAGATGAAGAGGCCGGAGACCTGGCGGCGCAGCCGGGTGATAACCTGGGCCTGCCGGGCCGGCCTGAAAGCATCGCCTACGTAATCTATACGTCCGGCTCTACCGGAACCCCCAAGGGCGTGATGGTTGAAAACCGCCACGTGGTCCGGCTGCTCTTCAATCAGGACCTGCCTTTCGCGTTCAATAGCGATGACGTATGGAGCATGTTCCACTCCTATTGCTTCGATTTCTCGGTGTGGGAGATGTACGGCGCCCTGTTGTTCGGAGGCCGCCTGGTGGTGGTTCCCAGAGAAGCAGCTCGCGACACCGAACGTTTCCTGGAGATACTCGGCCAGGAGGGGGTAACTGTACTCAACCAGACCCCCTCCGCCTTCTACAACCTGATGCGCTTCGCACTGGAAGAGGACGCGCCCGTCCTGGCCTTGCGATACGTCATCTTCGGGGGCGAGGCGCTCAACGTGGCGGCCCTGGAACCATGGCTGTCGAAGCACGGCCGTGAAGGTCCGGAACTCATCAACATGTTCGGCATTACCGAGACCTGCGTTCACGTCACCTACTGCCCTTTGAGCCCGGAGATCATCCGGGCAACCCATCAGGGGTCGCCCATCGGCTGCGCGCTACCCGACCTGAGCCTCTACGTGCTGGACGAGAACGGCAACCCCGTTCCCGTCGGCGTGCCGGGGGAGTTGCTGGTCGGAGGTGAAGGGGTCGCGCGCGGCTATCTGAACCGGCCAGAGCTGACGCGCCAGCGCTTCCTGGAGAACCCCTTCGTGACGACGGAAGACTCCGCTGCCGGGAGGAACCTTCGCTTGTACCGCACCGGGGACCTGGTCCGGTGGCGGCCGGGTGGAGTCCTGGAGTATCTGGGCAGGACCGACTACCAGGTGAAGGTGCGCGGGTTCCGGGTGGAGCCGGGGGAGATAGAGTCGGTGATTCTGAAATATCCCGGCATTGCCCAATGCCTGGTGCTGCAACTGGATGACGGCGGTAAGAAGAGCCTGGCCGCTTATTATGTCGCGAGACCCGGGGAGGAAGCTCCTTCACGTGATGAGCTCAAGGCATTCCTGGCCAGGAGCCTGCCCGATCACATGATGCCGCAGGTGTTTGTCGGGCTCGAGGCGATGCCTCTGACCGAGCATGGAAAGGTCGACAGGAAGGCACTGCCGGTGCCTGGGCGGCTGGAACGTGCTTCCGGAGAAATATTTGCCGCGCCGGGGACGGAAGAAGAGGTTATCCTCGCCGGGATATGGCGGGACGTCCTCAAACTGGACCGGGTCGGGATCAACGACGACTTCTTCGCCCTGGGCGGCGACTCCATCCTCAGTATCCAGGTGGTGTCCCGGGCACGCCGTGCCGGCTTGAAGATAAGCCCCAAGCAATTGTTCGGCAACCCCACCATAGCCGGCCTAGCAGCCGTCGCTGGTCGCACCGGCACAAGCCCCGAGGGGGAGCGGGAAAGGGCCCGGGCAGAAGGCCTGACTCCGTTGACCCCCATCCAGCACTGGTTCTTTGAACAGAGCTTCGTGGAGGCGGACCACTTCAACCAGGCTTTCATCGTCCATCCCTCCCGGCTGCTGGATATGGAAGTACTCAGGCAATCCCTCGAAGCGGTCGCCCGCCATCACGACGCTTTCCGCCTGCGATACCGGAAAAACGGTGAAGGTGACTGGGAACAGTGGTATGAAGAAGATGCCTCACTCCCTCCCGTCGTACTGCGGGAGTTGTCAATCGAAGACGGGAGTGACGGACCGGCCCTGGAGCGGGTGTGCCGGGGAGTGCAGGAAGGATTCGACATAGAAAAAGGACCGGTGGCCATTGCCTGCGTCATCCGCGGACCGGCTGACCGGGAGCGGCTGCTACTGGCCATCCACCACCTGGTGGTTGACGGAGTATCCTGGCGCATCCTCCTGGAGGATCTGGACCTGGCATACCGGCAGATTGATGCCGGCGAGGAGGGCCGGCTCCCCTACAAGAGCGATTCTTTCAAGGCGTGGGCGCAATGGCTGAGCGATTATGCCGGTGAGGCCGGCACCTCCGGTCAGCTGCCGTACTGGCTGGGTGCCGGCGACAAAAACCTGTCCATCTCAACCGACCTGGACGGCGGGGAGCCGGTATTCGGGGAAAGGGTCAGCTCCGGCATGGTACTGGACCGCACGGATACACGGGACCTGCTTTCCCGGCAGGAGCGGACGTCCGGCGCCAGTGCCGAGGAAGTGCTCCTGGCGGCGCTGGCCCTTTCCTTCAGCCGGATGTGGGGCTGCGACGGCCTGCTGTTTCACATGGAGGGGCACGGCCGTGAGGACCTTGGCGGCGGTATCGACTTCACCAGAACCATGGGTTGGTTCACCAGCTTGTACCCGCTGTTTCTGAAACTGCCGGAATCACTAGCTCCAGCGGAGGTTATCGGCTCGGTCAGGGAACAACTGCGGGAGGTGCCCGAACGGGGCCTCGGATACGGCGCACTGAGGTATTTGAATAAGGATGAGCACTCACGCGTTCTCTCGAAGAACAATTACGCCCAGGTCGGTTTCAACTACCTGGGACGGATGGATGCGGACTTCGGTCCCGGGCCGCTGCTGCTGTCCCACCTTGAACCGGCGCCGGGAATGGTGTCTCCACTCAACAGAAACCCTCATCTTATCGATTGCCTCGCCATGGTCATCGAGGGCGAGTTGAAGGTCGAGTTCACCATGAGCAGCCGGCACTTCCTTCGGCGGACGGCCGAGAGGTTGTCGTCACTTTACCGGGAGAGCCTCATGGCGCTGCTTGATCACCTGAGGGGTGTAGCGGCCGCGGGGCCCGAAGGAGCCGGGGCCGTCGACTCCGTCTACGGCCTCGCTCCACTGCAGGAGGGCTTGCTGTTCCACAGCCGCTACGCTCCCGGTTCGGACCAGTACGTCGAGCAACTCATCTGGAGTTACGAAGGCAGGCTGGACCGGGACGCCCTCAAGGGAGCCTGGGAGGAGATCGTCCGGAGCCACGCGGTATTCCGTACCGCTTTTATCTCCAATGACCTGGGTGAGCCGGTCCAGGTGGTCCATTCGGAAACGGAGGTGGGCTGGCGCGAAGAAGACCTGCGTCGCTTGCCGGCGGATGAACGTGATGACTGGCTGGAGAAGTACATCAGGGCCGACCGTGAAAAAGGATTCGACACCGATATGCCCGGGCTGGTGCGCCTGAGCCTGCTGCGGATGGGGGATGGGGAATACCGTTTCATCTGGACCCATCATCATCTTCTGCTCGACGGCTGGAGCATGTCCCTGGTCCTGGATGAACTGCGCGAACGTTACCAGGCCCGGGTAGAAGGGCGCAAGGCCTGCATCAATCCGGCACCGCCCTTCGAGGAATACGTCCGCTGGACTGCCTCACGTGGCCGGGAGGAGGCGGCTGCTTTCTGGGGCCTGGTGATGTCAAGGGTGGAGGAACCAACCCCCCTGGCTATCTGCCGCACCGGCGTCAGGCTCGATATCCGCAAGCCCATCGCTGACCTCAGGGAAAGGGTTCATCTCTTTTCGGAGCAACTGACCAGTCAGTGCGCCGGCTTCGTGCGCGAGCAGCGCGTAACCTTGAACTCCCTTCTTCAGCTGGCCTGGGCAGTCGTTCTCAGCCGCCTGAGCGGCCGGAGCGACGTGGTCATGGGAACGACCATCTCCGGGCGGACGGCTGACATAGACGGGATAGAAAGGATGGTGGGCCTCCTGATCAACACGGTTCCGGTACCGTTCTCAATCGACGAGGAGGAGACGGCGGCCGGCCACCTGAGATGGCTGCACGAGATGGTGCAGGAGGTGAGCGAACACGGTTATCTGCCGCTTACCGACATCCACCGGTGCAGCAAGGTTCCACCGGATACGCCGTTATTTTACAGTCTGTATCTATTTGAGAACTACCCGGTGAGGGAAGAGGCCGGTACCTTCGCGGTAAAGCATGTTGATTTCAGGGAGAAGACCAACTACCCCGTCACCATCGTCGTCAGTCCTGGCGAGCGCCTGTCGATAAAAATAGCCTATGACGCCGGGGCATTCCCGGATGAATGCATGGAGCGGGTGGCCACCTACATTGAGAATGCCGTCAAGTGGGTGATCGGCCATTCGGAGCAGCCGCTTCGCGGCCTGGAGATAATGGCGGCGGACGAAACGGAACTGGTGCTGGGCACCTGGACACGGAACGTCGCTCCGGCGGGAGTGCCGTCGACCCTGTTGGAGACGTTCGCGGAGGTGGTGGAGAAGAACCGCTCGAGTTGCGCCCTGGCATGCAGTGGGGAATCGGTCACCTACGATGAGCTGGACCGTCGGTCTGATGCGATTGCCGCCAGCTTGAGGGCGGCGTACGCCTCCACGCACGGAGAGCCGCTTCCCGCCGGATCCATCGTGGGACTTTACGCTGAGAGGAGCATCGAGATGGTGGAGGGCATCCTCGGTGCCCTCAAGGCAGGCGCGGCCTACCTGCCGCTGGACCCGGAATATCCCGCCTCGAGAATCCGTTTCCTGGTGGAGGATGCACGGGTGGCGGCGATACTGGTCCAGGAGCGATTAAGAGCCCGGCTGGACCAGGCGGTCCGCGAAACGGCGGTCCCGGCCGTCGTCCTGGAGGACGGTCTTTCCCATGGACCGGGAGAAGCGGTCCGGCCCGTCCCTTCGGACCTGGCCTATGCCATCTACACCTCGGGATCTACCGGCATACCCAAGGGGGTGGCGGTGGAGCACCGGTCCGCCGTCAACCTGATCGAATGGATGAAGCGCGAGTATCCCCTGGAGCCGGGTGATACAGTACTCCAGCTCACCTCCTTCACCTTCGACGTCTCGGTGGCGGAGATCTTCTGGGCCCTGGGCTCGGGAGGCAGGCTGCTGCTGGCCAAGGCGGGCGGAGGTATGGACGTCGAATACGTGCTTCAGGCCATCAGGGACGAACGGGTGGCCGCGGCCGGATTCGTGCCCTCTCTTTTCAGCGTCTTCCTCGAAGCGGCGGCGGACAGAGGGCCGGACGGTCTCGAGTCGTTGAAGTACGTTCACGTGGCGGGCGAGGCGATGCCGGCGTCCCTGGCCGGGTCGTTTTCCGGAATGTCCAAAGCCAGGCTCGACAACATCTATGGGCCTACCGAGGCTACCGTCTACGGCAGTTATCATCGCTGCCACGATCATGAGGACCTTCCCATCCTGCCGATCGGAAGACCGGTCGGAGGTGCCAGGCTGTTCGTACTGGACCCGAAGATGAGACCCGTTCCGGCCGGAGTGCCCGGGGAGCTATACATCGGAGGCGCCTGCCTGGCTCGCGGATACCTCTACCGGCCCGAGCTCACCACCGAGAGGTTCGTGGGCAATCCGTACGGGGAAGACGGAGAAGACCCTCGTCTCTACAGGACCGGTGACAACGCGCGATGGATGACCAACGGGGAACTCGAGTTTCTGGGCAGAGAAGATTTTCAGGTAAAAGTACGGGGGTTCAGGGTCGAACCGGGCGAGGTCGAGGCGGCTCTCGGCCGTCACCCCTCGGTCGGCCGGTGCGTGGTGGTCGCCCGGGGAGAAGGGGAGGGCCGGACCCTGGTGGCCTACTATGAGACTGGGACAGCTGCGACTGAAGCAGCCGGGGAAGAGCTGGAAGCCTACCTGGCTGAGTCGCTGCCGGACTACATGGTGCCCTCCGTTTTCGTACGCCTGGAGGAGTTGCCGCTCAGTCCCTCGGGTAAACCGGACCGGGGAGCTCTACCCGGCATAGGCGCGACCGGCTGGGAGCGCGCGGCTTACACAGCCCCGCGCGACTACCTGGATGAAGTACTGGCCGGCATCTTCAGGGAACTGCTGAAGCTCGACCGGGTAGGCATTGACGACGACTTCTTTCGCCTGGGTGGCCACTCCCTGCTGGCGGCCAGGCTGATTTTCAGGGTGAATCGCGAGTTTTCGGCTGGCCTGCCGGTGAGCGCGGTGTTCGAGCGGCGTACGGTGAAGCACCTGGGAGACCTGCTGCGCGAGAGTCCGTCCGGGGGGAGCGGGGAGGCGGTCCCTCTTACCGTGGAGGAGTTCTGAGACGGCCGCGCGGCATCAGATCAAAGGTAGATAGATGAATATCGAGATGTATACGGATCGGGAGTTCATCAACTTTCTGGAAGAGAGCGGCTGCGCCCTGCGGGCTGCAGGGGACAGGTTGCGGTGCGTGGTACCGGGCGGCGGGCCTTTGACGGATGAGCTTCGCCGGGAGATAACCAGGCGCAAGAAGGGCATCCTGGGGATCATCCGCGACAGGCGGGTCCCCCTCTCTTACGAACAGGAACGGTTGTGGTTTCTGAATGAGCTGAGCGGCCCGCGCGAAAGCGCCTACCACATGCCCGCGGCCTTCCGGCTGAGGGGCGGGCTGGATAAAGGCATCCTCGCCGAGAGTTTTAACGTTCTACGGGCACGACACGAAAGCTTGAGGACCGTCTTCGGAAGCGAGCGAGGCGTCCCGTTCCAGGAGATAAGGCCGCCCGGGGCCGTGCGTCTTCGAGAAGAAGACATCGACGAAGCACTATTGGAGAGCATCCTCGCCGCGGAAGCGTTGCGCCCCTTCGACCTCGGAAAGGGACACCTGACGCGGATAAGGCTGTTGCGCCTGGGCCCGGATGATCACGTTCTCACCTTCTGCCAGCACCACATTGTCGGAGACGGCTGGTCCACCGGGATATTGCTCAAGGAACTGAGCGAGTACTACGCCGCCCTGGCATCGCGGAAAGGGCTCGAATTGCCTGCTACGACCCTGCAGTATGCCGATTACGCCCTATGGCAGCGATCCAGCCACTGGCTGGAGAGGCTGCGCCCGCAGGAAGAGTACTGGCGCGGGAAGCTGGAGGGGCTGGAGTACCTTGAAATCCTGCCGGATCTGAAGCGTCCGGCGGTCAAGACCTACCGCGGGATGCGCGTGGGTTTCGAGATCGGCGCGGACTCAGCCGGCAGGATAGCGGAGCTGGCGGAAAGGGAAGGTGCCACTCCGTACATGGTACTGCTGGCAGCGTTGCAGGCCCTGCTGTCCCGGATGTGCTCGAGCCACGATATCGTGGTGGGAACACCGGTAGCGGGCCGGAGCGCCGGTGACCTCGAGGGGACCGTAGGCTTCTTCGTGAACACGCTGGTGATGCGCACCTCACTGGACGGGAACCCTTCTTTCAGGGAAATATTGAGGAGGGTCAAGCGCACCTGCCTGGAGGCATACGCCCATCCCGAGTTGCCCTTCAGCCGGCTGGTGGACGTGCTCCAGGCCGAACGAGACCCCGCCCGCTCACCGTTATTCGGCGTGATGTTCGTGCTGCGTCAGGAAGGCCAGGGAGGCGGGCTGCGCCTGCCGGGATGCGATGTGGAAGAGTTGAAGATACCTTATCATACCGCCAAGTTCGACCTGGCTCTGGAGATGTCGCAATCCGGAGCAGGGCTTACGGGTGAGATCGAATACAACACCGGCCTCTACCTCCCGGACAACATTAGCCGCCTGGCCGCCTGTTACCAGGACCTGCTCAGAGCCGGATGCGAGGAACCTGACCGCGCCCTGCTTGACTTTGACATCCTGCGACCGGGGGAAGCGGCAAAACTGCTCTACGACTTCAACCGGACGGAAGCGCCATATCAGCGCACCGCCCTTCCCGGACTGTTCAGGGAGCAGGCCGGCAGAACGCCCGGCAACACTGCACTGGTACACGGTTCCACCTCTTTGACCTACGCGGAACTGGACCGCGAGTCGGATGATGCCGCGGCGTCATTGCTCCAGGCGTTAAAAGACGCAAGCGGGACTACGCCGCCGCCTGATACCATAATCGGCCTTCCCGTGACTGACGGCCCGGAGACCATAGTCTGCCTCCTGGGGATACTTAAAGCCGGTTGCGCTTACTTGCCGCTGGACCTGGACTACCCGCCGGAGAGACTGGCGTTCATGCTGGAGGACAGCGGGGCCGTGGCGATACTGGTGCCAGTCTCCTTGTCCGGTGGTGAACCACGCCGGAGACTGGAAGCCGCGCTCGAGTCGATGAGGGGCACGACGGGCCGAGGTGCCCCACCCGTGGTCATGTCCGGCAAGTCCAGGGGCGAGGGATGCACCGTACCGGTTCCCTCGGATGAAAGGTCTCTTGCGTACGTGATTTATACGTCCGGCTCCAGCGGCGAGCCGAAGGGGGTGCTGGTCGAGCAGCGGGGTGTGGCCAACCTGTCCGTCTGCCAACGCGAGTGGTTCGGTATCGACCGGTCCAGCCGGGTGCTGCAGTTCGCCCCCCTGAGCTTCGACGCATCCGTATCCGAGATCTTCACTACGCTGCTTGCGGGAGCGCAACTGCACCTCATGGACGGCGAAACCAGAAGGGACGCGGAGATGCTGCTGGACCTGATGGAAGGCCAGGGCATCACCACGGCGACGCTCCCGCCGGCCCTGCTGTCGATAATGCCGTACCGGAAACTGCCTTGCTTGAGCACCCTGGTAGTGGCAGGCGACGTATGCGACGAGAAGACCATGCGGCGCTGGTCCGGCGGCAGGAAGCTGGTCAATGCCTACGGGCCGACCGAAGCGACGGTCTGCGCCAGCATGTGTGCATGGCGCGAAGGGGTTTCACCGGGCAACATCGGTTCGCCTATGAACAACGTCAAGATATACGTGTTGGATGGGAAGATGCGCCCCTGTCCGCAAGGCGTACCGGGCGAGCTTTACCTGAGCGGGGCCGGGCTGGCCCGGGGATACCTCAACCGGCCGTCGCTTACCGAAGAAAGTTTCATACGGAATCCCTTCAACGCCGCGAGTAAAAATATAAGCGAAAGCGGTGGGGACGAGTATTCGCGTCTTTACCGGACCGGGGACCTGGCCCGCTGGTTGCCGGAAGGCGAGCTCGAGTTCCTGGGGCGCCGTGACGGCCAGGTAAAGATCAGGGGGTACCGGGTCGAACCGGGCGAGATCGAAGCGGCGATGATGATGAGCCCGGCGGTCGCGCGTTGCGCGGTTGCGGCGGCGCGAGGGGAAGGTGCGGCGCGGTTGGCCGCCTACTGGGTTGCAACGGCCGGGTACCCCGAAACACCCTCTTCGGAACTGCGGGACTTTCTGAAAGAAAGGCTGCCCTCCTACATGATACCTGCTGTGTTCGTCCGCCTCGACGAGATTCCCCTCACCTCATCCGGGAAAGTCGACCGTAAGGCTCTGCCTCCACTGGAGGCGGCCGCGGTCTGCGTAGAAGGAGACGGTGAGCCGCCCCGGACCGCCACGGAGAAGAAACTGGCGGGCATCTGGCGGCAGGTACTGAAGCTGGAACGCGTGGGGACGGACCAGGACTTCTTCTCGCTGGGCGGAGACTCGATCATGAGCATCCAGGTGGTGTCCCGGGCCAGGGAAGCCGGGCTCGAGCTGAGCGCCAGGGACCTCTACCGGTATCCGACCATATCGGCTCTGGCTGCCCGCGCCGACCGCCTGGTACGGAAGAGCGGCCATTACCGTAAGCCTGGAGGCGAGGTGCCACTGACCCCTGTTCAGCACTGGTTCTTCGAACTTGACCTGCCGGAGATAAACCACTTTAACCAGGCGGTGATGTTTAAGCTGGAGGAAGGGCTGGAGGCGGGGCTGGTACGCGAGGCGGCAAGGAGGCTGGCGCGAAGGCACGACTCTCTCCGCCTGAGGTTCGACGACGGCGTGGACGGTGGCTGGCGGCAATGGTATGCGGAAGGGGCTAAGGCTCTGGACGTTCCGGTCTACGAGACGGACCTGACAGGGCGGGAGGGGGAACTGCAGGCAATGTGCCGGGGACTCCAGACGAAACTGGATATCCGGAAAGGGCCGGTCGCCTTGATTGGGCTGTTCAACGGGTTGACGGACGGCCGCCAGAGAATGCTGATAGCCGTCCACCACCTGGCAATAGACGCGGTCTCCTGGCAGCCATTGCTGGAAGACTTCGCGACCATCATCTCCAGTCTCAGCACCGGGAAGCCGGTGCGGTACGGTTCGATACGCGGCTCTTCTTACCAGCAATGGGCGGGTGCTCTGCAACGCTATCTCGAAGAGAAAGCGGCAGGGCAGTGGGACTACTGGCAGGGGGTAGGAGAGGGGATACGCCCGGTTGAGTGGGAGCTCGGGGGCGGTGAATCGAAGCATGCCGAACTCCTCAGGCTGGAAATTGAAATGGACGCAGAGACCACTTCGAACCTGACGGCAGCAGCACCTCGCGCCTATCACGCGGGTACCGGGGACCTCATCCTGGCCGCGTTCATGCTGGCCTGGAACAGGGCCATGGGACGGAGAGAGCTGCTGCTTCACCTGGAGGGACACGGCCGCCCCGGCATTGACGATTCCGTCGACATGACACGGACGACGGGATGGTTCACCAGCATCTATCCCGTACTGCTGAAGCTGCCCGCGGCCAGGACGCACCGGGAGGACGACGAACTCCTGGCGGGGCTGATCAAGGGGGTCAAGGAGGAACTGCGGGCGGTCCCGGACGGAGGGATAGGCTACGGTGTATTGAGATATCTGAGCCGGGACCCGCGGACCCTACTGCTGCAAGAAGCCACCCCCGCGGAGGTCGCTTTTAATTACCTGGGCCGGCTGGACCACGAGATGCCGCGTAAGCTCAAAGGCGTCATCGACCCCCGGGGGCCGGGAGCTGTCATCTCGCCAGGGAACCCGGCCCCCCATCCCGTAGAGGTAAACGCATCCATTGAAGACGGAAAGTTCATAGCTGAATTGGGAATAAGCCCGCGGCACCTGAGCCGGGAGACGTCCGAGCGTCTCGCGAGGGAGTTCAAGGCCGGCCTGGTGGAAATTGTCGAGCATTGCATGAAGCCGGGCGAGGGAGGTCATACCCCGTCCGATTTCCCGCTGGCCCGTTTGAGCCAGACCCAGGTCGATTCACTGACCGAAGGGGAGGGTACCGATTCCATATACGGGCTCACCCCCATGCAGGAAGGCCTGCTCTTTCACTCGCTTTATGCGCCCGGTTCCGACCAGTACCTGGAGCAGCTCTGCTGGACTTATCACGGCAGGCTCGAGACCGCGGCTCTGAAGAAGGCGTGGAGCCGGATCGTGGGACGTCACGCCGTCTTCCGCACCGGGTTCTTCCACGTTGGCCTGGAGCGCCCGGTCCAAGTGGTAAGAAGCGGGACCGAAATAGACTGGAGGGAACAGGACTGGCGGGACCTGACGCCGGAACGGCAGGCCGAGGAGTTTGCCGGATATATCCGAAGAGACCGGCAGGAGGGTTTTAACCTTCAGGGTTGCGGGCTCACGCGCTTTCACCTCTTAAGGACCGGCGAGGAGGAATACAGGTTCATCTGGTGCTTCCATCATATCCTCATCGATGGCTGGTGCTCGTCATTGATACTGGACGAACTAAGGCTGAGGTATGAGGCACTGACCGGCGGACGGGCCTTCAAGCTCCCTCCACCACCCCCTTACGAAGAATTTCTAGCCTGGCTGAACTCCCGGGAGACAGGCGGGGACGACTCGTTCTGGCGGGAGCAGCTGGCCAACGTGGACGAGCCTACGCCTCTGGGGATAAACCGCCGGGCCCTGGAGACGTTGAGGCCGATAAGCGAAGTCGGGGAATGCGTGGCCGATCTCACCGTGGCCGAGACGGAGGAGGTGACGGGCTTCGCCCGCCGGCACCACGTAACCGTCAACTCGATACTGCAGACCGCCTGGGCCATGGTCCTCGATGAATACGGGGGCAGGCACGACGTGGTTATGGGGGTCAACGTCTCCGGCCGCCCCGGCGAGATCGCCGGGGTGGAGAAGATGGTAGGGTTGTTCGTCAACGCGGTCCCGGTGCGGTTCCGGTTGGAAGAAGACAGCGCGGCGCTGGAAGCGGTCTCGGCCATGCACGGGCTGATGCGCGACGTCAACGCCCACGGCTATGGCAGCCTGGCGGAGGTCCAACGCTTCAGCGCAGTGCCGGTCGGCACGCCACTCTTCTTCAGCGAGTATGTATTCGAGAACTATCCCATCGACGACTCGGTATTGGCCTGGCATCGGGGCATTTCGGTATCCGACTTTCAGGCCGTGGAAAAGACGAACTACCCTTTGGGACTGATGGCCGCACCCGGCGGCAGGCTGCAGTTAAAAGCCGTCTACGACGTGGAGTCCTTCACGGCTGGCTCGATAAGGCGCATGTTGACCCACCTGTGGTCGGCGGTCAAGTGGCTGGTGCGGAACCCCGGATCACGGCTGGGCGATGCTGAGATGATGCCGCCCCGGGAGAGGCAGATGGTCCTTACCGAATGGAGCGGGGCGAAGACGGCCATCCCGGCGGAGGGGACGCCGGTGCTGGAGCTCTTCAGGGGTCAAGCCGCGAAACACCTTGACCGCCCGGCGCTGTCGAGCGTCGGAGAGCGTTTCACCTATGGGGAGCTATACGAAGCATCCGAAGCCATAGCAGCGGTATTGGACGGTGCCGCGAAAGCCGCGGGGCGGGAGCGTAACCACATGGTCGGCCTTTTCGCGTCTCGAGGGGCGAGGTCGGTGGCGGCCTTGCTGGGGATAATGGGATCGGGCGCCGCCTTCATTCCCATGGACCCGGATCACCCCGACGAGCGGCTCCGCTTCACGGCCGAGGATGCCGGCCTGGAGATGATCCTGACCGGGAAGAAGCTTCTTCCGCGCCTGCGGAAGGCGCTGTCCGGACTGGCGGACATAGAACTTCTCTGCCTCGAGGACATCGGTGAGAGGCCGCCTCCCGGCTGGAAGAGCCGCGTGCCTGATCCGGAGGATGTCGCCTACGTCATCTACACTTCCGGTTCCACCGGCACGCCCAAGGGTGCTGCCATAACCCACCGCAACCTCTCGGATCATATGGCGGCGGTGGTGGAACACTACGCCATAACGCCTGAGGATGTCGTACTCCAGTTCTCCACCCTTACCTTCGACGCTTCACTGGAGCAGGTCTTCCAGGCTCTGGTGACGGGAGCAGCGCTGGTGATGAGGGGGGAGCAACTCTGGACCCCGGGGGAGCTAAAGGAAGTCATGCTGTCCGAAGGGGTTACGGTGATCAACCTGCCCGCGGGGTACTTCAAGGAAGTAGTCAGGGACTGGTCCGAAGAACCCGGAGGCATCACATCCTCCGGTTTAAGACTGCTGATCGTGGGCGGAGACGTGCTGGAGGCATCGACCGCCGCCGGCTGGAGAAAGCTCCCGCTCCCGCCCCACCGTTTCCTCAACGCCTATGGCCCTACGGAAACGACCATAACCGCTACGACCTTTGAAATACCGGAGCAGGTATCCGAAGTCGTGCCGGTTGGAAGGCCGGTCGGGGCGCGGAGGCTCTACGTGCTCCGGGGAGATCATCCGGTTCCCCCCGGCATCCCGGGCGAGTTGTGTATCGGGGGCATCGGCATATCCCCCGGCTACCTGCACCGTACCGAGGCGAACAGTGAAAGGTTCCGCGGCGACCCCTTCGCTTCGCCGGGGGAAAGAGAGCGGGGATACGGCCGTATCTATCGCACCGGCGACGTGGCCCGATGGGATGACCACGGGAACCTGGAGTTTATGGGGCGCCTCGATTTCCAGACTAAACTGCGTGGCTTCAGAGTCGAGCCCCAGGAGATCGAGATGGTGCTGGGCCACCACCCGGCGGTGGCCGGCTGTGCGGTGGTAGTGAGCACGGAAGGCGACGAGAAAAAACTAATCGCGTACTACGTAGCTGGCCCGCCCCTGGAAGGCCTCGCGGCCCGCCTGGCCGAGGTTGCCCGGGACGCGGTCATCAGACTGGGAGACCATCTATGACGAGCTCTTTGAGCGCGACCCCGGCGATCCGGGTGAGGAGGCCTTCGACACCAAGGGATGGAACAGCTCCTACGACGGGTCACCGATACCCGCCGATGACATGCGCGAATGGGTAGACCAGACGGTGGGCCGTATTCTGGAGCTGGGCCCGCGCTCCGTGCTTGAGATCGGCTGCGGAACCGGCCTGATATTAACACGGGTGGCGCCGCATTGTGGCAGTTATATCGGGGTCGACTTCTCCGCGCCGGCCGTGGCGCGGCTTCGCCGGCACCTGGCCGGGCATCCCATCCCCGGAGTGGAGGTTCTCAAGGAACGGGCGGACGGTATCGCCGGCATAACCGCTTCGGGAGACCGGCGTTTCCCGGTAGACACGGTGGTGATCAACTCCGTCGCTCAATATTTCCCCGGGCGTGACTACCTGGAGAGAGTACTCGAGCAGGCCCTGGACGCGGTGGAGGAGGGCAGCATATTTATCGGAGACATACGAGACCTGAGGCTGCAGGACGCGTTCTATCTTTCAGTGGAGATGGCCAGAGCGGGCGGAATACCGGACCGTCCGGGTATGCGGGCGTTGCTGGCGAGCGATGTGCGCAAAGAGAAGGAATTGCTCATATCCCCCTGGTTCTTCTCAGAATTCGCGGCGCGTCACCGACGTATCGCGGACGTCCGCATCATGCCCAAAGAAGGAGACTGCGCCAACGAGATGAACGATTTTCGCTTTGATGTCGTATTCAAGATAGGAGGCGGGGGAAGGCTGACGACTCCGGCCGGCAGCCTGGTTGAGACCGGCTGGGAAACGGGGATGGATCTCGAGAGGCTGCTTGAGTCCTCGGACGGCGACGTCTGCCTGAGAGGCTACCCCAACCGCAGGATCTGGGCTATCCATTCGATCAGCTGCATGCTCGACGGCCCCGGCGACCTCGAGATGGAAAAGGCGGAGCTGGACAGGGAGGCGGACGGCTTTCTGACCTTGTGGCAACTGGCTGCACTGGGGGCCGGGTCCGGATACCGGCTCTTCCCCCGGCTTTGCCTGAGCGGGGAGAGGGCACCCGCGCTGCTCGACCTCTTCTTTATGAGGGACGGGCCCCCTCCCTCCACGGAAGGCCGGACCGTGCCGGGGGAGGCGGAGCTCACCAGCAATCCCCTCGAGAGGCAGGTCAGGGAGACCATCAACCCGGAGGAACTGCGCGAGTTCGTCTCCCGGCGGCTACCCGCCTACATGGTCCCGTCGTTGTTCGTAGAACTGGAGTCGCTGCCGGTGACGGCTACGGGGAAACCCGACCGCCTGGCGCTCTCCACCGCGGGCCTGTACGCGCCTTCATCCAGGGATGGCTACGTCGGTCCCCGCAACGAGCAGGAGCGGCTCCTGGCCAACATATTCGCGGACGTCCTCCAACTGGAGAAAGTCGGCATCACCGACGATTTCTTCCAGCTGGGAGGCCACAGCCTGTCCGCCACTCGGGCAGCCTCCAGGATAGAGAGGGTGTTCGGCGCCCACTGTCCGGTGAAGACGATCTTCGAGCATCCCAGGGTGCTGGAGCTCGCGCCGTTCGTTCAGGGGCTTCTAGCCGGGGGCTTCGCGACGAAGCCGCAACTGGCTCCGGCCGGGGCTCGCGGGCGCTTTCCCCTTTCTTTCGCCCAGGAAAGGCTGTGGTTCCTGGACCGCTTCGAATCCGTGGGCGAGAGTTCCTACCACATGCCGGCGGCGTTTCTCCTCGAGGGGACGCTGGATGTCGCCGCACTAAGCCGGAGCTTTGACGTGCTGGTTGAGCGCCACCAGAGCCTGAGGACCGTTTTCGGCGACGAAGGCGGGGAGCCCTACCAGCTGGTCCGGGCGCCCTCGGCCACCGCTCTTTCGCCTATGGAAGTGAAGGTTAATGAGGTGGAAGAAACCCTCGAACGGCTTATCCGGCTTCCCTTCGATCTGGAGGCCGGCCCGCTCTTCCGGGCACACCTTTTAAAGACAGGTGAACAGCGCCACGTCCTGTTGATCAACCAGCACCATATCACGGGCGATGCCTGGTCGGCAGGGATAATCTTCGAGGAGCTTTGCCGCTGCTACGAGGCGTTCCGCCGCGGCCGGGAGCCCGACCTTGCCCCACTCGCGGTGGACTACGCCGGCTTTGCCGCCTGGCAGAAGAGCTGGCTCAAAGGAGAAACCCTCCGCCGGCAACTCGACTACTGGCGGGGGACACTGGAAGGCGCCCCGAGGCTGGAATTGCCCACCAGCGGTCCGCGGGTTGAGCGGACGGTCCGCCGTGGGAAACAGTTCTCCTTCCGACTGGACGAAGAGGAAACTGCCAGGTTGAAGCGGTTGTCCCGGCAGGCGGGAGCTTCGCCGTACATGGCCATGCTGGCGGCTTTTTCTTACCTGCTCGGGCGTTATGCCGGGGAAGATGACGTAGTGTTGGGTACCGTGGTGGCGGGGAGGACCGAAGAGCCGCTGGAGCAGGTGGTCGGCTTCTTCGTCAACACCATTCTTCTGCGCATCGATCTCTCCGGGGATCCTTCTTACCTGGAGTTGCTGGAACGGGTGAGAAAGACGGCCCTGGAGGCATTCGCCCACCAGGACCTGCCTTTCGAGAAACTGGTGGCCGAGCTCAGACCGGAGCGCGGGACACGGAGCGGAACTCTGTTTACAACCATGCTCGTCTACCAGAACGTGCCGGAGACGCACTTGCGGCTGGAAGGCCTCGAGGTCAGTCCCATCGGGCTCGAACTCGGTGCCGTCCGGTCCGACCTCGACCTGTATGCCTGGGAGGATGAACGGACTCTCGGGCTGTGCCTGGTTTACGACGAAGACCTCTTCGACGAGGAGATCATCTCCAGGATGGCGGGACGCCTCACCGGCCTGGTCGCGTCGGCGTGCAAGGACGGCGAATCACCCCTGTCACGCCTCTCTTTCCACGAAGGGCCGGCTTCTCCGCGACCCATGATCCCGCCTGACGACGAGGAGACGGTGCGAGCGCCCCTCTCCTTCCACCAGGAGAGGCTCTGGTTCATAGACCGCTTCGAAGAAGGAAACGTTTATGAAGGTAAGCCCATCTACCACAACCTGCCCCTGTTTATCAGGTTCGACGGGCCGGTCGAAGCGCGCAAGCTGGAAGAGAGCCTGCACTACGTCGTTGGGAGGCACGGCGCGCTGAGGACGCGCATCGAGAACGGTGAAGACGGAGCCTGGCAGTCGGTAGAGACGGATTTCCGTCCGGCGTTGGAAATGATTGCTATAAAAGAAGCCGGCCCGGACCCGCTGCTTGAGAAGGCCCTCGAGATTTCCGGGAGGCCGTTCACCGGCGAGGAGGAACCCCGCCTGCGGGCCGCGCTCATACGGGGGGCCGGGGGAGAGAGCGTCTTCGTGCTGGTGGCGCACCACATGCTGGCCGACCGGAGGTCGATGTACATCATCGCCAGGGAACTGGCTCAGTGCTACGGTGCTTTGGCGGGGGGAGACGAACCAGAGTTGCTGCCGGAGACACTCAATTACGCATGGTTCAGCCGGTGGCAGAGGGAGGTGCCCGAAGCGGGCTGGGAGCCCCTCTTCCTTTATTGGAAGTGGAGGTTGAGGGGAGAACTGCCGGTCCTGACCCTGCCCGAGGACCATCCCCGGCCCGCCATACACACCTACACCGCTGGATGCCTGGAGTTCTCCATACCCTTGGAACCTGGTGCCCCCCTCGACGTCCTTACCCGGAGTGACACGCCAGGCCTCTCAACTATCCTGCTGTCGAGCCTGGTATTCATGCTGTTGTGCTATGCGGGACAGGATGAGCTGTTAATCGGGGTCTCCGGCGAGGCGCGCCCGCGGGAAGCGGACGATTCGGTCGGGCCCTTCGACAACCTGTTGCCGGTAAGGATCGGCCTGGATGGTCAAGACACTTTCCGCACTATGTTGAAAAAGGTCGCCGAAGTCACGGAAGAAGCACGGGCCAACGGATCTCTTCCCTTCGATTCGCTGGTGGGGATGCTGAACCCACCCGTCGACATGAGCCGGACGGCGCTGTTCGATGTGATATTCGAGTACCGCTGTGGACCGGAGCAGCCTTTGAGTTTCGGAGACATCCCGGCGCGGATGTATCGGAACAGCCTGGGCCTCGGAAAGTATGACCTGGACATATTACTGGTAGAGGCCGACGATAGCATCGACGGGACGGCAACCTTCAACCAGGATATCTACGACCGCAAGACCATGACTGAGATGGTGGAGAGATATGCCACGGTAATCGACAACCTGGCCAAGGCTCCGGATGAACCCCTGGAGATGTTGTCTCTGCTCACCACCAGTGAAGAGTCGATGCAGGTATGGGAAAGGAACGATACGGACGTTTCTTTTCCGGCTCACCAGACCGTGCACGGGCTCTTCGCCGGGCAGGCCGGGCGGACGCCTGACCGCGTAGCCGTGGCCTGCGGTGATGTCGCGGTTTCTTATCGCGAACTGGATGAAAGGGCCAACCGGCTCGCCCATCATCTGAAGAGGTCGGGGGTGGGGCCGGAAAGACTGGTGGCGATATGCCTGGAGCGATCGGTGGAAGCGGTCACGGCCATGCTCGCGGTGCTCAAGGCGGGGGGCGCCTACTTGCCCATCGAGCCCTCCTTCCCGGGTGAGCGGATAAGCTTCATTATCGAGGATTCCGGAGCGGACCTGCTGGTGACCACCTCTTCCTTAAAAAGGAAGATACCCGTAGAGGTGGTCTCGGTGGTCCTGCTGGACGTGGACGGAGAGTCCATCGACGCGATGCCGGGGCACGAGCCGGAGGGGAGAGCGGCGCCGGACAACCTGGCCTACTGCATATATACCTCGGGCTCGACCGGGCGGCCCAAGGGCGTCCTGGTGGAACATCGCAACGTGGTCCGGTTGCTGGTCAACGACGGTTTTCCTTTCGAGTTCTCCGAAGAAGACGTCTGGACCATGTTTCATTCCTACGGTTTCGACTTCTCGGTCTGGGAGATGTACGGCGCCCTTTTCTGCGGCGGTAAGCTGGTGATCGTCCCGGTGGAGACCACCAGGGATTCCTCCCTCCTCCTCGCACTGATCGAGAAAGAGGGGGTAACCGTGATCAACCAGGTCCCCTCCGCTTTCTACGTCCTTGCACGGGAAATACTGGAGCGGCGCCCGGCGGGACTGCCGTTGCGCTACGTCATCTTCGGCGGGGAGGCCCTCAACTACTCCGCGCTCGAGGAATGGCGGAGGTCCTATCCGGAGGTGAGCCTGGTGAACATGTACGGTATCACCGAGACCTGCGTCCACGTAACCTTCAAAGAAGTACGCGACGGGGACATTGCGACTGGGATCGGGAATATCGGCCGGCCTCTTCCGGATACGAGGGTTTACGTGATGGATCGCCATCTGCGGCTGCTTCCTCCCGGGATTCCCGGTGAGCTGTGCGTCGGAGGCGGGGGAGTGGCCCGGGGATACCTGGGAAGAGACAGCCTGACGGCGAGCAAGTTCGTGCCGGACCCTTTCCGCTCCGGGGACAGGCTCTATCGCTCCGGCGACCTCGGCCGCTACTTGCCCGGGGGAGAGCTGGAGTATCTCGGCCGCCTGGACGAACAGGTACAGATACGCGGTTTCCGGGTAGAGCCCGGCGAGATAGAGAACCGCTTGAAGGAACACCCGGGTGTTGAGAACGCGGCGGTGCGAGCCTGGGAGTGGCGCCGTGAACCGGCGGTGGCCAAGGCGGCAGCCTCGGGTGGAGCGGACACAGTCATCGCAGCCTACTATGTCCCGTCCCGGACGTCGGCGGCGGGCAGGGAATCCGAGGCCGAGGTACTGAAGTCATACCTGGCGGAGATGATGCCCGCCTACATGGTCCCTTCTTTCATGGTACGAATGGACGTTTTGCCGGTAACAACTGGAGGGAAGATCGACCGTAGGGCCCTGCCCGATCCCCGTTTCATGACGGCGCCGTCCTCGACTGTAATGACGCCGCGAGACCCCGTCGAATTGCACCTCAAGGAGATATGGGAAGAACTCATCGGAGCAAATATAGACTCGATAGAATCGGACTTCTTCTTCTCGGGCGGGCACTCGCTTCTAGCCGTGAAACTCGTGGCCCGGATAAACCGGTCCTTCGATACCACCTACGCCGTGTCCTGGGTGTTCGTGAACCAGACCATCGAGAAGCAGGCCCGTTCGTTGAGGGATGAAGGCGGGACCACCCCCTTCCGCCCCCTGGTGGCCTTCAACCGGGAGGGGGGGCGACCACCACTCTTCTTCGTCCATCCCGGGCAGGCGGGTGCGGAAGCATACGGGCAACTGGCGGCGCTGCTCGACCGGGACCTGCCGTTCTATGCGATTGAATCCCGTAACCTCTACGAAGAAGGGCCGATGCTCGAGACCATCGAGAGCCTCGCCGAAGCTTATCTTGGCGACGTACTTCCGGTCTGCGGTGAAGGACCGTGCAGCCTGGGGGGATGGTCCTTTGGTGGCCTGGTCGCCCTGGAGATGGCTCGCAGGATGGAGGAACTCGGCATCGAAGTGGAAGAGCTGTATCTTCTTGACGCCACACTGCTCCTGGGCCGTGAAAAAGAACTGCTGATGGAACTGGCGAACGGCGGAAAAGCCTCGGACCTGGTCGCAGGCAACTCATTATATGAAGACCTGCCCGAGCGATACCGCGACAAGCTCGCGGAGGTGATGCGGCTTGAGTTCGCAGCCATGGCGGAATACGAAGCCGGGCTTTACCAGGGGCATGCGGTCCTTATCTTACCCATGGACGATCAAAAGCCCAATTACTGGCCCGAGCATATCCGGGAGCTGAAAGTCAGGACGGTTCCGGGAGGCCATCTCAGCATGATGGAGGGAAGAGGGCTGAAAGAAATCGCACGGATAGTCAGCGGCCAGCCCCATGCCGGATGCAGCTGTTAGCGCAGAAAAGAGAACGTATTGTTTAAGACTCGGGATAACTGGATAATATCTATATCTGTCAATGGCTGTTGCTCAAGAGAAGGGGGTTCTGATGAAGGTTCTGCGGATCGAGGAAATGAAGTTTCACGCCGGTGCCTGGGAAGAGGTAGGCCCGACGCTGAAAATGATTAAGGCTGCGGGCAAAGGAACTGGATTCCCCAAAGTCAAAATGTACGCCAGCATCGCCGGTGGGGACACCATGCACACCCTGTACATGTTCTCTGAATTCGCCAGCCTGGCCGCCATGGAGTCGGTTGAGGAGAAGGCGTCCGGAAAGAAAGGGATGATGGAGGCCATCGAGAAGCTGGCGGGAATAGTCGACAGCTCCGAAGTCATCCTGCTGAAAGAGATCTCCGATAAGGACCTCGGCCTCTAAGTAACCTGAAAACGGAATCATTCACGAGCCCCGTGCCATAGCGGTAAGCGGGGCTCGTTACTATTCCGGGGAGGAGCAATAAGATGCCGGCAGCCGGTGAAGTCGAGGTGTTCATCGTTGATCTTGATGCCTGTGAACTTCCTATTTCCGGCTATGAAATGCTTCTTTCGCAAGAAGAGAAGGCGCGCGCGGCGGGCTTCCGGTTCCCGTCCTACCGCGACCGCTACCTGCGCATGCATGGCATCTTGAGGACGCTGCTCTCACCGGTTCTGGGAGTTGACGCCAGAGAGATCGTCTTCAACCGGAACGAGTATGGTAAACCGTACGTTCCAGGTGGCTGTGAGTTCAACATCAGCTATTCGGCCAACCGGGGCCTGATCGGGACTGCTCGGGTACCTATAGGAGTCGACATAGAGAGAATCGATCCCGACAAAGTCACGCCGGAAATGATCGAGGATGTCTTCAGCCCCGGAGAGAGGAGCTCTTTCTTTCCGGAAGGTTTATTGTCGCCCGCTCACGTGCGCACCTTCTTTCGTGGTTGGGTGAGGAAGGAGTCGGTCATCAAGGCCATGGGGACGGGGGTATCCTTCCCCCTTAAGCTCGTCCGTTCGGGACTCGGACGTGAAATCAGCACGGCGTCATACGATGGAGTCGAATACACGACCTGCGGCCTCGAAGGGTGCGGCGCCGGTTTCGAGGCCGCGATCACCGTCGCCGCAGATAACTTGCCGAAGGTCACCCTGCGCAACCCTTGATCACCTGGGCATTAAGCCGAAAACCAGGATATTAAGGTCGAAAACAGGCTGCCCGTTCACCCCCTGAAAGAGACCTTTCAGGGAGGTATTTCTACCTTTCAGAGGAAAACAAGAGAAAGTCTTTATATAAGACCGTCTATATAAGTGAGGAGAGAAATATCCCCTTGGTTTGAGGTATCCGGTGAACGGAATGGAGATGATTCAGGTCGGAGATGATTCAGGACATAGCCGGAATGAGGGAAATCATAAGTGAAGTATGCGGTTTCTGAAAGAATCAATGTACCGTATGGAAGGTGTGTAGTAGAGCTTGATCATAAGGACAGAAGTGCGTTGAGCCGAAAGATTGAAACACCATGAAAACAAAGAACAAGCCGCCAGGAGCAAAGAGGTTTTTATACACGAGTCTTTTTCTAGCTCTAAGCATATTGTTGACGCTCTCGATGATGGGGCAGGCCATGGCTGCGACCTACACCATCACCGCCGTATACACCAGTTTCACCACCACCAACATCAACGATTGGTCCCTGGTTGGGGCTACGATGGTTGATACAGGCGGAGGCAGGAATTCCATGCGCCTGACGGACAACATCAACGACAGTTTCGGGACGGCATGGTGGGATCCGCAGGTAGGGTTGTTTGACGAAGGCTCTTTCAGCGCCCTTATTTCTTTTCAGATGAGGCAGCAGGGAGGGGGAGGTGCCGACGGCCTCTGCTTCGCCATACAGCCCAACTCCAACGCTGAAGGTTCCCCGGGGCAGGGGCTCGGTTTCGGGGGTATAGCCAACAGCTTCGCCGTGGAGTTTGACACCTGGCAGAACGGGGATGAGGGAGACCCTGATGCAAACCATATCGGGGTCGACCTTGACGGGTCGGTTACTTCAGTGGCAACCGCATCGCTTGCGGCAAGCCTTGAGACCAATTACTGGTGGGCCTGGATTGATTATGACGGGTTAAACGACCATCTCGAGATCAGGACCACCTCCGTAGCCGGTGCCACGACAGTGCCCGCCAGGCCGGCATCGGCGTCGTTGACCGTAAACAGCCTGGACCTATACTCCCACTATGGAGACAGCGTCTTTTTAGGTTTTACGGCAGCGACCGGCGCCGCCAACCAGGAACACCACATCCGAAGGGTCTATTTCAACAACGGCTATATCTCCGGAGGCATAACGCCCTCGACGGACACCTACATAGTGGGGGCGGCTTATGTCGTATTGACCGCTTCGCCGACCACCCTCGTCGCCAACGGGTCTTCAACAAGCACCGTAACCGCCACGCTCTACGACATCAACATGAACGTGCTTTCCGGCAGGAATGTTTATTTCGAAACCAGCCTCGGTACCTTGTCCGCGTATTCCGGTGTCACCAACGCCAGCGGGCAGGTGACATTGACTTTCTATGGGGGAAGTACGCCCGGAACGGCAACTGTTCTTGCCTACGCGGACGGTAACCAGAACGACACCGTAGACATAGCCCTGCAGGCGATAGTCAGTGCTTCCGTTTCGGGAGGCCATGGAAGCGTAAGCCCCTCTTCGCAGAACGTGAACCCCGGTAGTTCGGCCAGCATAGACCCTACGCCGGACGCCAATTACCATATCGCATCCATTGTGGACAACGGGATTTCGCAGACTGTCGCGGACCCGTACGTCATCAGCAACGTGAATGAGCACCACACGGTGGTGGTTACTTACGCCATCGATACGTACGCGATAAACGCCAGCGTGGGGGCGGGTGGAAGCATCACTCCGGCTGGGACCACAAATGTGGATTATGGAGGGTCGCAGACTTATACCATAACGCCGGACGAAGGGTATGATATCGACGACGTGCTGGTCGACGGCGTTTCCGTGGGGGCGGCGGCCTCATATACATTTTCCAGCGTGGACGCTGTTCATACCATAGCCGCGAGTTACAAGGTAAAGAACTGGACAATCACTGCTACCGCTGGATCCGGAGGGAGCATATCACCGTCCGGAGCGGTTTCCGTTCAGCACAACGATGACCAGTCCTTCGCCATTGCCGCCGACCCACACTACACCATCGCCGACGTCCTGGTGGACGGGGTCAGCGTGGGCGCGGTGGCTTCTTATACTTTCTACGGGGTGAAGGCCGACCACACCATCGAGGCCACCTTCACCCAGGACGAATACACCCTGAGCGTCAGCACCGTGGGCTCGGGCTCGGTGGACCGCGATCCCGACCAGGCCACCTACCACTACGGCGACTCGGTCGAGCTCACCGCCACCGCCGCCGCCGGCTGGACCTTCGCCGGCTGGTCGGGCGACCTCTCCGGCTCGCTCAACCCCGACAGCATCGTCATGAACGGCGACCGCGCCGTCACCGCCACCTTCACCCAGGACGAATACACCCTGAGCGTCGGCACCGTGGGCTCGGGCTCGGTGGACCGCGATCCCGACCAGGCCACCTACCACTACGGCGACTCGGTCGAGCTCACCGCCACCGCCGCCGCCGGCTGGACCTTCGCCGGCTGGTCGGGCGACCTCTCCGGCTCGCTCAACCCCGACAGCATCGTCATGAACGGCGACCGCGCCGTCACCGCCACCTTCACCCAGGACGAATACACCCTGAGCGTCAGCACCGTGGGCTCGGGCTCGGTGGACCGCGATCCCGACCAGGCCACCTACCACTACGGCGACTCGGTCGAGCTCACCGCCACCGCCGCCGCCGGCTGGACCTTCGCCGGCTGGTCGGGCGACCTCTCCGGCTCGCTCAACCCCGACAGCATCGTCATGAACGGCGACCGCGCCGTCACCGCCACCTTCACCCAGGACGAATACACCCTGAGCGTCGGCACCGTGGGCTCGGGCTCGGTGGACCGCGATCCCGACCAGGCCACCTACCACTACGGCGACTCGGTCGAGCTCACCGCCACCGCCGCCGCCGGCTGGACCTTCGCCGGCTGGTCGGGCGACCTCTCCGGCTCGCTCAACCCCGACAGCATCGTCATGAACGGCGACCGCGCCGTCACCGCCACCTTCACCCAGGACGAATACACCCTGAGCGTCGGCACCGTGGGCTCGGGCTCGGTGGACCGCGATCCCGACCAGGCCACCTACCACTACGGCGACTCGGTCGAGCTCACCGCCACCGCCGCCGCCGGCTGGACCTTCGCCGGCTGGTCGGGCGACCTCTCCGGCTCGCTCAACCCCGACAGCATCGTCATGAACGGCGACCGCGCCGTCACCGCCACCTTCACCCAGGACGAATACACCCTGAGCGTCGGCACCGTGGGCTCGGGCTCGGTGGACCGCGATCCCGACCAGGCCACCTACCACTACGGCGACTCGGTCGAGCTCACCGCCACCGCCGCCGCCGGCTGGACCTTCGCCGGCTGGTCGGGCGACCTCTCCGGCTCGCTCAACCCCGACAGCATCGTCATGAACGGCGACCGCGCCGTCACCGCCACCTTCACCCAGGACGAATACACCCTGAGCGTCAGCACCGTGGGCTCGGGCTCGGTGGACCGCGATCCCGACCAGGCCACCTACCACTACGGCGACTCGGTCGAGCTCACCGCCACCGCCGCCGCCGGCTGGACCTTCGCCGGCTGGTCGGGCGACCTCTCCGGCTCGCTCAACCCCGACAGCATCGTCATGAACGGCGACCGCGCCGTCACCGCCACCTTCACCCAGGACGAATACACCCTGAGCGTCGGCACCGTGGGCTCGGGCTCGGTGGACCGCGATCCCGACCAGGCCACCTACCACTACGGCGACTCGGTCGAGCTCACCGCCACCGCCGCCGCCGGCTGGACCTTCGCCGGCTGGTCGGGCGACCTCTCCGGCTCGCTCAACCCCGACAGCATCGTCATGAACGGCGACCGCGCCGTCACCGCCACCTTCACCCAGGACGAATACACCCTGAGCGTCGGCACCGTGGGCTCGGGCTCGGTGGACCGCGATCCCGACCAGGCCACCTACCACTACGGCGACTCGGTCGAGCTCACCGCCACCGCCGCCGCCGGCTGGACCTTCGCCGGCTGGTCGGGCGACCTCTCCGGCTCGCTCAACCCCGACAGCATCGTCATGAACGGCGACCGCGCCGTCACCGCCACCTTCACCCAGGACGAATACACCCTGAGCGTCGGCACCGTGGGCTCGGGCTCGGTGGACCGCGATCCCGACCAGGCCACCTACCACTACGGCGACTCGGTCGAGCTCACCGCCACCGCCGCCGCCGGCTGGACCTTCGCCGGCTGGTCGGGCGACCTCTCCGGCTCGCTCAACCCCGACAGCATCGTCATGAACGGCGACCGCGCCGTCACCGCCACCTTCACCCAGGACGAATACACCCTGAGCGTCGGCACCGTGGGCTCGGGCTCGGTGGACCGCGATCCCGACCAGGCCACCTACCACTACGGCGACTCGGTCGAGCTCACCGCCACCGCCGCCGCCGGCTGGACCTTCGCCGGCTGGTCGGGCGACCTCTCCGGCTCGCTCAACCCCGACAGCATCGTCATGAACGGCGACCGCGCCGTCACCGCCACCTTCACCCAGGACGAATACACCCTGAGCGTCGGCACCGTGGGCTCGGGCTCGGTGGACCGCGATCCCGACCAGGCCACCTACCACTACGGCGACTCGGTCGAGCTCACCGCCACCGCCGCCGCCGGCTGGACCTTCGCCGGCTGGTCGGGCGACCTCTCCGGCTCGCTCAACCCCGACAGCATCGTCATGAACGGCGACCGCGCCGTCACCGCCACCTTCACCCAGGACGAATACACCCTGAGCGTCGGCACCGTGGGCTCGGGCTCGGTGGACCGCGATCCCGACCAGGCCACCTACCACTACGGCGACTCGGTCGAGCTCACCGCCACCGCCGCCGCCGGCTGGACCTTCGCCGGCTGGTCGGGCGACCTCTCCGGCTCGCTCAACCCCGACAGCATCGTCATGAACGGCGACCGCGCCGTCACCGCCACCTTCACCCAGGACGAATACACCCTGAGCGTCGGCACCGTGGGCTCGGGCTCGGTGGACCGCGATCCCGACCAGGCCACCTACCACTACGGCGACTCGGTCGAGCTCACCGCCACCGCCGCCGCCGGCTGGACCTTCGCCGGCTGGTCGGGCGACCTCTCCGGCTCGCTCAACCCCGACAGCATCGTCATGAACGGCGACCGCGCCGTCACCGCCACCTTCACCCAGGACGAATACACCCTGAGCGTCGGCACCGTGGGCTCGGGCTCGGTGGACCGCGATCCCGACCAGGCCACCTACCACTACGGCGACTCGGTCGAGCTCACCGCCACCGCCGCCGCCGGCTGGACCTTCGCCGGCTGGTCGGGCGACCTCTCCGGCTCGCTCAACCCCGACAGCATCGTCATGAACGGCGACCGCGCCGTCACCGCCACCTTCACCCAGGACGAATACACCCTGAGCGTCGGCACCGTGGGCTCGGGCTCGGTGGACCGCGATCCCGACCAGGCCACCTACCACTACGGCGACTCGGTCGAGCTCACCGCCACCGCCGCCGCCGGCTGGACCTTCGCCGGCTGGTCGGGCGACCTCTCCGGCTCGCTCAACCCCGACAGCATCGTCATGAACGGCGACCGCGCCGTCACCGCCACCTTCACCCAGGACGAATACACCCTGAGCGTCGGCACCGTGGGCTCGGGCTCGGTGGACCGCGATCCCGACCAGGCCACCTACCATTACGGCGACTCGGTCGAGCTCACCGCCACCGCCGCCGCCGGCTGGACCTTCGCCGGCTGGTCGGGCGACCTCTCCGGCTCGCTTAACCCCGACAGCATCGTCATGAACGGCGACCGCGCCGTCACCGCCACCTTCACCCAGGACGAATACACCCTGAGCGTCGGCACCGTGGGCTCGGGCTCGGTGGACCGCGATCCCGACCAGGCCACCTACCACTACGGCGACTCGGTCGAGCTCACCGCCACCGCCGCCGCCGGCTGGACCTTCGCCGGCTGGTCGGGCGACCTCTCCGGCTCGCTCAACCCCGACAGCATCGTCATGAACGGCGACCGCGCCGTCACCGCCACCTTCACCCAGGACGAATACACCCTGAGCGTCGGCACCGTGGGCTCGGGCTCGGTGGACCGCGATCCCGACCAGGCCACCTACCACTACGGCGACTCGGTCGAGCTCACCGCCACCGCCGCCGCCGGCTGGACCTTCGCCGGCTGGTCGGGCGACCTCTCCGGCTCGCTTAACCCCGACAGCATCGTCATGAACGGCGACCGCGCCGTCACCGCCACCTTCACCCAGGACGAATACACCCTGAGCGTCGGCACCGTGGGCTCGGGCTCGGTGGACCGCGATCCCGACCAGGCCACCTACCACTACGGCGACTCGGTCGAGCTCACCGCCACCGCCGCCGCCGGCTGGACCTTCGCCGGCTGGTCGGGCGACCTCTCCGGCTCGCTCAACCCCGACAGCATCGTCATGAACGGCGACCGCGCCGTCACCGCCACCTTCACCCAGGACGAATACACCCTGAGCGTCGGCACCGTGGGCTCGGGCTCGGTGGACCGCGATCCCGACCAGGCCACCTACCACTACGGCGACTCGGTCGAGCTCACCGCCACCGCCGCCGCCGGCTGGACCTTCGCCGGCTGGTCGGGCGACCTCTCCGGCTCGCTCAACCCCGACAGCATCGTCATGAACGGCGACCGCGCCGTCACCGCCACCTTCACCCAGGACGAATACACCCTGAGCGTCGGCACCGTGGGCTCGGGCTCGGTGGACCGCGATCCCGACCAGGCCACCTACCACTACGGCGACTCGGTCGAGCTCACCGCCACCGCCGCCGCCGGCTGGACCTTCGCCGGCTGGTCGGGCGACCTCTCCGGCTCGCTCAACCCCGACAGCATCGTCATGAACGGCGACCGCGCCGTCACCGCCACCTTCACCCAGGACGAATACACCCTGAGCGTCGGCACCGTGGGCTCGGGCTCGGTGGACCGCGATCCCGACCAGGCCACCTACCACTACGGCGACTCGGTCGAGCTCACCGCCACCGCCGCCGCCGGCTGGACCTTCGCCGGCTGGTCGGGCGACCTCTCCGGCTCGCTCAACCCCGACAGCATCGTCATGAACGGCGACCGCGCCGTCACCGCCACCTTCACCCAGGACGAATACACCCTGAGCGTCGGCACCGTGGGCTCGGGCTCGGTGGACCGCGATCCCGACCAGGCCACCTACCACTACGGCGACTCGGTCGAGCTCACCGCCACCGCCGCCGCCGGCTGGACCTTCGCCGGCTGGTCGGGCGACCTCTCCGGCTCGCTCAACCCCGACAGCATCGTCATGAACGGCGACCGCGCCGTCACCGCCACCTTCACCCAGGACGAATACACCCTGAGCGTCGGCACCGTGGGCTCGGGCTCGGTGGACCGCGATCCCGACCAGGCCACCTACCACTACGGCGACTCGGTCGAGCTCACCGCCACCGCCGCCGCCGGCTGGACCTTCGCCGGCTGGTCGGGCGACCTCTCCGGCTCGCTCAACCCCGACAGCATCGTCATGAACGGCGACCGCGCCGTCACCGCCACCTTCACCCAGGACGAATACACCCTGAGCGTCGGCACCGTGGGCTCGGGCTCGGTGGACCGCGATCCCGACCAGGCCACCTACCACTACGGCGACTCGGTCGAGCTCACCGCCACCGCCGCCGCCGGCTGGACCTTCGCCGGCTGGTCGGGCGACCTCTCCGGCTCGCTCAACCCCGACAGCATCGTCATGAACGGCGACCGCGCCGTCACCGCCACCTTCACCCAGGACGAATACACCCTGAGCGTCGGCACCGTGGGCTCGGGCTCGGTGGACCGCGATCCCGACCAGGCCACCTACCACTACGGCGACTCGGTCGAGCTCACCGCCACCGCCGCCGCCGGCTGGACCTTCGCCGGCTGGTCGGGCGACCTCTCCGGCTCGCTCAACCCCGACAGCATCGTCATGAACGGCGACCGCGCCGTCACCGCCACCTTCACCCAGGACGAATACACCCTGAGCGTCGGCACCGTGGGCTCGGGCTCGGTGGACCGCGATCCCGACCAGGCCACCTACCACTACGGCGACTCGGTCGAGCTCACCGCCACCGCCGCCGCCGGCTGGACCTTCGCCGGCTGGTCGGGCGACCTCTCCGGCTCGCTCAACCCCGACAGCATCGTCATGAACGGCGACCGCGCCGTCACCGCCACCTTCACCCAGGACGAATACACCCTGAGCGTCGGCACCGTGGGCTCGGGCTCGGTGGACCGCGATCCCGACCAGGCCACCTACCACTACGGCGACTCGGTCGAGCTCACCGCCACCGCCGCCGCCGGCTGGACCTTCGCCGGCTGGTCGGGCGACCTCTCCGGCTCGCTCAACCCCGACAGCATCGTCATGAACGGCGACCGCGCCGTCACCGCCACCTTCACCCAGGACGAATACACCCTGAGCGTCGGCACCGTGGGCTCGGGCTCGGTGGACCGCGATCCCGACCAGGCCACCTACCACTACGGCGACTCGGTCGAGCTCACCGCCACCGCCGCCGCCGGCTGGACCTTCGCCGGCTGGTCGGGCGACCTCTCCGGCTCGCTCAACCCCGACAGCATCGTCATGAACGGCGACCGCGCCGTCACCGCCACCTTCACCCAGGACGAATACACCCTGAGCGTCGGCACCGTGGGCTCGGGCTCGGTGGACCGCGATCCCGACCAGGCCACCTACCACTACGGCGACTCGGTCGAGCTCACCGCCACCGCCGCCGCCGGCTGGACCTTCGCCGGCTGGTCGGGCGACCTCTCCGGCTCGCTCAACCCCGACAGCATCGTCATGAACGGCGACCGCGCCGTCACCGCCACCTTCACCCAGGACGAATACACCCTGAGCGTCGGCACCGTGGGCTCGGGCTCGGTGGACCGCGATCCCGACCAGGCCACCTACCACTACGGCGACTCGGTCGAGCTCACCGCCACCGCCGCCGCCGGCTGGACCTTCGCCGGCTGGTCGGGCGACCTCTCCGGCTCGCTCAACCCCGACAGCATCGTCATGAACGGCGACCGCGCCGTCA
>CAVXXD010000015.1:0-200571 GCA_963765625.1 uncultured bacterium
GCCATCGACACCTATACCATCAGCGCCACTCCGCCCACCAACGGCTCCATCAGCCCGGCGGGGGATACCAGCGTAGACTACGGCGGTTCTCAGGCCTACACCATCACCCCCGACGCCGGCTACCACGTCGCCGACGTGTCCGTGGACGGCGTGAGCCAGGGCCCGCTGACCTCCTACGACTTCACCAACGTGGCTGCCGACCACACCATCGCCGCCACCTTCGCCATCAACACCTACACGGTGACCGCCACCGCCGGGAGCGGCGGGTCGGTCGCCCCATCCGGCGTCAACACCGTCAACCATGGTGACGACCTCACCGTGACCATCACCGCTGACCCCGGCAACCATATCTCCTATGTCCTGGTGGACGGGGTCAACGTGGGCGCGGTCTCCTCCTGGACCTTTAACGACATAGCCGAGAGCCATACCATCGAGGCCGTTTTCGCCGAAGGTCCCTTCGACGTCACCGCCACCGTCTCCGGTGCGGGCGGAAGCGTCAGCCCGGCCACCCAGAGCGTCGCCTACGATGATGACGCCGTCATCACCCTGGACCCCGACGACCACTGGCACGTGGACAGCATCACCGACAACGGCACCCCGGTGGCCGGCCCCTATGGCGCCACCTACACCGTTACCAACGTGACCATGGACCACGCCGTGGTGGTCACCTTCGCCGTAACCACCCATGACATCACTGCCACGGCCGGGGTCAACGGCTCCATCAGCCCGGCGGGGACGACCACGGTCACGGACGGCGGTTCTCAGGCCTACACCATCACCCCCGACGCCGGCTACCACGTCGCCGACGTGTCCGTGGACGGCGTGAGCCAGGGCCCGCTGACCTCCTACGACTTCACCAACGTGGCTGCCGACCACACCATCGCCGCCACCTTCGCCATCGACACATACACGGTGACCGCCAGCGTCCCGGGCGGGCACGGCTCGGCTTTGCCTGCTTCCCAGACGATTGACTGGAACGGCACCGCGGTGATCAACATACTGCCGGAGGGGGGATACCATATCGCTTCCATTACCGACAATGGGGTCCCTGTCTCCATCGCCAATCCTTACACGATCTACAACGTCGCGGCCGACCACGACGTGGTGGTGACCTTCGCCATCGATACCTTTACCATCACCGCCACCTCCGGGGCCGGCGGAAGCATCAGCCCGGCCGGTGCCACCAGCGTGGAATACGGCAACTCCCAGACCTTCACCTTCACTCCGGATGTCGGCTACGAGGTCGCCGAGGTCCTGGTGGACGGGGTCAGCGTGGGCGCGCCGAGCTCCTACGACTTCACCAACGTCACCGCCGACCACACCATCAGCGCCACCTTTGAGCTCAAGAGCTACACCCTGGACATCACCGTGGTCGGCTCGGGCACGGTTACCAAGACCCCCGACCAGGCCACCTACAACCACGGTACAATGGTCAGCCTGGACCCGGCCCCGGCCACCGGCTGGCACTTCACCGGGTGGTCGGGTGACCTGGTTGGCAGCGACGACCCCGCCTCCATCACCATGGACGGCAACAAGGCGGTCACCGCCACCTTTGTCATCGACACCTTCACCATCAGCTCCAGTGGCAATGCCGGCGGCGGGATAACGCCCCTGGGTGACGCCAGCGTGGACTACGGCGCGGACCAGGCCTACACCATCACCCCCGACGCTCACTACCACGTCGCCGACGTACTGGTGGATGGCGTGAGTGTCGGTCCGGTGACCAGCTACACCTTCACCAATGTCACCGAGGGTCACACCATCCAGGCGGTCTTCGCCATCGACACATATGACATCACCGCCACGGCTACCGGCAGCGGCTCCGTCACCCCGCCTGGTACTACCAGCGTGGATTACGGCGCGGACCAGACCTACACCATCACCCCGGCCACCGGCTGGCATATCGTCGACGTGGAGATCGACGGCGTGAGCGCAGGCCCCATCGGCTCCTACCAGTTCATCAACGTCACCGCCGACCACACCATCGAGGCCACCTTCGCCATCGATACCTTCACCATCAGCTCGAGCGCCGGCGCCAACGGCACCATCACCCCGGCCGGCGACACCAGCGTGGACTACGGAGCGGACCAGTCCTACACCATCACCCCGGCGGACGGCTACCACGTGCTCGATGTCATCGTGGACGGGATCAGCCAGGGACCGCTGACCTCCTACACCTTTGAAGACGTCACCGAGGGCCACACCATCGCCGCCACCTTCGCCATCAACACCTACACGGTGACCGCCACCGCCGGGGCCAACGGTACGGTCGCCCCATCCGGCGCCACCACCGTCAGCTACGGTGACGACCTCACCGTGACCATCACCGCCGACACCGGCTACCTCATCTCCGACGTCGTTGTGGACGGGGCCAGCGTGGGCGCGGTGTCCAGTTACACCTTCTCAGACATCGCCGCCAACCATACCCTGGCAGCCGTTTTCGCCACCGAGCCCTTCGAAGTCACCGCAACCGTCTCCGGTACGGGCGGAAGCGTCAGCCCGGCCACCCAGACGGTCTACTACAATGATGACGCCGTCATCACCCTGGACCCCGACGACCACTGGCACGTGGACAGCATCACCGACAACGGCACCCCGGTGGCCGGCCCCTACGGCGCCACCTACACCGTTACCAACGTGACCATGGATCACGCCGTGGTGTTCACCTTCGCCATCGACACCCATGACATTACCGCCACGGCTACCGGCAACGGCTCCGTTACCCCGCCCGGCACCACCACCGTGGATTACGGCTCCGACCAGGCCTACACCATCACCCCCGACGCTCACTACCACGTCGCCGACGTACTGGTGGATGGCGTGAGTGTCGGTCCGGTGACCAGCTACACCTTCACCAATGTCACCGAGGGTCACACCATCCAGGCGGTCTTCGCCATCGACACCTATACCATCAGCGCCACTCCGCCCACCAACGGCTCCATCAGCCCGGCGGGGGATACCAGCGTAGACTACGGCGGTTCTCAGGCCTACACCATCACCCCCGACGCCGGCTACCACGTCGCCGACGTGTCCGTGGACGGCGTGAGCCAGGGCCCGCTGACCTCCTACGACTTCACCAACGTGGCTGCCGACCACACCATCGCCGCCACCTTCGCCATCAACACCTACACGGTGACCGCCACCGCCGGGAGCGGCGGGTCGGTCGCCCCATCCGGCGTCAACACCGTCAACCATGGTGACGACCTCACCGTGACCATCACCGCTGACCCCGGCAACCATATCTCCTATGTCCTGGTGGACGGGGTCAACGTGGGCGCGGTCTCCTCCTGGACCTTTAACGACATCGCCGAGAGCCATACCATCGAGGCCGTTTTCGCCGAAGGTCCCTTCGACGTCACCGCCACCGTCTCCGGTGCGGGCGGAAGCGTCAGCCCGGCCACCCAGAGCGTCGCCTACGATGATGACGCCGTCATCACCCTGGACCCCGACGACCACTGGCACGTGGACAGCATCACCGACAACGGCACCCCGGTGGCCGGCCCCTATGGCGCCACCTACACCGTTACCAACGTGACCATGGACCACGCCGTGGTGGTCACCTTCGCCATCGACACCTATACCATCAGCGCCACTCCGCCCACCAACGGCTCCATCAGCCCGGCGGGGGATACCAGCGTAGACTACGGCGGTTCTCAGGCCTACACCATCACCCCCGACGCCGGCTACCACGTCGCCGACGTGTCCGTGGACGGCGTGAGCCAGGGCCCGCTGACCTCCTACGACTTCACCAACGTGACCGCCGACCACACCATCGCCGCCACCTTCGCCATCAACACCTACACGATGACCGCCACCGCCGGGAGCGGCGGGTCGGTCGCCCCAGCCGGCGTCAACACCGTCAACCACGGCGACGACCTCACCGTGACCATCACCGCTGACCCCGGCAACCATATCTCCTACGTCCTGGTGGACGGGGTCAACGTGGGCGCGGTCTCCTCCTGGACCTTTAACGACATCGCCGAGAGCCATACCATCGAGGCCGTTTTCGCCGAAGGTCCCTTCGACGTCACCGCCACCGTCTCCGGTGCGGGCGGAAGCGTCAGCCCGGCCACCCAGAGCGTCGCCTACGATGATGACGCCGTCATCACCCTGGACCCCGACGACCACTGGCACGTGGACAGCATCACCGACAACGGCACCCCGGTGGCTGGCCCCTACGGCGCCACCTACACCGTTACCAACGTGACCATGGACCACGCCGTGGTGGTCACCTTCGCCGTAACCACCCATGACATCACTGCCACGGCCGGGGTCAACGGCTCCATCAGCCCGGCGGGGACGACCACGGTCACGGACGGCGGTTCTCAGGCCTACACCATCACCCCCGACGCCGGCTACCACGTCGCCGACGTGTCCGTGGACGGCGTGAGCCAGGGCCCGCTGACCTCCTACGACTTCACCAACGTGGCTGCCGACCACACCATCGCCGCCACCTTCGCCATCGACACATACACGGTGACCGCCAGCGTCCCGGGCGGGCACGGCTCGGCTTTGCCTGCTTCCCAGACGATTGACTGGAACGGCACCGCGGTGATCAACATACTGCCGGAGGGGGGATACCATATCGCTTCCATTACCGACAATGGGGTCCCTGTCTCCATCGCCAATCCTTACACGATCTACAACGTCGCGGCCGACCACGACGTGGTGGTGACCTTCGCCATCGATACCTTTACCATCACCGCCACCTCCGGGGCCGGCGGAAGCATCAGCCCGGCCGGTGCCACCAGCGTGGAATACGGCAACTCCCAGACCTTCACCTTCACTCCGGATGTCGGCTACGAGGTCGCCGAGGTCCTGGTGGACGGGGTCAGCGTGGGCGCGCCGAGCTCCTACGACTTCACCAACGTCACCGCCGACCACACCATCAGCGCCACCTTCAAGACGACCACCTATTATTCAGTCAATGCCTCCGTCAGTGGGGGGCATGGCAGTGATCACGCCAGTGAACCAGAGTGTTGCCACGGGTGGCGACGGCATCCATAGTCATCAACCCCGATGCCCATTACCGGATAGCCACCATCACCGACAACGGCTCCCCGGTGACAATAGCAAATCCCTACAACATCGCCAACGTCAGCACGAACCACACCGTCGTGGTGACATTTGAGATGATCACTCACGACATAACCGCAACCGCTGGTAGCGGAGGCTCCATAAACCCATCCGGGACCTCTACCGTTAACGACGGTGAAAACCTCAATCTACAACATCACCCCGGATACCGGATATGCCATCATCCGACGTGCTGGTGGACGGGGTGAGCGTCGGTCCGGTGACCTCCTACGATTTCACCAACGTCATGGAGGACCACGCCATCAGCGCCACCTTCGCACCGGCGGAGTTCACGGTGACTGCAACGCGTATCCGGTGGCCAAGGCACCGCGACGCCTCCGATCCAGCCGGTAGGTCTACAACGGAACAGCAACCATAAACTTCACCCCGGAAGAAGGATATTATGTCGCCACCATCACCGACAACGGTACCCCGGTGGCCGGACCTTCGGCGCCACCTACGTCATCAACAACGTCATCGACAACCATGCCGTGGTGGTCACCTTCGCCCTGGGCGACTACGACGTAACCGCATCGGTGAACGGCGTGGGCGGTATCGGCCACTCCCGCGGCCCAGACGGTTGCCTACAACGGAACAGCCTCAATCAACCTGACGCCGGACAACCACTACCATGTGGCTTCCATCACCGACAACGGCACCCCGGTGGCAGGCCCCTACGGCCGCCACTTACGTCATCAACAACGTAAAGATCGATCACGCCGTGGTGGTCACCTTCGCCATCGACACCCTCATTGTCAATGCGACCGTCTCCGGCGGAAACGGCACAGTCTTGCCGGCCACCCAGACTATCGATTACGGCTCCAATGCCACCATAGACATCACGCCGAACCCCGGTTATCACATATCGTCCATAATCGATAACGGGGTCTCCATGACCATCTCCGACCCCTACGTCATTACCGGAGTCAACAATGAACCACACCGTGGTGGTAATCTTCTCCATCGACACCTTCGAAGTCACCGCCACCGTCACCGGCGGCCACGGCACCGCCAGTCCCGCCACTCCAGAGGTCAACCACAACGGCACGGCCACCGTCACCTTCACCCCGGCCGCCGGCTACGAGGTGGCATCCATCACCGACAACGGTGCTGCCAGGCCCGCCGCCAACCAGCTACACCATAAACAACGTCACCGCCGACCACGCCGTCGTGGTCACCTTCCGGCCCATCCAGGTGCAAGGTGGACGTGTCCATCGCCGCCGGCCAGGGCACGGTAAGCCCCGACACCGAGACGGTGGACTACGGCTCCACGGTGACCATCGACTTCACCCCCGGCCTGGGCTACCGCATCGGGTCCATCACCGACAACGGCGTTGAAGTGCCCATATCCGACCCCTACGTCCTGACCAACCTGACCGGCGACCACCCCATCGTGGTGACCTTCGTCGAGATCGCCTTCTACTTCGCCGAGGGCTACACCGGCGAGAACTTCCAGGAATACCTCTGCCTGGGCCAGCCGGGAGATGCGCCCCTGCCGGTGCGGGTCACCTACCTCTTCCCGGGCGAGAAGCCCATGGAGAAGATCTACACTGTGCCGGCCCACTCCAGGCTCACCGTGGACGTCAACGCCGAGGTGGGACCCGGACCGCGAGGTTTCCATCAAGTGCGCCGCCGACTACCCCTTCGTTTCCGAGCGCCCCATGTACTTCAACTACAAGGGGGTCTGGGACGGCGGACACGACTCCGTCGGGGCCACCCTGCCCGCCGGCACCTGGTACTTCGCCGAGGGCTACACCGGCCCCGGGTTTGAGGAGTGGATCTGTGTCCTGAACGACACCGACACCCCGGCTAACGTCACCTTCTTCTTCCAGACCCAGGAAGCCGGCGAGATCGTCAAGAGCGGCTACACCGTCGGGGCCCGCTCCCGCTCCAGCTTCAACGTCAACGAGATGCTGGGCGGCGACTATCAGAACTCCCTGCGCCTCGAGGCCACCGCCCCGGTGGTGGCCGAGCGCCCCATGTATTTCAATTACCAGGGGACCAATCAGCTGGAACTGGACCGGCGGCCACTGCGTCATGGGAGCCTCCTCACTCTCCGACACCTACTACCTGGCGGAGGGGACCACCCGCAGCGGATTCGAGGAGTGGATAACCATCCAGAACCCCAACGCCTCGCAATCACCGTCGACGCCACCTACCTGCTGGGCACCGGCCAGGTGGTCAACCGGAGCTACGACATCGACGCCGGCCGGCGCTTACACCGTCTTCGTCCCCGACGAGGTCGGAACGGAGCAGGACGTCTCCGTATCGCTGGCAGCCCCGGCATCCGACTTCCTGGCCGAGCGCCCCATGTACTTCGACTACTCCGGCATGGGCGGCTGGAACTGGACCGGCGGCCACTGCGTGGTGGCCACCGACGGAGCGGCCAACGACTGGTTCTTCGCCGAGGGCTACACCGGCTACGGCTTCGAGGAGTGGCTGTGCATCCAGAACCCCGGTGATGCCGACGCCACCGTGGCCATCACCTACTACCCGAGGGGGGAGCACGCCCCCTTCACCACCCGCCACACCGTCACCGCCCACTCCCGCTACACGGTCATGGTCAACTACGACGCCGGAGCCGACAACTCCATCTCGGCCCGCATCATCAGCGACCAGCCGGTGATCTGCGAGCGCCCCATGTACTTCGTCTTCCAGGGCAAGTGGAACGGCGGCTTCGATGTCATGGGGTTCAAGCCCTAAGCATAAATCTGCAACAAAAACTAGATAAGGGCGGCCAGCGGGCCGGCCCGCTTCTGACACCAAATTGACCTTCTTGCCGCTCCATAAACGCCGTTGGCCGCAATAATCTCACCCTTGGCCCAAAACCACCCGAATCTTATAATGAAGAACTTATTATGGCCCTTCCGGTGGGGCAGTAACGAGCAAAAGAGAGAAAGGAGTTTGATGATGCGCAAGCACAGAGGGAAAGAGATGAAGAGGTACCTCCTGTCGGTGACGGCGCTGGTGGTGGTCCTTCTCCTGGCGGTGATCGTCTACACGACCATCGATTCAATAAGAAGGATCAATCGAGAGATGGATAAGGAGAAGGAGAGGGTGAATGCCCAGATGGTCGGCTTCTTCACCGATGCCTTTCAGGCCATGAGCACGACGGGGCAGGACCAGGCAGTCATGGGCAAGGTGTTTAAAGAGGAACTCGTGGGTACCACAGACATTGAAAAGCAAATGGTCCTGCTGGGGTTCCTTACCGAGATGGAAAGGGCCCAGTTCAACGCGGACTATCTTGTGTACGTGTCGAACGGGAACGTTGTCTCCCAGAGCGTCAAACCCGGCCTGGAGATATCGAGCTTTCCAACGAGCATGCCTGGCGATGCGGATATGACTTACGAGATACTTGATGAACTTGGAGGGAGTAGTGGTTATTTCATCTCAATGTATATCGAATCGCCCCTGGCGGGATTCGGTGAGGAATTCATGAACTTCGCGGTGGACCAGACCGACCAGATGAACGCACTGGAGCAGGAGTACTCCGACGCTAAATCAGATCTGATAATGAAGCAGATAGTCACTGGCGTGATCATACTGGTCATTGGCGGACTTATATCGGCCTTCGGAGTGCTCTACTTCACCAGGCGGGACATCACCGGGCCCATCGAGGAGATCAACCTCATCTCAGACCAGATCATGGATGGGAGCTTCGAGGGGGATGTCGAGGTAGACCAAGACAGTGACTTCGCTTCCCTGCAAGCCCTTCTCTCCAGCGGAAAGAAAATCCTGGACAAGATGAATGAACTCGAGTCCTGACGCGTATAATGACAAGTGAGCAACGAAGAAGCCGGCGGAAACGCCGGCTTTGACTTGAGTACGGCAACCGGCGTGGGAGAAGGAGCCATGAAGAGACTGCGCATACTTTCATGGAACATCAACGGCCTGAGGGCGGCGCAGAAGAAAGGCTTCTCGGAATGGTTGGAAAAAGAAGGGCCGGATATCCTTTGTCTGCAGGAGACGAAGGTTTCCACAGACCAGCTGTCCCCGGAACTGACTGAGATAGACGGTTACCACGTCATCTTCAACCCGGCGGTCCGGGCCGGGTACAGCGGAGTAGCCGTATATACCAGAAAAAAGCCGGTTGAAGTCTGGCGGGGTTTCGGCATTGAACGTTTCGACTCAGAAGGCAGGACCCTCATCCTCGACATGGGCTCTTACGTGCTCTTAAACGTCTATTTCCCTAACGGCAAGATGTCACCTGAACGCCTGCGCTACAAAATGGAGTTCTACGACGCTTTCCTGGAATGCGCGGACGGATTTCGCAAGCAGGGCAGGGGAGTACTCGCGTGCGGCGACTACAACACAGCTCACCGCGAGATCGACCTGGCTCGCCCCAAAGAGAACTCCAAGGTTTCGGGCTTCCTTCCCATGGAGCGGGCCTGGATGGACAAACTCATTGATCATGGCTACCTGGACAGCTTCCGCATGTTCAATAACGAACCGGGCCAGTATTCCTGGTGGGACCTGAAGACCAGGGCCAGGGAGAGGGACATAGGCTGGCGCATCGACTATTTCTTCGTCAGTGAAGACCTCAGGAATCGCGTGAAGTCAGCGTTCATCTCAAAAGAAGTCATGGGCTCGGACCACTGCCCGGTTGGCATCGAGTTCATCGCCTGAAAGCCCGCGGATAAAAATGTTTACAGGTTGCAAATGACCCGCCAAAGGGATATCATATTTATGGTTATACAGGCTTTCTGGATAGACGGTTTCGATCAATCCGAGGAGAAGTAAGCCTCGGATTTTGCATTTGAAGAGGAGGTGAAAATAGAATGAAGATATACGTAGGCAACATGAGCTACGGTGTCACCTCCGAGGACCTCAGGGCCAAATTCGAAGAGTTCGGCACGGTTGATTCGGCTGAGGTCATCATCGACCGCAGCACCAACCGCTCCAAGGGGTTCGGCTTCGTGGAGATGGCTGACGACGCGGAGGCCAAGGCCGCTATCGATGGCCTCAATGGCAAGGATAGCGATGGTCGCACCCTCAACGTGAGTGAGGCTCGCCCGCGCACCGATGGGCCTCGCGGAGGCGGCGGAGGCGGCGGATCACGCGGCGGCTACGGCGGCGGCGGAGGCGGCGGATCACGCGGCGGCTACGGCGGCGGCAATCAACGCTTCTAGACGAGCAAAATAAAGAAAAGGCCGGGGCTCATACCCCGGTCTTTTTATATTGAGCAACCTTAGTTTTGATATAATCAGAAGCATTGTTGGACTCGGCCCGTCACTTTTTGGGAGGTAGAAAGCGATGAAGACCCGCATAACCGATCTTTTCGGCATCGAGTACCCCATCATCATGTCCGGGATGAGCTGGATAAGCGTCCCCAGCATGGTGGCGGCAGTAGCGGAAGCAGGTGGACTGGGGATCCTGGCCACGGGCCCCCTGGACGCCAAGCAGACCAGGGAAGCAGTCAGGGAGATACGCTCCCTGACCGACAAGCCCTTCGGCGGAAACGCCTCGCTACTCTTCCCCGGTGCCGCCGCCAACGCCGCGGTGATGCTGGAAGAAAAGGTGCCGGTGATCAACTTCGCTTTGGGAAAGGGAGACTGGATCGTCCAGGCGGCCCACGAATACGGGGGAAAGGTAGTAGCTACGGTAACCAATTACCGCCACGCCAAGCGAGCCCAGGACTACGGCTGCGACGCGGTCATAGCCACCGGTAACGAGGCGGCCGCCCACGGTGAAGCGACCACCACCTTCTGCCTGGTACCCAGCATGGCCGGCGGGCTGGACATCCCGGTCATCGCCGCCGGTGGGGTAGGGGACGGCAGGGGACTGGCCGCCGCCCTGGCTCTGGGTGCGGAGGGCGTGGCTATGGGCACGCGCATAATGACCACCAAGGAAAGCCCACTGCACGAGAACTTCAAGAAACTCTCGCTGGAGAAGACGGTATACGACACCCTTTACTCCAAGCGTTTCGACGGCCTGTGGTGCCGGGTGCTGGATACCGAAGGAGCCCGCAAGGCCATCAAGGCCGGGCTCAACCCCATCCAGTTGCTCAAGGCCCTTCCCAATTCGCGAGCCCTCGCCCAGCAGATGAACCTTCCCTACATGAAGATGTTCGTGGGGGTTTTGGCGTCAGGCTGGGACAACGCCAGGCAGCTGGCCTTCATGGCCAACGCCTTCAATCACATCAAAGGGGCCACCGAGGACGGGGACCTCCAAAAAGGGGTGCTCCCTGTGGGTCAGGTAACCGGCCTGCTTAACGACATACCCACGGTTGAGGAGCTCTTCAAGCGCACGGTGCGCGAGGCGGAAGAAGTCGCCGAGGCGCTCTCCGCCAAGATGAAGGGCTGACCCTCATGGCTGCGCAAGAAGTAACCATCTTCGGCGCAGGGATGAGCGGCCTCATCGCCGCCATCGACCTGGCCAAGCAGGATTTCAAGGTAATCGTCCACGACCGGGAGCCCGGGTACGGGGGGTCGAGCATTTTCAACCCTTCCATGCACTCCACGCCGCTGGACGTCGAAGCAACCTCGCGATACCTGGGAATAGACATCTCCAGCTGCTGTGTGCCGCTAAGCGCCTGTCCGGCCTACTTCCACGACCTCAAAGTGGAGATGCCGGTCAAAGGCGTCTACGCGATGGAGCGAGGCAGCCGTCCCACCAGCCTGGACACGCTTCTGTACGGGCAGTGCCAGGAACTGGGGGTGGAGTTCGCCTGGGAGTCCAGGCTCGACGAGAAGGCCCTCGGCAAACTGCCGCCGCGTACCATCATCGCCTGCGGGCTGGTTCCGTCAACCTACAGGATGCTGGACATACCTTATATCCAGTGGGAGGCTTGGCATTGCAGCGGCGATCTCGATATCGGCGCCCTGGCCTGGCTCTGGTTTGACGAGGGCATCAACGAGTACGGCTATTTTACCGCCGCCAACGGCTTCTACTTCGATATGCTCTTCAGTAACAAGCAGAAGGTGAGCCGGGATTCTCTCAAGAAGTACGAGGATTTCATGATCAGGAACCTGGGCGTCGAGCACCATGACTGGCGCTACAGAATCGGGGCCACCCCGGCCGCCGCCGCCAACAACCCTCGGCTTTACTGGCGGGACGCCATCCTTTGCGGCACCATCTCCGGGACCTTCGACCCATTCCTGGGTTTCGGCATATCCGGCGCGCTGGTGAGCGCGAAGGTGGCGGCCCTGGCCATCACCGACCCGGCCAAGGCTGAAGCGGACTTCAAGCGCTTCAACCGCATGTTTCGCCAGACCTTCTTGTTCAAGAACAAAGTCTGGTGGAAATATATCCGTCCGCAGGTCAAACTGATGGAGATGGGATTGCGCCTGGCCGGTCCGGCCAACATAGCAAAAATGGGCAATATGGGCGCGGAAGGAAAACTGCCCGTAATGCCCTTCGTGCCCGGTTTCAGCAACTTCGGAGTACACTGAGGCAGTTAACCGGCGCCGGGCGAGCCAGGCGGACAGAGCAGGGAGAATAAAAAATAAGGGGGGGTATCATGTCCGGTTCCGGCTACGATGTCGTGGTCATCGGTTCGGGAGTGGGGGGGCTGACCAGCGCGGCGCTGCTGGCCAAACGGGGCCTGCAGGTGCTGGTGCTGGAGCAGAGCGGGCGCATCGGGGGGTGCTGTTCCAACTACGACCACAACGGCTTCAAGCCCGACGTGGGCGCCATCTTCGTAATCGCCAAGGAGATGTACAACAACCTCTTCGACCTTCTCGAGATGCGCCTGGAAGACCATATCGACCTCCAGGTGCTCGACCCGGTCTACGACGCCGTCCTTGGCGATGGCTCGCGCTACATACTGCCGCGTGACCTTAACGACATGGAAGAAGTGGTCCGCTCCATCGAACCCGCTGACGTGGACGGCTACCGGCGCTGGGTGCGGGACATGAAAAGGATGTACCGCGCCGTTGAGAAGGTAAACGAGGCGACGCCCCGAAGCCTGGAAGGCGTGATGAGCCTGGAGCGGATGGCGCGCATGGGATTGGGGACTTCCCAGATTGCCGCGTTGCCGACGATCCTCAAGCACGCTTCCACCAACCTGGAAAAGCTTATCGACGGGTACTTCAACAACCCTCACCTGCGCATACTCTTTGGCTGGGAAAACCTCTACGCCGCCTTGCCGCCCACGCGTTGCCTGGGCCTGTTCAGCCTGATGACCTACTTCGGAAGAATAGGTTACTACTATCCCAAGGGAGGCATGATCGCTATCCCGCAGGCCCTCGACCGGATCATGCAGAGCTTCGGTGCGGAGATACGCTACAACTCCCCTGCGGTGAGGATACTCACCAGCAACGGCAAAGTCAGGGGGGTGCGCCTGGCGGACGGCGAGGAGATCCCAGCGAAAGCGGTGGTCTCCAATGTCCACTCCCGCACCACCTACTGCGACCTGATCGGAGAAGAAAACCTGCCGGGCTATGTCGCCAAATCCGTTAAGAACCAACCTTGTTCCATTCCCGCGCCCACCTTTTACCTGGGCTTGTCGGAAAAACTCGATTCGCTGCGCTCTCACATGACCGTCATACTTCCCGACAAACTCTGTTTCGACGGCATCTGGGGTAACTACTATGATCGTGGGCTGCTCTACCGGCCTGAGGACGGAGGCTACCTGGTCACCTGTTCATCATACGACGATCCCGACCTGGCGCCCGAAGGGAAGCAGGTTCTGTCGGTGCTCTACGTCGCCCCGTATAAGCTGCAGTACTACGACTGGGACAAGGTGGGAGAGGAGTGGGCATGGTCATGCGTGGACGACATGGAAAAGCGAGCTTTTCCAGGGCTGCGGTCCAAAGTGGAGTGGATGGACTCGGTGACGCCGCTGGAGTTGGAGCGCCGCTTGAGGCTTCCGGAGGGTGCTTTCTTCGGGCTGGAGATGAGCGCCACCAACATGGGGCCGTTCCGTCCGAGATGGCGCTCTCGCAACATCAAGGGGCTCTATCTGGCGGGCCAGTGCACTAACCCTGGTGGGGGAGTGCCGCTGGTGATGCTCTCCGGAATCCACGCTTCGTCAGCCCTGGTGAAGGACTGGAATCAGCTCTAACCGTCAGCGGCCGACCTCGAGGGAGAGGACGCCGTCTTCGCGGTTCTCCCACCGGCACTTCGACCGCTCGATGCCCATGGCCATCTCAAAGAAGGCCTGGGCCGTGCCGACCAGGGACAGCGGCAGGCAGGAGTTTTCCATGGTCAACATGATGCCGTCATCGCTGGCCTCGAACGAGGTTATGTTGCCGAGCCCCCTCAAGGCTGCCCAGTTGCGGAAATACTCCCAGTCCTTGCTCCAGTCGCTTACGGCGTTGATGGACTTGATATAGCGGCGCTGCGCCTCCACCACCAGGTCGAGGATGGGGTCACCCAACTCGGCCGCCAGGTCGTCTATGACCGCGTCCAGGGTGGAGGGGTCGAAGAAGGCCATACGCGTGCTGGTAAAGACGTCGGTGACGGTGCCTTCCTCGGTGTTCCAGAAATGGCCGCCGACTTCGGAGGGGACGTCGCACTCTACGCAGCGGGGATAGGAGATGTTCCCCGGCTTGAAGTCGTAGCGGTGTTTCTTCAGGCGTTCCGCCAGGCCGATGGGGTGGTCTCCCGGAAAGGCCGTGAAACGGATGAGGTCTTCGTCGACCTCCTCGTAGGTTATACGCATGTCCGCCTGCTCGAAGGCTTCCACCGTGCCCAGGTGGTCTCCGGCATAGAACACCAGTGAATAGGGCCGGGTGACCACCTGGGACCGCCAGGGGAACTCGTCCCCCGGGCCTCGGGGAGGGGTCATCAGCACGCTGCCGTAACCGTAGATACGCCCCATGTCGTTGGCCTTGAGGTTGAGGCCGATCCGCAGCTTCATGGTGCTCCTCCGCTTGACCTTGCGCTCTTCCTCGTCGTGGGTGGCTTCCGCTTCTTCGTCGAGCTTCTTGGATTCGGCGATCTTGCCCCAGAATGCTTTTTCCATGAGGGAGCGCACGGCCCGCCGCCGGCTTTCTATGACGATATGTTCAATGGGCAGGCCGATGAGGTCCTCGATGCCGCTGAAGAGCTTGTCGATGTTGTCGGATTCGTAGAACACCATGCGCTCACCCGGGGTCAGGGTGATGCCGATGACACCGTTATTCTGCCAGGCCAGGTCCCTGCCGATGGTTCGGGGTACGCCGCAGGCGTTGCAGAACTCGATGGACTCCATGCGGTTCTTCTTTCTAAGCGTCCAGTAAATCTGATTCAAGAAGATAATATTGCGAATCGTCTTATAAAACAAGGAAGCTCGCGGGTCTTTTTGCAAGTTACTTATTAGTTGACATACGCCGGGCCGGTGTTATGCTTGAAGAAGGCAGAATGACATGTCATTCCATAAACAGTGGAGTATAGGCATATGGGGCAGAACCAGAGTGACCTGGCAAAACAGCGCCGTAACGAGATTATCGAGGCGGCAGCCAGGGTGTTTTCCGAAAAGGGTTACCATTCCACGGGCATAGCCGATATTGCCGCGGAACTCCGAATGGGACACGGCACCTTCTATCGGTATTTCCGCAACAAGCTGGACATCTTCGAGACGGTGATCAGCGGGTTGATCACCGCCATCTCCGCGGTGGTAGTGGAAGAAAGGGCCGACGAGGCCGATACCCTGGAAGAATACCGGGGCCAGCTCCAACGGATCGGAGACGGCCTGGTGGGTATAATGATCGACAACCCTCTCACTCTGCGCATCCTCTTTTACGAGTCACTGGGTATCGACGAACATATAAACCGGATGATCCACGGCGCCTTCGACCTCTTCGGTGAGTACACCCGGGCCTACCTCGAGAACGGCATGGCCAAGGGGTTTCTCCGGGGCGACCTGAAGCCGCGGGAAGCAGCCCTGGCCATCAACGCCATGCTCCTGGAGGCGGCAAGGCGGATCGCGACCTCCGAAGAGAGGGAACCGGCCAGGCGTGACTGGATTGAGACCATCATCGGCTTGATGCTCGACGGCATGAAAGCCGCTGATCCTACCTGGGACGATGTGCCGCCGCGACGGCGGTCTTAAAAGAAGGAGGCGGGAGATGGTAGAAGTCGACGTGTTCTGGAGTTACGGCATCGGAGCCAGCTTCGCCATGGGGGCGTGGAGGCAGCTGAGAAAGCTGAGGACGGATGACCCCCCGGGCTGGGGCCGGGACGAAAAAGAAGGGCCCGACCTGCTCGCGGCCCTGATGGACCTGCGGCGCCGGGGCAGGGAAGCCGGCATGCTGAGCAAACATGACGATTCGCGTCTGCGGAAGTTGATAAGGAGCCTCAAAGACGACTGTAAAAAGGGGCTGAACAACGAGTATTCCCTGAAGAACCTGCTCTTCCTCTCCCTCCTCTTCGTCCCTTCGGGGTCGGTGCTGTTGTGGTCCAACCCCAACTGGGAGACCATGCAGGCAGGGAGCTACGAGACCATACCCCAGTGGCTGGTGGGCCTGTTCACGACGACCAACGTAACCCAGGGGCTGCTGGGGTTTCTGGTCACCTACCGCTATCTCATGCAGGGGAAGTACTTCAAGGCGGCCATGCAGACCGTCTACGCCTATCTCGGTTTCTTCTTCATCCTGGCCAACGGCTGGGACAATAAGGGATACCAGCGATTCTTCTCGCGCAACCGCGAGGCCTTCGATTCCTGGGAATGGAATAACGTCACCGGATGGCTCATGTCCGACGTGGTCAAGATCCTCCTTGCCTACGGCACCGCCTTCCTGCCGGTGATGTACTGGTGGATCACCAGGTGGCTGGTGGAAGGGTATTACGAAGAAGAGGGCGGGGAGGTCGACCGGGAGGTCATGGCCCGCGACGCCCTGGAGACCTTTGCCTGGCTCAACGTGGTGGTCTTCGGCTTCTGTGCCGGTTCGGCCATACTTTCCACCGTGTTCATCCGCAGGCTCGGCTGGGCCAAGGGAATGGCGGCCATGGCTCCGGTGCTGGCCCTGGGGACTTCCAGGCGCCTGGGGGTGGGACCGGCTGTGATGAAGAAGGTCATGCACGTGGACGAGGTGGAAGGGATTCCGGTACCGGGCCGGTAAATGTGGATACAACCAGATCGATAATTATGGTAAGCTAATATAAACACTAAGTATAAACATGCTAGCCATAATAGATCGGGGTTGTGACGGTGGCCAACAGGATCCGTGATCTGCGCGACAGGGATAACCAGTTTACCAGGGCGGCAACCGAACTGGTCGAGAAGGCCATCGGATACTCTTTCCACGTCCTGATGAGACTGCCCGGCATCAAGCGCCATCCCTGGTTCCGGCCGGAATCGTCGGACATGCGCTGGCTGCCGATAAACCAGGACATCGTCATGCCGGCAGGGCTCCACATGCCCCCCGAGATACTGGACCGGTTGATAGAAGAGGCGTCCCACCGCGTCATCATCGAGTACTGCGGATGCCGGGAGGGCTTCAGGTGCGAAAAGTACCCGGCGGACCTCGGTTGCCTGATGCTGGGGGACTCGGCCACGGAGATAAGGAACTACCCCGCGCGCGAGGTCAGCGTGGAGGAGGCGAAGGCCCACGCCCAGCGGGCGATCGAGCTAGGATTGATCCCCGCCGCGGGCAAGACCCGGGTAGACAATACCATCTACCGCATCAAGGACATCGGCCGCCTGCTGACCATATGCTTCTGCTGCGATTGCTGCTGCCTGACGCGTTTTGCCCACACCGGCCCCCTTGACCTGGTGGAGGGGACCTTCCCCCGGCTTGAGGGCATCACCGTCAGGGTGACGGAAAGGTGCCGAGGGTGCGGCAAGTGCCGCGAAAGCTGTTACGTACAGGCCATCACTTTAATGGACGGCCGGGCGGTGGTGGGCGAGAGGTGCAGGGCCTGTGGAAGGTGCGCTTCCAGCTGTCCTTCAGGGGCCATAGAGATGCACCTGGAGGATCCAGAGTTCTTTGAGAAAACTATCGAGCGGATAAGTTCGTACGTCAAGTACGATTGAGTGTTGAGTCCCTACTTGCGCGGCCGGAGGTCCCGCTTGTGCTTCTTCTTCAGCGCTTCCTGGCGACGAAGCTTCTTGACCTTGTCCTCGAAAGCCTTTTCGGACTTGAGGTGAGAGCTGCTCTCCTCACCCCGGGAGATGAGATAGGAGACCAGCACCCCCAACCCCGCCAGGACCACGAGCGCGATTGCTACGTACACTATTACCATCATGATGACGACCTCCCTTGTGCCTTGTACCGATGGAAAGAATATAACCGACTTAACGAGATTTTGACAGCGGAAGGCGCTTTCCTTACTGCTGCCGGAAAACGCTGGGCGGAGTAGAATAGGGGTAAGGAGATAAAGGAGGTTGTCATGAAGGGATGGCGGGCACCGTTAGCGTTCGGCATGGTCTTGCTGCTCATGGCGGCGGCAGTCTTGGTGGCGGGGTGCGGGAACCGGGAAAGTTCCACCCTGGAGAAGGTGCAGCTGGGCTCCGGACCCGTCAGCGGCCTGCAGGAAGGCGGGATCTGGTCTTACCTGGGTATTCCCTATGCCGCGCCCCCGGTGGGCGACTTGCGCTTCAGGGAACCACAACCGGTTGAAAAGTGGAAAGAGACGAGGGCCTGTACGGAATACGGCCCGGCCTGCCCGCAGAACGACCCCGCGGAGATGTCCGGAGGTGAAACCGGTCCCGTCGACGAAGACTGCCTTTATCTCAACGTCTGGACACCGGCCGCCTCGCCGGCCGAACGCCTGCCGGTGATGGTGTGGATACACGGCGGGGGGTTCACCACCGGCGCCGGTTCCCTGGCCCTCTACAATGGGACCAACCTGGCTTCCAGGGGAGTCGTGGTAGTGACCATCAACTACCGGCTGGGGCCTCTCGGTTTTCTGGCCCACCCCGCTCTCTCGGCGGAAAACGATAATGGCTCTTCGGGCAACTACGGCCTGCTCGACCAGATGGAAGCCCTGAAGTGGGTGAAGAACAACATCGGCGGGTTCGGCGGGGACGCCGGCCGGGTCACCATCTTCGGTGAGTCGGCGGGGGGCATCAGCGTGTGCGACCTGATGGTCAGCCCCCTGTCGGAAAGCCTCTACCAGAGGGCCATATCCGAGAGCGGCCCCTACTCCACCGCCAGCTTCCCCTCCGGCTCCGTCCGAACCCTCGACGACGCCGAGAAAGGCGGGGAGATCTTTGCCGAGACCCTGGGCGTGGCGGGAGATGAGGACCCCGCAGCGGCCTTGCGCGCCGCGAGCGTCGATGACCTGCTGAAGGCGGCCGGCGAGATGCCCGGCCAGCTCACGGGCGCCCTGAAATTCAGCCCGGTCATAGACGGGTGGGTGCTTCCCGACGACCCCGCCGCCCTCTTCTCGGAAGGGAAGCAGCACCCGGTAGCGCTGCTGGTGGGCACCAATGCCGATGAGGGAACCATCTTCGCGCCCGGTGTCACCCTGAACGAATATCAGGCCCTGGTGGCTTTCGTTTATCGCGAGAGAGCACCGGAAGTACTGGCACTCTATCCCGCCTCGAGCGACCAGGAAGCCAAGGAGTCGCTGGAAAGGCTGATCACGGAGATGGGTTTCGCCGCCCAGGCGAGGTTCGCGGCGGAATGCGTATCTAGCTCCGGTGAAAGCGCCTACCTCTACCAGTTCACCCAGACCGTCAACAGCCCGCTGGCGGCCGGGCTGGGTTCTTTTCACGGCCTGGAGATACCCTACGTCTTCGGGAACCTCGACGCGTTCAAAAGATTCGGGCTGGAGCCGCGCGACAGCGACCTTGCCTTGAGTGCCGCGATGATGGATTACTGGACGAGTTTTGCCGCCGATGGAGTGCCACGTTCGGCCAGCGGGCCGGCCTGGCCGGTTTATCAGTCGGAAAGCGATCAATACATGGAATTGGGCGAAGCCTTCACGGTCAAGTCCGGCCTGTACAAGCAGGCCTGCGACCTGGCCGAGACCATGCTCAGGGGCGAGTGAAGGTCATGCCCTGAAATCGTAACCGCGGTGGAGAAAACGTCTTGCGGCCACCTCCATGCCGGCCAGGCTCATGGCCGGCATCATGCTTCCCTCCCGCTGCCACTTGAATATCTCCCTGGTGACCCTGGCCCGGACGGGGAGGGGCTGCGACCGCAGGGCGTCGCGCAGCTCAGGCCGGGCCCGTCCGGTCATCATGGAGGTCAGCCGCCATTCTCCGGCCGACCTCTCGCGTTCCGGCGCCGACAGGCTGAAGTAAGTACTTCCCGGGGCGGAAACCCCGCACTCGGAGATGGCTTGTCCGGCAAGGTAGCCGGTGGCCAGGGCGGAAGAGATGCCTTCTCCCATGACGTTCTGAAAACCCGCCGCCTCACCGGCCAGGAGGACCCGGCCGGTCCCCATGCAGAAACGGTTGTAAGCGGCGGTGAAGGCGGCCCGTATCCCCAGGGACATGACCGGCTCGATCAGTTCGAGGCCGTGGTTTGCGGAAAGGAATTCGATGAAGCGGGTCCGCGTTGGCCCGATGGGGTTACCCGCCAGCACGCCGGAGTCCATCACCAGGAAATCGTCCTTTAAATAGACGGAAGGATAGAAACCGAGCTCGGCCCGGCAGAAAACATTGAGGTATCCGGGTTCAAGGTCCACGCGGGCCCTCCACCAGTCCTGGCGGCTGATGAAACGCGGGATGCCCGAGGTGAAAGAAGGGTCGATACGCCTGGCGATCTTGGAGGAGTTGCCGTCGGCCCCCACCAGGACGGAGGCGGAAAGCTTCAATCTCTCTCCCTGCCGCAGGCATTCGACCTCGACGTGGTCCCCCCACTCGCAGAAATCGGTCAAGGTCGCGCCGTCCCATATTTCGGCCCCGGACTGCCTGCACAGCCAGGCATCGAAACGGTCTCGCGCGATATTTCTGCCCGGGATGCGCACTTCCAGGGTTAGGCCTTTCGGAAGGAAGAGGCGCGCCCCCTCGATCTTCTCCGGGAACATACGTACTTCGGCGGGGACCTCACCGAAATACCTGTCGAGCAGCTCGAGCGCTTCGCTGAAAAGAAAACCCGAACAGGGTTTGGGCCGGGGCATGGGTTGCTTCTCGATCAGCAGGGCGCGGAGGCCGCCACGCGTCGCGGAAAGGGCCGCGGCTGCGCCCGCCGGGCCACCGCCTGCGATCACAACGTCAAAATCGAGCATAGAGCGCCCTCCTTACCCGTGATGGTTGTTAAGCGGTAATATTATATTCGCTCTCGGTGGTCTTGCGACAGAACGGCGTTTAAGAAAGAAGCACTGCGCATGACTACGGCTTCGCGCCGGGAGATCGTAGCCGGAAAGTTCCTGACCGTGGTGACCGTTTCCATCGTTACGGTGCTGCTGTCGCTGGCCATCGTGGCCAACGTTCTTCCCACTTCTCCCAGCCCCGTGCTTTTCCTCATACCGGGGTTTAACGCGGTTCTGCTCTTCCGCGAAGTACTGGTGGGTGAGGTCAGGCCGTTTCTGGAAAATTCACGACGGAGAGGCTATAATTCTTTTATCGCAGGGAAACCGGATAGCGAAAGGGAGGAAAACCATGGGTTCGAGTGTGTACAAGATCATTGAGGTGGTGGGGACCAGCAACGCTTCCTGGGAAGCAGCGGCCAAGAACGCCGTAGAGATTGCCGGCCAGTCTCTGCAGGACCTGCGCATCGCCGAGGTGGAGCAACTTGACATGAAGATCACCGACGGGAAAGTCGTGGCATTCCGTGCGCGTGTAAAGATCTCCTTCAAGTACAAGGACAGGCCGCCACTGGTTTAAAACGTCTAGAGCTTGACGGGGCGGCGCGCACATCGACAGCGCCGCCCCGTTTTCCTATCTCAGTATTTGCTTCCCGCGGAGCGCCTGACCATGCGGTTGGTGAATATGGCCAGAAAGCATGAAGCGAAAGCCATCCAGGCACCCCAACCCGTCAATTCAAACAGACCTTCCAGCCCTTTTTTGGTCGAGTAGTCGATGCCGACGGCGGCCATCGGTCTGAGCACTAGGAAAAGGACCACCGTCAGGAAAGAGAGAATGGTCAGGGCAGTCATGTATGGTGTCCAGGTCAGGGGCTCCTTCCAGCCGGATATCAGTATGACGTTGAGGATCAGCGCTAACCCCACCATTACCAGCAGGGCGATACCTTCGGGAAAAGAGGTGCCGTACTTGGTCGACGCCGTAAGGCGTGTGGGTTTGAGCCAGGGCATCTCCACCGAGACTATGGCTGCTATGTAGAGCAGGATGTTGGCCGCGCTCCAGGCCAGCAAGCGGGAATTACCGGACAGGTCGAGTATGGGCGCCGGCCTCGACGCCGCTGGCGTCTCGTAAAGCTGCTGGTAGAGGGGGGATGGGGTGGAGGGATGGCGTACGGGAGGGGGAGAACCGCCCTTGCTGCCGATAATGGCCCGGGCTTCTTCCATGGCAATGCTGTATGAGGGTGAGTCTGATGACTTGTTATCCGGATGATCATCTGCTCCAGGAAAGAGCCTGGGATCGATCCTGGACCTCTCCTCTTCCTTGCGAAGATATACCTGGGCGATACGGTTGCGCCATTGCTGGTCCGAATGAAAGTGGTATTCCTGCTGCTTGCCCTCTTCGTCATCAGGCCGATTGACGTTATCAGACTGAAGGGACTCCAATTCGGCTTCCATGGCTTTCTTCTTGTCAAAGGCAGCTTCACTTACACTTCCTTCCCCGCCGCTCATTCCCAGGTCGTGACGGATTCCGATAAGGTCATCCTTAAGCTCCTGCATGTCGGGGTAGCGTTGTGACGGCTCCTTCTGGAGCATCCTGGTGATGATCCTGTCCAGCCCCGGGTTGAGGTCGGTCACGATGGTGTTGAGTGGAGCCGGATCCTCCGAGGCGACCTTGTAGATAACGGCATAATCGGTTTCCCCGTCAAAGGGTGGACGGCCGGCCATCAGCTCGTAGAAAGTCACTCCCAGGGCGAAAATATCGACCCGATGGTCGTAAGGGCGGTCGCGTACGACTTCCGGAGCTATGTAGTTGGGGGTACCCGTGATCATGCCTGTCTGCGTCACGCCCTGGACCATGTGGAGCTTGGCTATCCCGAAATCGGTCACTTTGATATTGCCGTTCTCCAGTGCGAAGATATTGTCCGGCTTGATGTCGCGATGGATGACCCCGCAGGCATGGGCATAACCGAGCGCGTCGCAGATACTCGGGGCGATGCTCATCACTTCGTTCTGGGTGAAGACTTTTTCTTCTAAGATATCGCCAAGGGTCTTTCCGGTGAGGTATTCCATAACGATGAAGTAGCGTTCACCCGAGGTGATGATGTCATGGACGGTGACGATGTGGGGATGGGTCAGGCGGGCCGCGGCGCGGGCTTCCAACTGGAAACGTTCCCGCATCTCCGCCCGTTCTTCATCCGAGAGGTGGTCGGGAACACGCAGCTCTTTAAGTGCGACATCGCGCTCGAGCAAGTTGTCCCGGGCCAGGTAGACCCTTCCCATTCCTCCGCTGCCGATTTGTTTGATGACCCGGTAGCGTGCGGCCATATATCATCTCCAAGATAAATTCGACGCCAGGGCAGCGTGCCGGTAACGTTTAACCACGTACGGGAAGGTCCTCGGCATAAGAAAGAACAAGGTCTCCCAGTTCGATACGGTCCCCGTTCTTGAGGCGTACGTGCTCTAGTGGCTCGACTTGTTTGCCGTTTACGAGGGTACCGTTAGTGCTGGACAGGTCGACGATATAGGCCAGGCCGTTACCCAGCCTGACCAGCTTGGCATGCCGGCGAGACACTCCCTTGTCACGGGCCCCGAAAGGTTCAAGGTCGATGTCTGGTACGGACTTGCTCGATTCGTCAAGACGACCGAGGACGAATTCCGTCTTGCCCTCCAGATCGAATGAAGCTTCCGACTCTCCTACATTTAATACTGCCATGAATTGATAATAGCAAAAAGGACGAATGGTAGCCAACAATAATAGTTGCAGCAGGGCGACCAAAATATGTTTACGGCATGTAAGGGGATTGCCTTATAATATATGTGGAAGAAGAAACGCCGTGTTCGGTGACCCGGCCAACCAGGAAAAGAGGGCGGGATAATGGCCAAGAAACTTATTCTCGTAGCGGACGACGACATGCATATCAGGAGGCTTATCTCCGAACTCCTGGAGAGCGAGGGCTACGATGTGCTACAGGCGAAGGACGGCAAGGAGGCCTGCGATTTTGCCCTGGAGAGTAAACCCGACCTGATTATCCTGGATATCATCATGCCCCAGATGGATGGCATGGAGGTATGCAAACGGCTGCGTGACGAGACGAGCGTTCCCATCATCTTCCTGACCGCCAAGGACGATATCACTGATCTCGTAAGCGGACTGGCCATCGGGGGGGACGACTACGTGACCAAGCCGTTCAAGGGGGCCGAGCTGGTAGCCAGGGTGAAGGCGGCCCTCCGGCGTTCGGACATCCTGCGCTTCACGCCGGAGGAAGAGGATTACGTACTCATAGAAGGGCTGGAAGTTGACAGGAAGAGGCGGGAAGTGACCCTGGACGGCACAACCCTCGAGCTTACCCAGACCGAGTTCGATCTTCTCTGGCTACTGGCCAGCAATCGGGGAGTGGTCTTTACCCGCAAGGATATCGTCAAGCACCTCTGGGGCTACGAGGACCCGGGGTTTTCACGCAGTATCGACACCCATATCGCGCGGCTGCGCAAGAAGATCGAGCGGGACCCTTCCAGGCCCGAGTTCGTTCGCACCGTCACCGGCCTCGGTTACAAGTTTTTCTGATACCCGACCGACGTAAAGTTGTGTGCTGGTTGAAGTCAGGCGTTTCTGGTAAGATGCATGGCGAGACCGGCAGGCTGACCCTTAATTCAATGGTACTGATATGAATGTGTTGTTCGTCTTCTCCGAGCAGGACCCCTTTACCCCGGAAAAACCGCTGGAGATCCAGGAGAGGGTGCAGTTCGGCATCTCCTACATATCCTCGGTGCTCAAACAGCACGGGCACGATACCCGGCTTGTCGTTATAACCCATCGCAGCACGTCAAAGTTGGACGAGGCGGTTGAGGAGTTCCGGCCCGGGTTGGTCTGTTTTACTTCCGTCTACAGCGAATATGCTTTCATTTCCAAGGCGGCCCGGGACTTCATGAAAAAACACCCCGGTATCTTCACGGCGCTGGGAGGGCCCCATGCCACCCTGAAGCCGGAAGAGTGCATCAGGGACGGATACGATGCCGTCTGCGTGGGGGAGGGCGAGTACCCTACTCTGGAACTGGTCGGGCAATTACAGGAGGGAAAGCAGCCGTCCGGAATACCCAACCTCTGGATAAGAAATGACGGTCAGGTCGAAAAGAATCCTTCCCGGAGCTTCCTTCAGGATCTCAACGCACTTCCTTTTCCCGACCGGGCGATGTGGGACCCCTGGATAGCGACGCCGGCTTACCGGCCTTCGGTCCTGGTTGGAAGAGGATGCCCTTTCAAGTGCACTTACTGCTGCAACCACGCCCTGAGAAGAGTTGCGCCCGGAAAGTACGTGCGCTACCGCTCTCCCGGGAACATAGTGGCCGAGATCGAGGATTTCGTGGCGCGATATCCCGAAGCCATAGAGGTATATCTTGAGGTTGAGACCTTCGGGCAGGACCTCGGCTGGGCTTACCAGCTCTGTGAGGCGCTAAGGGACATGAACGGGAGGTTGGAGCACCCCCTGGTTTTCGGCACCAACCTTCGGGTAACCCCGCGTACCGACTTCGACGGGTTGTTCGAGGCCTTTAAACAAGCCGACTTCCGCTTCATCAACATAGGTGTTGAGTCGGGGAGCGAGAGGGTAAGGCGGGAAGTGCTGAAGCGAGACTATTCGAATGAAGACATCCGGCGGGCCGTGAAGTCCGCCCACGGCCATGGACTGGAGGTGGGCACCTACAACCTCATCGGCCTGCCGGGGGAGACCAGGCGCGATTTCAACGAGACTATTCGCCTTAACCGGGAATGCCAACCGGACTGGTTTCTCCTGGCGGTTTTTTATCCCTATCCGGGTAGCGACCTCTACCGCACGGCCGAAGAGCAGGGATTGCTGAAGGGGCCGCCTGACGCGGACCTTGAGAGGCGGAAACCGGTGATGGAGCTGCCGGGTTTCAGCAAGCGTCAGATCAAGAGGCGCCTGACCTGGTTCGCCTGGCTGGTTTTCCGGGGGCACAAACCGACCGGGGCGATAATCTACGTCACCGTGCTAGGCAAGATATTCTCCAATCGAAAACTGATAAGGATATACCGGGCGATACAGGAGCGCAGGAACAAGAAGGTTTCGGATTGACGATAAAACCCAGGGATATAATTCTGAGCGCCTTGAGCGCCGAAAGGCCGGAACGGGTGCCATTTGTGGGGACGGGCGGTCTGATAAACATCCTCAACCACGAAATCATCAAACGGGCCGGAGTGCATTTCCCGTCCGTACATTACAGCGGGGAGATGATGGCGGAACTGGTCATGGCCGCAAGGGAGATGGTGGGTTTTGACAACCTGGCGGTTCCCCTGTGCATGACGGTTGAAGCGGAGACCCTGGGTGCGAAGGTGGACATGGGAAGCGCCGACCGCCTGCCCCGCCTAACCGCTTTTCCCAACAAGTCACTGGAGCGCCTCCACCAGACGGCTCGCCCCGCCAATCTCTCCCATGGCCGGGTACCGGAGGTACTCAAGGCCATAACCCTGCTCAAGCGGATGCGGCCGCGCTATCCTATTTTCGCCAATATAGCTTCTCCGGCCTCCCTTCTTTCGTTTCTTCTGCCTCCTTCGGAATTGCTGAGACTGGCCACGGAGGAAGGAGAGCTCCTGGAAAAACTGGTGACCGACATGATCGCCTACCTCGACCACTACGCATCGATAATGGTCGAGCGGGGCGCCGAGGTCATCGTCATCAACGACCAGATATCCGCCAGCGAGGTGCTGGTTGAAGAGGGCTTCGATCGCGTGGCGCTCTATTCTCTGGCCGAGCTCTGCCTGGAGATCAAGAATGTAAACGCCATGGTCATCGTGCACGTCTGCGGCAACGCTTCCCGTATCATGGGGCGCCTGCGTAAGGTGGACGCGGATGCCTTCTCGTTTGATGCCGATGTTGACGTCAAAGAAGCCGTGGCCACTCTGGGAAAACCGGTGATCGGTTGCGTCAAGCCATCGCTAATCAACCACTTTCCTCCCGAAATGGTGCTGGAGGAGACACTCATAAATATCCAGAAGGGGGCCAGCATCATATCACCGCCGTGCGGTCTAGGCCTGGACTTCCCTCTGCAGAACCTGAAGATAATAAGCCAGACCGTGCGCCACTTCTAAGGTATTGCGACCATTGAGCTTCTTCTATTGAGAAGAAAGGATGGCTCGCGCCGCGACCAGTCCTGAGACCGAAGCCTGTATGAGGCCGCGGGTGATGCCTGCTCCGTCACCTATGGCGTAGAGATTGCGTACCATGGTCTGGAGGTCGGAGTCGAGCTGGTGGCGAGCGCTGTAAAACTTGACCTCGATCCCGTACAGAAGTGTGTTGCGGGAATAAACTCCGGGTATCAACAGGTCGAGCGCCCTGAGCATTTCCAGGATGTCGCTCAGGTGGCGGTAGGGGAGGACGAAGCTCAGGTCGCCCGGTGTGGCGTCGACCAGGGTGGGGGTGACAGTAGAGCGCTCGATGCGCTCACGGGTGGAGCGACGGCCTGCTTCCAGGTCCCCCAGCCTCTGAACGAGGATCCCCTTGCCCAGGAGATTGGCCAGACGTGCCACGTATTTGCCGTATGCGATGGGCTCCCGGAAGGGTTCGGTGAAGGCGGTGGAGACCAGAATCGCGAAGTTGGTGTAATCGGAACGCTGGTCGGAATAACTGTGGCCGTTAACGGTGAGTACGTCGCCGTAGCGCTCGACGCAGACCACGCCGTAGGGGTTCATACAGAAAGTCCGCACCCGGTCTTCGAAGTTCTTGGAGTGGTAGATCAGCTTAGGTTCGTAGAGGTCGTCCGTGATAGGTTCTAAAACCGGGGCGGGCACCTCCACCCGCAGGCCGATGTCGACGGCGTTGGCCTGGGTATCGCCCCCCAGCCCTTCCATCAGCCCGGAGAGCCACTCCGCCCCCTCGCGTCCGGGGGCCAGGATGACCTTGCCGGCCTTGACCACGTCTCCCCCCGCGAGGCGCACGCCGGTAACGGCGCCTGCCCTGACCAGGACCTCTACCACCTCTGTGTCGGTCAGGATGTCCACACGGCCGTGGAGGTAGTCGCCGATACGGATGAGGATGTCTTTGCAGCGGTCGGTACCGAGGTGCCTGACCCGGTTGGGCATGAGCTGGAGGTCGGAGAGGACGGCCAGTCTCTGCCATTTGGCGAAGCTATCTTCTTCCCCGTAGGTGGCCTCGGGAGCGCCGAACTCCAGGTAGATCCGGTCGACTTCTTCTATGAGCCCGGTAAGGCGAGAGCGGCCGACGTAGTCCTCCAGCCATCCGCCGATTTCGGGGGAGAGGGTGAGCTTGCCATCGCTGAATGCACCGGCGCCCCCCCAGCCACAGGTAATAGAACAGGGTTCGCATCTCCGGCAGGACCTGACGCGAGCGGGGCAGGAGCGGTCCTTGACGTCCTGTCCTTTCTCCAGCATCAGCACCTTGAGGCCGTCTTTTCTGGCCAGTTCGAGGGCGGCGAAGATGCCGGACGGACCGGCACCCACGATGATCACGTCATACTTGCTTCGCATTTTGCTTCTTTCCCGACTAAGTACTTTCCATTAAAGCCAACATTGATATTTTACCGCATGAAGATAATTATGGTAAAATCCCTGATTATGGGAATGATATATCTGATCAGGCATGGAGAAACCGATTATCACGTACAGGGGCGGGCACTGGGCCGCATCGATGCCGGTCTCAACGACCTGGGACTCAAGCAGGCCGGCCTGGTGGCGGAGGCCCTCAAAGAAAAAGGGATAGACGCGATCTATTCCAGCCCCCTGCAGAGGTGCCGCCAGACCGCGGCACCCCTGGAAAAGGCCACGGGCCTGGAACTTGCCGTCATCGACGGCTTCCAGGAGATCGACCTCGGAGAATGGGACGGCCTGCAGTTCGCGGAGATCTACAAGACGGAAGGCGACACCTTCACCAGGTGGATGACGGAGCCTGCAGATGTGCGCATCCCTGGCGGGGAAATGTTGAGCGAGGTCAACGAAAGGGTTCTGTCCGCCGCTCTGGAATTGCTGGAACACCACGGGATCGAGAACAACATGGCCATATTTTCACACGGCGGGCCGCTCAGGCTGCTCTTGTGCGCGGCCCTGGGCCTGGACATGAACCGTATCTTCCGGGTTGAGCTTGACCTTTGCTCGATATCGGCCGTGAAGTACTTCTCCGACACCATCGAGGAGAACACCGCGGTGGCCAGGGTCAACGATACCTGTCACCTCGGCAGTTACAAGAGCAAGTCCCGCGGTTAGAAAGTTACAGACAGGAACTCCTCGACGTCCGGAATCTGTCCAAAGCAGCGCAGTTCGCCGTCAACGGCGATGGCCGGAGTGACGTAACGGATGGAGAATCCGACACGGTCCGCGAAATCCTCTTCCCCGGCCGCTCTGAGAAGGGCCGAGAGCCTTTTGAAAAACTCGGGATAGGCATCCTCGTCGTCGGCCCGTAAAACCTCGAGTTCTACGGTATCCGGCATCTCCCTCAGGGCCCTGGAGATCATCTCGGCACGGGTGTGTTTCTCTTCGGCCTTGAGATCTACCAACCCGGAGCAGGCGCAGGCCATGGGCCCCAGAAAGATCTCCACTTTGTGCATCATACCGCTACTCCCTTTACCTTATTATTATTATCTTATCAAACAGACGGGAAGCCGTAGAAAGAAAGGATGAAAAATGCCGATTTATGAATTCGAGGGACGCAGGCCCTGCATAGGGAGAACCTCCTTCGTCCACGAGGAAGCCGTGCTGATAGGCAAGGTCACCATCGGAGAGGGATGCTACGTGGCGGCCGGCTCAGTGCTGCGCGGCGACTGGGGAGAGATAGAAGTGGGTGACGGCTCAAACATCCAGGAGAACGTGGTGATCCATGCCCGGCCGGACGCGGTGACCCGGTTGGCCGGGGACTCTCATATAGGGCACGGCGCCATCCTCCACGGCTGCACGCTGGACCGTCACGTTCTGGTGGGCATGGGGGCCATCATAAACGACGATGTTCACGTGGGGGAAGGCGTGGTTATCGGCTCCGGAGCCCTGTTGCCACCGCGCCAGCATATACCACCAGGGGTATTGGTGGTCGGAGTTCCCGCGAAAGTAGTGAAGGAACTGAGCCCGGAGATGGCTGAATATGCCGCGTGGGGCACGAAGCTTTACCAGACTCTGCCGGAACGTTACCACGCCACGCTGAAGCTTATTTCTCGCGAAGAAGCGGGTGTCTGAGAAAAAAAGGGCGCCTCAAGGCGCCCTTTTGTTTCTGCAACTCAGTCCAGGGGCTTACCGCAATTGGAGCAGAAAGCCCTGTCTCCTTCACTCAGGACCTTTCCGCAGTTCTTGCAGAACCGGCGAACTGCAGCCTGTTTTGCTGGTGGTTCCTCAGAAGCTGGGGGAGACGGGGAGAATGGTAGAGGTGCCGTATCAGCGACATCTACACGGCGGCTGTTCAGGATGACGTATAGCAACAGCAGCAGGGAGAGCAGTATGAGCACGATGAAGATGGGCACGAATATGCTCTTGTTGTTCTGAAGAAAGTTCCCGTTACCGCTCTCCTCGTATGGGAGCACGTAAGTAACGGCCGTATCCTTAGTGTCGTATTTCGGGTCGGTCGCTCCTTCCGGGAACTTGACCGTGGTAGTGATGGTGAAGGGAATGTCTTCGAAGAGCGTGAACTCGTTGTTCATGGACCCTTCACCTTCGAAGACCATCTCGGTGTCGCGAGTCTTGGAAGGCTCGTAAGAAAAGCCGTAAACAGCCCAATTGGTTCCCATGTTGTAGGCGAAGCCGGGTGAATCGAAGGTGATGGTCACGGTGGATTTCTTGTCGTTTACTTTGACGTCGAAGTTCTCGATCTCGCCCACGTCGGTGTCGCCACGGTAGCGACGGGACAGCAGGTTGGGATATTCGTCGAAGACGCTGGAGTAATCCTCGAAATAATAATCGTCATAGCTGAGTTCGTCGATGATATGGGCGTCACCCGTCGGCGTTAGCTCAATGGTGTAGGACTCCTCGATAGTGAAGTCGGAATCGTAATCAACGCCCTGGGCCAGGGATCCTCCGGAAAGAGACAACAACATAATGGAGCTGATTATAGCGATAAGGGCAAAACGTCTGGCGGCGGCTCCGGCGATGTTTTTCTTTACCATGACGGGACCACCCCCTTGGACCAGGCGTCTTCTACGTCAATGACGATGAAAATGCCGGAGTCCAGCGCATCGTTGAGGTAGCTGATGGCGTCGTCTATGCACTCAGACGAGGTCACCTCCGGGGAAACGGAGTCCTGGTAATGGGTGACGGCGAACTCCTGGTCGATGAAGGTCGCTTCGATGGGCACGATGTCGCCGCTTTCCGGAAGTACGATGGCCGGCTGTGCATGCCCCTCGGTCAGGTAGATGACCGATTGTATCCCTACGGCCTCCATAAGCGAGGCCATGAGAATGGAAAGGTCGAGGCAGGTACCAGCTTGTCTTGAGAGTGTGTCCGCGGGATATTGCACGTACTGGGAGAAGCCCGAGGTCCAGTATCCCTCCGGCTCGATGATGTACTTTAAGCCGTAGCTTCTCAAATAATCGAAGGCTCGCTGGAATATGGCCAGGGCATCCTGGTCGATGGAACTGACCAGGCCCCCGGCAATGGTATTGGCGGTCGATTTGGTGAGTTCCTCGTTGGGGGTGACGAAGGCCGCCATTAGCGGGTAGTTGTCGAAAGCGTCCTGCCAGATAACGACGTCTTCTTCAGGCAGGGAGCTGAAAACGAAGTCGTTACGCCCGAGCATGGTGATCTTCTCGGTGTCTTCGACCGGTTTGTTCAGGCCGTCATATGCGTATTGCATGGTCAGCTCGGCGCTGGTCATGGTGGAGATGGCCGCGACGGCTTCCGGGTCGAGGCTGGGCCAGCAGTAGTCGCGTACCGTTTCGCCGGGGACGATCTCCGGATAATTCTCCGTGGACGTCCAGTCGCAGTAGCCGTCGATCTTGTACTTGATCTCAAAATCCTTGATCGGTACCTCACCGGTGTTCTCGATGATGGTACGGGCCGCCCACATGTTTTGCGAGGGATCGCCATAGATCTTATAGGTGGCGGTGACGATCTCCGGGCGAACGTAAAGATCCACGCTCAGCTGGGGTTCCGGATCGGTTTCAACCGGCATCAGCGCCAGTATCAAGCCGAGCATTGAAATCAGCAGTATCGCCACGGACAGCACCGACAGCAAAGTCTTGGTTCCCTTTTTCATAAGCACCACCTTTCGCCAACAGGGCTTTTTACTTATATTACTCCCCGTTATTTGCTTCTACAATGTCACAGGCCAACCGCTTTAAAGAGCGTTTCTACTTCATTGGGGACGAGTTCTCTCCATTCTCCCTCAGGTAGGCCCTCAACGCTCAGGGGTCCCATGCGGGTGCGCATCAGATCCAGGACCCGCAGCCCCACGGCGTCGCACATGCGGCGGATCTGTCGCTTCCATCCCTGGTGGATTACGAACTCGAGCACCGTCGAGCCCCCCTCGGTACCGATCACCTTGACCCTGGCGGGCGAAGTCAGGCCTTCTTCCAGATCGACCCCCTCACGCAACCTCTTGAGAGCCCCCGGCCCAACCCGTCCCGCCACCCTGACCATGTAGGTCTTGTTCACGCCGAAAGCGGGATGGAGGAGACGGTGGGTGATGAAGCCGTTGTTGGTCAGAAGCAGGAGGCCCCGGCTTTCCATGTCCAGCCTTCCAGCCGGGAAGAATCGCCCTTCCTCTTTAAAGAGGTCAAGTATGGTGGGGCGTCCCTGGGGGTCGTCAAGGGTGGTGAGAAAGCCCGGCGGTTTGTTCAAGAGGAAATAGCGGGTCCCGGCCACAGGCTCCAGCGGTATACCGTCGACTCCCACCCTGTCGGCTTCCGGGTCGACCCTGGTCCCCATGGCCGTGACGGTCGCGCCGTTCACGTCAACCCGTCCCGCGCGGATCATCTCTTCGCAGGCTCGGCGCGAACCAAGCCCGGCGGCAGCCAGGACCTTCTGAAGCCGCTCACCCCGGTTTTCTTCCTCTTTCATACCATGAAATATATCATCCGGGGGTGTAGTTTTCATGCATGCGATTGTTTAAACTATATATTTAGCAAAGTTTAAGAAGGAATGGAGGAAGAATGCACCTGCGAGCCATCCGGGGAGCGATACTCTGCAGCGAGAACACCAGGGAGGCCATCAACGCCAAGACCTCACTTCTGCTGGACGAGATGATCAAGCGGAACGACATCAAAGAAGAAGACATCGTGGACATCATCTTCACCGCCACCAAGGACCTAACGGCCGAGTTCCCGGCCGCGGCGGCGCGGCAGGCGGGGCTGGCTCACGTCCCCCTGCTCTGTGCCAGGGAGCTCGACATCGACAACAGCACCCTGGGGTGCATACGGGTGCTGATGCATTTCTATACCCGCAGGCAGCCGTACGAACTGCGCCATCCTTACCTGGAGGGGGCCCATCAGCTGAGGACGGACCTCCCCGAATAAGCCAAGCAACACGTTAAGAATAAACATGAGGGCCTGGTCCGGGCACCAGGCCCTCGTTTGAAGTTAAAGAGGAAGTGATAAGCATGATCATCGTTATGAAGGAGCCCATCAAACAGGAAGACATCGACGCTGTCGTCGAAAAGCTGCACAGCGTGGGAGCGGAAGCCCATATCTCCCGGGGACAGTATAAGACGATCATCGGGGTAATCGGCGACCGCGAAACGGTCATGCAGATTCCTTTCGAGGCTTACGCGGCAGTGGAAGCCGTCGTGCCCATCATGAAGCCCTTCAAAATGGTCAGCCGGGAGTTCAGCCCGGAGCCTATGACCATCCGTGTGGGGGACACCGTCATCGGCCCCTCCACCTTCACGGTCATCGCCGGCCCCTGTTCGGTGGAGAGCGAGGAGCAGATACTCGAGGCGGCGAGGCTGGCGAAGATGGCGGGAGCAACCATCTTCCGGGGAGGGGCCTACAAGCCCCGCTCGTCACCTTACGCCTTTCAGGGCCTGGGGGAAGAAGGCCTGAAGATACTTGCTGCCGCACGCGAGCAGACTGGCCTCCCTGTCGTCACCGAGGTGCTGGACCCCCGCGACATAGACATCGTGGCCGAATACGCCGACATCCTCCAGGTGGGCACGAGGAACATGCAGAACTTCCTGCTTCTAAAGGAACTCGGGCGCATCAGGAAGCCGGTCTTTTTGAAGCGCGGCATGAGCGCGACTATCGAGGAATGGCTGATGGCGGCGGAATACATCGCCAAGGAAGGCAACCACGAAATCATCCTCTGCGAGCGGGGCATACGCACTTTCGAGACCGCCACCCGCAACACTCTGGACATCTCCGCCGTGCCGGTGTTGAAGGCCCTTTCGCACCTGCCGGTGATGATCGATCCCAGTCATGCCACCGGCCGCCGGGACCTGGTGGAACCTCTTACCCGGGCGGCCCTGGCCGTGGGGGCTGACGGCGTGATGATCGAAGTGCACCCCGATCCTTCCCAGGCACTCTGCGACGGACCCCAGTCACTCAATCTGAAGGAATTTGCGGCGTTGATGAAGGACCTGAAGACCATCTGCCCGGCTTTCGGGCGAGAACTATAATCGCGGAAGGGAAACAGCCGTTATTACGGGAGAAGAAGTGATAGAACGGACGGGGATAATCGGCACCGGCCTGATCGGGGGATCGCTGGCCATGGCCTTCAAGCGCCACGGCATCGGTGGGGAGATACTGGCCTACGATACCGATACGGCCAGCGTGGAGGCGGCACTGGATAAGGGCGCCGCGGACCGCGGTTGCGCCACCCCCGGCGACCTGGCCGCCGAAGCTGACCTGGTGGTTATCGCCGCACCGGTCAGGGCCATCCCGGTCGTCCTGGAAGAGATAGCCTCCAGCTTGAAACCGGGGACGCTGGTGATGGACGTAGGATCGACCAAGGAGCGCATAGTCAGGTCGGCCCGGGAGCTTCTGCCGGATGGTGTTTGTTTTATCGGGGCGCACCCCATGGCGGGGTCGGAAAGACAGGGCATCGAGAACGCCTCCCCGGACCTGTTCCAGAACGCCGCCTTTATATTTACGCCCACTCCCACCTGTGACGCCAGGACATATTCTTTCATAACCCAGAGCTTTACGGCGCTGGGCGCCCGGGTGATCTTCATGGACCCACTGGTGCACGACCGCGCGGTCTCCATGGTCAGCCACCTTCCACACATCCTGGCTTTTGCCCTGGTAAACACGGTGATGGAAGGAAGTCGTGAGGTAAGGGGCATGTCCGAGATAATATCCGGAGGGTTTCGCGACATGACCCGTATCGCCTCATCCGAGGCATCTCTCTGGACGGACATACTGCTGGAAAATCGGAAGGCGGTCTCAGAGGCTCTGGCCATTTTCAAACGCTACTGCGGCGAGATGGAGGAATCTCTCCTGAGAGAGGACGCCCAGGCTTTAAGTGAGATAATAACTTTGGCGAAGGCAGGACGCCTGGAGATGATGCCGGCTCTGAGGACAGCCCTGCAGGAACTCTACACCGTATCGCTACCTGTCGAGAACCGTCCGGGCATCATCTCCGAAGTGACCAGCTCGATGGGGGAGAGGGGCATCAACATCGAGGACCTGGAGATCGCCCACCCCCTGGGAGAGGAAAAGGGCTTGATGAAGGTATACGTCAGGGGCGAGGGTGCGGCTCAACTCGCCCGGGAAGTCATGCGCGGCCAGGGCTACACCCCCAGCCTGGAAAGGTCGGTGACGTAGAAGATGAGCGACTTGAGGATAAACCCGGTATCTCGCCTGCGAGGCGAACCGGAACTCCCCGGCGACAAATCCATCTCCCACCGGGTGGCCCTGTTGGGCGCCCTGGGTATGGGGACAACCCGCGCTGTAAACTTCCTGCAGGCCGAGGACACCATGAGCACGCTGCATGCCTTGAGCCGCCTGGGCGTGGAGTGGTCACTGGAGGGGGACAAGCTGACTGTCGAAGGCAAGGGCTTCGACTACCTCAGCGAGCCTAACGACGTCATAGACGTGGGAAATTCCGGGTCGACCATTCGCATGATATCAGGCATAGCGGCCTCCAGGCCTTTTCTGACTGTGCTCACCGGCGACGCCTCCATACGGCGTCGCCCCATGAGGCGAATAATCGACCCCCTGACCGCTATGGGCGCGCTCATCGAAGCAAGGGACGAAGGAAACCTGGTCCCACTGGCCATCCGAGGCGGGGGATTGCACGGCATAGACTATGAGTTGCCCATTCCCAGCGCTCAGGTAAAATCGGCCATCATCCTGGCTGGGATGAACGCTGAAGGCGAGACGGTGATCAGGGGAGACCGCGGATCGCGCGATCACACCGAACGGATGGCACTGGCCTTCGGAGCCGACCTCGAGACAAGCCAGGAGGCCGTTAGGGTAAGGCGCTCAAGGTTGAAAGCATGCGATGTGGACATACCGGCCGACATCTCTTCCGCCTGCTTCTTCATGGCCGGTGCGGTGATCTTGCAGGGATCCGAGATCCGGCTGAGCAACGTCGGGCTCAACCCCACCCGGGCGGGCTTCATGAGCGTGCTCAACTCCATGGGGGCCATGATCATGGAGGATTCTTACTGCGTACGAGACAACGAGCCACGCGGTAATCTCCTGGTACGGGGAGCAAAGCTTTCAGGAGTAGAGATCGAGGGTTGGCGCATACCCGGGCTCATCGATGAAGTCCCGCTACTAGCCGTTGTCGCCACTCAGGCGAACGGCGTGACCAGGGTTACGGGGGCCGAGGAGCTCAGGCACAAGGAGAGCGACCGGCTGGAGGCGATAATCTCACAGTTGAAGAAGATGGGGGCAGATATAACCGAGGAAGACGGCGGCTTCTCCGTCAAGGGCCGGACGCGCCTCAAGGGTGCTCGGGTAAGGTCCTTTGGGGACCATCGTATTGCCATGAGCCTGGCCATGGCGGCGACTTTGCGCCGAGGGGGACACTGTAATAGAAGGGTGGGACTGCGTGGCCATTTCCTTCCCCGGATTCGAAAAAGCCTTGAAGGGACTCGTTTCATGAGGAGACACGTCATAGCCATAGACGGCCCGGCTGGCTCGGGAAAGAGTACCGTGGCTCAATGCCTGGCACGGCAACTCGGCTATGCATATATTGACACCGGCGCCATGTACCGCGGATTGACCTGGCTCGCTCTGAAGTCACGGGTGGACCCGGACGCGGAGAAGGAACTGGCGCGCATGGCCAGGGAGACCGAGTTCACCTTCGAGTTCAACCAGAGGCGCAAACAGCCATGGCGCATAATCATAAACGGCCGGGATCTGACCACCGAGGTAAGGAGCAAGAGAGTCACCGCCCATGTCAGCATGATATCGGCCATACCCGGGGTCCGGCACGAACTGGTCAAGAAGCAGAGGGACCTGGCGGAAGGCCAGGACGTGGTGATGGAAGGCCGCGACATCGGGACGGTCGTATTCCCTGACGCCGACGCCAAGTTCTTCATCACCGCCTCGGTGGAAGAGCGGGCCCGACGGCGTTGTCTCGACTTCAAGCGTGAAGGATACGACGTGGGAGAGGAGAGAGTCAGGCGCGAGCTGGTCAAGCGCGACCTCTACGACTCCAGCAGGGCTGTCTCTCCACTGAGCGTAGCCGGTGAGGCCATAGTCGTCGACAGCACCGGGAAGACCATCGATGAAGTCACCCGGGAGCTTCTGAAACACACGGGCTTCGCGGACGAGCCGGGGTCATGAGGCCGCGGAGAAAAGCAGCCGGGGCTGAGATTGAAGCCGTCGATGAGTCTTCCCCCCTGTACGGCAAGCTGATTCCCGGAGACCGCATAATCTCTATCAATGGTGAAAAGCCTCTCGACATCATAGACTACCTTTTTCTCCTGGGAGAAGAAGAGGTCCGCCTGCGCGTTCAATCGCAGGGAAATGAGAGAAACCTCCGTTTGCGGCGAGGCGCCGGCGAAAGTATGGGGCTGACTTTCACTACACCCGTCTTTGACGGCGTGCGCACCTGCTCCAACCGGTGCGTCTTCTGTTTCGTCGATCTCATGCCGCCAGGGCTGCGCCATTCTTTATACATAAAGGATGACGATTATCGCCTGTCCGTGCTGCAGGGGAACTTCGTGACCTTGAACAACCTGGCGACACGTGACCTCGAGCGCATACTGACCATGCACCTCTCTCCACTTTACGTCTCCCTGCATGCATCCGACCCGCGGCTGCGGGACCGCATGATGGGAGGCCGGGGTTCGGAACGCGCCCTGCGCGCACTCTGCAGGCTCATCGAGGCAGGCATCGAGGTCCACCTCCAGATCGTTCTCTGCCCGGGACTAAACGACGCCGGGCAACTAGACCAAACCATGAACGACATTCTCTCGGCGTTCCCGGCGGAGTCGGCCGGCATCGTGCCGGTTGGGCTGTCCGGAAATGAGAAGCCCGGGGGGAGCCTGCGGCCGGCAAGGAAACAGGACGCCGAACGGGTGATCGAGATGGTCGGCCGCTTTCAGGCCGAAGCGATGTCCGCACATGGTCGAAGGCTCTTCTATGCCGCCGATGAATTCTATATACTGGCAGATACGCCGTTCCCACCGACGGAGGAGTACGAGGACTTCCCCCAGCTGGAAAACGGTATCGGCATGGCCCGCGATCTGATAGACTCTGCCGGCGGGGCGTTACGCGGCAGAAAAGGCCGTCGTCTTGCGGAAGAGACAGTGGTTCTAACCGGGCGGCTTGGGAAGGTGGTCCTGGACCAGGCCCTGCGGATGCCGGACGGCGCCACTATCCCGGGCCTGGAAATCCGCGCGGTAGAGAACCGCTTGTTCGGCCCGGGGGTTACGGTTACCGGCCTGCTGGCTGGGGAGGATGTCCTGCGTGAAGTCTCCTGTTTCCCAGTGAACTTCAGGGTGCTTATTCCCGAAGTGATGTTGCGCGGAGATGAGTTTTTAGATAGTGTAAATATTGACCGGGTACGTGAGGCGTCGCGAGCGGAAGTACGGCTGGTGGAAACCGACGGAGCCGCGCTGGTGGAAGCCCTGGGCCTTGAGGAAGAGAGGGATTGAAGATGTTGCCGCTGGTATCCATAGTAGGGCGCCCTAACGTGGGCAAGTCCACGTTGATCAACCGCCTCATAAAGAGCCGCGAAGCTATTGTGCAGAGCGAGCCGGGAGTGACCCGCGACCGCAATTACTACCGCACGGATTGGCGGGGAAGACGCTTCAGCCTGGTGGACACCGGCGGCCTCGACCCCGGCACCCGAGACGCCCTGTCAGACAAGATGGGCAAGCAGGCCATGTTCGCCGCGGAAGAGTCCGATCTGGTTCTGTTGCTGGTAGACGCCAATGACGGCCTCACCCCGGCCGACCAGGAAGTGGTGGAGATACTGCGCCAGAGGAACAAGAAGATAATCCTGGTGGTCAACAAAGTCGACAACACCCGCCGCGAGGACGCTCTTATGGCCGATTTCCACTCAACCGGCCTGCCGGTGATCGTCCCCATCTCCGCCCTGCACGGGCTGGGCGTGGGCGAACTCCTGGATGAAATCGTGGCAGCCCTTCCGGAGCGGACCGCGGAAGAAGACGAAGAAGCAGAGGGGGAGAGGCCCCTGACCATCGCCATAGTGGGGAGGCCCAACGTGGGCAAGAGCTCGCTGTTCAATAAGCTCATCGGACAGGATCGCTCCCTCATCTACGAGAAGCCCGGGACTACCCGGGACAGTGTCGACACCACGGTTGAGATGGACGGCGAGCCCGTGGTGTTCGTGGACACGGCAGGGTGGAGGAGACAGTCACGCATCGACAATGACGTTGAATATTTCTCCATCGTCCGCCTCTGGCAGACCCTGGACCGTGCCGACGTCGCCCTGCTGGTCATAGATGCTAACGAGGGCGTGACCGACCAGGACCAGAAGATAGCCGCCCGCATCCGCGACGACGGCCTGGCTTCGGTCATAATACTGAACAAGTGGGACCTGGCCAAAGAGGACGAGCGCTCGCGCGAATTCGTCGAAGACGCCCAGGAGGATCTCCATTTCCTGGCTTATTCACCCATCCTGCGCACCTGTGCCCTGACCGGTGCGGGCCTCAAAAAGATCATGCCCGAAGTGAGAAGGGCCTACGAGAACTGGAACAAGCGCATCCAGACCTCCCACCTCAATCAGCTTAAAGAAGAGATACTTCTTAACACCCCGCCACCCTCCAAGAAGGGTAAGCACTTGCAGATCTATTACATAACTCAGGCACGCACGGCTCCCCCCGAGTTCATCTTCTTCGTCAACGACAGGGACCTGGTCCGGTCGGATTTCACCCGCTTTCTGGAGCGCCGCATCAGGGAGATGTTCGACTTCACCGGCACCCCGGTAAGGGTCGTCCTCAAGGGAAAAAAGAAGCGCGCCTGAGCCCGGGCCCCGGTTGTTTACTGCGATACAACCTGGGGACTGCTATAATATGGCAATCCGGCGTCATCCACCTGAAACACAATACGGCTGCCGGTGTTATCCCGGATGATGAAAGGAACTTATGGAGTATCTCTGGTTGTTAGGCGCCTACCTGGTGGGGTCCATACCTACTGGCCTGATAGTGTCACGCCTCATTTACCACGCGGACCTGCGAAAATTGGGGAGCGGCAACATCGGCGCTACCAACATTATGCGCAATTTCGGGGTGGAGCCCTTCATAGGCGTGCTCATCCTGGACATGTCCAAGGGGATAGTGGCTATCCTGGTGGCCAGGGCCCTGGGCCTGTCCCAGCCCTGGGTGATGCTGTCCGGTCTTCTGGCCATCGTGGGACACAACTGGTGCGTCTGGTTGAAGTTCGCCGGCGGCAAGGGCATCGCCACCAGTGCCGGCGTTATCGTGGCCGCCTACCCGTGGGTGGTTATAGTGGCGGTGGCGGCTGCTTTCTTCCTGCTGGTATTCACCACTCGCAGGATGTCGGTGGGCTCGCTCGCCGGGGCGACGGCTTTCCCGGTAGCGACTCTCATCTATTACTGGGGCGACCTGGCGGACAACTGGTCCATGCTGGCCTTCGCCCTATTGGCTTCGGCTTTCGCTTTCTGGCGGCACCGGGAGAACATCAAGCGCCTTCTGAAGGGGGAGGAACCGAAGATATCCGCGCGAAGGAAAGGTAAGAAGTGATGAAAGCTGGAGTGATCGGGGCCGGTTCATGGGGAACCGCCTTCGCCGCCCTGCTGGCCAGGCAGGGCCTGGAAGTGGAGTTGTGGGCGAGGGAAACGGAGGTGGTCGAGGGCATCAACGTCGAGCACCGCAACCCTCTTTTCCTCTCGGATGAGGAGCTGCCGGCCGGACTGACCGCTTCACGGAGACCTGGAGAAAGTGGCCGGGGGCAAGGAGCTGCTGGTTACGGCCGTTCCCAGCAACTGGGCGGGAGAGACCGCCAAGTCGCTCAAAGGCATCATCGGCGCGGACACGGCGGTGCTCAATCTGGCCAAGGGCTTCGACCCGGAGACGCTCGAGAGGCTCTCGGTGATCATCGCCCGCAACGCCGGCCACCCGGTCGAGAAGATGGCCGTCCTCTCCGGCCCCAACCATGCCGAGGAGGTTATTCGCATGATACCGAGCGCCGCGGTGATCGCATCCGTCGACCGCGAGCTGGCCGGAAAGCTGCAATCCGTCGTGAGCACGCCCTATTTCCGCGCCTACACCAACTGTGACGTATGCGGGGTCGAAGTGGGCGCTGCGTGCAAAAACGTCCTGGCCATAGCGGCCGGGGTGGTCGACGGGATGGGCCTGGGGGACAATTCCAAGGCCAGCCTGGTGACGCGGGGCTCTGAGCGAGATCGTTCGATTCGGTGTGGCCATGGGCGCGCGCGCCTCGACTTTCTCGGGCCTCTCGGGTATCGGGGACATCATGGTGACCTGTTACAGCCGCCATTCACGCAACCGCGGCCTGGGCGAGAAGATAGGGGAGGGCATGACCCTGGCCCAGGCAACGGAAAACATGCGCATGGTAGTGGAGGGCGTGTACGCCACGGACATCGTCATCAAGATCGCCGGGAAGCTTACAGGTGGAGGTGCCGATTGCCGAAATGGTATATAGGACCTTGCATGAAGGCATGGCTCCCGCCGAAGCCCTGCGGATGCTCATGAGCAGGGGACTGAAGGAGGAGACGGACGAGGAGTGTTACCTCTACGATAAGACCGACGGAGACGAATGACGGACGGGCCTCAGATGCGAGCAGGGGAGACGGAAAACGGCGAAGTTCTTCCTCATCTCCCACCGGGGAGGGGGAGAGTTCGGTCCGGAGAACACGCTGGAGGCGCTGGAAGGCGCGCTGAAAGCCGGAGTGGTCAATGTAGAGACGGATATCCACCAGACCAGGGACGGGATTCTGGTCATCTCCCACGAAAACCGCCTCAACCTCCATACCATCGAGAAAGCCGACTTCGCCTGGATAAGAGAACATCACCCTGAAATACCCACCCTGGACGAGTTCCTCGACGCAGCCGACGGACATTGCCGCTTCAACCTGGAGATCAAGCTGGCTGATCCCGAGGTGCTGCTCAAAGTCGCTGGAAGGCCGTGACCGCTGCCGGCTCCTGCTCTCTTCCTTCAACGAGGAACTTATCAGGAGCCTGCGCAAACTGGACCAGGATATCCAACTCGGCCTCCTGACTTTCAATGACCACTTCCACCGGGATAATGTGGCACGCTTTCTCGACGAAGTCGAGGTGCAGGCCGTACATCCCTTCTACGCCCTGGCCGAAGAGCATTTCATCACCATGGCGCATGAACGGGGGCTAAAGGTGGTCCCATGGACGGTAAACGGTCTGGCTCATCTCGAGCGCATGCTGGAGATGGGGGTGGACGGAGTTTTTACCGACACCTATTCGGAATTCCGCTCTTTCCTGGAGGAGAACGACAGTATCCTGGCGGGATATCCCGCCTGAAAAACTCCGATTCCGAAAAAGCCCCATAAAAGTTGAAAGCAGCTTCCCTGGCGGGACCGCTGCTTTCCGGGTGGGGCGTTGGAACAGGTTTCCAACAATTCAGATCTCTGCGATTAATACTATTAAAAGAACGTGGGGGATGTAATTGTCCAAAAGTATGATTTATATCTATTTGGTTGGATTGCTCAGGCAACTCAACATAAGATATATTATCGGCGCTATTAGTGAATGCCTGACTGTATTGTGAAGATTCCGTAATAGATTATCTGGAGATATCAGTGGCTGGCTGAATCCCCCCGAGCCAGCGTAAGCATGTCTTCCAGCCAGGTAAGCTCCAGTTGATAGACTTCCACTTCGTGGCGGCAGACACCTACGATGATATCTTTCTCCAGGCCAGTGAGCATCTCCAACCTCACCTGGCGGCCTGCCAGAAGCCTCCGGACGGCCTCTAAGCGCCTTTCCAGTGCCAGTGACAGCTCATTATGGTCAAGGGCGTCCAGGAACTCGAATGAGAGCAAATAATCGTTGCGGATGGGCTCTTGGCTGGACAGCTGGTCATATAGCAGGTCTGAGAGCCTCTCCCTGCCGCTTTCAGAGAGGCTGTAGACGATTCGTTCGGGGCTTTTCCCGCCCTTTTCTGTCAAGGGATACCAACCAACCACTCTTCTCCAGCCTGCTCAGTGCCTTATAGATGGCCACAGTGCTCACTTTTATCCATTGGCGGTAGCCGCGGCATTCGATCTCGCGGTTGATCTCGTAGCCGTGGCGGGGCTTCTCCGACAGCAGCCCCAGGACCAGAATGTCGATCGCGCCCATTTGATCTGAACCTCCATGTAAAGTTAGTTAATAGTTAACTAATAAACTATTAACTAACTTTACACCGTTAGTTTGCCGTTGGCAATGGCGATGAGCCGTGTGACGACCTCGGAGGCGAGCATCTTCAGCTCGAAAACGTTGAGGTAGTGGTGGGCTGACGCATCAAAGAGGATATTGGAGCTGGAAGGGAATTCTTCGTCGGCTGACCAGACGATCATCAGAAGGTTTATCCGGGGGAATGTGGTGAACTTCAAGCCGGTGTCACCCTGGTCCACGAAGGTGCAGCCCAGCTTCTCCCCCGCCCGGCGAAGACCGTCAAGGTCGTCGGCGAACCTGGACTTCAGGCGATCCTCAACCGTATCGGCGAAGCTCTTGGAGTAGAACAACCCGTCCGGGAGTTCCCGGTAAGGGACCCAGTGATTGGAGAGGGGAACTCCGTCGGCGCGTCTCAGGTAGAAGAGGCTGAGGAGTTTTACGGTGAAGGTATTGAGGAATCCGGGCATATCGAACTCGAGTCCCGGGTGGGATATATCGATTTTCCAGCGAAGAAAGGGTACGTGGAATTTTTCCTCCGAAAAGTCCACACCGGCTTTTTCGGCTACATCACCCGGGTCGTGTCCCTGCAAGTAGCGGGATGGTTCGTCAAAGGGGTTCTCGGGAACGTTCAAGACGCCACCTTCTGGTCAAGGTCTACGGCGGTACGCGTGCCCTTGACCTTGACCGGGACGATGGCCGAAAGTCGGTCGGCCCAGCCGTGCAGGATGTCGTCAGGATAAGGTTTCAAGCCGGTCAGGGCCGGCTCAAGAGTATCCTCCGGCCGGAACTGCTGCAACGTGAAGAGGTCGGCCCCGATCAGGCGCTGGGCAATCTGCCGCAGGTCGGTGAAGTCGACCAGGCCGGGGACCACCGTGCAGCGGAATTCGTGTCCGATGTTGCTCCCCTTGATGATATCGATGCTGCGCAGGATGGACTCGACCGAAACGCGGGTCCGTGTCACCAGCGGGTATTTTCCCAGTGAGGTCTTGACGTCCATGGAGAAGAACTCTACTCCCCCCTCCCCCACCAGTTTCTTGAGGACGTCTGGGCGGGAGCCGTTGGTGTCGAGTTTGACCGGGAAGCCCATGCTGACGGTTTCAGTTATGAGGGAAGGCAGCCAGGACTGGATGGTTGGTTCGCCACCGGTGATAACCACGCCGTCGACCCACCCCTTTTTCGATTCGAGGTAGCTGGCCACGTCTTTCCAATCGAGCCCCGACTCTCCCTCCGCCTCCCCCACCAGGGACGGGTTGTGGCAGTAAGGGCAGCGGAAATTGCACCCCTGCAGAAACAGCACGGAACATATCCTCCCCGGCCAGTCGAGAAGGCTGGTGGGCAGGAACCCCTTGATGGAAAGGCCTGGCATCTCGGCTCGCTTTCTAGTTAAAGGCAGAGGTAAGGTCGCGGGGATTGGGGACCTCGCAACGCCACCCCTGCAGCTCGCGGCCGTCGTCGTCAACCATCAGTATGGAGGGCGTGCACTGCACGCTGTAGAATGCCGCTTCCGCCAGGCCTTCTACCTGGTCGATGTCAAACACCTGGACCTTGTCCTGCAGGCCCTTGACTGCTTCCTTGGCAGCCGGGCACTTCGGGCAGTCTTTCTTTACGAACAATTTAAGAAACAAGTTTCAGCCCCCCTTCAGATCCTTCTTCCCCGTCGGTCTTCCTTGCCTCGATCAGGGCGGTACGGCCCCGGTCCTTAAGTTCTCCCATTTTTCCCTTGTTCCAGGTGGTTATCTTGGAGAAGTACCCGACGATGCGGGTAATGCCGTATACGTCTTCCGAATCGCAGAGCGGGCAACGCTCATGCAGGCCACGCGATGTGCGGCGGCAGCCGTTACAGACGGTGAACTCCGGGCTGAAGGCGATCTGGGAAGAGCGGGTGTTGCGGAAGGTCTTGATGACGAAGTTCTGGATGGACTTCGAATCAGGCTCGTGCTCTCCCAGCCAGACGTGGACGATGGCTCCGGCGTCGATCAACGGGTGGAAGAGGCTCTGTTTTTGGACGCGCTCGATGTAATCGATGCTCTCCTCCACGTTGAGGTGGACGCTGTTGGTGTAATAGAACTCATTGTTGTCGACGCTGCCCTTGAGGACGCTGGCCGTCTGCTCCGGGAAATACTTGGTGTCCAGTTTGGCCAGGCGGTAGCCGCTCGATTCGGCCGGCGACTCTTCCAGAACGATCTGGATGCCGTGCTGTTCGGAGAGGCGTCGGCAGGTAAGGTTCATGTGCGCGATCACCTTCAGGCCGAACTTCAAGGCGTCTTCCGACTCGTGCAGCTGCTGGCCATAATGGTACTGGACCAACTCGTTGAGGCCGAGCACGCCGGCCAGGTAGGTCAGGCGATCCATGCGCAGGTAGTCGCCCCCGTCCTTGGCGGCGCAGAGCATGGATAGAGGCCCGTTCACACCCAGGTCCAGCAGGCTTGTTATGAACGCCTTCTTCTCCAGGTGGGCTTTGGCCACCAGTTGGAGCGCCTTCTCCAGCTCATTGAAGAGAAGCTCGTCGGAGCCGTTGGCCTTGTAGGCGATGCGTGGCAAGTTGATGGTGATGTTCTGCAGGGCGGAGAATCGCATCCTCTCGGGGGTCTGGGTCTCCTTGAGGTCCTCGTCTTTGAGCTTGAGTTTGAGGCGGCAGCACTGCGAGACGGTAATCTCGTCGCCCCGGTCAAAGACGAAATAGGTTATCCCCTGATGCGCGGCGACCCGGCAGGCCAGCTCGAGGAATTCCTCGTGGCCATTGGTCTGGAAGAAGTCCTCGTTGATGTGGAGCAGGGGTTTGGGGAAGACAAAGGTCTTACCCATGGCGTCACCTTCAAGATATACCTCGAACAGAGCGGTGATGAAGTCCTGCATCTCCTTCTCGTAATCCTTATACTTCTTGCCGGTATATCTGCCGCCCGGGCCGATGGCCGGGGTCTCGCGGAAATGGCGCGGCACGTTCCAATAGAGATTAAAGTCGGTGAACACGACCTGTGACCCACGGGCCCCGGCCAGCTGGTTGAACTCGTAGATGAGCATCTGGGCCAGTTGCTTGATGCGATCGTAGTCCAACCCCACCAGGAAGGGGGCGAAAAACATGTTCACTGCCTCCCAGCCGATGGCGCCGGCATAATAGGATTGGAGGGTAGAGGCCATCTTGACCATGTGACCGATGAGCACCTCGGGATGCTTGGCCGGCCTTGAGGTCGAGGTGATGTTGGGAAGAGAAAGGCCGTACTTCTTTATATACTCGAGACTGTGCCCCCCGCAGTAGGGGCGGATGATGAACCCGAGATCGTGGAGGTGGATATCCCCAACCATATGGGCCTGGGCTACGTCCTCGGAAAAGACCTTGCGCATGGCGTAGTCTTTGAGTATGGCCTCGGCCAGCGTCAGGTTGATGGACTCAGGGTTATGGGTGGTGTTGCTGTTCTCCTTGTTGGCGTTGAGGATGATCTGCTCGACGTCGTACATAGGCAGGCCGAGCTGGGAGTGCTTCTTGTGCATGGTGTTGAGGCCGTTTTTAAGGAGTTCCAGGTCGACCAGTTCGCGAATGATGGAAGTGGTAACGGTGTTCATCTGGCTGGAGATTATGGTCTGCTCGACCGCGCTGGCGATGTCCGTGGCCAGAGAACGGTCCATGCCCGTCTCGAGAACCAGTGAGTCGATTATTTTCTCCTGTTCCCAGAGGTTTATCTCCTCTTTGGAATACGTGCTGACGAGAAGGGCGATGTCCGTCGCATCATCCGCCTTTTCGAGCCTCTTGACCACCTTGATCTGGCTGGTTGCCTGCATCATCTACCTCCTCGGATGTTCCTTGTCCGCTTTCTTCATCAGTTCACCCAATTCCTTCTGGAACTGGGCCACGTCCTGAAAATCCTTGTAGACCGAGGCGAAGCGCAGGTAAGCCACTTCATCGGTCTCTTTGAGTTTTTTCAGTATTATCATACCGATGAGCGACGACTTTATTTCCCTGTCGCCCTCGGCTCGCAATTCAGACTCTATGCTTTCAAGTATCTCTTCGATCTTCTGTTTGCTGACTCCCCGCTTCTCGAAGGCCTTGTTCAGACCCACGAGGATCTTTTCTCTCTTGAAAGGAACTCTCTCGCCGCTGCGCTTGATCACCACGGAAGGTATCTGTTCGTATCTTTCGAAGGTGGTGAAGCGGCTCCCACACTCCAGGCATTCCCTCCTCCTGCGGATCACGTTGCCGCCCTCAGTGGACCTGGAGTCAATCACCTTGCTGTCCTGATAAGCGCAGAAAGGACATTTCATGTGATTCTCACCGCATTCCCTTCATCTGAGCCGAAATCTTTAAACCCAACATGTTGTGCCTTATGAGTTAATCTTAACACAATATGTTGGAGTGTCAAGCCTGTCCTGTATGATTTTGGTCAGTTTTTGATGAAAATCAACAAAGTCTTGATTTGAACTAAAGGATGTTCTTAAACCACTGGTATAAACTTAATGCCTGCATGGAAAATCGAGAATCATAATTAAAGTTCAGGATGAGATTTCCGCCAAGCTCGAAAATCACCATTATGCAGGGTTTTTCCACGCACTAAGCGGCAACTGACTCTCCCTCTCCGGGGAGGCTGCAATCCCAGGGCGGAGAGTTGGATTATTTCCTTAAGTTTACATGGATGGTTTATTCTTTGGAAATCAAAATGATTGTGTCTTACCGTGTAGTGGACATTAAATAAGAAACCCGCCCTGACATCCGGGCGGGTTCTAAAACGATGCTGAGTGATCTATATGCTGCTCTTAGCTTGTCTTTTCGGCGTCGTTGAGAGCGGTTAGAAGTCCGTCTACGTCTATTCCGTGGGCAAGTGCGCCCTGCTCGATGTTCTCGTATCGGGCTACGGAACAGCCGATGCAGTGAAGGCCGTGCTCCAGGAATACCTTGATGGTCTCCGGGTTGTTCTGCACCACTTCCTGAATGGTCATATCCTTGGTAATCATCTCTACTACCTCCTTTCCGTGGGCTCTATTCGTCCAGGCTATCCTACTAGGATAAGGTCGGAGGGCCCGGGCGTCAATGATTCAGCTCCTCCTCGGCGTCAGGGTCGATGCCGTACTTCATGAGCAGGTTCCGGTAGTCCTTCTGGTAGAAGATCTTGCACTTTACATCAGGGTAAAGCTCTTTCAGCAATCTCACTTTCCTGTTTTTCTTGGTCACCAGTTTCTGGTTCATGGTGGTAATCTCGATGTAGAGGTCCAGTTCCGGCAGGTAAAAATCAGGGGTGAACTTCTGAACGGGATTGCCTTCCTTGTCCCATGCGATGTCGAATGAGCGCGGCTCGTACAACCAGTCTATCTGGTAAAAATCCAGTATCCTGGCGAACTCCTGTTCGCTTCGGTGCGCGAATCTCTCTTCATCCCATTTCCGACGAGTAGGCTCTTCCATTTTTTTCTCTCATGCCGGTTCAGACGCGGTCCTTTTCTTCTTGGACATCTCCTCCAGCTTGGCCAGCTGACCCACGGTTCCGATGGCTATCAGGGAATCCCCCACGTTCAGCTTGAGGTCTTTCGGGGGCTTGGTGTTGAATCCGGCGCCCTTCTTTTTTACCGCAAGTATGAGAGCGCCGGAGACCGAGTAGACCTTGGCCTCTTCGATGGTCTTGCCGTCGAGGAAAGACTGTGGGTATACTTCGACGTCGTCCAGCCGCCACTCCAGGTTTTCTATGTTGAACTCGATGTTGTCGCCCTTGGTGACCAGGTCAAGGTAGTCCCATACCAGGGGCTTGAGCAGCATGGCCGCCATACGGCGCCCCCCGATGCTGTGGGGCGATATCACCCGGTCCGCTCCGGCGCGGCGCAGTTTGGGCTCGGATTCTTCGTTGTTGCAACGGGAGACTATGAAGAGATGGGGGCACAATTCGCGCGCCGTTAAGGTGACGTAAAGGTTCTCGGCGTCTTTCGACAACGCCGTGACCAGTCCTTTGGCCCGTTCGATGCCGGCCGATTTGAGGGTCTCGTCTTCGGTGGCGTCGCTCTTGATGACGGTGAAGCCCATCTCCAGGGCCTCGTCGGCGATCTCAGGGTCCATTTCGATGACGATGAACTTGGCCCCGGCGCCGGCCAGGTCCATGGCTATGTACTGGCCCACCCGCCCGTAGCCGCATAGTATGTAGTGGCCCAGCAGGTTGTCTATCTCTTTACGCATTTTTCTCCTCCCCATCATTCCGGTGATGCGCCCCTCCACCATGAATTCCACCATGCTCGCCAGCGCGTAGGCGACGGTGCCCACTCCGGCCAGCACCAGGAAGAGGGTGAAGATCCTCCCGTCGGTGTGGAGCGTGAAAGTCTCGCCGTAGCCGATGGTGGTCAGGGTGATTATGGTCATGTATAAAGCGTCGAGTAACGACTCGCCTTCGATGATCATGTAGCCCGCGGTCCCGATGACCATGATAACCGTAAGAAGTATGAGGGCGTTTTTCAGCTTACGCAGGGATTGCTGCAACGGTCAGGCTCCAAAGTCCTCAGGCTTGACGCTATTGAGGAAGTCCCGGAAACGCTCGATCTCGTCTTCGTCATCGGTCTGGATGAAGACACTGGCCTCCGAGAGCACTGCTTCGGAGGCGAAGATCGATACCCCCATCCGGACAGCCAGTGCTATGGCGTCGCTGGGCCGCGCGCTGATCTGGTAGGCCTTTTCTCCCTGCTCGAAGGTGACATCAGCGAAGAAAGTGCCTTCTTTCAGGTCGGAAATAACGACCTTTTTCATGGATACCGACAGGTCTTCCAGGATGTTCTTCATCAGGTCGTGGGTCATGGGGCGGGCCGTCTCGATACCCTGAAGAGCAAAGGCGATGGCCGTGGCCTCGAACGCCCCGATCCATATGGGCAGGAAACGGTCGCCCTTGCGCTCCTTGAGCAGGACGATAGGCTGGTTGGCGGGCAATTCCACCCTGACTCCTATCAACGTCAGCTCAACCATGTCCTTGTCCAAGTCATACCTCTTTCAATAATTTAGGTTTACATTCTATTATTCTATATCGGCGCCCTTATCCCTACTTCATTATATTTAATAGCGGACCCTTTTAAAATTCAATCCATGCCGGGCTTCTTTCGCAGGGATTCCTCTCCGAGGACGCGGATGTCTGGCAGGTTTCGATACCGTTGGTCGTAATCGAGACCGTACCCTACCACGAACTGGTTCTCAACCTCGAAACCGCGAAAACGGATGGGCAGGTCGGCGATGCGGTTGCGACTTCTGTCCAGCAGGGTGCAGACTTCGATGGAGCGCGGGCTGCGTTCGCGAAGTATCTTGATGATGTAGGCGAGGGTCAGGCCGGTGTCGATGACGTCTTCCACCATCAACACGTGACGGTCACGGATGCTCAGTGAGAGGTCCTTGGTAAGGCGGGCGATGCCCACGTCGTCCCGGTCCTGCGAATAACTTGATATGGCCATGAAGTCCACGGTCAGTGGTACTTCGATACACCGGATGAGATCTGCCATGAAGATGAAACTTCCTTTAAGTATGGTGATTGCGGAGATCTCGCTGGTTCCCGCCGCGGCATAATAACTGCCTATCTCGGCCCCCAATTCTCGCGTTTTTTCCATGAGCTGTTCACGGGAGATCAGCAGCTCTGACGAGGACCCGGTATCCATTCCCCTACCCCACCGTCAGCACTGACTGGAAAAAAGCCCAGGCTCGTGAGAAGAAGCCGGGGTTTTCGGCGGCACGCGTGGCAACGAGGGGGGATTCTGCCTCTTCCCCGTTGATGGATACTACCAGCGAGCCAATCTCTTGCCCTTCCTCGACGGGATAATCGAGCCATTTACGGTAATGCAGGGTGCCGTTGAGCGACTCGTCCACATGGTCGATCCTGACCAGTGCGGTCAGGTCGTTGAGGGGCGCCGCCGCGGTGCTGGACTCCGGCATGTTTCCCACCTCGACCTGGAAAAGTTCTTCTCCAGCCCGGGCGTAGACGACCTCAACGTATTCGTCGAAGCCGTATTCCATGAGGGTGGCGGTGTCCTGGAAGTAGTTGTCTCCCCCGTTCAGTATCACCGAGATCAGCTCGCGGCCGTCTTTCTCGGCCGAACCTATCAGGCATTTCCCTGCTTTGTTGGTATAACCGGTTTTGACGCCGGTAGCGTAGGGGTAGATATCAAAGAGCTTATTGTGGTTCTCACACACCCTGGACCAGGGGTTGTCCGGCCAGGGTATCTCGTAGCTCTCCGTCTTGATTATCTTGCGGAACTCGGGGTTGCGCATGGCGTAGGATGTTATCAGGGCCAGGTCCCGGGCGGAGGTGTAGTGGTTGGGGTCGTCCAGGCCATTGGGAGTGACGAAATTAGAGTTGGTCGTTCCGAGTCCGCTTGCCGTCTGGTTCATCACCTCCGCGAAACTCTCCACCGAGCCGGCCGCGTGTTCGGCGAGGGCTACGGCGGCATCGTTGGCCGATTGGATGAGCAAGGCATAGAGCAACTGCTCCACCGTAAGAGTTTCTCCTTCCTTCAGCCAGATCGAAGCTTCCGGGGTTGAAGCGGCCCGATTGCTTATGATCACCTTGTCCTGCAGGTTACACCGGTCAAGCACGATTATTCCCGTCAGCACCTTGGTGGTCGAGGCGTTGGCCAGCTGTGTGTCGGCGTTCTTTTCGTAAAGTACCTGGTTGGAGCTGCCGTTAAGTAGAATTGCGGACGTCGCCGCGATTTGCGGTTCCTGTATCGTTGCCGTCGACTTGCCGGCATAAGACTGGAGGTCCGCTGCGTTCGCGGCGGTGAACTGCTCTTCGTATAAGGTGGTATCTCCCGAAAAAGTCGCTACGCTCCACAGGGATAGCACCATGGAAAATGCGAAGAGGAGGACAAGCAGGAAGAGCACGACTTTCATGACGACCCAGGCCGGAGTGCTCCTGCTGGCTCTGCCCCTTGCTCGTTTCTGTCGTTTCAGCGTTTTGATCCGCTCTTCGACTGCTCTTTTTCTTTCGGCCTCCCTACCCGGGGGAACCGGACTTATCCACTCTTCCATGATTCACTATCTTAGATTATAAGAGCCGAAAAGCGCTAGGGCCGTTAACATGCGAGAGATCAGGACGGGGGTAAGAGGTCTGCCAACCCGAGATAAATGAGGAGGCAGAGGAAAGTGACAACGAAACCGATCAGCCTGGTCTGAAAGTACAGCATGGGCCGGGTGCGGACACGGCTGAGCCAAAGGACCAGAAGAGAGGTGGCAGTGGCCGACAAGGCGAACGACACCAGGATGGAGAGGGAGACCAGGAGCCCAAGCGAAAGGGTGTCTCCCCACCACAGGGCGGCCAGGAAGCTAGCGAAGGCCAGTATGGCTCCGAGGAAAAAGGTCGTGCGAAGTTCCTTGAGGGTGAGCAGGATGGCTTCGCGCAGGCCGATCTCCTTGCCTCCGACCGCGTCCAGGATGATGGTCTGGCTGAGCACGCCGATATCGTAGATGCCCCGGAGCAGGACGGGGAGGAAGAATATCACCGGCGTTATGCTCTGGAAAGATCCACGGAACGAGTAGAGCGCCAGTGCCGAAGTGATCCCTCCTACCAGCGTGAGCAGTATTACCGGGGCACGGCTGCGAATCGTACCGGCCGCCCCGGCTTCCGCCTCTGCCAGGCCGGTAATTTGTGAGATGTCTTCACGGGATTCCTCACGCAGCACGTCGATCATGTCGTCTACGGTGATGATCCCCTTGAGGTGGTTGCCGTCGTCAACCACCGGCAGGGCCAGGAAATCGTACTTGTTCATAAGGTCGGCGACCACTTCCTGGTCGTCGACGACGTTCACGGATATGACGTCCATCTCCATGAACTGCTCAACCGGAGTGTCGTGGTCCTGCATCAACAGGTCGCGGAGTGAAGCGACCCCTTTCAGACGTTCCTCGTTGTCCAATACGTAGAGATAATACACCGTCTCGGCGGAAGGCCCGCTTTCCCGCAGGAACTCTATGCAGCGCTGCGCGTCGAAGTCGCTGGTGACCGCGATATATTCCGGGGTCATCCTTCCACCCGCCGAGTGCTCTTCGTATCCCAGAAGTTCCCGGATCACCGAGGCTTCCTGTACCCCCATGATATTAAGCAGGCGCTCGGCTTTGTCCCGCGGCAACAGCCCCAGAACATCGGTGGCCTCATCCGGGGGCATGGCTTCAAGGATGTCGGATGCGCGCACCTCACTCATCTCGCTCATTATGTCGGCCTGCTGATAGGCTTCGACCTCGGAGATGGACTCCGCCGCCATAAGGGTGTCCATGATATCGATGGCCTTTCCGCGGGAATCGGGATCGAGTTGTTCGAGGATATCGGCGATGTCGGACGGATGGAGAGATCTCAGCTGGTTTCGGGCTATGCGAAGCTTGATGCCTTCGGGCTGGATCTCGATGGGGGCTACGTAGTCCCAGGCGATGGTCTTGTCCCTCATGTCGAATCCGGCCATGTCCAGAAAACGCTCCATGGGCTTGCCCAGGCCAAGCCGGCGGAGGATCGCGGCCCCGCTTATGTCGACACCCGTCAACACCAGGCCCGAATCGAACTCTGTGAGGATCAGGTCGTTGACACGCACCACTTTGCGGCCGTTGAGGTCCACTATCTGACGATCGAGAAGATGCTTGCTGAGCTGAAGGTCAGCCGAGCTCTCCGTCACCTCCTCGAGTTCGTCACCGGTGATCGAGAGCTCGATGTGTTTGCTGTCGGAGATACTGGAGACATCTTTCCAGGGTATGGTGAGAAGGGTGCGCTTTCCCCTCTTGGTCCTTATTATGGTCAGGGAACGGCTTGGTGGCAGCTTCCTGCGGATGTCAACGCCGATGTCGTGCACTTTGCCCAGGACCTTGCCGTCCCGGTCGATGACTTCCCTGCCGATATATTTTGAAAAGTAGATCATCGCGCTCACATCCCGGCCGCTGCCGGTTGCCGTGCTTCCTTAACGGTCCGAACCGGAGAGGAAATGGCAGCCGGCCTAGAACAGCGGTTTGTAGTCGAGTTGCTTCAGGTAAGGTTTGACCCGGTTCTTGAGCAGGAGATCCTTCAACTCGCGGCTGAGGCTGGTGAGCTGAATGAGGTTTTCGACGGCTGTCCGCTTGGCCTCAGGGTCTTTCTGGCGCAGGAGCGGAAAGAAGATGCCCCCCAGGAACTCCTCTTCCCGGTCGGCCAGGTTTTTATACATCTTGAGGTGCCGGGGCTCGATGCCGTAACGGAGGAAATCATTGGCCAGACGTATGATCTTGACGTCTTCTTTTTCATAGTATTCGCCGTCTTCCCCCTGGTGGGAGCATATTAGCCTGTATTCCTCGAGTTCGGTCGCGAAGCCCGGGTTGATGTTCAGGACCTCCTCCAGCTTGCTCTTGAGCACCATGGATTCGTCGGGAATCTCGTCATCATCCAACAAGGGCGCTTCGTCGGAAAAGCCCGAGGAAAGGTCCGAGGCCTTGATCTTGCCGCTCTCGATGTCCTTCAGTTTTTCCTTGATCACCTTGAGGGGGAGGTATCGTTCCTTCTGGAGGCGGAGTATGAACCGGAGCCTCTGCTCGTCGGTCTTATTGTACTTTCGGTATCCACTGGGAGTCCGCTCGGGTTCGAGGAGACCCTCGGATTCAAGGAAGCGTATTTTGCTGATGGTAAGATCGGGAAACTCGTCGTTGAGAGACTTCAGCAGTTCTCCAATGCTCACCAGCTCTTTTCTGTTCTCCATTGCTACCTCCGGGTCCCGCCTTGGAAGAAGAGCATGCGAAACTTGCCGATCTGCACTTCATCACCATTATGTAGGACTGCCTGGTCGATCCTCTCCTTGTTGACGTAGGTCCCGTTGAGCGAACCGATGTCCATTATCTGGAAATCCTCTTCGACTTTGCGTATCTCCGCATGACGTCTGGAGACGGTTATGTCGTCCAGAAAGATGTCGCTCTCCGGGTGTCTTCCCGCCGCGGTGACCGGTTTGTCGATCTTGAATCTGGCTCCCGCTTCGGGGCCTTTCTTTATCATCAGGACGACATCTCCGCTTCCAATGGTCTCGGGGGGATAGGTTATCTCGATCTCTTCCCCTCCCTCAACCTCAATTACAGGTAAACCGGTGGTTGACTCAGGGGCCGCATCGGATTGTTCCTGCGAGGTGCCGCATTCGTTGCAGAACTTGCTGCCGTCAATCAACTCAGCACCGCAATTAATACATTTCATATCATGCCCCCGATATTCAGACTGGAATGGCTGAATATATTATATCAGTAAGAAATGCAAGATAAAGCATTAAGTTAAACTTTAGGAATAGGAGCTCTTCCTTTAGTCGTTATTTAGCTCGTCGACCTTGCCGGCCAGGATGGCGCTGAGCTTGTCGATGTCCTCTTCCGTAAAGAGAGACTCTCCCTCTTGCAGCTTATGTTTCTTGCGCGCCACGATCTCGGCACGCAGAATGTCGATTTTTCCATGCAGCATGCGCCGCCGGTAAGAGATATCCCGCTCCTCCTGCAGGAGTTCGGCGAGTATCTCCTTCAGTTCCTTGTCCGTTTTGGCATCATAATCAATGAAGGCTTCTGAAGAATCCGTATCTCTTGGTTCCATGCAGCTCCTCCCTTTTTCACCGGTCTTTAGCTGATATTTTAACACACTATAACCGGTCCGTTAAATGAGATGAAGGCGTTGACGCTTATATCGTACAGGCCCAGGAGGCCGATGCGTATTCCGCTTCGAGACCTGAAGGAGAGGCCTTCTTCCGCCGGGGTGAGGCTTTCCGCGGTCATGGTTATGCCGAATGCCTTCTCGAAGCCTCCGACGAAGGCCTGGGAGATTTCGTCCCAGGAAACATCGGCCCCGAGTTCCTCCAGGTTGGTGCAGGCGCGGGCCATCTCCTTGCGCCTGGCTTCCTTTACCTCATCGGGATAGGTGAAGAGATTGAAGAGCAGCTCTGCATTGTCTTTGCGGAGTATGGTCCCGTGCTGCAGCAGGGCGCCATCCCTGCGGGTCTGGGCGCTTCCGCAGAGCTTCTTCCCACCGACCGACAGGTCGGCTGCCGCGGGAGAAGAGAAGCAGGAGTGGACTTCCTTGAGCTCGTAGGGGTTCCTGGGCACGAGATCGGCTTCGATCCCCAGCCTTTCCAGGGCGGCGATGATGCCTCTGCAGATAAGCATGTAGGAGTCCTCCACCGAACCGGGCAGCCCGGCTGAGGGTGGAACCGCCAGCGAGTAAGTGAAGTCGTCCTTGTGGAGTATGGCCTTCCCGCCGGTCGGCCTTCTGACCACGTCTATGCCCAGGCGGTAGCACGCATTAAGGTCAATGCTTTCCAACGGCTGGAACCGTCCAAGTGTCAGTGAGGGCGGATCAAAGCGATAGAACCTCAATGTGGGTGGTGACTCATCCGTGGATGCCGAGGACAGCAGGGCGTGGTCGACGGCCATCTGCCTGAAGCCATTGCCGTGAAGCACGGGGAGAAGACGCCAGGAATCACGGGGTCCTTGCATCACCTTCTGGTCCACCTAAATCAGTTCGGCCTGCAGGACTTCGGTGAGCTGTGAGAATATGAACCTGTCGGTCTCTTCGGACAGAGAAGCGACCCCGTCCCTGAACACGCTGACACGATAACCGCGCATAGATGCATCTAATGCCGTGGCATAGATGCAGATGTTGGTCAGCACGCCCGTGAGGTACAGGTTCCTGACGCCGCGTTCTCGCAGGAGAAGGTCCAGGTCGGTTCCGAAGAAGGCCGAATACCTCCTCTTCCTGATAACGTATTCACCGGGAATGGGCGCAAGTTCTTCGATCACCTCGCCGCCCCACTCTCCGCTGAGGGCGTGGCTTGGCCAGACCTCGAACTCGGAATCGTCTTCAAGGTGAGCATCGGTCACGAATATTACGTAGACGCCTGTTTTTCTTGCCTCATCCAGGCCTTCCCGAATAGTGGGGATGATGAGCTCGGCCCCGGGTACCACCAGGGTCCCGCCTTCCTTGATGAAGTCGTTGAGCATGTCGATGACCAGAAGAGCGCTCTCGGGCTTGAATGTCATCATCCTGCCTCCTCCCGTTTCACCCGATAAACCCGCTGATCAGGGAGGTGTATTCTTCGACCAGCGCTTCCGCCCCACCGGCACTGTCGGCATCCGCGATCACGTGGAGCACGGGCTCTTCGGCATCGGGTAGTATCAATACCCAGTTGGAATCGTCCAGAAAGATCTTTAGTCCGTCCGTAAGGTCGACCTTTCGCTCCCCGCTCCACTCGCGCATCTTGCGCATGATCAAGCCTATGTTCTCCCAGGAGGTGGGAAAATCGCGGCTTAAGTAATGGAAGGGCGGGAGGCTCTCCAGGTTTTCGCTCAGGGACTGGCCAGTGTAGGTGAGCAGTTCCAACAACTTCACCAGGCTGATCATGCCGTCGTAGGCGGGGAGGAAGTCCGGGAAGATGTATCCGCCGCCGCCCGCGCCAGCGAAGGCCAGGTCCCCCTTGAGGGCCGCGTCCATCAGGGCGTTGCGGCTGACCTTGGTGCGCATGACCCGGTTACTGGACTTTGATGCTTCCGCCTCGATGCCAGATGTTATGGATACCGGTACGGCGATCACGGTGTTCTGGTATTTATAGGAGATCAGGTGGACGAAAAGGAGAAGGGCCGATATCAAGTCGACGTGCCGCCCCTGGTCGTCGATGAGGAATATTCTCTCACCCGAACTGTCGATAACCGCTCCGAGATGGGCGCCACTGCTTTTCACCAGGTTGCGTACCTGCTCGATGTTGTGAGAAAGGTTCTCGAATCCGAGGGATGCTTTATGTTCGTCGACATAAGTGTTGAGGCTGAGGATGTCACACCCCAGGCTCCCAAGTATGCTGGGCAGGAGAGGTCCGGTTCCGCCGTAGGCACAGTCGATGACGATTTTGAAACCGCCACTCTTTATCCTTACCGCGTCGATCCTGTCCAGTAGCGACCCGATGTAGGTTTCAACGGTGCGGTGAGGGAAATGTATGGCCCCTATTTCGCTGGAGAAAGCGCGACGGAAATTCGCCTGTGAGAATACCTTTTCGATATTACGTTGAAGCCCTTCGGAGAGGTCAATGCCGTCACCGTCGATGAACTGTATGTCGATGGACTGCGGCTCGTGTGGGGAGGTACGGATGTCGATGCCTCCGGCGGTCCTCTGAGCTCTGATCATGAACCGGTTGACCGGTATGGGATATATCTCGAGGTCCGATACGTTGACCCCAGTGGCGTTCAAGCCGGTGATGATGGCCCTCTTTATTGTGCGGGCCTGGCGGGATGCGTCGCGGCTGGTGACCACGGTCGAATTTCTTGGCAGCAGCGAGCCGTAAGCCATGGCGATGCGCAGGGCATGCTCGGGAGTGATGTCCACGTTGGTGATACCGGAGACGATGCCGTTGCCGAAGAGAGTGCGCATCCCTTTGGATTCCCAGATGATGCTGGTGTTGACGGTGGCCCCGGCCTCGATGGTCTTGAAGGGATATATTTTGACGTCGTGGTTGATGAGGGCGTTCTCCCCCACCAGGCAGTCGTCTCCGATAACAACGCCCTCTTCCACCCGGACGTTGTTCTTGAGGTCGCAGTTCTTGCCTATCACGCAGCCTCTAAGGTGGTTGCCGTTTCCGACATAAGCGTTGTCGAAGATAATGGAGCGGTGTATGAAAGAGCCGCCTTTGACGACTACGTTGTTGCCTATGACCGAGTACTCCCGGATGGTGGCATCACGTTCTATCTTGCTGTGGGCACCGATCATCACCGGACCGTGGATATTGGCGCCCTCCTCTATCTCTGAGTCCTCGCCAAGCCATACCCCTTTGCTGACCTGGAATCCCGACGGTACGACGTTGACTTTGCCGTCCAGGACGTCCTTCTGGGCTCTGAGGTACTGGGCGAAATTTCCCACGTCGCACCAGTAGCCTTCAGCTACGTAGCCGTAGAGCGGGAAGCCCTTTCTCCAGCAGTATGGGGTAGAGGTCCTGGCTGAAATCGTAAGCACGATCTTCGGGGATGTAGTCGAAGATGGATGGCTCCAGTACATAGATGCCGGTGTTGATAGTGTCGGAGAACACCTGGCCCCAGTTGGGCTTTTCGAGGAATCTTTCAATGCGGCCGTCATCGTCTGTGACCACGATGCCGAATTCCAGGGGGTTGGCTACGCGCACAAGCACCAGGGTCACCATGGCCTGATTGGCGCGGTGGAATTCCACGGCAAGCTTCAGGTCGATGTCGGTGAGGGCATCGCCGCTTATGACCATGAAAGTCTCGTCAAGGTTGGCGCTGCAGTTCTTGACGCTGCCGGCCGTACCAAGAGGCGTTTTCTCGAGGGCATAATCCAGGTTGACACCCCAATCCGATCCGTCCGCGAAATAATTGGTTATGTTGGTGGGCAGGAATTGCAGCGTGGCATAGAGCTCTTTGAAGCCGTACCCAGCCAACAGTTCGATGATATGCTCCATGATGGGCTTGTTCACCACGGGAAGCATGGGCTTGGGAATGCTCGAAGTCAGCGGCCTGAGGCGGGTACCCTGGCCTCCCGCCATGATCACGGCCTTCATTCGAATACCTCTCTGATGCGTGTCACCGATATCACCCCACGTAGTCCATGAGTACGACGCGCGTGCTGTCCGGTAAAGAGTGCGCGGTCAAGATAGACGGAGTTCGTGCCTGTTTCGATGACGCCAGTGAAACGTGCGGTGAAAGCGCCGGCCCCCTTGATGTTGGGGATGGCTACGTCGGGTGTCTTGAAATGCATGGGTACCGCAAGACGTGGTGCAAGTTGGCTGACGATACCCGCGGCGATCTTCGTCGTCGACGGTATAGAAACCTCCCACCGGGATGAATAGAACATCCAGGGCCGTGAGCCTTTCCAGGAGTCCCTTGTCGAGTTTGTGACCAAGGTCACCGAGGTGCGCGAATGATAGACCGCCCATGCTCCATCTGAATATGACGTTGGGGCCCCTCTCCTGACCTTCCCTGGTGTCGTGCGCTGACGGCAGGCCTTCGAACGCCAGGCCGTGGGAGGTGCTGTAGCCTTCGGATTGAATAACCTCGGGAGCGCCCTTTAAGGCCTGGATGTTGGAGTGGTCATAATGTTCGTGGCTGACCAGTACAACCGACGCTTCCAGAACGGGAAAAACGTAGCCTATTCCTGAGTCATAGGGGTCCGTCACCACGCGCGTACCAGCGTCGTCCTCAATGGCGAACATGGAATGTCCGTACCAGGTCAATCTGACGTATGGCGCGGACACATCCCCTTTATTCACAGGGAATCATGCGGCTTCTTCTTCCTCCTTCTTGAGGTTCTTCAGGATATCTATACCCCGGTAGATATAGATGAAACCGCTCGTGTAAGAGAAGATCACGCCTATGACAAAGGGGATGAAGCCATAGATGCTGACCGGAAGGCTTTCACTGATCCAGTACTCGGGGGTATTGAGCATGAGGAACACGCAGATCGAAAGGAAGAGGAAGGCAGTGGCCAGCTTACCGGTCATGTGAACGGCCAGCCTGTCGCGCACCTCCTGCCGATTTATCCCCACCAGGGGAGCCCCCACCAGCATCAGCACGTCGCGTGAGACGATGAGGAGGCCCATCCACAATGGCAGGAATTCCTTGATCATCAGAGTGATAAGCACCGAGATGACCAGGAGCCGGTCCGCCAGGGGATCTACGATCTTTCCGAATTCCGTGATTGTGTCTGTGCGGCGAGCTATCTGTCCGTCGAGGAAGTCCGTCAGCGCCGCGAAGATAAAGGAGAAGAGAGCCAGGTAATGCCAGGCGTCGATCTCCGTAGTCGAGGACTCCAGGATGAACCATATTACGAAGGGTATGAAAAAGAGGCGCATCACTGTGATGATGTTGGCCAGGTTCCTGACGATGAGGCCGTGTTGGCTCACCTGCTTCTCCTCCAAGTCGAGACCTCCTTCATGTGAGTCCGCCAACGGATCAGGGTCCGTCCCGGCATCCTGAAAACCGCATCTTTTATCTCTAAAAGAAAAGGCCTTTTTAGGGCCTTTCTTCTGGTCGGGACGAGAGGATTTGAACCTCCGACCTCTGGACCCCCAGTCCAGCGCGCTAACCAAACTGCGCTACGTCCCGTTGTTATATATGCCTGAAGGCACTTAAAGATTATACCCGATGAAGCTGGCGGATAGAAGAGGACAAGGGGCTCAGGCTACGTACAGCGATACGCGGTCACGCCCTTCTCTCTTGGCGAAATACAGAGCCTGGTCGCTTCTCTGTATAAGTTCTTCCCCGTCCGAAGCGTCAGCCGGGAAGCTTGCCACCCCGATGCTTATTGTCAGATTGCCTTCAGGTTGCTCTTCCTCAAAGGGGAAGTGATGGTCCTTGACGACTTTTCTCAGCCGTTCAGCCAGGAAAGACACGTCGTCTTTGTCCAGTTCCGGTGCGAGGACGGAGAATTCCTCTCCTCCGTAGCGGAAGACGGTATCGACGTCGCGTACGCTGTCGCGAAGAATCTGGGCCAGGCTTCGCAAGACTTCGTCGCCCATGGGGTGCCCGTGGCGGTCGTTATAGAACTTGAAGTGATCGATGTCGACCATGATGAAGGAGAGGGAATGCGAGTAGCGGGCGGAACGTTTTACTTCCTCCTCAAGGATGTTGGCGAGATATCGTCGGTTGTACAGACCAGTCAAGGCGTCGGTTATTGCCAGCCTGTTTATCTCGTCGAAAAGCCTCGCCCGCTCGACGGCCATGCCCATCTGCTCACCGATGGCGTTGGCCAGGGTCATATCGTTCTTGTTGAAGGCGGAGGGGTAACAGCTCGCAAGGTGGAGTATGCCGAAAGTATTGTTGCCGCTCTTGATGGGGACGCATAGGACCGAGCGGACGCTTTTGTCCACACGAAGGTTCGGACATCGCTGGTCCTTGAAGATGTCATCGGCCAGGTATGAGTTGTCGTTGGTAAGGACGTAACATGAATCTATGCGTTCGAAGGGATGAGCGATGTTGCGTTTCATGTACTCCTCACTGAACCCGAAGCTGCGTACCGGTTCAAGGAGGCCGGTATCATGGTTGATGATGTTGATGAGGGCCATGTCTACCGCGAAGAGCCCTCGCACCACGTCGAGCGCGAGATTGTATATGTGATCTATGCTGGCGACGCTTCCGATTGCATCGACCACGCGAATAAGGCTGGTCAGTTGGGCCACGTGCTCCTCGCTGGAGCGGTAAAGGACGGCGTTCTCGAGGTATACGGACATGTGTGAGGAGACCAGCTCGAGCAGCTTTACCTCGGACTTGCGAAAGCGTTTTGCGCCGGAGCGGTCGGCGAGGATGATGAAACCGGTCTTTTTACCTCGCGCGAGCAGCGGGGCTATCAGGCAGTTACGCAGGTTCCTGAAGGGGGGAAAGACGGCCATGTTCACTTCACGGCTGTCGCCGTCGCCGTATAGCGACAGGACTTCGGTCCCGGCCGACGTGTCCAGCGAATCCAGCGCCGATGAGGCATCCTCGTAGTCCTCGAATTCGGCATCGTCGATGCCGTAAGCAGGCTGTTGCAGGCGCAGTTCCTGCTGCTCCTTCCTCGAGGAGATATACCAGCACCTTTTCCGCCTTGAAGGACTCCGATGCAACCTGGGCTATGGACTCGACCACGTTGGTCAGAGCGGGGCCGGAACTACCGCTTTGGGAGATCTTGTAGAGAATCGTGAGTCTCTTGCGGTCGTTCAGGATCATGGCGGTGATGTAAGTGTCCAGCGTGATGTAGACGACCAGGAAGGCGTATCGGACTATCAGCAGTGAAGAGAGGTCGGGGTGGGGCGCCTGATCGAATACCGCCATCAGACTGATGCCCAGAATGGCCAGCGCGCCACACAGGAGTGAGCCCCAAACCCCGAAGTAGACTCCGGCGATGAGTGGCAGGATTCCCAGAATCAGGTAGAACTGGCTGGTAACTCCGCCGGTGGCCGCGATCATCAGCAGGATGGAGGTCATGTCCACGGTGGCCAGGAAATAGCGAGCCTTTCCCTGGTAGGACCCGTATTCAGGCCAGATTATACAGAAGAGATTGAAAGCGGCATAAGAAGCGGATGATGCCGTATGCATAGGTATGGTTGATGGTACCGCCTATATATTCCTCTCCCGCTTGGATGAGGATGATGGTGCCGATGATCAGCACCCAGCGGAAAAGGAGCTCCTGTTTGAAGAGACTGCGCCGGGTGATGTCCATCAGGGATGTCCCCCTTCCGGTTTCGGATGTCCGACGCCAGCCATGCGCACCAGTTCGGCACGGAGCTCTTCGATCCCTTCGCCGGTACTGGCAGATACATTAACAGCATCGGGAAGAATGCGCTTGAGTGCCCTTCTCTCCGAGGCGTCACAGAGGTCGATCTTGTTGAGGATGTCGATACGCAGGATATCCGCGGCGCCTATCTCGGCCAGTACTTCCAGGACCGAAGATATCTTACGGTCGAAGTCGGGCGAGGACGCGTCAATGACGTGGAGGACGGCGGCACTCTCAACCACTTCTTCCAGGGTAGATTTGAAGGCCTCGATAAGTTGGTGGGGCAACTGGTCTATGAATCCAACCGTGTCCGTCATCACCGCGGCGGCTTTGCCTCCGAGATAGATGCGGCGGGTGGTGGAATCAAGGGTGGAAAAGAGCTTGTCTTCAACCAGAACAGAAGAGCGAGTAAGGCGGTTCAGCAATGTCGATTTGCCTGCGTTGGTATAGCCCACGAGCGAAAAGGAGAAGACGTCCTGTCGAGCCCGGCGTTTCCGCTTTACCTGCCGGACCTTTTCAAGCTGATCAAGGTCCTTCTCGAGCGCCTCTATACGCTTGCGAATGCGCCGCCGATCTACTTCGAGCTTGGTCTCTCCCGGGCCTCGATGTGTCCCGATGCCGCTACCCATGCGGGACAATTCCAGGCCTTTTCCGGTGAGCCGAGTCAGCAGGTAGTTCAATTGAGCCAGCTCCACCTGGGTCTTTCCTTCTCTGGTGTGAGCGTGGAGGGCGAATATATAGAGTATCAGCGCAGTGCGATCGATCACCTTGACCGTGAAACGTTCCTCGAGGTTCCTCTGCTGTGACGGAGTCAACTCACGGTCGAATATGACCAGGTCCGCTCCCGTCTCTTCAACAAGTTGGGCAAGCTCTTCAACTTTACCTTTACCGATGAGGAACGCGCTGTCGGGGTTCTCGCGCCTCTGCTGCAACGTTCCCACAACTTCAGCCCCTGCCGTATCGGCCAGGGCTTCCAGCTCGGACAGGGAATCCTCCACCTGAAGCGCCTCTTTTCCGGGGCGGCTCAAGCTTACCAGCACAGCCTTTTCCTTCTGGTCCGAAATTACTTCAGAAACATCCATTCTGCCGCTTCTAGCTGGCAAAGATCTCCTCCATCCTGCCGACCGCTTCTTCAATCTCTTCATCCGGCGTACTTAGAGAAAGCCGCACGAAACCCTCTCCGCAGGCGCCATAAGATGAGCCGGGCACAACAACTATGTCCGCTTTCTCCAATAGTTCGGACGCGAAAGTTGAAGAATCATACCCTTCCGGCACCTTCATCCAGACGTAGATGGTGGCGACGGGTGGGCGGATGTCCCAACCGATGCGGCCCAGCGCTCCCAGCAAGCGGTCGCGTCGCCCTTGATAGATGGAACACATCTGGGCCACGCAGTCCTGGCTTCCGGTCAGTGCCGCCACTGCCGCCATCTGAACGGCATTGAATACCCCGGAGTCAACGTTGGTCTTAAGCTTTCCGAAAGGAGCGATTATCTCCCGCGAGCCGACGGCGAAACCGACCCTCCACCCGGTCATGTTGTAGGTCTTGGAGAGGGAGTGGAATTCGATACTGACCTCTCGCGCGCCGTCCAGCTGCAGGATGGAGGGTGCCACGTACCCGTCATAGGTTATCTCCGAGTAGGCCAGGTCGTGGGCGACGATGAAGTCGTGACGGTGGGCCAACTCGATCACGCGTTCGAAGAAGTCAAGCGACGTCGTAGCGGTGGTGGGATTGTTGGGGTAGTTCAGGAACATCACCCTGGCTTGCTTGAAGACATCGTCCGGTATGGCATCGAGGTCAGGCAGCCAGCCGTTTCCCTCGGTTAGCGGCATCCGGTAGGGTACCCCACCCGCGAAGGAAGTGGCAATGGCATATACGGGGTAAGCCGGGTCCGGTACCAGTGCGACGTCTCCGGGGTCGATGAAAGCCAGGGGGAAATGGGAGATGCCGTCCTTCGAACCGATAAGGCAGAGCACCTCCTCTTCGGGGTCGGAATCGAAACCGAACCTGTTTTTCAACCATGCCGACGCCGCCCGGCGGAGCTCCGGCATACCCTGGTACGAGGGATAGCGGTGGTTTTCCCGTTCCCCGGCCGCCTGTCGCAGCGCCTCAACGATGTGCGGGGGCGTGGGCATGTCGGGGTCCCCGATACCGAAACTGATCACCTTGTGGCCGGCTGCTTTCTTCTCGGCTATCTTGCGGTCGACTTCCGCGAAAAGATAGGGTGGTATGTTCTTGATTCTCTGCGACTCTCGCACTTTGCCTCCTTATCAGGTACCTTTTTTGAAATGATCCAGCCACGCTTCCGAGATGCCGGCCCGATAGACTTCGAGTACGTGGCCTCTCATGAAGATGTGGCCGGTATCGTCATGGCTTATCGACAGGGAGCCGCCTGGCAGGTCCACCTTCATGGCGTCCTCCCCTCCCTTGGTGGTGAGGGTCGCCGCGAAGGCAGCGCAGGCACCGGTGCCGCAGGCCATGGTTATTCCTGCTCCGCGCTCCCATACCCTTACCTTGATATGCCCGGCATCGATGACCTGCACGAACTCCACGTTCGTCCGCCTGGGAAAAATGGGGTGGTTCTCGATGACCGGTCCCACAGTCTCCAGGGAGACGGCTTCGACATCGTCCGTAAAGATCACGCAATGCGGGTTGCCCATGCTCAGACAGGTGACCGACGTAGGGGCCTCCTGCCGCCTCCAGCCGTTCTTCTACCGCCTGGCTCCCTTCTCCGGACATGGGTATGGCGTTACGGCTGAACTCAGGAAGACCCATATCTACACGTGCTTCGTCGACACGCCCGTCCGCAAGGATAAGCTCGACGGTTTTCGCTCCGGCCCTTGTCTCGATGAGCATGGGGTTGGCATCAACCATTCCTTCGCTTCTCAGGTAAGCCGCCAGGCAGCGGATGCCGTTGCCGCACATCTCCGCCTCTGAACCGTCGGGGTTGTAGATGATCATGCCTGCGTCCAGCATTGCCGGATGGCCTCTCCGCCAGGATGACTCCATCCGCGCCTACACCGGGGCCGCGGCTGCACAGTGGCGGAACCAGTTCTAACGGAAAGTCCTCCAGAGCCTGGCGCGAAACGGTCTATGATGATGAAGTCGTTCCCGAGACCCTGGTACTTAACAAAATCCAAAATCGCGTTCCTCCCTCCGAAAATGCCGTATCCATATAGTCTATCACTAGTTTCGACGCAGCTTCGGAATTAAAAAGGCAGTCACCGGTCAGCTCTATCCAGTGAACCCGTCTGTCTTTCCTGAACCAGGTCATCTGCTGTTTGGCGAACCTGTGCGTGTTTGTCTTGATTTTATCAATAGTTTCTTCAAGGCTTGTATTATTGTCAAGATACTCAAGCACTTCACGGTAGCCAAGTGCCTGGCGCGACGTGTCCGAGAAGCCAACCGTGGCGGCCAGATGCGCTACCTCCTCCACCAGACCCGACTCGATCATCTCGTCCACCCTGCGATCGATAATCTTCCTCAGACGGGCCCGGTCGGTGGTGAGCCCGATGATCAGGGAAGGATAACGCGGGGGGACGGAATGGTAGTCTCGCTGAAAGCTCGAGAAAGGCACGCCGGTGGCCTCGTAGACCTCCAGTGCCCGGACGATACGACGCAGGTTGTGGGGACCGATCCTTTCGGCCGATACCGGGTCGACCGACTCGAGGCGGGTGAAGAGCTCGAGACGGGATTTGTCGTCCGTGCGGGACGAATACCTGCTTCTCAGTTCGCTGGATACAGACGGCTGCGGGATCTCCAGGTCGTAGAGCACCGCCCTCAGGTAGAGCCCTGAACCTCCCACCAGCAGTGGCATGCCTCCCCTGAAGAAGACTCCTTCGATGACGCGATGCGCTTCCGATCTGGAACTCAGCTACCGAAAAGGAGAGGTTCGGCTCCACCAGATCTATCAAGTGGTGCGGCACCAGCCTCGATTCCTCCGGGGTGGGTTTGGCCGTACCGATGTCCATCCCCCGGTAGACCTGCATGGAGTCGATGCTTACGATCTCTCCCTGGAAACGTGGAGCTATTTCTGAGAGCTATGCGGGATTTTCCTATGGCGGTCGGCCCCACCAGTGCGACGACAATGGCTGACATCTTATTTGTAGCGTTTCACTTCAAAACGGCAGAGCTCAACCGGTTCGCGAGGCCCGATGCCCGCCTTCTGCCGGGCTATGGAAACCTGCTCTTCAACCGTATCCACGCCCTCGAGGTCTGGCAGAAGAAGGCCCAGGCGGAAGCCGCTCTTTACGATGACGCCGTACCTGGAAGGGTCCAGGTGGCTCTGGTCAGGGACGGGTTCAGGTTCTCCCAGGACATCGACGGATATGTCCAGGCTGTCGAGTTCGTCTACCATCACCGGATCGAAACGAGGGTCTTGCGTACACGAGCTGATGGCGTTGTGGACGACTTCTTCCGCCAGGTTCTGGCGGGAGGGTTCAAATGTACCGATGCATCCTCTGAGCCGGCCGTTCTTCTTGAGGCTGACAAAGGCGCCGGCCTGTTCATCGAGGTCTCCCGTCAGGTCGGGACATTCACTTGGCTTCAGGACAGTTCTTTCCCTGACGTATTTTTCGATCGCCCTTCTGGCCAGCCTGGTTATATCCGATTGTTCTTTTACCCTGCCGTCCAAAATTATCCATCCCCTCTCGAATAAGGCCCCACGATTCGGTGGAAAGACACCAGGTAGCCCACCCCGAAAGGCCCTTCGTAGGAGAGCAGCATGCTTTCGAATTCATAGGAACGAAGAGAGCCACTCAGGGCATGAATGGAACGGAAACCACACTCCCCCGCCTCATCGACCAGTTCTTCGTCTATGGATGCGAGCGAAGAGAAATCACCCTCTTCCACGATGCTGGCTATGGCGGCATCGAAGTCTTTTCCACGCGGACTGTACCCTGCCGGGGCCCTGGGGATAAGGCGGTGCGAGAGGTCTCCCGAAGCAACGAAGACCGCGCGACGCCCCAGGTTCTCCGAGCATTCCCTGACCAGGTCGCCTAACGCGGCATGATGCTGATAGGAAAGCATCGATATGGATAGAGAAACGATGGGCGCTTCGGTCGCCTGGCTGATGAAGTACAGCGGCACCAGCAGCGCCATGATCGAGCACTCCCCCGTAGCGCCCCCTGGGTTCCAGGGGCACGTCACGGCTGACGGAAGATTTCAGAAGGCATTCCACGAGCTCAAGGTCATTCGGCCTGATCAGCCCTACGCCGGGCACCCCGAACTGGCCGAAATCTCCGCTGAGGCTCTCCGCCGTGCTGACAGTGAACGAGGATGACATTATGGGGGTGTGGGGCGATATCACTACCAGCACTTCCGGATCGATCTTGCCGATGATGGTCGAGAGCTCGCGCATGGCCCGGTCGGTGGAGTCGACCGTGGCGATGTCCCGGCCGCCGATCTCCGGAACGAGCAGCGGAGGATGTGGGCATATGCACCCCGCGACGATCCCCGTCAGCGAATACATAAGGCGCCTCTTTTCTTTCCGACTAATATATTCTACCCAGTTCCAGGAAGATAAATTCCGTTCACTTCCGGGACGATCAGGTTCTTTCAAGCCTGCCGGCCAGGGACCAGGGCCCCGCTCCGGTGATCCTCACTTCGACGGTTTTACCGATAAGGCTCAGGTCACCTTCGAAGTTCACCACCTTGTTCGTCCGGGACCTGCCTTTCAGCCTGGAGCGCGCAGGCTTCCTGCTCTCGCCTTCGACCAGTACTTCCATGGACTTCCCGATGTCTGCGTCATTGCTTGCGTGGGCCAACTCTTTGACCAGGGCGGCAAGTCGATCCGAACCTTTCCATGGTTATATCGTGAGGGACTTCGGGCCAGCGGCCTTCCGCCGCCACCGTTCCGGGACGGGGATTGTAGAAGTAAGTGTAGGCCTGGTCGTAACGGCAGTACCTGGCCGCTTCCAGAGTTTCGAGAAAATCCTCCTCTCCGTTCTCCTGGAAATCCCACCATCAGGTCGGATGATACAGCTACCCCTGGCAGCCCTTCTCGTATGGCGTCGATCTTTTCGAGGTAAGCCGCACGGTCGTAACCCCTGCCCATGGCCTTGAGGATGCTGTCTGAACCCGCTTGTAGGGGGAGGTGCACGTATCGGCAGACATTGGGATGATCGGACATCACCTTGATTATGTCCGGGGTGAAATCCCGGGGATGAGAAGTGAGAAAACGGATACGGATATCCGGCCAGTGAGAGGCGACCGCTGAGAGCAGGGGCGAGAACCCTTCACCGTCCCTGTCGTAAGAATTGACGTTCTGGCCCAGCAGGACGACCTCCAGCGCGCCCTCATCAACCAGTGTGCCAATCTCCCGGATGAGTTCCTCCCGGGGACGGCTGGTCTCCCTGCCCCGGGTATAAGGCACGACACAATAGGTGCAGTAATTGTCGCAGCCGTAGATGATGGGGACCCAGGCCCGAAACTTCTCGTGGCGTGATAAAGGCAGTCCATCCAGTTCCAACCCCGGCATGTCCAGCACACATACGGCCTGGCCTGCGGCCGCGTCCAGCAATTCGGCGATGTGGGGATACTGGTGGGTACCGAACACCAGGTCGACATGGGGCGCTCTTTTGAAAACGGCCTCCCCCTCGTTCTGCGCCACACATCCCCCCACCGCGAAGAGCGTCCCTTTTTCACGCTTGAGTGGTTTCAATGAGCTGAGGAAGCCCCAGAACCTGTCTTCGGCGCTCTGCCGCACACAGCAGGTGATGATGATGACCGCATCGGCGTCTCCGGGAGCTTCGACTTCTTCCCACCCTGCCGCGTTAAATGCGCCGGCCAGCCGCTCGCTGTCGTGGAAATTCATCTGGCAACCGAAGGTGGTGATGTGGAACTTTCCGGGAATAGCGGGATTATTGGACATGGCGGCGATCCCCGCTCAGTTCTTCCGTGGCTCGTCCATGCCCCGTTCGAAATGTTCGCGGCAGAACTCCAGGGAGGCCGAGAGCCGTCTGGCAACCTCGTCCCAGCCCGACTTGGCACCCACCGGTCCGGGACTCAACTCCAGGGTGACGATGCCGTCGTAGCCGTCCCTGGCGATACGGGCCAGAAAGAGGTCAAGTGGGAGGTTGCCGTTCTGCGGGAGTTCGTGGTCGTCGAAACCCTTCAAGTAGTTGTTGGAGAGGTGTATGTGCTTGACGCGCGGTCCGAGACGATCCCAGGCCCGGAATATGTCGTTGTGGCTGATGGCGAAGTGGCTGGTGTCGAAGACCAGGCTCTCGAAAGTCGAAAGATCGTCAAAGTTATTGAAAAAGGAAAGGTTGACTCTCTTTTTCAGGTTCACGTTGATGGCGTTCTCCACCGCTACGGTTACCGATTCTTCACGGTCCAGGCGGTTGAGATCGTGGTATAGCCACCTTGCATACCCCAGCTGCCAGAAATAGGGAAGATGGATGATGACCACCTCAGACTCTAGTTCGTGAGCAAAATGGAGGCTGCGGTCTATCTTCTCACGGTAGCGGCCCCACACTTTACGGCTGGCCAGAAGGAATGGTGCGTGTACGCTGCAGATATCGATGTCGCTGCCGGTCTGGATGGCGAGAAGTTTATCCAGATCCTGGCTGTCCGGGCGGGTATCGACCATAAGCTCGATATGTGAAAATCCCACCTCGCCGGCTACGGTAAAGATGTCTTCGATATCCCAGCTGTAGAGCGAGGCCGTGGATAGTGCGAACTTTACGATTGCTTCTGTCACTCCTTCTTCTTCTCGTGCTTGCCCACTCTCTCTCTTCTTGCCGTGTGAGCGGACCAGCACGGAAGTCGTAAGCATCCCGGCGGCCATGCCTCCGTAGCGAACGGCCGGCGACTTCATGGCGGTGTCGAAGGTCTGCATGCTGGAGTCCAGCCGGGTGACCATGTCCTGGACATCGGAAGTCAGTTCGATGACCTTGCCAAGTTCGCCGTTCATGTCTTCGACGGTGTTGTTCAGGTTGGCAAGGAGCATGTTCAGCTGCGGCCTGGCATCGTCCAGCGTCTGGTTGAGGTGCTCGAAAGAACGGGCCAGCTTGAGCAGAAGGCGCACCGCAAAGACGGATAGAATGGGTATGGTATATTATGAGCACAACGAAGAGGACGTTTCTTATGACGTCACCGACGGTTATAGCGAGCATCTTACTTCTCCCCCTCCCGGACCATGCACATACTAACGGGATTCAACGGTCAGCCTGATCGCGGTTCTCTCTTCACCGTCGATCTCAACATCGGTAAAGGACGGGACGCAGATAAGGTCCATTCCACTGGGAGCGACGAAACCGCGAGCGATGGCGATGGCTTTGATGGCCTGGTTCAAGGCTCCCGCTCCGATGACCTGCATCTCGGCCTCTCCTGATTCTCGCAGGACGCCCGCAAGAGCTCCTGCGACAGAGTTCGGATTGGACTTAGAAGATACCTTCAATACTTCCATCACTCGGCTTCCTCCCGTTGTAAAGATGTACTACGAATCTCCAGGCAACCCCGTCTTTTATGAAAATCAGTATATCATCATGATAGCCGTCATTATAATTGCCGGATTACTCCTCGTCAAAAGTCACGATGATGACAAGTTTGTTGCCGGAACGCTTGATGCGGCAGTCCAAGGCCTTCATGAAGTACTTGCCACCGACTTAGTCGGAAGAAAGTATTATCTCCCCGGCCAGTTGGTCGATATCCTGTCGGCTGAGACGTCGAGAGAGTTTATCGCTGGAACGTGAGTCTTTCCGGTCGTAACGCCGTGCCCGGCACTGCTTTCAAGAAGGTTATCCGTCCTCGCCGTGACCATTTCGTTCAGGGAAGGAAGTGGTTCTATTTCGCCCTCGAGGATACGAAAGGCGTTCCTTTCCGACACCGCGATCCCCAGTTCGCTTGTGGCGTAGGACGCGAGCTCCTTGCCTTCACGCTGCGAATGCAGGCCGAACCACAGGGGCGGTGCCCCGTCACTGTCCTTGAAACCCTTTCTGGCCAGCTCGCGAGCGTCGTCATACAGCGTAGCCAGGATCTCGGCATTGGAGCCCAGGTAGATCAAGGGTGGGCGATCCTCGAAGGTGAACTCCACCAGGGACCTTAAGATGTTATGGGGGCCCGTGGCTCCAGGTCTGCCTTCGTCCATTGTTATCTGCGGCCAGGTGGACTGGTCTTTGCGTTCCGGCAGCTTTTCCAGGTCGATAAGTGCCATGAAGATGGACCCCTGGCCTTCCTGGGAGTTCACCAGCTCGATACTCTTGACGGTGTGCTTTATGGAGAACAGGGCCATACCGCGGCCGTGGACACCGTAAGAATCCCGTAATACCTGCTCCACCTTTGAAGTCACGCGAGATTCGAATATCTTGGTCTGCACCGGCTGAGGGATCCCGTACCCCTGGTCGAGCACTGTCAGGTGGCGCCAGCGGTTTTTTTCCTTTTGAGAGGCGACGTAGATGCGGGTTGCCCCGGCATCACGTGAATTTCGAACCAGCTCAACCGCTACGTCTTCCACACAACGGATGTCCTGCTGAGCCTGACGCCTTTCCGCCTCCGTTATCCTCAAGCGGACGTAGCCGAACCCCAGTTCTTCTTCTACATTGAGGGTGCTCTTGCTGGTAAACCCCTTGACGAAATCAAGAAGCTCACTCTCCTGTCCGCTCGAATCGGGCATAAGCTTTCTCGTCCCCTGCGTCCAGAAGTCCTTCGGCGGTTTGCCTATTTGGCGTATTCTACCGAACGGGTCTCGCGGATGACGGTCACCTTTATCTGTCCGGGATAGTCGAGCTCCGCTTCGATCTGTCGGGCAAGTTCCTTGGTAAGAGCCACGCAGCGCACGTCATCGATGACGTCGCTTTTGACCATGACTCGTATCTCGCGTCCTGCCTGCAGGGCGTATGAGCTGTCCACTCCCTCGAAGGATTCCGCCAGGTTCTCCAGCTTTTCCAGCCGCTTGATGTAGCTCTCCAGAGTCTCGCGTCGAGCTCCCGGCCTGGCCGCGCTGATGGCATCAGCGGCCTGCACCAGAACCGCTTCGATGGTCTTGGCCTCGATGTCGGCATGGTGCGACTCGATTGCATGGACGATGTTGGCATTCTCCTTGAGGCGTTTCGCCAATTCCGCTCCTATGACGGCGTGAGAACCCTCGACCTCGTGGTCGATGGCTTTCCCGATGTCATGCAGGAAACCGGCACGTTTGGCAGTCTTGATGTCGATATTCAGCTCCGCGGCCATTATCCCCGACAGGTGGGCTACTTCCAGGGAATGCTTGAGCACGTTCTGCCCGTAGCTGGTGCGGTATTTTAGCCTGCCGATGACCTTTATCAGCTCTGGGTGCAAACCGTGCACGCCCGCGTCGAAGGCGGCCTGTTCCCCAGCGTCCTTTATGTCAGCTTCTACTTCAGCCTTGGATTTTTCGAACATCTCCTCGATGCGAGCCGGCTGAATGCGTCCGTCGGCGATGAGGCGCTCCAGGGTCAACCGTCCGATCTCCCGCCTGACTGCATCGAAGCTCGAGAGAATCACCGCTTCAGGCGTGTCGTCGATTATCAGGTTTATGCCGGTCAATGTCTCGAAGGTGCGGATGTTGCGTCCTTCCCGGCCGATTATCCTGCCCTTCATCTCGTCGCCCGGGAGAGACACGACCGATACCGTGGTTTCGGCCACATGGTCCGAAGCACATCTCTGAATGGCCAGGGCGATGATGTTCTTGGCCCTTTTTTCGGCTTCCTCCTTGGTGCGTGCTTCTATCTGCTTGATTATCTGAGCCTGTTCCAGGATGGTCTCTTCCTCTACCTGTTTCATTATGATGGACCTTGCTTCGTCCTTGGAGAGGTTGGCGACCTGCTCAAGCAGGATCTTCTGCTCTTCCAGGGATCTTTCATACTTGCTTTTCAGGTTGTTAAGCTCGTTTTCCTTGTTGGTTATGGAGCGCTCTCTCTTTTCCAGGGCTTCTGACTTGTTATCAAGAGCCTCCTCCCTCTGCAGGACCCTTCTCTCGAAGCGCTGTAATTCGCTTCGCCTGGTCTTAAGCTCCTGCTCAGCTTCATTACGCATGTTGAAGATATAATCTTTAGCCTCAACTAAAGATTCACGCTTTTCTGGACTCCGCGATCTTGGTGGCGTCTTCGACTATACGCTTAGCCTCTGATTCCGCTGACGAGATCTTTGCTTCCGCGAAGTACTTCCTGATGATCACACCGGCGACTACCCCCAGGGCAAGTCCGGCTATGGCGATCAAGATATATCCCAGCATATCGGTCCTCCTTGCTTTTGCTTCTTAATAGAAAAAATGCTGAGTTTCCCCAGCATTTCCTGGACAAATAGGGCTGATTGTCAATCCAGAACTATATCTTAACTGCGCGTTTCCGCGCACCCTATTCAACATAAATATGCTTATGGAAGCTCGCATTTATTTTAGATTACCCCGGCTCTATGGTCAAGGAAACGGGTCATCTCCACTTTCCTCGGATGAAAGCTGGTCCAGGACCTTGATGATCGTTCCCGTGGAAAAACCCCTTCTTCTGAGATGACCGGAGACACGCGCCTTCCGGGACTTGAGTCCCCTCGGCCTGGATTTCCAGCTTTTTCGTCCGGCGGCAAGTGCCGTTTCAAGACATTCTTCTTCCGAGAGAAACCGCTGCATGGCCTGGTCGGCATCATCCCTGCTTATTCCGCGCTTCAGCATTTCCTGACGCACCCGGGCTGGCCCCCAGCCCCGTTCGGGAGCGGTGCGGGCCAGGATGTCGGCCAGCCGGCTATCGTCTATCAGCCTGGAGGCTTGTAGTGATCCAGCCACGCTGGAGGCCGTTTCCTCGTCGTACCCTTTTCGTACAAGGTAAGATTCGACCTCCCGCACGCTACGCTCTTTCAGACTCATGTAATAAAGGGCCCTTTGACGGGCCCCCGATTCCTTGGATTTGTCGCTTTCCATCGGATCACTCCGAACCCTCAGCTCGTTTCGATGGGCTCTACGACGTTGTTCGTAACTGGTGGCAGGCTTGAGGGGATATTCAGTTTCTCGCGGAGCAGCCCGTCGATTTCGCGGGCCGCCTCTGGGTTGTCCTTTAAGAACTGCTTGGCGTTTTCCCGGCCCTGGCCGAGTTGCTCGTCGTTGTAGGTGTACCAGGACCCGCTCTTTTTAACCAGGCCGTGTTCGACTCCAAGGTCTAGAATGTTTCCCTCGGTGGAGATTCCCTGACCGTACATGATGTCGAATTCGGCCATTCGGAACGGCGGGGCCATTTTGTTCTTCACGACTTTGACTCGGACCCGGTTCCCCATCATGTCCGTCCCGACCTTGATGGTCTCGATACGCCGAACGTCCAGACGGACGGAGGCGTAGAACTTAAGTGCGTTTCCGCCCGGCGTGGTCTCGGGGTTTCCGAACATGACCCCGATTTTCTCTCGCAGCTGGTTGATGAAGATCGCCGTCGTGTTGGACTTGCTGATGGTGCCCGACAGCTTCCGGAGCGCCTGCGACATCAGCCGGGCCTGCAGGCCGACATGGGTATCTCCCATCTCTCCTTCTATCTCCGACCGGGGAACAAGTGCCGCCACCGAATCGATTACTACTACGTCGATGGCTCCTGAGCGTACCAGCATCTCGGTTATCTCGAGGGCCTGCTCCCCCGTATCCGGTTGGGAGATGAGCAGCTCATCGGTGTCCACGCCCAGGTTTCTGGCATAAGAAGGATCCAGGGCATGCTCAGCGTCTATGAAGGCCGCTATTCCTCCCCTTTTCTGTGCTTCCGCGATGACGTGCAGTGCGACGGTGGTTTTCCCGGACGACTCCGGTCCGTATATCTCCACCACCCGTCCGCGGGGTATGCCACCGATGCCCAGTGCGGCGTCCAGGGATAGGGCTCCGGTGGGGATCGAGTCCACCAGGAACCGGGCGTCATCGGCTCCAAGCTTCATAATGGAGCCCTTGCCATACTGCTTTCTCTATCTGCATCAGGGCCATGTCCAGTGCCTTTTGCTTTTCCAACTCTTCCTCCTATCGGACCTGTGAAGCGCTCACGTGGCTAAGACATATTATATGAACAGCGACGACAAAACCTTGTACCGCGTAGAGTCTGGTTCAGGACTTTCTCATCCTGGCGATGAACATGCCGTCCAGGGAGTGAAGGTCGGGGTAGGTCTGGATGATGTCGCTTCTCTCCTGCGGCAGTGGTACGCCCAACGGGCAGAAGGGACCAGGGTCCTCGAGCCTGAAGTCGGGGTGTGAACTCAGGAATGAAGCAACTTGATCTACCGTCTCTTCCGGGGTTATCGTGCAGACCGAGTAGACCAGTACGCCTCCCGGGGACAGCGTGACGGCAGCCGCATTAAGCAGCTCCGCCTGGACAGCAGCCATCTTCAGGAGGTCTTCAGGGCGACGCTTCCATTTCATGTCGGGACGTCTGCGCAGTGTCCCCAGGCCGCTGCAGGGCGCATCCACCAGGATGCGCTGCGCCTGTCTTCCGGCCAGTTTACGGAGACCTCGGGCATCCGCGGCCTGGTAACGTATGGAATCGAGCCCGAGGTTGCGGGCCATCTTCTCCAGCGCCTCGAGTCGGCGAGGCTTGTTGTCTATGGCGAGTATGTCGGCTCTTTCTCCAGTCAACTGGGAGAGATGGGTGGTCTTTCCGCCCGGCGCCGCGCAGGTGTCGATGATGAATTCCTGCGGCTGGGGATCGACGATACGGGACACCAGCATGGAACTCTCGTCCTGCACCACGAAGTTCCCCTTGTCCCACTCCTCGGCCAGCATGTTCCCGGGCAGATGAAGGTTGGTCAATGCTTCGGGCAGATAACGCCCCGGCGTGAATTCGACACCGCGCTCTTTCAGTGAGGCGGAATATTCATCAACCGGATGGCGCAGGGTGTTTACCCGTATTGTCAGTGGAGCTTTACGGTTTGAGGCCACACAAAGCGAGAGGGCGCGCTCGCTCCCGAAGGTGTCTATGAGGTATTCCACCAGCCATTCCGGATGGGACTGCATCACCGAGATGTACTCGAGTGTTTCTCCCGGCTCCGGCCAGATGATGCGGTCAAGGTCGCCTGCCATTTTACGCAGGACGGCATTTACGTAAGAAGACGGACCTCTGCCCAGGCGGTTTTTGGCTACCTCGACGGTCTCGTAGACGGCGGCATGCCCCGGCACTCTCATCTCCAGAACTTGATAAGCGCCCATACGCAATGCGCTCAACACCCGGGCATCCACTGCTTCCGACGGGCGGTCGAGATAGAAGGACAGCGCGTGGTCTATCTTTGCTCTGTAGCGGATGGTCCCGGTGGCCAGTTCGGTCACGAACGCCCGGTCCTTCTCGTTAACCCGGTTTGCTGAGAAAGAAGAACGGAGGAGCAGATGGAGGTATGCTTCCTCGTTGAGAACCCGGTCGATTATCTCGAACGCCAGTGCGCGTGGCTCATCCATGCGAAAAGGCTTCCCCCGGAGCTATGCGGTGTCCACGCATGAACTCGCCGGCGGAGAGCACGCGCCCTCCTTCCGGCTGAAGGCTGGTTACCAGAACCGGGCTGGACATGGTCTGCACCAGCATCTCCTCTTTTCCAACGATTCCGATATCTCCCGGATGACCCCTACCGGTCCGGCCGGTCAACCGGGCGCCCAGTATCTTCAGGCGCTTTCCCCTGAAGAAAGTGAATGCCCCGGGACGGGGCGATAGCCCTCTTACCTGGTTGAACACCTGTACATCGGGACAGCCCCAATCGATCCGGCACTCTTCTCTGCTGATGGGGTGGGCGTAGGTCGCCAGGGAATGCCCCTGAGGGGTTCGCGGCAACCCCCCATCTTTCTCCAGCTTGTCCAGGTTTCTCTTTAACATCTTAACCGCCAGGCCCGAGAGCCCCTTCTCGAGCCTGGCGAAGTCGTCAACGTCCCCTATCTCCAGTTCCTCCTGGTCGATGACGTCACCGGTGTCAATGCCTTCGTCGAGGTAGGCCAGGGAAACGCCGGTAAGCCGGTGCCCCTGCATGATCGCACGCTGCACCGGGGCGGCCCCTCGCAGGTGCGGCAGGAGGCTGGGATGGACGTTTATTATCCCCAGGGGAAAGCGGTCGATAAAAGACCGGGGCACGATCTTCCCGAACGCCGCGACAACCCCCAGGCTATTCTCGGGGACAGCCGGGCTCCCGTCCGGGGAGGCAGCCGCATAGTCTTCATATTCAACAAATGTTATCTCCGGCATCCTGATGGCCGCTTCCTTCACGGGAGTACTGCGGAGTTTCCTGCCCCTTCCGGCTGGACGATCGGACAGGGCAATGATCTTGGACGACATTATGCCCGCTCGCAAGAAGCCCTTCCAGGATGTCGACGGAGAAACCGGTGCTGCCTAGAAAGACGATGTCCAGCGCCATACCGAACCCCTTATTCCTGGAGGTCTTGGTTAAGGATCTTCATGGCTGCTATGCGGTTGGTTCTGGAGGCCCGCTCCAGGAGCAGGCCTCCGTCAAGATGATCGGTTTCGTGCATGAAGAGGCGTGCCAGCAAACCCTCCCCTCTCATGCGTATCCTGTTTCCCTTAAGGTCGGTGAACTCAATCTCCACTACGGATGGCCGTTCTACGGGGACCTGGACGTTGGGGAGGCTTAGGCACCCCTCCTCCTCCTCCTCCGTCTCCTCGGACTGGTAGACGATCTCCGGGTTGAAACATGCTACCGGGCCATCGCCGACGTCGAAGACGAAGAGCCGTTCCACCACCCCTACCTGGTTGGCTGCCAGCCCGAGTCCGGAGACGTTGTACAGGGTCTCGATGAGATCCTTTACGAGCTTTACCGATTTCTCATCGATGTTGGTGACCTCAGCGCACTTCTCCCTCAGTACGGGGTCCCCGAATGTCCTGATGCTCAATATGGCCATTTCATCCTCTCGTCAGCCAAGACCGGCTTCTTTGCGGAGTATCTCCGCCATGTCGGTCTGCTCCCAGGTGAAGTCCTTGTCCTGGCGTCCGAAATGACCGTACGCCGCGGTCTTGCGGTAGATGGGGCGGCGCAGGTCGAGCTTTTTGATGATGGCGGCGGGCCTGAGGTCGAAGTGGCCGAGTATCAGTTCTTCGATCTTCTCGAAGGGGATCTTTTCGGTCCCGAAAGTCTCGAACATCAGTGAAACGGGATGGGACTTGCCGATGGCATAAGCTACCTGGAGTTCAAACCGGTCAGCGATCCCGGCGGCCACGATGTTCTTGGCCACATACCGCGCACCGTAGGCGGCGGAACGGTCCACCTTTGTGGGATCCTTGCCGGAGAAGGCGCCTCCTCCGTGCTTGGCGGCGCCGCCATAGGTATCGACGATGATTTTGCGACCGGTAAGACCGGTGTCGCCGTTGGGGCCGCCGATCTCGAAACGGCCGGTGGGGTTGACCAGGACCCGCAGATTCTTATCAATGAGCTCCTCGGGGACTATCGGCTTGATGACATGCTCGATCAGGTCGGGCTTCATCAGCTCGACGATGTCCACGTTGGGGCGGTGCTGGGAGGAGATGACGATGGTGGAGATGCGCACCGGTTTGTCGTCATCGTATTCCACCGTGACCTGGGTCTTGCCGTCGGGGCGGAGGTAAGGGAGTATCTGGGCCTTGCGCACTTCCGCCAGGCGGTGGGCCAGTTTATGGGCGTAAGTGATGGACAGGGGCATGAGTTCCTTGGTCTCGTTGCAGGCATATCCAACCATCATCCCCTGGTCCCCGGCCCCCTGGCTGTCCAGGTCCTCCTCGCCGGTGATCCCCACGCGTTCTTCGAGGGAGTGGTCGACGCCAATGGCGATGTCCTGGGATTGCGGATCGATGCTGACGATGACGCCACAGGTGTCGCAGTCGAATCCGTACTTGGCCCGCGTATAACCTATCTCGCGGATGGTTTCCCGGACTTTGCCCGGGATGTCGATATAGGTGTCGGTGGTCATCTCTCCTCCCACCACCACCAGGCCGGTGGTGCAGAAGGTCTCGATGGCCACACGCGACATGGGGTCATCGGCAATCGCGGCGTCCAGGATGGCGTCGGATATCTGGTCGGCTATCTTGTCAGGATGCCCCTCCGTCACCGACTCCGACGTGAAGTAATGTCTCTTTCCCACTCGCGCTCTCCTTTCCTCGTTAAAAAAATCGGCCCTCCGGACAAGGGAGAGCCAACCTGTGGCTCTCATCTTTCAGAGACATCCAGTCTCTGCAGGAATTGGCACCGTTTCGATATCGATCGGTTGCCCGGGCCTCGCAGGGCCAGTCCCTCCGCCCTTCTTGATAAGAGTCTGCAACAATCAAATTATCACCAGGGTTTCGCCTGCGTCAATGCGTTTCCCCGGATATGTCCATCGCGTCAATTGTTCAACTATATATGAATATAAGCGCGATGGTGGTCGATGAAAACACGATGGCGCTGACTATGGTCATGCGGTCGAGGTTCTTCTGGGCTATCTGGGTCCCCGAGAACCCCCCGCCGACGGCGCTGCCGAATGCCCCGGAGAGGCCTCCTCCCTTACCCGCGTGAAGCAGGATGAGAAGGATCATGGCCAGGCTCGAGGCGAAGAAGAACACGTGTACGATGACTTCGAGTACGATCAAGTCTACACCTCCGCGAAGTTCACGATGCCGGCGAAATCCTCAGCTTTCAGGCTGGCGCCGCCCACCAGGGCGCCGTCTATATCCGGCATGGCCATGAGTTCGGCGGCGTTACCTGCCTTGACACTTCCGCCGTAGAGTATACGTAGCCCATCGGCAACTTCAGCCCCGAATACTTCACTGGCGATTTTGCGGATGAAAGAGATTATCTCCTGGGCATCGTCGGAAGTCGCCACGGCTCCGGTCCCGATGGCCCAGATGGGTTCGTAGGCTACCACCAGGCTGTCGGTCCACTCCGGTTTGACAGCCTTGAAAGCCGACCTCATCTGCCCTTCGACTTTGGCGTTAGCTTTCCCGGCTTCCCTTTCCTCCAGGGTTTCGCCGCAGCAGAGTATGGCTTGCATTCCGTTAGCCAGCACGGCTTCAAGTTTTCTGGCCACTAGCTCGTCACTCTCACCGAAGATCTGGCGCCTCTCGGAGTGTCCGATGATCACGCGGTCCACGGAAAGTGCCGTGAGCATTCCCGGCGCGACTTCCCCGGTGAAGGCCCCATTGGGCTCAGGGTATACATCCTGTGCCCCCAAGCCGATGTTCATGCCCTCCTGCGTGATCAGGGCTGAAACCGCCGGGATGGCCGTGAAGGGCGGGCAAACCGCCACTTCGACTTTGTCGTTATCCTTGACCAGTGGCCAGAGAGCCTCGACCAGGGCCGTGGCCTCGACGTGGTCTTTGAACATTTTCCAGTTTCCTGCGATAAGAGGTTTTCTCATACTGTTCTCCTAAACGTCGTTGAGCGCTGCCACGCCAGGCAGCACCTTACCTTCCAGAAATTCCATTGAGGCACCTCCACCGGTAGAGATGAAGGTCATTTTGTCGGACAGCCCGAACTTTTTTAATGCCGCGGCGGAGTCTCCCCCACCGATTATGGAAACGGCCTTGGAATCGGCAATGGCCTGGGCCACCCCACGGGTTCCCGCCTCGAAGTCGGCCCATTCGAACACTCCCATGGGGCCGTTCCAGAATATCGTCCCGCTGCCGAGGATAACGGACTGGTAGTTCTCGATGGTAAGGGGTCCGATGTCCAGGCCCATCCAATCCTCCGGTATGTCCCGTGCAGCTACTACCCTGGAAGGGGTTCCCTCCTCAAAGCGCTCGGCCACCACGACATCCTCAGGTACCTGGATTTTGGTACGGCTGTCCGCCGCCTTCTTCAGGGTGTTTCTCACCGAATCCAGCTTATCGGCTTCGAAGATCGATTTTCCGACAGGCAGGTCGAGGGCGCCCAGTAAGGTGAAGCACATTCCCCCGCCTGTGAGCAGGTAGTCGACTTTTCCCATAAGGTTCTCGATGACGCCCAGCTTGTCGGACACCTTGTTCCCGCCAAGGATTGCGGTGAATGGACGGGCGGGGTCGGCAAGAACCCCACCCAGCATGTCCAGTTCCTTTTCCATTAGCAGGCCGGCGACGGCCGGCAGGAGGTGCGCCACCCCTTCCGTGGAAGCGTGGGCGCGGTGAGCGGCTCCGAAAGCGTCGTTTACGTAGATGTCGGCCATGGCCGCAAGTGACTTCGCCAGGACGTCGTCGTTTTTGGTCTCTCCCGGGTCGAAGCGGGTGTTCTCGAGCAGCAGGACTTGGCCAGGCCCTATGGCGGCACTTGCTTTCTCAGCCTCGCTGCCGGTCAGGGAATTCACCTTTGTGACCGGTGCCTTGAGTAACTCGCGCAGCCTGGCAGCTACCGGATCGAGTCGCAACCCTTCCACTACCTCGCCCTTGGGGCGGCCCAGGTGAGACATGAGGATCACCGCGGCGCCCTTGTCCAGCAGGTATTCTATGGTGGGAAGAGCGGCGCGGATGCGGTTGTCGTCGGTGATGTTCCCCTGCTTGTCCAGGGGAACGTTGAAGTCTACCCGTACCAGCACCTTGTGGCCCGATACGTCGACATCCCTCACCGTCTGCTTGCGCGCCATCACGGCCCCCTTCGGCTCTATTCGGCTATGAGCTTGATCAGGTCGACCACGCGATTGGAGAAGCCCCACTCATTGTCGTACCAGGACATGACCTTGACCGTGCTGCCCATAACGTAGGTCAAGCCGGGGTCGAATACGGAAGAGAACGAATTGCCGATGATGTCTACGGAGACGATGGGGTCTTCCGCATACTGCAGGACGCCCTTGAAGCGGCCGGTGTCGGCGGCGGCTTTCATGGCCGCGTTCAACTCGTCCTTGGTGACTTCCTTGCCGAGCACGGCCACCAGGTCGACCATGGAGGCGTCGCAGACCGGCACGCGTACGGCCAGTCCGTCCATCTTGCCCTTTAGCTCGGGCAGTACCAGGGATACGGCCTTGGCGGCGCCGGTGGTGGTGGGGATCATGGACATGGCGGCGGCGCGTGCCCGCCTGAGATCCTTGTGAGGCTGGTCGAGGATGCTCTGGTCGTTAGTGTAGGCGTGGATGGTGGTCATCAGGCCTTTCTCGATGCCGAAGTTGTCCAGGAGAACCTTGGCCATGGGGGCCAGGCAGTTGGTTGTGCAGGAGGCGTTGGAGATGACGAAATGCTTGGAGGCGTCGTACTTGTCCTCGTTGACGCCCATTACGATGGTGATATCCTCATCCTTGGCGGGAGCGGAGATGATCACGCGCTTGGCTCCGGCCTGGATGTGCTTGGCGGCATCGGCCTTGTTGGTGAACAGGCCGGTGGACTCGACCACGATCTGAACGCCCAGGTCTCCCCAGGGAAGGGCGGCCGGATCGCGCTGGGAAAGGACCTTTATCTCCTTGCCATCGATGATCACGCTGGCGTCTCCCGCTTTGGCGTCACCCTTGTATATCCCGTGGATGCTGTCATATTTGAACAGATAGGCCAGAGTCTTGGGGTCCGTCAGGTCATTGACCGCGACTATGTCTATATCGGGATTGCCGGCCGCGGCGCGGCAGAAGAGACGCCCGATACGTCCAAATCCATTGATGCCTACTTTAACTGCCATTTCTTTTCTCCCCTCTCTTTTCATCCGTCACAAAACGGCCAAATAACAACCTTAATATTCTAACAGGAAATATTCCCTCTCTCCAGCCAGGTCAACCTTTATCTTGTAAATCGTCCGTTTTCAAACGGGCCTGAGGCCGCGGGCTATAGCCGCGATACGGCTGAGGCGATGATAGACGGCCGACTTGCTGATGGGCGGGTCGGAGGCTTGTCCCAGTTCTTCCAGGGAGAGTTCGGGCTGGTCCAGCCTGGTCAGGGCGATGTCGCGCAGCGAGGGGGCCAGCCGTTCAAGCCCGAGTTCCTGCTCGATAAGGCGTATGTTGCTTATCTGTTCCTGTGCCGCGCGGGTTATCTTGCGAAGGTTGGCGGTCTCACAGTTAACCCTGCGGTTGACGTCCTCCTTGATGCTGGAGACGATCAGCTCGTTCTCGATACGAAGAACCGTGGAATGAGCACCCATGAGGGCCAGCAGTTCGAGGATGTTTTCCTTCTTCTTGAGGTAGACGACGTTCGATGAGCGACGCTGAAATCCGGAGGCAGGAAGGCCTAGCTCGGAGAGGAGCTCGAGTATCCCTTCGGACATCTCCGGAGTGGAGAGGTTGAACTCGAGGTGCTTGTTATGCTGCATGTCCCCCAGAAAACCGCAGCCCAGGAAGGCGCCCCGCAGGTAAGCCGTCTTGCAGCAACGCTCCCGCACCAGGCGACGGGGCACGCCTTCCAGTGGGCGCCCGTGATCGTCTAGAATGCCCAGTTCGTTGAGGATCTGGAGAAGGTTGTCTCCTTCGTAGAAAGAGAGGCAGTAACACACCTGGTTTCGCAGGCGCGGCAGTTTCTGCAGGGAGAGGTCGGGGGTGCGCCCAAAGAGGTCCCGGGCCAGTTTGATGATAACCCTCGCTACCGATGCGTTCTCGCTCTCGGTGTGGATGGCCAACTGGTTACCGCCCATGAGATGCAGGGTTCCCTCGGTGCGGATGAGCGCCGACAGTTCAGCCTGGCGGCAGCAGCGTTTGCCGGTCCGGATCTTGGAGAGTTCGTCCTTGACGTAATAAGGCAAGTCTACCCCCGGTCGACGTCGCGGTGCCTTATGTGTACGTCAAAGGTAAGTTCGCGCATGTGGCCTGCCAGCACTTCGGATATGGCCACCGAGCGGTGTTTCCCCCCGGTACACCCTATAGCCAGTGTAAGGAAGGACTTCCCTTCTTTGACGTAAAGAGGCATGAGGAAATCAAGAAGCTTCTCGAAATCGCGCACGAAACGCTTAGCTTCGCGCTTTTTGAGCACATAATCGGAGACCGCCGGGTCGAATCCGTTAAGGTCCTTCAGTTCAGCCACCCAGAAGGGGTTGGGAAGGAACCTGACGTCGAATACGATGTCGGCATCGAGCGGCATGCCATACTTGTAGCCGAAGGAGATCAGCACCAGTTGGAACTGCTCCTCCGAACCGCCCTCGGACAGGTATTTGCGCAGGCTGGAGCGGAGCTGGGCCAGGTTCATTTCGGAAGTGTCCAGCACCAGGTCGGCCCGCTTCTTGATATCCTGCAGGAGCCTGCGTTCTTCCTTTATGCTCTCCCCTATCCCCTTTTCCACCGAAAGGGGGTGGATACGCCTGCTCTCCTTATAGCGCCGGATGAGCACCGCGTCGCTCGCTTCCAGGAAGATTATGCGATGGGGTATGGCTCCATCCTCGAGATATCTCAGCTCAGTCTCAAGCTCCTTGAAGAAGGTCCTTCCACGAACATCGATTACAATTCCTACACGGTCCAGTTTATTTTCGGAAAGGGACGAGAGTTCGACCATCTTGGCCAGCAGATTGACCGGAAGGTTGTCGATGCAGAAGAAGCCCATGTCTTCCAGGCTTTTTATGGCGATGGATTTACCCGCTCCGGAAAGCCCGGTGATGATGATTATCTCCATTGGCTGCGCCCGACCCCCTTCTTTTCGCGCCAGCCTTGACTATATATTAACATAAAGGCCGGGATTCCAGTTCGAGCATCCAGACCTTCAATCCGGAGTTGCCGCCGAAACCTCCCGGCTCTCCCGTCGACTTGATCACCCGGTGGCAGGGGATCAGGACCGGGAAGGGGTTCCGGGCCATGATGTTCCCGACGCCGCGGGCAGCGCGGGGGGAGCCCGCGGCGTCTGCTATCTCGCCGTAGGAGCGTGTCTCTCCATAGGGGATGGCCGCGACTTCCTCCATCACCCGGCGGGTAAAACCTGTCATCGCCGACTTTTCGAGCAGGGAGGATATCCCGGGGCCTCTTCCTCTCTCCTCCCCCCGGAAATAGGATTCCAGGAAAATCAGCAGTTCGGTGACGGCTCCATCCGGGGGCGCCTTTTCGAGTTTACCCGGGCGAGGAGTTCCCGGTAGAAAGATGGTGACCACCTCATTATCATCTGCCTGCAGGTAACCGGCTCCTATCGGGGTCGGGTATAAATAAGTGTTCAAATCATTCGCCTCCATGCAGTGCCTGGTAAAGGTTCTTCGCTGAAGCGGCGTCAAGGAAAGACAGGGTTGCCAGTTCTTCGAGGGGCGCCCTGGACAACCTGGCGACGCTGCCGTATTCCCCGATGAGCTTGGCCTTTCTTGTCTTACCGATGCCGGGGACGTCGTCCAGTATTGAACCTCTTGCCTTTTTCTCCCTCAAGGACCGGTGGTATTCGATGGCGTACCGGTGCGCTTCGTCGCGTATTCGCTGCAACAGGTAGAGGGCGTGGGAATCACGAGGCAGGATCACCGGCTCGCTTATCCCCGGACGGTAGACGCATTCCAGGCTCTTGGCCAGCGAAGCCATTTCCACATCGGCGATGCCTCGTTCCGCAAGAGCCCTGGCTGCCGCGTTTAGCTGCCCTTTTCCCCCGTCGATGAGGATAAGATCCGGCTTCTTTTGAAAAGAATTGATGCGGGAGCGGAGTTGATCCGGTCTGCCGGTATCGCTACCTTCGCCTGTCACGGGCGGGAGTTTATCAAGTCGCCGGCCGAGCACCTCGGCCATCCTCGCCGTGTCGTCGGCGGCTTCGCTGCGGATAAGGAATTTGCGGTAATCGCGCCGCAGGGGAAGCCCGCCTTCGAAGACGACCATAGCCCCGACCACCTCTTCCGACCCGATATTGGAGATGTCGTAACACTCTATGCGGTAGGGCAGGTGGCCAAGGAAGAGATCCCGGGTAAGGGTGGTGGTAACTTCGGACAGCCATTTCAGATCGGAGCTGCGTTTTAGCTTCACCAGCTCAAGGTAACTGGCTGCGTTCTCCTCAGCCTTGCGCACAAGGTCGCGTTTCTTTCCTCTTTTAGGGTTGGATACACTTACCTTTCTCCCACGCAGGCCGCTAATCCACTCCCCCAGCAGCTCCTCTTCTTCTGGCCCGAGGGGCACGGGTGTGAGCACTTCACCCGGCAGGTATGGAGTGTTTTCATAGTAGGTACGGATAAAGGAAGAGATGATTTCGGCATCTTCCGTCTCCGGCGGGCGGGGAAAGAGGAACTCGCGCTTGCCGGTGAGCAGGCCGGATCGTACAAGCAGGATGGTCACGCAGGCATCAAGCTCGTCCGCCGCCCGCCCTATGACGTCCTGGTCGACATCGTGCATTGAGTAGACACTCTGCTTCTCGAGGATATGCTCCAGGGCCTGCAGGGCATCGCGGGTGCGAGCCGCTTTCTCGAACTCCTCCCTCTCCGCCTCTCCCCGCATCTTGTCGCGCAGGTCCTTGAGCACCTGTTCGTGACGCCCCCCGAGGAACCTCCGCACCCCCGCGATGGAAGCGGCGTAGGCATCCCTGTCGACCTTTTCCCGGCATGGGCCAAGGCATAGATTTATGTGATGGTCCAGGCATGGCCCTCCACGACGTTGCCCCGGTTTCGGTCCTGGGCACGTCCTGAAGGGAAAGACCTTGCGCAGCGCCTCCAGTGTCTCCCGTGCGGAACCGGCGTTCCAGAAAGGCCCGTAATAGACAGTATCCGGCCGCCTGGCGCCACGATAGAGAAAGACGCGGGGGAATTCCTCTCCGGCGGTCACCCCGATGTAAGGGTATGACTTGTCGTCCATCAACATGATGTTGTAGGCCGGGCGGTGCTGCTTGATCAGGGTGCTCTCAAGAAGAAGGGCTTCGGCTTCGTTGGAGGTTATGATGTAATCGATCCCTTGCACCGAGGTTCTCAGCTGGGCCAGGCGAGGGTTGTCCGGGGCGGAGCCGGTGAAATAGCTTTTAACCCGCCGTCGCAGGGAGATGGCCTTACCTACGTAGATAACGCTACCCGCTTCATCCGTGAAGAGGTAGACACCGGGGCTTTCGGGAAGGGAGTCCGCGTCGTTCCGCCCCAGGCTGTAAACCTTCTTTCCCAGTCCTTCGCCCGCCATGCCTTAGCCGATCCTCCGCCGTTCATCAAGATGCTGCTTGAGAAAACGCCCGGTATGGGAGGCGGGGTATTTCATCACGTCCTCGGGTGTCCCGCAGACAACCAGTTCCCCTCCGGCATCCCCACCCTCCGGTCCCAGGTCGATGATCCAGTCGGCGCACATGATAACGTCGAGGTTGTGCTCGATGATGACCACGGTGTTTCCGGCATCCACCAGTTTCTGGAGCATCAGCAGGAGAGTGTTGATGTCGTCAAAGTGAAGGCCGGTAGTCGGTTCATCCAGGATATAGAGGGTTTTGCCGGTCGGACGTTTGATGAGCTCGGATGCCAGCTTGACCCTCTGGGCCTCTCCCCCGGAAAGGGTAGTGGCGGGCTGTCCGAGCTTTACGTAACCCAGTCCGACATCGTTGAGCACCTTTAGGTGACGGTGTATTACCGGGATGTTCCTGAAGAACTCCACTCCCGTTTCCACGGACATGTCCAGCACCTCGGCGATGTTCTTCCCTTTGTAGGTGACCTCAAGGGTCTCGTTATTATAGCGTTTGCCTTTGCAGACATCGCAGGGGATGTACACGTCCGGCAGGAAGTGCATCTCTATCTTGATGGTGCCGTCTCCGGCGCAGAACTCACAACGACCCCCCTTGACGTTGAAGCTGAACCTGCCTGGTTTGTAGCCCCGGGCACGCGCCTCGAGCGTCTCAGCGAAGGTTTTCCGGATGTTGTCGAAGAGGCCTATGTAAGTCGCGGGGTTGGACCGTGGGGTCCGTCCGATGGGTGCCTGGTCGATGTTTATCACCTTATCGATGAGCTCATATCCCTCGATGGCACGGTGTTTACCCGGCGGTGTTTTCGAGCGTTGAAGTCTCCTCATCAGACCGGCGTGGAGTATGTCGTGCATGAGGGTACTCTTGCCGGAGCCGGAAACGCCGGTCACGCAGGTGAAGACGTTCAGGGGGAACTCCACGTCAATCTTTTTAAGGTTGTGTTCCTCCGCCCCCGTTACCTTGAGCCTCTTCTTCCCCGCCGACCTTCTTTCCGCCGGCATTTCGATTGCCTTTTCCCCGTTGAGATACTGAGCGGTTATGCTCTCGGGGGTTGCCAGAACTTCGTCCAGCGTTCCCGCCGCCACTATCTCGCCGCCACTCTCCCCGGCCCCCGGCCCGATGTCCACCAGGTAGTCAGCGGCTCGGATGGTCGCTTCGTCGTGCTCGACGACGATGAGCGTGTTCCCGAGGTCGCGCAGGCCTATGAGCGTTTCCAGCAACCGCCGGTTATCTCTCTGGTGGAGGCCTATGGATGGTTCGTCCAGGATGTAGAGCACTCCCGTCAGGCCCGATCCGATCTGGGTGGCCAGGCGTATGCGCTGCGCTTCACCGCCGGCCAGGCTGGCCGCGGCACGGTTGATGGTCAGATAGTCGAGCCCCACGTCCACGAGGAACTTGAGGCGGGCATTGACCTCCTTGAGGATACGCCCAGCTATCACCGTATCACGCTTGTCCAGCTTCAGGTTACGGAAGAAAGCATCCGCTTCCTTGACCGACATCTCCGCTACCTGGTTGATGTTCTTCTCCCCCACCCTCACCATCAGGCTCTCCCTTTTCAGGCGCGCGCCGCCACAGTCCGGGCATGGCCGTTCGTTCATGTACTGGGATATGCGCGCGCGGGAGTAATCTGAATCGGTCTCTTCGTAACGACGCTGCAGGTTGTTGACCACTCCTTCGTAGTGGGAGAAATAGCTGCGTAGCCGCCCGTAGCGGTTGCGGTAACGTATGTAGAGTTTTTCCTTGCCAGCGCCGTAGAGGATGTTTTCTCGCACCTCCTCCGGCAGCTCTCCGAAGGGGGTGTCCAGGCTGAACTCGTACTTCTCCGCCAGCGAACCGAGCTGCTGCTTAAAGTACTCTCCCGAACCGGACCACGGCGCGATGGCTCCCTCGCTGATGCTGAGCAAGGGGTCGGGGACCACCAGATCAGGGTCTATTTCCTGGTGGTAACCGAGGCCGCTGCAGGTCGGGCAAGCTCCGAAAGGGCTGTTAAAAGAAAAGATGCGTGGCTCCACCTCGGGGAAAGAGATGCCGCAGGCCGGGCAGGAGAAGTTCTCCGAGAAGATCGTCTCCGCGCCGTCTTCTTCCAGGACCACCAGGGTCCCCCCGCTCAGCCTCAATGACGTTTCCACCGAATCAGCCAGACGCCGTTTCACCCCGGTCTTTATCACCAGGCGGTCGACTACCGCCTCTATGTCGTGCTTGCGGTTCTTGGCCATCTTGATCTCACCGTCCAGGTCGTGGATGACCCCGTCCACCCTGACGCGGGAGAAGCCCTGCCTGCCGGTCTCCTCCAACAGTTGCTGGTACTCCCCTTTTCTCCCCTTTACCAGAGGAGAGAGGAGGACGAGGCGGCTGTCCACGGGCTTCTCCAGAATGCGCTCGATGATCTGCTGGGGTGTCTGCCGCTGTATCCTGCCTTCGCATTCCGGGCAATAGACCACGCCGATGCGAGCGTAGAGCAGGCGGAGATAGTCGTAGATTTCGGTGATGGTTCCGACGGTTGAGCGGGGGTTCCTGGTGGTGCTCTTCTGGTCTATGGATATCGCCGGGGAGAGGCCGTCGATGTGGTCGACGTCAGGTTTTTCCATCTGTCCCAGGAACTGGCGCGCATAAGAAGAGAGGGACTCGACGTAGCGGCGCTGCCCTTCGGCGTAGATGGTGTCGAATGCCAGAGAAGACTTGCCGCTGCCGCTTATTCCGGTGAAGACGACCAGCTCTTCGCGGGGCAGCCGCAGGTCAACATTTTTGAGGTTGTGTTCCCTCGCACCCCTGATGATCAGCCAGTCGTTGCTCAATTCGCACCCCGGTCATGGTCAACTACCCGAATGGTCTTCTTCAGTTCTTTGATCTCGTCTCTCAGGCGGGCGGCATATTCGAACCTGAGGTCCTCCGACGCTACGCGCATCTCTTCCTCCAGCCCCATGATCAGGCGCTCGACTTCTTCTCGGGGCATGTCCTTCTTAGCGGCACGCCTGCCGTCCTTCGGGACACGGTCCTCCGGCAGAAGCACCATGTCCATGATATCGGATATCTTCTTGCGGATGGTTTGCGGTTCGATGCCGTGAGCCTGGTTGTATTCCATCTGCAGGCTGCGGCGCCGCGCTGTCTCGGCCAGCGCCTTGCGCATGGAATCGGTCTCGCTCGCGGCATACATGATCACTTGCCCGTGAACATTACGCGACGCCCTGCCAATAGTCTGGATGAGGGACCGCTCGTTCCGCAGGAAGCCTTCTTTGTCCGCGTCGAGGATGGCCACAAGGGAGACTTCCGGGAGATCGAGCCCTTCCCTGAGGAGGTTTATGCCCACCAGGACGTCAAATTCACCCAAGCGCAGGTCCCTGATGATCTCGATACGCTCAAGGGTTTCGATCTCCGAATGGAGGTAACGCACCCTCAACCCCATCTCCAGCAGGTAGTCGGTGAGGTTTTCCGCCATGCGTTTGGTAAGGGTGGTCACCAGGACCCGCTCCATCCTCTCCACCCTGAGGCGGATCTCTTCGATGAGGTCGTCTATCTGCCCCTCGGATGGCTTGACGACAAGTTCCGGGTCGACAAGTCCGGTTGGCCTGATTATCTGCTCGACGACCCGGGTGGAGGTAGCTAGCTCCCATGGCCCTGGAGTCGCGCTTACCAGCACCAACTGGCCGATCCGCTCCAGGAATTCATCGAACTTGAGAGGCCGGTTGTCCATGGCCGAAGGCAGTCGGAAGCCGAAATCCACCAGGGTCTCCTTGCGAGCGCGATCCCCCTCGTACATGCCGCGGATCTGGGGAATGGTAATATGTGACTCGTCTACGAAAAGAAGGAAATCGTCGGGATAGAAATCAAGCAGGGTGTAAGGTGGCTGCCCCGGCTCTCTGCCGTCAAGGTGACGCGAATAGTTCTCGATCCCCTGGCAGTATCCCAGTTCCGTTATCATCTCCAGGTCGTGCAGGGTACGCATGCGTAAACGGTGAGCTTCCAACGGCTTGCCTTCATCCTGCAACTCCTTGATCCGGGCTTCCAGTTCCGCTCGGATGCCACGCTTGGCCGTATCCAGCTTCTCCTCGTTTATGAGGTAATGGGTGGCCGGGAAGAGTGAAACGAGGGCCGGACGTTCCAGAACTTCCCCCGTAGTGGGGTTGAGTACCGTCAACCGTTCGATTTCATCCCCGAAAAGCTCAACCCTCAGCCCGGTCTCCTCGTAACTGGGGAAGACCTCGATCACGTCCCCTTTTACTCTGAACTTCCCACGGGAAGGATCGTAATCGTTCCTTTCGTAGCCCACCTCCACCAGGTGCCGGAGAAAATCAGGCTGGTCCAGGGTTTCGCCCTGTTTAAGGAGATAGACCCGCTTAAGGTATTCCTGCGGGCTTCCCAGGCCGTAGATGCTGGAGACGGAGGCAACGATTATGACGTCTTCACGGGCCAGTAGCGCGCTGGTAGCCCGGTGCCTGAGACGGTCTATGTCGTCGTTTATGCTGGTGTCCTTTTCTATATAGGTATCGGTCCTGGGGATGTATGCCTCCGGCTGGTAATAATCGTAGTAGCTAACGAAATACTCTACCGCGTTGCGTGGGAAAAGCTCGCGGAATTCGCTGCACAGCTGGGCGGCGAGGGTTTTGTTCGGTGCGATGACCAGGGCAGGAAGGCGTACCTGGTTGATGACGTGTGCCATGGTGAACGTCTTACCGGAACCGGTTACTCCCAGTAGGGTCTGGATCTTCTCGCCGGATCTGAGCCCTTCAGTGAGGGCTTCGATGGCAGCTGGCTGGTCGCCGGTGGGGTGCAGCTCGGTGATTATCTCGAAGCTCGACATCAGCTGTCGACCCCCTCCCTCGCGAATATCTCCAACAACTGGCGCAAGTCGGTTAAGCGTATGCAGTCGACATCAGGATAGAGCCCGTTGCGGTCGATCATCACCGGTATGAGGCCGGCGCTTCTCGCACCGTTCACATCCGATGAAAGAGAGTCCCCCACGTGCAGGGCATGCCCGGGGTCAACCCCGGCTCCCTCCAGGGCCAGATCGAATATCTTGCGATGCGGCTTCTCTGTTCCGACCTGACCGGATATGTAGACGTGGCGGAAATACTCCAAGATGCCCAGGTGGTCAAGGAGCACTTCCAGCCAGGCCTCAAAATTGGATATCAACCCCATGATCAGGCCTTCGCTCTTTAGTCCCTCCAGCGTATCCTTCACGTCCTCGTAGAGGGTGTAGTTGGAAGGTTCCGTAAAAACTTCGTAGAGCCTGTGTGCCAGGCCCACCTTTCCAGGATAGCCGAGCCCTGCGAGTAGTCGCTCGTAGAAGTCGAGCCAGAAGGCGCGAGACACCTCGGTCGATGTGGAGAAAGTATAGCCGCCCCGCTGCTTTGCGTCCAACTCGGAAAAAAGCGTCGCGGTTATCTCCGGCAGCTCGTTCGTGTCGACAATAGCGCCGTTTCCCACGCAGGTCCGTTCAAACAGCTCGACGAAAGAGGGGCAGGGATGAACCAGGGTCTCTCCAGCGTCGAAAAAGACCACCTTAATATCTTTAACTCTTTCAAGTTCAGAAGTATCCATTTCGTATCCTCCTAGGTGTGATTATATATGATAGTAGGGGCATTCATGGGTTGATCGTCGGCATGAAAATCCCGCTTATGCTAGAATATCTCCCATGAACCATTGCGCAAAAATAAGGGGATGTCCGGCCAGCCAGTACCTGCGCTGCGAAGCCTGGCTGGAAGGCCTGGAGTGCTGGGAGATATCCGCGCCGAGGTGCGCCAACGATCTGCGCCTGTGTATGCAATACGGATGCCCGGTCTACGATAAATATTCCTCCGACATCGAGGCTTCTTTAAAAACCAAGGCTATGGAGACCAGCCGCTCTTCGCGTGACGAGGACGAAAGCTGATCGTTCAACTACCCTGGGACGATCCTGCCGCTTTCTTTTCAGCTTGATCAACGATCTCCCGCCATATCTCGGCAACCCTGGCTTCCAGCTCCTCGAAGGTTCCCTCGTTGTGAATGACGTAACCGGCGTGAGCCAGCTTCTTTTCCAGGTCCATCTGAGAAGATATTCGCCGCCTGGCTTCATCGGCCGGCATTGAACGGTCGCGCTCCAGGCGGTTTATCTGGATTTCAGGCGTTGCCGCCACCACTACAACGGTGTCGACCATTCCGATCATACCGGCCTCTACGAGCAGCGCCGCATCAAGGACGACGATGGCACCCTCGCCCTTATCGCGGCGATATTCCTCCATGCGCCGGTACATCTCCTCACCGATGAGGGGATGGGTTATGGAGTTGAGCAGCGCGACCTTGTCCCGGTCCCCGAAGACCTTGCCTGCCAGCTTTGGCCGGGAGATCTCACCGTTATCACCGAGGATGTCCTCACCGAAGGAGTCCACCAGCCGGTCGAATCCCGCCGCGCCTTTCAGGATCACCTCGTGTCCGATGCGGTCAGCGTCTACTATCCCCGCCCCGTTCTTTTCAAGGAGGGATGAGACCGTCGATTTACCCGAAGCGATACCCCCGGTAAGTCCGACTATGTACATCCGTAAGCCCTCCTTGCATTACCCGGAAGAAAAACGAGGCGTAAACGCCTCGTTTTATCTACGCTTTGCTCTTTTCGGATCTAAGAGGAGCTTTTCTTCATGTCCTTGATGATGTCCTCGAGGCTGTCGCTGCCGGTAGCCACGTTTCCGCTGCTCTCGGGTAGGTCGGCTGCTGAAGACAGTAGTTTTTCTTCAACCGGTTCCGGTTCGGGTGCGGTTTCCTCCACGGCTTCCGTGGCTGCTGCTTCTTCAACAGCTTCGATGACCGCTTCTTCAACCGCTTCAACTATCGCCTCTTCTATAATCGCTTCCACGACCGCTTCTTCAACCGCTTCAACAATCGCCTCTTCTATAATCTCTTCCACGACCGCTTCTTCAACCGCTTCAACTATCGCCTCTTCTATAATCGCTTCCACGACCGCTTCTTCAACCGCTTCAACTATCGCCTCTTCGATGACCGCTTCCACTACAGCTTCTTCGAACGCTTCAACTATCGCCTCTTCGATGACCGCTTCCACTACAGCTTCTTCGAACGCTTCGACGGCAGCCTCGATCTCTTCAGCTTCGGCCGGTTCCGGTTCCGCGGTGAACTCCGGCTCCATTCGTTCCTGTCCGGGCACCTGGCGCAGGCTGAGGCTGATGCGTCGCCGGTCGACATCGATGTCGATCACTTTCACCTGTACCGACTGGTTGATGTTGACGATCTCCTCGGGCATCTCGATGTGACGGCTCGACAGCTCGGAGATATGAATAAGGCCCTCGATGCCCGGGGCCACTTGCACAAATGCTCCAAATGGTACCAGTTTGGTGATGGTTCCGGTGATTATATCCCCGGCGATGACCGTCTTGGCCAGCTGCTCCCACGGGTCCGCCAGGGTGGCTTTCAGGCTGAGGGAGATGCGCTCGCGCTCGCGGTCGATGTCCAGGATCTCAACTTCAACCTCATCACCCACCGAAACGATCTCCGACGGTTTCTCCACGTGGCACCAGGAGAGCTCGGAGATATGTACCAGGCCGTCGATGCCGCCCAGGTTGACGAAAGCTCCGAAGCTGACGATGCTGGAGACCTTGCCGCTGACCCTGGCGCCTTTCTGCAGTTTGTCCAGGAGGATCTTCCGCCTTTCGCTCACGGAGTCCTCCAGGAAGGCACGTCGAGACAGCACAACGTTGTTGCGGTTGCGGTCCATCTCGATGATCTTACATTCCAGATCAGTGCGGAGGAAGGGTTGGAGCTCCTTCACCCGCTGCACGTCTACCAGTGATGCCGGCAGGAAACCGCGCAGGCCGATATCGAGGATGAGTCCGCCCTTGACGATCTCGATGACCTCGCCGGTGACGGTCTTGCCGCTAACCATACAGTCCTCCAGGTTGCACCAGGCCCGCTCGTACTGGGCCCGTTTCTTGGAGAGGATCAGGCGTCCGTCCTTGTCCTCCTTCTGGAGAACCAGCGCCTCAATATCTTCACCCACGGTGACCACTTCCTCCGGCTTGACGTCGTACCGGATGGACAGTTCCCTGATGGGTATGACACCCTCGGATTTGTACCCTATGTCTATGAGCACTTCATCCTTGTCGACCTTGACCACCTTGCCGTCTACGATGTCGCCTTCCGAGAAGATCTTGATAGTCCCGTCATAGTCGGGAGTCTCAGTCTCCGAGAAGTCGAAGTTCGTGAGCGGCGTGCAGAAATCGATGGCCTTGTTCTCCCTGTTTTCCTGCCTGTTCTCTCCTACCTGGTCTGTCATCAACTACGATACCTCCGCTTTTTTATTTCCTTGCATGACACAAGGCTTCCAAATAGAAGATTCTAACACCATTTACGGTGTTTGAGAAGAAGAACCGGCATCGGGGTCAGGGCTTGGCTTCCTTCCAGTTATTACCAGTTGAGAGCTCGACCTTGAGGGGCACGGACAGTTCCATGGCGTTCTCCATGGTTTCGCGGACCAGCGCAGACACGCAGTCGCGCTCGCCTTCAACGGTGTCGACAAGTAATTCGTCATGGACCTGCAGGATCAGCCGCGATGCCATACCTTCTCTGCGCAAGGCGGCGTCCAGGTCCAACATGGCGAGCTTGATGATGTCCGCGGCGCTGCCCTGTATGGGTGAATTCATGGCCAGCCTTACCCCCAGGTTCTTGAGGCGGCCTTCGGGCGAGAGCAGCTCGGGAAGCCTTCGCCTCCGTCCCAGCAAGGTCTGGACATAACCTCTCTGCGTAGCCAGTTCCACCTCGCCGTCGAGGTATTCTTTAACGCGTGGGTACCTCTCGAAGTAAGTCTGGATGTAGCTCCGGGCATCTTCCATGCTCACGTTTATCTGGCGCGAAAGACTGTGAGCACCCATGCCGTAGAGCAGCCCGAAATTGATGGCCTTGGCCCTGCGGCGGTGTTCGGAGGTAATCTGGTCCAAGGGGACGTTGAAGACCTCCGAAGCCGTGGCGGCGTGGATATCGATGTCCCGGCTGAAAGCGTCGATGAGCCCGGGATCCCCGGAGATGTGAGCCAGCACGCGGAGCTCGATCTGGGAGTAGTCGGCCACCAGCAGACAGTCCCCTTCTTTGTCAGGTATGAAAGCCTGGCGCACCCTGGCCCCGGCCTCGGTGCGCACCGGGATGTTCTGAAGGTTGGGGTTGGAGGACGACAGTCTTCCGGTGGCGGCCACCGTCTGGTTGAAGGAGGTGTGCAGCCGCCCGGTTTTCTCGTCCACCAGTCGCGGGAGGGCGTCGAGATAAGTGCCCTTCAGCTTGGTAAGTTCACGCACTTCAAGTATGAGGGGCACTATGGGGTGGTATTCCGCCAGGGTCTCCAGCACCTCCATGTCCGTCGAATAGCCGGTCTTGGTCTTCTTGACCACGGGCAGCTCCAGCACCTCGAAGAGTATCCGGCTGAGCTGCTGTGGCGAGTTTATATTGAAGGCCTGCCCCGCCATGCCGTGTATGTCTCCCTCCAGCATGGCCAGGCGCTCACGTATCTCGCCGGACAGGGTTTTCAGCAGGGGAACGTCGATGCGCATGCCCGCGCTCTCCATGCGTGCCAGCACTTCCTGGAGGGGCAATTCCACCCGGGTGTTCAGATCGGACATCTCTTCCTGCTCCAGGCGCGACTCCAGGTGCGCGCTCAGGCCCCTCAGGCAGCATACCTTTCGCAGGTTCACCCTGGTATCGACTTCCTCCGAGGTATCGAGTGACAGCTGGCGGCTGGGCCCTTGCTCAAGCTCCAGGCGCAGGCAGTCCCGCGCCAGCTTCTCGAGGCGGTAGTCCATGGCGTTGGGGTCCAGAAGGTAGGCAGCCAGTTCACAGTCGAAGAAGAATCGGGGGGCCGTCAGGCCCATCTTGAGCATCTGCACCTGCAGGTCCTTGGCAGAGTGCCCCACCCACTTCGCCTCGCTTCGCAGCAGCGCTTCCAGGTAGGGCACGGCCATCGCTTCGGTGTTGTCGAGCAGGTAGGAATAGTCGCCGAGGGACACGGCCAGCCTTCTCAATCTCCCTCCTGAGAAGCCGGTCCCTTCCAGTTCGGCATAGACGTAGATGGTGCCTGCTTCCCGGGCCTTCTCCTCGACTTCTCCAAGCAGTGAGAGGTCACTGATGACGGCCTCTATGCCTGAGGGGGCGGGCGTCTCGTCCTCCGGTTCTGCCACCTCCGACTGCCCCTCCCGGCTTTCACCGGGGAAGAGCCGGGTGGCCAGGGATTCCAGCCGTTCCAGCAGTGTCCGGAACTCCAGTTGCTCGAAAAGACGGCGAACCGCGCCGCCCTCCCAGGCATTGAGCCTGAAGGACTCAAGGTCGATTTCGACGGGAAGGTCGGAGACCAGCCTGGCCAGGTCCCTGCTCAGAAAGGCGTCTTCCTTTCCCGACGTAAGCAGCTTGCGAACCTTTTCACTGCTTATTTCCTCGAGATGTTCGTAGATATCGTCCAGGCCACCAAAGGCCTGGATCAGCTTTATCGCAGTCTTGTCCCCTATCCCCGATACGCCGGGGATGTTGTCGCTGGAGTCTCCTTTAAGGGCCAGCAAGTCGGCGATGCGTTCGGGTGGAACTCCATATCGCTCCACCACTCCGGCACGGTCATATATCACCGTATCGGTCAGCCCCTTCTTGTTCGCCACCACCTTGACGTTCTCGTCGACCAGCTGGAGGATGTCCTTGTCCGAGGTGACAATGAAAGTCTCGCGGCCGGAGAGGTCCAGTTTCTCGGCCAGGGTAGCCAGAAGGTCGTCGGCCTCGTATCCTTCCATTTCCAGCTGGGCTATTCCCAGCACCTCCAGGACGCCTTTGATTATCTCTATCTGTTCGCGCAGGGTGTCTGGCATGGGGGGACGGTGCGCCTTGTATTCCGCATACTGCTCGATGCGGTAAGCGGGCCTCCCGCGGTCGAAAGCCACAATCAAGCTGCCAGGTCGGAAATCCTCCAGCAGCTTTATGAGCATGGCTATGAAGCCGTAAACGGCGTTGGTGACCTGCCCGGTGGAGGTGGTCAGGGTGGTGGGCAGGGCGTAGAAGGCCCGGTAGGCAAGGTGGTGCCCGTCGATCAGGACGTAGTTCGAACTATTTTTCTCATTCATTCACATAGGATACTACGGGGGAACGACGTAGAAGCAAGACGGGGTGGCCGGTGGCCACCCCGTCTTTCCCTTTTCTTAAAGAAGCCTCCTAGCGGCCCAGGATGCCTCCCAGCAAGCCGCCGGCCGGCCCTGCTCCGCCGCCCTGAGGTTGCTGGAGGGTGCTGGCGACCGTTTCCTCACTGGGCTGGACGATGACGAAGCCGTTTCCCTGGAAGGCCAGCTGGAAGAGCTCTCCGTGCCGGGAGCCCATAAGCCCCTTTATGCTGGTGAGGTTGGCATCCATGTGTATGGACGGGTTGAGGCCCTGCGACCACGCCACGGTGGCGTTGGGGTCGGTATAGGTGGGTTGATCCGGAGTCACCTGCAGGGTCAGGGGCTCGCCCTTGCAGATAAGGGCCAGGTAGCCGCTCCCCTGGAGTTGCACCGTCCACATGCCCGCACCGGTCATCATGCCCGAGCCTCCTTTGAGCATGACGATGTCGTAGTCGAGGCTGGGTGAGAAGGCCAGCAGGTTGAGTGACTCCACCTGCAGCGACTCGTTATTGAGGTAGAGCAGGATGATGTCGTTGGCCGCGTCGGCCAGGAATAAGTCGCCGGCGCCGTTGACCACCATCAGGTCGAACTGCTCACCGGATATCTTCTTCTTGATCCACTTGTCGACTCCGCTACTGGCGCGGGAGAAGTTCATCTGCCCCTGGTAGGCGATCATGGCCCCGTTCTTCGCCATCACCTGTCCCCCACTGGCGCCCATGTTGACCTTCAAGAGCTTTTTGTGCTGCAACACGAAGGCGTCCGGTATATCGGTCTCCCTCGACTCAGCGACCAGGGCGGCCAGGCTGGTGGCCCGGTGCTCGTCAGCTCTGGCAGCCGGTGCCGCTACGGGAGCAGCGGCCGGAGCCGCCTGGGGCACCGGTGCCGCGACGGGAGCAGCGGCCGGAGCTTCGACCTGGAGCGGTGCGCCGCAGGACATACAGAACTTGTTGCCTTCCGGAGATTCATTTCCACACTTTGAACAGACCATTCCGACCTCCTTAGAATGTCCTAACGTTTTCTTTCTATTCTATCGCCTTGGGGTGCCACCTTAAATGGTCACTGGGGCATGGCCGCGTTTACGGCTGCGCCCAGGCTCTCAAGCTGGGCTGAGTACTGGCTGATGAAGGCGTCAAGCTCGCTGCTCAGCTGCTGGTTCAAGGCGGTAAGACCAGCCGCCAGCTGGTCCGTATAAGCTGCCAAAGCCTGTTGGTCCCCCGCGGCCACAGCCTGGCTTATCTGTTGCAACAGGGTCTGGAACTGCGCCTGCATGGAAGCTACGGCCCCCGCGTACTGGTCGAGGGTCTCAGGGGCGGTGCCGGCGACCTGTCCCGTCTGAGTGAGCTCGTTCAGCTTTGTGGACAGCTGGGTCCTGAGTTCGTTTACCTGGGGAGAGTTTTTGAGCTCGTCCAGTTTTTCCTTCAGCTGCTTTATCTGTTCCTGGTTTGGAAGAATGGTTTTCAGGTATTCTATGGTTTCCATGGCCTGGGTATACATCTGGTCAAGATATTCGTAATAAGCCAGCATCTCCTGGTAAAGCTCGTCGTAGGACTCTCCGGCCGCGGCTGCCTCTTCCGCAGCCGTCTCGGCGGCAGTGGTCGCTTCCTGCAGGTCCTGGTCGAGTTGTTCGATGAGCGCGTAAGTTTCGTTGAGTTGCTGCTCGGTGGCGGCGTCCTCCTGGGCCTCGATCTCCTGCATCTGGCTCAATGCTTCGGCCGCGTCGACCTGGATCTGCTCATATTGCGCTATCATCGATTCCTGGGTAGCCGCGGCTTGCTCATCCTCTTCGTTTTCGTTACCGGCCATCACTACGATCACGATGACCAGTGCTATCACGATGACGCACAGTGGGATCACCACCGCCATTATCTTGCCCTTGCTCCAGCCGCCAGTCGGGTTCTCTCCGGACATCGTTCTTCCTCCCCTCTTCAAGCCGCATTATTACCGCCACTTTCAGCTTCATTCGCTTTGATTAATTTTACATCCTTGACAATACTCCGTCATATAAAAAAGAGGGCGCGGGGTCCGCGCCCTCTCCGTTATATTTTGTAAGAGTTAGCCCATGGCCCCCTTGGCGATGAGCTCGTCGGCTTCCGCCTCGGTCTTGCCGCAAAGCTCCATCAGGGCCCACTTGTTGTTCTCACCCAGGGCGGGAGTGTGGTCGTAGGACTTGATAAGGTGGTTTTTGGTCTTGATAGGAATGGGGTAGATCTTGAGTTCTTCCAGCTTGCCGGTGATGGGGCTCAGCTGATGCATGTCCTGGATCATGCCGCGGGCCGCGGTGTGGGGATGGTCCAAAGCTTCGGAGACTTCCTTGATGGGTGCAATGGGGCAGCCTTCCTTCTCAAAGGCGGCGATTACTTCGGCGCTCGGGCGCTGCTTGGTCCATGCTTCGATGATGCCCTTGAGTTCGACGTGGTTGGCCAGGCGGGTCATCATGTTGTTGAACCTCTCGTCAGTGGACAGTTCCGGTTGCCCGATGGCGCGGCAAAGGGCAGCGAAGGTGGCGTCCGAGGCGGCGCAGATCAGCACGTCGTGGTCGGCGGTCGCGTGGGAGTCGAAGGGAGCCAGGTGGGGGTAACGGTTGCCGGTTCGCACGGTGTCCTGGCCCATGATGGTGTACTGGAGAAACTTGGCCTCAAGCAGGGTCAGCAGAGTATCGTACATGGCCAGGTCGATGTACTCTCCAAGGCCGGTGCGCTCGCGGGCCAGCAGGGAACCCAGGATGGCGATGGTGCCGGCCATGGCCGTGCCGATGTCGCCCACCAGCACGCCGATGCGCGTGGGGTGCTCCTTGCCGGTGGTGGCCATCATGCCGGTCATGGCCTGGATGATGCCGTCGTAGGCGGGGGCATTGGCGAGAGGGCCGGTCTGGCCGTAGCCTGACATCTCGCACATCACCAGGCGTGGGTTGATCTTACAGAGGACGTCGTAACCTACGCCCATGCGATTCATGGTGCCGCCAGCGAAATTGGAGACCAGCACGTCCGACTTGGCGACCAGGTCCTTGAACACCTGCAAGCCCTCGGGGGTCTTGAGGTTGACGGTTACGCTCTTCTTGCCGTGGTTCATCTGTACGAAGGTTGCCGAAATGCCTTCCTTGTAAGGTGGGTAGAGACGGGCCATGTCACCGATGCCCGGCTTCTCCACATGGATGACTTCAGCGCCCATCTCGCACAGATAGAAGCCACAGAACGGCCCCGCTACAGTGTTGGTAAAGTCGAGTACGCGGATACCTTCAAGCATTTTTTCCATACAAATTCCTCCCTCTGAAATAGAACAACACACACAAGAAACAATTTTTAACAGAATGAGTATCGATGTCAATACATTTTCAGGTAAAAATATTCTTACCGCAAAATACTGGTGCCGAAGGCCGGACTCGAACCGGCACGGGGTTGCCCCCACTGGTTTTTGAGACCAGCGCGTCTACCTCTTCCGCCACTCCGGCACGCAGGGTAAAGTGTAATACCTTTTAGCGCGGTTGTTAATAGGAATCAGTAAAGGAAGTCTTGATCGATGAGGGCGTGCAGCTCTGACACAAGCTCGCGGTATTCCGTTTCATGCAGCCCGAGGAGCTGGGCATCCTCTTTCACTTGCAGGATAAACAACTCCAGGTCATCCACGAGCTGCCGGGCACGTTGCTCCCAGGCCAACCTTGTCTGCGCCTGGTAATCCCGGTAATAGGTCTCACTCCACCCCATTTTCACGCCCTCGAGATATCACGGGAAGACGAAGGTATTGTCGATATCTACGTACCAGTGGCCATTCTGGCTTTCCAGCGAGATATATAATTTGCTTGACTCACTGATCTGCTTATCGAGGGAGGTTCCCGAGGGCGTGTAAGTCCCACCCTGCAGGTGAACCACCGCGGTGTAATAGTCGAATTCCTCGGACGAATATACCATGCCTTGAAACGATCCATCCGTACCGATGCGGTCGATCATCTTCTGCATCTTCTGCTGTGTGGCAGTGTTGTCCGAGCCCCAGACGTATTCAGACATGGCGTCTATGTCCTTGTTGTTAAGGGCGCTCATGAACCCTTCGGCCACCTGTGTCGGGCTTTTGTTCTCCCAGATGGTAAGCGACAGTACGATCGCTATTGCCAGGACCAGCATGACGATCCCGTAGATCGCCAGATCGACCTTGGCTTTTCGCGCTATTTCCTCATTCTTGCGGGTGATATCCGGGCGTTGCGCGGAGGAGATCCCCCTCCATTCCGAGAGGGAGCCATAGCCGCCCTGCGTTCCCCCGGCGGATTCCCCGTAGACGCTTCCAGCCTGTGAGTATTCACCGGATTCTCCGGTGAGGTTGGTCAGGCATTTTGAACAATACTTCGAATCGTCCGGGTTTTCAGCTCCACATACAGGACATCTCATCCATTCTCACCTGCCTCTTCGATATGGAATTCGCCCTTTTGGTGGAAATCCCTTTTACCTCCGAGGGCCCGGCGGCTGTGGCTTGCATTGCTGCGTTTATGCATCTTCCACAATTGTTACGCCTTCGATGCGGTTGAAGAAGCAGCTTCTCTCGCCGGTGTGGCAGGCTGGACCGGTCTGCCTGACTTTTACCAGAATGGCATCGGAATCGCAGTCGTAGGACATCTCCCGGATATACTGGCGGTTTCCAGAAGTCTCTCCCTTGCACCAGTACTCCTGCCGGCTGCGGCTCCAGAACCAGGTGCGCCCCGTCTCGATGCTGCGCCTCAATGCCTCGTCGTTCATATACGCCAGCATCAGAACGTCACCGTTTTCGGCATCCTGGATAATAGCGGGAACCAGGCCTTTTTCGTCGAACTTGATCTCCAAAACATCACTCTCCCAGGTAGATATCCTTTATAGAATCGCTCGCAAGAAGGTCGGAGGCCTTTCCTTCCAGCGCCAGCTTTCCGGCTCTCAACACATATCCATAATCGGCACTGCGCAGTGCCAACTGTACGTCCTGCTCGACCAGGAGGATGGTCAGGCCTTCCTTGTGCAGTTGATCAAGGCACTCAAAGATATCCCGTATGACCATGGGGGCCAGGCCCATGGACGGCTCATCCAGAAGAAGAAGCCTAGGCCGGGACATAATAGCGCGGCCGATAGCCAGCATCTGCTGTTCACCCCCCGAAAGCGTACCCCCTTCCTGGTATTCGCGCTCTTTCAAAACCGGAAAAAGGTCGAACACGTAATCCAGGTTCTTGCGGATCTCGGAAGCGGAATCCTGACGGTAGCGTAGATATGCCCCCATCTCCAGGTTCTCCCTGACCGTCATGGTACTGAATATCTGCCTCCCCTCGGGTACCTGGCATATTCCCAGCTTCACCAGCTGGTCGGGCCTGAGGTTGGTGATGTCCTTGCCGACGTAGGTTATCTTTCCGTAACGGGCGGAAACCAGACCGGAAATCACCCTAAGAAGCGTGCTTTTGCCAGCTCCGTTGGCTCCTACTAGAGTAGTAATGCAGCCGGTGAGCACCTGCATGTCCACAGCTCGCAGCGCTTCTATGTGGCCGTAGAAGGCGGAAAGCCCTTGTATCTCAAGCACTGCTCCCGCCCCCTTCCTGCATCTCTCCCGGTTCGACCCCCAGGTAGGCTTCGATAACCCTGGGGTCGTCTCTGACCTCATCCGGTGATCCTTCCGCGATGACCTGTCCGTAGTCGAGCACCAGTACCTCATCCGATACGCGCATCACCAGTCCCATGTTGTGCTCCACCAGCAGGATTGTCACGCCCATCTCCCTTATCTTGAAGATAAGCTCCTTGAGTTCATCTATCTCATAGGTGTTGAGCCCTGCCGCGGGCTCATCCAGCAGGATCAGCTTGGGCTGGGTAGCCATGGCGCGCGCCAGTTCAAGCAACCGCTGTTGTCCGAAAGGAAGGGTGTCGGCTACCTTCTCCGACTGGAGACCGAGGCCTACCATGTCCAGAAAGCTCCTTGACTCTTCGCGGATGGAGACTTCTTCTCTGCGGGACCGCGGCAGCCGCAGCCCTACTGAAGTGAACTCGCTGCGTGACTGAACATGCCTTCCCACCATTACATTTTCCAGCACGGTCATGTCCCCGAACAGTTGGATGGTCTGAAAGGTCCTGGCCATTCCCGATGCACTCACCCTGAAAGGCTTTTTTCCGGTTATCTCAGTATTCTCAAACCAGATCCTGCCCGACGTCAACGGCTGGATCCCGGTTAGCAAGTCGAAGAGAGTGGTTTTTCCCGCTCCGTTCGGGCCTATGATAGCTTTTATGCTGCCACTCTCAACGCTGAAACTTACATCGTTTACGGCGGCCAGCCCGCCAAAGACCTTGGTCAGGGCATCCGCCTTCAGCAAATGCTCCACATCAAGCCCCCCCTTCTTTACCGATAGGGTTGGTGAAGGGGTTCTTGCGGTGCTTGAACAGGTCGCTGATACCCTTGGTGAGCCCCGAGGGCATCAGTATCATCACCAGGATCAGGGCGGCACCAAAGATGATGTTTTCGGCGTTGGTGCTCATCTCGCCGCTCTTACTGCCGAACCAGGTGGGGGCGGCCTGCACCAGCTTGGGAAGAAGCACCACGAAAGCCGCTCCCGCCATGGATCCCCAGATACTGGCCATCCCTCCTATAACCACCATCACCAGGAGCTTAATGGACAGGTTGAAATCGAAGCCTGAAGGCGTGATGAGTCCCTGCAGGTGAGCGAAGATCGCTCCTGCCAGCCCGGCATAGGCCGCTGAAAGCGCGAAGACCTTGATCTTGTATCGGGAGGTGTCTATGGCCAGGGTCTCCGCGGCGACTTCTGAGTGGTGCAGCGCCCTAAGCGCCCTTCCCGGCCTGGAAAACACCAGGTTGCGAGAGAACAACAGCACCAGCAGGACGATTATCCATATGAAGTAAAACTCCGGTTTCCAGTAATAGTCCGGCTTGACCCCGGTGAGGCGCAATCCGGGTATAGGCAGCTTGGGTATGTCGCGCAACCCGGTGTTGCCAAAGGTCAGCCAGCTCATCTCACGCAGGCAGATGAAAATGATAATAGCGAAGGCCAGCGTAGCCATGGCCAGATAATGCCCCTTGAGGCGCAGCACCGGCGCGATTATCAGGGCAATGGCTACGGTTATGACCACCGCGGCGGGAATGGAGAGATATACGGGAACGCCCGCCCGTACCGCCAGCAGTGCCGAAGCAAATGCCCCGATTCCCATGAAAGCTCCGTGACCCAGGGATATCTGCCCGGCATAACCCACCAGCAGGTTCAACCCAACGGCCACGATGGTGAAGAGCCCGATCAGCCTCATCTGTTCGAGGAGGTTGACATGGAGCGACGTCCGCAAGGGTTTCTCCCACAGCGGAAAAGTAGCCAGAAAGACCAACAGAATCATGAGGGGGGCATATTTCTTCAGCAGGGCCAAGGCCCTGCCCCTTTTGTTCACGGCGCCGTCGGAGCCGGTGCTGCCGTTCATACCCTCACCTTCTCCCTGCCGCCTAGTATGCCTTGAGGCCTGAAAAGAAGTACCAGGATAAGCAGCAGCGCGGTGACGGCCTTACCGTAACCGGATGAGATCTTCAGCGCGCCGGACAGACCAACGATCAATTGCTCGAGGACGCCAACTATCAGCCCTCCGAGCACGGCCCCGAAGGTGTTCCCAAGGCCACCCACCACGGCGGCGGTAAAGCCGCTGACTCCGAGCAGGAGCCCCATGTCGTAACTGGCCACACCGCCGTTGATAAACCCGGCCGCTCCTGCCAGCGCGGCCGATATCATGAAGGCATACAGGGACATGCGGGAGACGTTGACCCCTACCAGGCTGGCAGCCTGCTGGTTGATGGAGCAGGCTCGCATGGCTTTACCGCTCCTGGTTCGGGAAAAGAAAAAATAGGTCAGCGAAACGGCAACGATCGTCAGGAGAAAAATCCAGGCCAGCTGGGAACGGACGGTCATCTCCCAGCTGCTGCCCTTGAAGAAGGTCAGGCTGGCCTGGGTTATCTGTGGGACGCTGTAAGCTTCTTCCGGCCAGAAGGCGCGCGCAATGGCCTTTAAAAGAATGGATGCGCCTATGGTGGCGATGATGACGTTGATGAGCTGTGCCCGCCTCAAGGGAAACACCACCAGCCTCTCCATGGTCCCTCCGATAATGGCGGTACCAGCCACGGCAAGCAGGCCGGCCAACAGTACCGGCAGGCCGAAGCTGTCAGAAAATGCGTATGCCAGGAGGGCCCCGAAAGTGGCGAATTCCCCCTGGGCGAAGTTTATCACCCCGGTCGAGCTGTAGATAATGTTGAATCCCATGGCCAGGAGCACGTAAATGCAGCCTATGGCCAGGCCATTGGTCAGATATTGCGGCAAACTATGGATGAAGTTGTTCAAAACGTCTTCTCCGGCTTATATTGCTAGCAGAATCACGGATAATATGATAACCATAAGGCCCTTCCGCCACAACCCGCTCACGCTACTCCAAAGTAAGAAGCCGGGACGCATCCAGCGCGTCCCGGCCTTCTTTTTATCGGACGACTGGTTCAGGTTACTTGATGTTGGTCCACTTCCCGTCGACGATCTCTACCATGGTCAGGTCCTGTATGGTCAGGCCATTGTGGTTCTCGGAGGTGTAGTTGAAGGTGCCGGCGGTCCCGACCAGGCCCCTGGTTCCCTCGATGGCATCACGAAGTTCGGCGGAGGTGGGGTTGTCAGCGGTCCTCTCCAGGGCGCTCTGGAGGATGAGCATGGCGTCCCAACCGTGCCCTGCGAAGGTGTTGGCCTTGCTGCCCGTTTTAGCCTGATAATCCTCGTTGAAGTTCTTTACCAGTTCGTACTGCTCGGAGGCGGGGTCCAGAGCATCTTCCCAGACCAGCATCTTGCCGGCGGGGAAGACGACGCCGTTGGCGGCATCACCGGCCAGTTCGATGAACTTGGCGTTGGCTATGCCGTGGCTGCCGATGAAGGGGATGGTGATGCCCATGGACTTGGCGGCTTTGGCGGCGATGGCCGGGCCGGGGTTGGTACCCCAGACGACCAGTACCTCGGGGTTGGAGCCCATGATGTTGGTGAGGTGCGTGTTCATGGCTTCCTCGGTGTCCTTGGAGTCATATGCCTCGCTGACGACGATCTCCACGCCATAGCCGGGGGCGAGTTCGGTCATGACCCGCTTGCCGTCGGTCCCGAAGGCGTTGCTGTCGTAGAGGATAGCGACCTTGGTCTTCTTGAGCACATCCTTGATGTAGAGGAGGGCGCGTTCCGCTGCCAGGGCGTCGGTGGGGGGAGTGCGGAATACCCACTCGTACTTGTCGGCGGTGATGGAGTTACCCGCGGCCATGGAGACCAGCGGGACCTCGGCCTTGACGGTGGCGTCCTTCATGGCCAGGGTGGTGGTGGTGCCGCTGGAGCCAACGACGGCGATTACGCCCTCGGACAGCAGTTCGTTGGTCTTCTCGAGCGCTATGTTGGTATCCGAAGCGTCATCCTTGATGGTTACTTCCAGCAGGTGGCCGTTGATGCCGCCCTCAGCGTTGATCTGCTCGACGAAGAGGTTTATGCTGTCAAGCTCCGCTTTGCCCAGTGGCTCGTTGGCGCCGCTGGCGGAGAGGACTACGCCGATCTTGTAGGGTTCTTTGCTAGTGGTCTCCTCATCTCCGCAGCCTGAGAGGAAGGGGATGCAGAGAGCTATCGCGAGAGCGATAGTTATTCCGATGATCAGTCTCTTTTTCAATCCGTTCACCCTTTCGTCAATTCCCAACCGTTATTCGATATTCAAACAAGGCCAGTAACGAAACGCTATCACCTCCCTGCATTCGCGCATCGTCAACCCAAAGAAGATGTGCAAGTAATTACTGCCGGTAAACAAAATATTAGTATATTTGGATTCAAAAATTATGCAAGCCCTGTCGAGAGGGCATGTTCAAAGGCGCATGCTTACGCCGTGTGAAGAGAGGAAGCTCTTGGCTTCGGCGATGCTGTATTCGCCGTAATGGAATATTGACGCGGCGAGCACGGCGTCCGCTCCGGCCTGCTCGATCACATCGAGAAGGTGCTCCAGTGTCCCCGCGCCCCCCGAGGCTATGACCGGGATGCCCACGGCTTCGCATATAGCCCTGGTGAGAGGGATGTCGTAGCCGTCCTTGGTCCCGTCCCTGTCCATGCTGGTAAGAAGGATCTCTCCCGCTCCTCGCTTTTCCATTTCGCGAGCCCATTCCACGGCGTCCAAACCGGTCGGTTTTCTTCCCCCGTTTATATAGACTTCCCAGGTGCCGCCGCCGCGTGACTTGGCGTCTATGGCTACGACGATGCACTGGGAGCCGAAGGCCAGGGCCCCCTCGGTCACTATGCCAGGGTTGGCGATGGCCGCGGTGTTGAGTGATACCTTGTCCGCCCCGGTCGCGACCATGCGGCGGATGTCGTCGAGGTTCCTGATGCCACCCCCTACCGTGAAAGGGATGAACACCTCCTCGGCTACATGCGACGCCATTTCAAAGACAAGATCCCTGCGTTCGTGCGAGGCGGTGATGTCCAGAAATACCAGCTCATCCGCGCCCTCGGCGTCGTAGAGCGCACCCATCTCCACCGGGTCTCCGGCATCTCTCAAGTCGATGAAATTGATTCCTTTGACCACCCGCCCCTTGTCCACGTCAAGGCAGGGTATTATACGTTTGGACAGCAAGCCCTCACCCCGTCTCCAGCTCCAGTGCTTCCGCCAGATCGATGTTCCCGTTGTAGAGGGCTTTCCCCACGATGGCTCCGACTATGCCGTCATCGGCTAGTTCCCTGAGCTCGCGCAGATCGGACATCGTCGCAACGCCTCCGGAGGCGATTACTTCAAGGCCGCTGGCCCCCGTCAGCTTGAGCAGCCCTTGCGGGTCTATCCCCTCAAGGGTGCCGTCACGCTCTATGTCCGTCACTACGACCCGCTCAAGCCCCGCCTCGCGCCATTCTTCAAGCATCCGTGATACGTCACGCTCATCTTCCTTCACCCACCCTTCCAGTGCCGCCTTTCCCTTGCGCAGGTCGAGCCCGGCAACAACACGACCCGGGTGACTTTGCACCGCTTCCCGCAGCAGGCCGGGTTCGGTGACGGCCTTGGTCCCCAGGACCACACGCGAGATTCCCCGGGAGAGGTACTCGCTGATGGTTTCGAGGTCGCGTATCCCCCCTCCAAGCTGGATAGGTATGTCCATCTCCTTTGCCATTCTTATCACGACATCCCGGTTGACCGGCTTGCCGGTCCTGGCCCCGTCAAGGTCGACGACGTGCAGCCTCCCGGCTCCCAGCGACATCCATCTCCTGGCTGCATCCAGGGGATCGTCGTGGTAGACGGTCACCCTTGAAAATTCGCCTTTTACCAGGCGTACGCACCTGCCTTCCTGGATGTCGATGGCCGGGTAGATGTGAAAAACGGTCATGCCGCCTCCTCTCCCGCCAACCTGCCGAAGTCGCGCAAAATGGCCAGGCCGGCCCGGGAACTCTTCTCGGGGTGGAACTGAAAGCCCGAGAGGTTGTCTTTTTCGACCCCTGAAGCGAAGGGTATGCCGTACTCTGTCTCCGTCAGCACCTGGGCCGAGTCACCCGGATCCACATAGAAGGAGTGGACGAAGTAGAAGAAGCCTCCTTCGTTCTCCGTCCCCATCAGGGCGGACTCCTTCTTGAGATGGATGGAGTTCCAGCCCATGTGGGGGACCTTGAGCCCATTGGCCGGCAGCCGCCTGACTGTTCCGGCCAGCACGCCCAGGCCCGGCTGTTCTCCACCTTCTTCGCTTCCTTCAAAGAGAACCTGGTACCCCAGGCAGATCCCCATGAAAGGAAGGCCCGCATCGATCCGCTCGACGATCAGGGTGTCCAGTCCGGAGCGTCGCAGCGCCCGCATGGCATCGTCGAACGCCCCGACTCCCGGAAGCACCAGGCCCCGCGCTTTCTTCAAGGTAGTGACGTCCGAGGTGGCACGTGCCTCCATGCCCAGGTGCTGGAAGGCCTTCTCGACGCTGCGGAGATTTCCGCGCCCGTAGTCGATTATCCCTATCACGATCCGCCCCTAGGCCAGGGTGCCCTTGGTGGAAGGCGGCTCTTCGGCCCCGGGCTCGACGCTGAGGGACATGCGCAGAGCGAGCCCGACCCCTTTGAAGACCGACTCCAGTATGTGGTGGGGATTCTCCCCCGCCAGCAGGTCGATGTGGAGTGTCATGCCGGCCTGGTTGACCAGTGCCTGGAAGAACTCCCGGGCGCACAGGGGGTCGAAACCGTTGATGGACTCGACCGGCAGCTGAACTCGCCAGGCCAGGTATGGTCTCCCGCTGAAGTCCAGGGCCACCCGGGCCAGGCTTTCATCCATGGGCGTGAGCGAGAACCCGTAGCGGCGGATGCCGCGCTTGTCCCCCGCTGCCGTCTTCAGGGATTCTCCCACGCAGAGACCGGTGTCCTCAACCGTATGATGCTGATCGACTTCCAGGTCGCCTTGGGCTTCGAGGTCCAAGGACATCCCGCCGTGAAAAGCCATCAGGACCAGCATGTGGTCGAAGAAAGGGATGCCTGTGACGACCTCGGGGGTTTCCCGGCCGTCCAGGTCCAGGGCCACCCTGATTCGCGTCTCTTTCGTCTCCCTTATCGTCTCCGCTCTTCTCATTTCTTTCCTTTCAGGTGCCCCCTCGTCCGGCTCAGTCTCTCGGTGGGTTGTTTCTCCTGTTCAGGCTGAGCCAGTGAGCCGAAAGCCCTTCGGCTCCAGCCACCGTTTCCACGCTCTTCTCCAGCTTCCGGTTGGTCCTGTAGTTGGAGAAGATGACGTTGGTATATTTTACAAAGTCGTATGCGCCCAGTGGTGACGCAAAACGCGCATTGCCACCGGTTGGCAGGATATGGTTCGTACCGACTATGTAATCCCCCAGGGATACCGGTGAATCGTTCCCGAGAAAGATGGCGCCGGCGTGTCGAATGCCGTTGACCCGGCTGTGAAAGTCCTCGGTGTAGAGTTCGACGTGTTCCGGGGCCAGGAGGTTTATGAGCTCGACGCCCTGGTCCAGATCGTCCAGCTTTACGCCGACACAGTTCTCCACCGCGTCACGTCTTCGCTCCGGGGTGGTAAAGATGTAGGATGGCCTGCCGGTCGACCTCACTGGAGACCTTGCCCAGGAGAAGCTCGTCGTTACTGATCAATATGGACATGGCCCCCGACCCGTGTTCCGACTGGGCCAGGAGGTCCAGGGCCAGTATATCCGGCCTGGCTCGCGAGTCCGCCAGCACGGCCAGTTCCGAAGGGCCCGCGAAGAAGTCGACTCCAACCACTCCGAACAACTCCATCTTGGCCAGTGAAACGTAGAGGTTTCCCGGACCGACGATCTTGTCTACGGGCTTGATGCTTTCCGTGCCATAGGCCATCGCCCCCACGGCCTGAGCCCCTCCAATCCGGTACACTTCCGTGACTTTAAGCAGCCCCAGGACATAGAGGAGATTCGGGTCAATGACTCCGTCGCGCCCGGGTGGCGTGCACACGGCGATATCGTGCACCCCGGCTACCCGCGCCGGCACTACGGCCATTACCGCAGTCGATGGATACAGGGCGTTTCCGCCGGGCACATAGACGCCAACCCGCTGAAGCGGTTTGGCTACCTGTCCGACGCGGGCTCCATCCTCGGTGTCGAGAAACCATGACTCAGGCACCTGTTTGCGGTGGAAAGCGGTAACGTTCCTGATCATCAGCTTTACGGCCGACGCAAAGTCGGGGCTTACCGCTTCTGCGCGCTGCTTCCAGTTCGCCCGCCGTCACCCTCAATCCCACAGAAGAAAGGTCAACGCCGTCATATTCCCTGGTCAGACGGAGATAGCGTCGTCTCCTTCCTGGCGGACCGAGGCCAGGATAGCGCGCACGCGTTCACGCGCTTCACCGTGATCCGGACCTTTTCCGGACAGTTCACGCTGGAGATTTACCAGACTGCCATATTCTTCCAGATCGGATTATCCGCAACTGCGATCTCCTCCTCTGCCGTCGCAGGAATAGTATACGGCATCAAGCAGGTGCGTGTTAAGTCGCGGAGCTGTGGTTTTAAGCCGTTTACGGGGCTACAGGAGGCAGACGTTGGTCTCCCCCAGGAGGGAACGGAGTTCGGCGAAGAGGCCGCTGGACGTCTCCACCCTGAAGTGGTCGTTCAGCCTCATCACCGTGGTCTTCTCTTCTCCAATGATCTGTATGTGTACGCGGTTCGGCCCGGGATGGGACCTTATCACCGTTTTCAATTCCTCCAGGACACGGTCGTCTGCCCGCGGGAAAGGTATCTTCAGTATGAGCACCTTGTCTTCGGGATTTTTCAGGTTGGGAGCCAGAAACTCCAGGGCGGTGAGCTTGACCTGGTCCTCTCGCCTTTCCGTCTTGCCCTTTATGCAGATGATCGTGTCCTCCTGGATCATCTCCTTGAACTGGGAGTATATGGCCGGGAACACCGTCACCTCCACTTCGCCGGTAAGATCCTCGAGGAAGAAGCGTATGAATATGTCGCCTTTCTTGGTGACTTTCTTGGTGATCTTGTTGACGATGCCTCCCACCCACTTGATCGAGCCGTCCGGAAATTCCGTCAGCTGTTCCACTTCGCACTCTATATATTTTCTCAGGGTGTTGCGGACCTGCATGACCGGATGGTCGGTTACATAGAGGCCGAGGATGTCTTTCTCGTAGGAGAGCAGCTGGTCCCGAGGGAGCTCCTCGGTCACCTCCTCACCCAGCCCGAGGTCTCCGATGTCCGCCGACTCTTCGCCGTCGAATAGTGAGAACTGGCCGGCTTCACGCAGACGCCTCCTCTCCAGGGACATGTCCGCCGCGACATCGTAGATCTTCAACAGATGGTTCCGGGTGTGCCCGAAGGTGTCGAAAGCCCCACTCTTGATCAGGCTCTCCAGGGCCTTCTTGTTGAGCACGGGCCCTTCGGAACGGTTGCAGAAATCCATGAACGCAAGGTAGGGGCCGTTCTCCTTTCGTTCCCTGATGATCGATTCGACCGGGTTGGGGCCGAGGTTGCGAATGGCGGTCAGCCCGAACCTCACCCCTTGGGAAACCGGGGTGAAGTCACTGGCGCTCTCGTTGATGTCGGGCGGCAGCACGGACATGCCCATGCGCCGGCACTCCGCCGTAAAGCGGCGCACCTTGTCCTTGTCGTGGGATATGGAGGACAGCAGCGCCGCCATGAATTCGTAGGGATAGTGCGCCTTGAGATAGGCGGTCTGATAAGAGATCACGGCATAGGCCGTGGAGTGCGACTTGTTGAAGCCGTACTTCCCGAAGCCCTCGACCAGGTCAAAGACCTGCCTGGCCAGTTTCTCGGGATAACCCTTTGGCCACGGCCCCTTCAACGAACTTGCTTCTTTCCGCCGCGACTTTTTCCGCCTTGCTCTTGGCGATGGCCCCACGCAGGCCGTCGGCTTCGGCCATGGAATATCCGGCCATGTCCACCGCCAGGCGCATCACCTGTTCCTGGTAGAGGAAGATGCCGTAGGTCTCACGCAGGATGGGTTCCAGGTCGGGGTGGGGATACTCGATATGCAGAACGCCGTTCTTGCGCTTGCAGAAGTCCTGAACCATGCCGCTGCCCAGGGGTCCGGGGCGATAGAGGGCCAGAAGCGCGATTATGTCCTCGAAGCAGGACGGCTTGAGCTCCTGAATCAATCCTCGCATTCCCGAGCTCTCCAGCTGGAAGACACCTATGGTCTCGGCTTTTCTCAGCAACTCGAAGGTCTCGTCGTCATCGAGGGGCAGTGAATCAAGATCGATGACCTCTCCGGTGGTGACCCGGATGTTCTCCAGGGCGTCGCCGATTACCGTCAAGGTGCGCAGGCCCAGAAAGTCCATTTTGAGCAGACCGATCTTCTGGATGGCATCCATGTCGAACTGGGTCAGGATTTCCTTGGCTTTTTTCTGGACCGGGGTATAGTTTGAGAGCTCGTCGTCGGCGATGACCACTCCGGCGGCGTGGATGGAGTCCTGGCGGGTAAGCCCCTCGAGTTTCAAGGCCATGTCGATCACCTTGCGCATGGTCTCGTCGGTCTCGTAGGACTGGCGCAGGTCAGGGGATGAATCCAGGGCCTTTTTAATGGTGATGCCGATCTCCTCGGGGACCATTTTGGCCAGTTTGTCCATTTTTCCGTACTCCACGTTGAAAGCCCGTCCGGCGTCCTTGATGGCAGCCCGCGCGGCCATGGTGGAGAAGGTTATTATCTGGGCCACCCGGTCGGAGCCGTATTTTTCGGTTACGTAATCGATTACCTCGGGCCGGCGCCGGTAGCAGAAATCGATGTCGATATCCGGCATGGTCCGTCGTGAGGGATTGAGGAACCTCTCGAAAAGGAGGTCGTATTTGAGGGGGTCGACGGTGGTTATTCCCAGGGCGTAGGCCACGACACTACCAGCGGCGGACCCTCGCCCCGGCCCTACCATTATCCCCTTTTCCTTGGCCTTATGCACGAAGTCGTAGACGATGAGAAAATACCCCGAGAACTCCATGTCCCGGATGACCGAGAGCTCATAGTCGAAGCGCTCGCGTACCTCGGAGGTGATCTCCGGGTAGACCTTCCGCAGCCCCTCTTCCGCCAGTTTCTCGAGGTAGCTGTCGATACCGTATCCTTCCGGGACCTGGTAGCTGGGGATGCGATAGCGGTCAAACTCGAGGTTGACATCGCAGCGCGCCGCGATGTCGGCGGTATTCGAGACGGCCTCGGGAGCCCAGGAGAATATCCCGGCCATCTCTTCCGGACTTTTAAGAAAGAACTGGTCGGAGGAGAACTTCAACCGTCCCGGCTGATCGAGGGTGGAGTTGGTCTGTATGCACAACAGCACGTCCTGGGCAAGCCAGTCCTCCTGCATGGTGTAGTGGACATCGTTGGTAGCCGCCAGGGGCAACCCCAGGCGACTGTCCAATCTCCACCAGGCCCTGGTTGATTTTCTCCTGCCCTTCGATGCCCTGGTCCTGGACCTCGAGATAGAGGTGGTTCTCACCGAAGATGTCCCGGTACTCGATGGCCAGACGCTCGGCTTCCGCCATGTCGCCGCTGAGGATGCACTGGGGTATCTCCCCCTTCAGGCAGGCAGTCAGGGCGATTATCCCGTCGCGGTGCTCGCGCAGCACTTCCCGGTCGATGCGCGGTTTGTAGTAATAGCCGTCGATATAGCTGCGAGTGACCATCTTCATGAGGTTTTTGTACCCGTTGTCGTTCTCCGCCAGCAACAGAAGATGATAGTTGGGGTCCTCCCTGGGTGGAAGCCGGTCGAAAGCGCGAGCGTGACGTGAGATAGAACTCCACTCCCACCACCGGCTTAATCCCCGCCTCGCGCGCCGCCACCACGAAGGGTACCACCCCATACATGGAGCCGTGGTCGGATATGGCCAGCGAATCCATCCCCAGGGCGGTAGCCCTGTTAATCAGGTCGGAGATGCGGGAAGCCCCGTCCAGCAGCGAAAATTCGGTATGGACGTGCAGGTGGGCAAATGGATTGTTTCCCATATTGGCGCCTCCCCTTTCCAATACCTTTATATCACAACGACTATTCTGCAATAATAGTGCGGTAAGTAAATACTAATGAAAGGCGATGACAAAAATGAAAGGGCCGATCAGGCTGAGCTACAGCTCCATCAACACCTACGAGCAGTGCCCTCTCCAGTATCGTTATCGCTATGTAGACCGCCTGGAATGGGAGCCCAAACCCGCTCTTTCTTTCGGGAACAGCCTGCACGAAGCGCTGGAATGGTTCTATTCGGTCAAGACGCCCCACCCCCCGGACCTTGCGGAACTTCTCTCGCGCCTCTCCTCGGTCTGGGTCAAAGAAGGCTATGCGGATGAGGCCGAAGAAGGGCGTTATTTCGAACATGCCCAGGAGGTGCTCACGACCTTCTACCGTGCCAACGTGGGCAGGTTCCGCATGCCGGTGGCGGTGGAACAGCGTTTCCAGCTTGAACTGGAGGGTTTCGTCCTCACCGGCAAGATAGACCGCATGGACCGCCACGACGACGGCAGCTACGAGATCCTCGACTACAAGACCAACCGCAAGCTCCCTCCCCGCAACAAGCTCGCCGTCGACCTCCAGCTTCCCATCTACCAGTACGCGGCCGGGCAGGTATGGGGCGTGGTCCCCGGCCAAACTGACCTTTTATTACCTGCTTCCGAACCAGAAGTTCTCCACCCGCCCCTGGGAAGAAGGTCGCATCAACCGGATGATCGAGCACATCTCCGCTATCGCCTCGGCCATCGCGGCGGAGAGAGTTCGAACCGACTCCCAACAACCTCTGCCCCTGGTGCGACTTTAAAGCCCTCTGCCCCCGTGCGCCCGAAGCCGATACCGGTCTGGGGCAGCTGGTTGACAGATATGCCGACCTTGAGCGCCGCAGGGTGAGGCTGGATGCGCTGATGGACGAGCTGGCGGGCGCGCTGGAAGCTTCCTGGCCTGAAGGCGAGGAATCGGTCCACTCGAAGAAAAACTCCCTGCGCCGTCCGGATGGCCCGCCGGGCGCGGCCTGCCGTTTTGTCGTCGGGGACTAGCCGCCGTCTACCAGCGACTCCTGCAGATATATGCACGCGCTTTTTCACCGTCCTGCCAGCCGTCGCTTACCACCACTTTGCTCTCCAGCTTCTTGTAGGTCAGGAAGAAGTTCTCGATCTCGTTCAAGAGGTGCGGCGGCAGGTCGTGTACGTCTCGCACGTGTCCCCAGCGAGGGTCGGTGGTGGGGACGGCGAGCACCTTGTTGTCCGGCCCTTTGTCGTCACGCATTATCAGCACCCCGACCGGCCGGGCTTCTATCAGGCACCCCGGGAAGGTCGGTTCCTCGATCAACACCAGCACGTCGGCCTCGTCCCCGTCTTCGGCCAGCGTCCCTTCGATGTAGCCGTAATCGGCCGGGTAGTGGACGGCGCTGAACAGCACCCTGTCCAGCTTGATACGCCCGCTCTCTCGGTCCAGCTCGTACTTGTTGCGCGACCCCTTGGGGACCTCGACGATAACCGGAATGATGTTCGGGAAAGCTTTCTCTGTTCATCTTTTCACCTCTGGCTCGATATATATGCAGTTGAATCATAATGCTTCCTTGCCCTCCGGCTTGTCAACATCTACCTTGAGGGCCCATTCATGGTTTAACATTTAACCTAAAGGAATTGTGCTATCTATATGAAAGGATCAATCATGAAAGCACGTCGAATGGCCATTCTCGCCGCGGTCCTGGTTGTCGCGTCCATTCTGCTCGTTCCGTCGGGTTGCAACTGAAGCCAGTGCCGATTTCTTTTCAGCGGCCCAGCAAAATATGGAAGATTCCACTTCATTCCGCATCGTGGGCAACATGGACATGACCATGACCATGCCGGGTACGGGCACGGATGCGCCGGTCGAGATGTCCGTTCCCATGGAAGAGGAGATCGAGCAGGACGGCGACTCTTTCAAGATGAAGGCCGTTGTCGGGGTTACCGGCAATAACGCGGAAGATGGAGCTTCCGCGGACGAAGAGAGCTTCATGACCATGTATCTCCTTGATGACCAGCTCTATTACCAGTCTTTGGGCAAGTGGTACCGCAGTGACTTCTCGACCCCCCTGACGGCTATGGGCGGTGGCAACAACCAGCTGATAACGCCCGACAGCATCCTGCAGATGATGGAGACGGCGGACAACGTCGAAGTCGTCGATGAGACAGGTTCCGAGATCACCTATCATTTCACCCTGGGTGACAGGTATTACCAGGACGCCATGGAGCAGTTTAAGACGATTATGCCCGACTATCCCGTGGAGCAGTACGAGGACCTCATCCGGTCGATGAATTACGAACTGGAGGTCACCGTGGACAAGGACACTGAACAGGTGTCACGGTTGAACGTGGAGATGGAGGGCAACGACCTCGAGTTCATGGAAGGGTTCAAGATGTCCATGAAGGTGAGCGGGGTCTTTAACTTCTCCGACTACGGCAAGGACTTCAACATCGAGTTGCCCGACGAGGCCCTGGACGCGGAGTACGTCGACACCAGCAGCGTCAATCCATTCTAACCCGCGGCCGCCACGGAGTTGCGCAGGACTCCTATGTCTTCGATCTCGACTTCCAGGCGGTCGCCGTCCTTGACCTGGCCTACGCCCGGCGGGGTGCCGGTTATTATCACGTCTCCGGGCTTCAGGGTCATTATGCCTGAGATGAAGCTGAGCAGCACCGCCGGCGGGAAGATCATCTCCGAGGTCCTGGAGGACTGCCTGTCTTCTCCGTTCAGGCGCAGGGTCACCTTGAGATCGGTGGGATCGAGATCCAGGGCCAGCCAGGGCCCCAGCGGGCAGAAGGTGTCGAAGCTCTTGGCCCTGGTCCATTGACCGTCCCTGGCCTGAAGGTCCCTGGCGGTGATGTCGTTGGCGCAGCAGTATCCCAGGATGTGGCCGGCTGCCTCCGTTTCCGGGACCGATCGGCAAGCGTCCTTCACCACTATGGCCAGTTCCGCTTCGTAATCGACCTTATGGCTGGCTGCCGGCAGCAGCACCACTCCGCTATCCGGCAGAAGGGTAGTGGGCGGCTTCATGAACAATACCGGTTCTTCCGGAATGGGTTGGCCGAACTCCGCCGCATGGTCCCGGTAGTTAAGACCGACGGCGACGATCTTCTCGGGGCGGCACGGTACGAGTAACTCCACGTCCTTGAGCTTACGGGTCAGGCCCGAAGTCCCCAGACCGTCAAAGGGAGAGCCGGACAGCGCGTGAAGTACTTCGTTTTCCAGGAGTCCGTATTCCTCCCGGCTTTCATGAAGATAACGGGCCAGAAGCATCAGGCCTCCTCCTCGCTCTCGGCTTTTTTGTGAAGAAGGCCGAACTCGACGGCGTCCTGCAGGGCCTGCCAGCTGGCCTCGATGATGTTCTCGCTCACGCCTATGGTGCCCCAGTTCTTCTCGCCGTCTCCCGTCTCTATGAGCACCCTGGTCACGGCGGCAGTGCTCTTCTTCTCGTCCAGCACCCTGACCTTGAAGTCGGTCAGCTGGATGTGCTCAAGTTCGGGGTAAGCTTTGCCGATGGCCAGCCTCAAAGCTTTGTCCAACGCATTGACCGGTCCATTACCCTCACCCGTGGCTACGATTCGATCGCCCTTGACGTGTATTTTTATGGTGGCCTCGGTAGCGACCTTGCCGTCTTCACGCTTCTCCATGATCACCCGGAAACTTTCCAGGCGGAAAAAGACCTTGCTCATGTTGAGGCTGCGCCTCATCAGCAGTTCGAAGGACCCGTCCGCGGCCTCGAAATGATACCCGACGTGCTCGAGGCCCTTGACCATGTCCAGTATCTCCTGAACCTTGTCGGGGTGACGTGAAAGGTCCTTGCCTAGTTCCCCGGCCTTTATGATTACGGTGCTCTTGCCGCTCAGCTCGGAGATCTTGACCCTCTGCAGGTTGCCCACCGCTTCCGGCTCAACATGCTCGTAGGTGTCCGAACGACGCGATACGGCGCTGACGTGTATGCCACCCTTGTGGGCAAAGGAATTCTGCCCTACGTATGGCTGATGGGCGTCGGGGTTGATGTTGCATATCTCCGCCACGTAGTGGGAGAGCTCCGTCAGGTGGGTCAACCGCTCTTCATCCACCACCATGATGCCCTTCTTCAGCACCAGGGCGGGGATTATGGAGATAAGGTTGGCGTTGCCGCACCTCTCACCGTAACCGTTGATGGTCCCCTGGACCATTGAAGCCCCTTCGTCCACCGCTATCAGGGAGTTGGCTACGGCGCACTCGCTGTCATTGTGGGTATGTATCCCCAGCGGCGTGTCGAACTTCTCGCGCACCTGGCGTACGATGGCCGCCAGTTCGCCGGGCAGGGTTCCGCCGTTGGTGTCGCAGAGGCAGATGTAATCGGCGCCGGCCTCCACCGCCGCCTTGATGGTCTGCAGGGCATAGTGGGAGTTCTCCTTGAAGCCGTCGAAGAAATGTTCGGCGTCGTAGATCACTTCTAAATCGTTTTTCTTCAGGTAGTCGACGGAGTCCGCGATCATCCAGAGGTTTTCATCCAGTGATGTCTTGAGGGCGGATTTGACGTGCATCTCCCAGGTCTTTCCCATCAGGCAGGCCGCCGAGGTCTCCGCCCTCAACAGGGACTCGAGATCGCGGTCCTTCTCCGTGGAGACCAGGGCCCTGCGGGTGAAACCGAAGGCTACCGGTATCGCACTGTAAAGCCTGGCTTGCTTCAGCTGGGAGAAGAACTCCGCTTCCTTGGGGTTGGAAGCGGGAAACCCGCATTCTACGTAGCGGATGCCGAACTCATCCAGCCGGTGCATGATCTTCAGTTTGTCTTCAACCGAAAGCGACATACCTTCGCGCTGGGCACCGTCACGCAGGGTGGTATCGTACAGGATCACTTTGGAACTGGCGAGCATGCGCCTCTCCTCTATACTTTTCTTTTGGCTCTCAGCTTACGTACTCGAGCCAGCGAGCGTACTTGGCGTCTTCACCGTGGATGATCTCGAAGAACTTGTCCTGTAGCCTCTTGGTTATCGGTCCCGGTTCGCCGATGACGCGGTCGTCAACCTTGTTTATGGGCACCACTTCGGCTGCCGTGCCGGTGAAGAAAGCTTCGTCGGCCAGGTAGAGGTCGGTGCGGACCAGGTCCTTCTCCTTGAAGGGTATCTCCATGTCCTCGGCGATGCGGATGATGGAGTCACGGGTTATGCCCTCCAGGGCGCCGGAGGAAGTGGGTGGGGTAAAGAGCACCCCGTTGCGCACCGTGAAAATGTTCTCACCCGAACCGTCGGCCACGAAGCCGTTGCCGTTGAGGAGTATGGCCTCGTCGTAACCGGCTTCCATCACTTCGACCTTGGCCAGGATGGAGTTGAGGTACTGCCCGCAGGCCTTAGCGGCCGGGGGGATATGATTGGGGTCGTTGCGCCGGAAGGAAGATATCTTGGCGTGCACACCGTTCTTGATCCCTTCGTCGCCCAGGTAAGCGCCCCAGGGCCATACCGCTATGGCCACTTCCACCGGAGCGTTAAGTGGGTTTAGACCCATCTCCCCGTAACCGCGGAAGACGATGGGCCGGATATAACAGCTGGACAACCCGTTGGCCCTGATCACCAGCTTGGTCGCTTCGACCAACTGCTCCATCGTATAAGGTATCTCCTTGCGATAGATGAAGGCCGACTGGAACAAGCGCCTGATGTGGTCGGTCAACCGGAACACGGCGCTCCCGCGGGGGGTCTCGTAGGCACGGATGCCTTCGAACACCCCGGAACCGTAGTGCAGGGTGTGGGTGAGCACATGTATCTTGGCATCCTTCCAGTCAATCAGTTCTCCATCCATCCAGATCTTTTCGACTTCAGTTATCGGCATGCTTGTCCCTCCCGTGTCTATGCCTTTTATCTGCCCGTTAAAGGTTTCCGTCTACTTCATCAAGGTGGCGTACGACCAGGTCTCCCACCTCCGAGGTGGAGAAGCCCATCTTCCCTGCACTCATGGATTTGAGGTCGCTCGAGCATGCTATCATGACCGCCCTCTCTAGACGCCGCGCGGCCTTTTCTTCTCCCAGGTGGTCCAGCATCATCTGCGCCGCCATGATGGCAGCGATGGGATTGATGACGTTCTTACCGGTGTACTTGGGGGCCGATCCACCTATAGGCTCGAACATGGACGTTCCCGCGGGGTTGATGTTGCCCCCCGCGGCCACTCCCATTCCCCCCTGTATCATTGCACCTAGGTCGGTGATGATGTCGCCGAACATGTTGTCGGTGACGATCACGTCGAACCATTCGGGGTTCTTTACCATCCACATACAGATGGCGTCCACGTGGGCGTAGTCCGTCTCTATTCCCGGGTATTCAGGCGCCAGCTGGTTGAAAGCCCTCTCCCACAGGTCCCAGGCGTAGGTGAGGACGTTGGTCTTGCCGCATAGGGTGAGCTTCTTTCGGCGGTCGGCCCTTCCGGCATATTCGTAGGCATATCGCAGGCAGCGCTCCACCCCGCGCCGGGTGTTGACGCTCTCCTGTACCGCCACCTCGTCCGGCGTGTCCTTGCGAAGGAAGCCGCCCGTGCCGGCATAGAGCCCTTCGGTGTTCTCCCTCACCACGACGAAATCGATCTCCTGCGGCCCCTTGTCTTTCAATGGCGTCTCCACTCCGGCATAGAGCTTGACGGGGCGGAGGTTGATGTACTGGTCGAGCTCGAACCTGAGCTTCAACAGAAGCCCTTGTTCAAGGATTCCCGGTTTAACGTCCGGGTGCCCTACCGCTCCCAGGTAGATGGCATCGTATCCCTTGAGCTCCTCGGCTGCTCCGTCCGGCAGGACTTCGCCGGTTGCCAGGTAACGGTCGCCCCCGAAATCGTAGGGGGTCTCCTGGTAATCGAAACCTTCCAGCTCCGCCAGCCTGGCCAGAACCTTGAGTCCCTCGCGCACTACTTCCGGACCGGTACCGTCTCCCGGTAATACCGCTATCTTGTACATCTTCTGCTCCGTTCTCGGATATCGTCACCCCTGCCGGGCAACTTTTAGATTATATGGTAATCCTCACTCGTCTTCCAGGCGTGCTTTGACGTAAGGCACCAGGCCGCCGTGCTCGATCAGTTCCCGCATGGAATCCGGAAAAGGGGCCGCCTGGAAGCTGTTACCGCTGCGCAGGTTCTCCACCGTCCCCTTTTCCAGGTCAACCTTGAGCCGGTCACCGGTGGTTATGTCCCGCACCGCTTCGGGGCATTCCAGAATAGGAAGCCCCACGTTGATGGCGTTGCGATAAAATATCCGCGCGAAAGTAGAAGCGATGACGCATGAGGTCCCGGTCCCCTTGATGGCCAGGGGGGCATGCTCCCGGCTGGATCCGGAACCGAAATTCTCCTCAGCGACGATCATGTCTCCCGGTTCCATCTTCGATCGAAAATCGGGGTCGAGGTCCTCCAGGCAGTGGGCCGCCAGATCCTCTTCGCTGGTGAGGGTGAGGTAACGGGCCGGTATGATGACGTCGGTATCGATGTTCGACCCGTATCGCCAGGCTTTTCCTTCCATTGTCAATCCTGCCACTTCTATCTCCTGTCCGCCCGGTGGTATCTCCGGGCATATATTTAACTCTTAACTGGTTAACAGTTTACTTGTCGATGTCGTCGGGGGCGATTATCCGGCCGGCCACCGCCGAGGCCGCGGCCACCGCCGGTCCGGCCAGGTAGACCTCGCTCCCGGCATGGCCCATCCGCCCGACAAAGTTGCGGTTGGTAGTGGCCAGGGCGCGCTCTCCCTTGGCCAGGATGCCCATGTGCCCTCCCAGGCATGGCCCGCAGGTCGGGGGGCTGACCACCGCTCCTGCCCGCAGGAAGGTCTCCACCCACCCCTGCTCCAGGGCATGCAGCAGGACATCCCGGGTACCGGGGAAGATGATGCAGCGCAGCCCCTTGCGGACGATCCGCCCCTTGAGCAGCCCTGCCGCCACGCCCAGGTCTTCCTCGCGGCCGTTGGTGCAGGAACCGATGACCACCTGGTCAAGCTCCACCTTCCCGACCTGCGAAACCGGGCGCACGTTGGAGGGTAGGTGCGGCATGGCCACCTGGGGTTCCATGCCGGTGACGTCGAATTCGACGATTTCGTGGTAGTCGGCATCTGCATCGCTGGCGTAGACCGCCGGCTTCCTGGCGGAACGGCCTTCGATGTAAGCGAGAGTCTTGTCGTCGACATGGAAGATGCCGTTCTTGCCGCCCGCCTCGATAGCCATGTTGGCCATGGTGAAACGCCCGTCCATGCTCAGGGCCTCGATGGCCGGGCCAGTGAATTCCATGGAACGGTAAAGGGCGCCGTCCACCCCTACGGCCCCGATGGCCATTAGGATGAGGTCCTTGCCTCCGATCCAGGGCGGCAGGGCCCCCTTGAAACTGAACATCATGCTTGGCGGCACTTTAAGCCAGGTCTCACCCAGGGCCATGGCCCCGGCCAGGTCGGTCGAGCCCATTCCCGTGGCGAAAGCGCCAAGCGCCCCGTATGTGCAGGTGTGGGAGTCCGCTCCCACCACCAGGTCGCCCGGCAGCACCAGCCCCTTCTCGGGCAGGAGGACATGTTCGATGCCCACCTCCCCTACCTCGAAGTAGTTGGTAAGGTCCTGCTCCAGCGCGAACCTTCGAACGAATGCGCACTGTTCGGCGGCGTTGATGTCCTTGTTAGGGGTGAAGTGGTCGGGGGTTAGGACCACCTTGTCCCGGTCGAATACCCGGTCTGCCCCCATCGCCCTGAAGGCCTGAATAGCCAGGGGGGCGGTGACGTCGTTGGCCAGGGCCAGGTCTACCCTTACGTTTACGAGTTGGCCGGGAGAAACGGTATCAAGCCCGGCATGGGCCGCTATTATCTTTTCGGTTATGGTGTTTCCCATATATTCGCTCAGCTACTTTCTTCAAATTATTTCCTGGCCTTGGGGGCGGCAGGACTTGCCTTTTTCGCCTTCCGGGCCAGCTTCTTCTTTTCCAGGATGCCCTTCTGGATCCCGCGGTTGAGGGCGTTGATGTAGGCGCGCGCGCTGGCTTCGATGATGTCGGGGCTGACGCCCCGGCCTACCATCTCCACACCCTCGATCTCCAGCTTGATGGTCACGTCTCCCATGGCATCCAGGCCTTTGGTTATAGCCTGCACCTGGTAGGATACGAGCTTGCTCTTTATCTTGGAAGCCTTCTGGATCGACTTGCAGACCGCGTCGACCTGGCCGTCCCCGGTGGCCGTCGCTTCATACGTCTTTCCTTCGCGGGACAGGATGATCGCGGCGATGGGTATGGCCCCGCTTCCCGATGAGGACTGCATGTACTCGAGCTGGAAAAGTTCCTCCAGGGTGCGTATCTCGTCCAGGGCGATGGCCTCGAGGTCCTTCACGGCGACCTCCTTTTTCTTGTCGGCCAGTTCCTTGAAGCGTATGAAAGCCCGCTCCAGGCCCTTGTCGTCAAGATAGAAGCCCATCTCTTCCAGCTTGGCCTTAAGGGCATGGCGTCCTGAATGTTTGCCCAGGTAGATCTCGCTTTCGACCAGCCCTATGTCCTCCGGGTTCATTATCTCGTAGGTGAGACGATGCTTGAGTACGCCGTCCTGGTGAATGCCGGACTCGTGGGCGAAGGCGTTCTCCCCAACCACGGCCTTGTTGGGCTGTACTGGATACCCCGTCAACATGCTCACCAGGCGCGATGCCTGATATATCTCCCGGGTATTTACTCCTGTAATGAGCTGGATGTAATCCTTGCGGGTGTTCAGGGCCATCACCACTTCTTCCAGCGAGCAGTTGCCGGCCCGTTCGCCCAACCCGTTGATGGTGCATTCGATCTGCCCCGCTCCGGCTTCCGCCGCGGCAAGCGAATTGGCCACGGCCAGGCCGAGGTCATTGTGACAGTGAACGCTGAAAACCACGTTCTCGATGCCCGGTACGTTCTCCATTACCCCCCTTACCAGGGCGGCGAACTCCTCAGGCAGCGAATAGCCCACCGTATCCGGGATGTTTATGGTCGTGGCGCCGGCCTTTACGGCCGCGGCGAACACTTTATAGAGGAACTCGGGCTCTGAACGGGTGGCGTCCATGGCCGAGAACTCCACGTTCTCGACATATTTTTTGGCGTAAGCCACGGCTTCGCCGGTCAGTTCCAGGACCTGCTTGGGGGTCTTCTTGAGCTGGTACTTCATATGCTGCTCGGAAGTAGAGATGAAGGTGTGTATACGCGGCCTCTCCGAGAACATTATCGACTCCCAGGCCCAGTCTATGTCGTGCCGATCGGCTCTGGCCAGGGCGCAGATAACCGGCCCCTTTACCGTCTTGGCGATGGCTTTCACCGCTTCGAAATCGCCCGGGGAGGATACCGGGAACCCAGCCTCGATACCGTCCACCTCCATGCGTGCAAGCTGTTCGGCGATCTCCACTTTTTCCCGCACGTTCAGGCTGATGCCCGGGGACTGCTCTCCGTCCCTCAGAGTGGTATCGAAAATGAATATTCTTCTGGACATATGGAGCCCTCCTTAAATCCTTGCCTTATCGCATCACCAGAGGGTGATGAACTTACTGTCGGAAACACCCGCCAGCTTCCGGATATTCTCCATCACGGCTTCCTCGATGGGGGCGTCCACGTTCACGCCCATCACCGCCTCGCCGCCGATCTTCTTCCTGCCCACCTGCATGTGGGCGATGTTGATACCGGCGTCTCCCAGGATGGTGCCGATCTTCCCGATCATGCCCGGCACGTCGTCGTAGCGGAAGAAGGCCATGTATTGCGAGGGCTCGAGGTCGATGTCGTATTCATAGGCATGAACGAACCGCTCCGCATCGTTCAGGCCGACCAGTGTCCCCCCGACCGCCACTTCGCCGCCATCCCGCTTGCCCCTCACCATGATCAGGTTGAGATAGTCGTGGGTGGTCTCGGACTTGCTCTCCCTGACCGAGATGCCGCGTTCCTTCGCGAATATGGGGGCGTTGACGAAAGTGACCGGTTCCTCGACTACTTTTCCAAAGAACCCCTTGAGCACCGCCACGGTAAGAATGTCGGTTTCCATCGAAGCCAGTCCTCCCAGGTACTCGACCTCGATTTCGTCAACCGATCCTTCGACAAGGTAGGTGAGGAGGATACCCAGTTTCTCCGCCAGGGAGAAGTAGAGCTTAACTTCCTCGGGCATCTCGGCCGGCACCCGCAGGTTTACCACGTTGTCGACGAACTCCCCATGCAGAGCGGCGGCCACCTGCTCGGCGATCATGATGCCGGCGCGGTCCTGAGCTTCGCGGGTGGAGGCCCCGAGGTGAGGGGTGATCACGACGTTCTTCATGCCCATGAGCGGGCTGTCTTCCGGCAGGGGCTCCTTTTCAAAGACATCAAGTCCGGCGCCCGCCACTTTTCCCGACTTGAGGGCCTCGATCAGTGCCGCCTCATCGATTATGCCGCCCCTGGCGACATTGAATATGAACACACCATCTTTCATCTGCTCGAACTGAGCAGCGCTGATGATGTGATGGGTCTCGGCGTTTCGGGGCAGGTGGACGCTGATGAAGTCCGCCTCGGCCAGGAACTCCTCCAGGTTCTCCTTGACCTCGGTTCCGAGTTTCTGGGCCCGCTCCGCCGTGATGTAGGGGTCGTACGCGATGACTCGCATCCCGAAAGCCGCGCAGCGGCTGGCCACCAGCATGCCGATCCGACCCAGGCCCAGGATTCCCATGGTCTTGTGATAAAGCTCTACCCCCTCGAAACTCTTGCGGTCCCAGCGGCCATGGCGCAGGGCATCGACCGCGTCTGGAATATGACGGCAGAGGCTCAGTATCAGGGTCATGGTGTGCTCGGCCGCGGAGATGATGTTGCTCTGTGGCGCGTTTATCACCATTATGCCGCGCTTGGTCGCGGCTTCCACTTCTATGTTGTCAACGCCGACACCGGCCCTGCCGATCACCTGCAGGCAGGCCCCGGCCTTGATCACTTCCGCGTCAACGTCGGTGGCACTGCGTACTATCAGGGCGTGGCAGTCGGAGATGGTCTCGAGCATCTCCTGACGGCTCATCTCGGGCGCGAAGACCACCTCGAAATCCTTCTTAAGGTATTCTATCCCCTGGTCGGCTATCTTCTCCTTGACCATTACTTTCTTTTTCATCTCGGCCATTTGCCCTCCAAGGTCAGACTGTTATGTACTGGTAATAAACACGTTCGGCCGCTGCTACCCCTACTCCGAGTTCCAGGGGATAGCCTAGCTCCTTCAAGGTGAACTCCAGGGCGGTCAAGGCCACCACTATGTCGAAGAAGTGGTAGTAACCGACGTGGCCGATGCGGATTATCCTGCCCTTCACCTGGTCCTGACCGCCGGCGATGATCACACCGTGTTTGCGGTCCATAATGCGGGTGACGTCGCCTCCATTAATGCCTTCAGGCACTTTCACCGAGGTGACGGCGTAGGCACGGTCGAGGTCGCTTGGGAAGAGTTCCAGCCCCATGGCTTCAACCGCGGCGCGGGTGGACATGGCCAGTTGCTCGTGGCGCTTCCAGACCTCTTCCAGCCCTTCCTTTTTGATCAGCGCTATAGCCTGGTTCATCGCCTTGGTCAGGCTGATGGCAGGGGTGAAAGCGGTGGTCGGCATCTTATCACCCAGGGCCTTGCGGGCCTTGAGGAAACTGAAATAATACTTAGGCGTAGCGCTTTTCTCCACCAGCTCCCAGGCTTTGGGGCTCACCGCGACGGCGGCCAGTCCCGGCGGGGTCATCAGAGCTTTCTGGGACCCACTTACGAGAATGTCCACGCCCCATTCGTCGGTGCGCATCTCCAGGGCCCCGGCACCGCTGATGGAATCGACGACGAGGATGGCGGGGGTGTCCCTGACGACTTTACCGATGGCGGCGATATCGTTTACCACGCCTGTCGAGGTCTCGCTGTGGGTCACGAAGACCCCTTTGATCCCCGGGTCTGCCGCGAGCTTTTCCGCGATCACCGCGGGGTCTGCCGTCGCGCCCCAGTCAAAGGCGTATTCCAGCACTTCCATGCCGTACACCTTTCCGATGTCCCGGAATCTCTCCCCGAATTTCCCGCCATGGGCAACGAGTATCTTGTCCCCGGGGCTTAGGGAATTCACAACCGCGGCCTCCATGGCCCCGGTTCCCGACGATGCGAAGATGAGGATGTCGTTGGAGGTCAGGAAGACCTCCTGAAGCCCCTCCATGGCCTCGACGAACACCTCGGTGTAAGCCGGGGTGCGGTGGTGCATCATGGGCTCGGCCTGGGACAACAGGACTTCCGCCGGCAGCGGGGTGGGCCCCGGCGTCATCAAGAATTCCTTTCTGATCATCACTCCTCCAATCTACCGATGGGCGCCCCGCCGGCGGCTGCTTTCTCGCTAACCGCGAACTGTGGTGCGAATTATGCTGCTTCTATTGGTGGATTACTTCTTCAGCCAGCTCATCATGGAACGGAGCTCTTTACCCACCTTCTCGATGAGGTGCTCTGAGTCCTGGCGCTTCAGGGCGTTGTAGACCGGGCGTCCGGCCTGGTTCTCCAGAATCCATTCGCGAGCGAACTCTCCGGACTGGATCTCCCCGAGAATATCCCGCATCTCCTCACGGGTCTGGTCGCTGATGATGCGCCGTCCGCGCGTGATGTCACCGTATTCGGCCGTGTCGCTGATGGAGTAGCGCATGAAGGAGATGCCGCCCTCATAAATGAGGTCGACGATGAGCTTAAGTTCATGCAGGCACTCGAAATAAGCGATCTCCGGCTGGTATCCCGCTTCTACCAGAGTGTCGAACCCGGCCCGGATCAGTTCGGAAGCGCCGCCGCAGAGGACGCACTGCTCACCGAAGAGGTCGGTCTCGGTCTCCTCCGCGAAGGTGGTCTCGATGACCCCGGCGCGGGTGGTACCGAGCCCGGACGCGTAGGCCAGGCCGATGTCCAGCGCCTTGCCAGTGAAGTCCTGGTAAACGGCGACTATGGCCGGGGTTCCGCCCCCTTCTTCGTAGAGACGGCGCACCATGTGACCCGGGCTCTTGGGGGCCACCATGATCACGTCGACGAATTCCGGCGGGATGATCTGGCTGAAATGGATATTGAAACCGTGGGCGAAGAAGAGCGCGTTACCCTCCTTGAGGCCCTTGGCCACGTCCTCGTCGTAGACTTTCTTCTGGTGCTGGTCGGGGATGAGCATGATGATGATGTCGCCCTTGGCGGCCGCATCGGCGAAAGAGAGGACCTCGAATCCCGCCGCCAGCGGGTCCTTGCTCCACTGCTCACCTTCCGGTACCCCGACCACGACGTCGAGGCCCGAGTCGCGCAGGTTCAGGGCGTGCGCGTGTCCCTGGCTGCCGTATCCGATGACTGCTATGGTCTTGCCCTTCAACAGGGACAGGTCCGCGTCCTTCTCGTAGAACATCCGTGCCATTCCTATCATCTTCCTTTCTTCTATTGGCCTATTTTTCAGGTCCACGCGGCAAGGCCACCTTGCCTGTGCGGGCCAGTTCCTTGATGCCGTAATGCCGTACCAGGTCCTCGAACGCCGCGAGCTTCGGTGAGGTCCCGGTCACTTCGACAATAACGGAGTCCCTGCTGACGTCGATGATCTTTCCGCGAAAGATGTCGACTATCCCGATCAGCTCGGAGCGGCTCTCTTTTCCTGCCTTTATCTTCATCAACATCAGTTCCCGGTCCACCGAGCGCTCCGGGTCGAGGTCGCTTATCTCGATGACGTTTACCAGCTTGTGCAGCTGCTTGCGCACCTGTTCAAGCGACTTGTCCGCCACGTCTACCACGATGGTCATGCGTGATATCTCCGGTCGGTCGGTGGTACCCACCGCCAGGCTCTCGATGTTGAACCCCCGGCGCGCGAAGAGCTCCGCCACCCGGGCCAGCACGCCGGGTTTGTTTTCCACTAATACTGAAAGCGTATGACGCATATCGTGGACCTCCTAGAGGAAGGGTTCTTCGGCCTTCTCGGGATGGACTTTCTCCACCGGGTAGAGAATATCACCAATCATATCATAAAGAGGGGCACCCGGCGCCACCATCGGAAAGACGTTTTCTTCCTCTTCAACCTGGAAATCCATCATCACGGGGCCGTCGTAGGCAAGGGCTTCCTTGATCACCTTTTCCACCTCGTCGGGGCGGGTGGCGCGCAAGCCGAGAAGTCCGTAAGCTTCGGCCAGTTTGACGAAATCGGGGCTTTGACCTCGGCGCAGGCAAGAGCCTGAATAGCGGTGCTGGTAGAAGAGCTGCTGCCACTGGCGCACCATGCCCAGGTACCCGTTGTTGAGGATGGCCACTTTTACCGGCGCACATTCCAGAACAGCGGTTGCGAGTTCCTGGGAGTTCATCTGTATGCTGCCGTCGCCGGCGATATCGATGACCGTCTCCTTGGGCTTTCCTACGCTTGCCCCTATGGCCGCTGGCAGCCCGAAACCCATGGTGCCCAGCCCTCCCGAGCTTATGAAGCGCCTCGGGTGGTCGGAAAGGTAGTATTGGGCCGCCCACATCTGATTCTGCCCCACCTCGGTGCAGATGATGGCTTTCCCTTTGGTAAGCTCGTAGATCTTTTCCACCACGAACTGTGGCTTGATGAGGTCTCCCATCTCGTACCGGAGGGGATATTTCTCTTTCCACTCCTTGATCATGGCATGCCATGAGCTGAGGTCGGCCGCTCCTTCTTCCGCCTTGATCTCCGCCATGACATTCACCATTTCCTTCAGGACCAGCTTTATGTCCCCCACGATAGGCACGTTCACGGTGATGTTCTTGCCTATCTCCGCCGGGTCGATATCCACGTGGATCACGCCGGCCTGAGTTGCGAATTCTGATAGCTTCCCGGTTATCCTGTCGTCGAACCTGGCCCCCAGAGCTATTATCAGGTCGGTCTCGCAGACCGCGTAGTTGGCATATGCCGTCCCATGCATGCCGAGCATGCCCAGCGACAGCCGATGCGTCTCAGGGAAAGCACCTTTTCCCATAAGGGTGTTGGTGACCGGGATGTCGTTATCTATTGCCAGCTTCTTCAATTCAGCGGAAGCTCCAGACGTTATAACCCCTCCACCGATGTAAAGCAGTGGTTTTTTTGCTCGCAGGATGCGGGACGCCGCTTCGCGGATCTGTTTCTTATGGCCCTTGTAGGTGGGCTTGTATCCCGGCAGTTGAGGAAGCTCTCGCCTGCGGTAGTTCAGCTCACCCCGGCTGACGTCGACCGGTATGTCTACCAGGACCGGACCTGGCCGGCCGGTGCGGGCGATATGAAAGGCCTCCTGTATGACCAGTGGAAGGTCCGACGGGTCCTTGACCAGGAAACTGTGCTTGGCGACAGGCAGTGTTATGCCGGTGATGTCGGCCTCTTGAAAAGCATCGGTACCGATGAGGTTTGTCGCGACCTGCCCGGTGAAGGCGACGATCGGTATCGAGTCCATGTTAGCGTTGGCTATCCCGGTCACCAGGTTGGTGGCCCCGGGGCCGGATGTCGCTATGCACACCCCCACTTTCCCGGTGGCCCGGGCATAGCCTTCGGCGGCATGGATAGCACCCTGTTCGTGACGGGTCAGGATGTTGCGTATGCTCGAATCGAACAGGGCGTCGAATACCGGCAGCACTACGCCTCCGGGAATACCGAAGATGACTTCCACCCCTTCGTCTTCCATGCTTTTGACGATTGCCTTGGCTCCGGTTATACGCACTGATCTCCCCTTACTCTCAGGTTTTATTCATTCATCAATATGGCTCCACGCGAGGCGCTGGATACAAGGCGGGCGTAGATACCGAGAAAACCACTGGTTATCCTCGGTTCCGGCGCTGCCCAGGCCTCCCGCCTTTTTTGCAGTTCGACATCGTCAACCTTGAGGTGGATCCGCCGCGCGGGTATGTCGATCTCGATCTCATCCCCGTCGCGTACCAGGGCTATGGGGCCACCACTGGCAGCCTCAGGCGAGACGTGGCCTATGGCAGCACCTCTTGTCCCACCGGAGAATCGTCCGTCTGTGACCAGGTAGACCTCTTCGGACAGCCCCATCCCGGCCAGGGTCGCGGTAGGGTTGAGCATCTCCCGCATTCCCGGTCCACCCTTCGGCCCTTCGTTGCGTATGATCACCGCGTCGCCGGGCTTGATAGCGCCGGAGCGCATTGCGGCCACGGATTCTTCCTCGCCTTCGAAGACACGGGCCTTGAGGTTTGCCTTCAGAAGGTTCTCCGGCACGGCGGAATGCTTGATAATCGCACCCTCCGGCGCCAGGTTGCCGGTGAGTATGGCCAGGCCTCCGGTTTCCATATAGGGGTTCTCCACACGACGGATGACCTCGGGGTCCAGTGTTTCAAGGCCTGATATCAAGTCGCCGATCCGTACGGCCCCAACGCAGGGTGTGTCCAGGTCGATGAGCCCTTTCTTAGCAAGCTCCCCCATGACAGCCGGTATGCCTCCCGCCTCATGCAAGTCCTGCATGTGATGGGTGCTCCCACCGGCCGGGCTAATGCGGACCAGGTTGGGGGTGTGGTCGCAGACAGCCTGTATTTCCTCCAGGGTCAGCTCGAGTCCTGCCTCCTGGGCTATGGCCAGGAGGTGAAGGACGGTGTTGGAGGAGCCGCCTATGGCCATGTCCACCGCCAGGGCGTTTCGTAGCGAGGCCTGGTTGATGATGTCCCGGGGGCGCAGCCCCTCTTTAATCAGCCTGACCGCCGTCATTCCTGCCTTCTTGGCCAGGCGCAGGCGGGCGCTGTAGACGGCCGGGATGGTGCCGTTGCCCGGAAGGCCCATACCGATGGCCTCGGTCAGGCAGTTCATGGAGTTGGCCGTGAACAGGCCGGCGCAGCTGCCGCAGCCGGGACAGGCGTTGTCTTCCAGCTCCTTAAGCTCTTCTTCGCTCATGCGGCCTGAGGTTACGGCACCCTGAGCTTCCATCACCGTGATGAAGTCAACGTCTTTACCGCGGTGACGACCGGCCAGCATAGGGCCGCCGCTGACGCAGATGGCAGGCAGATTTATGCGAGCCGCCGCCATCAGCATGCCTGGGATTATCTTGTCGCAATTGGGGACCAGCACCATTCCGTCGAAGCAATGGGCCAGCACTTCCATCTCGATGGAAGCCGCGATTACCTCCCGCGAAGCCAGGCTGTAATGCATCCCGGCATGGCCCATGGCGATGCCGTCGCAGATCCCGATGACGGAGAACTCCACCGGAGTTCCGCCACCCATGCGCACGCCCGTCTTGGCCGCCTCCACCACTTTATCCAGGTGTATATGACCAGGGATTATCTCGTTGGCCGAGTTTACCACCGCGACCAGCGGTTGTTTCAACTCTTCATCGGTGTACCCCATGGCTTTGAAGAGGGTCCTGTGGGGGGCTCGATCGATTCCTTTCTTGACCGTGTCACTTGGTAACATATACCGCTCCCTTATACCTAAAAAGTTGGATATTGTAAGTATTATTTAGATTTTATCCATTCAGGTCAAGGTTTAACAGCCAAAAAAGCCCTAATTAGCAGGGATTTTCCCCGGAAGTGGCCGTAGTGCCCCTTTTTCAGTTCGGCCGCTATGCTTTCCGCTATGACATCCTGGCGATTATGGCGTCGGCCATCTGGGAAGTGCCGGCTTCTCCGCCCAGATCATAAGTGACCGATTTCTTCTCCGCGATGATTTCACATACAGCTTTGTAGACCCGGTCGGCGGCTTCCTCTTCTCCGAGATACCGCAGCATCAGGGCGCCGGATAGTATGAAAGCGGTGGGGTTTACCTTGTTCATTCCCGTATACTTGGGGGCGCTTCCGTGCACCGGCTCGAACACCGCGATATCGTCTCCGAAATTGCCGCTGGGGGCTACCCCCAGACCTCCTACCAGGCCGGCGCAGAGGTCGGAGAGTATGTCTCCGTAAAGATTGGGCAGCACCATCACGTCGTAGAGCCAGGGCTTCTGTACCAGCTGCATGGCCATGTTGTCCACGATACGGTCCTCGAACTCTATGTCCGGGTACTGTTCCGCCACTTCCCGGGCTATCTTGAGGAAGAGCCCGTCGGTCAGCTTGAGAATGTTGGCCTTGTGGACGGCCGTGACCTTAGTGCGATTCTCGCGTCGAGCGTACTCGAAGGCGAAGTGGCAGATGCGCTCGGTAGCCCGTCGGGTTATGAGCTTGGTGCTCTCGGCATGGTCCTCGGTGACCTGCTTCTCGATACCCGCATAGAGGTCCTCGGTGTTCTCACGCACCACCACCAGGTCCAGTTCCTTATCCTCGTATGGCGCCTTCACGCCTTTGATGGTGCGGGCCGGACGCAGGTTGGCATAGAGGTCGAGTTCCATGCGCAGGGCCACGTTGACGCTGCGGAAACCCGTCCCGATGGGAGTGGTCAGCGGGCCCTTTATGGCCACACGATTGGCTCGTATCGATTCGAGGACCTGTTCGGGCAGAGGAGTGCCGTATTTCTCCATGACGTCGGCGCCGGCTTCCTGAACGTCCCACTCTATGGCTACGCCGGATGCGTCGATGACCCGACGCCCGGCTTCGACTATTTCCGGACCGGTCCCGTCTCCGGGGATCAAGGTCACTTTTCTCATAGGGCAAATCCTCCATGTTGCTTAAGGTGTTCGACCAGGCCGCCTTCCTCAAGTATGCGCATCATCACATCAGGCAGGGGCGCCGCGTTCAGCGTTTCGCCGGTGGTGGCGTTCTTTACTTCTCCCGTCTCCAGGTTGACCTCCAGAAGGTCTCCGGTGCTTATCCTGGAAGTATCGCATTCCACCAGGGGAAGGCCTTTATTGATAGAGTTACGGAAGAAGATGCGGGCAAACGAACGGGCCAGGACGGCGCTTACGCCGGCATGCGTGATGACCAGGGGGGCCTGCTCGCGCGATGAGCCGCACCCGAAGTTGATTCCTGCCACGATAAAATCGCCTTCCTGGACTTTCTCCGCGAATTCGGGGTCAAGGTCTTCCAGTACATGGCGAGAAAGTTCTTTCATGTCCAGCGTTTTGAACTTGTATTTTCCGCTGATGATGTAGTCGGTGTTGATGTGGTCGCCATAGACGTGAGCGGTGCCTTTAAGTATCATCCCCTGCCTCCTTAAAGAAATTCCCGGGGATCCGTTATGGCACCGGTTATGGCGCTGGCCGCCACGGCGGCCGGACTGCCCAGGTAGATATCGGCCTTGGTATTTCCCATGCGGCCCTTGAAATTGCGGTTGGCGGTGGAAAACACCGTCTCTCCGTCGGAAGGGACGCCGTTATGGGTGCCGACGCAGGGCCCGCAACCCGGTGTGACCAGGGCCACTCCCGCTTCCAGTAAGATCTGGATATAACCTCGCTCGATACCCTCCTGCAGTACCCGCCGTGAAGCCGGCGCAACCACCAGACGTACCTTTGGGCTAATCTTTCTTCCGGCCAGGATGCCGGCAGCGATCTCCAGGTCCTCAAGCCTGCCATTGGTGCAGGTTCCGATGACTCCCTGGTCGATAGCTTTGCCCGCGACTTCGGAGAGTCGTACGACATTGTCGACGGTGTGCGGGCATGCCACTTGAGGCACCAGCGTAGAGGCGTCAATCTCGACCCTTCGCGCATAAAAGGCATCCTCATCGGGAACTACCGGAGTAAACCCACGGTCGCTATGTTGCTTCACCCATGCGACGACCTTGTCGTCCGCCTCCATCAGGCCGGCCTTTGCTCCCATCTCCACCGCCAGATTGGAAAGGGTGAAACGTGCTTCGACGCTCATGGCATTAATAGCCTCACCGGCATATTCCACCGCCATGTAGGTGGCCCCGTCGGCAGTGAGCATCCCGGCCAGGAAGAGGGCCAGGTCCTTGGAGTAGACGCCTTTCGGAAGCGTCCCGCCGACCTCGATCCTCATCGAGTCCGGTACTTTGAACCAGAGCTTTCCGGTCAGCATTCCCGCCGCCAGGTCGGTTGACCCCACCCCGGTCGAGAAGACGTTGATGGCTCCATAGGTGGTGGTGTGGGAATCCGCCCCTATCACCAGGTCACCCGGGACAACCCTTCCTTTCTCCGGCAGGAGGCAGTGGCACACGCCTTCCCCTACATCGTAAAACGTGATGCCCTTCTCTCCGGCGAAACTGCGCATCAGGGCATGCAGGTTGGAGACCCCTTCCAGGGGGCTGGGAGCGCTGTGGTCTATGACCATGGCCACCTTTTCCTTGTCGAAGACTCCTTGGCCGTTCATGTCGCGGAAGGCTTCGATGGCCAGTGGGGACGTGCCGTCCTGCCCCATGAGGAAATCCAGGTCGGCCAGGACGATCTCACCGGCCCGGGCATCCCGGCCGCTATGTTCGGACAGTATCTTTTCAGCTATGGTTTTTCCCATGTTTTCCTCTTTCCGGCGTTTCCAGAGGGTTTCAATAGTGCTAAAATATCTCAGGCGATTGCCTATTTTATAGGAAGCTATCCGGGTTTACAAGAAGAGTCGATATCCATGGGACATCGTTCTATCTCAAAGGAGGAAGTCATGCCCGAGACAATGGAAGCAAAGGTCGTCGTGGTGGGCGGAGGCCCCGGCGGGTACGTCTGCGCCATCCGTGCGGCCCAGCTCGGCACGGGAGTCGTGCTGGTGGAGAAAGACCAGCTTGGAGGAACCTGCCTCAATCGTGGCTGCATTCCTACCAAGGCTCTTCTCGCTTGCGCGGAAACACTCGAGACTATTCGCGAAGCCAAGGAGTTCGGCATCGAAGTGGCCGACCCAGTCCCCAACCTGGCGGCCATGGTCGAACGCAAGAACGGCGTCTCGGACACCCTTCGCAAGGGGATCGCTCAGCTCCTCAAGGCTAACAAAATAGAGTACGTTAAGGGTTTCGCGCGGTTGGCCGCGCCGGGAAAACTGGATGTGGAAACGGAGAACGGGTCCCTTACCATCAATGCCGAAAAGATCATCTTCGCCACCGGCTCCGAGCCGGCCGAGCTTCCCACCTTCGACTTCTCTCAGCCTTCCATTCTGACCTCCACCTCCGGCCTCGACCTCACGGAAATACCCTCGAAGATGATCATCGTCGGCAGCGGCGTCGTCGGCAGCGAATTCGCCACTGTTTTCAACGCCCTGGGCACTAAGGTCACCATGATCGAGTTGATGGACCGCATTCTGCCCACCGAAGACCCTCGCATATCCCAGCAGATGAAACGGCTCCTCAACAAGAAGGGCATCGACATCCTCACCGAGACCACTATCGAAGAGATCTCCGAGTATTCCCCCGCCGGGCTTAAGGCCAAGCTCTCAACCGGCGATATCCTGGAAGCCGACAAGCTCCTGGTTTCCATCGGCCGCTCCCTGAACACCAAGGGTATCGGAATGGAAGAGACCGGCGTCAGCTGGGCAAACGCGGGGAGATCGTGGTCAACGACCGCATGGAAACCAACTTGCCGGGCGTCTATGCCATCGGCGACTGTGTCGGTGGCATCCTCCTGGCCCACTGGGCTTCCTTCGAAGGCATCTGTGCCGCGGAAAACGCCATGGGCCTGGAGTCACACCTGGATTCCCGCGTCGTCCCCGCCTGCATCTTCACCGAACCCGAGATCGGGAGCGTCGGGCTGAACCCCGCTAAGGCTGAAGAACAGGGTATCGAGATCAAAGTCGGACGCTTCATGTTCGGAGGCCTCGGCAAGGCGCTGGCCATGGGCAAGGCCCAGGGCTTCGTCCAGCTGGTGGTGGATGCTTCAACTGACGCCGTGCTCGGATGCCAGGTCATGGGCCCGCACGCCTCGGACCTGGTTCACGAGGCCGCTCTGGCCATGAAGATGGGCATCACGGCAGCCCAGATGGGCTCCACCTGCCACGCTCATCCTTCCCTGTCGGAAGCTATGATGGAAGCCGCGGAAGCAGTGCACGACCGCTGCATCCACGCCGCGCCCGCCAGGAAATAGGCCCTTTCAACCGGGACAAGGTTAGTAGTTGATTGTAAAACGGAAATATGTGAATATGTGAGGACGTAACGGCTGATTCATAGGAGGTGTTTGAATGAACGTACCTGGAGACCTGAAATACCATGCCGAGCATACTTGGGCCAAGATTGAAGGCGACACCGCCACGGTGGGAATCACCGACTATGCGCAGGACCAGCTGGGCGAGATCGTCTATCTCGAGCTTCCCGGTGCCGGAAAGACGGTTGAGTCCGGAAAGCCTTTCGCCGAGGTCGAGTCGGTAAAATCGGTATCCGACGTCTACAGCCCGGTCAGCGGGGAGATCGTCGAGTCCAACCAGGAGGTTGTCGAAGCCCCCGAGCTTATCAACGAAGACTGCTACGGCAAAGGCTGGCTCGTCAAAGTCAAGCTTTCCGGCGATTCCGGCGCCGATGCCCTGCTCGACGCCGCCGGTTACGAGGCCCTTATCGCAGAATAAAAACTACAACGTAAAAGCGTGGCCTGTTAAGGCCACGCTTTTTTCTTATTGTTACAGGTCGGTATAAAGGGTGATGTTCTCGAGGGGCAACGGTTCGATCTCCAGGCCATGCGAGCTGCGAAGCTCCAGGCGTACCTCCCTGTTCCGGTCGTTCGTGCAGGGCATGAAGAACCTCCCCTCGCCGTGTCGCGTGTTGCGCGAGGTATCCCGACAGCTCATATTGTGCACCCCCAGCACTGATCCACCGTCTTCCGAGGCACAAGTGCAGGCCAGTGCACGGTGCAGGTCTTTGCGGTCTCCGCCGGCTCCCGCCATCTTCAGGGATATTCCAGCACGATGCACGCCTGCCGGCATTTCTATCGGATCGGACCTCCATAAGCCTTCTTCCACCTGTTCCCATTTCCACTTACCGCTGATTATCCTGGGGCCGTCGACAACGGGGTTCTCAACCTTCTGTAGGACATAGCAGTTCCAGACGGCATCGCGTGCACAGGATATTTCTTTATTTACCCTCTGTTCGAGATCGCCCCTCCTGATAAGGCCGTGCCTGGTAAATATCTCCGTCCACCAGTCGAAAGACGCAACGATGATGTGGCCATGTATGGGCGCACCCTGAACGTCCAGCAAGAGGTGCTCGAACGGGGCCATATCGATATCTCCCTCTTCGTACAGGGGCAGGTAGTCCTGGGGTATCTTGCCGCTGGCCACACCGTCTGGGCCATAGCGGTTGACGCCGATGGAAGGTATCGTCGCCAGTATCCAGCCGTTACATATACGGCGGGCTTCACTTATAGAGCGCTCGATGTCATAGGGGGGGATGTGTTCAAGCGTCTCCATCAGCAGCACCAGGTCGAAATGACCGTCGGGAAAGCCCGTTCTCTGGCAACCGCTGACCTTGATGAAAGGAGCGACGTCCCCCGGTGCCGTTGCTATGGCATACTCACTGATGTCTATACCCCAGGCGTCGATGCCTTCCTCTCTCAGGGCCCGCACCTGGAAGCCACGGGCACAACCAATGTCCAGGGCCCTCTCCGGGTTGAAAAGCTCTTTCAGCAGGCGGGCCAGATCCCGGAAATCCTGCAGGTCGGAATAGGCGACGGCATAGCCGCTCTCCAGGTTGGGGTCTTTTTCCGTGTCGAAATAGTTCGCCCCATAGAATGCCGGCGACTGGAGCATCCTGTATATAGCCCGCTTAGGAAGAACTTTGTAGAGGAATTTTTTCAGCCTGGGCGAGCTCATGGCCACACCTGCCCGATAACGGGCCAGTTTCAGCGCTTTCCAAAGCCAGGTTTCGCCTATAAGGTTTTTGACGTGCTGTTTTGTGACAACGCGTTTAAAAACGTCATGTTTAATAACACCATGTTTAATAACATCCTGTTTCTTTTTCATACTCTATTATTCGGCCTTTAACATAAAACACCTTGCGGTTATAATGACTTAGTTAAATTTTTTTTTGGAGGTAAAACATGGAGAAGTTCGCAATGGATTCCATCCGCAATGTTGCTCTTTTCGGGCACGGCGGATCAGGCAAGACATCCCTTTCCGAGGCTATGCTCTTTGATGCCGGCGTCACCACCCGCATAGGGAAGGTGGACGACGCCAATACCGTGAGTGACTTCGACCCGGACGAGCAGAAGAAGAAGATCTCCGTAAGCACCTCCCTTCTTCCTTTCGAATGGAATAAACACAAGATAAACCTGCTGGACGTGCCGGGCTTCCCGGACTTCATCGGGGAGACCATACAGGCTTTGCGGGTGGCCGACGGTGCCATTTTCGTGATCTCGGCCGTGTCCGGCGTGGAGGTCCAGGCCGAGTTGGTCTGGCGCATGGCCGACGAGCTCAATGTCCCTCGCCTGGTCTATATAAACAAAATGGATCGTGAGAACGCCAACTTCCAGAACTGCCTCGACGAACTGACCCAGATTTTCGGGACCCGCATCTTTCCCCTGCAACTCCCCATTGGCGAAGAGCACGATTTCCGCGGTGTTGTAGACCTCACCAAGAACAAGGCTATCGTCTATTCGGGTGATAAGTTCACCGAGGAAGACCCGCCCGCGGACATGGAAGACCTCATCGCTGAAGCGCGTGAAAGGATGATGGAGGGGGCGGCCGAATCCTCCGACGACCTGATGGAGCGCTACCTCAATGAAGAAGACATCTCGTCCGAGGAAGTCTATTCAGCCCTCCTTTCTGGCATCTCTCACGGAACCATAGTCCCCGTCCTCTGTGGGTCCGCCACTCACAACATCGCCGTGCAGCCGCTGATGGACGCCATCGTCAACGGTCTTCCCTCCCCCTCTATCAAAACGGAGGTCAAGGGGACCAGGCCCGGTAGCGACGAGGAACTCACTCTCAAGTGCGACGAAAAGTCACCTCTATCCGCGTTGGTGTTCAAGACCATATCCGACCCCTACGTGGGCAAGCTCACCTATTTCCGGGTGTTCTCCGGTTCCATCAAGGCCGACAACCCGATGTTTAACTCCACCAAAGACAAAGAGGAACGCGTTGGCCAGATATTCGTCATCCGCGGCAAGACCCAGATTGCGGTAAAAGAGATCCCGGCCGGCGATATCGGTGCTGTCCCGAAGCTGTCGGAAACGGCCACCGGAGATACCTTGTGCGACAAGCCCAACCCCGTCCTGCTTCCGGGAATAGAGTTCCCCGACCCCATCATGTCCCTGGCGGTGGAGCCCAAGTCCAAGGGCGACGAGGACAAGCTCTCTACTGCCCTGGCCAGACTGGCCGAGGAGGACCCGACTTTCAGCTCCCGCCGGGATGCCGAGGTCAAACAAACGATTATCTCCGGCATGGGTGAAGCCCATCTGGAGATCGCCATGGAGCGTATGGCCCGCAAATTCGGGGTGGAGGTCAACTCCTTCCTTCCCCGCGTTCCCTACAAGGAGAGCGTCAAACGCTCCAACAAGGCTGAAGGTAAACACAAGAAACAGACCGGCGGTCACGGCCAGTTCGGAATCGCCTGGGTTGAGGTTGCACCGCAGGAACGCGGTTCAGGGTTCGAGTTCGTCGACAAGATCGTCGGCGGCGCTATCCCCCGCCAATTCATCCCTTCGGTCGAAAAGGGTGTTCGCAAGGCCATGGAAGATGGCTTCCTGGCCGGCTATCCCATCGTCGACTTGAGCGTCACGCTCTACGACGGCAAGTTCCATCCGGTCGACTCCTCGGACATGTCCTTCCAGATCGCCGGGTCTCTGGCCCTTAGGGCTGCCATGGAAGGCGCCGAACCTTACCTGCTGGAGCCGATCATGGACGTGGAGATCCGCGTGCCCGAGGCCTATATGGGGGACGTCATGGGCGACCTTACCTCCAAGCGCGGCAAGCCCCTGGGTATGGAGCAGGACGGCAGCCTGCAGTTGATCAAAGCTCAGGTGCCGCTGTCGGAGATGTTCCGGTACTCCATCGACCTGCGCTCCATCACCGGCGGGCGTGGCACCTTCAAGATGTCCTTCTCGCATTACGAGGAAGTGCCGGCTCATGCCGCCCAGAAGGTCATCGAGCAAGCCAAAGCCGATAAGGAACACGAAAAGTAGAACGGGTAGGGAAGGTCTTGTTTTAAAGATTCTTCTTCAGCCTGGCGTAGGTCTGCTCGATGGTCTCCGGCATAACCTTGGTCTCACCGATCACCGGCATGAAGTTAGTGTCACCCACCCATCGAGGCACGACATGCATATGCATGTGGGCGTCAAAGCCGGCACCCGCCGCCTTGCCCAGGTTGATGCCGAGGTTCATCCCCTCAGGGCTCATGGCCTGCTTGATAGCCTTCACGCACCTGGTCGTAAGGTCCATCAGTTCCACGGCTTCCTCCGACTCCAGGTCTTCCAGTGAGGCGACATGCCGATAGGGAGCCACCATCAGGTGCCCGGTATTGTAAGGATAGAGGTTCATCAACGCGAAACAGCGCCTGCCGCGTTCCAGGATTAGTTCCTTTTCGTCATCGCCCAAAGGGGGCTTCTCGCAGAAGATGCATGGCTGTTCGCGCTTGTCGGTGTTGACGTTATCTATGTACTTCATGCGCCAGGGGCTCCAGAGGCGGCGCATGCCTCTTAGAATCCCTCACTGTTGTCACGGGCCGCGGCCTTTTCGGCCAGACGGTCCTTGAACCGCGAGAGGGCCACGCCACGCAGGTCCTCTCCCGCACGCGTCCTGACCGAGAGCACTTCGGCCTCGACTTCCTTGTCGCCGACTATGGCCATGAAAGGTACCTTCTGCATCTGGGCGCGGCGGATCTTGGCATTGAGGGTCTGCTTCTCGTCGTCGACCTCTACTCGGAGGCCCCTCTCCTCGCAGGCCCGCCTGACAATGTGGGCATACTCCGCGTGACGATCGGCAATGGGTATTACCACCGCCTGGACCGGCGCCAGCCAGAGCGGGAAAGCCCCGCCGTAGTGTTCGATGAGCACACCGAGAAACCGTTCGATACCGGCCAGGACCACGCGGTGGATCATCACCGGACGGTGGGGCTGATTGTCCTGTCCCGCATAGGTTATGTCGAAACGTTCGGGCAGGTTGAAGTCGGCCTGGATGGTGGGCCCCTGCCACAGCCGGCCTATGGCGTCCTTGAGCTTGACGTCTATCTTGGGACCGTAGAACACCCCTTCACCGGGGTCGATGCGAAACTCTATCCCGTGATCTTCCATGGCCATGCGCAACGCCAGGGTCGCCTTTTCCCATATCTCGTCGGAACCGACCGATTTCTCTGGACGCGTGCTCAGGTTGACCTCGAACTCCTCGAACCCGAAGGACCGGAGAGAATCGAGGGCGAATTCCAGGGCCTGGAATACCTCCTCCTGTAGCTGCTCCTCGGTGCAGAAGATATGGGCATCGTCCTGGGTGAAACCCCTCACCCGCATCAGCCCGTGCAGCACGCCGGACCTCTCGTAACGATAAACCGTTCCAAGCTCGAAGTATTTCAGGGGCATGTCGCGGTAGCTTCGCGGCTGAGTCTTATAGATAAGAAGGTGGCCGGGGCAGTTCATTGGTTTGACCACATACTCCGAGTCGTCCTTCTCGAAGGTGTACATGTTCTCCCGGTAATAACCGAGGTGACCTGAGACATGCCACAACTCACCTTTATACAGGTGGGGCGTAACCACCTTCAGGTAACCCCGCTTGCGGTGCTCCTCATTGAGGAAGTCCTCGATGACGCCGCGCAGCACGGCTCCCTTGGGATGGTAGAAGACTACGCCAGGTCCAGCCTCGTCGTGGAACGAGAAGAGGTCCAGTTCCTTCCCGAGCCTGCGGTGGTCCCTCCTCTCGGCTTCCTCCTTCAAGAAGATGAAGTTATCGAGCTCTGCCGAATCCGGGAAAGAGATGCCGTAGATGCGCTGGAGCATGGGGCCCTTCTCGTTGCCCCGCCAGTACGCGCCGGCCAGGCTGAGCAGCTTTACCACCTTGACTTCGCCGGTGCTGCCTAGATGAGGACCGCGGCAGAGGTCCATGAACTCGCCCTGCCGGTAGAGGGTCACTATAGCGTCTTCGATGCCCTCGAGTAGTTCCACCTTATAGGGCTGGTCTGCCTCGCGGTACATCTCCATGGCCTCTTCCCTGGGCATCTCCAGTCGGATCAGGTCCAGGTCACGCCCTGCGATCTCACGCATGCGCTCTTCGATGGCGGGAAGGTCCTCCGGGACGAGACGCCGCGGAGCCTCTATGTCGTAATAGAAACCCTCCTTGATGGCAGGCCCGATGGCCAGGCGGGTTCCGGGAAAAAGCTCGGTGACGGCATGCGCCATTAGATGCGAGGTTGTGTGCCAGTATATCTCCCTGGCTTCTTCCTGTGTCGGAGCACCCATGGCCTCGCTCCTCATTGTGCTGTTTCCAGCAACAGCGTGACCGCCAGGTCGTCGGGGTGAACGAGTTGTTCCTCAGTCGCCAGGAACGTTCTTACCAGAAGGTCCCGGTTGTTCTTCCGCATTTCCTCTCCCAGCAGCGTTATCAGCTTTATGGCGTAGGTTATGGCGTTTCGTCCCCGTGCCTCCACCCGGGGGCAGTTGCCGCTGCGGAGAACCTCCTGCATCGACCGTAACGCCGCGACTCCGTCCGAGTCCGCGTTTATGACTATGGGCTCCGACTGGCTGCCCTTGATCTCCAGAACGCTGCTCTGCTGTTTCTCCTGCAGTAGCTCAGCCGCACGCTCATCGGTTATTATCAGGCCCTCCCGATCTTCGAAGATGAAGCCGCATTTTATGCACCACATAGCGGAGATGGGAGAGACGTCCTCACAGTTGGGGCAGAGGATTTTAGCCTCTTTGTGCTTTTCGGCGATCTCGGCGTATATGTCGTCGTTATTAAGGCCGATGGAATGGCCCGTGAACTTGCAGTAACAGAGGGTGCAGAATTCGGCCCCATCGGGATTTTCCGCTTTGCATTTAGGGCATATCATCGGCATCCTCCATAAATGATGGTGGGCACGACTGGACTTGAACCAGCGACCTCTTGCGTGTCGAGCAAGCGCTCTACCAACTGAGCTACGCGCCCATCAACAATTCTTTTCTGGAGGCGGCGACCGGATTTGAACCGGTGATCAAGGTTTTGCAGACCTTTGCCTTACCACTTGGCCACGCCGCCGTTCGCATCTTTAAAAAGGTAGATGGATCGGCCATCCATCTACCGTGCCAACTGGAGCGGGTGATGGGACTTGAACCCACGGCATCCACGTTGGCAACGTGACGCTCTACCACTGAGCTACACCCGCACGAACTTTGACTTTGCAATTTTACCCAAGTCCCACATTTAAATCAACCTTCCATGACGGTCGGGCGCTACAAAATAACGGCGTGGCGCGGGGGGTCGGTTTTCGGGCGCGGGTTGCTACTTCTTAGCTTCCTTCTGCAGCACTTTGCTGACGATCATCAGGCGGCTGGCACGGTCCTTGAGGGCTTTCTTGAACTCCTCTACGCTGCTCTCGAAATTCTTTTCCGGGACATAAGAGAAGATCGTCTCAGAGCTGTCCCTTACCTGAAGTTCCTTACTCAGTATGTTTTTATCTACCAGTTTCTCAAGATACGGCAGAACGTCCGAATCGAGGCGGCCAATGCTCATGGCGATGGACGAGGGCGACCCCACGGTAAACGGATTCTCGTAGAAGAACAGGATAAGATCCCATGTTATGAAGGAATCGAGATATTCTTCAACGAAGCTGCTGACACTCGGATCGATATTGTCGAAGTCGTACATCTATCTCACTCTCAGATCCTGGTCCACGGCCATTACTCGAAGAACTCCCTGGCCCGCTTGACACGCATCATCGCGCGCGGGCTGCCGGACAGTATGCCTTCCCTTCCTTCGAAGGGCATTTGCACCTCCACGCCACTCGCGGTTATCGCAAACTGCCTGATTTTTTTATCGTGATCGGAAGCGCGGTGTTTCAACACCAGCATCGCTTTCTGCATGGCCGAGTTTATCTCGACGTAGCGCAGCTGGATTATGGTATCCGCGATGTAGGATAGACCTGCTTCAGCAACGGTCATAGTCCCGGTGATAAAGGGGTCTTCCTGTGAAACGACGGCGGTGATGTCGCTGCGCAGCAGGCCGTTCAGAAATGTGTAGATAGTCTCGCGCAGCTTCATGGGCTCATGGGTTATGCGCTCCAGGTGGGTCATGGAGTCTACGAACACCCTCCTTACCCCCATCTCTTCCACCGCTCTGTCAAGTAGCCCGCCAGGCTGCTGTATCTCCTGCAGAAGTACGGGAGGCGTGGTGAAGATGGTCCTGAGCTTCCCCTCTTCTTCCAGGGACCGCAGGTCGAATCCGGTGGAGAAAGCGTCCCGGTAGAGCTGGCGCGGGAATTCTTCGAAGGTTATTATCAGTCCCGGCTCGTTGTACTGTTTTATGCCTCGTGCGATGAATTCAATGCCGATGGATGTCTTGCCGGTTCCGGGGGCCCCTTTCAGCACGGCCACTGACCCCTGCAGAAGCCCTCCGTTGAGCATCTCGTCAAGTCCCTTTATGCCTAAAGGAACACGTTGGTCCTGCATTGCCCACCTTCGATATGATTCCGGATATCACAATAAAACTCGGCCCTTGCTTGTTCCAATTATAGCAGACCTTCTAGACTGCCCGCCAAGCTTTTTGGACCGCGCACGCCAAATACTCCGCACCTATCCGGGCGGAGTCCAGGCGAACCTCGGATATTAGTCCTCTATGAAGCAGTGGTGACAGAACGAGTCGTCGATGTCCCTGCATTTCCTGGAGCAATAGGCATTAAAGCCCTTTATCTCCAAATTTTTTAGATGCCTTACTTCGCGGGTCACATGCAGGTGGTCACAGAAGAAGAAGTCGTCCATGCTGAGATTTCCTGATCTCATCTTTCCCCCTCTCTATTATTATTAATTATCAATAACCTATATTAATATCATTAACATCACTAGTTTAATGTTATTAACAATAATTGTCAATCATTATCAGAAGGCTATTGCAGGCTGATATATGTTGTATAATTCAGAGGTCAGATTTTCGCCGCTTTCACCAAGCGGCCGGCCTTAAGAAGAGGAGTATACAATGAAGCACGATTTCAACAAGGCCTTCTATCCCAAGAGCATCGCATTGGTAGGAGCCTCCAACAACCTTCTCAAGTGGGGGTCATTCCTGCTCAGCCACATCATCTCAGGCGGCTTTGCCAAAGAGAACGTTTACCCCATCAATTCCCGCGAAGAGATCATCCACGACATGCCCGCCTACCCCGACCTCGATTCTCTCCCCCACCCGGTAGACCTGGTCATCGTCACCACTCCAGCTCCCGCCGTTCCATCGGTTCTTCAGGATTGCGCCCGCCTGGGCATGAAAAACATCATCGTGATCTCCTCGAGCTTCAGCGAGGTGGGGCCAGAAGGGACCAGGCTGGAAGAAGAAATAATCCGGATCGCGGAGGATCAGGGGATGACCATGATCGGCCCCAACACCATGGGTATCGTCAACACCGCGGTGGACATGTATGCCCTGGGGGCTCCCATCCAATTGCCCAAAGGCAAGATCTCTTTCGTCTCCCAGAGCGGCAACGTCGGCGCCCAGATGCTGGGGTGGGCCATGGGCCAGGGCATCGGTTTCGGAAAGTTCGTTGGCACCGGCAACGAAGCCTCCATCCACTGCGAGGAAATGATAGAGTATTTCGGTGAGGACCCTGACACCGACCTCATCCTCGCCTACCTGGAAGGGGTCGACAACGGCCAGCTCTTCGTGGATCTCTGTAAAAAGACATCGGAGGTCAAGCCGATCATCGCCCTCAAGTCCGGAAGAACCGAAGCCGGGGGCAAAGCGGCCATGTCCCATACCGGTTCCCTGGCCGGGTCCGATCTCATTTATGACTCCGCCTTCCGGCAGGCAGGCATCATCAGGGCCGATTCGTCCCAGGAGATGCTGGATCTGGCCAAGTCCTTCGGGCGCCTTCCCCTGCCGCCCGGCAACCGCGTCGGCATCCTCACCCTTGGCGGAGGCTGGGGCGTAATCGCCACCGACGCCGCTGCCCAGGCCGGCTTCATCCTCGCGCCGCTGGACGAAGAGACCATTCGGGTCTGCGACGAGGTTCTGCCACCTTTCTGGAGCCACGGCAACCCCGTCGATCTGGTAGGCAACCTCAACGTCGACAACCACCTGCAGATACTTGAGAAGATGGCTGCCTCCCCCAACCTCGACGCCATCATCTCCCTGGGCTCCCTGGGTACCAATACCATGATTGGTATGTCTACCATGGTGGCACAAGAGGAGATGAAGATGGAGCAGGGTTTCTTTAAGAGCTTTCTGGCTAGCATCCAGCAGCGGAACCGCTTCTTCCTCAACCGGTGTAACGAACTGATCCAGGAATTCGGCAAGCCCATCGTCTTCGTGGAGATGCAGTTCCTGGGTGATGACCAGCTGGTCGACCTGGAACAGGGCAAGTCGGTCATCTTCACCGACCCGGAAAAGGCCGCCGCCGTTCTTCACAAGATGCGTGTCTACAACGAATGGCTCAACCGCCCCAGGGGTTGACGTTACGGTGCTGAAATAAGAAAATGTACGGTGTTCGGGAATGACAGGGTTTTGGTTCAAACGGAGGTGACATCGGATGACGGACCAGCTAGAAATCAGGACCACAGGCGAGACGGCTCCGGCCGGGAAATATTACTGCGATAAGTGCGGTACCGAATACGAGCAGAAGGATGAGAGTTCCACCCTGCCCGACTGCCCCAAGGAAGGCATCTGGACGGTATGGAACCCCGCCCAGATGACGGTTCGCAACTTCTAAGACAGCTTTCCTTAACTGAAAAAAGAGGCCCGCGGGCCTCTTTTTTTACCCCTCCGGGGATGAGCATTACTAATCCGGCAGGACTTCTTTGATCACCCCAACCAGGTCGTTGATGGAGAAAGGCTTGACCAGGCAGCCCTCCACCGTTATTTTGCCATCATGCTCGATCTCCTCAACAGCCTTTTTCATGGCCGATATGACGATTATGGGAACCTGCCGGAGGTCCTCCGCCTCCTTTAGCTGGTGATAGACCTCAAAGCCATCGACGTGCGGCATCATTATGTCGAGGAGGATGAGGGAGGGCTTGATGCCCTGCATCTTCTCCACCACCCCTTCGGAACGCACGAATCCCTCTACCTGGTAGTTGTGGCGCTCCAGGATTATGCTCACCAGGTCTATCATGTCCTGGTCATCTTCTATGTAAGCTATTGTCCTTTCCATACACTCATCTCCCCTGCCTATATAATCGTAATTACAGGGGTAAAAGTTTACACATTTTTAAAAGTCGTCAAAAAGTTGTGAAAGCACATCAAAGCCCTCGCATATGTTCGGGCCGGAGCATCTCCGGGCTGGCCAGAGCTCCATCGATAGCAGCGAGGATGCCTTCGCGGTCACGGCTAAGCACTCCCCGCAGCGGCAGATAGTTCGAGGCGTGGTTTGACCTGAACACGCTGGCGTGAACGTCGATACCGTCAACCAGGACGCGCAGTTCCTTGAGCATCCCCAGGGAGTCGATAAGCACGAAGTCCCCGTCAAGCATGCGCTTGTGCAAGGGTGTACCCGGTATGACCATGAGGGTGAGAGCGCTGATATATTCCGGCTGCATCATGGAGATGACCCGGGCAGAGCATTCCGCGTGCCTCTTCGAACCTTCTTCCCCGCCCAGTCCCAGGAGGATGATCACCGAAGCCGCCATCCCCACTTCCCGGCCCTTCAGCACCGCTTCTACCATCTCGTCGGAAGTGGCGCCTTTTTTTACTTTTGCCAGCACTTCGTCGTCACCGCTCTCCAGGCCCAGGTAGAAGATACCGAGCCCGGCTTCTTTCAGCTTCACGAGATCCCCGGTGCTCTTGTCGAGCAAGTTGCGAGCGTTGGCGTATATGCCCACGCGCTCCAGGCGGGGGAAAGCACTCTCCAACCTGCCAAGTATGGCCTCAAGGTCAGCGGTGCTCCTCTCCAAGGCGTCGCCGTCGGCCAGAAAGACCCGGCGGGTACGGGGTATGGCCTTCGAAGCCATGGAGATATCTTCAAATATCTCGTCCAGGGGACGGTGCTGATAGCGCACACCCTTGTAAGTCGCGCAGAATGTGCAGGCGTTATGGGAACACCCGTAGGTGGTCTGGAGTATATAGCTGTAGGCCTCGCTCGGCGGCCTGATGACCATTCCCTTGTACCTCAACGTAGACCCCTTTCGATAGCAGGCTTCTAGAACGTGATTATCCTACATCGAAAGGACTTTTGATGGAAGCCGGGGGCCGTATCTCGTCTTTGCAGCTTAGAACGGCATACTTGAACGAAGCAGGACCGCGCGGACGGGAGCGCCCTCAGCCCCCGACAGATTTAGCGGAAGTGCAACAATAAAGTACTCGCCATCGCTGGCACCGGAGAGGTCCAGCCCTTCCAGGACCGGGATGCCCGCCCCCAGCAGGGCCAGGTGGGCCCCGGCTCCGGAAGCGCCGTATTCTTCTATACTTAGGCAGTCAATACCCACCAGGGCTACCCTCCTCTCCCGGAGAAAGGCCGCGCCGGCTGGAGTTAGATAGACATATTCATGGAGGAATTCATCCAGGGGCAGCCTCTCTGAGTTGGCCGTCTTAAAGAGGACTCTCTCTCCGGCACGTATGCCTCTCCTCTCCAGTTCAGGCGCGTCGATGCTCACAAGATCGTGCCAGTCCAGCACCCTGGCCGGGCCCACCAGCACCTCCAGGGGGATTTTCTGGACCTCGTCCCCTTCCTCCAGGTAGTGGTTGGGAGCGTCGATATGGGTCCCCGCATGAGCGCCCAAAGTCAGAACCGAGAGGTTGAAGGTATCGCCCGCGGCGATGCGCCGGATCTTCTCCACGGATACCTCGGAGTCTCCGGGATAGACCACCATTCCCGTGTACACTGGCAGTGAGATATCGATTATCTCTAAGGGTTTTTTCGGCTCCATCTTTCCAGTTCCTCTTGTATGGACCTGGGGCGGCCGCGCATGGCCGCCCAGGTTCCTTCCCTGAAAAGAAGCCGGTCAAAAGCCTCGTAGAGCTCCTTGGCAACTCGCGGCCCTATCCTGGCTGAAAAGAAGTTGGCCGGGTCCAGGGCGATGTTGGGCTCATCAGTGTCATAGTATACAAAGCCAGCTTTTTCCAGGAACTTGAGCAGCATTGTCCGGTATTTAGCCTTGGAGACCCCCAGGCCTTCCAGGTCCCAGTGCCATGAATAGCCGGTACACATTACGATCTTGTCATCAAAGAAAGGGTTTCCCATGAGGTGCTCCAGCATCATCTCCGCGATACCCAGCGAGCGATATTCCGAACTGACCTCTATGGCCATGGCTTCGATCAGGCCCTGGTCCTTGAGCTGGCTCCATCGCTCCGTCTCCATGGGCGGAGCGATGGCCACGAAACCGATGATTTCCCCCTGTTCGTTGCAGGCTATGGTCACGTCTGAACCGGGACTTCCAGCAAGCCTTATCAGCGCCTTCTGCTCTCTAGAAGCGGGATAGTTCGGGCCCGAGAACACCCCCATGCCCGGCCCTAGCGCCAGACCGGAGATGAATTCCGGGTCTGCACCGGCCTTCAGATAGACCATCCCTTTAGGGGTTTCGAGGAGCCGGTCCGCCGCGTGCTCTTCCAAACGACCCTCCCGTGATAAGCGCGGCGCCTCCGAAGCACCACTCGGCTTGCCTTGAACACATCTTCAATAATATAGCAATTACCGCCTCAAAGTGATATGTTTTACGACGTCTTTGTCCCTTTAGCAAACCGATTCTATGCAGGTGAAACATGGCAGAAACAGATAAGGCGTCAAGCATAGCGGAGTTGGCTGGAGGCGCCCAGCTTCGTTCCATACACGCCATCAACCAGCTCCCGCTGGAGACAAAGGAAAGAATCTATCAGCGGCTAATCCCGAACAGGTTGTTCACCAGGTTCTCCATCGACCCGCTCACTTTTCTCAACACCGACCAGGAGAGGGTCATTGATTTCATCACGCCCAGACAGGCAGGGTTTGCCATCATCGAGATGCGCCGACACCCTGAGGACAAGGACTGTATCTTCTTTCTGGAGATGGCGGATACCCCACTTTCAAAGGTGGAGATAACCTTTCTTATCGTCAACGACCCTGACAGCCCACGGTTCGACATTGACCGTGACGAGGAGGGGCGTCGCACCAAGTTTGGCACGGCTCGACGCAACCCCGCCGAAGAGGCCCGGGCCATGCGTAACGGGCTCGCCCCCGGGCAGATCCGCAAGGGCCTGGGGGTGATGCATGATTTCATGCCCGAGCTCATCGAATTCGTGCACCAGATGAGGCACGACGTATTCCTGGTAGAGCCCCTGGCTTACCACAGCGCCATCGCCTTCGAGCAATATGGCTTCAACTACCTGCGCGGCCAGAAGAAGATGGACTACATACAGAGGGAATTCCAACCTGGTGGCGAGCTCTTCGATCGGTTGGACGGCAGCACGCCATTCCGCCAGCCGGGGGCTGAAAGGACCATCAGGGGCCGCAGCTGGGCTATCCATGACGGCATTCTGGGTGAGCCATGGCGCGATGTGGAGATGTACCGCTCAGTCGACAGGCCTGCCCGGATCTCCACCTTTCCAGGCGGAGAATTCTAGATGAGCGATGATGCGCAGGAGTCGGAATTCCCGGTAAAAACGGGAGAACCCACTTTCACCTACCGCGCTTTCAACGGCATCAGCCGGGTTATGAACCCTGTCTACCTCGCTCCACCCGGCATGCTGGCCATATCCCTGAAATCCGTTCCCGCCACCCTGGAAGCCATCGCCTGGTGGTGCATATACCTTATCTTCTCCACCGTCATCCCCCTGGCCGACCTGACCTGGAGAAGAAAGACCGGGCGCATCAGCGACTGGCACATCAGCCGTCGCGAGGAGCGTCCCGTCCCCATGTTGTTCGGCATTTTTTACGCCCTGCTGGGCATAGTTACACTCTATCTTCTGGGTGCACCGGAAGTCCTCAAGGCCTGCATGGTCACCGGATTGGCAACAGGCGTGATCGCTCTGCTGATAACCCTGGGCTGGAAGATCAGCCTGCACACCATGGGGGATACCCTGCTCGCCACCCTTATCGCCCTGGTCTTCAAACAGCCGTGGTATTCCCCCCTGAACGTCCTCATGGCTTTGGCGGTAATAATGACCGGGGTCTCCCGCCGCTACCTGAGGAAGCACACCGTGCCCCAGATCATAGGCGGAGCGGTACTCGGCGCCTCCCTGGGAGTCGCGGTTTTCTACGCTTACGGGCTGATTTGACATCACTGCCCCCCGGTGTTAGTTTCGGGTTTACAATCGTTAGTCACGGCAAGACGCCGTATCCTTGAGACACCACTAGGAGGTGAGCCTGTTGATAGTTGTGATGGCTTCCGACGCCACCAGGGAACAGATCGACGCGGTTATGCGGAAGATCGAGGAATTTGGGCTGCAGGTCCACCCCATCTACGGCGTAGAGAAAACGGTAATCGGGGTCATCGGGGACAACAAGACCGTGATCGTCGAGACCATGATCGGTTTTCCCGGTGTCGAGAGCATCATTCCCATCCTCAAGCCTTACAAACTGGCGGCTAGGGACACTCGGCCACAAGGCTCGGTCATCGACGTACGCGGTGTTCAGATAGGCGGCGGTACCCTGACGGTCATGGCCGGCCCATGCGCGGTGGAAAGTCGCGACCAGATCCTCAACTCCGCTCGCATGGTCAAGATGGCGGGCGGGTCGATTCTGCGGGGCGGTGCCTATAAGCCGCGTTCCAGCCCGTACAGCTTCCAGGGCCTGGGAGAAGAAGGCCTCCGCTACCTGGCGGAAGCACGTGATGAAACCGGCCTACCGGTCATCACCGAACTCACCGATCCCCGCAATATCGATCTCTTCTGCGAGTATGCCGACATCTTACAGATCGGCGCGCGCAACATGCAGAATTTCATCCTTCTTACCGAGGTGGGAAAGAGCGGCCACCCCGTTCTGCTGAAAAGAGGCCCCAGCGCGACCATCGAGGAACTCCTGCTGGCGGCGGAATACATAATAAAAGAAGGTAATGAGCAGATAATCCTGTGCGAGAGAGGAATCAGTACCTTTGAGACCCATACTCGCAACACCCTGGACCTCAGCGCCGTGGCCGTGCTGAAGCGCCTGACCCACCTGCCGGTGGTGGCCGACCCCAGCCACGCCGTGGGGCTTTCTGCCATCGTGCCGGACATGTGCTATGCCGCCGTCGCCGCGGGGGTTGACGGCCTGCTCGTCGAGATCCACCCCTCACCTAATTCCGCGCTCTGTGATGGACCGCAGTCCCTGAGCTTCGAAGACTTCTCTTCCACCATGGCAAGGATCAAGAAAGTCGCCCAGGTGATGGGGAAGACCATGGAGTGACTGTTTCTCAGAGGGAATAGACAGCAAGCCCTTCTATCTTCAGGAATCTCTTGACGTAATCTCCCTGCAGCTCCTCTTTGAGAGGGTTGCGGATGATGTATAGATATATGTCCGAACGAGCGTCGTATTCGTCCGTGCGTAGCGGTTTGGGTATCGTTATATATTCACGCAACCCCTCCATGTCGGCATAGAGCTCCTCCACGACATGAAGGTCCCTCTCGCGCGACATGCCCATGATCGCGAATTGGGTCGCGTATTCGAAAAAGATGACCTTGGTGAGCCCGGGGATTATCCCTTTATACATGGTCCAGCAGTTCATCATGGGATTGAAGGCATCCACCTCGCGGATGTCCCCCGCTCCCGGTATCACCAGCCCGGCGACATCCTTTTCCAGTTTTCTCAGCAACGTGCCCAGGTCGGCCTCCGGCGAGATTAGCGCAGTGAGTCCCTTGAGAACCACGCCTCCCGCCAGGACCACCTTGGAAAAAGCCGGGTTGGACGTCATCACGGAATTTCCCTCTGGCGACCCCTCATGGTAGCTCTTGAGTGATTTCTGGAGTTCGTCGGCATTGATGCCAAAGGCGAGGAAGTTCAACCGTTTCCAGTTCTCATTGTTATTCTCGGCCAGAATCCCCAGGCCCGGTTCACCATTGAATGCATAGAAAAAAGCCCTTTGAGTGATCACAGATACGACTCCCTCATGGCACGCGCCCCATCGAATTCCGACTCATCCGGTTTCCGGCGCCAGCGATATTCTCTTTTACCCATATAATCATTATAATCTTCGTTGTTGTTCATGAAACCCCTTCGAGGAGGTATTAGCTTGCTCTTCTACTGGCCAGGCTGGTTGATCTTCAGGACCATCGCCTTCAGGTACCATCTCGGTGTGGAAGGAAGAGAGAACCTTCCCGCCCAAAGGTACGCCCATGATCGTGGTGTCAAACCACAACAGCCGGCGCGACCCCGTCTACGTTAACCTCATGCTCAAACGCCCCGTCCACTACATGTCCAAGAAGGAGAACTTCGACTGGCACAACAGCATCTTCCAATATCTGATGGTTCGCCTCTTCGAAGCCTTCCCGGTTGACCGGGACAACCCTGGGACGGAAGTCATCCATACAACGGAAAAGCTTCTCTCCGAGGGAAAAGTGGTGGGGATATTCCCGGAAGGAACCCGTTTCCCCGACACTGCCCTGCACCCCTTTGAAGGCGGCGCCGCTTACGTTTCCTGGCGGACCGGGGCCACCATCCTTCCCGTCGCCATCTATGACGAAATCGTCCACATCGGCAAACCGTTCGAACTCCCGCCCCTGGAGGGAAGGCCCCGCGCCGTGCTTCCCAGGGTAACCATGGAAATACGGGAAAAAATCATTGAGATGCTGCCCGAAGACTGGGAGATTATGCCCCAGGGCTAGCGGCGCCGCTTGGGTAGCACGACGAAGAAGGTGCTTCCTTCGTCAGGCCGGCTGATAAGGTCGATCCTCCCACCATGGAGTTCCACCACCGCGCGGCTGAGGTAGAGGCCCAGTCCCAGCCCGGTGAGCTCTTCCTTCTCCCGCCGCATCGGCTTCTGAAACTTCTCGAAGAGGTGCTGCTTCTCCTCGTCGGAAAAGCCAAGGCCTTCATCCCTGACCAGAACCACCACGTCACGTTCTTTCTCGCTTAAGGCCAGCCGCACTATCCCCCCGCGGGGAGAAAAGCGTATGGCATTGTCCATGAGATTCATGAACACGTTCTCCAGCAGGGACTGGTCGGCCTCGATGATGAGCATGTATGGAGGTAACTCCAATTCGATCTCGTGCTCTACCGAACGGCTGACGAATATCTGTGCCACCTTTTCAAGCATATTGGTGACCTCGAAGGGCGAGACCTCGAGCTTGAGCCGCCCGGATTCCTGGTTGGAGAAGAGGAGCAGCCGCTCTATCATGCGCTCAAGGTCGGTCATCTCCCAGCGCAACTCGAGGAAGTAACCGTCTATCGCCGCGGGGCTGAAATGCGACCAGCCCCTTTCCAGGTTCTCGATGAAGGACCGAAGCCTCTGGACCGGGGTTCGCAACTTTTCGTCTACCAGGGACACGAAGTCCTCTTTAATGCGCTCGGCCTCCCTGAGCTCCATGTCCACCAGGGCTTCCTTCTCGCGCACCTCGGCAAGGTTGTCCAGAAGGTGCGCACGGTTCACGCTGATGTAAAACAGGTCTCCAAGTGCCTTGTACAACCCCTTGCTTTCGGGGAACCGCTCTTCTCCCAGGCCGTAAACAACGGCCATGCCGTTTATCTCTTCCTCTACTCCAAAGGGAAAGGCCACCACCTGCTCCATCCTTACCGCCATCAGCTCGTCCCGCAGCTCACCTTCGGCATCTCCCGCCGACACCAGCAGAAACTCGTTGCGATGCAGGATATGGCCGATGCACCCTTCCCGCAGCACCAGGCTCTTCTCTTGCAGGTAATCGATGGCCTGATCGTCCAATCCGGATGAGGCGAACATGTCCAGGTGATCCTGGCCGGTATCGTAACTGTACAAAGCCCCGGCATCTCCACCGAGATGCTCGATCACCAGGCTCAAGGCCTCTTCCATGGATGGTTCCAGCTCCTTGTGGGATACGAACGCATCGGCCACGGCGAAGATAAGATCGCGCGCCGCCTTGCAGTGCCGTGCTTCCCGGTCCATGTCGGCCTGCCAGGAGAGGTCCGTCACCACACCCAGGATGCCGTTGATCTCTCCCTCGTGCTCCATCAGTGAACAATCCATCTCCACCGGGACCAGGCTGTCGTCCAGGCGCAGGTTGATGCGGAGAGGCGGTGCGTAAAGCCCCGCCACCTTGGAGCGGAAATATCCTTTCAACACGTCCATCTGCTCTGCTTCAATGAAGTCGAGTATGCTGTTGAAGACAAGCTCTTCCCTGTCCCTTCCCAGCATTTTCGCGAGGTGCTCGTTTGGCAAACATGAATGTCCCGTCCCGGTCCACCAGGTAGATGCCCCCTGGTGCACCCTCGACCAGGCTGTGGTACAGGTCCAGCGACTCCTCGAGGCTGGCCAGGACGGCCGTTTCCCTGGTTATGTCGCGAAGGCGGATGAGGCACCCGTCGATCCTGTCATTGCGTCTTATGGGCCGCGAGATGATCGCCAGGCGCAAGGTCTCTTCCGTCATCTCCAGGGCGATCTCGCCCTCTTCGGCTTCACCACTTTCCATGCAACGCTGGAACAGTTCATTGACGGCATCCTGTATCTCCGGCTGAGAAAATGCCTCCCAGCCGGGGCGGCCCTCGAGAGCCTCCACTTCCAGCCCGGTAAGCTCTACCGTTTCGATGCTGGCCATTCGTACCATGCCTTCCTGGTCGAGTACCAGCATGGCATCTCCTATGTCGGCAAGCGCGCCCCTCAACCACTCCGCTTCACGCCGCAGCGCTATCTCTTCCTCGTGTTCATCCGAGATATCCTGGAGGGCGGCGAGAATAACTGAGCTGTCCTCGACTTCCAGGGACTGCGCGGTGACGCGCACCGGAAAATCGTGTCCATCGTGGCTCTTCAACCTGGCCTCGAACGTACCGGTCCCGTTGTCGAGGATGGGCTTGAAGGTCTCCTGACGCTCCTTGCGTATGGTGGAGTGCTGGTATAGGTCGAAAAGGGACATGTTCACAAGCTCTCCCCTGGGATATCCGAGTAGCTCGCATGCCCCTGCACTCGCATCCAGAATGTCCCCGTTCTCGTCCATGAGCAACAAGGCGTCCCTGGTCTTGCGGAGTATCTGTTCCTGCCCTTTTACAAAGTCAGTCATCTCACCTGCCGATATACGAAGTCTTCGCACTGTAGTTATACAACCTATTTCATTCTAACATAAGCTCGGGCGGTGCGTTCACCAAAGCTTCGTCAATAGAAGCGGCTCATCCTGATCCCTTCCTGGCCAGAAAGACCATCCTCCGCGTATTCTCGCTCAACGGCGACAGCCCTGCCGCGTCCCACGAGTAAATTGCGGCAAACCCCGCATCCTCCAGAAATTCTCCGATCATCTCCCGCGGATAGGAGCGCTCGCGATGGATCTCCAGGTAAAGTCGGTTCCCCGAAGGGGCTTCGACCACGTGACGCATCTCCAGAGTGGCCGTTTCCGTAGCGGAGTCATACCCGCTTCGCCAGTAGAGCCTGACGTTCCCTTCCCTCATCCGCCAGATGTTGTGATCCTCCTGGTTGCGCAATTGAAAAGCGGTATTCATGTCGAAGAGGGCATATCCGCCCGGTTTGAGCGAATCGCCGAACCCTCGCAGCGTTTTCCGCAGGTCTTCCGCGTTCAGCAGATAGTTCAAAGAGTCCGTATTGCAGGTGACCAGGTCGACCTTTTCGGGCAACTGGAGTTCCCGCATGTCCTGTCGGAGGAGCCTCACGTCGAGCCCGGTGGTCCTGCGACCGGCGATCTCCAGCATCTGCCGCGACAGGTCCACACCGTATGCCCTGGCACCTCGCTCCGCCAGGTAGTGCAGCACGTGCCCCGTTCCGCAGGCTACGTCGGCACAGGTACCGGTGTTGAAGCGGAAGGACTTTTCCAGCCTTTCGAAAACGGCCAGCCAGTTCTCGAAGGCAGCGTTGCCGACCAGGGAGTCGTAGAGCGAGGCCACCTCGCCGTAAACGGGGCTCGTAAGCATCAGGCCTCCAGCACCCTTTCGGCCAGGGCCCGACCCATCCTTTCCGCTTCTTCCATTGCTTCCGGCCTGGTGAGGACATCCCCCGGATCGTCGATACCGGAGAGCTCCAGCCTTTCCCAGCCTGGTTATCTCCAGCACATGATAGAAGTATGCTATGGTCGGCTTTACGCAGTCGAAGGTCTCTGGCGCGTCCCTGCCGCACACCGAGAGGAACAACCCCGCACGCGCCTTTCGTTCTTCTTCGTTTTCGACAAGGTGGCGATGGAATACATACTTGAGGGCCCAGAATCTCTGGCAGCGGTCAATCATCATCTTGGCCTGTGCACAGACGTGCATGGAGAAGACCGGAGCGGCCAGGATCACCCCGCCCGCGGAGGCCAGATGGGGATAGACCTCCTGCATGCGGTCCTGTTGTATGCACTGCCCGGTTTTCGAGCAGGAATTGCAGCCCAGGCAGGGATTGACGGGGCTTGAACCGAGGTTGTCCTTTATCACTCTGACACCGGTGCCGGAAGCTCCCTCGATGGCCCGGTCCAGCAGGGTCTCGCTGTTCCCGCCACCCCTTGGGCTTGTCGCAACGGCATATATGTACCTGTCCGGCAATCAGACCACCGGCCTGGTCATTTCGCGGTAGAGTTTGCGCAGCTTTTCGTTTTCTTCCCTGAGCTTGTGGTATCGGTCCTTTTCCTGATCGAGTTCGTGCGCGATGCGGTTCAGGTCGCGCAGCATCTTCTTTTCCTGCAGGTCCGCCTCCTCCAGCTTTCTTCTCAGGTCCTCGAGGTAACGCCCTCGATCGATCCCTACAGCTATCTGCCGGATCAAGGTGTTTACAATAAACAGGTCGTGCTCGTCGAAAGCCCGGTCCTTACGGGTGTTGAGGTTGAGCACGCCCAGCAGCTCGGACCCGCTGATGATCGGCACGCTCAGGGCGTCCGCAACTTTTCGCTTGGTCCGCAGGGCAGGGTCCATGAGATCGTCCAGCAGCAGCATCCCCTCACGCCGCCTGGCAACCATGCCGGCGATACCTTCTCCGAGCTTTCTGCGCGCCCCTTTGGCGACTTCTTTGCGCAGCCCCACGAAGGCCTTCACCACAAGATAATCCCGGTCGAGCGGATCGATGAGCATGATTGATCCCGAGGAAGCGTCCATAAGGTCTACGGCGGCTTGCATCATCTGGTCGAGGAACTCCTCCATGGAGTTGAAAGAGGCGATGTTCTCGTTGATCCGCCAGATTATATCCAGTTCCTTTATCCGGCGCTCGTAATCCTGTTCCTTTTCCATGACCTTCTCCTTATCCCCGGAAAAGCCCGCGGGTTCCTCGGATGTTCACGAACCGGCATTTAACATACATTATATTAAGAATGTGTAAGAAATGACAGGTCTAGCGGCCAGCCCCGGCGCGTTCGAGAGCTATCAAGGCCGCTCCCAGGGCACCGATTATCTGAGGGTCGCCTGAAAGGGGGCTTATCCGTACTCCCAGGCGACGGCAGATCGCTTCTATCAGGCCCATGTTCTTGGCGCAACCCCCGGTCAGGACGACCTCCGGTTCCAGGCCGGCCTTGCGCACCAGGGCAGTCAACCTCCCGGCGATTGATTCGTTGATCCCGGAGGCTATGTCGGCCAGGGGTACGCCCTCGTTAACCAGGGATATCACCTCAGACTCGGCGAACACGCTGCACTGGCTGGTTATCGAGGCTGGTTCCGTCGCCTTCAGAGACAGTTCCGCCAGGTCCTCGAGCCTCACTTCCAACACCCTGGCCATCGCCTCGTAAAAACGGCCGGTGCCGGCGGCACACTTATCGTTCATGGCGAAGTCAACCACCTGGCCGCGTTCGTTGAGCTTTATGACCTTGCAGTCCTGGCCGCCTATGTCGATGATGGTCCGGCAGCCCGTATCCAGGAAGAAAGCCCCACGCCCGTGGCAGGTTATCTCGGAGACGTTCTCGTCGGCGCAGGTCAGGTTGACCCTGCCATAGCCCGTACCTACCGTGTAAAGGATAACGTCGGATTCAACAAGCCCTGCTTCTTTTCGAGCGAGTTCGATAGCCAGGCGAGCCGTTCTATCGGGCTGGTTTGTGCAAGGGATGATGGAATAGCCGGATATGTCGCCGTCTCGCAAAAGCAGGGCTTTCCCCGTCGTCGAGCCCACGTCACAGCCGCATACCAGCATCTCAACTAACCTCCTTCGCCACTTTATTGCTACCACTCGCCGGATACGAGGTCAAGCACCGCCCCCCGGCACTGGAGCTTGGGCCTTTGGTGATTTGTCTTAGGGATGGTCTAGAATATCAATAACATCAGGACTTCGAAGGTGGACGCAGAAGCCTGTTTCTGGAAAGGTGGTGGACATTGGAAGTAACCATGATCGAGGCCAGGGACCTCCCGGATGCCTGGTTTCAGTGTGTGTACAACATCTTCGAGAAAGGCCGCACCTACACCATCGAGCGCGGAAGCTTCGAGGGACAGCAGCGCCTGGAGTATGACTTCGTGGTGGTCAAGGTCACCCATCCCGAGACCCGTCCCCTCATCCCGGACATGCCACCCGGGATCGGCCTCCCTCCGCCGACCGACATGGACTACGTCAACGAGTATCTGGACAAGTTGTGCTCTGCCGACTCCAAGGCCGATTTCGAGGACTACACCTACGGCATGTTCCTGGAAAACCAGATCTCCGAGGTCATCCGCATGTACCGGGAAGAAGGTTTCGGTACCAATCAAGCATGTATGGCGGTATGCGACAGCCAATCTATCTACCTGGCCGACCCCCCATGCCTGCGGCAGATAGATACCCGCATACATCCCGATGACCGCAAGCTCCATTTCGTGGTCTACTTCAGGTCCTGGGACCTATGGGCGGGCCTCCCGGCCAACCTGGCAGGCATCCAGCTCTTGAAGGAGTACATGGCCGACGAGATAGGGGTCGAGCCTGGTGAGACCATAGCCGTCTCCAAAGGCATGCACCTCTACGATTATGTCTGGGAGCTAGGCAAGCTGAGGACATACAGAAAATAGAAGATTGATTCTTTTTCTCGCCCTCTCCCTAACCTATACTGGTTAAAAAGAAAGGATGAGGAAGATGAATCAACTGGCCATCGAATTGAACGAGATCATCGGCCGAGAATGCCCCCATGTGCTTGACCTCCTTTCAACCCTGGGGAAGGAGCTCTATTTCCCCAAAGGCATAATCGAACAGACTGCTCAGGCCAAAGTCAAGGCCAACCGCTTCAACGCCACTATCGGTATCGCCAAAGAGGACGGCAAGGCTATGTTCCTGCCCTCCCTCACACGCTACTTCGAAGGGCTGGGGCCGGACGAGAGCCTGGCCTATCCGCCCACCGACGGTGTCGTCCAGTTGCGCAACGCCTGGCTGGAACACCAGAGAGAGACGAACCCGTCCATGCGAGGCAAGCCTGTCAGCCTTCCTGTGGTTACCTGCGGCATAACCCATGGCCTAAACCTGGTGGCGGAGATGTTCTGCGATGCCGGCGATCCGGTCCTTCTTCCCGACATGCTCTGGGGCAACTACAACATGATATTCGGCGTACGCCGAGGCGGGTCAATCGTCAATTACCGGTTTTTCAACGACGCCGGAGGGCTGGACCTCGACTCCCTCGAAACCGCACTCACCTCCCTGCCGGCTGGCAAGAAGGCGATAATGGTTCTCAACTACCCCAACAACCCGACGGGATACACCCCCACGCCACAAGAGGCCGGGAAGCTTCTGGAGATCATAGAGCGGGAGGCAGACAGGGGACGCGACATCCTGGTTGTAACCGACGACGCCTACTTCGGCTTCTTCTACGAGGATGATTCAATGCAGGAATCTCTCTTCGGCAAGTTGTGCGGCCTTCACCCCCGTGTCCTGGCAGTCAAGCTGGACGGGGCCACCAAGGAGAATTATGCCTGGGGCCTGCGTATCGGCTTCCTGGCCCTGGGGGCTACCGGTCCGGCGGAGGGTTCTGAATTCTATTTGGCCATGAACCGTAAGTTGGCCGGAGCAATCCGCAGCTCCGTCTCCTGCAACTCCATGCTGGCCCAGAGCCTGGTTCTGAAATCTCTGACTTCACCCGACTTCGCCATGGAGAAAAAGGAAAAATACGACGTAATGAAATCCCGTTATGACAAGGTCAGGAAAGCTCTGTCGAAAGAGGAATACGCCCAGGCCTGGCGCCCTCACCCTTTCAACTCCGGCTACTTCATGTGCTTGCGGCTTAAACGGGGAAATGCCGACGAAACACGTCTGCGCCTGCTGGACGATTACGGAGTCGGAGTGATTTCCCTGGGTGAGAAGGACATACGCGTGGCCTTCTCCTGCATCGAGGAACACGAGGTGCAAGAGCTCTTCGATCTGTTGTATAATGCCGTGATGGAAGTGTAGAGAACTGCGCCTGGGGCGCAGGCCGGCAAGGACAAGGTAAGCGATTTTGGAAGAACAAGCAAGAAAAAAGATTTACGTAATCGATGTCACCAACCGCGATGGAGTGCAGACGTCTCGGCTGGGTCTCGCGAAGATGGAAAAGACCATCATCAACCTGTTATTGAACGATATGGGGATCTTCCAGAGTGAATTCGGTTTTCCCACCACCCTGCACGAGACCAACTACCTCCAGGCCAACCAGGAACTGGCGGACATGGGCGTCATTGACCACATGCGCCTGGGCGGCTGGCTGCGCGCCATCAAGGGTGACGTCGACAAATCCCGCGATCTGGTTCCCACCCTGAAACATATAAACATCTCCGCGTCCACCTCCGAGCAGATGATCCTTGGCAAGTGGGGAGGTCAGCGCGGCTTCAAAGACGTCCTGAAGAACATGGCCGAAGCCCTGGAATACGCGATCTCTCTAGGCTTCACATCCGTCGGGGTCAACGCTGAGGACGCATCTCGCACCTCCATCGAGCAACTGGTCGAGTTCGCCCTTGTAGCCAGGGACGGTGGTGCGGCGCGCATCCGCTACTGTGACACGCTCGGCTACGACGACCCCTTTACCCTATACGACCGTGCCAACATCCTGGCACGTGAAGTGGGGCTGGACATCGAATTACACTGCCACAACGACCTGGGAATGGCCGTAGCCACATCCATAGGCGGCGCCAAGGGCGCTCTTGAAGGCGGCGTTAACGCCTACATCAATACCACCATCAACGGTTTCGGCGAGCGGGCCGGTAATGCCGACCTGGTTTCGGTGATCCTGGCGGTGACCAAATCTCCCCTTTTCGAAGATGACGTTCTGGATGACGCCATAAACCTCATGTGCGCCTGGAAGACGGCCAAGTACGCCAGTTACGCCTTCGGCGTTCCCATCCCCAACAACCAGCCGGGCGTGGGAGAAAACGCTTTCGCCCACGAATCAGGCATCCATGCCGACGGTGCTTTGAAAGACCGGAGGAATTACGAGCTCTACGACTACGAGGAGCTGGGAAGGGGCGAACCGGAGATAATCGAGACGGGGCGTAGCATTACTTGCGGAGAATACTCTGGCATCAAAGGCTTCCGCAATGTGTACGAGAAACTGGAGATCGAGTTCCAGTCAGAAGAAGAAGCGCGGGAGATACTCGAGCTGGTACGCTATGCCAACGTCAGCACCCAGAAGCCGCTGGTTGAGGACGAGCTCCTCTTCATCGCGCGCTACCCGGATCAAGCAAGAAAAATACTTACCCTCGATCCTACCCGGGTCAAGGCAAAAGGGACCCTGTAAGGAGGCGGGATGCAGCAGGTATCGGATGAGATCCTCAGGAAACTGGCCACCTTGTATTTCAAACAGAAGAAAGAAGTTCTCCCGGCCGGAGGCCAGATACCTCCCTGGGTCAGGAACATCAATTCCATGGAAAAGATAGATGTCGAGTACGAGACCCGTGACGCCATCCGCAACTGCCGCGAACTGAAGAAGTCGGTGGGGGTCATGGAGTACGAAGGCGAAAAGATGGTCCCCATCAAGAGCAAACGCGAGAAGATGACGGAGGAGCTGGTAGACCGCTGGACTTACATGAGTTACTACCTTTACGTCCTCTTTATCCGGTCTGGAGTGGACGTCTCCGAGGCGGAGTTTGACGTCTTCATAAAGGGCGAAACCGACAGTCGCAATTTCTTCACCAATCTTAGCAAGAGGTGAGCAACGCGTGGAACCGGCAGAGCTGGCAGAAAACATCGCCGTCTGGCTGCTGGACGTGGATTTCCTTGCTGACAAGGAAATAATGGAGCGTTACGAGATCGACGACTTCGAGTTGATCAAGGCTAAAGAACATCCTATGCCGCTTCCACGGCATAGCGGTTGAACGCCCCCAAAGCATCGACGAACTGACCATGCCGGTGCTCATGCTGTCCCCCGAGTTTAAAGGGGAAGACGGTGCGGAGAAGATAGAGAAAGTCTTCCACGAGCCCGGCTATAAGACCAAGAAACGAGTACGCGAGCAAGAGCGCCAGGAAGAGCTGAAGAACGAGATCAAGGAAGTCTTCCAGGCCCTGCAGGAAGAATGGGAATAGCTCTTCAGGAAAGAGCAGTCCTAGAGATACCGGATTTCCACCTCCAGCCTGGACTCCGCTACCCTGCTCCATGAGAATTCGGACGGCCTGTCCTTGGCGATGAATGACGCCACTATCCCCGCCACCATCGGATAGCTGTATGGGTTCTCTACCCGCACCCTTACGCCATCCTCGATAGGCTCGGTAAAGATAGGGTTGCCCATGCCCCGAAAGGCAAGAAAGAACAGGTCCCGTACCTGCTCTTCCGGGCGTCGATGCTTCCAGCCCATCAGGGGGATAAGGCTGTCTACCACCTTCCTGGTGTTGCGCGCCAGAAGGTCTTCAAGGTTATCGCTTTCTTTCTCCCCGTAGGCCTCCTTTACCTTTTCGATGGCCATGTTGATGCCGACGATGTCGATGAACACAACGTTCTGCCCGCTGCGAGTATCTCTTACCGTGCCTTCCTTCAGGTTCCAGAGGAAGAAGCTCACCGGCAGGGGTGTCCCGCATTCCTTGCAGGTTTTGTAACCGATATAGCCCATGGCCGGCTCTTCATCTTCGTAGGAGTATTGCAGGGTTGGGTCGTCTTCGCCCTTGCGTGGCTCTAAAAATGATCTCGAAACCGCCGGCAGCCTCCTTGATCCGGGATTCGAAGGGATATCCGTGCACGAGCAGATACCCTCCACTGAGGTCACCTATGAGAAAATCCCGGTTGTAGCATTGTCTGCAAAAGAGGTGCGCCCGCCCCTCCGGTGTGTATTCCAGAACCTCCAGGTCGGCCAATCCCAGTATCTTCAGCATCTCCGCCAGCTTCTCGAGACTGGATTTGCGCATGAAGTAAAAGTGCCTCAACAAGGAGACCTTCCGCCCATAAAGGCTTTCGATATACGCCTTGGCATCGTAAGCTTTGGTCTCCCTCAACAGATCGTAAGTGCGGGGCGCCAGATCTGCGCCCAGACTGTCGAATATCTGGGCCATCAACTCGCGCTCCACAATGACCAGCCGCTGTTTTCTGTCTTTGGTCAGCAGCCGTCCATCATTGGTCCAGACATGGTTCTGCGAGATGGGGTAAGGCACTCCACAGCGTTTGCAGACCTTCATCTAGACTCCTTACAGCCCGTATGAGCGGGCCACCAGTTCCTTCATTATCTCCGTAGTCCCACCTACAACAGTGGCGATCCTCCCGTCACGCCAGGCTCTCTGTATGGGGTACTCCATCATGTAGCCAAATCCTCCATAAAGCTGTTGGCACTGATAAGCGACGCGGTTGGCCATTTCGGTGGCAAACCACTTGGCCATGGAGACCTCACGCGTACATTCAATCCCACGGTTATACATGTCGCAGGCACGGTAGGTCAACTCGCGTGCCGCCTCGTTCTCGGTAGCCATTTCGGCATAGCGGTGCTTGGTCACCTGAAACGAAGATATGGGCCTGCCGAACTGTTTCCGCTCCCTGATGTAGTCGAGGGTCATCTCTAGTGCGTATTCCGTACCGGCTACCGCACCCACGGCTATCAGGAGCCGCTCTGGCTGGAAGTTGGCCATGATCTGGAAAAACCCCTGTCCGACCTGGCCAAGTACGTTCCCGGCCGGCACGCGTACATCGGTGAAGAACAACTCCGCGGTGTCCGAGCTTCGCAAACCGGCCTTGTCCAGTTTGCGCGCCACCTCGAACCCGGCCATCTCCTTATCCACGATGAACTGGGTTATGCCTTTGGCCCCCGCTTCCCGATCCGTCTTTGCCGCCACTATCAGGAAATCCGCCCTGACCCCGTTGGTGATGAATATCTTGTTGCCGTTGAGAATGTAGTCGCCGCCGTCTGGTGTTGCGAATGAACGTATGGAGGCTACATCAGACCCGGCTTCTGGTTCGGTTATGGCCAGAGCGCCTATCTTCTCTCCTTTGATGCCGGGCACCAGGTACTTGAGTTTCTGCTCCTCGGTTCCGAAATGGGCTAGAGCCGGCAGGACAATCTCGGAGTGCACGCCAACGATGGACATCAGCCCATTGACGAAACCACGGGATATCTCTTCTATCAGGACCACCGCGGACCAGTAATCGCCGTTGCTGCCTCCGTACGCTTCCGGAAAGCGCAAGCCCAGCATGCCCATATCTCCAAGTTTTCTGACCACTTCCGGCGGAATCCATTCGTCCCTGTCCCAGGCTTCACCATAGGGAATGACTTCCTTTTCCATGAACTCCCTCAAGGTCTGACGGAGCATGACGTGTTCGTCAGTGAAGCAGGCATGCTTACCTTCCGGCATCAATACCTCCGCGTGGTCCCCCGTGATTCATCCAGCATAAACATATTATCATATCGTGGGTGTCTCATCATGACGGAGCGACCTGCTTTGTATTGGGCTTGGATTACATATATAATTGTGATGGAGCAAAAGGGGTGATTATGAGTTCTTTGGATATCCCCAAGGCATTATTACGCAAGGCGTCACATTACATCAAAGATGCTCACACATTGCGTTCTTCGGGTGATATCAACGGAAGCGCAAACTCATACTACCAGTCCATGCTGGTAGCCTCGGAGGCCCTTCTTATACTATCACGGTGAGACCATCCAACAGCCCCCGCTCATCGTCGAAAGCATGCGGACGCACCTTGTCGACGAGGGGTTGTTCCCCGAAGATGCCTACTCCTGGCTGCTCGACGTCCATGCCATGCTGGACGAAAAAGACGGCTCGCCTGATATCACCCACGGCCACCTGGACGACCTGGAGGACCAGGCCGAGAAGTACCTCGTCACCGCGGAGAACATGCTTCTTTAATGAAAGCCCGCGCAATCACCATGCCCCTCCGGCGTTTCAAGGTTCTATGCGCGTATGTCTGCACCAAGTTCACGCTTGAGGGCCTCTACCACAGCAGCGAAGCTCGCTTTGGCTTCCTCGTCTTTGAGGGTGCGATCCACATCGTAGAAAGAAAGATTGAAGGTGATGCTCTTCTCCCCCTCGGAGATCTGGTTTCCGCGGTAGAGGTCGAACAGTGACACCTCCTTGAGGAGCGCTCCTCCGCTCGAGCGGATGACCTTAAGCACCTTTCCCACCTCTACGTCTTCCTTGACAACCAGAGAAAGGTCCATCTGGATGGCGGGGAAACGTGGTACTTCCCGGTAGAGCACGCTTCCCTGGAGCAAGTCAAACAGCCTGCCGAGGTCCAGTTGCAAAGCCGAGATACCTTCTGGGAGCCCTGCCCTCTTCAGCATCAGGGGATGAAACACCCCCATCTCCCCCACCGGTTCGTCTTGTACTAGCAGCTCTACTGCCAGGGCTGGATGGAAGTATGGCGTCTTCTTTTTTTCCGTCGAGTGCTGATATATGGCCAATCCTTCCAGCAGGTTCTCCCAGATGCCTTTCAGGGTATAGAAATCGGCGCGCGCGGGAGGGGTGTCCCACTGCCTGGGAACCCAGTTCCCCTGGAGGGCTATGCCCAGCATGAGGTCTTCCCGGGGGAGTTTCTCTCCCTGTCGCGGATGGAAAACCTTGCCGATTTCGAAAATGCCGAGATCGGTCTGATGGCGGTTGAAATTGTGGAGTAGGGCTCCGACCAGGCCGGGGTAGATGCTGGTGCGCATCTCGGAAGCTTCTTCGCTCAAGGGGTTGGCTATGCGCAGGGCTTCTTCTCCCCCACCGAAAAGCGCGTTGCGCTCCGGCGGTACAAAGGAATAAGTGAGTACCTCGTAAAGGCCAAGTCCGGTCAGGAGGCTTCTCAGTTCCCTTCTGGCTTTCTGCTCGCGGTTGAGCCCCCCTGGCCCACTGCGGTTGGTGGGGAGGGTCGGGGCGACCTTTGAGTAGCCGTAGATGCGTGCTACTTCTTCGATAAGGTCTATCTCCCTTACCAGGTCCGGCCGGAAGGCGGGTATCTCCAGAGAGATCTTGCCGTTGTCGGCATCTTCATCTTTTACCAGCAGCCCCAGTCGGCGCATGGTGCCGGAAACCCATGGCGCCTCCAGCTCCACACCGAGAAGGCGTTCCGCTCTTCCTATCCTCAGCTCGAGGTTTACCGGTACGATGGGTGACGGCAGTACGTCTATGGCCCCTGAGCGGACCTCCCCGCCCGAAAGCTCCTGCATCAGCCCGGCGGCCCGGTCGGCTGCCTGGCGGCATCCGGAAGGGTCGACCCCTCGTTCGAAGCGGTATGATGCCTCGGACGGGAGCTCCTGCTCACGCGCCGTCCGCATTATCGACGGCGGATAGAAATGGGCCGATTCCAGCAGGATAACGCGGGTACCTTCGGACACTTCGGTGTTCTCTCCCCCCATCACGCCAGCCAGCGCCACCGGGCCCATGGGATCACATATGAGCAAGGTCGAGGAGTGCAGCCGCCTGGACGCTCCGTCCAGGGTCATTATCTCTTCACCTTCGTCAGCCCTTCTCACGACGATCTTTCCCTGAGATACCTTTTCGGCGTCAAAAGCATGAAGGGGCTGTCCCACTTCAAGCATCACGTAATTGGTCACGTCGACGATGTTGCTGATGGAGCGGACTCCGGCCATCTTCAATCGAACCTGCATCCATAGAGGGGCGGGACGTATGGCTACCTTGTCGATCACCCTGGCCACGTAACGTGTGCACAGGTCGGGGTCGAGTATCTCTACCGCGTATCCTTTATCGACCGGGATACCGCTCTCGGCCAGCCGGACCTCGGGATATCTCCAGGGAACACCGGTCAGGGCGGATATCTCCCGGGCCATTCCCAGCATGCAGAGGCAATCCGGGCGATTGGGGGTTATCTCCAGGTCCAGCACCGCTTCATCCAACCCGAGGAGGGCGGCAAGTTCTTCCCCGAGGGGGACCTCGTCCCCCAGGTCGAGTATCCCCGAGGTGTCGTCATTCAACCCCAGTTCCACTCCGCTGCAGAGCATGCCATGAGACTCCACCCCCCGCAAAGTCGCTTTTTCAATGCGCCGGCCTCCGGGTAGGGTCGATCCCGGCACGGCTACGGCCACGTGCATCCCTTCCCTGACATTGGGGGCGCCGCAGACGATCTCGTATATGCCTTCACCCCAGTCGACGTCGCAGGTGGTCAACTTGGTAGCCTGGGGGTGCGGCCTGGCCGCGGTCACGACCCCGGTCATCACACCCTTGACGCCTCGTCCGGGATAGTCGATAGACTCGACGGCGCTTCCGGTGTTGGTAAGCAGGTCGGCCAAAACTTCGGTGTCCATCTCGATATCGATATACTGTTTTAACCATTCCAGCGGTATTCTCATCTAAATCACCCCTACCTAGAACTGCCTGAGAAATCTGAGGTCGTTGTCGAAGAGCATACGGATGTCGGGGATGCCGTATTTCAGCAGGGCTATCCTGTCCACCCCCATGCCGAAAGCAAATCCGGAATAGGCTTCGGGGTCATAGCCGACGTAGCCGAAGACGTTGGGGTCGATCATGCCCGCTCCCAGTATCTCCAGCCAGCCCGAATGCTTGCAGAGCCGGCAGCCCTTTCCTTCGCAGATCATGCAAGTGACATCCACTTCGGCACTTGGTTCGGTGAAGGGGAAGAAGTGGGGCCGGAAGCGCACCTGTCTGTCCTCGCCGAACATTGAGCGACAGAAGCTCTCCAGGGTCCCCTTGAGGTCTCCGAAGGTTATCCCTTCGTCCACCGCAAATCCCTCGACCTGGTGGAACATGGGTGAATGGCTGGCATCCGGCACGTCCCTGCGAAAGGCCTTACCCGGGCTGATGACGAAAAGCGGGGGCTTACGCTTCTCCATGGTCCTTATCTGTACGGGCGAGGTGTGACAGCGTAGCAGCACATCTTCCACCCTTCCCGTCTCGGTCACGATATAGAAGGTATCCGAGAGCGACTTGGAGGGATGATCATCCGGGGTGTTCAGGGCCTCAAAATTGTAGTAGTCGAGTTCGACCTCGGGTCCCTCCACCACTTCGTACCCGAGCCCAGTGAAGATGTCCTCGATCTCCTCAACGGTAGAATTTATCAGGTGCTTCTTGCCCCGCGGCAGGTAACGCCCCGGCAGGGACAGGTCGTAGGCCTCGGATTCCAGCGCGGCGGATATGGTCTCGGCTTCGACCTCCTCCTCGCGTTTCCCCAGTTCCTCCTCCACCAGGCGCTTGAGGAGGTTGCCCAGCCGGCCAGCCCGCGGCTTCTCGTCCGCCGGAAGATCCTTGAGCCTCGCCAGCATCAAGGTTATCTCGCCTTTCCGGCCCAGAAAGGATACCCTGACGCTCTCAAGCTCATCCAGGCTCCGTGCCTGTGCCGTGTTTTCCAGCGCCCTTTCGGCCAGTTCCCGGTATTGCGGATCGCCGGCTAGCACCTCCGGGATACCTCTACCTGCTTCCGCCATTCTGTTCCCCTCCTTAAGGGCCGGTCGCCTGGGCGGCCTTCCCGATTCTCATCGAAACCAGAACCTACCTTTGGGTCATACCCCTTCTTATCTCATAGAAGAGGAGCGCCGCCGCGGACGCCACATTAAGCGACTCCGCCTTCCCGAATATGGGGATTGCCACGCGCTGGTCGACCAGTGCGGCGTCTTCTTCCGGGATACCCCAGGCCTCGTTACCCAAGACAATGACGGTCTTTTCACCCCAGGCGTACTCCCAGAAACTCTCGCCCGCTTTCGGATCCGCGGCCACTACGGTCCAGCCGCGCTCCTTCAGTTCCGGCAGGACCTTCGCAGGCTCCATGTCAATTGCGATGGGCAAGTGGAACAGTGAGCCCGCTGTCGCACGCACCGTCTTGGGATTGTAGAGGTCGGCGGAGCGTTTGCTCACCAGCACCGCGGACATTCCAGCAGCGTCCGCTGCCCGGATCATGGTGCCGAGATTTCCCGGGTCCCGTACCTGGTCCATGAAGACCAGCGGCCCCAGTCCGTACAGCCGTTCAAAGTCTTCCCCGACATGCATGAAGGGCAGCACCATAAGGATGCCGGGCGGAGTCACCGTGTTGGCCAGGGCGGACATCACCTCCGTTGTGACGAGGAAGACGTCCTTGCATGCACCACTTATCTGGTCCGAAATAGCAGATACCTGCCTGCTGCCCTCATTGGTCATGAAGAGAGCTTCTATGCGGATTCCGGAAGACAGGGCTTCTTTTAGAACCTGCGCTCCTTCTCCCAGGTACAGCTTCTGCTCGTAACGGTGCGTCCTCTTCTTGAGCTTGAGGCTCTCCTTTACGCGGCGGTTGCTCCTGGAGGTTATCTCACCTGTCCATTGCACTCCGTTAACCCGCCTTAACCTCCTGCAGGTTGGAGGATTTCTCCAGCTCCTGCTTGGCCAGGTCCGCCAGCTGCTTGAAGGCCTCGGGCTCCCTCACCGCCAGGTCGGCCAGGACCTTGCGGTCAACTTCAACCCCGGCCTGCTTGAGGCCGTAGATAAATCGGTTGTAGCTCAGGCCGTTGATGCGGGCCGCCGCGTTGATGCGGGCGATCCACAGGCGGCGAAAATCGCCCTTGCGCACTCTGCGATCGCGGTAGGCGTACTGCAGAGAGTGCATCACCTGTTCCTTGGCCACTTTGTACTGGCGGCTGCGTGCGCCGCGGTACCCCTTGGCCATCTTCATTATCTTTTTGCGTCTATTGCGGCTGGCGACCGCGTGCCTCGTTCTGGACATCTAAATCAGCTCCTTGAAAATATCCCTTGTCGCTCAGGACCCAATCAGTCTTTTAACCTTGGCCTGGTCGCTCGCGGCCACCTCTCCCGGCTTCCTGAAAGCGCGTTTACGCTTGGCGCTCTTCTTGGTGAGGATATGGCTGCCGCAAGCTTTCCTGCGCATTACTTTTCCCGTACCGGTGGTGCGGAAGCGCTTTGCCGCTCCGCGGTGTGTCTTCATTTTCGGCATCTATGTGTCCTCGCTTTCTTCCTTTGCCTTCTTCGTGGAGGGGTGGGTATCTCCCCTACGGTGGAGAACGGCCGGGGTCAGGACCATGACCATGTTCCTGCCGTCAAGTTTGGGCTTCGACTCCACCGTGCCCAGTTCTTTAATGTCTTCGGCCAGCCTTACCAGGAGTTTCTCGCCAAGTTCCGTGTGGGTCATCTCGCGGCCCCGGAACATTACCGTGACCTTGACTTTATGCCCCGACTCCAGGAAGCGGCGAATGTGCTTCGTCTTGGTCTCATAGTCATGGGGGTCTATCTTGGGCCGCATCTTCATCTCTTTGAAGGTGACCAGAGTCTGTTTTTTTCTGGCTTCCTTCATCCTGATGTCCTGCTCGTAGCGATACTTGCTGTAGTCCATGATGCGGCATACCGGCGGGCTTCCGTTGGGGTCCACCTCCACCAGGTCCAGACCGAGGTCGTCCGCCACTTTCTGAGCTTCTTCCAGGGTTTTTATCCCTAGCTGCTCCCCGTCTCCCGATATGAGTCGTACCTCTTTCGCCCGGATGCTCTTGTTTATTCTGGCGTCCAGTCCTCTCCCACTTCCTTTCCTCCTCCGTCAGCACAAAAATATAGGACAACGGCACCGGCCGCCATCCCTGGCTTGTTAATCTCGATAACCCGGCCGCTCCTGCCGCAAGGTGAGAGGCTTTCGCCTCTTCTTTGCAATATTCAGTTACAAGAGAGAAGTATAGGATACACAGCGCTTCCTGTCCAGTTCCCGTGAAATGTCCCGCCGGTAAGCCCCAAAAGAAAAAAGCCGCCTTGGCGGCTTTTGTTCTGGTGGAGCTGAGGGGACTCGAACCCCTGGTCTCTACCATGCCGAGGTAGCGCTTTCCCAGCTAAGCTACAGCCCCTAGTTTTTCAAAGACGTTCTCCCAATACAGGAATGTAGTATAAGCCTGCACCCGTCATGCGTCAATACGGCCTGGGCCTTACTCCTCCCAATGAACCAGGGGGGCGTCCTTCCACAGCCTTTCAAGCTCGTAAAAGTCCCGCTCTTCCTGTAAGAAGACATGTACCACCAGGTCGATATAGTCCAGAAGGATCCACCGCCGGTACTTCTCGCCTTCCCTCCGTGAAGCTTTTTCACCCAGTTCCCTGAGCTTTTCTTCTACCGTTTCCTTGATACGCGCCACCTGACGGTCGTTGGCGCCGCTGCAGATGACGAAGTAGTCCGTCATGGAGGTGACTTCGCGCATGTCCAGGATCAGGATGCCGTTGGCCTTTTTGTCAGCGGCCGCCCTGGCTGCCGCTATGGCCATCTCTCTTGAATCCGCCGTAACCGGCCTCCTTTCACATCGCGATCATTTACTATTCTTCCCGGCCAGGTCGTTTCCGACGACGATGGTGATTTCGTCGGGAGATTCCTTGAACTCTACCTTTGGAATCCCGAAAAGCTGGGCCACATATTCAGCGAGCGCCTTTTTCAGAGGATCGCTGGTACCGTAGTATAACACGCTGGTCTGATGGGAAAAGTCGTTGTACTCCTGTCCATCGACTACGACTTTGGCGTTTCCTCCGGAATCAGCCACCATGAACCCCCTGCCCTCCAATAGGTTTCTGAGGTTGGAGCCCGCTCCCACCACACCGCAACCGTTCAGAATGGTTATGTCGGGTAAAGTGACCGTCCGGGACCCCTTGACCATGCCATCCGACCAGGCACTGAGCAGTGAGGCAAAATACTCGTTTCTCCCTTCCTCCCCCGAGCCGGAGGGGCTTAAGGTAAAGGTACCAGGCGCCTCTTCCAGCACAGCAGAGAGATCCTCCTGGGACAATCCCGCGATGCCGGAAAAAGCCTCCTCGAGATAAGGCTGGCTGCGCCGCACACGCTCGTAGTATTCGTCCGCCCCCCCTTCGTCCAGCAGGTATGAGATCACCCGGTCCATATCCTTGATGGTCCGGCCTGCCGCCACCTTCTCTCGCGCCTGGGTGTAGATGTTATTGATCTGGGTATCAGAGAAGACTTCCACGGGCGGGAATTCAAGGCCTTCGAAGAGAAACAACGCTTTTTTTATCGGCAGGACGGCGACATAATGGGCCGTCTGCCCCGTAATCCTTTCAATGATGTACCGCAGCTCTCCGGGGTGTTCGATGTTCCCCCCGAGGGCATCGGAAAGGCTCAAGTCCTTGCCGTCCTGGCTCTTTCCGACCAGGCCTTCGGATATCCAGTACATATTGATGGTGCCGTCGCGGTTCCAGCCGATCTCGACGATGCCGTGAATCACGCCATTGTCATCGGTAAGGCCTATCACGGTATTGATCGTTTCATCCTGGTACTCCTGCCCGGTTGTGGGGTTGGTAAGAAAAAGATGTGCCTCCTGGGCTTCCACCGGCTTTTCATCCTCCCACAGGCTGGTTACCTTGTCATTGATCCAGTTCCATTCCAGGACGGTCAGCGCCGCAAGCCCGCCTATCAACAAAATGACGACCAGGGCTATCGCGAATTTTTTACGCCCGTTCTTTTTGCTCTCGTCAACCGGCTGGCTGGATCTGGAGGCTCTGGTTTCGCCGTCCTTTTCGACTGGTTCGTTGCCGGCATCGCTCAACAGGTCGTCGGCGCTTATCCTGCGCTGCCCGGTCGAGGAAACGGCCTTCTTCCCCCGGCGTTTCTTCTTGCCTTCCTTCTCTTTTTTCGGTTTATCTTCCTGCATGCCGTCCCTATCTATACAGACCGTTCTTTTCGATAAAGCCCGCCACTTCCCGGGGCACCAGATAGCGGATGGACCTTCTCTCTTTCACCCTTTGACGTATGTCCGTGGAAGAAATGTCCAATCCGGGCATGGCCATCCGAGTAACCCGGGGGTGTGAAGCGAACTTCCTGCCGGCTTTGACGGTATGCCCCGGCCTCTCAATGGCTATGAAGACACACAGTTCCAGCAGGCCCTCAGGGTCCTTCCACCCGGATAGATCCAGCAGGGTATCCGACCCGCCGATGAAGTACAGTTCCCCTCGGGCTCCGTAGGTTTTTTTCAAGGCCCGCATGGTGTCCACGGTGTACGAAGGTCCAGGGCGGTCTACTTCAAAGCGCGATACTTTCAGCTGCGGATGAGATGCCGTAGCAATGACCGCCATGAGGTAGCGCGTTTCGGGGTCGAGGATCTCTTCCCCTTGTTTGAAGGGGGAGATAGCCGCGGGAACGAAGACCACTTCATCCAGCCCGAACTGGTCAAGCGCTTCTTGCGCGGCCGCCAGGTGCCCCAGGTGTATGGGATCGAAGGTGCCGCCCATCACCCCTATGCGCTTCGTCCTCAGACGCCCCATCTCAGGCCCTCACCTGCCCATCTCCGTATATCACGAACTTGGAGGTGGTCAATTCGCGCAGGCTCATGGGGCCCCGGGCATGCAGCTTCTGAGTCGATATGCCGATCTCCGCTCCCATTCCGAACTGGTTGCCGTCGGTGAAACGGGTGCTGGCGTTGACGTATACGTCCGCGGAGTCGACCGCGGCAGCGAAGCGCCGCGCCGCCTGGTAATCGCTGGTAACTATGGCTTCGGAATGCTTACTGCCGTATTTATTTATATGGTCGATGGCTTCTTCCACATCGTCGACGACATGGACCGCCAGGATGAGGTCGAGAAACTCCGTATAGAAATCCTCCTCGGTAGCCGGGGTGGCTTCGGGAATAAACTGCCGCGCGCGCTCCGATGCCCGCAACTCCACCCCATGCCCCTTCAGTTCCATCCCCGCTTTCGGCAGGAAGGAAGGAGCTATGCCGGCATTGACCAGCAGGGTCTCCATGGCATTGCAGACACCCGGCCTCTGTACCTTGGCATTCACCACGATGTTCAGGGCGGTCTCCTCGTCGGCGCTTTCGTCGACGTAGGTGTGGCAGTTCCCCACCCCCGTCTCTATGACCGGAACGGTGCTCTCCTCCACCACCGTCTTGATCAGACCGGCGCCGCCACGGGGAATCAGGACATCGATCAGCCCGTGCAGCCGCATAAGCTCACGCGCCGATTCCCGGTCGGTTAGTGGTACCAGCTGGATGGACCCGTCCGGAAGACCCGCGTCTTCCCCGGACCGGGCGATGATATCACTCAGGGCCTGATTGGAGTTTATGGCTGAGGAACTCCCCCTCAATATGACCGCATTGCCGCTTTTAATGCATAGCGCCGCCGCGTCAACCGTGACGTTCGGACGCGCTTCGTAAATTATCCCGATGACCCCGAGGGGAACCCGCAATTTCTTGATGTCCAGGCCGTTCGGGAGCCTCCAGCCCTCCATCACCTCGCCCACAGGATCTGGAAGAGCCGCCACTTCGCGCAATCCCGCCGCCATGTCGCCGATACGTGACTCCGACAGGGTGAGACGATCCATCAGGGCGGCGTTCATCCCGCCATCAAGTCCGGCCTTGCGATCCTTTTCATTGCTCTCCAGGATGATCGATACATTCGATTCAAGTGCGTCGGCCATGGCCAGCAGCGCCTGGTTCTTTACCCTGGTGGACAGGCAGGAAAGTTCCAGTGCCGCTTTTTTTGCCTTTATCCCGATATCCTCCACCACCGACATCTCACACCTCTCCTTCTCGATTCCCTGCCCCGATGTTCTATATCAGAGGACCACCAGGCAGTCCCGGTGGACTACTTCCTGGCACGCCCCGCCAAGAAGCTTTGCTGCATCTTTTGAGTGCAAGCCCTTGATGGCCTCGAGGTCCTCGCACGAGTAGTTTATTAAGCCCCTGGCGATGACGCTGCCGTCCTCGATGGCTATCTCCACCATGTCGCCTTCCTTGAAGCCGCCGGTCACTTCCGCCACTCCGGCTGGAAGCAGGCTCTTCCCCCCATGCAGGATGGCCTCTCCTGCACCACTGTCGATACGGATGCGTCCGGACGGTTGCAATCCGAAAGCGATCCATTGCTTGCGTCCTTTCATGCTCTTCCTGGCGGGGGGAAAGTATGTGCCCTCCTCGCTTCCATGCAAGACCCTTGTGACGGCGTTCTTTTTTCGACCGTTCAGGATGATTGTGCCCACCCCGGATGCGGTGGCGATTCGAGCCGCCTGCAGCTTCGTACTCATCCCTCCCGTCGAATGCTCGCCGCCCGCGCCTTCCGCCAGGCCCTCAAGTTCCGGTGTCACGGCCTCCACCCTGGGAATGAGGGAAGCTCCGGGATTTCTACGGGGGTCTGCCGTGAAAAGGCCGTCGGTATCCGTGAGCATAACCAGCAGGTCTGCTTCCACCAACCCTGCCACCAGCGCGGCCAGGCGGTCATTATCGCCGAAGCGTATCTCCTCCACCGCTACGGTATCGTTCTCGTTAATGATCGGTACTATGCCCAGTTCCAGCAACCGCTGCATGGCATTCCGGGCATTGAGGTACTGCTTGCGATGGGTGATGTCGAACTGCGTTAGAAGGACCTGTCCGACCTCGAACTTGTTTGCCTCGAAGCATTCGGCGTAGAGGTCTATCAGTTTACCCTGCCCGACGGAAGCTGCCGCCTGCAGGGTTGGTATATCCTTGGGTCGCTCCTTCAGCCCCATGGCTTCGACACCAGCCGCGATGGCGCCCGAGGTGACCAGGGCGACGTCCCTGCCTTCCCGGCGGATGGCGGCCATCTCATCCACCATGCGGCGGATGTGGGCACGGTCCAGACGACCGCTGGATCTGGTCAGGGTATGGGTACCGATCTTTATCACTATTCTGTCTATTTTCAACTCTCGCATAATCTAAACATTATACTCCCTTAAAAGGACACGAGCCGTGCCACCGGACGGCGTAGCCAGACAAGCCGCGTACGCCTATAATTACCCTATGTCTACTCTGATATTGGTAGTTTCCGGCGTGATCCTTGCCGTCGCGCTGCTGTCAACGGCGCTCATCTTCAACCATCTGATACGCTTGCGCAACCGGGCGGAAGCAGCCTGGCACGGGGTCGAAACCGAGCTTAAACGGCGCTATGACCTGATTCCAGTGCTGGCAAGCACGGTCAAGGGCTATGCCTCACACGAAAACGCCGTCTTCGAGTCGGCAGCCGCGGCGCGCACGCGCGGCATGGAAGCCCGCTCCGTGCCGGATCATGCCGGAGCCACCGATCAAGCCACCATCTCTTTCTCTTCCCTCTTCGCCGTTGCCGAGGCCTATCCCGACCTCAGGGCCGCCCAGGGATTTCGCGACCTGCAGCGAGAACTTTCCCATACCGAATCAGTGATCGCCAACGCCAGGAAGTATTACAACGCTTCGGTGATGCATTACGACAACGCTCGCCAGGGTTTTCCCGGAAATCTAGTAGCGGGGCTTTTCGACAGCCGCTTTCCCGGCTTTGAATACCTGGAGTTCTCAGGCAACATCGACGCCGCTCCCAACACCTGATGCTTCCGCTGGGATAGATAAAGTCACCCGGCCGAAGATCCTCCACCACCGAAGCCCCCACCAGAGAAGCCCCCGCCGAACCCCCCGGAAAAGCCGCCTCCCCCACTTCCGCCGCTGCTGCTCGGAGCGCTCGCCAGGGTGCTGCCGAGATTTTCATACATGCCGTTAAGGCTGGAGGCCAGGTAGACGGTATTGAACGTCCCGACGCCGTTGAACCACTCGGGAGGTTCCGTGAATATCTCTGAGAACTTGGAGGCCCAGGCCTCCGCCACGCCAAGCACCATAGCATACGGCAGGGTCTCCTGGAAATTCTCGGCGGTCATCGAGGCGATCTCGTCCCTCTCTGCCGTTGCCAGGTATTCCTTGAACCCGAGGGCATGCTCGTAAGCCTGGGAGCCCTTGGCCGTTCTCCTGGGCATGGCCCTCCCGACGATAATGATTATGATCCCTGAGAGGATGATGGCCGGCAGTATGATCCAGAACCACCCAAGGTCCCAGTACAACCACTTGTATGCCAGGACGAATACGGCTACCGAGACGATGGAGACAAGCAGCCCGCCCGTAGTGTAGCGTTTTTTCACCACTGCCGGTTCGGCGGAGAACAGCTCCTGGTCCAGGACCGTGTCGGTCACACCATCCTGGATGGGCACGACGTGCGCGTAAAACACGTTCTTGAGGTCGGACTCGGTCACCCGGTCCCCTGATTCGAAAAGCCCGTCCATGACCTCCTTTTCGTAAGCACTCAGACCTTCCGTGCTATCGGATCTCTTTATGAAACCGTAGGAGGTGTGCGTGAAGATACTGCCGGAGCCTTCTTCGAATATGTTGAGGAATCCCCGGCGCGCGAGGTCTACGATGGTGGCGGAGATATCTTTCAATAAAGGCTTTTCCTTCAGGAGCATGCCCATGACCGCCGGCTTGAGCCCTGGAGGAGGATCATATCGCACCATCTCCGTGCCGGTCCTCCCGATGTCGCGTCCCAATTTCATCCACAGCCGCAACATAACCACCAGGCAGGCCAGCACCAGCAGCCCGGCCAGAATGAGCATGATCAGCTTGAAGGTCTGACCGAATTGCCATGGCACCGAGACCACGCCTTTAGGGAAAGCAACGTCTATGGTATAGGTACTGAATGCGTCGACATCGGCTGCTTCCCACCACAGGGTATCGCCGTCCTTCCCATAATCATAATAGGAAGGCTTGTAATACTGATCCACGTACATGTCCGTCTCCACCTGATCCATGTCAACACCATTGGGAAGGTGCACCGTGGTCCGTGACGCTGATATGGGAACGTCCCGGTCATAGGAGACCGAGTTGAAATACAGCCTGTCGTAATCGTCGTAGTAGATGATCGCCCCACTCATGCGGTATTCAATGATCCAGCCCATCTGCTGGTCCTGGGCCTCGAACTCGAGGTGGACCCTTTTTCCTCCGGATATCTTCTCTACGCTCCAGAGGCTCTCGTCATAGAGGTTCCCCTCGAGGTCGTATACGGCAATGTCCGTTATCCTGACCCTGCCGTAGGTGGTTCCGGAGTACCCCGAAGCGTCCGCTAAGGTAAGATCGCGGTTGAGGAAATGATAGCTGCCGTAGAAGTTCGCCACCTGCGTCTCACGTATATTTAGGGATGCGTCGGGGTTGACGTGGATGTCCGTGTCGAACCGCGCGAAGTCCCAGTGCTTGCCCTCCATGGAGTTCAAGGGTGTTACCGCCACGTCGGAACTCATCATGGATGAAGGCCAGTAACAGCTGAAGCGGTAATAGGCATCTGGGGGCATGTCCCAGGAGAGGCAATAAACCGTCTCGGGATCGGACTGAGCCGCTGAGACGGGACCGTCGTAGTTGTAAGCCCGCGCCTGGAGTTCAAGGTCTGAGGAGCTGACGTATCCGGGAAGATGTATGTTGACACTGGATTTGTTGATGGGCGCGTCGTGTGTCTCCGGCGTCGCGCTCCATTCGAAGCCGGTCAAGCTTCCTTCGCGGTTCAATGCACCGTAAGAATAATAGTCGTATATGACCGTCGAGTCCCCGGTTGAGCCTTCACCGTTGTACCAGAGCGTCACACCCTCTTCAGCCCATTCGAGCTCCCATAACTCGTCCGGCAGAGGACGGCCATATTCGTTAAGCACCCTGGGGTTGTAGATGTTGCCGTATTCAAACGGTATATAAATCCCCACCCATTCACCAAAGCCGCTGAAGCGGTAGGTAACACGCTCCTGCACGTGCAGGGATGAGTCGGCTTCTACACGGATGTCCATCCCGTAGGATGCAAAGACGTAGGGGTACTCCTGCGGGACTTCATCATTTTGTGCGATCAGGGGTGCCGCGGTCAGCCATAAAAGCAGTGGCACCAGAATCGCTATGAGCAGCGCCATCAGGCATCCGCGCAGACAAGCTCCCGTCCCGACCCTCTCCGACACGCCTGCTCCTTTCGCTTCTTCCTCCCCGACACGCTACGATCTGATTATATATACTCCGCACCGAGGCACGATACCTTTGCGCATTGTCGGTCACTCCGGCGTGTGCTAATATATCACCTGCGCGAAACATCACTGGGGGATCGTCTAGTGGTAGGACGCGAGACTCTGGATCTCGTTGCGAGGGTTCGAATCCTTCTCCCCCAGCCATTTTTTTGTTATAGTAGCAGGTAGTAAAGACGTGGCGCATTAGTCTAGTTGGCCTAGGACGCCGCCCTCTCAAGGCGGAGACCACGGGTTCGAATCCCGTATGCGCTACCAGAACAACAGCGAGCCGATGGGCTGATCCCCGGCTCGCTTTCTTTTTTATGAATGGCCTGGTAGGCCTGTCTTCGTCCCCCACTCAGCCTAGGTGCCCTATGCGCCAACCAGCATTTCGCCGACGTTTCTCGATACACTGGCCAGGAATTCCACGTCGTCGTCGTGGAATGCATTCACCGCGCTGTGCTCATGACTTCGTTTGTTCACGGCGCAGATCACCCCGATAGGCTCGGCCGAGCCGCAAACCGGCACGCACAGCATTGATGTTATGTCGTCACATGTAGTGACGATGAAGCGGGGGTCCCGCCTGACGTCGGATATGTTCACGACCTTACGGTTGGCCATTGACCACCCCGCCACTCCGTCCCCGACCCGGATTGGCCGCGATTTGGCGGTCGGTTGCGGGACCCTGCCGTACACAGCTTTCAGGGTCAGCATCTCACGGTTCGAGCTCAATGCCAGGACCGACGCCCTTTCAGAAGATACGCACTTGGATACGGACGCCGCCAGCAGGTTGAGAGCCCTGTTCTGGTCAGGGACGGACAAAAGAATGTCGCTCAAGCACTTCACGCGAAATGCCTCACTGGCGGCAAGATCACGCCTCTTGTTCCGGTGCAATTCCGTGACGGCCGGCAATGCCGCCTCGGTGAGGTCCACGAGCAGCTTCGTCCTCTCCTCTTCTTTGTGCCTCTTCAGGCGCAGAAGCACAAGAGTTTCATCATCGAGTGAATGAAAACGTTTCAGAGAGGAACCGGCCGTGATCCATGCCCCCTCAGGCGGGGATGCATCGAGTTCGAGCCAGTAAGGTTCGTGAACTGCCAGGCTGTTCCCGGAGAACTTGTTTCCCTTCAGGTAGTCCCACCAGACCTGGCCTCTTCTTGTCAGCATGAAGGCGGAACAGGGGCAGCCCCCGAGCATGAAGAGGGTATCGACCAGCAAGGTCAGATTTTCTTGTATGTTATTTCCTGCTCCGATGGTAAGAAGGAGCTGTTTTACCAGTCCTTCATTATCCATGCTGATCAGTTCACTTCCATTGCGTCGATTTCTTCGTGCTTGCCGTTCGAAGAATTCTTGATGCCGTTGACCCCGGGGACGTACCTGATGGACTTAAGGTCCTTGCAGGAGATTGGAGGAAGGTAGCGGTAGTATGTGCCGCCGTCCTCCTTGACCTTTTCCAGTATTCTCAGGCTGACAAGCTTCTCCAACTGGGAATGGACCTGCTCGATGTGGTAGTCGAACAGCTTCACGATCTCTTCGGAAGTCTCGAAGTACTCGGGGTTGCGGTGGTAGAAGGAGATGAGCTCGATCCTCACCACGCTGTCAGGTACTTTGCTGCTGCTGCTGCCGTTTCCGTTATGCTCCTGCAAGACCGCTCCCACCTCTCAGGGTCTTCTTTATTAGATTATGACAGCTGCTTGCAGTGATTTTCACAACAATCCGGTGAACGGCAGGAGTTTTCCCGCGAAAGGTCTATTTGCCCGGACCAGCGAAAACCCTTCGAGCTCGAGAACGGGGTGGGCCGATGCTCCGGCTACCAGAGAAGGGTGCGGGCAATGCCCCGGTACATCCCCTCCGCGACGATCTTGCCGCTCAGCGCAGAGAAGACTACGCCGCCTGGCCAGATGGAATAATGTCCGGCCATATAGAGGTTATCGACGGGTGTAGTAAACTGGCCGAACCGCCCGTAAAGGGGTGTCCGATAGCGGTCGTAAGACCAGCCCATGATGGAACCTTCGGGGTTGAGGGTATACTTCGAGAGGGTGCGAGGCGTGGCGAGCTCCTTATAGACCACCTTGTCCCGCAGCCCCGGGATCATCGCCTCGCTGTCCTCTATGATGTCCTCCAGTACCTTTTCTTTCAGGGTCCGGTATCCCCCGGTGCGTATCTCGGGGTCGGCCGAGCCTGTCCCCCACCCGTTCATCCAGTGGTACGGCGTCCTCACCTGCACGATGATGGAGTTCTGGCTTTCCGGTGCCAGCGATTTGTCATGCATAGAACACCAGGTGAACATGGACATGCCCTGGCGATGTATGTTGCGGTCGTAGTTGTCTTCCGTGAAGCCGTAAGTGCGCCAGTAGAGAGTATGGGTGGTCTTGAGCTTCTCCTTCAGCTCGGCGTCGTCCATGTCCAGTCCGAGGAATGCGGTGGACATTGAATAGCTGACCGGAGCGAATTTTATCTTCTCGCCATATTTACCGGGAACCAGTGTGGGGTCGAGCATCTCTCCCAACAGCCGCTTGGGGTTGCCGGTGTTGACGATCTTTTCGGCGAAATAACGCTCCCCCTCCGCCGTCTCCACGCCTGTCGCCTTGCGGCCTGAAGTTATGATGTGGTCCACGGTGACCCCCATCTTGACCTCGCCGCCCGCCTCCTGGTACCTGGCTGCCAGGATGTCCGCCAGGGTCATCAAGCCACCCTTGGGATACCAGTAGTCGTTGACGAAGCTGTACCAGAAGGAGAAGTACATGAACAGGAGCATGTTGGGGTCGCCGAATTCCCCGAAGAGAAAGGCCAGGCGCGGATCGTCGAAGAGCTGCAGGCCTTTTTCGCGCCCGGTCAGGGACAGGCCTTCCTTGGCCATGGGCATCAGACTCAGGGCGGTCGGGGTCATCTTCGCCAGCACCCGGTATTTCTCCCTACCACTTTTAACCAGCGGGAAGGGGTTGTTTCCCATCATCCCCTTCATCGCCTTGCAGCCGGGGACGATAAAGTCGAACCACTTGTCTATGCCGGCCGAAGACTCCGGATAATACCGTTTGAAGTCCTCGCGGATCTGGTCGTAGTTCTGCAGGGGCACGTCACAGTCGGGCGTGGCCCAGCGCCAGCTGCCCCGGTCCCATTGGGCCGGGTCGTGCAACCCCAGGTCCTGGAGGATGGGAAAGAGGATGCCGACGGATTCGGTGGACTGGCAGCCGCAGTCAAAATAGAAGCCCTTGCGCCGCACCCCCTGGATGTTACCTCCAAAAAGCTTGCCGTGCTCAAGTATGAGCACGCTTTTACCCGCGCGGCGCAGGTAGTTGCCGCAAGTCAGGCCGGCCACCCCGGCTCCGATTATGATGACATCGTACTTCCGCTGGTCGGCCATGTTCCCCTCCCTAATTACAGCCCCCCGAGGGGGGCGTCCTGGACGCCTAGGTGACGTCCACCTTCTCACTTATCCTGGCGATGCAATCGTCGATGAAGTTCGGGTTGTCTATGGTCACGGTGATGGCGTTTCTCTTGCAGGCGGTCATGCATCGCCCGCATCCCCTGCAGTCCTTCTTGACGACCGCTTTTTCGCTTACTAGCTCCATCTCCTCGAAGATGCAGCTCTTGACGCAGAGCCCGCAGCCGTTGCACTTCTCTACGTCGACGACGACGTTCACGCCCTCCAGCTTCACCAGGGCATCCCTGGCCTGCTGCGAAGCGTACTTGAAGCTGGTGGATATGCAGCAGCAGGGGCAGCACATGCAGATGGTCATGAGGTGCGCGTGGTCCTTAACGCCGAGCATTATGGCGTCTCCTTTAAAACGGCCCAGGCAGGGGATCAGGCCCATCTCGACCGCCTTGTGCAAATGCGCCAGGGCCTCCTCCTTGGTGACGTGATAGCCCACTTCCGGCTCGACCTCACGGGCGGCCGATCCGATGAAGAGACAGCCGAAGTCTCCCGGGAAGTCCTTACAGTGGTTCTCGCTGCGGCAGGGGCAGCGGCTGAGGATGAGGTGGTGGCAGGCATTGTCGATGAAATGCTCGATGATGCTGACCGGGGCAGCCGTGCTCTCGGGCTGGTCCAGGTTCTGGTTGACGGGGATGTACGTGAGTGTCATGTTCTCCGAGTCGATCAGCTTGGCGCCAATCCGGCCGATGACAGGCCAGTTGGTCATCTTGAAGGCCATGTCCTTGTGCTTGTATTGGGATAACACACGGTCAAAACTCTTTTTGCTTCTCCCCATTGTCTTCTCCTCCTTCTCCCTGACGTTGTTCCGAACAGCCTTTCCATCCGGAACCGAGCCGGACTTGCCGGATGATTACCGACATTATATCGGCTCTCCCCGTCCAGGAGAATAGCGGTCGTCAACTTATGACGCGCAATCAGTTCTCGTATTTGTCGATCAGGGCCGCCGCGATCACCCCGGAGGCGACCGACGACGGCACGCCCCCGCCCGGATGGGTGGAAGCGCCGGTGAGATAGAGCCCCTTGATGCACTTCGACTTCGAGGAAGGCCGGAATACAGCCTGGGAAGGAAGATCCATCTGCAGGCCGTAAATGGCCCCGCCCGGAGAGAGTAGCCGCCTCTCGAAATCGACCGGCGTTGAAACCTCCAACTCCGTGACGTGGTCGGCCAGGCCCGGAACGGCAACCCTCGAAAGCTCTCTTATGAACTTTTCCGCCAGCCCATGCTTTTCTTTATCCCAGGTAGTCCCGGCCAGCTCGTAGGGCCCCATCCCCATGATGTTCAGGACGTGGTGCCCTTCCGGCGCCAACGACGGGTCTGATTCCGTGGGCCAGCAGATAAGGCCATAAACATCCTGGGGTAGTTGTCCGCTCTTGAACTCGTTGTTCCAGAAGTCGTTCATCTGCCGCAAAGGCCCGATGGTCAGGCTGTGGTGGGCCTCCAGGGGAGGTCGGTAGTCACAACCAACGTAGATCATCATGCAGGACATGGAGACATCGTAACTCTTTATGCCCACCCGGCCGTACCAGGGCAGGTGCTCCTCCCCGATGTATTCCAGGTAGAGCTTGGTGGCGTTGACGTTCGAGACCACCAGGTCGGATGTGATCTCGGTGCCGTCGCTCAAGCGAATCCCCTCCACCCCGCGGTTGCGCACCAATACTTTATCCACGCACGTATTGAGGCGAAGATCCATGCCAAACTTCTCCCCGATCCTACGGAAGGCTTCGGGTATCTGGATCATGCCGCCCCGCGGATACCAGATACCCTCGTGCTCCGAGTAAGGGATGAGCGCGATAAAGCCGGGGGCCAACTCCGGGGGAAGCCCGCAGTAGAAGGACTGGAAGGACATGGTCTGCTGCACGATGTCGTCCTTGAAATATTTTAAGATGACGTCCTGGTAGCTGTTGGCGAACAGCGGCAGGAACTTGAGGATGCCGGGGTTGCGCGCCATCATCAGGACCATGTCCCACATGGTGTTGGCGGGGCTGGTGAAGAAAGCTTCGATGGTCTGCTTCATCATCTCGGCGAAATAGCCGGCTAAAGAGAACCACTGCCTGGCGTCGTCCTTGTTCAGCGTGGCTATCGCGTCTGCCGTGCCTTCGAGGGATACCGGGTAGTTGACCCGCCCTCCATCCTTGAAGATGTAACTGTAGATGGGGTCGCATGGTATCAGGTCACACTCTTTCTGAAAAGAAGTACCCAGCTGCTTGAAGGCAAGCTCTATGGGGTAGATCACTTCCACGATGGAGGCGCCCACGTCGAAACTGTAGCCGTTCTTGGTGAAGGTTGAGCAGCAACCACCCACGCGGTCGCTCTGTTCGATCACCAGCACCTTGCGCCCCTGTTTCGCCAGGAGCGCGGCGGCGCTGATGCCGCCGTTGCCTGCACCGATGACTATTACATCGTAGTCGGCCATGGGCGGTTCCGCCTTTATACGAAATACCGGAACGGCATTTTGGGCAGGTTTACCAGGAGTAGCTTGGGGTAGCGCCAGTCGGAAGGCTCTGTCAACGCCGCCAGCACGCCCGCGGATGTCCCCACTGCCGCAACAATCCCCAGGCACAGAAGAAGCTGCTTCTTTGTCCTTTTCATGTCTTTACACCACCTTCTGCTCAAGAGTTATGCTTGGCCAACAGCCCGGCCGTGATTATGCCGCCTGCCACCACCGTACAGACACCACCGCCTGGATGAGTGGAGGCGCCTGCCAGGTAGAGGTTCTTTATGGACTTGGACTTGTTGGACGGCCGGAACATGGCCATGTGCGAGAGGTCGGTCTGGATGCCATAGACGGCTCCGCCGGGATGGAGCAGCATCCTTTCCAGGTCCTTGGGGGTGGCCATGTCGCGGTAGACCACGTGCTTGGACAAGTCCGGGATCATGTATTTCTCAACCGTGGCGATGGCTTCGTCGATGTACTTCTCCTTGTGGCGATCCCAGTCGTCGCCGCTGATGTTGTACGGAGCCATTCCCATATGAGTCAGGACATGCTTGCCGGGAGGAGCCAGGTTGGGGTCGATCTTGGTGGGCCAGGACACCAGCCCCATGACTTCGGGAACCCCGTCCACTTCGTATATCTTGTTCTTGACGTAATACTTGCTCCAGAAGTCGTTCATCACCTGTGGGCTGGTGAGGGTGAGGGTATGGTGGGCTCGCAGGGGGGGCTCGTAATCGATGCCGAGATAGATCATGGGGCAGGGCATGGAAAGCGTCATGGAATCGATGCCGCGCCAGACGTGCCAGGGAAGGTGCTCACGCCCGATCATCTCCATGTAGACCTTCTTGGCGTTGATGGCTCCAACCACATTCCTGGCCCTGATGACTGTGCCGTCCCAGAGCTCCACTCCCTTGGCCGTCTTCCCTTCCACCAGTATCTTCACGGCGCGCTTGCCGAACTGTACCTCTCCACCCAGGTCGATGAAGGCGTTCATGATGCCCTTGGGTATCCCGATCATGCCTCCCGGCGGATAGTAGATGCCCTGATGCTCGAGCAAGCCTACGATGGCGTATAGCCCGGCACAGAGGTCCGGCGGCAGGCCGGCGTAGAAAGACTGGAAGGCCATGGAGGCCAGGACGTCTTCATTCTTGAAATACTTGCGAACGATCTTCTGGTGGGTGGTCATGAACATGGGCAGGGCCTTGATTATGCCCGGATATTGTATTACCAGCTTGATTACGTCAAGTAACCCCTGGCAAGGAGCATAAAAGAAGTTGTCCACCAGCCCTTCGATGCGGGGCGTGAAGTTTTTTGCGAACTCGAGAAAGGTCTTGCCGTCCTCCGGGGAGAAACGCCCGATCACCTCGGCCGTCTCCTCTATGCTGGTCGGGTAAGCGAATCGCATGTCCCGGTTGATGTCGCAATAGTCGTAGATGGGGTCGACCGGGACCATCGGTATGTATTTCTCTCGTGAAAGCCCCAGCCGCTTGAAGAGTTCCTCGAAGGATGCCGTTACTTCCACCACGCTGGCGCCGACGTCGAAATGGAATCCTTCGGCCTCGTAGGTCGAGCAGCATCCACCGATGCGTTCGGACTGCTCGAGGACAAGGGTTTTCATCCCGGCCTTCTGGCAGAGCGCGGCTGTCGAGAGGCCCCCTGCTCCCCCTCCAATGACTACGACATCATAATCCGCCATGATCAGCCTCCCCGTTTCTCATTATAGTTACCTATTATGACCAGTAAATCTTATGGTACTATCCATTATTGGAATAGGCAAGCATAAAACTGCTTAGTCCCCTGGGTCGTTTAAAGGGCGGGCTTCAGAGAGGTACGGTCCCTCCAAGGGATACGAGTACGGAGGAAAGATCGGCAGGCAGGGGATCATTAAAAGATAGCCTTACGGCGGTCAGGGGGTGGTCTAGTTCAAGACGCCAGGCATGCAGGAACTGCCTCTGAAGTCCGGGGACTTCCCCTTTAGTTCCATGGCTGCCGTAGACACTGTCCCCCGCCACGGGATGACCGAGCTGCGAGAAGTGTACCCGGATCTGGTGGGTCCGGCCGGTCACCAGCTCCACCTCCACCAGTGAGAACCCCGGAAGTGCCTGGAGTACGTCGAAATGGGTTACGGCCGGCCTGCCCCCACCGGTCACCGCCATCTTCTTGCGGTCCCTGGGGTCCCTCCCCACCGGCGCGTCAATAGTACCGCTGGAGCTGGGGGGGGTTCCGTGTACCAGGGCCAGATAGCGCCGCTTGATCTCCCGCTGCCTGACCATCTCCTGCAGGCGAATGAACGCCACCTCGTGTTTGGCGACCACCATCAGCCCGGAAGTGTCGCGATCCAGGCGATGTACTATACCCGGGCGAATCTCTTCCCCTACTCTTCCCAGGTCGGGAAGGGCGTGTAGAAGGGCGTTGACCAGGGTGCCGCCGGGGTGTCCGGCCGCCGGATGTACCACCAGGCCCGGCTGCTTGGAAACCACGGCGATGTCGGAATCCTGGAAGATGATTCTTACGGGGATATCCTCCGCCTCTATCCGGTATGCCCTCTCCGGATGAGGCAGGACGGTCACGGTCTCAGGCCCAGCCAACCGGTAGCTCTTGCCGGCACGGCCACTGTCGACCTCGATCAATCCCTGCTCCATCATCTCCTGCACCCGGCTTCGGGATATGCCGAGGGCGGCCGACAGGGCTTTGTCGAGGCGCTCACCGGCATACTCGCCCAGCTTCAGTACCCTCTTCTCCAACTAGGGACGGACCTCCGTTAGAAACCGGGCCCGGAACATAAAGGCCAGGCCGGCACCGGCACTGAGAACCAGGCTCATCACCTGAAAGGCCAGCTGGGCATTGGGAGTGGTATGGTAACGGAAGATCTCCACGGTAAAGCGGATCAGCCCGTAGAAGAATAGGAATAGTATGAACAGCTCACCGTGGTATTTCTGCTTCTTGCGGAAGATGATGAGGAAGATGAAGAGGGCCAGGTCCAGCAGGCTCTCGTAGATCTGGGTGGGGTGCAACGGGTTGGTGGGCATGCCCATGATCCTCTGGGTCTCCAAGGGAAACGTCACCGCCCAGGGCAGATCCGAGCTTTTGCCGAAGCAGCAGCCGTTGAGGAAACAGCCGATGCGGGTGACTGCCAGCCCCAGCGCCAACGAAATGGCGGCGCCGTCCGCTACGATGTAGAACGGCAGGTGCCGCCAACGGATGACCAGTATCACCAGGACCGCGCCCAGCAGCAAGCCCCCGAAGAAGACCAGGCCCTCGACGTTCCAGAACTGCAGGGCCTGCCCCCAGTTGCCCCTGAACTCGTTGAGGTTTCCCAGGATGTAGAATATACGAGCTCCGACGATGCCCCCGACCAGCGCGGCGATGACTATGTCGTAGACGACGTAGGGGTCGATGAAATTACGCTTAAGGTGGCGGTAGGTGATGAAAAGCCCCAGGATGAAGGCGACGCAGAGCATAAAACCATAAGCGTGCACCTTGAAGGCGCCGATATGGATAAGTTCACGATGCATTGCCCTTACCCCCCTCCATCATCTTCTGTCCGGCGTCGCCACGCAGGAATCCTATCAGGAAAAGGATGACTCCCGCTACGATGAACATGTCAGCCAGGTTAAAAACCGGCCAGAAACTGAAGTCGATAAAGTCTATCACCTGGCCGAAGGCGAACCTGTCGACGATATTACCCAGTGCTCCCCCACAAATCAAGCCCAATCCCGCCAGGGAGAGTCGGCCGTCTTCCCTGCTCCAGATCATGTAGGCCATCAGCAGCCCCACCATAACCAGGGTGAAGATTATGATCAGGGCGTTGCTGCCGTTCTCAAACATGCTGAAGGAAATGCCGGAATTTCTCTGCTGGTTGAGGATGAGGAAGTTACCGAAGACCCTGACTATCTCGCCCTCGGGAAGGAAGGTTCTTATCAACATCTTGGTCAGCTGGTCCGCGGCGAGGGCGGATGCCAGGACCAGCCAGTAGATCAATGGTATTCTTTTTCTTCCCTCTGTTTGCATTGGATGCAGAGGGTAGCGTGGGGCAGCGCATCCAGCCGTTCTTCGGGTATGGTCGATTTGCAGATGTCGCATATGCCATAGGTTCCCATTTCGATCTTTTCCATGGCTGCTTCCACTTTTTCCAGCAGGTCCTTGATGTTGTTGTAGAGGGAAAGGTCTCGCTCGCGCTCAAAGGTAAAGGTGCCGGAGTCGGCGTATTCCTCATCGAAACCGACCTCTCCGGTTATTTCCGACTGGGATGAATTGAGGTTGCCCTCTTCCAGATCGTGATATTGCTTTATGAGAACTTCTTTCTCCTGAAGCAGTCTTTTTTTAATCTGCGTAAGTTTCCTCTTGTTCAAGCCTTCACCTCATCTCCGAATCAATTTCATTCTGAACATTCTACAGTCATTTCTACGAATATCACAACCTTTTTCATACAAGTCGTATTTCGACAAAAAAGGGGTGTTTCCTTGAGCCTGAAAACCTTAATCTCTCAACCGCTGATAGCCTTTACTACCGGGAGGCAGCGGTCGCAGACCTCGGGATGATCGGGATCGGTCCCCACGGAAGGTCTCCGGTTCCAGCAGCGCTGGCACTTGGCGCCTTCCGCCATACGAGCATCAGCCTCAACCTGCTCAAGCCCATCGACTACTTCCACCACCGCGGATGAGCTTATGAACAGGGTTGGGAGCATCTCAAGGCGGTCGCACCAGAACCCCGCCTCCTGCGCCGGGACCTTCAGGACGACCTCGGTCTCCAGGGACGTACCTATCTCCTTGGCGGCTCGCATGGTCTCCAGGCGCTTGGTGACCTTGTCGCGTACCTCGATCAGGACCGCCCATTCTTCTTCCAAAGCATGGTCCTGGAGGGTGGCGTCCGGCTCAGGCCAGTCCAGCAGGAAAACGCTTTTTTCAGCACTTTCGCTGCGCATGACCTGCCAGGTCTCTTCCGCGGTGTGGCTGAGGATAGGCGACATCAGCCTTACCAGCGCCTGGAGGATGCGATGCAAAGCCGCCTGGGCCGACCTCCGCGCTGTTGAATCACTGCTGGAGGTGTAGAGACAGTCCTTGCGCATGTCCAGATAGAGGGAACTCAAGTCCACGGCGCAGAAATGGTGGAGGGCCTGGTATACCTGGTGGAACTGTGACGATTCGTAGGCGGCACTCACCCTTTCGATCAGGGACTGCAAGCTGGACAGTATCCAGCGATCCATTTCCTCCATCTCCTCCAAAGCCGGGGCGTTGATCTCATCGTCGTAATCGTATAGATTCCCCAAGAGGAAACTTATGGTGTTGCGGATGCGGCGGTAGGCCTCCACCAGCCGCTCGAAGATCTCGTCCGAAGCTGGGATGTCCACGGTATAGTCAGCCGCCGCCACCCAGAGGCGCAGCACGTCCGCGCCAAGGCGATCGCAGGTCTCCTGCGGGCTGATGACATTCCCGAGAGACTTTGACATCTTCCTGCCGTCTCCGTCCACCACGAACCCGTGTGTTAGCACCTTGTGAAAGGGAGGCTCACCCGATGTTCCAACGGCAGTGAGCAGTGAAGTCTGGAACCAGCCGCGATGCTGGTCGCTTCCTTCGAGGTAGAGGTCGGCCGGCCATGAGAGGTTCTCCCTCTGTTTCAATACCGCCTCGTGGCTTATTCCCGATTCGAACCATACGTCCAGGATGTCGGTGCCCTTTGACCAGCCTTTCTGAGCCGCATTGCGAGCAGGGCTCCGAGCCCCCGAGAATCTCCTCTGGTTCAAGAAGGAACCAGGAGTCCGAGCCTTTCGCCTCGATGATGGAGGCGATGCTCTCAAGGGTACCGGCGTTGATCACTTCGTATCCGCAATCCCCGCAGTAGAAGACAGGGATGGGCACTCCCCAGGAGCGCTGGCGGGATATGCACCAGTCCGGGCGCATCTGCAGCATGCCCAGCATCCGTTTGTAGTTCCAGCCTGGTATCCATTCGACCCGGTCAAGGGATTTGATGGCCAGTTCCCGCAAGGTGCCGCCGTTGGCATTCCAGTCCACTGCTATGAACCACTGGGGCGTAGCGCGGAAGATCACTGGTTTCTTGCAGCGCCAGCAATGGGGGTACTGGTGTTCGATATCCACTCTAGCCAGAAGCAGTTTGCGCTCCTCCAGGTCCTGCATGATGTTCTGATTGGCATCCTGGATGAACTGCCCGGCGAAGAGCGGCACTTCATCAGTGAACTTTCCTTCATCGTCGACGGGCATGGGCATGGGCAGATCGAACTCCAGTCCCACCTGGTAGTCTTCGTACCCATGGCCGGGCGCGATATGCACCATCCCCGTCCCCACTTCGAAATCGACATATTCTGCCGTCACCACTCGGGACGGCCTGGTCTCCCAGGGGTGCCTGGTGAGAACGTCCACCAACTCGCTGCCTTTCCACGAACGCAGTTTGTTGTGCCCTTCCACCCCAATGGCCTCCATGACATTCTCCAGGAGCGGCTCTCCCACGATGAGCGACTCGCCCCCCGCCCACACCAGGGCATAGTCCATTTCGGGGTGGACAGCGATAGCCACGTTGGCGGGAAGGGTCCACGGGGTGGTGGTCCAGATGAGCATGGAAACGTCACCCGCGTCCTCCGGAACCCCTTCCAGCCCTTCGAGCACAGGGAACTTGACGTAGATTGAGTGAGAGGTTTTGTCGTCGTATTCTATCTCCGCTTCAGCCAGTGCCGTCCGGCAGTTAGGACACCAGTGGATGGGTTTGCGACCCCTATAGATCAATCCATTTTCGTAGAGCTGCGCGAAGACCCTGATGTTGGTGGCTTCGTAGGCGTGCCGCAGGGTCAGGTACGGCTCATCAAAATCACCCAGAATCCCCAGACGCTGGAACTGGCCGGACTGGCGATCAACGAAGCGCATGGCGTATTCGTGGCAGCGCTTCCGCACCTCCATGATGTCGAGCCCTTCCTTTTCCAGCCCCAGGTTCTTCTCAACCTCGTGTTCTATGGGCTGCCCGTGACAGTCCCACCCGGGCACATAGGGCGCCAGGAATCCCTGCATGGTTCGGTGCTTGATGATGATGTCCTTGAGGATCTTGTTCAATGCCGTCCCGAGGTGGATGTCTCCGTTGGCGTAGGGGGGGCCGTCGTGAAGTATGAAAGAAGGGGCGCCGCGCCTGGCTTCGACCATCTTGCCGTAGACGTCCATCTCCTTCCAGGCCTGCTGGATCTCCGGCTCGCGCTTCGGCAGGTTCGCCTTCATGGGGAAGGAGGTTTTCGGCAGGTTCAGCGTTTCCTTATAGTTCATGTTGACCTCACTATCATCGCAGGAAGGCGGACTCGAAGCGCGCCTTTTCTACGCCCACTATACTTACGACCTTGTCCCGGCCTTTGCCGCCCCTGATGATCCGGACGGCTGACCGTGGGACCCTCAAACCATCGGCCAGCATCTCTACCAGTTCGCGATTGGCGGCGTCTTCCACCGGTGCGGAATGCAGGTTGAACTTCACCTGCGTTCCCTGGAGTCCGGCACAGCCCTTGCGGGACGATCGCGGAGCTACTCTCACGCGCACCACGATGCCGCTACCGGTATCGCTTATGGCTTCGCTTTGCTCTTCCATGATTAATCACTGACTGTCAAAACTTCGCACATAACAGTCAAGTATACAACATCGTGAGAGCCGGTGCCCGTGACCGGCGAAGGGCGTAACGGCCCTTTTTATTCCCAGAAGAAGTGTTTCTCGCCTTTTTCCTCCTGTTCCGGAGGTGGTAAAAGCTCTTTATCCAAATCTCCCGAAGCCTCCGCGGGCACTGCCGGTGAGGTTGTTCCGGCCAGATCTTCAAGGGTCAGGCGGGTTATCTCGTCGATACTCGCCGTTTGTGGACCCCGGGGCTGCTGCTCCGGCTCGCTTGGTGCTTCATCGTTGAGATGGATGAAGGGCACGAAAGCCTGGGGCTCGATCGGTCTCAGTTCGTCGGGAGGCAACGTCTCGATTACGGGAATGGGTGAATCCTCTTCCGGGACTTCTTCCATTGGCTTGATGTTCGGAACGTAGGCGTGAGGCTCCATCATCCCTGCTTCTTCCAGGAGCGGCTCGATCTCGTCCAGGGAGTCCCGTGGGGCAGTATCTTCAAGCAGTTCGCCCAGGGAGATACCGGGTGGCGCTGACGGCTCCCGGAAAGCCGGAGCCGGCTCCGCAGGCTCGGGAGAAGGTGGTACATACAGGGGTTCTTCTACTACTGGCGGGGTCGTGTATTCAGGCGCTGGTTCCGCAGGCGGCTCGTAGAGCGGTGCCTCGATAACAGGTTCCGGTTGAGGGCTGTATAGCAGTGCCTCGACCGAGGACTGGGGTTCCATTGGCGGGACCTCCACCGGAGGCGCGGTGGCCGGCTCATAGAGCGGAGCCTCGGCGGACACCAGACGATCATAGAGAGCTTCCTCGACCGGTACTGCAGGTATCTCCTCGTAAAGAGGGGTTTCGTCCATCGGCGACGCATCGTATTCGGGCATGGGTGCGGCCGGTGCCTCGTAGAGCGAAGGTTCGCCCATCGGCGCCGCATCGTATTCGGGCATGGCGGCTTCACCGTAATCCGGCTGTGCCACGGGCTCGGCCATTTGCTCCACCGGCTGCTGCTCTTCGAAAAAGGCCGGGGCGATCGGCGGGACGGCGGCCATCTCGGGCATGGTTATATCGGCTTCCGTTATCACCGATTCGTATTCCGACACCTTCCGGGAAGTCTCATCAAGCAGGCTTCTTACGTTGGTGATATATTCTCCGGCCTCCGTACGCAGCTGGGCCAGGTTCGCGGCCGCTCTCTCCACTTGCGCATTTATCTGCTGCATGGCTTCTTCGTATCGGCGGTTCGTCTCTTCCGCTCGCGTTGCGGCTTCGGCATCAGCTTGCTTCATCAATTCGTCGGCTTTTTCCTGGGCGTCCCGGATAACGCTGTCCGCGCTTCTCTGGGCATTGATCAGCGCATTCTGCAGGGTCTGCTGCATCCCATCGTACTCGACGACTTTCGCCCGCATGCCCTCTACCATTCCTGCCAGTTCCTGGCTACGGTGGAGCAACCGGTCCATCTCGTCCGCCACCTGGTCCAGAAAAGCATCGACTTCTTCCTTGTTGTACCCTCCCATGCGGACGGTATTAAATTCCTTGTGGTGGATCTCCATAGGCCCCAGAGCCAATTTTATCGCCTCCTTCACCGACGACAACAGCCATTGAATTGAGTATATCCTACTTCTTCGGCAATTTCTATTTACATGTCGAATATTTTATAGCGCGTCAAAATATGCTTGAAATGACCCTCTGGAGTAGTATAAGCAATACGGTCAGAATGAAGGGGGAAAGATCGAGTGCCATCCCTCCACCCATGGGGACCATGGGCACGACTCGGCGAAGCAGCGCGAGAGGCGGCTCGGTAAGGATGTGGGCATAAAGGGTCACCTTGCGAAGCGGAGCGCTGTCCAGGGGCGGTATCCAGTCAAGCACCACCCGCAGCAAAACTATGATCAGGTAGATTCCGACAAGGAACGAAAGAATGGTGCCCGCAAGTGACATACCTTACGTCAGATCTCCCTTGCTCGCTTTATGGCCGCCTGCACCGCTTTGATGATAGTGGCGCGAAAGGCGTGTTCCTCCAGAACCTCGATGGCGGCGATGGTGGTTCCGCCCGGGCTTGTGACCATGTCGCGCAACTGGGCGGGGTGTAACCCGGTCTCGCGGAGCATCATCCCGGAACCGATCATGGTCTCGGTGGCGATACGCGTCGCCAGCGAGCGTTCCAGGCCGATCCTGACTCCTGCATCGGCCAATGACTCGACCATGAGGTAGAAATACGCCGGCCCGCAACTGGAAATGGCCCCCACCTCATCCTGCAGCCTCTCCTCGATCTCTATCACTTCCCCCATGGCCAGCGAACATCTCCCGGGCTATCTCCCTGGCTCCGGGGGAGACGTTTTCGCCGTAGCTGATGGAGGTGATACTGGCCGAAACCAGGGCCGGGGTGTTGGGCATGACCCGGATGACCTGTACAGGACCATTAAGGTAGGACTCTATGCTTTCGGTGCTCTTGCCCATGGCGATGGATATGAGCACGGTGTTCTCGTCCAGCAGATCGGCGATTTCCGGAAGAACGATCGAGTGGTTCTGTGGTTTTACGGCCAGTATCACCACGTCGGCCTCCTCGACCGCCGAGCGATTGTTATGCACCACTCTGACCTTGTATTTATCGCTCATTTCGTGAAGCCGCTCGAAGTTAAGGTCGCTCATGATGACCTCTGAGGCGGAAAGAAAGCCTTTGTCCAGCAAGGCCTTGAGGATGGCCTCGCCCATCTTGCCGGCCCCGAGGAACGCAAACGTAGTCATGGTTTCTCCTTATTACGGCAGTAATGCGCTTGATCAGAACTGGTTGAAGAAGCCCTTCTCCCTCAGCCATCGCTTGTCTTCAGCCGATACGTCCACGTTATGTGGCGTGAGCAGGAAGACCTTGTCGGCTACCCGCTGGATGCCTCCTTCCAGAGCGAAGGTCAGCCCCGAAGCAAAGTCTATCAGGCGTTTGGATAGTTCGCCGTCGGCCTGTTGCAGGTTGATGATTACCGGGATGTCCCCCTTGAATTTCTG
>CAVXXD010000016.1:0-241194 GCA_963765625.1 uncultured bacterium
ACGCCTCCATCGGCTACGCCCCGTAGGTAATGATTGGGAAGAAGCACTATCGTATAGACTGCCAGGCAAAGGAGGTCTGTTGATGAACGCGAGAGAGCGTATCCGGAAAGCTGGTACCAGGAGGACGAAGGGGTTATGCGTGCCCCTGGCCATGGTGGTGTTGATGACCACCTTCCTGGTCTTTGCCTTCGTGCCGGCTGCCACGGCTTCACCGGATTGGACCACCCCGGATGAAGTATCGCCGGCTGATGGCTATGGAGAGTATCCCAACATCGAGGTGGACTTATCGGGCAAGGCACACCTGGTCTGGGAGGACTGGGAAACCACTGATGACTATAAGATATTCTATGCCTCCGGAACTCCGGGCGACTGGTCAGCGCCGGAACGCATCGACACCCTCGATGAGTATGATCAGAAGGCTCCCAACCTGGCGGTCGATGCTGCCGGAAATGTCTACGTAGTATGGGAGATGTACGACGAGGACCTGAGTGCGTGGCAGGTCTACTACGCCATCAACGCCGGCGGCACCTGGTCCGACCCGGTCCGCCTGTCCACCCAGTCCGACTACGACCAGTGTGAGCAGGAGACGGATTTCTGGACTTGCCAGATAGAGCTGGACTCGGCCGGCGCAGTCCACGTGGTCTGGTATGGGTACGATGAAACCGGATACGATTACCGGATCTGGTATTCTACCAACGCCGGCGGTACCTGGTCCGATCCGCTTTGCCTCTCCACGCAATCCGTCTATTACCAGGAGTACCCGGCTATGAAGCTGGACCCTTCAGGCAACGTACATGTGGTCTGGGAGGGGTACGATGTAGGTGAAGTCTACTGGCATATCTGGTACGCCGACAACACCGGCGGCACCTGGTCCGATCCGGTGGTCATCGATGGTGACGACATGAGCTACCCTTATTACTCCAACCTGGCGGTGGACTCAACCGGTGCCGTCCACGCCATCTGGCACTCGGAGCTGAACAGCAACTGCGACATCGGCTACGCCACCAATGCCGGCGGCACCTGGTCATCCCCGGTGATCATATCCGGTGACTATTACCATTCCGGTAATCATATCCCGAGTATAGCAGTGGACCCTGCCGACAATCCCCATGTGGTCTGGGAAGGCTACGAAGTCGCATTAGACAAATACCGCATCTTCTACACCACCCCCACCTCGGGCGTCTGGGCCGACCCGCTGCTCCTCTCGACGGGGCTTGTCAACGGAGATTGGGATCCCCAGATAGCGATAAGCCCGGACGGTGCCCCCAATGTGGTCTGGAACGGTTACGACGAAAGCAACACCTACTACCAGGCTTACTACGCCACCAATTCCGCTCTGTACACGCCGGAAGTGGCAGGTGATTGGTGCGCCCCGGTGAACCTGTCCTACCGAGATGGTTACGATTCCTACGACCCCATGATAGCGGTGGACATCGACGGCAATCCCCATGTGGCTTGGGACGATTACGATGACACTTACGATCAGATCATCTACCGCGCCGACATCCGGCAGCGCATCGTCAACGCGACGGTGAACGGAAGCGGCGGTACCGTCAACCCCGCCACCCAGGCTGTGGCCATCGGAGGGACCGCCACTGTCACCCTCGCCCCCGATACCGGATTCATGGTCAAATCGGTGACCGACAACGGAGTTCCGGTAAGCCCGACACCCCAGAATTCTTATACCATCACCAATGTCAACGAGCATCACGAGGTGGTGGTGAGCTTCGCCAAGGGCACCTGGTATCTGGCCGAAGGTTGCACCCTGGACGGCTTCGAGACCTGGATCCTGGTGGAGAACCCCGGAGACGCCCCCGCCAAGATCAGCATGGCTTTCGACACCGACCAGGGCGAGGTGGTCCTGCCCGAGATGCAGAACCTGACAGTCCCAGCCCATTCCCGCTCCTCCTGGAACCTGGCCAACTACATCCAGACCTACGACGTGGCCACACGGGTCAGCTCGGACAACGAGGTGATCTGCGAGCGGGCCATGTACGGCAACGAGCGTGCCTGGGCCACCTGTTCGGTGGGTACCCAGATGCCGTCCGACACCTGGTACCTGCCGGAGGGCTGTACCGGTGACGGCTTTGAGAGCTGGATCCTGGTCCAGAATCCCAACGACTACACCGTCAGCATCAACTTCGCTCTGGACACCGAGATCGGGCTGGTCCAGAACGCCAGGATGCAGGACCTGAATATGCCGGCTCACACCCGGGCCTCCTGGAACCTGGCCGACTACCATACCTCCTACGACGTGGCCACCGTGCTCACCTCCGATGGCGGCCCAGTGGTGGCTGAGCGTTCCATGTATGCCCCGGACCGCGCCTGGGCCCACAACTCCATCGGGACTATTGATCCCGACTTCGAGTGGTACCTGGCCGAGGGCTGCACCGTGGACTCAGAGACCTGGGTGCTGGTGCAGAACCCCGGATCCGCACTCGGTCGAGGTGGACATCACCTACCTGACCGAGAACGGCGAGGTGGCCGGCCCGCAGGACGAGGTCGTCCCGGCCTACTCACGCCGCTCCTTCAACGCCGGCGATACCGTGCAGAGCTTCAACGTCTCCACCATCGTGACCTCCGAATACGGTCCGGTGGCGGTGGAGCGCTCCATGTACAACCCCGAGCGCACCTGGGGCACCTGCTCCATCGGCACCACCACCCCCGCCGCCACCTGGTGCCTGGCTGAGGGCTGTACCGTGGATATGGAAACCTGGATCCTGGTGGCCAACCCCGGGACCGAGGCGGCCACCGTCAGCCTGGCGCTGGACACCGGCGAGGGCCGGCAGGCCCCGGCCGGCCTGCAGAACATCAACGTCCCGGCCGGCTCGCGGGTGAGCTTCCGCTTGAACGACTTCCTGACCACCTACAACGTCTCCACCAAGGTCACTTCGGATAAGCCGGTGGTCTGCGAGCGGGCCATGTACGGGCCGGACAAGGTCTGGGCCGACTGCCTCCATCGGCTTCACCCCGTAGTCGTTGCGAGCGAAGCGAAGCAAAGCAACCTGAAACGAAGCCCCGGGAAACCGGGGCTTCTTCTTTTTGATGTAAGATGAATACCATGAAGACACCGGGCAGTTGGACGATAGAAGGCCTTTTTCAAGGGCGGCCGGAGGCACTGCGGCTGTTTGATGCGGTAAGGCGGTACATCGAAACGATGGGGCCCGTGAGCGTCGAGCCGATGAAGACGCAGGTGTCTTTCGGCGCCGGGAGGAAGTTCGCCTGGGTCTGGCTTCCGCAACTCTGGACGAGTAAGAGGCCCGAGAACAGCATAACCCTAACCTTCGACGCCGGCAGGAGGATCGACCATGAGAGGATCGCCGAGGCGGTCGAACCACGCCCCGGCCGATGGACCCACCACGTGATCATCGAAAAAGAATCAGACATAGATGAGGATGTGCGCGCCTGGCTGCGAGAGGCCTACGAAGCCGCCAGGGGGGGTTCGGCTACTTAGCCGCGGCGGTAGAGCCGACGATGTTGATGTTCACCTTACCGTCTCTTCAACTCGATGTGTACAACTGTATAGCTGCCAGAGGCCATGTCTCCCTGCCACCAGTCCGCGGAATTGGCGGTGCTGGCCATCGGCTCTCCCAGCTTGCCGCGGTAGAAATCGGTGACCTGCGCCAGGCTGTCACTGGTGGTATAGCTGGCGATGGTCACGTCGGCCGGCACAGGGCTGGTTGCCGGCGTTTATGGTCGCGCTGTTGTCGGGGTCGAGGGTGGCGCCGGGGTAGACCGGCACCCCTAGTTCGGCCTCGTCAGGGGCTTCCGTAACCGCCTCGGGAGTGACGATTCCTCCGCCTCCGCCGGCCGTGTTGCCGCCGCTGCCGTCGTTGAAGGTCATGCTGCCGCCCTTGTCGGTAGCCTCGCCGTTGTCGCTGTCCTCCGCGGCAGTGCCGCCTTCGCTGGTGGCGTTATCGACGCGGCTTCTTCGGGGGCTTGGTGGCATCTTCCTGCCGCACCCCACCGCACCGGACAGGGAGAGGGCCAGTATCAGCAGAGTCAGCAACGTCAATGTTCTTTTCAAGAAATACCCCTTTCCGCGCATGCCGTTATGCCCATTATTATAAGTGATATGATATGTGCAATATGAGAACAAAGAAACTCGCCCTTTTATTGACCTTGCTTATCACGGTATCCCTCGCGGGCATTCTGAATGCTGCCGGAGAAAGCATGCGCCATGACCGGCATAACCGTCATCGAATGGCCCGCCGACGGCATTCCCTACGGTATCACCGCCGGCCCCGACGGCGCCCTGTGGTTCACGGAGTCGGGCGGCAACAGCATCGGCCGCATCACCACCGCCGGCGAAGTCTCCGAGTGGGCCCTGCCGAGCGCCTATAGCAGTCCCATGAGCATCACGCGCCGGCCCCGACGGCGCCCTGTGGTTCACGGAGTATTCCGGCAACCGGATCGGGCGCATCACCACCGCGGGGGCCATAAGCGAATGGGTGCTCCCCAACGCCGGCAGCCACGCCTGGGATATCACCGCCGGCCCCGACGGCGCCCTGTGGTTCACGGAAGAAAGCGGAAACAGGATCGGCCGGATCACCACCGCCGGCGTCATAACGGAATGGTCCATACCGTCCGGGAGCGGCTATCCCCACGGCATCATCGCCGGCCCCGACGGCGCCCTGTGGTTCACGGAGTCGATGGGAAACAGGATCGGGCGCATCACCACCGCCGGCGTCATCAGGGAATGGGCTCTGCCCGTAGCCGGCAGTTATCCCTGGGATATCACGGCCGGCCCCGACGGCGCCCTGTGGTTCACGGAGTATTCCGGTAACCGGATCGGGCGCATCACCACCGCGGGTGCCGTGACGGAATGGGAACTACCCAACCCGGAAAGCATAGCCCACGGCATCACCGCCGGCCCCGACGGCGCCCTGTGGTTCACGGAGTGGGGAGGAAACAGGATCGGGCGCATCACCACCAGCGGTTCCGTCAAGGACTGGAACCTTCCGGCGGCGGGCAGCAGCCCCTGGGACATCGCGGCCGGCCCTGACGGCGCCCTGTGGTTTACTGAAGCAAGCGGAAACCAGGTCGGCCGGGCGGCTATCGGCAGTTCCTGGTTCCTGGCCGAGGGCTGCACGGCCGGCGGATTCGAGACCTGGGTGCTGGTGCAGAACCCCGGCGACGAAGGCGTCACCGTGGACCTGACCCTGATGACCGAAGAAGGGCCACTGAGCCTGCCGGAACTGCAGGGCGTGGTGATACCCGCAAGAACCCGCACTTCTTTCAACCTGGGCTCTTATGTCCAGACCTACAACGTCTCCACCGTGGTCGTTCCCGATGAGGGGGACATCATCTGCGAACGTGCCGTCTATGGCAACGGCCGCACCTGGGGCACCGACTCCATCGGGGCCACCAGCCCGGCCTCCACCTGGTACCTGGCCGAGGGCTGCACCGCCGGCGATTTCGAGACCTGGGTACTGGTGCAGAACCCCAACGCCAGGGAAATCGCCGTGAACATTACCTTCATGACCTCCGGCGGCCCCCTGGCGGGGCCCCAGAACGTAGCCATTCCCGCCCGCTCCCGTCATTCCTTCAACCTGGGGGAGTACGTCACCGACTACAACGTCTCCACCAGGGTGGAATCACCGGGGGGAGGAGTGGTCTGCGAGCGGGCCGTCTATGGCAACGGCCGCACCTGGGCCCACGACTCGGTAGGTGTGACCACTCCCGCAAATACCTGGTACCTGGCCGAGGGCTGCACCGCCGGCGACTTTGAGACCTGGGTGCTGGTGCAGAACCCCAACGCGGTGGACGTGACCGTGGACCTGACCTTCATGACCTCTGATGGCTCCAAGGCCGGACCTGAGGATGTCCTTATCCCCGCCAACTCCCGCTATTCCTTCAACCTGGGGGAGTATGTTACAGACTACAACGTCTCCACCCGGGTGGAGTCTTCCGGCGGCAGGGTCATCTGCGAGCGGGCTGTCTATGGGGGAAACCGCACCTGGGGCACCGACTCCATCGGGGCCACCGCCCCCACCCCGGTCTGGTACCTGGCCGAGGGATGTACCGGAGGCGACTTTGAGACCTGGGTGCTGGTGCAGAACCCCAACGCGGTGGACGTGACCGTGGACCTGACTTTCATGACTCTCGCCGGGCCACTGGCGGGACCTCAGGACGTCCTCATCCCCGCCAGCTCCCGCTACTCCTTCAACGTGGGGGAGTACGTCACCGACTTCAACGTCTCCACCCGGGTTGAGTCCACCGGGGGAGGCATAGTCTGTGAACGTGCCATGTATGGCAACTCTCGCACCTGGGCCCACGATTCCGTCGGCTTCCCGGAATAGCATCCGGGTTCTTATAATAATACAATATGTAAATATAGGAGGTGGCCACATGGCGACGACCTTTACGGGACCAGCAGGCCCACCCTCATCGCCAACGTGCTGCGCTGTTTCTCGCAAGGGGTCAAGGTCTGTTTCGAGATCGTGCTCATGGCTACCGACGCCGGTTTACTGGAGCGGGGGGAGACGATAATAGCCGTGGCCGGCACCGGGCAGGGTTCCGATACCGCCCTGGTGATGCAGGCGGCGTCCTCCCAGCACATGAACAGGTTGCGAGCGAACGAGATCATCTGTAAGCCCTTGAACCCCCTGAGCCTCGAGGAATTGAAGGAACGCACGGGCCGCTAGGTTGAACAGGCGTTATAAGGGGTAAGAGAGCTGGTGAGGGCTGGAGCAAGCTTTTCGAGGGAGGGGTAGTCATGGCAGAGAAAGGGGCCGCGGACGAGTTTGAAACGATGGAAACGTGGGCCAACCTGAGCAAAGAACTCAAGAAACACGCCAAGAGCGTCAAGAACCCTAACGATATCTACCAGGAGAGCCTGAAGCCACTGGATAAGTTGGCGGTATTCGTGACCAATAATGTGGGAACCATGGGGTTCTTTTTCATCGTGCTCTTCTGGACGACCTTCTGGCTTGCCTGGAACTCCCTGGCTCCGGAGAGCCTGAGGTTCGACCCTCCTACGGCTTTCGTCCTCTGGCTCATCATCTCGAATATCCTTCAGATACTCCTCATGCCCCTGTTGCTGATCGGACAGAACATACAGGGCAAGAGGGCCGACATCAGGGGGGATCACGACTACGAGACTGACAAAAGGGCTGAAAAGGAGATCCAGATCATGCTGCTTCACTTCGAAAACCAGCAGAAATTGATGAAGAAGATCCTGGATTCGGTGGAAGCCCTTCACGGTGATACGGGGCTGGAACAGAACAAATGATAAAACCTGACCAGCTTCTCGATGGCAGCGTTGCTCTCCGGGACCAGAGGATAGAATATCTGCCAGCCGTGAAACATCCCCTCCCATATATCCAACTCGATTGACACCCCGTCTCTCTCGGCCTTTTCGGCCAACCGCCGGGAATCATCCAGAAGCATCTCACCGGTGCCTACCTGAATGAACAAGGGAGGAAGCCCTTTCAGGTCGGCGTATAGCGGTGACGCCAGAGGGTCCCTGGGGTCCGCTTCGCCAAGATACATGGCCGACCATTTGTACAGGCAACGGACGCTCAGTAAGGGGTCTCTCCAACCGGCGGGTCTGACACTCCCCCCCGTCATGCCGAGATCGGTCCATGGAGAAACGAGCATCGCGGCCGCGGGGAGGGGCACACCGGAATCCCTCAGGGATATCAGTGTCGCCAGTGCCAGGCCTCCCCCCGCCGAATCCCCGGAGATGAATATCTTCCCGTGATCGTAGCCTTGCGACAGAAGCCACCGGTATGAGGCGACTGCGTCCTGGACGGCGGCGGGAAACGCGTTCTCAGGGGCCAGGCGATAATCGATGAGCAGCGCACGGCTTTGTAAGGCGGCAGCAATACGAGAGATTATCACCCGGTAGAACTCCTTGGAGCCGGTGACGTAACCGCCGCCATGAAGGTGGAGGAGAACCCGATCGCCTGGTGCATCATCGGGAATCAACCAGGCGGCGGGAATCTCGGATACCTCCAACGTCCTGTACTCAACCCCCGGAACCTTCAGGTAAAAGAAGGGAAAGGCTTTATTGGCCAGGAATCTCTGGTACTTGATGGGCCCATAACTCCCTCCACCAAGGATAAAATTGAGCCGGCAAGAGAACCTGGCGAGCTGACTTCTGATACTCGGCATTTAACCTCCTCCCGACCAACATTATACAGTCCGGCAAGACAGCCTTGATTATTGAGAAACGAAAAGAAAAAGCGGATGCCTGCGCACCCGCTTGTATTGCTGGGGTGAGTGACGGGACTTGAACCCGCGACCTCTGGGGCCACAACCCAGTGCTCTGCCAGCTGAGCTACACCCACCACGATTACGTGAGACATTTTAGCATAGAGCCGGAACGCCTCCAATTCATATTATATCCACCCCTTGGGCCGGAAAGGATATAATCTTTACAAGCAGAGCGTCCAAGAGAAGGTCAGGTTTATGAAGAAGCTTGCACTTCGCACCGTTGTAATCGCTTGCCTGACATTATGCGTCCAGCTTCCAGCCATTGCCCAGGCCGCTGAAAAAATGCCGCTGATCGACTCCGCAAGCCTTTCCCGGCAGTTCGAGCAGATCGCGGGCGAGGAATCGGGTGACTTCGGTATCTACTGCCTGGTCCCGGAAACCGGGGAGGAAGCCTGCCACCAGGCCGACAAGCCTTTCGTCGCTGCTTCCTGCTACAAGGTCTTCCTGGTGATGTACATCTACGAAGAAGCCGCGGCAGGCCGGGCCGACCTGGACCAGGTGCTGGTCTACACTTCGAGCGATAAAACCGACGGCACCGGCGCCATCCAGTTCATGCCGGTGGGCACCGCCTTCACCGTCCGCCAGCTGTGCCGGCTGGCCATCACCCACTCAGACAACGTGGCGGCCCGTATGCTGCGCCGCACCTTCGGCTACGAGACCTACCGCGATTACGCGGCCTCTCTCGGCTGCCCGGTCTCCGGCGTGCCGGACGGCCGCAACTACACCACCGCGCGGGAGTTGGGCATGGTCATGAAGCGCGTGCTGGACTTCGCCGCCACCAACCCCCTGGGGCAGGAGGTTATCCAGGCCCTCAAGGATGACATATATCGCACCCGCATCCCCGCCGGCGTGCCCTCCGGGGTACCCGTCGGCAACAAGGTGGGGGACAACGGCGGTTTTATGAACGACGCCGCCATCGTCTTTACAGAGGACGCCCCCTACATCCTGGTGGTGCTTTCCAACGGCGCGGCGGGCGACCAGGGGCACGTACGCGCCTCCGCCACCGCCTACAACCACATCTCCTCACGGCTCTGTACCGGCGGGCACTGCCTGGCAGGCCTCACCGCCCCCGCCGGCGACTGGTATTTCGCCGAGGGCTACACTGGCGACGGCTTCGACACCTGGCTCTGCCTGCAAAACCCGGGGACCGCCACCGCCAACATCCAGGTGGAATACTTCACCCAGGAAAAAGGCGCACTCACGCCCCGCTCCTATGCCGTGCCTCCGTCCAGCCGCCTGACCATCCCGGTCAACGACGACGCCGGCCCTGGCTACCAGATCGCCACCCGCGTCCGTGTCACATCGGGCCCGGACGTCGTGGCCGAGCGCCCTATGTACTTCCGTTACAACGGCCTCTGGTCGGGCGGCCACGTCACCGCGGGCGTTCCGGCCCCCTCCACCGGCTGGTATTTCGCCGAGGGCTACACCGGGCCCGGTTTCGAGGAGTGGATCACCGTCTTCAACCCCGGAGACACCGATGCCTCGCTCATCTTCCGCTTTCAGACCCAGGAGCTGGGGGAACTGACAAAAGAAGGTAGTGTGGTGGCGGCGCGCTCCCGCGCCAGCTTCTTCGTCAACGACCTCGCAGGGACCGATCTCCAGCTCTCCCTGGCCCTGGAGGCCTCTGACCCGGTAGTAGCGGAGCGTTCCATGTACTTCGACTATGCGGGGCGGTCGGGGCGAGCCTGGGCAGGGGGCCACTGCGTCGCCGGTACGACATCGCTCGCCAACCGTTACTACTTCGCCGAAGGGACTACCCGAGACGGCTTCGACGAATGGCTCAGCCTGCAGAATCCTTCGGACAGCCCCATGGACGTCACCGCCACATATTGCTTCACTTCGGGCAGCCTCACCCCCTTAAAGCGTTCCTACAAGGTGGAGGCAGGCAAGCGCCTGACCATCTACGTCCCGGACGAAGTGGGTAGCGGCCTGGACGTCTCGGTGGAACTGGAGTCGGAGAAGCCCTTTGCGGCCGAGCGCCCTATCTATTTCTTCTACAACGGGTACGGCGCCTACTGGTCGGGCGGCCACTGCGTCGCCGGCGTGTCCGCGCCGTCGGACGCCATCTATTTCGCGGAGGGCTACACCGGGTACGGCTTCCAGGAATGGCTCTGCCTCTTCAACCCAGGCGACGCCGCTTCTTCGGTGGAGATCGACTACCAGGTGCAGGGAGAGGGCGCCCTGGCGCCGCGTGTCGTCGAAGTACCACCTCATTCCCGCCTCACCCTGCGGGTCAACGACCATGCCGGGTCTGGCCTGCAGCTTTCGACCTGCCTGAAGGTCGTCTCGGGGCCCGCGGTGCTGGCCGAGCGCCCCATGTACTTCAACTACTCCGGGTTCATCGTCCCTTGAAACCCTGAACCCCGGCAAGTACTCCCCTTCACCCCGTAAAAAAAGATGCTTTTAAACTGTAAATTTTATATACTATATGAGCCGATATATAACGTGCTGAAGGTGTTGAGGCAGTAAACACTTAAGGAGGTAGGGAGCCATGACCAGAAAGGTCCTTTTACTGACTACGGTAGGAGTAGCCTTGCTGGCTCTGCTGGGTACAGGGATATTCTTCCTTAGCTCGAACAGCGGAGCAGTAGCGGATACGGGCACGGTAACCGGGTCCGAGGCCCAGGCGCAGGGGACCGAAACACAAGCCCCTGCGAGCACTACTCCCGCTTACAAGATCAATGTTCCATGGCCTTCAGGGTGGGTATCTCAGGTGGGCATTGACGCGGATGTGACCGAATTCATCGGTGACTTCCTGCTGACCCAGGCAGCTGTCGTTGAGCCCAGGTATTACACGGTTTCCACCACCGGTTATCACGAGGGAAGGCAGATGCTTGGCGTGTGGGAGACCACCAGCTGGGACTTTTCGGATACTCCACTGAGCAGCGAAGGGGCAGACATGGCGGAGTATGCCAGTAAAAACCAGGCAGGCCTTTTCGCCTGGGCGGAAGGCCTGGCGGCAGGCATCGAGACGGTTTACGTACCGGTGGCCAAGCAGGCACGGGTGGTTAACTTCAACTCCGGAGATGCCGCCTATGCCGTGCAGGTCGCATGCCATCTTGGTTATGGGGAAAAAGAACTGGCGACTTGCGAGTTTGTGATGATTCCAAAGGCAAAGAACCAGTTCTTCACCATTGTCCTGGTAAGCTACGGTATGGCTGAGGATGAGCTCTGGCACCTGATGACCTACACTACCTTCACCCAGGCTAAGTAAGCGCTGTTGCAACAACCGGGCCGGGGCACAATCCCTGGCCCGTTTCTTTTCCGAATGCGGGGATAAGGGGGTATTCTTTATGCTAAGCAGAACGGTTGTGCGGGTCCTGATTGCAGGGTTGGTTCTTCTCCTGGTGGCTGCCTTCGGGGGATGCGGGGACAGCGAGACCGACAGCAGCAAGATCACCGAGCTGTCCCAGCTTGAAGGAGGGGTGTTCGCCGTACCCGCGGGGACCGTCGCCGACCAGCTCGTTCTTTCCAGGATTCCCGATGCTAAATTCAAGTATTACGACAGTGCCCTCGATGCGTGCCTGGCGGTGAAAGAAGACGAAGCCGACGCGGCGGCTTACGACGAGCCTATCCTCAGAAACATCGCGGCCAAAAACGAGGGCCTTACCGTCCTGCCGGATATGATCACCGTCGACGATTACGGCTTCGCCGTGCAACTCGGCAATATCGACTTCAAGGCAGCCGTCGACCGGGTGGTCACGGAATTGAAGAGCAACGGGACCTACGACCAGATGTTGGACCGGTGGCTGCCCGAGGTGGGGGTTCCGGCAGCCATGCCGGAGATCGCCCTCACTGGCGAGAAAGGTGTCCTCAGGTTCGGGACGTCAGCCGTTACGGAGCCGTTCTCCTTCCTGGATGAAGACGGTGAGGTGGTCGGGTTCGATATCGAGCTGGCCATGTATGTCGCCCGGGAACTGGGGATGCAGATCGAGGTCGTCAACATGGACTTCGGCGCGATGATCCCGGCCCTGACGGCTGGAGAGGTGGACATGATCGGCGCCTGTATCACCATCACGGATGAACGGGCCAAAAGCGTCCTGTTCTCGGCGCCGTACTACAAAGGGGGCATCGCCGCACTGGTGAAGAAATAAGCAAACAGGCTAGTTTGATTCTTTCTCGGAGTTGTCCTGATTTCTGGCCGCTAATGTTCGCAGCAGGCTTTCGGAGCACCCTACAGGTTGCCCGTCCCTGATCAATCCACGTACGCCTGTTCCCGGGGACGGTTTCTTGGGGTCGTCTTCCCGTATCAGAATCTGAATGTTTGAGTCGTCTTTGTGGGCATCGGCATCTTTCTTGTTCATCCCGGCACACTCCTGAACTTCCTGACCCTTGGTTTGCCCAGATGAAACTATATGCCTGTTTCCGGCAAAAGTAAATACTCACTAACAAGTGGAAGCCCGCACAACATCTTGCTCTGTGTTATTGGTCTATAATGTTCCTGCAAGTAATTTTTAAAAGGAGGCATGGCATGAAGAAGGGTCTGGCATTACTCGTTTTACTCGCCCTGGCAGTTTCTCTGTTCGCAGCTGTTGGCTGCGGGGAGGAAAAGACCACTATCTCCATCCCGGATGGGGATAAGAAGGTGAGTGAAGATGACTCCGGTTCGGTGGCGGTTACCGGGGAATATGGCGATACCACCTACACTACCGGGGCTCCGACTGAAGATGAACTGGGAGCTCCCATTTACCCGGGTGCCGAGTACGTCAAGGATAGTGGCGGTGTCGTAACCACCACGACCGATGGGCAGACATCCACTATGGCCAACGGCGAGTTCACTACCACCGACAACTACCGTAAAGTAGTGGAGTGGTATACCGGTAAGCTTGGAGCCCCCTTTGTTTCCGATGATAAAGACTCCATCTGGATGCCTGATGGTTCAGTAAATGGTTATGATGCCAGCACCGTCCAGGTGACCGCGGAAGAGGGTAAGGTGAAGATCTCCATTGCCAACCTCGGGTCATAATACTTGACGCACTAGTCGAAGACGCTCCTTGAGCTTCAGGTTGTTGCCGCGGTGGAGTTTTCATGAACCCAACCGATCCAAGCATGCGTCCAAGGAACTGTAAAAGGGCAGGAGAAAAGGGGTTTCCTCATTAATGAGCAGAGCAATAGCTGGAAGAGCATAATCGTTGGCGCAGTCGTTTTTCTGGCGGTTTCAGCGGTTGCCGTAACGATAATTGCGCTGTGGCTGCAGGAAGATAGTGTAAAGATTTCTGGTAATAATGAGCCGATCAGCATCACCGTTGAGGGACCGTTTGATCCGGAATCTATTGATTGGTGCATGGATTTCAGCCCGGAAGTGTTGGAAAGCGTGTCGCTGGCAGCTGTGCGGGAATACCTGCCCGCAGCGGTTTCCCTGGTCGCCATAACCACCTCCGATGGGGGATATTATGGAGACTACGCCGTGAAGGATGCCAATGGTGCTGAAATCGGCTTAGTGATTCTAGACATACAAGGCAAGATTTCTTCTGAAAGGATCTATAGCATAGGTTTCGAAAAGGCGAAGGAAATGGCCGTAAGCTTGATAGCGGAAAGGGGTATCAACCCCGAGCTTCTCCTGCTCGTGGAAGCGGATGTTCATCACCCCAGCGAGCATGTGACCGAGATACAACTGGGGTACCGTCCCCACATAGGCGATGTACCCGTCTACAATCAGGACGGCTGCTCTATCTGGTTGAATCCCATGGATGGTTCGACGATGATCCTCAACTTGCGCGGCTCATTCGTTCTTCCGGACATAACGCCCACCGAGACACGGATCTCGAAAGAGGAAGCAATATCACTGGCAGCGGAGGAGTTCAGCAAGACGATGGAAGAACGGTACCCGATAAAGCTCCCGCAAGAATCACTGAGCAGTGTCAGTTACAGGCTGGCGGAGCCGGTGGCGTTCGTATATGTCATCTATAACCAAACGGCAGACAGCATCACGCCTGTCTGGAGAATACCGTTGGCACGTTACATAACGACGGTCGATGATGATGGAAACGCCTATAGTGGTAATTCTGACGGCGGAATCATGTATGAAGTGAACGCCACGACCGGAGAGGTGCTCGAAACCGCAAGCTGGTGATTGAAAAGAACAAGCGGATGCTTGCGCACCCGCTTAATCGCTGGCACGCCTGGTAGGACTCGAACCTACAACCTACGGATTAGAAGTCCGTTGCTCTATCCATTGAGCTACAGGCGCACGTTTCTTATCAGCATATTAACAATTACTGCTGCCGCTTTTCCATAGCCGCCATCTGAACCAAGCCCGGCATGCTCGCCATTGTTGCCCCCGGACACCCCTTGTAGTAGGATATTTATTCGGCTGTATGGTCAAAGCCATAGAGCCATAACGGAGGAAAGGTACTATAATTATCTAGTTATGCAGCAAGCCCCATCGGGAGGCACGCGCGAGAGTGGCGGAATTGGCAGACGCGCTGGACTTAGGATCCAGTGGGTAAAACCGTGGGGGTTCGAGTCCCCCCTCTCGCACCAATCATGACAGCCTCATGGGCCGTATCACTTGGTAATAACGGAGACAGGAAGGAGCGCGTAAGTGACGATCAAGACGGAAGTTGAGGAGCTGGAAAAGAACCAGGTCATCCTGCGGGTCGAAGTCGACGCCGATGAAATAAAGAAGGCTATCGACCAGGCTTTCCGCGAAGCTGGCCGTGAGGTCTTCATCCCCGGGTTCCGCCGGGGCAAGGTCCCGCGCCGCGTACTGCAGGCGCGTATCGGCCTGGAGCCCATCTACGAGCAGGTGATGGAGGCCAAGCTGGGCGATTACTACCGGGAGGCGCTGGAGCAGTCCGGCATCGAGCCGGTGGCCGAGCCCGAGATCGAAGACGTAGAAATCGAGGAAGGCAAGCCCATGACCTTCTCCGCCAAGGTAGACGTCAAGCCCGCGGTTGAGCTGACCGGCTACAAGGGCGTGGAAGTGGAGAAGCCCGAGGCCGACGTGACCGAGGAAGATATCAACACCGCGCTGGACCGCCTGCGCGACCGCTTCTCCGTCCTGGAAGCCGCCGCCGGCAAGAAGCTGGTCAAGGGCGACTTCGCCCTTATCGACTTCAACGGCACCGTCAACGGCCAGCCCCTGGAGAGTGGTTCGGCCGACGACTTCATGCTGGAACTGGGCCAGGGCATGATGTGGCCGGAGTTCGACGCGGAGCTGGAGGGTAAGCGGGTCGGCGATATCCTGGATATCAAGGTGCAGATCCCCGAGGACGCTCCGGTGGAGGAGATCGCCGGGCAGACGGCTTCCTTCAAGGTGGTCGTCAAGGAGGTCAAGGTCAAGAAGCTCCCCGAACTCAACGACGACTTCGCCAAGGAAGCCAGCGAGTTCGACACCCTGCAGGAGCTGAAGGACGATATCCGTGGCAAGATGGAGAAGACCAAGGGCGATCAGTCGGAGGACCTCATCCGCTCCCGCGTCATGGAGAAACTGGTGGACGGGCTGGAGGTCGAGATCTCCGAGAAGATGATCAACAACTACGTCCGCCGCAATAAGGAGCGCATCCAGCACGACCTGCAGAACCTGGGCCTGGACCTCGACAGCTACCTGGGCATGACCGGGACTACCGAGGACAAGATGCAGGAGGAGCTTACCGAGAGCGCTATCCGGCGCATCAAGAGCGAGTTCATCCTGGAGGAGATCATCCGTTTGGAGTCACTGGAAGTGGGGGAAGAAGAACTTAAAAGCGCGGTTGAGGAGAAGGCGCAGAGTTCGGGAGTCACGCCTGAGAGGTTCCGCGAGATGCTGGATGAGCAGGAAGCCATGGAGTACTTCAAGCAGACCATCCTCTTCGAGATGGCCATGAAGGTGCTGCGTGACAACGCCGTCCTGGTGGAGGCCGCCAGTTCCGGTTCGGGCACCGATACCGGCTCCGAATCGGACGCCGGCGCAGAGTCCGAAAGTTAAACTTGTTAAAAACAGTTGAATGTGTTAAATATTGTTATATAATGTTATTCAATAGGCTGTTCTAAGGAGAGGTCAACATGATCAGAAACCAGTTGATTCCCATAGTTGTCGAGCAGACAAGCAGGGGAGAGCGCTCCTTCGATATTTACTCACGGCTGCTTAAGGACCGGATCATTTTCATGGGCACCGAGATCGACGATCACGTGGCCAACCTGATCATGGCCCAGATGCTCCACCTCGTTTCCGAGGACCCCGAGAAGGATATCAACCTGTATATCAACAGTCCGGGTGGCATCGTCACTTCCACCCTGGCCATCTACGACACCATGCAGTACATCGAGTGCGACGTCGCCACCACTTGCATCGGCCAGGCGGCTTCGGGCGCGGCGCTGCTGCTGGCGGGAGGGACCAAGGGCAAGCGCCTGGCCCTGCCTCACGCCCGCGTCCTCATCCACCAACCGGCCGGCGGCGCCCAGGGGCAGGCCAGCGATATCAGCATTCACGCCCAGGAGATCCTGCGCATGCGGGTGCTGCTGGACGAGATCCTCGCTCAGCACACTGGTCAGGAGATCGACAAAATCAGGAACGACACGGAGCGGGACTTCATCATGACCGCCGATGAAGCAGTGACTTACGGTATCGTCGACGGGATCATCGCGTCGAAGAAAGCACTGAAGGAAACTAAAGAATAATCCGAGATACTAGATACAAAAGCATAGAAGCGGAGGTAAACGGACTTGGCGAAATTCGGAGAGGGAAGCGATCTCCTGAAGTGTTCTTTCTGCGGAAAGAGCCAGCGACAGGTTAAGAAACTCATCGCCGGCCCCGGCGTCTACATCTGCGACGAGTGCATCGACCTGTGCAACGAGATCATCGACGAAGAACTCACCGAGACCGTCGATCTGAAACTGGAGGACCTGCCCAAGCCGCAGGAGATCTACAACTTCTTAAACGACTACGTCATCGGGCAGGACCAGGCCAAGAAGATCCTCTCCGTGGCCGTATACAACCATTACAAACGCATCCAGGTGGGCACCTATTCCACCGACGACGTGGAACTGCAGAAGAGCAACATCGTCCTCCTTGGCCCCACTGGCTGCGGGAAAACTCTTCTCGCCCAGACCCTGGCTCGCGTGCTCAACGTCCCCTTCTGCATCGCCGACGCCACCACCCTCACCGAGGCGGGTTACGTGGGCGAGGATGTCGAGAACATCCTGCTCAAGATCATCCAGGCGGCCGACTACGATGTTAAAAAGGCCGAAACCGGCATCATCTATATCGACGAGGTGGACAAGATCGCCCGTAAGTCCGAGAATCCCTCCATCACCCGGGACGTCTCCGGCGAGGGGGTCCAGCAGGCGCTGCTGAAAATACTCGAGGGCACCGTCGCCAGCGTGCCGCCCCAGGGCGGCCGGAAACACCCCCACCAGGAGTTCATCCAGATCGACACCACCAATATCCTCTTCATCTGCGGCGGGGCTTTCGCCGGGTTGGAGAAGATAGTCGAGAACCGCATCGGCAAGAAGGGTGTCGGTTTCGGGGCGGATATCAAGCCGGCGGGGGACAAGGAGATCGGCGAAATACTCTCCCAGGTCCTGCCGGAGGACCTCCTCAAGTTCGGCCTTATTCCCGAGTTCGTGGGAAGGCTGCCGCTGGTGGCCGCCTTCAACGGCCTGACCGAGTCCGACCTGGTCAAGATACTTACCGAACCCAAAAACGCCCTGACCAAGCAGTACAAGCGCTTCTTCGAGTTCGACGGTGTAGATCTCAAGTTCACCGACGGCTCCCTGCGTTCCATCGCCCGCATGGCCATGAAACGCTCCACCGGGGCCCGCGGGCTGCGCGCCATCATGGAAGAGATGCTCCTGAACGTGATGTACGAACTGCCCTCGCGTTCGGATATCATCAAGTGCGTGGTTACCAAGGACACCATCGAAAAGAAAGTCGACCCCACGCTGCTGACCGCGCACGGGCCATATTCGGAAGAAACCGAAGAAGAGGAATCAGCTTAGGCCCGATCATTGCTAGCCAAGCCCAGGTCATTGCGGGCGCGGCAAACAATCCCTAGAACACCTTCTTTTCCCACCACTTGCCGGACTTGTCACTTTTAGGCAGGGTTATCTTCTTAGTGGCGTTCTTGCTGCGGGAAACAGGCTCCGGCGGCGGATCGGGCCTGCGCTCCATGGGTGAGGGCCCGGTTGCCTTGGGTTTTTCCTGCAACTGCGCCGCGTACGCGCTCATGGCGGCTTCTGGGTTATCGGGGATACCCGATTTGTTGCGGAACTCGTAGAGAGCCAGCATGGCCAGCACTTTCGCCGGGCTTTCCGTCAGGAGCTTGGTTGATTCCTCCCAACCTTCCTCAGGCTGGCCGAGTGATTCGAAGACTTCCAGCAGGATCTGGCTGAACACATGGAAAAGGGGCTTTATCTGCGTTTCGTAGGTCTGGTGCTCCTGGGGGGTCAGTTCCTCGAAGGGTACGTCAAGGAGGCTGAGGATGATCTGAGGGACCTGTTCCCCTCGCTCCTCCATCTTCGCCTCAAGCTTCCGGGTAAAAAAGCTCCGGGGGCGAGCGGCTCTCATATTCTCTTCGTTTTTCGCTTCTTCTGTTGTTTCCATCTCATGGGTTTATTCGGAACTAATAACTCAAAACTGAAGGACCGGCCGCGACGCCGATCATAATTTCGAGGTGATCTTCTCCGCCATACGGGCAGTTTTGACGTAGGGGTGGGACTTGACTTCGTCCACGACGTCGGCGATCTCCTCAAAGGTGCCGCGCATCTCCTCGCCGGTCTTGGCTATGCGGGCGCCACCCTCGCTGATGCGGGTTACGGTGGCCTGGGCGTTCTCGCCGAACTGCTTGAACTGATCTATCCAGGGCTGCAGGTCCTTGTAGAAGTAACGGCCAGTCTTGTAGATGTTGTACCCGGTGCGGAGGAAAAAGAAGAACATGAACCAGAACATGGCGATGCCCGCCAGAACAATGAGGAGTGCTATCGTTTTTAAACCCATGTTCGGTCTTTCCTCTACTTCAGGGACCTGTTCTTCTATTCCATTATAAAGAAGAAGGCAGGCCGGGAACAGGGCGAATATGCCGCTTGGGATATGGGTGGAGACATGGTAATATTTGAGAGTTAAATATTACAAAGAGGAGATTTTTACCATGGATATACCCCGCTCGTATGAGCCGGCGCTTGTGGAAGAGAAGTGGTACCGCTTCTGGGAGGAGCGCAAATATTTTCACGCCGAGCCCGACCCGGACCGGCGCCCCTTTACCATGGTCATCCCGCCCCCCAACGTCACCGGCATGCTCCATATGGGTCACGCCCTCAATAACTCCCTGCAGGATTTTATCGCCCGCCGCCACCGCATGCAGGGTTATGCCACATTGTGGCTGCCGGGATGCGACCATGCCGGTATCGCTACACAGAACGTGGTGGAGCGGAAGCTCTCAGAAGAAGGGCTGACCCGCCATGAACTGGGCCGGGAGAAGTTCGAGCAGGAGGTGTGGGCCTGGAAAGAGAAGTATGGATCCACCATCATCGGACAGCTCAAACGGCTGGGATGTTCCTGTGACTGGGACCGCGAGCGCTTCACCATGGACGAGGCCTACTGCCGGGCGGTGCGCCGCGTCTTCGTCTCTCTCTACAACGAAGGCCTTATCTACCGGGGCTATTACATCATCAACTGGTGCCCTCGCTGCGGCACCGCTCTCTCCGACATCGAGGTGGAGCATGAGGACCTGGAGGGGAAGCTCTGGCATATCCGCTACAAGCTCAAGGACTCCGAGGACTACATCGTCGTGGCCACCACGCGCCCCGAGACCATGCTGGGAGACACCGCGGTGGCTGTCAGCCCGCGCGACCCGCGCTACCAGCACCTGATCGGCCAGACGGTGGTCCTGCCGCTGGTGGGGCGGGAGATCCCCATAATCGCCGACGACTTCGTCGATCCCGAGTTCGGCACCGGCCTGGTCAAGGTCACCCCCGCCCACGACCCTAACGACTTCGAGATGGGCCGCCGGCACAAGCTGCCGGAAGTCAACATCTTCACTCCGGAAGCGGTGGTCAACAAGGAGGGTGGCGTCTACGAGGGCCTGGACCGCCACGCGGCGCGCGAAGCGGTTCTGCGCGATCTGGATCGGCAGGGGCTGGTAGAGAAGGTGGAGGTCCACCACCACGCGGTGGGGCACTGCTACCGCTGCCACACCGTGATTGAGCCCTACCTGTCCGAGCAGTGGTTCGTAAGCATGGCTCCCCTGGCCGAGCCGGCCATCAAGGCGGTGGAGGATGGACGGATCAACTTCGTCCCGGAGCGCTGGAGCAAAATATATTTCGACTGGATGTACAACATCCGTGACTGGTGCATCAGCCGGCAGTTGTGGTGGGGCCACCGTATACCGGCCTGGTACTGCACCAGCTGCGGCAAGACCATTGTCAGCGAGAACGACCCGGACCGCTGCGACTGCGGCGGCGAGCTGGAACAGGACGCCGACGTCCTGGACACCTGGTTCTCGTCCGGCCTCTGGCCTTTCGCCACCCTGGGGTGGCCGGACAAAACGCCGGACCTGGACTACTTCTATCCCACCTCGGTGCTGGTGACCGCCTTCGACATCATTTTCTTCTGGGTGGCCCGCATGATCATGAACGGCCTCCACTTCATGGGGGACGTGCCCTACAGCGAGGTCTACATCACCGCGCTCATCCGCGACGAGTCCGGAAAGAAGATGAGCAAGTCCTCCGGAAACGTCATCGATCCCCTGGAGACCATCGCCGAGTACGGCTGCGACGCCCTCCGCTTCACCCTGGGCTTCATCGCCGTGCCGGGACGGGACGTCTTCCTGTCGCGCGAGCGCATCGAGGGCAGCCGGCACTTCTGCAATAAAATCTGGAACGCCTCCCGCCTGGTGCTCATGAACCTGGAGGAGTTTGAGCCGGGGGTGGGGGAGCGCGCCGCCCCGACCCTCGAAGACCGCTGGATCCTCTCCGCCCTGTCCCGCCTGATCACCGACGTCGACCAGCGCTTCGAGTCCTACAACTTCAGCGAAGCCTGCAAGGCCATATACGACTTCTTCTGGAGCGACTTCTGCGACTGGTACCTGGAGATGGCCAAGCAGCGTCTTTACGGCGAGGACGAAGCGGCGAAGAGCACGGTCCGCGAAACGCTTCTCACCGTGCTGGAGAAGTTCCTGCGCCTGGCCCACCCGGTGATGCCCTTCATCACCGAGGAGATATGGCAGCAGCTGCCCCGGACCGGGGAAACCATCATGATGGCGGAATGGCCCACGGCCACCGGGGAGCACCTCGATCCCGCGGCGGAGGAGGAAATGGACTACCTGCGCGAGGTTATCACCGGCATCCGGCGCATCCGTTCCGAGTTGAAGGTCCCGCCCTCCCGTAAGGTCCTGGCCAAGCTGCTCGTCTTCGATGAGGGGAAGAGAAAGCTGGCCGAGGCCAACCTGGGCCATGTCGTCTCCCAGGCCCGCCTCTCAGAACTTGCCTTCATCGACGCCATCGACGACCCCTCCGCCTACGCGCGGGGCATCGTCGAGGCCACCGAGATATTCGTCCCCATGCTGGAGATGGCCGATTTCTCCGACGAGATCAAGCGCATCGAGCGGGAGATCGCCAAGGTCGAGCAGGACGCGGAGAAATCCCGGGCCAAGCTGTCCAACCCGCAGTTCACCGGCAAGGCCCCAGCCGCGGTGGTGGAGAAGGAACAGGGCAGGCTCGACGAGATGGACCACAAGCTGGGCAAGCTGCGCGAGCAGCTCAATATACTTGAATCCCAATGAATTTTACCGAGGCGGAAGCATACCTGAACGCTACGGAGATGCACGGCATCAAGCCGAGCCTGGACCGTATCCGTGTCCTCTGCAAGAAGATGGGGGACCCGCAGACACGCTACCCCGCCATCCACGTCACCGGGACCAACGGCAAGACCTCCACTTCCCGCATGATCACCTCCATCCTCATGGCCAACGGCAGGAAGACGGCCCGCTATACCTCGCCGCACCTGCAGAGCGTGACCGAGCGCATCTCCGTGGACGGCCGCCCCATCAGCCAGGCCGAGTTCGCCAACCAGATGGAGCGCATCGCCCCCCTGGTGGATAGGACCAACGCCGAGACCGGCGACCCCCTTTCCTACTTCGAGGTCTCAACTGCTCTGGCTTTCGGCTACTTCGCGGCTCGCAAGGTGGACGTGGCGGTGATGGAGGTGGGCATGGGTGGCCGCTGGGACGCCACCAACCTGGTCGACACCGAGGTGTCGGTCATCACTAACGTGGCCATGGACCACGTGGTCGAGCTGGGTCCGGCACTGACCGATATCGCCAGGGAGAAGGTGGGCATCATCAAGCCGGGCAAGCCGGTGGTCTGCGGTGTGGCGGACCTGGACATCCTGGAGATCGTGGAGGAGGCCTGCCTGGAAGCGGACGCCCCCCTCAAGCTGTTCGGCCGCGATTTCGAGCTGCTCTACCAAGTTACTTACGGCGTCCAGACCGAGCGGATAGGACAGGCGGTGGGAATCAAGGGGCTGCTGCGGGAGTACCCGGAGCTCTTCCTGCCCCTGCTGGGCGAATACCAGGCGGTCAATTCCGCTTGCGCCGTGGCGGCGGCGGAATGCTACGCCGGAGGCCTGCGCTATCTTTCTTTGACCGAGGTAGAGAAAGGCCTGGGGCAGGTGCGCTCTCCCGGGCGGCTGGAGGTGGTCTCCATGAACCCGCTGTTGATGCTGGACGGCGCCCACAACGAGGACGGGGCCCGTCACCTGGCCCAGGCTCTTCGCAACGATATCGACTACGACAAGCTCATCCTGGTCCTGGGAATACTCGAGGACAAGGACTGGAAGAGCATCCTGAAACTGCTGGTCCCACTGGCAGACACGATCATCCTGACCCGTTCCGGGAACGACAGGGCGGCCTCGGTCGAACTGCTCAGGGGCGAGGTGGCCCGCCTGGGAAAGAGGCCCATCCTGGTAGAGGAAGTGGGCGAAGCCGTCAGGGCGGCCCGGACCCTGGCCGAGGTAGGCGACCTGGTCTGCATCACCGGCTCACTGTACACGGTGGGAGAGGCCCGCGAGGCCCTCGCCCTGCCCATCGAGTAGAATAAGAACCACAAAGTCACGAAAGGAGACGACATAATGGAGAAGACACTGGTACTGGTGAAGCCGGACGGCGTCAGGCGCGGGCTGATCGGCGAGGTGGTTTCCCGCTTCGAACGCCTCGGTTTTAAAGTCCTGGACTTAAAGATGATGGTCATCGACGAAGACCTGGCTTCCCGCCACTACGCCGAGCACGTGGAGAAGCCCTTCTACGGCGAACTGGTCTCGTACATCACTTCCGGCCCGGTGGTGGCCATGGCCCTGGAGGGGGAATCGGTGGTGGAGATCGTCCGCAAGATCATGGGTACCACCAATGCCGCCCAGGCCGCGCCCGGCACTATTCGGGGCGATTTCGCCGTCAGTCTGACCGAAAACCTGGTGCACGGTTCCGATTCAGTGGACAGCGCCACCCGGGAACTGGGGCTCTTCTTCCCGCATCTATGCTAAAATGTTGTATTGAACGACTTGAACCCGAATAGCTGAAGAACAAAAAGGTATAGAAGGTACATATAGATGTCATCCTGGGAACTGCTGGGCAGGGACATGGCCATCGACCTGGGAACGGCCAACACCCTGGTCTACGTGCGGGGCAAAGGCATCGTCCTCAACGAGCCGTCGGTGGTGGCCATAAACACCTCCAACGGAGCCATCCTGGCCGTGGGGACCGAGGCCAAGCGCATGATCGGGCGCACCCCTGGCCACATCATAGCGGTCAGGCCTTTAAAGGATGGGGTCATCGCCGATTTCGACGTGACCGAGAAGATGCTCCGCTATTTCATCCAGAAGGTTCATAAAAAGCGCCTCTTCGCCCGCCCGCGGGTGGTGGTCTGCGTTCCCTCCGGCACCACCGGGGTGGAGCAGCGGGCCGTGGAGGAGGCCTGCATCCAGGCGGGAGCGCGTGCCGCCTTCATTATCGAGGAACCCATGGCCGCGGCTATCGGCGCCGGCCTGCCCATCCACGAGCCCACCGGCAACATGGTGGTGGACATCGGGGGCGGTACCACCGAAGTGGCGGTGATCTCCCTGGGGGGTATTGTAACCAGCGAATCTATCCGCATCGGCGGGGACGAACTGGACGAATCCGTCGTCAGCTACATCAAAAAGGAATACAACCTGATGATCGGGGAGCGCACGGCGGAGGAGCTTAAAATCCAGATCGGCTCGGCCTTTCCGGTGGAAGATGAGATCAATGCGGAGATACGCGGGCGCGACCTGGTGACCGGCCTGCCCAAGACCATCATGGTACTGGCCGAGGAGATACGGGAGGCCATCGAGGACCCCGTGTCGTCCATCGTCGAGGCGGTCAAGGCCACCCTGGACAAGACGCCCCCGGAACTGGCATCCGACGTAATGGAGTGCGGAATTACTTTGACGGGAGGAGGGGCATTGTTGAGGGGCCTGGACGAGAGGTTGCGGCATGAGACGGCTATGCCGGTGTACATCACCGACTCGCCGCTGTCCTGCGTGGCCATCGGTTCCGGCAAATGCCTGGAGGAGTTCGAGATCATGAAGAAAGTGCTCATCTCCTCATCCAGGCATTGATAACCTCACACCCAGCTCATGACGGTTAGAGAAACGAGACAGAGCCGATTCACGGTAGTGATCCTCCTTTTTATATGCATCCTGCTGATAACCGTTTATTCCCGTGAGGGCGACAACGGCATCTTCCACGACCTCCAGGGCTTCGCGCAGGAGTCCGTCGCGCCCCTGCAGAAGGGTGTCGCCAACGTGATGAGGCCGGTCAAGGGGACCATCGAGTACATCTCCCGCCTGGACAACGCCGTCGAGGAGAGGGACGAACTGGCAGAGGAGAACATCGACCTCCAGGACCAGATGCTCGATTACGACCAGATGAAGCGCGAGAACGAGGAACTGCGCAGTTTTATCAAGGTCAAGGACGCCAATAAAAACTGGGACGTACTGGTGACGGAGGTCATCGGCTCCAGCCCCGACAACTGGAAGGAGACGCGAGAGATCTCCGCCGGATACGACGATGGCGTGCAGAAATACATGGCCGTGCTGGACGAGAACGGCTACCTTGTAGGACGGGTGATCGAAACCACTGCCCACACCTCCATGGTGCTGCTTATCACCGACAAGCAGAGCTCCATAGGAGCCAAACTGGAGGAGATCCAGACCGAGATGGGGTTGATCAAGGGCGAAGGCGGCGGTTCCGTCAAGCTGGAGCTCATCAACCAGGATGCGGTGGTGGAAACCGATTACATGGTGGTCACTTCGGGTATGGGAGGGACCTGCCCACCGGGCATCCCCCTTGGGCGCATCAAGGAGATCAGCGAGGTCAAGACGGACCTCTCCCGCGGTATCAGCATAGCTCCCCTGGCCAACATGTCCCGCCTGGACCGGGTCATGGTGGTGCTCTCTCCCGTTCCCTCCGGAGACCCCTTGCAGATCCAGGAGTAGCGGCGTGCACAAACGGCTGGCTTATCTCGTACTTCTTGTAGTAACCATCCTCCTCCAGGTAGCACTGGCCCAGGAGGTCAATGTGGGAGGGGTCAAACCCGACTTCATCCTGGTGGTGACGGTATGCCTGGCCCTCTACGAAGGCCCCACCCGTGGCGCGGTCTTCGGCTTCTGGGGCGGCCTCATGGAGGACGTCTTCACCACTGGCTTCATGGGGGTGTCGGCGCTTACCAAGACCTTGGCCGGTTTCTTCGCCGGCGAGTTGCAGAACCGTATAACCTCGACCTCGGTCTTCCTCCCCATGATCATCGTCTTCTTCTTCACTATCGCCAACGAGCTTCTCAAGTTCGCGGCCTGGGTCACGGTGGGGTGGGGGGGGCGTCCGACCTTCAAGTTCGAGGTCATAGCCGGCGCGGCCGTCTACAACACCCTGGTCACCCTGGTGGCCTATCCCGTTGTCAGAAGGCTGGTACAGCACGAAGAAGAAGTTATGCTGTTCAAATAGTATGAACTCCGGCGGCCCCGGGGCCGTCAAAGGTGAAAGGTCAGAGGAAGGAAGGATGAGATGGCGGTAGGTCCACAACAGAAGGGCGGCATGGTGCACCGGTTCACCATCTTCGTCTTCTTCTTCGCCCTGCTCATCGGTATCCTGGTGGTGCGCCTGTGGCTCCTGCAGATCGTGCAGGGACAGAAATACGAGGCTCTGGCCTCGGGCAACCGCATCCGGGAAGTCGCCATCGAGGCGCAGCGGGGATACATACTAGACCGCAACGGAACCAAGATGGTGGTAAACCGTCTGGCCCTCTCCATCTTCATAGTCCCGGACGACTACAGGAAGCTGGAGGACAGGGAGCAGAAGGTGGCCGAACTGGCCCTCATGCTGGACATGGAATCGGAGGAGATAACCTCAAAGCTGGAGGGGGATCAGGTCCCGCAGCACGAGCCGGTGCTGATCAAAAAGGACATCGCGCCGGAAGTCTGGTTCTATATCGCCGAGCGCCAGCAGGACTATCCCTGGGTGCAGGCGAAGGAGCTGCCGGTGCGTGACTACCCCCTCGGGGAGGAAACACGGGCCGCCCATGTCCTCGGTTACCTGGGGGAGATCAGCCAGGAGCAACTGGGGGCCTTGGAGGAGAAGGGCTACAAGTCGGGGGATATCGTGGGCACTTCTGGCGTAGAGGCTTATTACGAAGACACCTTGAGAGGAATAAACGGCGTTCAGTGCGTCGAGGTCAACGCCAAGGGCAAGCCACTTCGTGAGCTTGAATACCTCAGCGAGCCCGAGAAGGCGGGCAACACCCTGATGCTCACCATCGACCGCAACCTGCAGCAGGTTACGGAGGAGAGCCTCCAGGCCGGCATGCAGCTGGCCCAGGGCTTTTACGACAAGGAGAGAGGGCATAACTACCCGGCGACGGCGGGGGCGGTGGTGGTGCTGGACCCGCGCAACGGCGAGGTGCTGGCCATGGCTTCCGAGCCCACCTTCAACCTCTCCGAGTTCGTCGGTGGCATTGACGAGAAAAAGTGGGAGGAGCTGAACGACCCCGCCAAGAACTACCCCCTGAACAACCGGGCCATGGTGGGCCAGTATCCGCCGGGCTCCACCTTCAAGCCCATCACCGCCATGGCCGCCATGCAGGATCTCGGGTATACGGCGTATTCCCCTTTCTACTGCAACAACGTCTTCAGCGAGGGCGAGTTCGCGGACTACAAGAAGTACTGTTGGGGACAGCATGGCCGTATCGACCTGGTCAACGGCATCGTCCAGTCGTGTGACATCGTCTTTTACACCTTGGGATACGACCTTTATCGCCAGTCCAAGCCTACTGGCGATTCTTCCGGTGGTGGCGGGGAATGGAGGAATATCCTGCAGGACTACGCTCGCCTGGCCGGCCTGGGTTCCAAGACCGGCATCGACCTGCCCAACGAGTTCGAGGGGAGGGTCCCCACTCCGCAGTGGAAGCGGGAGTTCAACAAAAACAACCCGGAATACCAGCAGTGGAACCCGGGAGATACGGTGAGTATGGCCATCGGGCAGGGTGACATCCTGGTCACCCCCCTGCAGCTGGCCAACGTCTTCGCGGCCATCGCCAACCGCGGGCCGTTCTACCGGCCCCACGTAGGCAAGGAGATATTCTCGTGGGACGGCGTGAGCAAACAGGTCATACAACAGGAGAAGATAGGTGACCTCACCAACACCAACAATCCTCTGGGCATATCGGTGGACGTCGCCAACATAGACGTAGTCAGGGCGGGCCTGGAGGGCGTGGTGCGGGGCAAGGGCACCGCGGCCAGCACCTTTGCCGGCTTCCCGATCGACGGCATACCGGTGGCCGGCAAGACCGGCACGGCTGAGATGGGTATCGACAAATCACCGACAGCATGGTTCGCATGTTACGCCCCCGCCGACAATCCCCAGTACGTCATCGTAGTCATGATCGAGCACGGCGGCCACGGCGGAACCGTGGCGGCGCCGGTAGCCCGCCGCATCCTGGAATACATCTACGGCCTGCCCTTCTCGCCGCTGTCGCCTTCCACCGGTGACTAGGGGTTGAATATGAAAGAAGTGATGTTCTGATGCCCGAACGCCTCGGCCGGGTTCTGATGCCCAAGGTCACGGAGCGCAAGCAGAGCCAGGAGATCATCAAGCGGTTCGACGTGGGTCCGGTACGCCACATGGACACGCTCCTGCCGGGCATCGCCCTCTTCCTGGTAGGCTATGGCATCCTGATGATATACAGCGCCACTAACAACTACATAAACCCCTCGCAGTACGTCATCAAGCAGGTGGTCTCCCTCATTCTCGGCCTGGTGCTCAGCGTCGGGCTGGTCAGCTTCGACTACCGGCGCCTTAAAGTCGCATCCCCTTTCATCTACGGTTTTATTCTCCTTCTCCCTTCTTCTCGTACTTTTTATGGGCGAGATCGGGGGAAGCAGCCGCTGGATTTCGATTCTTGGAATAATGAATTACCAGCCTTCCGAATACGCCAAGCTGGTGATGGTGCTGGTGCTGGCCAATACCCTGTCGGAGAACAAGAGTGAGCCGGAATCTCTACGCAGCTTTGTCGTACCGGTGCTCTGGACCCTCCCGGTCATGCTGCTCATCTTCGTCCAACCCGACCTGGGCACCTCGCTGGTCATCGCGGCCATCCTACTCTCCCTGCTTTTCCTGGCCGGGACGCGCCTGCGCTACTGGTTCGGCCTTATCGGCGCGGGTGTAGTGGCTTTCGGTATCGGCATCTGGGTAGGCGTTTTCAAGGAATACCAGGTGAGCCGGCTCTTCGCCTTCTTCAACCAGGGTTCCGACACCAGCGCTTCCGGGTACCAGCTGGTGCAGTCCAAGATAGCCATCGGTTCCGGGCAATTAATGGGCAAGGGCTTCACCAAGGGCACCCAGACCACCTTGAACTTCACTCCCGAGCACCACACCGACTTCATCTTCTCGGTCATCGGCGAGGAGCTCGGGCTGATCGGCGCACTGATCCTCATCGCCGGCTTCTGCTTCCTGCTCTGGCGCTGCCTGATGGTGGCCAACAACTCCCGCGACCTCTACGGCACCTACATCGCCATGGGGGTCATCACCATGTTCGCTTTCCAGATGGTGATCAACATCGGCATGGCCATCGGCATCATGCCCATCACCGGCATCCCCTTACCATTCATCAGTTACGGAGGGAGTAATCTAATTGTCAGCCTCATGGCCATCGCTTTGCTGGTCAACGTGAACATGCACCGTTTCTCCCAGTTATAAGGAGTGATCATGGACGAAGAAGCGGGATTCCGGTCGGGTTTCGTAGGTATCGTGGGCAGGCCTAACGTGGGCAAATCGACTCTGTTGAACAACCTTGCCCACCAGAAGGTGGCCATCATCTCCAACAAGCCGCAGACCACGCGAAATCGCATCCGCTGCGTAGTCAACACCGATGAGGCACAGGTAGTCTTCATCGACACGCCGGGCTTCCACAAGCCGAAGAGCGCCCTGGGCGAGCGGATGAACAAACAGGTCAAGGAGACCTTCTCCGACGTGGACGTAACCCTCCTGGTGCTGGACGGGACCCAGACCATCGGCCGTGGCGACCTCTACATCGCCGGAGAGCTGGCCGGCCTGAAGACGCCGGTGGTGGTGATCCTCAACAAGATCGACAAGCTCAGTGGCGAACAGGTCGAGGCCCAGATGTCGGTGGCGGAGAGGCTGGGCGATTTCCGTACGGTCATCCCGGTCTCGGCCCGCACCGGCGAGAACGTCCATGCCCTCATCGCCGAGATAACCGGCATGATGCCGGAAGGGCCGCGTTATTACCCCGACGATGTGGTCACCGACCAGCCCGCCTCTTTCATAGTGGCGGAACTGATAAGGGAGAAGATCATCCGCCTGACCCAGGAAGAAGTGCCGCACAGCGTAGCCGTGATGGTTGAGGAGATGGAGAAGCGTGAGAACTCCGATATCATGGATATCCGGGCGGTCATCTTCGTGGAGCGTGATTCGCAGAAAGGCATCATCATCGGCAAGGGCGGCAGGATGCTGCGGGAAGTGGGCAGCAAGGCGCGGGCCGAGATCGAGCCCCTGCTGGGAGAACACGTCTTCCTTGAACTCCACGTCAAGGTGGAGAAGGACTGGACCAGACGGCCCAGCTCCATCACCCGCCTCGGCCTTTAACGAAAATTGGGGTCAGACCCCTTCTCCACTTTCTCCCGGGCCGGCCAGTTGTTCCAGCCGTTTTCCGAGAAAGTGGAGAAGGGGTCTGACCCCAATTTTCGTTTCCCCGTATAATCTTCTTTATGGAAGAACGTAACGAAGTCATAGTCAAGACCGTACGCGACCTCCTGCGCGAAGAAAAAGTAGGCGTCGCCGTGGCGCTGCTGGACACTCTGCACCCCGCCGACGCGGCGGACGTGGTGGAGGAACTGGACCGCGACGACCGCATCAAGATATTCCAGACCTGGGACGTCGAGGAGTCATCCGAAGCACTGGAGGAGATGTCCGAAGAAGACCAGGTGGAGGTGGTGCAGGGGCTCAATCCTCAGCTGGCGCTGTCCATCATCCTGGAGATGTCCCCGGACGACGCCGTAGACCTCCTCTCGAAGCTGCCGGAGGCAGGCCGGGAGGACCTGCTGGCCCGCATGGAGCTGGAGCTCTCCGCCTCTCTCCGTCTTCTCCTGGCGCATGGCCGGGAGACGGCGGGCGGGCTGATGACGCCCAACGTGGTGAGGTTCTCGGAGAACCTCACGGTGGGACAGGTGCTGGAGGAGCTGCGGATGGTTCCCGAGGAGATAGAGATGGTCTATTACCTCTACTTCCAGGGCTCCGGGGAGCGCCTCTCCGGGGTGGTGTCACTACGCGAGCTTATCGTCGCAGACCCCGATCGCCCCGTCGCCGACATAATGCGGACCGATCTCATTTCCGTCAACCCCGACGCCGACCAGGAGCAGGTGGCGCAGCTGATAGACCGCTACGACCTGCTGGCATTGCCGGTGGTGGACCGGCGGGGGAGGCTCCTGGGCATCGTCACCGTAGACGACGCCATGGAGATCATCGAAGAGGAAGCCAAAGAAGACCTTTACAGCCTGGCCGGAAGCTGGGAGCGGGAAGAAGAGAAGGAACGCCGCCCCATCTTCGCCAGTTTCAAGGGAAGGCTGCCCTGGCTTGCGGTAACTCTCTGCCTTGAGCTGCTGCTGGCGGGGTGGATACTCAAGTCCAACTCGGATTTCCTGCGGGACAACGTCATGCTGGTCGTCTTCCTGCCGGGCGTGATGTTTCTGGGTGGGACCGCCTCGGTCCTCAGTTCCACCCACGTCATCCACGACGTCCTCTCCGGCGACGCGCACTCCATTTCCTATTCCCGCGTCCTTTTCAAGGAGATGGGGGTGGGCCTGGTACTGGGGTCGCTCTCGGGCCTGTTCTTCGCTCTTTTTGCCCTGCTGTTGCAGGGAGACGCGCAGATCGCCTGGGCCGTCGGCATATCCTGCCTGGCAACCGTCTTTCTGGCCGCCTGCATCGGCACGTCCCTGCCGATGGTGCTGGTCAGGCTGGGTGGCGACCCGGCCCACGCCTCCGAACCTCTCCTGGCCACCATCATGGACATCATCAGCATCCTCGTCTACCTCTCCCTGGGCTACCTGATCGTAAGCGCTTAATTAAAGAAAGGGTCACACATGGATTTGAAACAGATCCTGCCCACGCCCGGTCATCTCACCCAGATCATCGACGCCACCCTTCTGCGGCCGGAAGCGTCCGAGAAGGAATACCTCGATTTTCTGAAAGAAACACTGGACGGAGGATTTCGCTGCGTCTGCGTGCCCTTGTATTACCTGCCCTTCGCCCGCCTCGAGCTCAAGGGCAGCGGGGTGAAGCTGGGAGGCGTGGTAGGGTTCCCCTTCGGCTATGGCGGAGGAGACTCCAAGAAGGCGGAGACGGTGTATGCCCTGCAGCAGGGGGCGCAGGAGATCGACATGGTCATCAACATCAGCGCCCTCAAATCGCGCCGCTACGAACAGGCAAAGGCCGAGATCGGGGAGGTGGTACACCTGGCGCGCCGCTACGACGCGGGCAAAGGCGAGGGGCACGTCATCGTCAAGGTCATCCTGGAGACCTGCTACCTGGGTCGGGAAGAGATCAAGGCCGCCGCGACCCTGGCGCAGGAGGCCGGCGCCGATTTCGTCAAGACGTCCACGGGCCTGGGGCCTTACGGTGCCAGGATTGAGGACGTGCGCCTCCTGAGGGAGACGGTGGGACCCGGCTTCGGGGTAAAGGCCGCGGGGGGAATAAGGACACTCTCCGACGTCCTGCTCATGCTGGAGGCCGGCGCCAACCGCATCGGCACTTCTGCCGCCTCCAGTATCCTCCAGGAGTACCTGTCCAGGTACGACTGGCGCTAAAAAACGCAAAAAGTGATCCCAAGTAACCTTCTTGCCGACTAACTCTTACCCTCTGCCTCTTCCTTTCGGCTTTCGCCCTCGGGACCTGGCTTCGGGTCCTAACTCTCCGGCTCTTCCAGCCACTTGGGACCATCTCTAATATACCTCCACGGTAGTAGAGTTGTCAATATGAAAGGGCAAAGTAACACCCTGCAAATATAACCATTACGGGCATTTCAGAGGCTGGTTTACTGGGATTCCCTGGAGAGTTGCTGCAGCACGACGGCATGGGATTTCAAACCGCGCTCCAGGTGGTGCTCGGTGAAGTCGAAGGAGAGCCTCAGGGTTTCCCGGACATGGGGCCGGGGGGCCTGGATGGAGGCGATCTCCTGCATGGACTCCAGCAGCAGGCGCTGGGCCAGTGCCAGCGATTCCGAGGCGATGGGCCGCGTATTTCCCGCCAGGCCGCGGCATGCCTCACAGACCGCGCCGCCGCTCTCCAGGCTCAAGTGGCCGGAAGGCCCGGACAGCGCCTTGCCACAGCGCGCACACTCTAACAGCCGGGGCCGGTACCCAACGAGGCTGCAGACTTTGAGCTCGAAGGCGGCCAGCAGCAGGGCGTTGTCGCAGGTGTCTTTTTCCAGGCTGCGCAGGGACTTTTCCAGGGCTTCGAAAAGGCGGGGGACTTGCTGGTCCTCGTGGAGAGAGCGCCAGGCCATCTCCAGCATGACGGAACCGTAGACGAACTTGAGATAGTCCTCACGCAACGGCGAGTGGGCATCGACGATCTCGGCCTGGGAGACCGTGTCCAGCTGCCGCCCCTGGTGAAACAGAATCATGGCGTGAACGAAGGGATCGAGGCGCGCCCCGAACTTGCTGGTGGTGCGTCGCACTCCCTTGGCGACGGCCCTGACGATGCCGTGGTTTTCGGTGAGCATGACGATGATGCGGTCCGACTCGGCCAGCTTATATCGGCGGATGACTATGGCATCGTCCTTGAAGGTCTTAAACGTCCCCCACCCTTCTTTTTCTGCCCTGGTAGTAGATTATCGCCTTGGCCAGGTCGGCGGCGCGGAAATCGGGCCAGAGCGTGTCGGTGAAATAGAGTTCGGTGTGGGCCGACTCGTAGAGAAGATAATTGCTGGTGCGCACCTCGCCGGCCGGGCGTATGAGAATGTCCGGGTCCGGGATATCACCAGCTCCATACAGAAAACGGTTGAATGTCTCCGTATCAAGATCCTCACGCGAGACGCTGCCCGAACGCAAGGCCTCGCCCATGCGCACCGCTCCGTCGACCACCTCGGCCCGCCCGCCGTAGTTGAGGGCCACGTTAAGGGCCATGCCCGTGTTGCCGCTGGTCACTTCACAGGCGCGGTCTATCTCCTTGATGGTTGATTCGGGTATGGGCACGCGCCGACCGTAGTGGCGGATGCGGATGTTGCGGGCGTGGAACTCGTCTATGCGCTTGCGCAGCAGGTTGCGGTTGAAAGCCATGAGGAAGTCCACCTCGTTCTTGGGGCGGTTCCAGTTCTCGGTGGAGAACGCGAAGAGGGTCATGACTCCAAGCCCCCAGTCCGAGCCCACCCGGATGACCTCGGTGATGGAGATCTCACCGGCCTTGTGCCCAGCGATGCGAGGCCACCCCCGCTTGCTCGCCCACCGCCCGTTGCCGTCCATGATCACGGCCATATGGAACGGCAGGTCCCCTTCGGGCCTGGGATAGATCTCCTTGAAGCCACCTTTCCCGGCTGCCATCCTCAGGCTTTCTCTTCCTGATCGCCGGGCGAACGGGGCGGGACGGGTGGGGCAGCGGCGGGCTCGCTCTTCTGCTGGGCGATGATGATCTTCTGCAACGCCTGCACCCCCATCAGGGAGAAGGCGCAGCTCTTCTGGGGAGGCAGTTTGCTGTTCTTGATGTACAGCGCGCACTCGTCGTTGCAGAAAGAGAGGGTGCCCGGAGTCTGGGACGAGCGGAACGGGCAATAGCTGCGGGGTACGTTGGCCAACTCCTCGGACCTCCTGTTTCTTCTGGAAATATCTCTATCAACCATTATAATACTATTAATCCCGCTGTATTGATAAAGCCCATTTGACCGATTCTGTAACTGATTCGCGCGGGTCCGTGTTTAAGGATTGATAAGCGATGAGGGGGATTGAGAGATATTGTGAGTAAGGAAAAGAAACAGGAGAAGCAGGCCAGGGAAGGATACTGCCGATGAAGGCAATGGGAACGGCGAGGGAAAAACCAGCGGCCACGGTCATGGCGGCATGGAACACGAAGACCGTGACCTGGTCAAGCACGCCAAGCAGGACCATGAGGCCTTCGACAAGCTTTACAGCAAGTACCTCAAGAAGGTCTACACCTACATCTATTACCGGGTGGGCAGCGTGGAAGAGGCGGAGGACCTCACCAGCAACGTCTTTCTCCAGGCTTTCATTCACCTGGACCGCTACGAATATCAGGGAGTGTCCTTTTCGGCCTGGCTGCTTCGCATTGCCCACAACATGGTGGCAAACTGGTATCGCGACCACGCGGGCCGTCAGTGGGTCGACCTGGATGACTGGAAGGAGATGGCCTCCACCGATGAGCTGCCCGGAGAGAACCTCGAACGCGAGGAGGACAGGGAAAGGGTCAAGCTCGCGGTGAGTTGCCTGCCGCCGGAGAAACAGCAGGTATTGATCCTCCGTTTCGCGGAAGGGATGAAGCACAAGGAGATCGCCGAAGTGGTGGGCAAGAGCCCGGGAGCCGTCAAGGTGCTGGTGCATCGCAGCCTGGCCAGCGTCCATCGCCTGATGCACGGCTCGGAAGGAGGGGAGAGCAATTGAAAAGCGGGAGAAAAGAAAGGCCCGGACGCTCGCGTTCGCGCAGCAGGGCTCAGAGCAAGTCCGGATACCTGCGGACCGTGAAGATGATCAAGAAAACCCTGCACCCGGTGGAGCCCCCACCGCGGCTGATCATCGAGATCAGGAACCTGGGGCAGGCCCTTGGCAGTGACGACCTGGTGATGGGGCTGGCGCACGATACCAGGAAGAAACGGCGCGGCTGGATCATCGGCGGGATCTGTTCCAGCCTGTCCATCTTCGGCATGGCTTCATTCGCTCTGGTCCGCTATCTCATGCACAGGGAAGGCATCGAGGCCGATCACGGCATGATGACCCCGGCCTGAGGGGAAGCGGTTAAAGCGCCAGATTCGCGTTATGGTATGATACCATCGTATTTGGGTATAAAGCCTGATGGAACCAGAGGCGGATAGCCCTCAAAGAACTGGAGGCATTTTTGGACAGGCAAACGGTGCTGGAGAGAGTGAAAAAAGCTCTCGCGGACACCTTGGAATTGAATGAAGCGGATATAAGCGAAGACTCCCTTTTCAAAGAAGACCTGGACGCCGACTCCCTCGACCTGGTCGAGTTGCTGCTGCAGATGGAGAGGGCTTACAACTTCAAGGTCTCAGACGACGAGGCGGCGCAGATCAAGACGGTCCGGGACGCGGTCGACCTGGTCATAGCCAAGGCGGGAGCTGCGTAGGGCTTATGGTCGATAAAAAAGAACTACGGGTCATCGGGGTGCCCTCGGGCCTCCTCTACTACAAGTACTTCCCCCTGTGGAAGTCCTTTCTAGAGGAACTGGGGGCGGAAGTTGTGGAGTCGGGCATGACCACCCGCGCCATCCTCTCCGCCGGGGTCAGCAAGGCCGAGAATGACAGTTGCCTCCCGGTCAAGGTGTTCTACGGCCATGCCCTGTACCTCAAGGACAAGGTGGACGCGCTGTTCATCCCCCGCGTGGTCAGCCTGAAGAGGAAGACCCATACCTGCCCCAAAATGCTGGGCCTTCCCGACCTGGTGCGGGCAGCGGCGGACGACATGCCCCCCATACTCTCGCCCACCATCGACTTTCACGAGAGCCTCTGGAGCAACTACAAGGCCGTCTACAATATCGGCAGCCTTTTCACAAAAAACCCCTTCCGCATTTTCAGGGCGGGGCTGCGGGCCTGGAGCCATCACCGTGACTACCAGGACAAGCTGGCGGACGGGTGGGAGCCCACCATGGCCATGAGTGACCAGAACGGCAGCCGGCTTTCGGAAGGCCGCAAGCTGCGCATCGCGGTAATGGGCCACCACTACAACGTCTTCGACACCTTCACCACCATGTCGCTCCTGGAGCGGCTCAAGGACATGGACGCCGACATCATCACACAGGACATGGTACCCGAGGAATGGCGGGAGGAAGAGCTGGCCAAGCTGCCCAAGCAGATCTACTGGAGCTATGAGCGGGAGCTGGTGGGAGCGCTGCTGGCCGTGGTCAGCCACGGCATGGCCGACGGCATCATCTTTATCATCTCCTTCGCCTGCGGGCCCGACTCCATGATGCACATCCTCTGTGAGCAGGAGCGCCGGCGATTGGGCAACACCCCCATGCTCACCCTGGTCATCGACGAGCACACCGGGGAGGCCGGCCTGATCACACGCATCGAGGCTTTCACCGACATGCTGCGGCGCAAGCGCAAGAAGACGGAACGCGGCCATTCGCAGGAGCGCGAAAAGGAAGCGGTACCGGCATGATCATTTCCTGGCCCCACATGGGCAGCATAGAAGTATTGATGTCGAGCATCTTCGACGAAGTCGGGGTAGAATACATCCTTCCCCCGCCTTCTTCCCAGCGCACCCTGGAACTGGGCTCGCGCCATTGCCCGGAATTCGCCTGCGTCCCCTTGAAGACCACCCTGGGCAACTACATCGAGGCGATGGAGAAGGGCGCCGACACCCTGGTCATGATCGCGGGAAAAGGCCCCTGCCGCTTCGGTTTTTACGCCGAGACGCACCGGCGCGTCCTCGAGGAGGCCGGTTACGAAGCCACCATGGTCCCCCTGGAGTTTCACCTGGACAAGCTGGGGGAACTGGTGTCAAATATCAGGATGCTGAAACAGGGCAAGTCGTGGAAGTCCCTGGCGATGGCTATCCGTTTCGCCATGCACAAGGCCTACCTCCTCGACCATGTGGAGCAGCAGTCCCTCCACCAGAGATGCTACGACAAGGAGAAAGGGGCGACTTCCAAGGCCCTGCGCAAGGCCACAAAAATGGTGGGCGACTGCGGCACCTTCGCCGACCTGGAGAGGGCCAAGACGGAAGCCATGGAGGTGCTGACCTCGGTGCCGCGCAAGGAGATCGAACCGGTGCGCATCGGCATAGTGGGTGAGTTCTACCTGGTGCTGGACCCTTTCTTCAACCTCCAGGTGGAGGAGCAGCTGGGAGACCTGGGCGCCTACGTCGAACGGAGCGTCTACCTCACCGACTGGCTCCGCCCTTCGGGCAAGAATCCGGTGCTGGGGCATACTTCCCACGAGTCCGAAGAAGCCGCCCGGCCCTATCTCACCCACAGCGTGGGAGGGGAGGGCGTCCACAGCATCGGCCACACCGTGCTTTACAAACGGTCGGGATTTGACGGGGTGGTGCACTTGTTGCCCTTTACCTGCATGCCCGAGACCATCGCCAAGGGCATTTTGCCACTGGTCTCACGCGACCAGGGCATCCCGGTGATATCGCTGGTGATCGACGAGCAGACCGGGAAGGCGGGAGTCGCCACCCGCCTGGAGGCCTTCACCGACCTGGCCGGCTTCCGCCGCCGACACCAGCGGGGCGGGGCTGTTATCAACGACCCCAGGCTCCTCGCCGTCTAAAGCTCTCCATTATTCCACGCGATAGGGGAATCTATTTGAAATACCATGCTCCTTGATGTATAATCGCGACGGCTTTAGCAGGACTTGCCCGGCTTCGCAGGAAGCCGCGGGCCTTGACAATCGTCTTGCGAATTGCGGCACCCCCGCCCTTCGAGTTGCGGGGGGAAACAGTTCTTCTACGTAGTAAGTGATGTAGAAATCGTGACACTAGGAGATGAACATGGTAAAGACGCTGGGCGACATCACGCAGGAACTCAATGAGAAGGTATTGGCACCGGCCAAGGCCGAGGCGGACGAGATCGTCCGCGGCGCCGAGGAACAGGCGGCTGCCATCGTGGCGGAAGCGGAAGCCGCCGCGGAAAAGATGAAGGCCGACGCCAGGGCGCAGGCCGAGAACACCCTGAAACAACTCAATGTCGACATGGACACGGCTGCCCGGGATTTCATCATCACGGTACAGGAGAAGCTGGAAGCCGCGGTGGTGATCCCCGTCGTGAACTGGGAGGTCAAGGAAGCCATGAACGACACGGCTTTCCTCCAGAGCATGATCGAGTTGGTCCTTGAGGAGTTTCTCAAGAACGGGGCTCGGGAGCAGCAGATCGAGATGCTGCTGCCTGAACAGAAGCAGGCCGAGCTGGAGGCCTGGTTTATCGAGAAATTCAGGGACAAGGTGGACAATAGGGAACTGGTGGTCAACTTCGCTGACGGGGTGACCTTCGGTTTCCACATAAGCGCTAAGCGCAAGGGCGCCTACCTGAACTTCAGTTCAGGCCTGGTGGAAGCCTTCGGCAACTTCTGCTCGCCGCGTTTCCGCGAGCACTTCTTCGCTCATTAAGGATCGCGGGCGAATATGGGCCAGTACTATTTCCTTATGACCTTGCTTCCCCCTCTGCCGGCGGCGTTGGGGGACAATATGCCGCTCGAGTTCGGCGAGATATCCGCCATGGTCAAGAGAAACATCCTTCCCGAGCATCTCGAACTGGCTTTTGCCCACCTCCATTCCGTCGACGCCTTCAACTGGGAGCAGATGGACCAGGGCAGAGACCTATTTCTGGAAGGAGGGCTGCTGGGCAGGGAGGAGATGACAAGTGCCAGGGAACTCCCCGATTTTATCAGGGTGTTCAACGAAGAAAAGGAACGCGGCGTTCACCCGGCGTATCCCTACGACCGGCTCTGGGAGCTGTATTACACTTATGCCCTTAACACCGCGGAACGTTTCGGGTGCCGGTTTCTAATCGATTACCTGACCTGGGAGATCGAACTGCGTTCCAGCCTTACGGCTGTGCGGGCCCGTGATAAAGGCGTGAACCTGGACGATCATGCCATCATGAAAGCCATGCGCCCCCGGGATTTCTCCAACTTCATTACCCAGATCAAGGCCCAGAGGAGCCCACTTGAGGCGGAGCGCTACCTTGACGAAGAGCGCTTGCGGCAGATCTATCTTTTCGAGGGCGTCTTCGGCTTCTCCATCGACGCCCTCCTGGCCTATATCTCCCGTTCAGCGATCTACTCTCGCTGGGAGAGAATCAATGAAGATTTTGACGTAGAAGCTTATTTATGGCATGGAGGTACGATGTGAGCAATTCCACACGTGGCAGAGTCGTGGCGGTAAACGGCCCTCTCATCACCTGCGAGGTGGATGAAGGCTGGGAAGTCCTGCAGAACGAGGTCGCCTATGTGACTTGTGATGGCGTCCCTTTGAAGTCGGAGGTCATCCGGATCCGTGGACGCCAGATCGACCTTCAGGTTTTCGAGAGCACGACGGGGTTGAAGGTAGGTGACGAGGCCGAGTTCTCCGGCGAACTGCTCTCGGTGACGCTGGGCCCCGGCATGCTGGGCAAGATATTCGACGGCCTGCAGAACCCCCTCAATGAGTTGGAGAACGACCAGGGGTTCTTCCTGAGAAGGGGGCAGTACCTTCCCTCCCTGGACCAGGAAAAGTCCTGGGATTTCATGCCGGAGGTAGAGCCAGGGACGCAAGTCCGGGCCGGCCATTTTCTCGGCCAGGTCACGGAGGGCATCTTTCCTCACCCCATCATGGTGCCCTTGAAGCTCCTGGGTACCTGGGAAGTAAAAGAGATCATGCCCCGGGGGCAGTATACGGTCAATGACACCATCGCCGTTCTCGGGAGTGTCGATGCGAGCATGTCGCAGTCGCACACGGCACAGGAAGTGAAGGTCACCCTGAAGCAGGAATGGCCCGTGAAGCGGCCTATGCGAGCTTACGAGGAACGCCTGCTCCCGGACACGCAGCTGCTGACCCAGACCCGCCTTATCGATATCCTGTTTCCCGTGGCCGAGGGCGGGACGGCCTGTATCCCCGGGCCCTTCGGCGCCGGCAAGACCGTCCTGCAGCAGATCATGTCGCGTTTCGCCCAGACGGATATCGTCATCGTCGTCGCCTGCGGCGAGCGGGCCGGCGAGGTCGTGGAGACCATCCGGGAATTCCCGGAACTGGAAGACCCCAAGACCGGCAAGTCCCTCATGGACCGGACCATCATCATCTGCAACACTTCGTCCATGCCCGTGGCGGCCCGCGAGGCTTCGATCTACACCGGTGTGACCCTGGGTGAATATTACCGGCAGCTCGGCCTGAAGGTCCTGCTGCTGGCCGACAGCACCTCGCGATGGGCGCAGGCGCTGCGCGAGTCCTCGGCCAGGATGGAGGAGATCCCGGGTGAGGAGGCCTTCCCGGCCTACCTGGAGAGCCGTATCGCCGCGGTTTACGAACGCGCCGGCAAGGTGCGCCTCTTCAACTACAACACCGGTTCGCTGACCATGATCGGAACGGTCTCGCCGGCGGGCGGGAACTTCGAAGAACCGGTGACCCAGAACACGCTGAAGGTCGTAGGCGCCTTCCACGGGCTTTCCCGGGCCCGGTCCGACCAGCGCCGCTACCCGGCCATCGACCCTCTGATCTCCTGGAGCCTCTACCTGGACCAGATGCAGGCGTCACTGAACACGCGGCACGAAAACTGGGTCGACCTGGTCAAGGAGACCCACGAGCTGATCTTCAAGGGTAACGAGATCCACCAGATGATGCTGGTGGTCGGGGAAGAGGGGATCGGCCTCGACGACCTGGTGCTCTACCTGAAATCGGAGATCATCGACGCCGTCTGCATGCAGCAGGACTCCTTCGACGACGTCGACCAGGCAACGTCGCTGGAGCGGCAGGTCTCCGATTTCCTGCTGCTCATGGACATGGTGCACCACACTTTCCGGTTCGAGTCCAAAGAAGAGGCCAAGGAGCGGATGTCTCATCTGCAGAACCTCTTCTTCCAGTTGAAGTATTGTCCTTTCGGAGAAGAGGCCTACCGGCAGTATCGATCAGAGATTGAGGCCATCCTTGAAGTGAAAGGAGCGGTGCACTCATGATCATCGAACATACTCGCATCGTCCGCGTCCAGGGGGATATCATCGCGGTACCGGCCTCGGGCGTCAGTTACGGTGAACTGGCGACAGTCAAGAGCCGTAGCGGCGTATCCCTGGCCCAGGTCATCCGCCTGCAGGGCGACGACGTCTTTCTGCAGGTGTTCGCGGGACACGCGGCGTCTCCACCGGCGACACCGTCCGATTCCTTGGACACCCCATGCAAGTGGCGTTTGGCGACGCGTTGCTGGGCAGGATATTCAACGGTTCCGGGGACCCCATAGACAATGGGCCCGGCCTGAAGACGTTGCCCCGTATCAGCATCGGCGGCCCGTCCGTCAACCCCGTCAGGCGCGTCATCCCCAGGGGGTTCATCGAGACACGCGTGCCCATGGTGGACGTGTTCAATCCACTGGTCGAGAGCCAGAAACTGCCCTATCTTCGCCGCGGCCGGCGAGCCTTACAACGAGTTGCTCGCCCGTATCGGCATGCGGGCCAACGCCGACGTGGTCATCCTGGGGGGTATCGGCCTGAAATACGACGAATATCTGAAGTTCCGCAACTCCTTCGAGGAGGCCGGCGTGCTCTCACGGACCATCATGTTCGTGCACACGGCGTCCGATCCCGTCGTGGAGAGGCTGCTGGTACCGGACATGGCGCTGGCCGTGGCCGAGCAGTTCGGAGTGCAGGGCAAGCGGGTGCTGGTCCTGCTGACGGACATGACCGCCTTTGCCGACGCCATGAAGGAGATCGCCATCTCCATGGACCAGGTCCCCTCGAACCTCGGCTACCCGGGATCGCTCTACAGCGACCTGGCCTCACGCTACGAGAAGGCCGTCGACTTCGAGGGGGCCGGCAGTATCACCATCCTGGCCGTGACCAGTATGCCCGGCGACGACGTCACCCACCCGGTTCCCGACAACACCGGGTATATCACCGAAGGCCAGTTCTACCTGCGGGAGGGGGTCATCGAACCCTTCGGTTCGCTCTCGCGACTCAAGCAGCTGGTGATCGGCAAGGTGACCCGGCCCGACCACGGCTACATCATGAACAGCATGATCCGCCTTTTCGCCCGCAGCCGCGAGGTGGAGCAGAAACTGGCCATGGGGTTCGACAAGACGGCCGACGACGAGCGCTACCTCAAGTACGGCAAGCTCTTCTACGACCGCTTCATGGACCTGCGGGTGGACATGGGCCTCGACGAAGCGCTCGACCTGGGATGGAAGACCCTGGCCGAATGTTTCCGGCCGGACGAAGTGGAGATCAAGCAGGAGTTCATCGACAAGTACTGGCCGCACAAGTAACCGGACAGGCGGTGTGTAAGCATGGCTGAACGGATCAAGCTGAATAAAGTATCTCTGCGAACCCAGAAGCAGAAGCTGGCCATGTACCAGCGCTTCCTTCCGGCGCTGGAGGCGCGGAAGCAGCAGTTTCTCATGCAACTGGCCATCGTGCGCAAGGAGATCGAGGAGCAGGAAGCCCGGCTGCAGGAAGCCCTCGGGGAGATAAGGGAGTGGGCCGCCCTTTACGGGGACATGGGACCGTTGTTGCGATATTTCCTCGAGATCGAGGAGGTGGAGAAATCCATCCGGAACGTAGCGGGGCTCAACGTGCCGCGGTTTGAAGGCGTGGTGTTCAGGGACCCTCCCTACAGTTTCTTCGCCACGCCGCCAAGCTTCGAGGAAGTCCTGCGGCGGAGCCGTGCCGCCGTTGAGAGCCGTGAGGCCATCCGCGTCCTCAAGGAAGGCGAGCAGGCCCTGTTCGAAGGGTTTCGCAAGACCAGCCAGCGCATCAACCTCTACGAGCAGAGGCTGATCCCGGATTGCCGGGAAGCGATCCGCAGGATCGTCGTCTACCTGCAGGACCAGCAGGCCGCGGCGGTCGGAGTGGCCAAGGTGGCCAAGCGTATGACGGAGGCGGGAATTTCAAGGGAGGCGGCGGTATGATCCCGCGGTCAGGCGAGGCGGGTTGCGGGGAGGTTGCGCTGTGGCCATAGAAAAGATGACCAAGATATTCATTGTCGGGCCCGCGGGGAACCAGGAAGACACCATGCGGCTCCTGCAGGAAGCCGGTGTGCTGCATATCGAGCCGTCCTCGGATGCGCAGGATGAATTCGAGAAGCAGAGCAACACCCTTCTGGCCCAGGCTAAAAAGCTTAAGCAGATGGTAGGCGCCCTCAAACGTTACCGGGGACGGGAAATAGCTCTCGAGTTGACTGTTCCGGACGAAGAAGTCATCCCTTACGTCGAGGAGAGGCTGGCGGCCGTCCAGGAGATGGAGGTCCGGTCCCAGGCACTCAAGCGCCTCAGGGACGATCTATCGCTATGGGGGAATTTCGACCTGGCCCAGATACGGTCACTCGAGGAGTCCGGCGTCTTCATCAACCGCTTTCGCATGGATGAGAAAAAGTGGCAGGAATTCGAGCCACCCGAAGAGCTCTACCTGGAAGTCGTATCATCGCACAAGGAGATGTATTTCTACACCGTGAGCATCGAGAATTCTCCGGATATTCCCCAGGCCCAGATGCTGTCCTGGCCCGAGCTCGGCCTCGAGGAGGCGGAAGCGGAACTGGGCGAGGCATCGGCAAAGATCGAGGCGTGCTCCGATGAGCTGGCGGCAGCGTCCAAGCGAGTGGATGTCATCAAGGAACAAGCTGTCGCCAACCAGAACGAGGCGTCCTATGCCGGCCACATGGCCGGACTTCACCAGGAGCCCTACCTGTTCGGCCTGCAGGGATGGATACCCGAGGTCAAGGAATCCGCCTTGCGGGAGAAGCTGGAAGGAAGCGGGATTCCTTTGCAGGCCGTGATGCGGCCGCCACTGGACGATGAGGAGCCGCCCGTATCGCTGAAGAACAACTGGTTCGTCGGGCGGATCGCCCCGCTGCTGGGGCTCTACGGCAGCCCGAAATACCGCGAGCTGGACCCGTCCGCTTACTTCGCGCCGTTCATGGTCCTGTTCTTCGGGATCTGCCTGGGCGACGTGGGGTACGGCATCCTCTTCTACATAATTGCCACCTGGATGGGGAAGAAATGGGGGGGCAAGAACGAGCAGCTGGACCTGGTAGTAAAACTGTGCAAGTCTTTCTCCGTCGCAGCGATCATCGTTGGAATCCTCACCGGTTCGATCTTCGGTATAGCTTTTGAGAACCGGAGCTGGATACTTCTCGACTATGACGTGAATGCCGGCGACCCCATGCTGCTGCTTTACATATCTCTAGGCCTCGGGTTCGTCCACCTGACCATATCCTACCTGATGGGGCTTTCGCTGGCCGGCTACTTATATGAAAAGATGTCCATACTGGGCACCACGTTCGTCCTTTGGGGCGGCGTCGCCCTGGTCGCGCGCGGCATCTGGTTCCATGAGACGTCGCTCTATACACCGCTGTATTACATCGGTATTGGGTTTCTGGCAGGCGGAGTGCTTCTGACCCTGCTTTTTCCCAACGACGGCAAAAAATGGCTGCCCCGGCTGGGCCTGGGTCTATGGAACGTCTATGGCCTGGTAGGGATCCTGGGCGACCTGCTGTCTTATGCCCGCCTGTTCGGCCTCGGCCTGGCCACTACCGCCATCGCCAGCGTCATGAACGAACTGGCCGGCATGGTGTATAACGGAGCCGGGCCGATCATCGGTGGAATACTGGCCGGAATCATCCTCCTGGTCGGGCACGGGTTCAACTTTGCTCTCGCCTTGCTTGGGAGCACGGTCCATTCAGCCCGTCTCCATTTCGTGGAAGCGTTCAAGAGTATCTTCGAGGGGGACGGTGTCGAGTACAAACCATTTAAAAAGGAAAGGAGTTCTTAATGAGCGGAAAGAGTAAGTGTTTCGTCGTACTGGTCGTCGCGGTATTGCTGATAGCATTGTTCGCATCACCCGTTTTTGCCGCTGATGATTCGGCGGAAGGGGACATGCCCGATTATGGGCCGATGATCGCCAGGATCATCTTAGGCCTGGGCTTGTCAATGGGCCTGGCCGGATCGGCCATGGGCCTGTCCGTCTCCTTCTCGGCCCTGCTGGGAGGAGGACCGGAGAACTTCTACAAGTTGATCTCCGTGGCCTTGATGCCTGCTTCCCAGGGAATCTACTCCATGGTGGTCTTCTTTACCAGCCTGGACCTGCTGGACAGCGACCCGTTCGTAGCGGCCGGCAAGGGCGCTATCGTGGGGCTGGTCATGGGGCTGAGCGCCTGGTACCAGGGGATCGTCTGTGCCGCGGGTGTCCGGAACTGCCTCGAAGGCCGCAACACCCTGGGTAACGCCCTGGTGTCGGGAGCCATGCCCGAGACTTACGCGGTCTTCGGTCTGGTCATGACGTTCATCATGAAATAAACGGAGTCGGGACCTGGCAATGGTTCCTGAGTTTGCATGAAGACCGGCTGCCTGTGCCGGCGGCGTGGGCGGCCGGTCTGTTGCTTGACGGTATAATGATGGAGATGCGTGGTCTTGCTATAGAGGGCTGAAGCTAAGGGGAGATGAAGATGGGACTGTTCAGATCACCTGATATCGAGAAGCTGGAGGCGAAGGGAGACACCAGGGGGCTCGTAGGCGCGCTTAAGGATAAGGATTGGGATGTGCGCATGGAAGCCGCGAATGCTTTGGGCAAAATAGGGGGCGAAAAGGCAGTCGAACCGCTCATTGGCGCGCTCAAGGATAAGCACAGGGACGTGCGCGAGGCGGCAGCGAATGCCTTGGGCAGAATAGGGGGCGAAAAGGCGTTCGAGGCGCTCATCCAATCGTACAAGGATGAAGGCCCGGGCGCACGCGAGATAACCGCGAGGGTCCTGGGTGAGATGGGGAAAGAAAAGGCCATCGAGGTGCTAACCGCGGCGCTCAAGGACGAGGATTCAAATGTGCGCCTGGCAGCCGCCAGGACTCTGGACAGCCTGAAATGGAAACCCTATGACCGGGACCAGCGTATTTCTTATTGGATAGCGAAGAGAGAGTGGGACCAATGTGTAGCCTTTGGTACGGCTTCGGTCGAACCACTTATCGTGGTGCTCAAGGATAAGAACAAGTATGTGCGCGAGTCAGCCGCGAAGGCCTTGGGCAAGATAGGAGGCAACCGGGCAATCGAGGCGCTCATCCAATCGTATAAGGACGAGGATTCCGATGTGCGCGAGACCACCGCAAGGGTCCTGGGTGAGATAGGAAAAGAAAAGGCAATAGAGGTGCTTACCGGGGCGCTGAAGGACGAGAGTTCGGAAGTGCGCGCGGCCGCCGCCACTGCTTTAGGCGGGATAGGCTGCGATAAGGGATGCGAGCCTCTTACCGAGGCGCTCAAGGATGAGAGCCCGAATGTGCGCGAGGCCGCTGCCGGGGCTTTCGGGAAGATAGGGGGCGAGCAGGCAGTCGGGCCGCTTACGGAGGCGCTCAAGGACGAGAACAAGGATGTGCGCAGAAAAGCCGCCAGGGCTTTCGGGAAGATAGGGAGCAAGCAGGCGTTCGGGCCGCTTACGGAGGCTCTTAAGGACGAGGATTGGGCTGTGCGTGAGTATGCCTTAGGGGTCCTTGGCAGAATAGGGGGCAGGAAAGCAGTCGGGCCGCTTACGGAGGCGCTCAAGGACCAGAACAGGGACGTCCGCAAGGCGGCCGCCAGGAACCTGGGCGAAATAGGAAGCGAAAAGGCGGTCGAACCGCTGATAGAGGCTTTCAGGGACGAGGATGAAGATAAGGTCGTGCGCAAGGCGGCCGCGAAGGCTTTGGGCAGGATCGGAGGAGAGAAGGCGGTCGAAGCGCTTATCGAGGTGTTGAAGAATAATATGAGCCCATCCGTTCGCGAGGCAACCGCCTGGGTATTGGGCGAGATAGGAAGCGAAGATGCGGTTGAACCGCTTATAGGGAGGCTCAAGGATAAGAGCTGGAGCGTGCGCAAGGCAGCCGCGGAGGCGCTGGTCGCCATGTATGAAAGCGGCAAGATCGGAGAGCAGGGCAAGGGGTTGATCCTGGCCCAGAGGTCAAAGATCAACGAAAAACACTATGACGAGAATCCGGGCGGCCCGCACGAGGACACAGGCATAGGCGTCGATTTCTGAAAATGAAGAAGAACCTGATGCTGGTGCCGTCTCTTGACTGCCCGGCCGTTTGCAAGTACTGTTTCGGCCCTAATCGCGGTGGGCCGGTAATGTCCGAAGACACCATCGACGATATCCTGGCCTGGATCGACTCCCTGGGCTGGGAATCCGACCTGAATATCACTTTTCACGGGGGCGAGCCGCTGACTGCCGGCACCGGATACTACCGGATGGCACTGGCGAAGCTGGCAGGCGGGCTGCGCTCGAAGCGGTCGCGTTTCGCCATACAGAGCAATCTCTGGCTGCTGACCGACGAGTTCTGTGAGATTCTTTCCGGGTATGGGGTCTCCATCGGCACCAGCCTCGACGGGCCGGAACATATCAACGACCCACAGCGAGGCAAAGGATATTTTCGACGCACCATGGAGGGCATCGAGCTTGCCCGCTCCCACGGCCTGGAAGTCGGCTGCGTCGCTACCTTCACCTCGATTTCTGTCCGGCACGCAGACGAGATCTTCGAGTTTTTTAAAAAAGAGGGGTTGAGTTTTTCCATCCACCCGGCCTTACCGGGGATAGGCTCTCAGGGAGAGGACGCCCTCGCGCTGTCCCCGGAGGCTTACGGGGTACTGCTGGTGGAGATGCTCCACCGTTATCTGGACAACCCCGGAGAGGTTTGGATAAGCACGCTCGATTCTTTGTGTCACAGCGTTTCAGCCCGCCGTGGCGGCACCTGTATCTTCGGCGATTGCCTTGGTGGTTACCTGGCCATTGGGCCTGAAGGTGATATCTTCCCTTGCCAGCGTTTCTCGGGGCTACGGGAATACCGGCTCGGGAGCGTGCATGAACGCCCTTCGATGGAGGAGCTGCGAACAAATCCGGTATGGCGCGCCTGGCAGGAACGCCAGGAGCGCATCGGATCCGAGTGCGGTGGCTGCCCACACGTGGATTACTGCCGGGGTGGTTGCCCATACAATGTACTGGCGGCGGCAAAGGGCAACTCTGCCGGCTCGCGCGATCCCTACTGCACGGCATACAGGCAGATATTCGAACACGTCAGAGAGCTTGCGCTGGAAGAGGTGTTTTCCCCGGAGAACATAGCCGCCGTCGTCGAACGGCGGGATCCCGGCGCGGGTCTTTTCCAGAGGGGCAGGCTGCTTGACCTGATGAAAGGCGGGCACCGCTGAAGAAACGAAGGAGGGTATCCGATCAGGGGGATCCGATGGGGGCGGGTGGTTGGCCTTCCGCAAAGCTCTCCATGTAAGGATTGAGTCCCATACGGTTGGCCAGTCTCAGACACCCCAGGAAGGTGGCGGCCCCGGCGAAGAGGGTGAGGATCACCCCGGTCCCCTCCATTCCGGTGTTCAGCAGGGGGGCTATGGCGTAGGCACCCAGCAGGTAGCCCAGGACCATGGCTACCACGGGCAGACCGAAGACGATGAGGTAGGCATGGAATATCTTGCCCGAGGCGATCCGCAGGGTCACATGGTCGCCGGGACTGGCCCCCAGGCGGTTGGGGACGTCGTATTCGACCCTCTCCAACTTATTGTTGGCGAGCATGCCGCAGGCCTGGCACTTGCCGCAGTTGGTCTTGTCGACCATCACGATGGCGCGCTTTCCTTCTACTTTCTCGACGATCCCGGTGCAGTCCATGAGCCGAGTCTATAACAGGGGATACCGGGATGCCAATGATTCCCGGTGGAACAGAATTTCGAAAACCTCTGGACATTCAATCAGTACAGGTATAAAAATTATCCTAATTTAAAAAGTACTAGTCGAAGTTACGAACAGGAAATCTGCGTGGTCATAGAATGAACTGGATAAGCAGCTTGCTTCGGAGAAGCGTAGGAGTTCACCCGCCCTATCGCAAGGAGATCACTGCCGGCAAACCCCTCCGCCGGATGGAGGCACCTTCCCGGGTGATAATTCCCCTGCAGCAGCATCTTGGCGCCCCCAACGCCCCCAGGGTGAAAAAAGGTGACCAGGTACTGGTGGGCACCCTGTTGGGGGACAGCGAGTCTTACGTCTCGGCGCCGGTGCACTCCAGCGTCTCAGGTAAAGTCGTCCAGGTGGCCCCTGCCACCAGCCCGCTGGGCAAGGACGTACTCTCGGTGATTATCGAGAACGACGGCGAGGGCCGGCTCGACCCCGGCGCAACCTCCCCCGGCAACTGGCGGGAGATGAGCCCCGACGCCATCCGCGCGTCCATCCGGGCGGCGGGCATCGTGGGTCTGGGCGGCGCCACCTTCCCCACTCACGTCAAGCTCAACCCACCGGCCGAGTTCCCCATCGACACCGTCATCATCAACGGGGCGGAGTGCGAGCCCTACCTCAATTCCGACTACCGTCTGCTGCTGGAAGAAGGGGAGGCGATGCTGGAGGGCCTGCGCGTCGTCATGAAGACAGTGGGAGCGTAGCCGGGGCATTGTCGCCATCGAGGACAACAAGCCGGAAGCCATTTCGGCCATCAAGAAGCTCAACGAGGACGAGAACATCAGGGTGAGGACACTGCGCACCAGGTACCCCCAGGGAGCGGAGAAGGTGCTCATCGACAGCCTGCTGGACAAGCAGGTCCCCTCGGGCGGCCTGCCCATGCACGTAGGGGTGGTCGTCAACAACGTGGGGACGGCGGCAGCCATTGCCCGGTGTTTCCAGGACGGGCATGCCCCTGGTGGAACGGGTGGTCACGGTGACCGGGTCGGTGGTAAGAGAACCTGCCAACCTCATCGTGCCCCTGGGGGCCAGCTTCGCGTCGGTAGTCGAGGCCTGCGGCGGATTCGATAGCCCAGCCGGGCAAGGTGATCATGGGCGGCCCCATGATGGGGCTGGCCCAGTACACCCTGGAGGTCCCGGTGATAAAGGGAACCTCGGGCATCCTGGCACTCTCCTGCGAGGAAGTCTCCTACAGCATACCCTCGGAGCCGGTATGCATCCGCTGCGGCAGGTGCGTCGAGGCCTGTCCCATGGGCCTCATCCCCACCTACCTTGGCGACCTACTCTCATTTCGGCAAGCTTGCCGACCTGGAGCGCTTGAACGTCAACGACTGCATAGAGTGTGGTTGCTGCGCCTACATCTGTCCCACCCACAATCCCATGGTGCAGCTGATCAAGCTGGGCAAAGCCGAGACGGCCAAGGCCAAGCAACGGCAGAGCGCCCTGAAGGCAGCCGCGAAGACCGCATCGTCGAACGGGGGTGACGGCGATGGATTGCAGTAAGCTGGTCGTCTCCACCTCGCCCCACATCCGTACCGACGACAGTACGCAGAAGATCATGCTCAGGGTGATAATCGCCCTACTCCCGGTGACCGTCTACGCCGTGGTGATCTTCGGCGTCTCCGCCGCCTACGTCCTGGTTGCCAGCATTGCCGGCGCCCTGCTGGGTGAGCTGGTCATGCAGGCCGGGCGCAAGATGCCCGTGACCCTGACTGATCTGAGTGCCCTGCTGACCGGGCTGCTGCTGGCATTGACCCTGCCGGCCCACCTGCCCTGGTGGATCGCCCTGGTAGCCGGACTTCACCGCCACCATCCTGGGCAAGCAGATGTTCGGTGGCCTCGGCCACAACATCTTCAATCCCGCCCTGGTGGGACGGGCCGTGGTCTTCGTCTCCTGGACCTCCTACATGACCGGCAACTACGTCAAGAGCGCGGCCATCGGCATCGCCAACACCGCCACCCATAAGACTATCATCGCGGCGGTGGACGCCGCCAACGGCGCCACGCCCCTGGCGGCTATGAAGGTGGTCTACGATCCGGTAAATGCCGTGGCGGTGCCCCAGGGCCTGCAGGCATCGAATTATTACAAGCCGTTACTGTTCGCCAACCCCTGGGGGTGCATGGGCGAGGTCTCGGCCGTTCTGCTCATCCTGGGAGGGCTGTATCTTATCGCCACCCGGGTGATCGACTGGAAGATCCCCGCCACTTATATCGGGACGGTGGCCCTCCTAACCACCATCTCCGGCCGGGACCCTCTCTTCTACACCCTGGCGGGCGGCCTGCTCATCGGGGCCTTCTTCATGGCCACCGACTACACCACCAGCCCCATGTCCGGCAAGGGCAAGGTCATCTACGGCCTGGGGCTCGGGCTGGTCACCTTCCTGTTGCGATTCTGGTCCAACAACCCGGAAGCGGTGATGTTCTCCATCCTCTTCATGAACGCCATGGTCCCCATCATCGACCGGTTCGTACTGCCGCGCACCTACGGCAGGATCAGGAAAGGGAAGGAGGCGATAGAGGCGTGAAAGAGGAAAGCTTGAAAAATGACCTTATCAACTTCAGCTTGCGCCTGCTCCTGGTCTGCGCTCTTGCCGCGGCCGGCCTGAGTATCACCTATGGAGCCACCAAGGAGAATATCGCCAAGATGGAGGTGGAAGAAAGGGAGGAGGGTGCCAGAAACGTCCTGGAGCCAGCGGGTTTGACCCCTGTGGAAGATGCCGGCCTCGTGGACGAGGTGAAGGGTGTCTCCGACGACCTCGCTGAAAATACCATTGCCGTCTTCAAGGGCGAGGACGCCTCGGGCAATGTCGGCGGATATGCCTTCGTGCTCAAGGCAAAAGGCTACAATTTCATGACTATCGCCGTGGGAGTAGACCTCGACGGCAAGGTCATCGCGGTCGACGTAGTCAAACATGACGAGACTCCCGGCATAGGATCAAAACCGGTTGACGACGAGGAGTATTTGTCCAAGTACATAGGATTTGGACCGGACGAGCTGAAACTGAAGCTTGATGTGGATGCTTATACCGGAGCGACCTTTACATCCAAGGGTATCCTTAGCGGTGTAAACCTGGCCCTGGAGGCTTTCAGGGCAGTAAACGAGGGGAAGTAGCGGGGCCATGGAAGAAGAGAAGAAATCCGGCGGATACCTGCGGGAATTCACCAAGGGGTTCATAAACACCAACCCCGTGCTGGTGCTGATGGTGGGCCTCTGTTCGGCCCTGGCCATCTCCACCAGCGTGGAGAATAGCCTCTTCATGGGGATGTCGGTCATCTTCGTGCTCACCTGCTCCAACGTGATCATCTCGCTTATCCGCAAGTTTATCCCCGACCAGATCCGTATCCCCATCTTCATCGTGGTCATCGCCTCCTTCGTGACCATCGTCGACCTGGTCCTCAAGGGCTTCTTCAAGCCCATCTACGACCAGCTGGGCGTGTGGATCCCCCTCATCGTGGTCAACTGCATCATCCTGGCCCGGGCGGAAGGCTACGCCTACACCAACAAGGTCTCTTACGCCGCCCTGGACGGCCTGGGCCTGGGCCTTGGTTACACCTGCGTCTTGCTGGTCATGAGTATCTTCCGCGAGTTGCTGGGGACCGGCAAAATCGTATTCGGGGACACCGCCATCATCGACCTGGGCAGCAGTTCCATGCCGGTCATCCTGATCATGTTCCCCGGTGCCTTCATCACCTTCGCCATGCTGCTGGCTCTGCTGCAGTGGTATAACGACCGCAAGCAACCGAAGGAGGAGGAGTAGCATGGACGAGCTCTGGAGATATTTCCTGCTCTTCATCGGGGCCGCGCTGGTCTACAACATCCTGCTTATCCGCTTCATCGCCCTCTGCCCCTTCTTCGGCATCTCCAACAAGCTGGAGACGTCCATCGGCATGTCCATCTCGGTCATCTTCGTGATGGTCATGGCCAGTTCGGCCTCCTGGCTGTGCTGGAACTACCTGCTGGACCCGCTGGGTGTGGGGCAGTTTCTCTATATCCCCGCCTTCATCCTGATCATCGCCAGCCTGGTACAGTTCGTGGAGATGGTCATCAAAAAGACCAGCCCGCCGCTGTACAAGGCCATGGGCATCTACCTGCCGCTTATCACCACCAACTGCGCGGTGCTGGCGGCGGCCACCGAGAGCGTCAAGCCGGGCTTCTTCACCAAACTGAACATCACCTACAACTACGGTTTCCTTGAGTCAGTGATATACACCTTTGGCATTGCGGTGGGCTTCTCGGTCGTGCTGATCATCTTCTCCGCCATGCGTGAGCGCATAGACCTGGCGCCGGTGCCCAAGTTCTTCCGTGGAGCGCCCATCGCCTTTATAGCCGCCGCCCTATTTTCTCTCGCCTTCATGGGTTTCGCGGGTATGTTTAACCTATAGGAGCTTGTTTAATGGAATTCGATCTCGTCTGGAAAGCAGTCTTAGCCCTCTCCAGCCTGGGGATATTGTTCGGTATCCTGCTTGCCATCGCCTTCTCCCGTTTCCGAGTGGAGGTGGACGAGAGGGTGGAGGTGGTCTTGGAACTGCTGCCGGGTTCCAACTGCGGCGCCTGCGGCCTGCCCGGCTGTGAAGCCGCAGCCGAGGCTATGGTCAACGGCGAAGCTCCGGCCAACGCATGCAAGGCGGGAGGGCCGGACACCGCAGATGCCGTGGCCAAGGCCCTGGGGGTCGAGGTAAAGGCCGGCGTCAAGCAGGTCGCCCATATCCGCTGCCGTGGCGGTGAATCGGTCTCTCCCAAGCTCGCCTTTTACCAGGGGGTCAATTCCTGCCGCGGAGCCGAGCTGGCCGCCGGCGGTGGCAAAGCCTGCCCCTTCGGCTGCCTGGGCCTGGAGGACTGTGCCATGGCCTGTCCCATCAATGCCATAACCTTCGATCAGGAAGGTGTCCGCAGCGTCAACGTGAACAAGTGCACCGGCTGCGGCCTCTGCGCCGACGTCTGTCCCCGCGACCTCATCAAGATGGTCCCGGCCAGCCAGAGCGTTCTGGTGCGCTGCAACTCTCATTACACTGGTAAAAAAGCAACCAATCTCTGCAAGGTGGCCTGCACCGGCTGTAAGAAGTGCGAGAAGGTCTGCGACTTCGACGCCATCCACGTGGTGGACGGGGTGGCCATCATCGACTTCGACAAGTGCACCGACTGCGGCGAGTGCGCCGCCATCTGCCCCACCGACAGCATCCAGGTCTGGACCCAGCTTCCGGGCCATCCCCGCAAGGGCGAGTTCGTGGTGCCCCCCAAGAGCAAGAAGGGCGAGACGGACGAATCCGGCACTGAGGCGGCACTGGAATAAATAAGGGGCTGGCCGGGCCGGACAGAGCCGTAACTCCTCCGAGTGCCGGTATTGCTATGAGCGGCTCGAGAAAAGCCTGTAAGCACTTTTGACATCCTCAACCCAGAGTCAATATACTTGTTGATAACGGATTGCCGGAAGGGGTGAGAGATGCTTCGGGATGTGGCCAACAGGATCATCAAAGAACAGGACACCCTTGCCGAGAGAATCGCTGACGCCTTCATAGACCAGATACCTGCCTATGCCGGTACCACCGGAGAGGCCAAGCAGGACCTGGTTGAGAGCCTGAAGGCGTTGATTCAGCTCATCGTCCACTTCCTCCAGATAGAGGGGGAGGACCGGGAGGAAACCATTGCTTATGCGCGCCAGCTGAGCGAAGCGCGTTTCGCTCAGAACATCCCCTTTGGCGACCTGGTCCACAGCTATTACATCGGGGAGACCATCGTCTGGGACGAGCTCACGAAAGGCTTGCGGGAGGCCGATCACCCCTTGCAGGACTGGGTGGACCTCTTTTCCATCAAGAGCAATCTCGAGGCCGATCTCATCACCGCCCTCAGCTATTCCTACATGTCCGAGAAGGACCGCTACATCAACCGCCGCCTGCGTGAGATGACGGCCATGATCGAAGTGGGAAAGACTATCGCTTCCAGCATCCAGCTGGACGTGGTGCTCAGGCAGATCCTGGAGGTGTCCACCTCGCTGATGCAGGTGAGCATGGGGGCGATCTTTCTGATGGACGAGGCGGCCGGGGACCTCCGCCTGGAGGCGGCCCTGGGCCTTCCCCGCCCCTGGGTAAAAGGGATGACTATAGACCCCTTGCGCTCCCTGCTGGGGAAGGCGCTCAAGAGTGGCCGTACCGAGGAGGCTGTAGGAGAACGCCTGGAAGGCCTCCACCTGCCACCCATGGGAAGTGGAAAGGGCATCCAGTCCCTCGTTTCCTGCCCCATACTGCAGGACGATACCCCCATCGGCGGCATCGAGCTGTACGACCAGCGGAGACGTTCTTTTCAGCCCCTCGACCTGGTGCTCTTCTCGCAGTTCTCGTCCCAGGCGAGCGTGGCCATCCAGAATGCCAGGCTCTTCGAACGGGAGCGGCGGCGGCGGGAGCAGGCGCTCATGGCCAAGGATATGGCGGAGGACATGTCCCGTTCCATCAACCTCTACCAGGCCCTGGGCATAGTGGCGCACAACCTCGCCACCATCGCCGGCGTTGACCGGTGCACCCTTTACGATTACAACATCGAAACGGGGGAGATCGATTTCATCCGGGGGTACGGCCTGAGAGAAAAGGAGCGCCGCGCGCTCAAGGGTATGAGGATACGCCCCACCGACCTCGACGAAGTCACCCGCGCCGCGGTGGAGGAGAGAGAGATCGTCGTTGTTCAGGACGCCCCTGCCGACCCTCGCATCAACCGCAAGAGCGTCAAGGCATACGACATCAAGTCCTGCCTGCTGGCCCCCCTCGTCTTCAAGGATCAGGTAACCGGCCTGGTTTTCCTCGATCATACCCGGCGGAAGCACATCTTTGACCAGAGCGAGGTCGAGATGATCAAAGCGGCCACCAGCCAGGCGGCGCAGGCCATCGAGCAGGTCAAGCTGCGAGAGAGCATCCACCAGAAGGAGATGGCCCTGCAGCAGGCTGAGATCAACCAGGAGGTCTTCAAGGAGCGGGAGCGCAGTGAGGCCATCATCAATGCCAGCCCGGACGCCATCATGCTGCTGGACCGGGAGCGTGTCATCGTCAGTTTCAACCCGGCGGCCGAACAGCTGACCGGTTGGCGGGCGGGAGAGGCCATCGGGCGCTCCTGCTGCGAGATACTCTACGGGACCCCCGGCAACCCCAACGGCTGCAGCCATAGCGACTGCAACATATACAGGTCCATGCAGGGCGACACCTCGCCATTGAAGGAGATGCTGTACACCAGGCGGGACGGGACCCAGGTGTGGATCGGCGGGTCCTTCTCCGTCCTGCGCAATCCCAAGCGCCATATCGAAAACGTCGTCGCCGTCTTCCGCGACATCACCGAGCAGAAGAGGCTGGAGCATGTCGCCGTGGTGGAGAAGGAGTTGGAGATCGCCCGGAACACCCAGTCCGCCCTGCTGCCCAAGGATTACCTGGAGCATAAAAAGGTTAAGATCAAGTGCCGGCAGGAGCAGGCGCGGCTGGTGGGGGGAGACTGGTACGACTACTGGATCGACGGCGACCGGCTGGTGCTGGTCATCGGGGACGCCGCCGGAAGCGGTATGCCCGCCGCCTTGATGGCCACCCTGGTCATGAGCGCCATCCGGGCCGAGGCCCACCGTTCTGACAATATCCTGGAGATCATCCAGAGGGTCAACAAGTCAATCCTCCCCAACCAGATGGAGGACAACTTCCTCACCATCTTCTATAGCGAGATCAACCTGGATACCCTGTTGATGCGCTATCTCAATGCCGGGCACTACGACCCGTTATGGGTGCGGGAAGGGAGGAACAGCCAGTTCCTGCCCAGCCGGGAGAGGCTGATACTGGGGGCGTTCGAGATGCCTGACCTGATCGTGGAGGAAGTCCAGCTCAAGAAGGGCGACCGGTTGCTGCTTTACACCGACGGGTTGATCGAGAGCCGCAACAGCCACCGCGTCCTCTTCGGGCTCAACCGGCTGGTGCGCTACGTCAACGCCAACAGCACCAGGGCCAGGGATACCCTCATCGACGAACTCTACCGCCGCCTGCTCGACTTTACCGGCAAACCCTTCGACGACGATATAACCATCCTGGTCTGCGACATCCTCTAGCCCGCAGGAAAATTGGGGTCAGACCCCTTCTCCACTTTCTCAGGCGTAGACTGGCATTTACCGTTGAATACAGAGAAAGTGGAGAAGGGGTCTGACCCCAATTTTCCTTGACGGTTACTGGCGGTGGTCGACTATGCGGGTGTCCTTGAGGATCATGGAAGGGTCGTAGAGTTCGGGGGAGTCCACGAACTCGATGTGAGCGTTGATCCCCGCCTCCTGCGACAGGCGCTCGTTGATCTCGTTGGCGACACGATCTCGGGCTCCTGCCACGGTAGCCAGGCGGATGGTCAGCAGGTCGGGGGAGAACTCGTCGCCAGGGTCGTGCTTCTCCACCTCAAGCTTATATTGCTGAATGCCCGGAATGGACATGAGCAGGCTGTGGAGCACCTCCGGGTTGACCATCTGGTCTTCCACGTAGAGGGCATCCGAGGCCCGGGTGGCGTACGAGGAACCAACCTTGACCACGATGCGCTCTCCCACACGACCGCAGTGAGGACAGGACCCACGCTCCAGGGCGACCAGGTCTCCAACGATGTAGCGCAGCAGTGACGTGCCCCGCCGGTTTAGGTGGGTGATGGCCAGCAGCCCCAGTTCCGTCTCGCCAAGTGGTTCATGCGACTTGGGGTCCAGCACTTCCAGGTAATAAAGGTCGGGAGAGGGGTTGTGATTGCCCCCGAACTCGCAGCATTCCACGAAGGTTCCCTGGCACTCGGTGAAGCTGTAACCGTTGTTGATGGAGACGTTCTCCGCGCCGAGGTCGGCCAGGCGGGCGCGCATCTCGCGGCGCATGCGCTCGGGCACGGCTTCGCCCAGGGCCAGAACAGTTTTTATCCCGTCCAGGTGGGCGCGCAGGTACTGGGCACGCAGGATGAAATGGCGTTCCATGGAGCCGATCCCCGAGAGGACCGTGACCTCCTGCTGCTCCGCCAGGAGGATGGCCTCGTCCATGCCGCGGTGGACCGGGAAGCCGGGTACGTCCCTTCCGGTGATGCTGTTGACCAGCTTGCTTCCCAGGGCGGAAGCCATCTGAATGGTGCGGTTGAAGCCGATATGCGGCATGCCGGTGAAGGGGAAGAGATTGAAGAGGGTATCCCGGGGCGTGATCCAGGCGATCTCCGCGGTACGGCGCAGCTGCAGGGATATGCCCATCATGTCGTAGGCAGTATTGAAGAAAGGCACGGGGTTGCGGGTGGCTGCGCCGGTGGTGTAGGTGATCTCATAGGTGAGGTCCTCGGGCATGGGCCGCCCGGGCTGCAACATAAAGTCCAGCGGATTGCGCAGGTAGTCCTCGGGCATGGTCGGCGGGATGGCCGGGAGGTCCCTGAGGCCTTTGATCTTTCTTATATCAAGTTTCTCGCGGGCGAAGAGCTCGCGATAGAACGGGCTGGCTTCTTCGAGCAGGCCCAGTTGCCGCAACAGCAACTCGTCCCGCATCGCTTCCAGATCTTCAGGCTTCATCCAGCTGGGGTTGGTGCGATCATTTGAATAGATGGGCCACTGGTTTATAAACTCGCTGACCCTGGTGGGAGAAGTGTCCATTATCTCCATCAGCGGCCTCCTCCCTTAGTCCTCCGCTCAAGGTAGTCCTCCAGGCGGCGTACGCCCTCCTTGATGCTCTCCAGCGAAGTGGTGTAGCTGAAGCGGATGTACCCTTCTCCGCCCGGCCCGAAGTCGATGCCCGGCGTCACCGCCACCCCGGCTTGTTCCAGCAACTCCATGGCGAAGGCGTAGGAGTCGCCGGAGAACCTGCCGGCGCCGGCCAGGATATAGAAAGCGCCCTGGGGCTCCACGCCGATGCTGAAACCCAGTTCCTTGACCTTGGCCACCAGGTAGCGGCGGCGCTCGTCGTAGAGGCGGATCATTTCTTCTACCTCCGGGCAGGCCTGGGTCAGGGCGGCAATGCCGGCGTACTGCACAAAGGCATTGGCCGAGATGAACAGGTTCTGCTGCATCTTCTGGATGGGGCGGACGAATTCGGGTGGGGCGATGAGGTAGCCCAGACGCCACCCGGTCATGGCATAGAGCTTGGAGAAGCCGTTGACAACGAAGGCGTGGTCGGTGAACTCCAGGATGGAATGCTCCTCGCCCTCGTAGACCAGGCCGTGGTATATCTCGTCGCTGATGACATAGAGGCCCCTTCGGCCCAGGGAGGCGATGTCCCGCATGGTCTCCTGGTCCAGCAGGTTGCCGGTGGGGTTGGATGGCGAGTTGATCATGATGCCCTTGGTTCGCGGGCCGATGGCCGCCGAGATGCCTTCGTGGCGGTAGGAGAAGCCGTCTTCCTCGAAGACCCGCACGCTTACCGGCCTACCGTCGACGAATTCCACCATGTTGGGATAGCAGGCATAGCCCGGGTCGGAGAGGATCACCTCGTCTCCCGGGTCGAGCAGGGCGGCGTAGATCAGCAACAGGGCGGGGGAAGTGCCGCTGGTGACCACCACTTGCTCCGGATCCACGCAGGCGCCGTACTTCTCGCGATAATGCAGGGCCACTGCCTCCCGCAGCTCGGGTATGCCCAGGCTCGAGGTGTAATGGGTGCTTCCCCCCTCGAGCGCCTTGACGGCGGCTTGCTTGATAGAGGCCGGGGTGTCGAAGTCGGGCTCACCCACCTCCATGTGTATGATGCTCTTTCCCTGCTTCTCCAGGTCCATGGCCTTTTCCAGGACCTCCATGACGATGAAGGGAGGGATGTTGCTGGAACGGCACGATATCACTTCTTACCAGCTTTCCTCGAATCCAGACCCACAACACCATTAGCGCCGGACACGGGGCTGGTTGTCAAGACCCGGTCCCCAATCTCCCTCACAGGCCCGCTTTTTTAAGAAGCTTGTCGGGGTCGGGTATGCCCTTGTAATAGTTGGCCGGCTTGCAGGCGGTGGTCAGGATGGCGGAGTGCGGGCAGTTGTTGAAGCAGGCCCAGCACCCCGTACAGGCGTCGCTGAAGACGGGGTAGGGGTCGAGGGTGATCGCACCGGCCGGGCAGCCGTCCACGCAGGTACCGCAGCGGGAGCAGTTCGCCCGGTCTACCGTCCTGGTCCCGAAGGCCCGGGAGAGTCCGCCGGTCACCGCGTAGAGGCCGAGGGGAAGGGTGAGGGTGGGCCAGAGGATGTAAGGGGCTTCTTTCTACCGGGATACCGTCGCCGAAGCGGTAGGCGCGGTTGGCCATCTCCACCGCGAAGGACCGCAGTTTGTAGAGAGATCTTTTGCGGGGGAAGGTGACGCGGCCGTAGAAGTGCCTGTCGACCACCCTTCCGAGCGGCCAGTTGTCCGGGCAGGCCAGCAGGTGGGCTCCCAGAACGGTCATGCCGTGACCGCGCAGCAGGCGGGCCATCATGCGATGGCCGGCACCGGCCCAGCCCGCCGCTGAAGTGACGATAAAGGCCGGCTTGCCCGGCAGGTCGGGCATGGCCTTGACGTAATCGTAAACGGAGGGAAGCGGGGCGAAACTCTGGATGGGGAAGGCAAAACAGTAGAGGTCGAAGCCTTCAAGGCCGGCAGGCGGCGTCTCGCGGTATTTCCGCATGACACAGGTGTGCCCTTCCCTTACCAGGGTGCGGCGGACCGCTTCCGCGGCCAGCCTGGTGTTGCCGGTACACGACTCGAACAGTATGAGGACCTCCATGCGTATTTCCTTATGGTAAGTTATTATGACCAAACAGTAAAAAGCGATAACTACTATTTAGATTATAGCCGATGTGGCTTTCGCGCAACAGTCCGGGTGGCGGAAAGTTCTGTTATAATAATTTTATATTTTTATATACTGTAAAAGAAGAGCAAGGAGTCAGGCATGGACTGGGAAGAGATCGCGGCCCGCATAAAGGTGGACTTCGAGGTTAAGAACCAGGTGCGGGAGGAGACCCTCAAAGTCAGCCGGCGCATCATCCGCAACGCCAGCGTGGCCATCCGCGGAGTGCACCGGGGAGACGAGGCCAAGGCGCTGGAGCTGATGGACGAAGCCGAGGGGGACCTGAAGAAACTCAAGGAGATCACCCGCGACCACCCGGAGATATCCAGTGCCGGATTCTTCCTGGACGCCCAGAAGGAATACACCGAAGCGCGCGCCACCTACTCTCTGGTGCGGGGTGAGGGCATTCCCGACCCCGACGAGCTCGGGGTGGGGTACGCACCGTACCTCAACGGGGTAGGAGAGGCGGTGGGCGAGCTGCGCCGCTACATCCTGGACATCATCCGCGAGGACCAGATGGAGCGGGGAGACGAGCTCCTGGCCTCCATGGACGACATCTACTACCTGCTGGTCTCCTTCGATTACCCCGACGCCATCACCGGGGGCCTGCGGCGCACCACCGACGGGGCCCGGGCCATCATGGAGCGGACCCGGGGCGATCTGACCACCGCTATGCGCCAGCACAACCTTAAACACGCCATCTCCCACCTGGAGGAGAAGATCATCGGGAAAGAGGTCTGACCGCGACTTTGAGCAAGAGCTATCGCGTCACTCTTCAGGCCGCGCTGCTCTTCCTGGCGCTGGTCCTGGTGGCAGGAGCCCTGGCTGTGGCCATCGTCGATCAGCGCGAAAAGGAACTGGCCGATACCATGCATGACTGGCCGGTGAAAGATGCCGGTTACCAGGACCACCTGCGGCTTCCGGAAGGAGACCTGCCAGCGCTGTCCCTCATCATCATCGAGAACGAGCCTGGAGCGATGTTCCTGGCCGCCCAGGTCCAGGGTCTTCTTTACCTGACCGAACTGCCACCCACCGTCCTGTTGAGCTCGGGCGAGGAGAGGTTGACGGCGAGTGAACTCGGTGACCGGGGGCTGCCCGTGCTGCTCGAGAGCCTGGCTGGCCACTACGGGCTACCCGTCTCTCACTGCTTTGGCCTGGACTGCGGGGAGACCGCCGACCCGCCTGCCGATGAGGACGAGGCGCATTGCGCCGGATCCCGGCTGCTGGAGTTCGGGGCATCGTGGCGTGAGGAGTTCAGCCGGAAAGGGCTGCTGCTCGATCCCGGTACCCAGACCGACCTTGCCGGCACCTGCCTGGTCGACCCCGACCTCGGCTACCGCAACCTCCAGGCCTGGGGAGAGTCGCTGCGGGAACTGGACACTTCCTCCATCCGTACCCTGCCCCTTCTTACCTCGGGATGGAAGGTGGGTGAACAGGAACTGGACGGCCGGGCTTATCTGGACATTCTGGCCATGGTGGGCAGGGGGGAAGACCCCGCCCTCTACATCCAGGAGCACGAAGCAGCCAGGGAGGAAGAGCGCAAGGCGCGCACCCTCTCCAACAACCCCGTCACCCCGGCCATCATCTACGGGGGATACGCCAACCGCATGGAGGTGGCCATCACCCTGGACGACGGCTACAACCAGGATCCCCGCGTCCTGGAGTTGCTCCAGTCCTACGGTATCCGTTGCACTGTTTTCCCGGTGGGGCGCTTCGCGGAACAGAACGTGGAATGGTTGAAGCTGTTGGATGCCATGGGCTTCGAGATCGCCAATCACTCCTATACCCACCCCATCCACAAGCCCAACCGCCTGATCGATCTGCCCGACGAAGCCGTGTACGGGGAGATCCTCGCGGCCCAGCAGGTGGTCTGGGACGCCGTTGGCAAGCAATACCCCTACTTCCGCCCACCAGGAGGCTGGGTGGACGAGCGGATCGCGGCCCTGGCGGCCGACCTGGGCTACGTGACGGTGATGTGGTCGCTGGACTCCGGCGACACCGGTGACCCCAATACGTCTCCCCTTGACCGGGCCAATACCATTCTGTCCAAGGTCAAGCCCGGCTACATCCTGTTGTTCCATTTCGGCGGGTACTACACTTACGAGACCTTGAAGTACCTCATCCCGCGGATGCAGGGGCAGGGCTATCACTTCGTCACCCTGAGCCAGCTCTTCAAACCCTGATGTTAAAGCGCTTTTCCCCGATCAGCTTGCTTTTGTCACTATCCTGAAATAATATTTCTACCGTTAGATTTCTTATATGTAGACGACACGCAGCAAGAGAGGAGTGATGTTCATGGAAAACACCTGGCCCTATATCACCCTGGCCCTGGGGGTCCTGGGCATAGGGATGGCGGGCTTCTACGCCTGGTGGGTGCTGAAGCAGGACCCGGGTGACGAGGAGATGCAGGGCATCTCCCGCCACGTGCAGCAGGGGGCGGCCGCTTTCCTCAAGCGGGAGTACTCGACCGCTATCTGGTTTCTGCTGTTGGTGGCCGTGGCCATGTTCTTCTTCGTCAAGGTCGACAACATCGCCATCGGGCGCTTTCAAGCTTTCGCTTACCTGTTCGGGGTGGTCTGTTCCGGCAGCATCGGCATCATCGGCATGTACGTCTCCACCCGGGCCAACTGCCGCACCACCCAGGCGGCAAAAACGGGCATGGGCACCGCCCTTCGCCTGGCTTTTCGGGGCGGTTCGGTCACCGGCCTGGCCGTGGTGGGCATCGGCCTCTTCGGAGTGTCCCTCGTCTACATCGTACTGGGTGTGCTGTGGAAACCGACCACTATCATCGATCCGGCCGGAGCCTACAACTACCTCCCAGAAGTCATCGCCGCCTTCGGCCTCGGCGCCTCCTCCATCGCCCTCTTCGCGAGAGTGGGCGGAGGCATCTTCACCAAGGCCGCCGACGTCGGCGCCGACCTGGTGGGCAAGGTCGAAGCGGGCATCCCCGAGGACGACCCGCGCAACCCCGCGGTTATCGCCGACAATGTGGGCGACAACGTGGGCGACGTGGCCGGCATGGGCGCCGATCTCTACGAGTCCTACGTTGGCTCCATCGTGGCCCCGGTGGCCCTGGGGGCCATCCTCTTCGCCAACGTGGCGCCGACTGAAGCATGGAAGGGCATGATCCTTCCCCTGACCATCGCCGGCGTGGGCATTATCTGCTCCATCCTGGCCAGCTTCCTGGTACGTTCCAAGGCCAGCGGCCACCCGGGGCGCTCTCTCTCGATAGCGACTTACGGATCAGCCATCCTCGCCACCATAGGCTCCTTCTTCCTGATCACCTTCTTCCTGAAGGACATGCCGGGAATACCGCATCCCATCGGGTTCTTCATCGGCATCGTAGCCGGACTGGCCGCCGGCATCCTCATCGGGCAGATATCCGAGATATATACCTCGGACGCCTTCGGCATCGTGAAAAACATCGCCAAGTCCTCGGAGACCGGCGCGGCCACCAACATCCTGTCGGGGCTGTCCGCCGGCATGGCTTCCACCACGGGCTCGGTCATATTGCTGGTGGGCGCCATCGCCGCCGCCTTCCTGGCCGGCCGCTGGGCCTTGGGCGGCTCCGGGGCCGTCGAAGGCGTGACCGGCGGCATCTACGGCATCGCCCTGGCCGCCATCGGCATGCTCTCCACCACCGGCACGGTGGTGGCGGTGGACGCCTACGGCCCCATAGCCGACAACGCCGGGGGCATCGCCGAGATGAGCCACCAGCCGCCGGAAGTCCGCGAGATAACCGACAGCCTGGACTCCGCCGGCAACACCACCGCGGCCATCGCCAAGGGGTTCGCGGTAGCCTCGGCCGGCGTCACCGCCCTGGCTCTCTTCCGCGCCTTCACCGACGCGGCCGAGGTCTCCAGCATCAACCTGGCCAACTACCAGACCATCATCGGCCTCTTCCTGGGGGCCGCCTTCCCCTTCCTCTTCTCCTCCCTGGCTATCAGCGCGGTGGGCAAGGCAGCCAACAAGATGGTGGAGGAAGTGCGGCGTCAGTTCCGGGAGATTCCCGGCCTGCTGGAGGGCAAGGAGGGAGCACGGGCGGATTACGCCAAGTGTGTGGACATCTCCACCAAGGCGGCCCTGCGCTACATGATCGCTCCCGCCGCCATCGCCGTTATCAGCCCCATCGCCATCGGGCTGTGGAACGCCGAAGCCCTGGCCGGCTACCTGGCCGGTGCCCTGGTGGTAGGCTTCCTCATGGCTATCTTCATGGCCAACTCCGGCGGCGCCTGGGACAACGCCAAGAAGTACATCGAGTCGGGCAACCTGGGCGGTAAGGGCACCGCGACCCATGCGGCAGCCGTAGTGGGGGACACGGTAGGCGATCCCTTCAAGGACACCGCCGGGCCCTGCATGAACATCATGATCAAGGTGATGACGGTCATCGCCCTGGTCTTCGCGCCCATCTTCATCAAGTAACGGCGCGGAAGCGTAGAACCAGAGGGCCGCTCCATCCGGGGCGGCCCTTTCATCTAGTCTCTTTCCTTGACAGTCCCGGAAAGTTCTGTTTAGCATAGTCCCCGTATGTTTGGTCTTAATAGAGGGGAAACCAATTGAAACTGATTATTACCGAGAAGAACACCACCGCCAAGCGGATAAGCCAGATACTTTCCGGGGACAAGGTCAAGCCCCTGGAGAAAGCGGGGAGCTCCGCTTACTCCTTCAAGCGGGACGGTGAGGAATACCGCTGCATCGGGTTGAAAGGGCATATCCTCAGGGTCGACTTTCCCGAGGAGTACCAGCAGTGGCAGAGCATCGATCCCCGGGCCCTGGTGCGGACCGATATCGTCAAGACCCCCAACAATAAAACCCTGCTGAAGAACATCCAGAAGTACTCCAAGGACTCGGACCAGCTGATCATTGCCACCGACTTCGACCGCGAGGGAGAACTGATCGGGGCGGACGTGGTCAGCAAGGTGAAAGAGGTTAGACCGGACATAGAGGTAAAACGCGCCCGTTTCTCCGCCCTGACCCCGACCGAGATCGAACATGCCTTCGGAAACCTCGAGAACATCTACTACGACCTGGCGCAGGCCGGAGAGGCGCGGCAGGACATCGATCTGGTATGGGGCGCCAGCCTGACCCGTTACATCTCTCTGGCTTCCACCCGCCTCGGCAAGCAGTTCCTCTCGGTGGGCCGGGTGCAGAGCCCCACCCTGGCGCTGATCGTCGATCGCGAGCGTGAGCGCAAGGCGTTCGTCTCGGTAAGCTTCTGGACAGTTAAAATCAGGTGTGGCAAGGGTGAAGATGTATTCACGGCCCAGCACCGCAAGGACCGCTTCGACGTTCAGAAGGACGCCGAAACCGCCTTCTCGAATATCCTGGATGCCGCGAACGTGGTAGAGGTAGCGGAGACGGAACGACGCCTGGACCCGCCCACCCCCTTCAACACCACCGGCTTCCTCAGCGCGGCGGCTTCCCTGGGCATCAACGCGGCTAAGGCCATGAACATCGCCGAAAACCTGTACATGAACGGTTACATCAGTTACCCCCGCGTGGACAACACCGTCTACCCGGCCTCGCTGGACATGCGCGAACTGCTGGAGGAGCTCTCCGGCACCGAGGACCTTGGCGGTTATTGCAAAGAGGTCCTCGAGCAGAAGAAGATCACCCCTACCCGCGGCAAGAAGGAGACCACCGACCATCCCCCCATCTATCCCACCGCTCCCGCGACCCGCGCCAACCTCCACCCGCAGGACTGGAGGGTCTACGAGCTGGTGTTCCGCCGCTTCCTGGCCACCCTTTCCCCGGCCGCAACGGTGATGAGCCTGAAGGTAGACCTGGAGAGTGGGGGAGAGCCTTTCGTGGCCCGCGGCTCCCGGGTGGAGAAGGACGGTTGGCTACGCTACTATTCCTACGGCCGCAAGAGGGACGTCATCCTTCCCGCCCTGGTCAATGGGGAGACCCTGACGGTGGAGGAGAAGACCCTGGACGAAGGGGCCACCCAGCCACCTGCGCGTTATTCGCAGGGTAAGCTCATCGAGAAGATGGAGGAGCTGGGCCTGGGCACCAAGTCCACCCGCCACACCATCATCGAAGGCCTCTACGAACGAGGCTATATCATGGGCGACCCCCTGGTTCCCACCGAGACGGGCACCAAGGTCACCGAGGCCCTGCGCAAATATGCCACACCCATCTCCACCCCGGACATGACCGCCGACCTGGAACACGACATGGACCGGATCGCCGAGGGGCAGGTCCCCCGCGAACAGGTGGTCGAGAAGTCCCGTGTCGAGCTGGAAAAAGTCATGGACATGCTGGAACAGAGCCGGGAGAAGCTGGTGGAGGAGATCCGCAACGGCATCCGGGAGGACAAGATCCTGGGCAAGTGCCCCAACTGCGGCGAAGGCCTGCGCATGCTCCGGGCGAAAAAGTCGAAGAAGCGCTTCGTGGGCTGTTCCGGTTACCCGGAATGCACCACAACCTACCCCCTGCCCCAGACAGGCAGCGTCATGGCTACCGGCGAGGTCTGCCCGGACTGCAATTCTCCCAAGATCAAAGTGATCGCCGCCCGCCGCAAGCCGTGGATACTCTGTCTCGACCCCAACTGCCCCTCCAAGAAGAAGCCCGACGAAGAGAAGGCCGAGACGGCCGAGACGGCCGAGACTGACGGGGAGACGAAGGCCGCCGAAGCCTGATCCCTGCCTGCTCGCAAAGAAAACAACCTGGGTTTATAATGCAAGCAAGGGCCGAAAGAACCCAAGGAGGAAGGCTTGTCGGATAGCGACGTTCCCGCGGAGCACGGGCTATACCCATACCGCTGGGTGGTGCTGCTGGCCTTCATGGTGATCGCCGCGCTCACCCAGCTGATGTGGCTCACTTATGCCCCCATCACCTCAAAAATGGAAGATATTCTGGGCTGGAGCGAGTTCTCCATCGTCCTGCTGGCCACCATGTACCCACTGCTCTACATCCCCGTTTCCATCCCCGCCGGCATCATCATCGACCGCAAGGGATGGCGCTATGCCGTGTTGATCGGCGCCATTCTCACCGCGGGGTGTTCTTTCCTGCGCCTGGCGGTCGACAACTATCCCCTGGTCCTGCTGGGCAGCATCGGCATAGCCATAGGCCAGCCCTTCGTCCTCAACAGCATCACCAAGATGGTCACCGCCTGGTTCCCCACTCGGGAGTCGGCCCTGGCCACCGGACTGGCCACCCTCTCCCTTTTCGTGGGCATGATCGTGGTCCAGGCCCTGACCCCATCCCTGCTGGGGGACGGCGGCACCGGTTCCCTCCGCTGGATCATCCTCATATACAGCATCGCCGCGACGGCCGGGCTCGCGCTCTTCGCCCTCCTGGCCAAAGCCAACCCCCCGCTGCCACCCGAGAGGGAAGAGGCGGAAGCCCTGGGCGAGAACGCGGCCATCAACTGGGCAAGCATGCGCTCCATCTTCTCCCTCGGCAATTTCCGGCTGCTCTGCATCATCATCTTCATCGGCAACGGAGCCTTCGTAGGCCTGTTGCAACTGCTGGAGAAGATCCTCGAGCCCAAGGGTTGGGCTAATAATTCCACCACCGCGGGGAATATCGGGGCGGTGATGGTGGTGGCCGGAGTGGTGGGCTGCGTGGTCATACCGGCCATATCCGACAAGATGATGAGACGCAAACCCTTCCTGATCCTGGCCGCGGCCATGGCCATACCCACACTGGCCCTGGTCGCCGTCCTGCAGGGGGCGACGTCCATATTCATCTTCGGCGGGATCATGGGCTTCTTCCTTTTCAGCGCCTACCCCCTGGTGCTGACCTTCGCCGAAGAGACCACGGGGTCCGCTCTCACCGGCACGGCTACCAGCATCCTGCTGCTGCTGGGCAACGCCGGGGGAGTGGTGATCACGCTGGTCATGGAGGGCGTCAAGGGCGTTTCCTGGGGCGGCGCGGACCCCTTCTTCTGGGCGATGATGTTCCTGGCGGCCCTCTTCGTGGCTGCCACCGTCACGGCGCTTTACCTGAAAGAAAAAACCCCTTCCAGCTGCCCTTCTACCGATTGACGGGCCTCTGCGCCCTTCAATAAGTCGGCGAATCGCATTAATATGTTGGAGTACGCGCATTGCTTAAAATAACACAATGTCAATAAAGAAAGGGGTCCGCATGGACAAGATAGCGGTCGTGGGAGCCGGACAGGTAGGAGCCACCATCGCCCAGAGAGTGGCCGAATCCGGCCTGGCGGACGTCGCCCTGCTGGACATCATGGGGGATATCGCGGCCGGCAAGGCACTGGACATCGGCCAGTCCCTGGCATTCCTGCCCGTGGCCAGTCATGTGACCGGAGGTTCCGATTACGGCCTGGCCGAGGGGGCCGACCTGGTGGTTGTGACGGCGGGGCTGCCCCGCAAGCCGGGCATGTCCCGCGACGACCTCCTATCCACTAACTCCGCCATCATCCGCGAGGTGGTGGACGGGATCGGCGCCGTCGCTCCCGAAGCCATCCTCATCATCGTCACCAATCCCCTGGACGAGATGACCTGGCTGGCCTGGAAGCTGAGCGGGCTCGACAAGCACCGGGTACTGGGCATGGCCGGAACCCTGGACTGTGCCCGATTCCAGTACTTCATCGGCCGGGCCCTGGGCGTACCGCCCCACGAGGTCAGGGCCATGATCATGGGCAGCCACGGTGACAGCATGGTGGTCCTGCCCGAGTACACCCAGGTGGGAGGGGTACCCCTCAACCGCCTGATGCCGCCGGAGGAGATAGAAGCGCTGGTGTCGCGAGCCCGGGACGGAGGGGCAGAGATCGTCTCCTACCTCAAGACCGGCAGCGCTTTCTATGCGCCTTCGGCTGCCGCTTTCCGCCTGGTCCGTGCCATACTCCGCGACGAGAACTGTCTTCTGCCGGTCAGCGTATACCTCGAAGGTGAGCTGGGGGTTGACGGAATCTTCATGGGGGTCCCGGCCGTACTCGGCCGTACCGGCTGGAAAAGGGTGGTGGACGTGGAGCTCGGCGAAGCCGGGCGGGAAGCACTGGCGACCTCCGCCGGCCATATCCGCTCCCAGATAGACCAGCTTAAAAGCCTGCTGGAAGCCTGAAAGCGTTATAAGCAGGGAGGGCTTCCGCGGGACAGGGCGAAGGAATTACCTGAGATGAGAGAGATTACTTACCAGGAGATAACCGACGTTGTGAGAGAACTGGCGGTCCAGGCCAGTATCGACCTCTCTCCGGACGTGGAAGCGGCTCTCAACACCGCCTGGCACCGTGAGGAGAACAAGCTCGGTGCCTATGCCCTGGAGCAGATCGTCAGGAACTTCGAGCTGGCCCGGTCGGAGCGGATGCCCATCTGCCAGGACACCGGTTACTTCACCGTCTTCCTGGAATACGGGCCGGGAGTGATGCTGCCGGCGGACGTACGCGCCGCGGTCGATGAGGGCGTAGCCCGCGCCACGGCCGAAGCCAGCCTGCGCGCTTCGGTGGTGGAAGACCCCCATTTTCATCGCGTGAACACCAGGGACAACACGCCCGTCCAACTTCACCTGGAACAGGTCGCCGAAGAGGGACGCCTGAGCGTTACGGTCATGCCCAAGGGGGGTGGAAGCGAGAACGCCACCCTGCTGGCCATGCTCCTGCCCACGGCGGGCACCGCCGAGATCAAGCACCGGGTACTGGAACACGTCTCGGCCAAGGCTCCTTTCGCCTGCCCGCCAGTGGTGGTGGGGCTGGGGCTGGGCGGCTCGGCGGACACCTGCCTGCTCGCCGCCAAGAAAGCCCTTCTGCGGCCGGTGGGCCAGGCTCACCCGGAGAAGGAGTACGCCGCCCTGGAGAAGGAAATCCTCTCGGCTGTCAATGCCATGCGCATCGGGGCGGCCGGCCTGGGCGGCAGCCACACTGCTCTGGCCGTCCACCTCGAGACGCTGCCCACCCATATCGCCAACCTCCCTCTGGCGGTGGTGATATCCTGCCATGCTTTGAGGAAGAGAGCGCGGGAACTCTGATGGAGCCGGATAAAGGGCAGGCGCGCAGGTTCAACGGGAAGACGACGGGAAGCCTCAACCGCACCGAAGATACCGTCCAGATAAAGCCCTCCGAATACCTGGACCTTTTACGCAACCGCGATTACTTGCGGATATGGTTGGCCCAGATGATCTCGGCGGTGGGCGACTGGGTGATAGTGGCGGCACTGTTCACCTACGTGGACACCCTTTCCGGCGGCCAGAGCTCCGCTATCAGCGTGATGATGGTGGCCCGCTTTCTCCCCGCCATCCTCATGGGTTTCCTGGCCGGGGTGGTCATCGACCGCTTCGACCGCAAAACCACCATGATCTCCTGCGACCTGGCCCGTGCCGCGGTGGTGATCATAATGCCTTTTTCCAACAGCCTGTTGATGATCTGCGTGATGGTCTTCCTGATGGAGACCTTCACCGCCCTCTATGGCCCGGCTAAGGACTCCAGCATCCCCGACCTGGTGCGGCCGGACCAGCTCACCAACGCCAACTCCATGAACTCGGTCACCATGTTCGCGGCCATGGCCTTCGGCACCGCCATAGCCGGGGGCGTAGTCGGTTTAATAAACTGGGTGAGCAATATCGACGCCAACCGCGCCACCTTCTTCCTCGATTCGACCACCTTCTTCATCGCAGCCTTCCTGGTCTGGCGCATCAATTTCAAGAAAAGGGGGCCGGACGAGCTGGTCAAGTTCTCCTCCCAGCAGGTCAAAAGCGATGTCCGAGACGGCTTCCGGTACATGAGATCGCATACCCTGACCCGCATCGTCCTGACGCTGGTGGTGATCTGCTTCCTGGGGGGAGGCACCATCTACGTACTGGCGGTGGGCTTCGTCAAGTACGTGCTGGGGGGCGGCGACGCCACCTTCATGGCCGTGCTTACCACGCTGCTCTTCGGCCTGATGGCCGGAGCTTTACTGGCCGGCTTGCTCAAGGACGTGCTGGCCAAGGAGAAATGGCTGGGGTGGGCGGTCTTCATGTTCGGCGCCTGTGTTGCCACCTTCGCCCTGGTGGCGTGGTTCTGGCTAACCTACATCCTGGCCTTCATGGCCGGGTCCTGCATGGGGTACGCGGCGGTAGGCATGATGACCCTGCTGCACGAGACCCTGGAGGAGGAGTATCGCGGCCGGGTGTTCTCCACCATCAACATGCTCATGCGCACCTCCATCTTCCTCTCCATAATCGTGGCCGGGCCCCTGGCCGACCTGATCAACTTGCTGGGGCGGACCTGGGGGGTGGGGGCCCAGGACTGGGGGGCCATCCGCATAGGTGGTTCTTTCGCCGGGCAGGTGGACGACAAGTTCCTCGATTTCCGCTACCTGTTAAACGGGCCGCAACTGATACTCCTGTTAGGCGGCCTGATCATCGTGATAGCCGGGCTCTATGCCCATCAACGGCTGCACGACTATTTCTGCTCCCCCGAAGGGAAAGATCTTCTCGCGGCCAGAAATCAGCCTGCATGCGGCATAGAACCCATAATCCTGAACGAGGATGCCGGCCCGGAGGAAGCTGTTGAAGAAGAACCGGAAGGCGCCGAAAAAGCGGGTGAATCGGGCCTGGAAGCCCCGGCGGAGAGAGTAGGGGATGAGATGGATGGATGAGATAAAGATTTTTATGCCCGAAGACCTGGAGAAACTGCGGGGGTTGACGGCCGGCACGGCCATCCTGCTCTCAGGCACGGTATACACGGCCCGCGACCAGGCGCATCTCCGTCTGACCAGGGCGCTGGCGGCCGGAGTTGCCGTACCCATCCCCCTGAAGGGGCAGGTCATCTTCTATGCCGGTCCGGCGCCTGCTCCACCGGGACGCCCGTCCGGCTCCCTGGGGCCAACTACCTCCTCGCGCATGGACGTCTTCACGCCGGAGTTGCTGAAGCAGGGGCTGGCCGCCGCCATCGGTAAGGGGCCCCGCTCTCCAGAGGTGCGCGACGCCTTCCGTTCCCACGATGCTCTCTACCTGGTGGCGGTGGGAGGGGCCGCCGCCCTCTTGGGATCGAAGGTGCGCGAAGTGGAAATGGTAGCCTACGAAGACCTGGGAGCAGAGGCGATATACCGGCTGGTCCTGGAGGATTTTCCCCTGGTCATAGCCTATGATGTGTTCGGCGGGGACGTCTATCGCATGAAGCGCTGAACCCGCCCGCATATTTTGACATTGGAGGAAAAACAAGGGATAGTTATTTCGTTGTACGGGTTTAGGTTTCATCTTGCGAAGGAGACTGACCATGGACAGGAAATACTTCGAACCGCCATCCACCCGACGGGGCATGTTTATCTCCTTCGAGGGGACCGATGGTTCGGGCAAGACAACCCAGGCGAAGATGCTCAGCGCCCACCTGCTGAAGAACGGCATGGACGTACTGCTTACGCATGAACCCGGTGGGACGCGTGTAGGCCAGAGAATCCGCGATATCCTTCTGGACCCCGCCCTGAGGGAGATGACCCCCATGGCCGAGACCATCCTCTTCGCGGCCGACCGGGCTCAGCACGTCGCCGAGGTCATACGCCCGGCCATCAACGCCGGCAAGGTGGTCATCTGCGACCGCTTCATCGACTCGTCCCTGGCTTACCAGGGAGTGGCCCGCGGCCTTGGCCTGGAGGGCGTGCGCAACCTCAACGAATGGGCGACCGCCGACCTCTATCCCAGCATTACATTTCTTCTCAGGCTCCCCTTCGAGGACGGGCTGGACCGGCTCTCGGACGTTGAGAAGGACCGCATGGAGATGTCATCGGCGGCTTTCCACTCCACTGTACAGGATGCCTACATAACCCTGGCGAAGTTCTTTTCCCAGCGGATGATCGTGCTCAATGGTGCCCTCTCTCCCGACGCCATCCATCAAAACGTGATGGGGGAGGTCGAAAAGCATCTTCTCTGATCTTTCGGCGCCCGCACCCGGATGGGAATCAATCTACGGACAGGAAAAAGCCATTTCGCAACTCCGTGGATCCGGCACGGACACGGCCCATGCCTATCTCTTCAGCGGCCCGCGCGGTGTGGGAAAACACAAGACCGCCAAAGTCTTCGCGGCTTCGCTCCTGACGCCGCCCGGCTGCGAGGACCCCGCCGCGTTGGCGCGCCGGGTCCAACATGAGGTTCACCCCGACCTCGTCATGATCGAGCCGGAAAGCAAGCAGCTTCTCATCGATCAGGTCAGGGGGCTGGTGCACGAGCTCAGCACGAAACCGGTGGAAGCCGAGCGCAAAGTCGCCATAATCGATGACGCCGACACTATGAACGCCGCTGCCGCCAACGCCCTGTTGAAGACGCTGGAAGAACCACCCGGACAGACGGTGCTGGTGCTGGTTTCCTGCGAACCCGAGCGGTTGCTGCCCACTATCATATCCCGCTGTTACCAGGTGCGTTTCCGCCCCCTGAGGCCTGAGGAGATAAAGGCTTACCTGGTGGAAGTGGAGGGGCAGGATGAAGAGATGGCGGACCTCCTCACCAGGGTCAGCGGGGGCATCTTCGGTAAAGCCGTCACTTATCTCAAGGACTCAAAACGCCTCGAGCACTGGCGCGAAGCGGTGGGGATGGCCCGGCGCCTCGGAAGCGCCTCTATCCTCGAAGCCATGGACATGGCCAAGCGGATAGTGGACATGGTGGAGAGCGAGGTCAAGGATTACAAGCAGCAGGGCGACGAGGAAGTGGCGGCCCTGAAGGGGGTCGTGGACGAACGGGCCCTGGCCAGGCTGGAGAAATACCGCAAGGGCCGGCAGGCCCGGGAGGCGCTCAAGGAGCGTCAACAGGCCTTTACGGACATCTTCGAGGGGCTGGCGTCATGGTACCGGGATATCCTCATCTATTCCCTGGCCCTGGAAGGCGACGAGGACACCGCCGGGATCGAACTGGTCAACCAGGAATTCCGCCCGGAGATTCACGAGATGGCCCACCTCCTCAACGTCGAGAGGGTCATGGAAGCGGTATGGGGGTGCGAGGAGGCCCGTCTCAAGCTCTCCCGGAATGCCGGCGCGCTCCTGCTGACCGAGAACCTCATGCTCAAACTGGAAGAAATCTCAAGCGGTGCGTCCCGGATGGCGTAGTATAATGATTATTCAATAAACGAAAGGACGGATAAAAGTAATGGTCACGATAGTGGGAGTAAGCCTCAAGCAGGGCTCCAAAATCCTATATTACGATACCGACCGGCTCTCCCTCAGGGTGGGGGACGAAGTGATCGTCCCTACCGACAAAGGCATTGACTACGGGACGGTGGTGGAGGGTGCCCGCGAATTTCCCGACGACAAGAGGCCGAACGGGATCAAGCGGGTGGTGCGGCGAGCTACCGACCGCGACCGGCAACAGTACGAGCGGAACAGGCAGCGCCGGGACGAGGCCTACCGCCGTTGCGTGGAGTCCATTGAGCGGCACAAGCTCCCCATGAAACTGGTGGACCTCGATTATATCTTCGACGGCAACTCCATAACCTTCTATTTCACGGCGGAAGGGCGTGTGGACTTCCGTGACCTGGTCAAGGATCTTGCCTCCGCCCTGCGGACCCGCATCGAACTGAGGCAGATCGGGGTACGGGACGAGGCCAAGATCGTCGGTGGCCTGGGGCCCTGCGGGCGGGTGCTCTGCTGCAAGGCTTTTCTCAAGCAGTTCGACCCGGTTTCCATACGCATGGCCAAGGAACAGGGCCTGCCTCTCAACCCCACCAAGATATCGGGGGTCTGCGGGCGCCTGATGTGCTGCCTGCGCTACGAGAACGAGGTCTACCGGCGCTTCAACCGCCGAACCCCCAATATCGGCTCGGAGGTAAACGTGGATGGTGAGCCTTACCGCGTGGTGGGCCTTGATGCCATCGGCGAAAAGGTGGTCGTCCTGAGCCAGTCGGGGGAGCGCGTCGCCCTGGAAGCGAGTTTCTTCGGGGCGGATTCCCGCCAGCCTGAGCCGGAGGAGCCGGAGGAGGTCGTCGAGGAAGAAGAGATCGCCGAGCCCGAACTGAAGGAGCTCGACTGACCTTTGTCCGGGCGTACTTGCCGGATTTTATCGACTTTCTTTAAATCGTTGGATATTATATAGACGCCTGAAAGGTCGAATCTCATACGGAGCAAGAGGCGGTTATGGTCGAGATCAGATTTCACGGACTTGGCGGACAGGGTGCGGTAACCCTGATACGCCTGCTGGCTATCGCCGGCGACAAGGCCAAGTGGTACGTTCAGGCGGCCCCCTTCTTCGGAGCGGAACGACGGGGAGCCCCAGTCAAGACCTTCGTCCGCTTTGACAGCAAGCCCATCTACCACGTCAGCCAGATTTATACACCCGACCTGCTGGTGGTGATGAGCAACTCCCTGCTCGACCTGGCCATCGCCGAAGGCGTCAAGGAAGGCACAACGTTGCTGGTGAACGATAATCTCGAGTCGGCGGCAGCCCGCTGCGCCAAGCTGCCCTTCGAGGTCAACGTGGTCGACGCCACCTCCATCGCCCTGGACCTGGGGCTGGAGGTGGACGGGATGCCGGCGGTGAACATACCCGTCTACGGGGCCATCTCCTACGTTTCCAACCTGGTCTCCCTGGAGATAATCACCGAGGTCATCCGGGAGAACATGAAGGGGAGCCGCCAGGAGAAGAGCATGGAGGCGGCTCGCCGGGGGTTCACCTCGGTGGAGCAGATGAAGAAGGCGACCAAACCGGCTGTCATCGCGAGGAACGCAGCGGCGAAGCAATCTTAGAACAGGCAGGAAAAGTGGCCAAGAAGGAAAGTCGTAAGAAGAAAAGCCCCGCTGACGAGATCGGGCTGGTCACCACCCTCTCGGTCCCGATCGAGGGCAGTGTGGGCAAGACGGGCTCCTGGAGGGTTTACGTCCCGGTCAAGGACGACGACCGCTGCAACAAGTGCCTCCTGTGCTGGATATACTGCCCCGAGGCCTGCATCACCAAGGACATCGAGATAAACATGGACTACTGCAAGGGCTGCGGCATCTGCGCCGTGGAGTGCCCGCGCAAAGCGATAGTTATGGAGAAAGAGTCGAAATGAAAATGGTCGACATCGCCAACCACGTGGCCGCCCATGCGGTGAAACTTTCCAGAGTGGAGGTAGTTTCCGCCTACCCCATCACTCCCCAGACCCAGGTTATCGAGGAGATAGCCGCCCTGATAGAGGCGGGGGAGATGGACAGTGAGTATATCCCGGTGGAGAGTGAACACAGCGCCATGGCCGCATTGATCGGGGCCGCCGCTATGGGGGTGCGGGGCTTTTCGGCCACGTCCTCCCACGGCCTGGCCTACATGCATGAGCTCCTGCACTGGGCGGCAGGTATCCGCCTGCCCATGGTCATGGTCAACGTCAACCGCGCCCTTGGACCCGGCTGGAACATCTGGTGCGATCATCAGGACACCATCGCCCAGCGGGATACCGGGTGGATACAGCTCTACTGCGCCTCCCACCAGGAGATCGCCGACACGGTGATCCAGGCTTTTCGCATCAGCGAGGACTCCAAGGTGATCCTGCCGGTGATGGTCAATTACGACGCCTTCGTCCTCTCCCACTCCTACATGCAGGCCGAGTTGCCCGACCAGGAAGTGGTCGACCGTTTCCTGCCCCCTTTCAACACTTCCTGGAAACTGGACCTCGACAAGCCCATTACCCATGGTTCGGTCATCTACCCCAGCGATTACGAAGAAGTACGTTACTCCATGCAGCAGGGCCACGAAAACGCCAAAGGGGTCATCGTGCGGGCAGCGGAGGAATACCGTGACGTCGTCGGCCGCTTCCATGGCGGCCTGCTGGAGACCTACGACATGGACGGCGCTGATCATGCCATCGTAGCCATGGGCTCGCTGGCCATGGAGTCACGCGTCGCAGCCGATTTGCTGCGGGAGCAAGGCCTGGGAGCCGGAGTGGTGCGCGTCCGCTCATACCGGCCTTTCCCGAAGGAAGAACTGGTAGCTGAACTGGCAGGCATGAAGTCCATTACCGTCATCGACCGTGACATCTCCTTCGGCTACGAAGGGGCCCTCTTCTCCGAGGTGAAGGCGGCCCTCTACGGCCGGACGGAAGTCCCCATATATAATCTGGTGACGGGCCTGGGCGGCCGGGACGTGCCTTATAACGTGATAATGGACGAGGTGGAAGCCGCGGCCAACGGCAGGTTCACCGGCAAGGTGCACTGGCCCACGCTCAAACCGAACGAACACCACGATGTCAGCAAAGAGGGTATGGCGAGATGAGACTGAAGGATTTCCCCGAAGAAGAACTGTACCTGCAGGGTAGCGCTGCCTGTGCCGGCTGCCCCGACAGCATGGCACTGCGTGTGGCCTTCAAGGCGCTGGGGCGCAACACCCTTCTGGTGGTCATCGCCTCCTGCACCTCGGTCATCCAGAGCCCCTTCCCCTATTCCGCCATAGACCTGCCGGTGCTGAACATGGCTTTCGCCACGGGTGGGGCGGTAGCTTCAGGCGTGGCCGCGGCCGTCAACCGCCTGGTAAAGAACGGCACCTTCAAGGAGCGTCCCACGGTGCTGGTCTGGGCGGGGGACGGCGGCACCTACGACATCGGCATCCAGGCCCTCTCGGGAGCGGCGGAGCGTAACGCCGATTTCATTTATGTCTGCTACAACAATGAGGCCTACTCCAATACCGGCACCCAGCGCAGCGGGGCCACCCCTTACGCCGCCTGGACCACCAACACCGTAGCCGGCAAGCAGGAGTGGCGCAAGGACGTGGCCCAGATAATGGTGGCGCACGATCTGCCCTACGTAGCCACCGCCTCCCTGGCATACCCGACGGACTTTTTCAAGAAGATACAGAAAGCCGACTCTATCCGCGGCACCAAGTACATCGAGATGCTCGCACCCTGCCCGCCGGGATGGAAGTTCCCCTCGGACTCCACCGTGAAGGTGAGCCGCCTGGCCGTGCAGGCCGGGGTCTGGCTGCTCTATGAATACGAGAACGGTAAAACCAGCTACACCGCCGGCACCAAGCGGATCATCGAAGGCCAGTCCGAGCTGGTCCCGGTTATGGAGTACCTCAACCTGCAGGGGCGTTTCCGCCACCTCTTCAGCCAGGAGGAAGCGGACAAGCGGGTGGCGGAATACCAGGAGCGTATCGACGGCATCTTCGACAACCTGCGTTTCGCCTCCAAGATGCGCGAGCACCTCATGGACCTGGAGATCCGCCACTAAGCTGTCGTTGCGAGCGAAGCGAAGCAACCTAAAAACAGAGGACTTTATCCCTCCCCCTGGCCGCACCTTTCCTTTATAATAGTCACTTGCGGGCCGGCATAGCTCAGATGGAAGAGCGGCGCACTCGTAATGCGCAGGTCTGGGGTTCGACTCCCCATGCCGGCTCCATTTTATTTCCCATAACTGCATTCCACTCCACCATGAATGGCAGGATTATCTGGCCATAAAATGAAATTACTAGATAGATGGTTCTTACAGGCTTGGATGTAAATGACGAAGCCGCTTGGAAGGAAGGGGCGAAACATGGACGAAATGCCGGATGACATCGAAATCGAGATATTGGTCGGGGAAATGTTTCTGATGTATCTAGCCTACGACGACGAGCGGCAGATGAAAAATTAGAACTACATTATTTTGATCGCATTAGTTTGCGGACATTACAGGTGGGGTACATCGAAGGGTTAAGGGCAAAAACCACAATCCAACCAGGAACTTGTGGCTTTGGGGATTTCGTGATCAGCTGTCAGGAAGTGATGACTCATGGTCGAGGCAGAGAGAAATTACGGGATTGAACTGGAGAGGCGTGATGCCGCTAAACCGGTAGGCGACTTCATCGCCATGGTGGCGTCGACCGTAACGGTGATGTTGTGCTTTCTCTCCTACTACGGCGTGCCTTCCGCATACAACGGCTACGAAACGCCATACGGCATCATTATCATGGTAGCCGGGACCCTGTGCTGGTTCTTCTCAACCAGCGTCCTCTTTGAGAAGTTCATCAGGAACGATTTCTGGCTGGCCAGAAGCCCGGGCTGGTTTTACGCGGCCGCCGCGTTCGTCGTGGTCATCGCGTCACTGGGCGCACTATTGTTTCCCTACAAGACCGATCCGAACTACGGGACTATCATCGGGACGTTCGGCACGGGCCTTATCCTCATGCTGGCGAGCCTGTTGAAGTTCTGAGGGCCCGGCAACCGAAGCCTTCTTCAAGGGAAAAGAACCGGTTTCGCCGAAAAACGATATGTCCGGTTAATCCAGCGTTTTCGAACATCTTCGAAAGTGCCGACCGAGAAGGAGGTTGTTTGATGGGAAGAAGAGCGATCTGGCTCATGGTGGCCGGCTGTGCGCTGATAACGGCAGCGACATTCATCCTTGCCGGGTGCGGGTCATCGTCATCATCCGGCAAGCCCAGGGTTGACTCGCTCACACCCAACAATGGGGAGGCGGGCAGCCAGGTGGTGATCACCGGTGAGGGATTCGGATCCACCCAGGGAACCGGCACCGTGCACTTCGGGAATACCCTGGCCGGCGAGACGGCCTGGACCGACACCTCCATCACCGTCAAGGTGCCTTCGAGCCTGACGCCGGCGGCATGCCAGGTCACCGTCACGACCACCGAGGGCGCCAGCAACGAAGCGGAGTTCACGGTCACCCAGAAGGTGGCAACCGGGGTCAAGATAACCTCCCTTGCGCCCGCGAGCGGTGTGGCAGGCATCCAGGTGATCGCCGCCGGCGTCAACTTCGGCGCGGCTGAAGGCAAGGTCCTCTTCGGCCCGGGAACGGCGGAAGTGGTGTCATGGTCCGACACCTCGGTCACCTTCAAGGTCCCAGCGAATTCCACCCCCAATGCCTACGGTGTGAAAGTTGAAACCACGGCTGGGGCCAGGAGCAACGAGGCCATCTACACCCTTCACACCGCGCCGGAATCAGACCTCAGTGCCCAGAAGCAGGCCATCCTCGATTACATGTCGGCGGAATACGGGCCGGACTCGATCAAGGGCAACGAGAACTGGAAGCTCTCTCTTGCCAAGAAGAGCACTATCGACCCCAACTGGGAAGTTGTCAACGTGGTCATCCCCGACCGGGAAGGTGGCCAGGGCCTGCCCTCCCTGCTGGTCTGGAACAACATGCTGGGGGGGTGGGAGTGCCTGACCCAGAGCACCGATTACTCCAACATCGAGTTCAAGGGCGAGCCGGTTCCGTCGGACCTCTGGGTCAAGTAGAAGTAAGGGGGCTGGCATATGGACGATAGCCTGCAGCACGCCTACAATGCCATCGTCGCTGCCTCCGCCACCCTGCTGGGCCTGGTGCTGGTGGCGCTGGTCTTTGCTTATCGCAGCGCCATCAATCTCATAGACCGGGTCGCTGATTTCCGTCACTTCGCCAAGTGGGTGGGAGCGGCCGGGTTCGCCTGCTTTCTCTATTTCTCCTACTGCTTCCTGGTGGCTTTCCGCCTGATGGAGGTGGAGACGACGCGCGTCCCCCTCTATGTCATCACCGGAATAGCCACTCTTCTCCTGCTGGCCGTGCAGTATCTGGAGGCGAAGTCACTGGTGGAGATGGCCCGGGACACCGGCGGGGCGTTCAGGGGCCTGGTGTGGGTGCAGGGAGCGGTGATGGCCCTGGTCTTCATCGCTTTCGAGGCCATGACCTGGATCGCCATCACCCGGGGCTCGGATGAATCCATGGAGAAGCTGCTCTATAACGCGCTGACCTACGTTCTCTTCCTGGCCGCTCTGCGCGCGGTGGTGCTGGTGGCGGCCTCTTACTGGGCTATCATGCTCATGCACCAGCAGCAGGAAGACTCGTGAAGGCGCGAAATTAACCGAAAGGAGACGACATGTCGTGCTACTTCCGGCACATGAAGGACCTGCTGGACGAGGCGGGCATTGAGGTGACCCCCGCCAACAAGAAAGAAGTCGACAGCATCATCCATGAGTTCGTGGGGGTGGAGTACAAGAACTGTTCTCCTGCCTGGAAAGGGGTCAAAGAGGATGTGCTGGCCGACCCCAAACGCCGTCAGGCCCTGGTTACCAGGCTTAAAGCCGCCGGATTGTCCTGATCCTGATTACCTGGGCGCCGCTCAGCTGAGCGGGCGGTTTTTCCTTGCCCGGGTGGGGGTATAATCAGATGTAGGAAAACAGGCCGCTCAAGCAACCACAGTAATTTTTCACGAAACATCGGGACAGGCGTTGATTAACCGTATTGGAGAAGGAGGGATGATCGATGGCTTACGCTTATGGGACGGACGAATGGGTGAACGCCTACGACGAGTGGGCGAAAGGAAGGTTGGACGCCGCAACGCCGCCTTACATCATGGGCACGCCGGAGTGGGTGCTCACCTACCAGAACCTGGTCCAGGGCGACGATGAGTACAAGGAGGCCGCCAAGACTTGGGAGGGCTCCGTCGTGATCCACTTTTTACCCGAGCCCGCCGCCGGCATGGATGACGACGTCTATGTCTTCATGGACCTCTGGCACGGCGACTGCCGCTTCATGCGCATCGTGCCCACCGAGGTGGGAGAGGCGGCCGACTTCGTGATCACCGGCGAGTACAGCCGCTGGAGGTCGGTGATGGCCAAGGAACTCGACACCATCAAGGGGATGATGCAGGGCAAGCTCAAACTCAAGGGCGACCTGCCTACCATCGTGCGCGCGGTGAAGGCCTCGGCTCGCCTGGTCGACCTCTCCGCCAGCATCGATTGCATCTTCCCGGACGAGGTGCCGGAAGCAGCGGACGTGGTTCGCAAGCTTCTGGCGGAATTCCACGAGAATTTCGGCTAAGGGGGAAACCATGGCTTACGACAAGGACCTTTCTTTCATCTACAAGAACTACACCCGGCTCATCTTCGGAATAAACTCGGTCCGTGACGTCAAGTCGGAGGTTGACGAGCTCAAGTGCTCCCGCGCCTTCATCGTCACCGACCAGGGTGTGACGGCGGCCGGCCTGGTGGAGAAGGTGGAGAAAGCCCTCGGGAACAAGCTGGTGGGCAAGTTCGACGAATGCCCCCAGGATTCCGGGTTCCACATCGTCAACCAGGCGGCGGACCTGGCCCGTGAGGCGGGGGCGGACTGCCTGGTCAGCGTGGGTGGCGGCAGCGTCATCGACACCGCCAAGGGCATGTCCATCGTCATATCCGAGGGAGGCAAGCTGGAGGACTACTCCGGTTTCCAACTGCTCTCTCACCCCATCACGCCCCATATCGTCATTCCCACCACGGCGGGGACGGGAAGTGAGGTGACCTGGGCCTTCGTCATCAAGGACTGGGAGAAAAACCAGAAGATACTCTACGGCGACGATTACCTCATGCCCAACACCGCCATCCTCGACCCGGTGATGACCCAGGGACTGCCGCCCATGCTCACCGCCACCACCGGGATGGACGCACTCACCCACGCCATCGAGGCCATCCACGCCCTGCAGGCCGAACCGGTCACCGACGCCCTGGCCTTCGGGGCCATCCGGATGATCATGGAATACCTGCCCATCTGCGTGGAGAAGGGCGACGACCTCTTCGCCCGCGGCCAGCAGCAGATCGCCGCCACCATGGCCGGCATCGCCTTCTCCAACGCCCAGGTGGGCCTGGTGCATGCCATGGCCCACAGCGCCGGCGCCCTCTTCAAGGTGCCCCACGGCTTGGGCAACAGCATCCTGCTGCCGTACGTCATGCAGTTCAACCTGGAGGAATGCCCCGACCGCTACGCCTACGTAGCCAGGGCCATGGATGTCTACGAGAAGGGCATGAGCGACGAAGAAGCGTCCAACGCGGCCATCGAAGCCGTCTGGGACTTCACCAAGAAGCTGGGTGTGCCGCAGAAACTCTCCGAGGTGGGAGTGCCGGAGGACGGCCTGCCGGCGGTGGCGGAGCTGACCCTTTCCGACGGCGCGCTGGTCTACAACCCCAGGATGGTCATGGACGCGGAAGAAGTACTGGGGGTCTGTAAGAAAGCGTTCTAGCGCGAGTCGATTCATGCCAGCACCAGAATATCTGTCAGGCGGATCTTAAAGGAGTGGGGGGATGACCATGGCTTACGGCAACATGGGCAAGATACTGGAGGTCGACCTGACCTCCAGGACGATGACCGACTTAAAACTACCTGAAGAGACCTATCGCGACTACATCGGCGGGGCAGGGCTGGCGGCGAAGCTCCTCTTCGACCGCGGCGACCTGGAAGCGGGGCCCCTCGACCCGGCAAACCTGCTTATCTTCGCGGCCGGGCCGCTCACCGGCATCGGCATGTCCGGATCCAGCCGCCTCTCGGTGGGGGCCCGCTCTCCCCAGACCGGGATCTGGGGGCAGGCCTCCTGCGGCGGCAACTTCGGCCCGGAGATGAAGCGTTGCGGTTACGACGCCATCATCTTCAAGGGAAGAGCGGATGAACCGGTCTATCTCCTGCTGGAAGAGAACGGCGCGAGCCTGCAGCCCGCCGAGGACCTCTGGGGCAGGGACACCTACGAGACCACCGACATCCTGAAGGAGAGGCACGGCAAGCAGCACAAGATACTGGCCATCGGCCCGGCGGGGGAGAACCTGGTCACTTACGGCTCCATCCTCAACGACAAGGGCCATATCTTCGGCCGTGCCGGCATGGGCACGGTGATGGGTTCGAAATACCTCAAGGCTATCGCGGCCATGGGCGAGATCAGGCCGGCCTACGCGGACCAGGAAAAGGTCGGAGAGATCGCCGAGCAACACCGGGAGATGGTCAAGGAGAGCATCTACTGCGGGGCCCTCTCCGCCTTCGGCACCGGCGCCAACATGGAAGCCAAGATGTACGAGGGGGACGTGCCGACGCGCAACTGGGGCCAGGGCATCTGGGAAGAGGGGGGCGAGAAGCTCTCCGGCATCGCCCTGGCCGACAACTTCATCGTCGATCACGCCTCCTGCCGCGGCTGCGCCGTCAGGTGCAAGCCGTTAGTGGAGGTCAAGGACGGCCCTTATGCCATGGAGCCGGGCCCGGGGCCGGAGTACGAGACCCAGGCGGCCTTCGGCACCATGCTCCTCAACGCGGATCTGGCGGCGGTCTGCCGGATCAACGACTTCTGCAACCGCGCCGGCATGGACACCATCACCTGCGGTTCCACCTTCGCCTGGGCCATGGACTGCTACGAGGCCGGCATCCTCGACCCCGCAGGACTACGACGGCATCAAGCTCAAGTGGGGGGACATCGACACGGTGATCGAGCTGCTGCCCTCCATCGTGGCCAAGGAAGGCAAGCTCGGCAAGCTGCTGGCCATGGGTTCCCGCCGGGCCTCGGAAGAGATAGGGAAAGGCAGCGACGCTTATCCTGAGCGACTCCAAGGGGCTGGAAGCGGCCATGCACGACCCCCGCTGCAACTGGGGGGACGGCGCGGCCTACGCCGTCTCCATCCGCGGCGCCTGCCACGTCTCCAACATGACCTTCCTGCTGGAGTGGGGCGCCTTCGAGTATCCCGAGATCGGGCTGGACAAGAACTACCAGCCCCAGTCGGCCGAGTTCAAGGGCGAGGCGGTGGCGCTCACCGCCGACGTGGGCTGCATGTTCAACTCCGCCTGCTGGTGCGAGTTCCCCGGCATCGTCTTTTCCCTGACCCAGTGGGCGGAGCTCTTCAACGCGGCGGCCGGCTACGGCTACGACGTGGGAGAAACTGATGGAAGCGGCGGCCCGGGTATGGTACCTCCAGCGCTGCCTGGGGCACATCTGGGGGGCCACCGCGGCGGACGACCGCATAGGTAAGCGCATCATGACCGCGGTGCAGGACGGGGGCATCGCCGGCTCGGTGCCGGACATGGATACCATGCTCAGGGAGTTCTACGAATACCGCGGCCTGGGGGCGGACGGCCGCCCCACCCGCGAGGTGCTGGAGAAGTACGGCCTGTCCGACGTCGCCGACCGCCTCTACGCGTGAAGCTGAGGCTGCAGGGTCTGGACGAGGAGGTCGCGCTGGGCTGGATTGAGCCAGAACATCGAGAAGGAGAGCGGCTCTCCTTCCTTTAGGGATATCTCGATGTCGTTGCCGTTGCGCACCACGCCGGTTATGTCCTCCAGGAAGACCTTTTCCCTCTTCTGGTACCTGGCGTAGAAGGTGATGCGGTCGCCCTCCAGGCGGGCAAAGGGGCACATGAGGATCCACATCGTGAAGAGGGTCTGCCAGACCAGGCCGGCCAGGCCGACGATGATAGCCGCCGTTCTCTCCTGGTCGACGCCCAGGAAGAAGACGAGAGCGAACACGGCATAGAGCAGTGCGTCGATGATGAAGCATACCGCGCTTCTTTGAAATTCAGTGTCTCCTCTTTTTCCATATTCGTCCCATCATACAACAACTTCAGAGGTAATACTCGGTGACCGGATCCTCCCAGCGGTTTACCAGGTGTTTCATGACCAGAATGAAGGGCTGGATCAACCACATGGGCGCGTCGAAAGCGGCACCGGGGCAGACCCGCACGCACTCAAGGCAGTAGAGGCAGTCCTTGCCGGCGCGCGGGGGCGGCAGGATGTCTAGGCGGCCGGTGGGGCAGCGATCCTGGCAGGTCCCACAACGGCGGCATCTTACCGAGCAGAAGCGGAACCTGGGGAACATCAGGCTGAACAGGCGCATGTTGAAGAAACTCGCGTCCATAAAGCGCAGTACCGGGCTGGCCGGGCGCAAGGATGCGGGGTCAAGGGTGTAGCGCTCCTCCGTCTCCAGGCGGCCGGCAACGGCACCGATCCATTCCTCGAGTAATTCCCAGTCGCTCTCGTCCGGGTGCCCTTCGGCCGGGGGGCGCTTTGCCCGGAAAAAGAGGGAGTGGACGCAGAGCACCTTGGCGGCTCCTTTTACACGATAACCCTTGCATTGCAGGGCTTCGGCCAGCTGGACCAGGGTGACTCCCTTGCTCACCCCTCCATAGGTGGAAAAGACCAGCGCCGGGGTGCCCGGTACGTCCGGCAGCATTCCCATAAATGTGACCACCGGGAAGAGAGCGTGGTGAGCATAGGCCGGGCTGCCCACCACCAGCAGCGACGCCCGGCTCAATTCGTCACGGATGAAGCTCTCGATATCGCCGCGGCTTGCCTTACCCAGGTCGAGTTGGCTGGTGGCGTACCCTTGCCTTTCCAGCAGTTCACCGAGCTTATGGCTCACCTTGCGGGTGGTCCCGGCCGGGGATATATAGACGATGCATGCCTTCTCTTCCTGGGCCGGTTTTCCACGTCGAATACTTTCTATCCATGCCCCGGCACGGGCCACAGGGCGCCGGAGCGCAGGTGCTCGCCGTAGGTCGCGCCCGCCCCCTTGAGGATGGGATCGCCGTGACCGGGAAACAATTTGTCGAAGTCCAGTTCGGCCAGGCGGGAAAGGGATATCGCCGCCGCGTCCCGGTCCGGCGTGAACTGGGGCGGCGGCCCCTCCAGCACGCCGTTCTCCCGGCGCACCAGGTCGCCCGAGAACAGCAGCCCCCGGCCCCTCCCATAAAGGCAGATGCTGCCCCTCGAGTGGCCGGGCGTGTGCAGTACTTCCAGCCCTCCCAGCAGGGGGACGATGTCTCCCTCCTCCAGGTGCTGGTCGGGGGTGAAATAGCGGTAGCGGAAAAAGGGGTAGAGCGAGTAGTAAAAAATCAGCCGGGATACGCGGAATTTGAACTTGTCGAAAGGCTCATCGCCGGTGGTGTAGGGGGCGTCCTGCGGTGTGGATGGCCGCCCTGGCCCCGCCGGCGCGCTTCAGATGGGCGATGGCCCCGATGTGGTCGCCATGGTAATGGGTGGCTATCACCATCGCGCAGGTCCCCCGGACCGGCCCCCAGTTCCCGCAGGGCGGCACGGATGTGGGGGGCGTCGACGGGCCATCCCGCGTCGATCAGGGCCAGCTCCGGCTCAGTCACCAGGTAGACATTAGAGCCCAGCGCCCGTTTCACCTGGTAGAGGCCGTCGTCCAGCTTGACCAGATTCTTTCTTCTCAACATGTTTCAACTCCCTGAAAAGGCTGAAAACGAGCTTGATAGGCGGGCTCGGACTTCATAATTATAGCAAAGTGACAAGCAGGCGCTTTTATGCTAAACTCTTCTATTTGGAAAAGCTTGTTTAATAATTCCGCATCAGCGCGAGGGCTGATCGAGGAAAGTAGCTAGTTGAAAGGAGACAGTAAATGACGCAGGACAACAATGGAGCAGGGGGAGAGAGAAAAATCCTTTACCCGCCGGAACAACTGAGCAAGAACGCTTACGTCAAGAACATGGACGAGTACAAGGCCATGTACGACCGGTCGATCAACGACGTCGACGCCTTCTGGGGCGAGATGGCCGAGACCCTCGACTGGTACAAGAAGTGGGACAACGTCTACTCGTGGGACGTGGCCACCAGCCAGTGCACCTGGTTCGCCGGCGGCAAGCTGAACGTGTCCTACAACTGCCTGGACCGGCACGTCAAGGCCGGCAAGGGCGACAAGGTCGCCATCAAGTGGGAAGGCGACGAGCCCGGCAACAATAAGACCATCACCTACGGCGAGATGCTGGACCAGGTCAGCCGCTTCGCCAACGTGCTCAAGAAGTACGGCGTCAAGAAGGGCGACCGCGTCTGCATCTACCTGCCCATGATCCTCGAGCTGCCCATGGCCATGCTGGCCTGCGCCCGCATCGGCGCCGTCCACAGCGTGGTGTTCGGCGGCTTCTCCGCCGAGGCCATGCGTGACCGCATCCTCGACTCCGACTGCCAGATCGTTATCTGCGCCGACACCGGTTTCCGCTCCGGCAAGCAGGTCCCCCTGAAGAAGAACGTCGACGGCGCCCTGGAAGAGTGCCCCAACGTCCGCAACGTCTTCGTGGCCAAGCACTCCGGCGCCGACATCCCCATGGTCGAAGGGCGCGACCTGTGGTGGTCCGACGAGATCGCCGCCTCCGACATCGCCGCCGAGTGCGAGCCGGAGCAGATGGACGCGGAAGACCCGCTGTTCATCCTGTACACCAGCGGTTCCACCGGCAAGCCCAAGGGCGTGCTCCACACCAGCGCCGGCTACCTGCTGCACGCCTCCCTCTCCCTCAAGTACATCTTCGATATCCACGAGGACGATCTGTGGTGGTGCACCGCCGACATCGGCTGGGTCACCGGCCACAGCTACATCGTTTACGGCCCCCTCTGCAACGGCTTCACCGAGCTCATGTTCGAGGGCGTTCCCACCTACCCCAAACCCGACCGCTTCTGGGCCGTGTGTGAGGACTACAAGGTCACCCATTTCTACACCGCCCCCACGGTCATCCGCTCGCTGATGCGCGAAGGCGAGAGCTGGATAGACCTCGCACGACCTCTCCAGCCTCAAGGTCCTCGGCTCGGTGGGCGAGCCCATCAACCCCGATGTGTGGCTGTGGTACTACGACCACATCGGCGGCGGACGCTGCCCCATCGTCGACACCTGGTGGCAGACGGAGACCGGCGGCATCCTCATTACCGGCCTGGCCGGCGCCACTCCCATGAAGCCGGGTTCGGCCAGCTATCCCTTCTTCGGTGTGGACCCCATCGTCCTCACCCAGGAAGGCAAGCCGGCGGAGACCGGGGAGAGCGGCTTCCTCTGCATCAAGAAGCCCTGGCCGGGCATGATGCGGACCATCTATAAGAACCACGAGCTCTTCGTCAACACCTACTGGGCCATGTTCCCCGGCAACTACGTCACCGGTGACGGGTGCATCGTGGACGAGGACGGCTTCTACTGGCTGCAGGGCCGCATCGACGACGTCATCAACGTCTCCGGCCACCGCATCGGCACCGCCGAGGTGGAGAGCGCGCTGGTCAGCCACGAGTACGTCTCCGAAGCCGCCGTGGTCGGGTTCCCCCACGACATCAAGGGCCAGGGCATCTACGCCTACGTGACCCTGAAGGCGGAGTTCGAGAACCTGGACGAGGCCGATGTCAAGAAGGCCCTGGTAGCCCACACCCGCAAGGAGATCGGCCCCATCGCCACCCCGGACGTCATCCACTTCACCTCCTCCCTGCCCAAGACCCGTTCGGGCAAGATCATGCGCCGCATCCTTCGCAAGATCGCCGACGGGACTTCGGACTCGCTGGGCGACACCAGCACCCTGGCCGACCCGAGCGTGGTCACCACGCTGATCGAAGGCAACGCCAAGCTGACCGGCAAGTAAGCACTAAAACGATACTCAGGTTATTGGAACAGAGGAAAGGAGAGTAGAAGAAGCAATGGCAGATGACGTAAAACTGGCTAATCCGGCAGTACTGGGCCTGACCTGCTTCGGCATGACCACCATCCTGCTCAACCTGCACAACGCGGGTCTGTTCAAGCAGGACGCGCCCATACTGGCCATGGGCATCTTCCTGGGCGGTATCGCCCAGATCATCGCGGGGATCATGGAATACAAGAAGGGCAACACCTTCGGGACCACCGCCTTCATCGCCTACGGTTCCTTCTGGCTGACCCTGGTGTTCATCATCATCATGAAGCCTGCCCTGATGGGGTGGCAGATAGGTGGTAAAGCACTACTGGTGCTCGAACCGGCCAACAAGGGCTTTGCCTGGTACCTGGCGCTGTGGGGACTGTTCACCCTGCTGATGTTCGTAGGCACCCTCAAGGTCAACCGGGTGCTGCAATTCGTGTTTCTATCCCTGACCACCCTCTACGGCCTGCTGGCCGTCCACTTCGCCTGGTTCTCCTATCCCGGCAAGTCGGGCGCCGTCCTCAAGATCGCCGGTGTCATCGGCATCATCTGTGGCGCTTCGGCCGTCTACCTGGCCCAGGCCGAGCTGTGGAACGAAATGTACGGCAAGGTCATCGCTCCCATCTGGCCCATGGGCGAGAAGGAATCCTACAAGGCTCCGGAGGACCTCTGAAGAGATCCGGAGTAAGCAAACGTAACAACGAGGCCCCGGGTATCAGCCCGGGGCCTTTTCTTGTGCCCGGAAAAAGATGGGTATCCTACCGCCTCACCTCTCTTTCGAGGTAGAATATTTCTGGTATACATGGAGAGAGGAAGTGTTGATGGACAGGCGCAAGCAGATACCCGAAGGGCTTAAAGAACGTTACGCCGAGAAGTTTCAACCCGAAGCGGAGGTGTTCAAGCACATTCGCCGGGGGGACCACCTCTTTATCGGAACCGCTTGCGGAGAGCCCCAGTGCCTGGTGAACTCCCTGGTCTCCTTCGTGGAGTCAAACCCCAAGGCGTTTTTCGACACCGAGGTCTTCCATGTCTGGACCCTGGGGGTAGCACCATATGCTGATGAGAAGTTCTCCCGCAACTTCAGGCACAACTCCTTTTTCATCGGTGACAACACCCGTGGAGCGGTCAATGAAGGGCTGGCCGACTATACCCCCATCTTCCTCTCCCAGGTACCCGATCTTTTCTACCGTAAGATGATCCCCATCGACGTGGCCCTGGTGCAGACTTCCCTGCCCGACCGCAACGGCTACATGAGCCTGGGGGTGAGCGTAGACATCACCAAGGCGGCGGTGGAGATGGCTTCCCTGGTGATCTGCCAGGTGAACTCGTACATGCCCCGCGTCCACGGGGACACCTTCATTCACATCGACGACGTGGACTACATCCTGCCCTGCGACGAGCTTCTGCTCACTTATGAGCCGGATGTCTCCGACGAACTGGCCGACCAGATCGGTAAGTACGTCGCCCGGCTGGTGGAGGACGGGGACACCATCCAGGTAGGGTACGGCTCAATCCCCAACGCCATCCTGGCCAACCTGGAGGACAAGAAACACCTGGGGGTCCATACCGAGCTGGTCAGCGACGGTATAGCCAACCTTATGCGCAAAGGGGTCATCGACAACAGCAGGAAAACCATCAACCGCGGCAAGACGGTGGCGACCTTCTGCATGGGCAACCAGGAGACCTACGATTTCCTGGACGACAACCCCGTCGTCGACTTCCGCACCATCGATTACACCAACAACCCTCTGGTCATCGCTGAGCACCACAACATGGTGGCCATCAACAGCGCCCTGGAGATCGACCTCACAGGCCAGGCTACGGCGGAGTCGCTGGGAAAGGTCTTCTACAGCGGCATCGGCGGCCAGGCCGATTTCATGCGCGGCGCCGTACTGGCGCCGGGTGGGCGTACCATCCTGGCCCTGCCCTCGACCGCCGGCAACGACGAGTACTCACGTATCCAGCCTCTGGTGCAGGAAGGGGCGGGAGTGACCCTGAACCGCGGGGACGTCCACTACGTGGTGACCGAGTATGGCATCGCCTACCTGCACGGCAAGAACATCCGGGAGCGGGCCATGGAGCTGATCGCCATCGCTCACCCCAAGTTCCGGGAGTGGCTGATCGCAGAGGCCAAGAAGGACAACCTCATCTACGCCGACCAGGCCTTTATACCGGGCAAGGCGGGGGAGTACCCCGAGGAGCTCGAGCTCTACCGCACCACCAGGAGCGGCATGGACATCCTGCTGCGGCCGGTGAAGATCAGCGACGAGCCGCTCATCAAAGACCTCTTCTACTCCCTCTCCGACAAGAGCCTGTACCGCCGGTTCGTCTCGGCACGGCAGGACATGCCCCACGACCGGCTGCAGGAATTCGTGATCATCGACTACACCCAGGAGATAGTCATCCTGGCGGTTGTTCAGGAGGGTGATAAGGAAATGCCGATAGGTCTGGGGCAGTACAGCATCAACCCCGGGACCCACACCGCCGAGGTGGCCTTCGTGGTGCGGGACGACCATCACAACAACGGCATCGGGACGGAGTTGCTGACTTACCTGACCCTGCTGGCTAAGCGGCAGGGCCTGCGCGGCTTCACGGCCGAGGTGCTGGCCGACAATAAACCCATGCTCCACGTCTTCAACAAGATGGGGTTCGATATGGAGAAGGACCTGTCCAGCGGCATCTACGAACTGACCATGTCTTTCAAGGGCTAGCCCTGCATAGAAGCTAATCGGGACGTTCGGCTGAGGGAGGAGTGGCATTATGGGTGAAGCGCACGGCGGACGGCTGGTAGCGAAATATCTTAAGGACGTCGAGGGCATCGACACCATCTTCGCCCTCTCGGGCGGGCATATCGCCCCCATCTTCGACGGCTGCCTGGACGAAGGCGTGAGAATAGTGGACGTCCGTCATGAACAGGCCGCGGCGATGATGGCTCACGCCTGGTCTATATTTAAGAACAAACCCGGAGTCTGCCTGGTGACCGCCGGCCCCGGCTTCACCAACGCCCTCACCGGCGTGGTCAATGCCGCCACCGAGAACGTTCCCCTGGTGGTGCTATGCGGCATGGCTCCCCTGCACGACCTGGACAAAGGCACCCTGCAGGACATCGACCAGATGAGCATGATCAAGCCGGTGGTGAAGTGGGCGGGCCGCTGCCATCACACCGAGAGGATACCCGAGTACCTGGAGATGGCCTTCCGCTATGCCGTCTCCGGCCGTCCCGGCCCCGTCTTCCTGGAGTTCGCCCCGGAAGCTCTCTATTACAAGGTGGAAGACGGTGCGGTGGCGTTTCCGCCCGCCCCGGCATCCTTATATCCGGTAACCCCCGAGCCCCTGGCCATAGAACAGGCGGTGGAGGCGCTGAACGGCGCCGAGAGGCCGCTGGTGGTGGCTGGGAGCGGCATCGCCCACAGCCGCTGCGCCGGCGCGCTCAAGACGGTGGTCGAAAAGGCCGGCATCCCCTTCCTTCTTATGAACAACGGGCGGGGCGCTGTCCCGGATGAGCACCCCCTCTCTCTCTGGGACGGGGGCCTGGTGGGCATGATGACGGCCACGGCCATGGCCGACGTGGTGCTGGCAGTGGGCATCAGGTTCAACTGGGTGCTCAATTACGGGGACATCCTGGCCGGCGCCAGGGTGATAAGGGTGGACATCGACCCGGCCGAAGTGGACCGCAACCGCCACGCCGACCTGGCCCTGGTGGGCGACGCCGGGGCGGTGCTGAGATTGCTGGAGCCGGGGCTGGAGAAGAAAGACCGCGGCGACTGGTTGAACACCCTCAGGGGGACTTTCGCGGCCGTCACCGCCGGCGAACAGCAGGCCATGAACGAACCCGCCGACCCCATTCATCCATTACACCTTGTAAAAAGATTACGTGAGGCCACCGGGGACGATGCCATCTTCGTCGTGGACGGCGGCGACACCGTCTACTTCGGCCTGGTGGGATTGCGGGCGAAGGAGATGTCCGGGGTGATCGGCTCGGGCACCCTCTTCGGCTGTCTGGGAACGGGCGTGCCCTTTGCCATCGGGGCCAAGGCGGCCTGCCCGGAAAAGACCGTGGTGCTCCTGACCGGAGACGGCTCCTTCGGCCTCAACGCCATGGAGTTGGAGACGGCCTGCCGTCACGGCGCCCCTATAGTCACGGTGATCTGTAACGACCAGGCCTGGGGCATGGTCAAGCACCACCAGGAGCTCTGCTTCGAAGGCGACCGGGTCTGCGGCACCGAACTGGGGACCATCCACTACGAGAAGATCGCCGAGGCCTTCGGTGGCCACGCCGAGTTCGTGGAGAAGGAGGCGGATATCCTGCCGGCGCTGGAGCGGGCCCTGGCTTCGGGCCGGACCGCCTGCGTCAACGTGCTCACCGACCCCAGCGCGGCCAGCCTCTCCTCGGTGATGTTCGCCCAGGCTTTCAAAGACCTGTGATCTCGATTTCCGTCACGCCGGCTTAACGGAAACTTAACTTGACAGCCGCGGCAGCCTGTCTTAACATGGAAACTAAAGAAACGATAACAGTATACTAAAGTTACTTGGGGTGGACATGGCCAGACAGACGGACATGCGGGAGCACATCTTTGAACCGGCGCGCGGGCTCTTCTTCAAGTTCGGCTTCTCCAAGGTGACCACAGACGAGATAGCCGCCGCTGCCGGGGTCAGCAAAAAGACCCTCTACAAATACTTCGACAGCAAGGAGGCGCTCTTCGAGGAGGTTGTCGGCCGTACCGTCCAGGAATTGTCAACCCGTATCGACGCGGTTATGAGGGACGAGAGCCTGTCCTTTCCCGAGAGGCTCCGCCGCATCATCGAGCTGCGGGCGGATGCGTTCTCTCGCATCGGGCAACCCCTCATCCACGACGTGCAGCGCAACTTCCCCGCTCTCTGGAGCCAGGTGGAAGAGCGGCGCCGCGCCGGCCTGGAGGCATCCTTCGGCCGGCTGGTGGAGGAAGGGGTGAAGCAGGGCGTCTTCCGGCCGGACATCGACCCCGGGATGCTGGAGATGGTCTACACCAGCGCCATCACCGTCATAGTCAACCCCGATAACCTGTCCAGGGTGCCCTATACCGCCGAGGAAGCCACCGATGCCGTTATGACTATCATCTTCTCCGGCGTGCTGACCGATAAAGCGAGAAAACAGTTCCACGTCCAGGCCGGAAAGCATCAAAAGGGATAGACGGAGGACGGGGACGGTAGAAGGGGTGATGGATATGTCGATTATCAGGAAGAACGGGAAGAGCCCGGCCCTGGCCTGGGTTCTGGCGTTATTGACGGCGGCGTGCCTGTTGGCAGCCGGTTGCGGCAGCGAGAAGGCTCAGGAGCCGGCACCGGTGAGCGAAGAGGGGCTGAAGCTGCCGCCGGGCGTGGTTGAGCAGGGGGGCCTGCCGGACGACCCGCCGGAGCGGGTGGTTCAGGAGAAGACGGCAATCGCCGAGGTGGCCGGCACGGCCGCCTCGGAGTCCAGCGCCGCCGCCGTGTTGGACCTGGAGGGAGGGCGTTTTACTCTCACCGCGGTGTCCCGCCTGGAGGATAATCAGGACGTTACCTCGGCCGCCATGCGTGAGATGGGTGGGGATTACCTGGAATTCGAGGTGTCCGTCGAGAACATCTCCGACGATTACCTCGACCTTACCGAGTTCGAGTTCCGGGTGTGGAGCCCGGGGATAGACACAGACGACTATGCCTGGAACTATCCCCTGGGCCGGCCCGGAGGAGACAACCTCATCATCGCCACCCTCATCAATCAGGACGATCTCTCCACCCTGACCTACAGGCTGAAGATCGGTGAGGTCTACGAGGACGCCCTCCTCTTCTTCGACCTCAATCCCAGGAGTGTCTACCGCAACGACGCCTTCGACCCGGAAGGCGCAACCTTCAGCGTATACAAGGCGCGGGGCGAGGGCTCGGGAGAGAAGGCTGAAGTCTCTCTCTCCGGGCTGGTGAAGGAGGGCTGACAGGCCATGGGGACCTTGATGCGGGGCCTGAAGAGCGTTTACCGCAACCCCGCCCGTAGCCTCATCGTCATTTTCCTGCTGGGAGTCTGCCTGACCTTCTCCATGGCCATGCTGGCGGTTCGGATGGCTGCCGACTCCCAGGTGGAGGAGGTGAAAACCCGCGTGGGCAACTTCGCCGAGATCAAGCTGAGTTCCCAGGTCTTCTTCGACCGTTTCATGAGCGAGAGTGGCAAGTCGGAAGGAGACCGGGAACGGGAATCGCGCACCATGAGCGAGGCCGAGGCCGGGGCTGAGCGGTCGGAGATGCTTATGGACGAGCAGGTCACCGACGACACCTCCCGCCTGGAATACGTGCGCACCTACGACAAGTTCCTCACCGCCGACATCAACGTCCCCGAGTTGGAGAACGCCGCCATCCTGCCGGCCTTCGAGTCGGGCATCGCCAAGGAGGCGGCCCGCATGGGCATGAACGTCACCGAGAACACCTTCGCCTTCATCGGCAACACCGACGCCGCTTCACTATCAGATTTCCGGGAGGGAAAGAAAGAACTGGTCGAGGGGGAGTATTACACCTATTTCGACTACCTCCAGGCCGAGCCGGTGGCGCTCATCGAGAAGAATCTGGCCGAAAAGAACGGCCTGGGAGTGGGCAGTGTGGTGGAGGCGGAGATCAAGGACAAGTCCGGCCGGGAGAGTGAGCAGGAGCTCACCGTCATAGGTATTTATGAGACCAGGGAAGCGGAGAACACCAACTCTCTGCTGGGGTTCAACCCCTTCGGCAACACCTTCTTCGTACCCCTGTCGGTGGTGCAGAAGCTGAACAACACACCCGGATACGTAGACAGCTCGTCGTACTATTTCGACAACGTCGACTCCACCTCGGAGCTGATGGCGAACTTCTCCTCCCTTGCCGGATCAGACCGCTACGAGATGACCACGGACTACGCCGACTACCAGGCTCTGGCCGACCCCCTGACCAAGGTGGGCAACACCTCCAGCATCGGCCTGTGGGGATCCCTGGGGGCCTGCGTGCTCATCCTCTTCCTCTCCATGCTGCTCATCGTCAGGCAGCGGGTGAAGGAACTGGGAGTACTCAAAGCGGTGGGGGCGGCGGACCGTCAGATACTCCTGCAGTTCGGAGTGGAGGTGGTGATGCTCTGCCTGGTGGCGGTGGTCATCGCCTCCGGCATGACTGCCATATTCGGCCAGAGCCTGGGGGACTGGCTGCTCAAGGAGAGCAATGCTACGGTGGAGGCCCCCGCTGAGGTGGAGGACGGTAACGGCATCGGAGGGGGGATGATGGGCGGCGCGGTGGAGGCCCTGCAGGGCGGCTCTCAGGGCAAATACGCCCCGCCCTCCGACACCGGCAACGAGATCAAGGTGCTCTTTGGCAGTGAGACCTTCCTCTACGCCTGCCTGATGCTGCTGGGCGTGTGCCTGATGGGTATGGTGATACCGGTGGTCTGGGTGGCGAGGCTGCGCCCTGCCCAGGTGTTGAGGATGGAATGAGGAGGTGAGCATGATGAGCATGATGAGCAAGGTAGTGGTGGAGGACGTGGTCAAGCGCTTCCGCACGCACGGCGGGGATGTCATGGCCTTAAACGGTGTGTCCCTTACGGCCGAGCCGGGGCGGATGACCTCGGTGGTGGGGGCTTCGGGCAGTGGTAAGACCACCCTTCTTTACATCGTCGGCACCCTGGAGACGCCCGATTCCGGGCTGATAACGGTGGGGGGAGAGGACCTCTTCTCTTCCGGCCTTGACCTGGTGAAGTATCGTCGGGAGAAGGTGGGTTTCGTCTTCCAGTTCTTCAACCTGGTCAACTATTTCACCGCGGTGGAGAACGTCATGCTGCCCATGTCCATCTCGGGGCGCTTCGGAAACGGGGAGAGGAAGAGGGCCGAGGGCCTGCTTACGCGCATGGGGATCGGGGATACGCGCTGGAACCACCGCCCCACCCGCCTTTCAGGTGGGGAACAGCAGCGGGTGGCCATAGCGAGGGCCATGGCTAACGACCCCGAGATCATCCTGGCGGACGAGCCTACCGGCAACCTCGATTCGGCCACGGGCGACACCATCGTGGCCCTGCTGCGAGAACTGGCGGAGGAGGGGCGCTGCGTGATCATCGTCACCCATGACGAAACGGTGGCCGAACGCTCCGACGCCGTGGCTTACCTCAAGGACGGGAAGCGCCTGGAGTAAAATGCTATAATATTTACAGTGTGTGAACTTGAGCGAGGGGATGCCGGATGAAATGCACGCGTTGCGGGGCCGAGAACTGGGACACCAGCTCGCGCTGCTCGGTCTGCGGCGACATGCTGGAACAGCATGGCCGGGCAGAAGGCGTTTCTTACACTTCGCTGGGCGGCCCGCCCAGGCAGAGGGTCCCCACCGAGCAGGAAGTCGTCGACGCGGCGTCCCTGCGCAAACAGGGCTCCTACGAATACATCTACGACGAAGAGCGTCAGACCATGATCGAAGCCGAGCGCCGGGGAGGCTACCTGGTGCCCACCGTATCCGGAACGAGGTCGGTCGGCGAACGCCCGACCTACCTGACCCAGTACTCCGCGCATCCGGAGCGTAAGCGAGGCTATCTCTATTTCAACCGGAAACTCCTGCCTTTCATCATCCCGGTATTGATCGCGGGAGCCCTCTTCGTCGCGGGTACTTTCTGCACCTGGATGACCATGGCCGACGGCGCCGAAGTCAGCGGATGGGACCTCTACCAGAAAGGCAAGGCGGGCATGAACGGAGGGAACGCCCTGTACATCCCGGATGTGATCAACGCCGACCGGGAAGATTACCAGAGGACCGGCCTGCTCTTCACGGGCGTCTGGACCCTGGCCGGAGGCGTTATCCTTCTCTTCCTGGCCGGGGTGGTGGTGTTTCTCTACGAGCATCGCATCCTCTATTTCACGGCCCTGCTGTCGACGGGGTTGCTGGTGGTAACCAGCATCAACCTTTTCATGACCATTTTCAGCCGGGCTACGATGGAATGGCCGATATATTCTCTGCCGGCTATAACCGTGGCGGTGATAATCATCGCCCTGGACGCGCGTCGCGCCTATGTCTGAGAAGGAGGCTGCACCGCCGCCGCTGCCCCTGGGGCCCGATTGAAGGTCGCCTGCAAGTGATATATTGTTGGAGGCTGTGACCTATATCGGACGAGAGGGAGGCGAGTTGCGCAAGAAGGAAGAAGGAGGGACCGCACCGGACGTATTCTGGAAGCGGAACTATACGGTCATCCTCTTCTACCTGGGATTAGCCCTGCTGATCTTCTACCCCATGCTGATGGGCAAGCTGATCGCCCCGGGCGATGCCCGCTCCTATTATTTCCCCTTCAAGGTATATTACAGCTCCCTGCCCTCCCACGGCCTGCCCATCTGGATGCCCTACCAGTTCGCGGGCATCTCCTACCTGGGCTCGTCGGAATCGGGGGCACTCTACCCGCCCAACTTCTTCTTCCTGGCTTCGGGCAGTGCCTACCTCTACAACCTGCTTCTTCTCCTGCACTACCTGGGAGCGGCATTATTCACCTTCCTGTACCTCCGGCTCATCTGCGACAGGAAGCTGCCCGCCGTCCTGGGGGGAGCGGCCTTCGGGCTGGCCGGTTTCGTCATGGCCCACAAGGGGCATCTCAATATCGTAAACGCGGCGGTGTGGCTGCCCCTGATGCTCTACCTCTACGAGCGGATCCGGCGCGAGATGCGTGTGTCGCTGGGATTGTGGGCGGCCCTGGCCGTGGCCGTGCAGGTGTTCGCCGGGCACTACCAGATCAGCCTCTACTCCTATATCGTGCTGGCGCTGTTCATCATCTATTACGGGGCCCTCGCGGAAAAAGGGACACGCCGGCGCTTCCTGGCACTGACGGTGCTCCCGCTGGTACTGGGGGTATTCCTGGCCCTGCCCCAGCTCCTGGCCACCTGGGAGGTCTCGCGCGTCGCCACCGGGACCGGGAACGGCTATACCTTCTTTACCGGCTACTCCTTCTCGCCCTGGCTCTTCCTGCAGTTCGTCTTCCCCTTCTTCTTTACCAGTGATTACGGCGTCGGGTTCTGGGGCCCCGGCAATCTCTCCGAGGCTTCCGGGTTCGTGGGGACTGGCATGCTCATCCTGGCCGCGGTGGCCCTGCTGCGCTACCGCAAGCGAGACCCGCAGGTCCGCTTCTGGTTCTGGGCGGGGCTGCTGGCCGTGTTCCTGATGCTCGGCAGTTATAACCCGCTCTATCGTCTGACTTACTACATACCCCTCTACAACCTCTTCCGCATTCCCTCGCGCCACCTGCTGGAGCTGGACCTGGCCCTGGCCGTGCTGGGGTCGCTGGGCTTGAGCTACGTGTTGGGGGAGAAGGAAGAAAACCGCCGCCGGCTGCTGGCGGGAACGGGGGCTCTGCTGGCCCTGGGGATATTCATGGCCGTGCTGGCCGGGCCCATCTACCGGTTTCTGGTATCAAGCCGTGGCAATGCTTTCCGGCAGGGGCTGGAAAACGCCCTGCGCTGGGACAACCCGGCTATCCTGGTCCCCCTGGCCTGTGCGGCGGGATACCTGCTGGTGTGGTTCCTGTGGTACCGGGGGCGGCGCTTCTCCCACTGGGCCGGGGCCGCGCTGGTGGCGGTGGTGGTCCTGGAGCTATTCAGCTTCTCGGCTTTCATCGACCGCGAGAACTTTTCCATAGCGGAGTTGCGCCAGGAGGCATCGGCATCCTGGCGAGGCGCCCTGGCGGATACCGCCCCCGAGACGCGCGTGCTCTACACCGGCACCTATCCCTACAACATGGACCCGGTCAACCAGGAAATCGCCATGCTCAACGGCTACGAGTCGCTGATCATCGACGACTTCTCCTACCTCACCGGATTGTCGCTTTCCCAGAACGAAGCGAGCTGGCGCAACCTGGTCACCGACAACGTCACTCTTTCGGCCGCCAACTGCGGGTACGTGGTGGTGGAAAAAGGTTCCGAGCCCCTGGGGCTGGAGACGCTCCTGGCGACGGCCGGCGCGGTTTCCGGGCAGATGCACTTCTGGAACTCCCTGGATTCGGACTGGAAGGGAGAGAACTTCAGTTCTCAGGATGGGGAACTTCGCCTTTCCGCCCCTGCCGGGGGGACCGCCAGGGCCGGACATCCACTGCCGGCATCACTCAATGATGGCGGGCGCTGCCTGGTCACCTTTACGGCGCGGGCCGACCAGGCTTTCACCGGGGGACTCCGGATAAGCATGGAAAGTGGAGAAGATGGAGGGATAACCGGCTACCCGGTAAATCTCGAAGTGGAGGACTTCTCCACAGACCCGAGGACTTATCAGGAGGTTCTTGACCTTCTTTCCAGCAACTACCTGTACTTCACGACCAGCTCCACTGCCGCGGTTTATATACAGGATGTAAATATAATTTGTCTGGACGGCATTGCACTGCCCCTGTTCGAGAACCGGCTTTTCACGGCAGGGGAGGAACCGGCGGCAGGGGAGCAAGTGCCGTTATACCAGCCTTTCTACCAGGACGACGCGGTCGCGGTCTACCGCAACCTCAACTGCCTGCCGCGCGCTTATGCCGTGAGGGAACTGCAGGCCGTGGCGGATCTCGCGGAGATGAAGGAACGCTCCTTCACCCGGCAATATGACCCCTCGGTGACCGCCCAGGTTTTGGCTGAGGAACTGGAGCGGATTGACGCCACCTCTTTCGCCGCCGGGGATGTGGCCACGACGGAGACCTCCGGAGATTACCTGGCCTTTGACGTGGAGATGGAGGGCGACGGCTTCGTGGTCGGCACCGACCAGTATTACGCGGGCTGGACCGCGGCGGTGGATGGCGAGGAAACCACCATCTACGAGGTCAACGGGTTCATGCGGGGGGTAAAGGTGCCCGCCGGGAGCCACCGCCTGGAGTTCCGCTATGCCGCCCCCGGGCTGCGTTTCTCCCTCTGGCTCTGCCTGGCATGCTTCCTGCTGGTGCTGGCCGCCCTGGCCTGGCTGGCCTTCACGGCCGGAGGGCGGCGTTTCGATACCCGCTTATCCTCCGCGCCCCCGGGTGAGTCCAGGGAGCCGGAGGCAGGAGGGAAGGCCCTCCGGGCGGAGGAGTTCTTTGTCGAGGAGGAGAAAGAAGAAGTTAGGCAGGCGCGCGTGCGCGCCAGAAGAAAGAAGCGTGACGTATGAAGCAGGAAGAATACACCATAATGGCGCAGGTGGAAGATACCCACTGGTGGTACGTGGGGCACCATCGCACCTTCAACGCCCTGCTCGAGAGGTACGCCCCTGACGCTGTGCGCGGGCGGGTGCTCGACGCGGGCTGCGGCACCGGCGGCTACATGGAGCGCCTGCGCGAGCGTTTCGACCCACAAGAGCTGATGGGCGTGGACATCTGCGAGGAGGCCCTCGAGTACTGCGCCGGTCGCGGCCTCGAGCGGACGGAGTGCTGCTCCATAGAGACACTCCCCTTCGAGGACGGCTATTTCGATCTGGTGGTCTCCCTCAACGTCATATGCCATTACGCGGTGGGTGACGACATGGAGACTCTCGAGGAACTGGGGCGGGTACTCAAGCCGGGAGGCTGGCTGCTGCTCAATCTGCCCGCCTTCGACATCCTGCACGGCAGCCACGACGCTGCGGTGGGCGGGGTCAGGCGCTATCGGGACCAGGGGACGCGGGAGCTGCTGGAGCGTGCCGGTTTCGAGCCGGCCCACCTTTCTTATTACAACACCACGCTCTTTCCGGTGGCGGTGATCTTCCGTCTCTGGAGCCGCCGTCGCGCCTCGGAGGAAGAGGTGAAGTCAGACCTCTGGGCCCCCACCTACCTTAACCACGCCCTCACCGCGTTGATGCGCGCAGAGGAGTGGGCGGCCGTCCGTTTCGGCCTCCCCTTCGGCTCCTCCCTCATCGCCCTGGCCCGTAAAGCCTAGCCGACACGGATAGGCCACCTGCCCGGCGTGGGATGACAATACCTTCCCGGGACAAGTAGGATATAGGAAAGCTTTCGCGTGCCTGACGGAGGGGAGAGTGTGATGGAACTTATCCTCGAGAATGCCCTGGTGGTGGACGGATCGGGCGGCGTGCCCTACCAGGCCGACGTAGGGATCGGCAAGGAGGCTATCCGGGCGATAGGCGACCTGCGCGGAGTGGAGGCCGCGAAACGCATCGACGTCTCGGGCAGAGTGGTCTGCCCCGGCTTCATCGACGTACACTCCCATGCGGACCTGACATATTTTCGCGAAGACCAGGCCGTCCTGCTTACGCCTCTGATCAAGCAGGGCATCACCACCTTCGTGGGCGGCAACTGCGGCATGGCCCTTTCCCCCATAACCCCGGAGAACGTCAACGGCATCCGGACCTACCTGGAGGTATTCACCCAGATGGACTTCGACTCCGACATCCACTGGGATACCATGGCTTCTTTCATGGAATACATGGAGCCACGGGGGCTGCTACTGAACACCGCCCTGCTGGCCCCCCACGGCGTGATGCGCATCTCCGCCGCGGGGCTTTCCGACCGGCCTTGCCGCCCGGAGGAGATCGCCATGATGAAGAAGCTGCTCGCGGAGTGCATGGAGGCGGGCGCCTTCGGACTCTCTACCGGTCTGCAGTACTTCCCGGGCTGCTCTTCCGACACCGACGAACTGACGGAACTGGCGAGTGTGCTCAAGCCGTATGACGGCCTCTTCACCAGCCACCTCCGCTCCTACACCAGCACCACCCTGGGCCGGGCCATCGGGGAAGTGGCGGACGTCGCCCTGGCCAACGACGTCCGGGGCCAGGTTTCTCATATCTTCTCGGTTCCCTGGTTTGGGCCGGCGCACCCCCTGGCCCTCAAGGGGCTGAAGTGGATGGCCCACAACGCAGACCGCTTCCTCCGCTTCATACCCCGCCCCCTGCTGGACATGGAGATGAACAACATCCTGGGCGACCTGGAGAAGGCGCGGGCCCGCGGCGCGCGTATGGGCATGGACATCATGCCCACCACTGCCGGCTTCACCCACCTGCTGGCCTTCTTCCCGCCCTGGGCCCTGGCCGGTGACCGGGAGACCGTGATCGGGCGGGCAAGTGACCCCGCCACGCGCCGGGAGATGCTCTCAGACATCGAGCATGGCAAGCCCACCTGGCCCCACCGCGGCAAGAACGACTGGTCGTTGAATATGATACGCCAGCTCGGTTGGGACGCCCTGACGGTGATGGCCGTCCACTCCGAGAAGAACAAGCCCCTGGAGGGGCGTACCTTCGTGGAGATAGGAGAGGAACTGGGCAGGCACCCCTTCGACGTCATGTGCGACCTGCTGCTGGAAGAAAACGGGGAGGTGCTGGTGTTCGAGTCCCTGACCGAACCGGACGACGCCTTCACCGAGCAGTACACCTATCCGGCCTTGAAGGACTCCCGGACCATGATCACCACCGACACCCTCCTGATGGGCTCGGGCAAGCCCTCGTACCTCTTCTACGGCTGCTACCCGAAGTTCATCCACCGCTACGTCTACGAGAAGGGCCTGCTGGACCTGGCCGAAGCGGTGAGGCGCTGCACCTCGCTGCCGGCCGCCTTTTTCGACATCGCCTGGCGCGGCCAGGTCAAGGAGGGCTACTTCGCGGACTTGCTGGTGCTGGACGCGGAGGGCTTCAGCACCGAGGCGGTTTTCCGCCACCCCGATGCCGACCCCGTGGGCCTGGACATGGTCTTCATCAACGGCCGGATGGTGGTGGAGGGCGGCCAGGCCATTCCCGGCGCCCTGGCCGGCAGAATGCTGCGTCACAATCAACCCGGCCGGCCAGTGTAAGAGCGCCGAGATCCCGACGAGAGGAGGAGCTATGTCTAGAATAGTCATCATGGGTGGCTGCGGGGGCATCGGCAGCATCGCCGTGCGCACCCTGACCTTGACGGACCATTTTTCCGAGGTGGTGATCGCCGAAAAACGGACGGCGGAAGCGCAGTGCCTTGTCGACAACCTCGGGTCGGCCTGCCTTCGGGTGGTGGCGGTGGACGCCGAGGACCCTTCCAGCCTGGCCGCGGCCATCAATGGCGCCGATGTGGTGCTCAACTGTGTCGGCCCCTTCTACCGCTTCGGCCCGCCCATCCTAAAAGCAGCCATAGAAGCGGGCATCGACTACGTCGACGTATGCGACGACCTGGACGCCACCGAGGCCATGCTGGAGATGGACGGAGCGGCTCGCTCAGCCGGCGTCACCGCCCTGGTGGGCATGGGGAACTCACCAGGCCTGGCCAACGTGCTGACACGCTTCTGCTCCGACGAGATGCTCGACCAGGTGGAGAGCGTGGACATATACCACGCGCACGGCGGGGAACCCGATGAGGGCGCGGCGGTGATCAAGCACCGCATCCACGCCATGACCAACCAGGTGCCGGTGTTCCTGGACGGCCGCTTCGTCAAGGTGATGATGCTGGAACCGGACGGCATGGCCCTGGTGGAGGAGACGGAGTTCCGGGACATCGGCACCTTCCCGACCTACCCCTATCCTCATCCCGAGACCATCACCATGCCAAAATATATACAAGGTGTAAAGAGAGTGACGAATATGGGCTTCGTCCTGCCGCTGCCGTATTTCCAGCTGACCATGGACCTGGTCAAACTGGGCCTGTCTGCGCGAGAGCCCGTCGTGGTGCACGGACAGGAGGTCATCCCCATGGAGTTCATGGTGGCCTACATCCAGTCGCGCCGGCCGGGTTTACTTAGAGAGGCCGGCATCACCGGACCCAGCGGATGTCTCAAGGTAAAGGTGGCCGGCAAGAAGGGCGGCGAGCAACACACCTACGTCTTCTCCATGTCCTCGCGCACCGGTGGGGCGGGGGAGGGAACCGGCATACCAGCCGCCCTGGGAGCCATGCTCATGCGGCAGGGTTCTTTTAAAGAAAAGGGAGTACTCCCGCCCGAAGCGTTGGTCAAACCGCTGGAGATGCTGCAGTTGGCGGGAACGGTGGTCAAGCAGTTCGGCGTGGAGGGCGAGGGAGGCGGCCTTCCCATACACATCGAACACATAGGTCCGGCCGGCACCAGCGAAGAAGTCGAGCTGGGGATGTAAGGCGCGCCCTTGGGCAAGGGGAACCGGGTAGCGTGATGACCAGCATGGGCGGCGACAGGGACCTGGTTGTCGGGCATGACGTGGGTACCGGCGGCACCAAGGCGGTCCTGGCCGACGTGCGAGGCAATCTGATGGCCGCTGCCTTCGAGCCCTACGGCGTATCCTACCCCGGGCCCCACCGGGCCGAACAGGACCCCGAGGACTGGTGGAAGGCCGTCTCGGCCTGCACTCGCCGGCTCCTCAAGCAGTCCGGCGTGAATCCTGCCCGGGTCCTGGGCATGGGGTTTGCCGGGCAGATGGCCGACACCGTTCCCATGGGCAGAGACGGAACTCCGCTCACCCCGGTTATCCTCTGGCTGGACAGCCGGGCCGATGCCCAGGCGGAACGGATCATCCGGCGGCTGGGCGGCAGGCATGTCCTGATGCGGCTCGCGGGAGCCCTGCCCACCGGCAAGGACATCGTCAGCAAGTGGGCCTGGCTGAAGGAGGAGGAGCCCGAGACCTTCGCCCGCACCCACAAGTTCCTCGATTCCACCGGCTACCTGGTCTACCGGGCTACCGGGCTGATGCTGACCGATCACACCGGGGCTGGCTCGACCGGCATCCTCAATCCCGGGAAGCGCGACTGGGACCCCCTCTTCGTACGCCTGCTGGGCTTGCCCCGGGAAATATTACCTGATGTAAAAAGAAGCATCGACGTGGCCGGCCCGCTCAACGCGCGGGCTTCGGAGGACCTGGGCCTGCCGGCCGGTACCCCGGTCATCGCGGGCATGGCCGACATACCCGCCGCGGCGGTAGGGGCGGGGGCGCTGGACGAAGGCGATGCCCACGTCAACCTGGGCACTTCCAGCTGGCTGGTGATATCCATGGCCAGGGCCCGCAAGCTGGGCCGGTACGGCATGGCCGCCGTGCCCTCGGCCGATCCCGAGATGCTCATCACCATCGGGGAAACGGAAACGGCCGGTGCCTGCCTGGAGTGGTTCGCCGACAACCTGGCAGGGGAGGAAGAGCGACGGCAGGCCGGGAGCGGCCGCGGCATCTTCCAGGCCCTGGATGACGCCGCGGCCGGAGTGGAGCCGGGAGCCGGGCGTCTCGTCTTCTGTCCCTGGATGTTCGGAGAGCGGTCTCCCGTGCCCGACACCACCTTGCGCGCCGCCTTTCTCAACCTCTCGCTGGAACACCGGCGTGAGCACCTGCTGCGCGCCGTATACGAGGGAGTGGTATACAACCTGCGCTGGCTGCTGGACGCGGCGGAGGGGGTGGGGCTTCCCTGCCGCCCGCTGCGCGCCATAGGTGGGGGTGCCTCCTCCGACGTCTGGATGCAGATACTGGCCGATGTCACCGGACGTCGCGTCGAAGCGGTGGAGCACCCCCGGGAGGCCGGGGCCATGGGGGTGGCCCTGGCTTCCGCCGTGGCCATGGGTATCTACAAAGACATCAAAGACCTCAAGCAGGTGGTCAAAGTGCGGCACACCTTCGAGCCGCGCCACGAGTATGCCGCCGTCTACGATGAGCTCTACGGGGCCTTCCGCCAGGCCTACCCAGCCCTCTCACGGCTGGGAAAAGCGCTCAACCGGTAAAAGCTTCCCTTAGCGACGCTCAGGTGTATTCGACGACGAAGAACGTCAGGAATACCGATGCGATGAAAGCTATCTTGACCAGCAGCTGCCACGTTCCCGTGAAGCCGAAAGTCGTCCATATCGCCGACCAGATCACCACGACCGCGACAGCCAGCGCCAGGGACAAGGCCTTTCCGGCTATTTTCCAGGACAAGACCGCCGACGACTTCAGGAGCCCCTTATCGGCCACGTAATCTCTGGCGGTTTCCAGGCAGTCCCATATAGGGGAAGTGATGCTGTTGTAAGCGTCGTTAACACGCGTTCTGATGGTCTTTGACGTTCTCCTGGCAGCGCGCGATGCCAGATGCTTCTTTTCGGTAAAGGCGTCAACGGCTAGCCTTGAAAATATCGCCAGGGTTATCAGGAAGAGTATGAAGACCGAGCATTCCGGCTGGCCGGTTTCTGTTTCAGGTAACATGCCCATCGTCCACTCTCCACCTCGGTGCCCAGATGACGGTGTCAAGTAATTCGGCTGCTTTTCAATTGATTCTTTCCCTCAGTGGACGGAGCTCAAACGGAAACATCACAAGTATCGGTAAAAGAAAAGAGGGCGCGATAGCCGCGCCCTCCTCAGGAACAGGAGAATTCGCCTAGAACAAAGCCATCTTTTTCATCTCGCCCGACTCGTAGTCCCAGCGGCGGTTGCAGACGTTGTTGGGGTCGGTCTCCATCTTCAGGGCGGTGACCGTCTCCAGGTAGGGTATGAGGTTGGGCATGATCATCGGCAGGGCCATGTCCAGCATGGGCAGCCCCTGTATCATGGCTGCGGCACCGGCGGCGAAGAGCGCCCCCTTGCCCATGCCGCTGAAGGAGGCCCGCAGGTAGCCGAAGAGCACCCGCAGCAGGTCGTCTTTGTCGGCCTGGTTGGAATAGAGGTCGAACTCCAGGTAGGCCATGCGGCCCATGTGGTAAGGCTGGAAGTAGGCGCTGGCGTCGTCCGGACGGAGTATCTCATCGTTGGTACCGACCTGGTCGGTGGTGATGGTGCGCATCATCTGTTCGGTGCCCAGGAAGTTGTCCAGACGGTCGATGAGGGCGCCGATGTAGAAGCTGCCGCGCACCCGCTGCACCCGCACGGTCTCCCGGAAATACTTGGTCCAGCGGTCCAGTTTGACCTTTCCGCCGACCAGCTCACCCATTATATCCGCTTCGATGAACTCAAAGACCGGGCTTACCTCCTGCACCACCTTGCGGGAAAGCTCCGCCTTGAGCACCGCCTCTTCCTTGGTGGTCCCACCGAAGAAGGCCATGATGTTGTTACGGGGCATGGCCGCGACCAGGCGCTCAGCTTCCTTGTTGTCATCCCCAATGAAGATGCCGTAGAAGGTGTTCTGCAAGTGGGCCAGTTCAAGAGCCAGGTTGTCCCGCCCCAGGCGGTAGAGGGCGTCGATGACGTCGTCCAGGTGGTCTTCATTGTAGGCGGGGTAGAGCTGGTGCAGGGCCTGGGGCTCGGGATAGAGACGGATGGTCATCTCGGTGACGATGCCCATGGTGCCCATGGAGTAGCGGAAGTAGCTGGATAGGTCCGGCCCCGGTCCGGGAACGTGAGCGGCCTCCATGCCGGCGGCACGCGGTCCGGTCTCCAGGATCTCGCCGGTGGGCAGGACCATCACCGTCTCCAGGATGTTGTCCATGCCGAAGCCGTACTTGCAGGCCATGGTGTTGATGTTGCACATGGTGTGGTTGGAGATCACCCCGGCCGTGGCCGAAGTGGAAGGGTTGGTCAGGCGGAGGTCGCGCGCCTGGGCTTCCGCCTGGAGCAGGCAGTAGGTCACTCCCGGCTGGATGCGGGCGTACATGTTCTCACCGTCGATGTCCAGTACCTGGTCCATGCGGCGCAGGTCGCAGATGACACCCCCGTACAGGGGTATGGTGGCGCCAACGGTGGAGACGCCGGTGCCGTAGGGCATCACGTCCACCAGGCACTCGTTGGCGATGCGGAAGACCTCCGCCACCTCCTCGGTGGAAGCCGGGAGAACGATGATGTGCGGGTAGGTCGCGGGCGTGAACGACTGGTCTCGCGCGTACCCGCAGATGATGGCATCGTCGTTGGAGACCCACTCACTACCCAGGGCTTCCTGGAACATGGTGTAAGCCTTGTCCAGGTTCTCCTGGATGTTGTTCACCGGCGCGGACTCGTGCCTGATGGGAATTTTTACAATGCGTCGATTGCTGAAGTCTTCCTTGTAGCGACTGCGTTTGACGGTGGATTCTCTCTTCAAGTGCCGGCACCCCCCTCTTTCCAGTCACAATGAATGGTTAATAAGAAAGTATATGTTTCCCGACACGGTGTCAACCCAGGTTGCGAAGAAGGGGTGGTCTTGGTTATCCTTGAAATAAAGGAGAGATGGATGTCTACCAGGAAGCCCGATATAAAGAAAATCACGTCGGAGAAGAATTATAAGAAACTGGCCAAGGCTCTCTCGCACGATGATGAGGTCGTCCGCAGAGCAGCCGCTGATGCCCTCGACGCTTTTATTGAGCCTCTTATCTCCGCCCTCGGGAGTGAAGAGGAAAACGCGCGAGAGAAAGCCATCGACGAGCTGGTCAGAATAGGCAGCCCGGCCCTGGAGCAGCTTACCATCACGCTGAAGTACGGCAACGTCCTCGCCCGGTCCTCGGCGGCCATCGCCCTGGGCAGGATCGGCGACCAGGGAGCGGAGAAGGCGCTGATCAAGTTGCTGGACGACGGGAACTGGGTCATACGCAAGGAAGCGGTCGAAGCGCTGGGCGCGATAGGGGACGGTTATACCATGAAAGCCCTGGCGCCGATGCTCAAAGACGGCGACAGCAAGGTGCGCGTGGCGGCCGCCCGAGCCCTGGGCAGGATCGGTGACAAGGGAGCCGTGAAACCGCTCACGGCCGCGCTGAACGACCCGGACAAGCACGTCAGCAAGGTCGTCGCCGAAGTGCTGACCAAACTGGAGTAAACCTGGCGACCCGGCCGGGGAAGCTGTGACATAATCGTTGCTTGACAGTGCCTGAACCATGGTCATAAACTGACTACAAGGTTAGTAGTACGCCAGCACACGCACCCAAGTCGCAGTTCCATTCACACCCGTACGCCCGGAGAAAACAATGGGCACAACGGCACGCAAGGAGAGAGAGAAGCAAAGACGACGGGAAGATATCCTCACTGCTGCGCGTGAACTCTTCTACGAAAAGGGTTTCCAGCTGACCACGGTCGAGGAGATCGCCGAGGCGGCGGAGATCTCCAAGGGCACCATCTACCTCTACTTCGAGAGCAAGGACGAGCTCTACGTCTCGGTCATCCTGGAGGGCTTCGGGGAACTGGAGAAGAGGATGGTGGAGGTCGTAGAGGGCGGCGGCACCGTCAACGAAAAGGTCTTCGGCATCTTCGGCATCTTCATCAACCACTGCCTGGAACACCGGGAATACTTCCGCCTTACCCAGTACTTCCTTAGCGACAGCGTGCGGGAGAACCTCCCCGGCTACCTGCGCCAGACCATCGACGACCACTCCTGCGACCTGCTGGAGATGGGAAGCCGGGTGGTACGGCAAGGGATAGAGGAAGGCGTCTTCCGTCCCGACCTGGACCCTTACGCAGCATCGGTGATCGCCTGGAGGACCCTTACCGGGCTGATCGACCTGATCATCTTCAAGGGCCCGGGCGTGGAAGGGAACGAGGAGGGATTCAAACTGTTCGAGACGGCCATGGACCTGTTCATGCGGGGCTCGCGCAAATAGGATGTCATTGCGAGGGAAGCGAAGCAATCTAAAAATGCCTGACGAGAGGTGATCGACGCTGGGGGGCCGCGGTCATCGGTATGCAACGGAGAAGGACGGGTGCGTGCGCGCGAGCCGCGGGCCCGGCTCAGAAAAGGATTGAGAAGGGGGGATTGTGAATGGAGAAATGGGATGTAGTGGTGGTCGGCGGAGGGCCCGGTGGATCGGCGGCGGCCGCTAACGCGGCGGAAGCAGGCCTGAAGACGATCTTCTTCGAAAGGGGACGTGTTCCCGGCGACAAGAACTCCTCCGGCTGCGGCCTGGGGCAGCGCTGGTGGCGTGACTACCCCAGTCTCATGGCCGGGATGCAGGACCTGCCCGAGCGTGCGCAAGATCGAGATGGTGGTGATCAACCTGCTGGACGAGAACAACCGTCTCAGGTACCGCTGCGGCATCCACCGGCTCGGATCTCTGCGCCACCCGGTGGCCGCACGGCATGGACGGCATCAGCATCTACCGCAAGGACCTCGATCCCTACCTGGCCAAAATGGCCACGGACGCCGGCGCGGAGCTCCGCACCTCCACCGTGGTCAGCGACGTGATCATGGAGAACGGCGTGGTCAAGGGGGTCAAGACCGACGCCGGCGAGACCTTCATGTGCGAGGTGGTCATAGCGGCGGACGGCGCCATGTCCACCATGGCCAGAAATCCGGCATGCGTGATCGCTGGGGCGGGGGCTGCACCCTGGTGGCGCAGCTGGACTTCTCGGCCGACGAGGAGAAGATGGACCTGATCATCGGCGACGCCGAATGGTGCTGGTTCGGGCCGCTCTACGGCACCTACCAGGTCAACTTCCGCGACGGCTTCCACATCGGGGCGGGGCAGTGGCTGCGTGACGACTGGGACAAGCCAGCCCCTGGAGATGATGAAGGATCTTTTAAGGATCAAGCCCTTCATGGACATGTGCAAGGCCCTGGACGCCAAGCCTCGCGAGTACCAGGCGCACATGCTGCCCTGGCTGAAGAAGCCGCCGAAGACCTACGCCGGGGGCATAATGCTGGTGGGCGACGCCGCCGGCTTCCCCTGCCCACTGGAGGCCGAGGGGGTCTGGCACGCCGTCACCTCCGGGCGCATCGCGGCGGAGACGGCGGCCTGGGCCATCTCCAAGGGGGACGTCAGCGAGAAGGCCCTGGCCGAGTACGAGCGGCGCTGGAAGTCCTCGGACCTGGGCAAGGAGCATGAATTCGGGCCGGAGTTCGTGGACCTCTGGAACTCCTCCATCTTCGACCCCAAGGCCATGGCCGAGCAGGTTCAGCTGCTGCTGGAAGTCAGCATGCTCCACCCCTTCTCCATCGTCTTCGACTGGGGAGACGCCCACATGGACTGCTTCAACCAGCACCTGGGGCACCTGCTGGAGCTGGCCCCGCAGTTCGCGGAGTTCGGTTCGACCTACGTCGCGCCGCTGGCCCGGGGTATCTGGCCCGACAACATCAAAAAGATCCTGCTCGCCGTCAAGCCGCAAGGTCCCGCTGGCGCGCAAGCTCTCGGACGAGAATTACTTCAAGCTGGTGGCGAAGGTTTCGAAGGGTCTGCGTCCCTGGCTGGACCCGGGCATCAAGCAGGACGGGCCGTTAACGCGCGAGGCCTTCGAAGGGAGGAAGAAATAGATGGACGAGATCAAGTGCGACTTCTTCGATCTGGTCAAGCGGGTCGACGTCGAGAACATGGGGGATTTCATCCAGTACGACCGGGAGAAGTGCAACGGCTGCGGCCTCTGCTCTCTGGTCTGCTCCTTCAACCTCTGGGCGGTGAAGGCGCGCCGGGCCAAGCTGGCCGTCCATTACCAGCAGCTCTGCCTGGAGTGCGGGGCCTGCGCGGAGGTATGCGAGCCCGGGGCCATCGACTTCTCCTATCCCAAGGGCGGGACCGGCGTCGTCATCGAATTCGGCTAGACGACATGACGCCGCGGCCGTCGAAGATGGACGTGCATCATCACGTGGCGCCGCCGGAGTACGTCTCGGTCCTGGCGGGCCGGGGCATCTCCGAGGTCGGGGGGCGGCCTTTCGACGAGTGGAGCACGGAGGAGCACCTCTCCCTGATGGACCGGCACGGCATCGCCAAGGCCATGCTGTCCGTCTCCGCCCCCGGGGTCTACTTCGGGGACGTCGGGCTGGCCCGCGAACTGGCCCGCTCGTGCAACGAGTTCCTGGCGGGGCTGGCCCGCTCCCACCCGGAGCGCTTCGGGGCTTTCGCCGTGCTGCCCCTGCCGGACGTCGATGCCGCCCTCGAGGAGCTGGCCTACGCCATGGACACCCTGAAGCTCGACGGCGTTTCCCTCACCTCCAGCGTGGACCGGCGCTACATGGGCGACCCCGCCTTCGACGACCTCTTCGACGAGCTCGACCGCCGCCGGGCCGTGGTGTTCATGCACCCGCACACCCCGGAGGAGAACGTGGTCCCGGGGCTCGACCTGCCGGCGTCGCTGATCGAGTTCGTCTTCGAGACCACCCGGGCCGTGGGCAAGCTTCTTTTCAGCGGCACCATGGAGCGGTGCCCGGACGTCCGCATCATCCTGCCCCACGCCGGGGGGACGGTCCCCTACATCACCCTGCGGCTCTGCCTGGGGCAGTTCTGGCCCGGCCTGCAGGAGCAGGTGCCGCAGGGGGTCGTCCCGTATCTGCAGCGTTTCTACTACGACACCGCCCTGTCCGCCGCGCCCTATGCCCTGCGCTCGCTGGAGGAACTGGTGGACGTCTCCCATATCCTCTTCGGCAGCGACTACCCCTTCGCCCCCGAACTGGCCACCACGGCCACCGTCGCGGGGCCTGGAGGGCTACTACGCCTCCCGCCCGGACGATCTCGAGGCGATATTCCGGGGTAATGCCCTGCGCTGTTCATCGCGAGGTCGAGAGTCTATGAGCAGTGGAATTAGACCTCGCCAGACGGTCCGAGGGAGGAAGGCTGCGCCATGTACGGTAACTGGGGCAGGCTGCTGAAGGTGGACCTCACCACCGGGGAGATGGAGGACTGGGTCCTCGAGGAGGAGGCCGTACCGTGAGTTCCTGGGCGGCTCCGGCCTCGCGGCCCACCTCTTCTTTCTGATGAAGGGTTACGAGGCCGAGCCCCTCTCGCCGGACAACCCGCTCTATCATTCTCAACGGCCCCATCTCGGGCACCAGCCTCCCGGGCTGCTCGCGGCTGGAGATATGTGCCCGCTCTCCCTTGACCGGCATCTGGGGGGAGGCGAGCATGGGCGGCCGCATGTCGCCGGCCTTGAAGGGCACGGGATACGACGGCATCGTCTTCACCGGCGCGGCGGAGAGGCCGGTCTACCTCTACCTCGACGACGGGAGCGCCGAGCTGCGGGACGCGTCCCACCTCTGGGGAGAGGACACCTTCCGGACGGAGCAGGCTCTAAAAGAAGAGTTGGGTGATGCCAGGGTGGAGGTGATGTGCATCGGGCCGGCCGGTGAGAACCTGGTGAAGTACGCCAGCGTGGTCACTGACCGGGGCAGCCTGGCGGGCCGCTGCGGCATGGGCGCGGTGATGGGCTCCAAGCGGCTGAAGGCCGTGGCCGTCAGGGGCCGCGAGAAGCCCCCGCTGGCCGACGAGGCGGCCTTCAAGCGGGTACGCAAGGAGGTGGTGGACAACATCCACCGCAGCCTCTTCGCCGACGGCCTCAACCTCTTCGGCACCACCGGCGGCGTGGACCTCTCCACCGCCATCTGCGACATCCCGGTAAAGAACTGGCGCCAGGCCCAGTGGGACCAGGGCATGGAGAGCCTCTCCGGGGTGCGAGATGGCCGACACCATCCTCACCGCCCGGCGTTCCTGTTACGCCTGCCCCATCGCCTGCAAGCGCGTGGTGGAGATAAAAGAAGGGGAGTACGCCATGCCCGAGGGCCCCGGGCCGGAGTACGAGTGCGTGGGCGCCCTGGGCTTCATGCTCCGCATAGACGACATGCACGCGGTGGTCAAGGCCAACGAGCTGTGCAACGCCTACGGCATGGACGACATCTCCACCGGGGGGACCCTGGCCTACGCCATCGAGGCCTTCCAGGCCGGGCTATATCGGCGAGAGCGACACCGGCGGCATCTCCCTGGACTGGGGGCGGCCGGACCAGCTGATCGGGCTGGTGCACGCCATCGCCCGGCGCGAGGGTTTCGGCGGACCAGCTGGCGGAGGGGTGCCGCGCCATGTCCCGAAAGTACGGGGGCGAGGAGTTCGCCATCCAGGTGAAGGGGATGGAGTGCCCCATGCACGACCCCCGCGCCCTGTGGTCCATGGCCCTGGGGTACGCCACCAGCATCCGCGGCGCCTGCCACAACCGCGACACCAACCTGGGGCTGGAGATGGGCATGGACGACCTCGAGGAGATGGGCTTCGCCCGCACCAGGCCTCAGCGGAGGGAAGGGAAGGCCATGCAGACCATCCTCTCCCAGGCGGTGGCCTCGGTCTGCGACTCCGCGGTCATCTGCATCTTCGCCTGGAAGGGCATGGGGCCCCAGGTCGCCGTCCTGCGGGACATGATCAACGCGGCCACCGGCTACGACCTTACACGTGGACGAACTGGTGCAGGCCGGCCAGCGCATCTGGTACCTGAAGAGTGCCCTGGGCAACCTGTGTGGCGCGGACCGCTCGGACGACCAGCTCCCGGCGCAGGGTCATCCAGCCCCACCTGGAGGGCGCCGCCACCGAGCTGCTCCGGGTGCTCAACCCCCTGGTGCGGGTGAACACCCGGCTGATGGGGATGATCAGGAACGAGAAAGCCCTCAAGCAGCTGAAGCGGTTCAACGCGCGGATACTGCTGCGCAACACCTACCGGACGGTGAACCTCGCGGGGACGCTGACCGGCTCGACCTGGCGGGCGCGGCGCCGTTTTCACCGGGCCGACGTGGAGGGACTCGCCGCCGGTACGTGGACTTCGACTACATGCTCGAGGAATACTACCGCCTGCGCAGGCTGGACGAACGCGGCCGCCCCGAGGCCGACGTGCTGGAGGACCTGGGGCTGGGCGAGGTGGCCAGGGCCCTGATTGAGTCAGCTTGAAAGGAAGGTAGTGACCATGTCTCTGCCGAGGAAGATTCTTGAGAGCCGGGACGCCCGTAAGCTGCGGGCGGGGATGAACGCGCTGGGAGTGCTGGTAAGGCGCATCGGTGGGATGAGCCCGCTCCTGCGGCACCACCCCTGGACCGACGCACGCAAGACCGACCTGCGCTGGCTGCCCATCAACTCCGACATCGAGGTGCCGGAGGGCGTCCCCATGCCCCTGGAACTGCTGGATCGCCTGATCGAGGAGGCTTCCCACCGGGTCATCTACGACTTCTGCACTTGCCGCAAGGCCTTTGCCTGCCGGGACCACCGCGAGGAGATCGGCTGCCTGCTGATGGGCGACTCCGCCCTGGAGTCCCCGGCGTCGCTCAGCCGCGAGGTGGGAGTGGATGAAGCAAAGGAGCATGCCCGCCGGGCCGTCGAAGCCGGCCTGGTGCCCCTGGTGGGCAAGGCCAGGATCGACAACTCCTTCACCGGCATCAAGGATCGCGGCCGGCTGCTAACCGCCTGCTTCTGCTGCGAGTGCTGCTGCGTCACCCGCAACACCCGGCACCTGCATCCGGACATCCTGGAGCCCATCCTGCCCCGCCTCGACGGTATCACCATCGAGGTTACCGAGGCATGCGAGGGATGCGGCAAGTGTGCGGAACAGTGCTTCATCCGGGCCATCAGGATGGAGGGGGGCAGGGCGGTCATCGGCGAGTACTGCCGCGCCTGCGGGCGTTGCGCGGACGCCTGCCCCAACCGGGCCATCCGGGTGAGCCTGGATGATCCCGAGTTCCTGGAGAAGAGTTATCGTCGCATCCGGGAACACGTGAGGTTCGATTGAGCCGCGGCTGACACCATACCCGCTACCGCTTGGTATAATCACTGCATGAAGAAGATCTTCGAGGCCGGGAGCGTCGTCATCGTCGGCGCGTCTGACCGGCAGGGCAACATGGGCCGCAACATCCTCGAGAACCTCGTCGAGTGGGGTTACGAAGGGCGCATCTACGCCGTCAACCCCAAAGGGGGAGAGGCCTGGGCTACGCCTCACACCAGTCACTCGAGGAACTGCCCGAGGCCCCCGACCTGGCCGTGGCCATCGTGCCGGCCCCCGCCCTGCCGGGGGTGATGGAGGAGTGCGGGCGCAAGGGCATCACCCGCGTAGCCGTTCCCGCCGGGGGTTTCGAGGAACTGGGGGAAGAAGGGAAGCGGCTGCAGGAGTCGCTCAAGCAGATCGCCGCCCGCTACGGCATCCGCTTCGTCGGCCCCAACTGCCTTACGGTGATCAACGCCCACACCGGCATGTGCCTGCCCTTCGTGCCGGTGCCCGCCAGACCTCAAGGCTGGCGGGGTGGGGATCATCGCCCAGAGCGGGGGGATCGGCCTGGATTTCCTCATGCGCCTCTATCAGCGAGAACGTCGGTTTCTCCAAGTTCGTCTCCACCGGGAACAAGGCCGACCTGGACGAGGTGGACTACCTGGAGTACATGATCGAGCGACGACCAGACCGAGGTCATCTGCCTCTACCTGGAGGACGTCGCCCGGGGGCGTGAATTTCGTCGAAGCGGTGGAGACGATCCGCAAGCCGGTGCTGGTCTACAAGGCCAACACCACCCGCTGACGCGCGAGAGCGCCCAGTCCCACACCGCGGCCCTGGCCAACGACGACGCGGTGCTGGACGCCGCCCTGCGCCAGGCGGGAGCCCTGCGGGTCCACCGCCTCAGCGGAGCTGGCCGGTTACGCCAAGGCCTTCTCCCTGCCGCCGCTCAAGGGCAACCGCATCGCCCTGGTCTCGCCCACCGGGGGGCTGCTGGTGCTGGCGGCGGACCGCTGCGCCCATCACGGCTTCGAATTCCCGCGCCTGCACGAAGCTTTAAAGGAAGAGATTCCGCGAGCACCTGCGCGCCGGGGTGATCAACATCGGCAACCCGGTGGACCTGGGCGACGTGCACGACCCGGATTCGCGCCTCTTCATCGTGGACCGCCTGATGGCCCAGGACTACATCGACGGCGTGGTGCTCATCCTCATCTCGCGCATGTCCACCGACCCCACCACGGTAAACACCGGGGGTTTCGCCCGGGAGGCCCGCAACCTGCTGCCCCGGCTGGCGGAGCTGTCGCCGGAAGTACGGCAAGCCCCTGGTGTTCGGCCTGCTCGCCAACGACCTGGCCCGCTACCACGCCCGCCGCTCCATCGACTTTCCCATCTTCGCCGACGCCGAGGAAGCGGTCGACGCCGCCGCCGCCCTGCGCGACCACTGGCGCGCCCTGCGCCACCGGGAGTAACATGTTTGGATAGGTTCAGGGCAAAGCAGGAGGTAGAGATGGGCAAGAAGTGGGACGCAGTCGTGGTCGGAGCCGGGATCGGGGGGCTGTCGGCGGCCGCCCTAATGGCCAAACAGGGGCGCAGGACGCTGGTGGTGGAGAAGGACGACCGTGTAGGCGGCAGGGCCATGTCCCTGCGGGGCGAGGAAGTCTCCGACAAAGGGGTGGACTGGTACAAGCGGCTCCTGGCCGGTCAGTACACCTACCTGGCGGCATCCAGCCCTTCCATCGAGGAAATCGCCAAGCGGCGAATGCTGGACGGCTACATCCTCGATTTGGGATTCCACGGGGTGAGCTGCGCGGGCGAAGGCTACTTCGCGCAGCTGCGCGACCTCATCGACGGCTTCGGCGAGGATGACGTGGTCATCAACCCCTTCACGTCCGGCATCATATACCGGGGGGACTTCATCCCCGATCCTCCACCGGCCGTAGAGGACATGGATCCCAGGATAGCCTCGGAATTTGAGAGGATCGGCCTGACCCCAATTGACTTTCTGGGGGATATCAGCGACCTCAGCCCCGAGCGGTTCGAGAGGCTCGACAGCCTTTCCCTCCACGATCACCTGGTCAACACCGGACTGGCCGAAAGCGAGCTGATGTACGACTTCTACCGGTGCATCGGCACGCTGATAACCACCATCAACAATCCCAACGACATCTCCTTCGGGGACATCCTCCGCTACAACCTCCAGGTGATCATACCCATAATACTGAAGAAGGGGACGATGAGCTGCGGCGGGTTCATGCAGGACGGGGTGATGGAGTGGTCGAAGGCCGTCGCCAGCCGCTTCCGCCAGATGGGGGGAGAGCTGCGCCTGAACACCGCCCTGAAAAACATCGAGATCGACGGCGGCCGGGTCACCGGCCTGACGGTGGAATCGGACGGGGAGCCGGAGCGGATCGACGCCGACCTGGTCGTTCTGAACATCCCCATCCAGGAGTTGTTCGATTACGCCCCCGCCGACGCCTTCCCCGGGGATTTCGTCTCCCGGGTGAAGAAGCTCTACGGGTATGGGAGCATCGCCCCATACTTCGGCCTGAACGAACTGGTCGTCCCGCGGGACCAGGCCGAGAGGCTGATGAAAACCCCCTGCGTCGTCAGAAAGGAAGAGGGCTTCGACTGGGACGTCTACATGGCCTGGAACATCCAGTCGTACATCGAGCCGTCCTGCGCGCCGGAGGGCAAGCACCTCCTCACCGCCTACCTGCCCGTCACCGAAAAGGAGTCCCTCGACCGCGACCTGGTTGCCAAGGTGGTGGAAGCGGTGCCGGATTTCTTCGAGTCCATATATCCTGGCTTCAAGCAGTCCATCGACTGGGAGCTCTACCCGGTCTGCTGGAAGCTGGAGGGCGTGGCCAAGAGCGTCAGCCAGGCCGGCAGCATGAAGCCGGACGTCAGGGCGCCCGGCGTCGAAGGGCTCTACTTCGCCGGGGATACCGCCCGCGGCTACGGGGTGGCCATGGACTGTGCCTGCTCCAGCGGCATCCTCTGTGCCGCCGCCATCACCGGAGAGGACTTCGGCGTCTACTAAAGAATTGAACTGGCTCCCCATGGCTAGCGATGTAATCATTTATTCCAGCACCGCGCCTCGGGCGGCGGCGTTGAACTCGAAGGGGAGTGAAGAACAGGTGTTTCTAAAACCCCTGCAGAGGCTCAATATAGTACCGTGTGTTAAGATTCCGGTACCATATTTGGGATAGTGCGTTGCCTGTCTCAGGGCTTTCCCAGCGCTTCGTCGTGGTGGCCGATGACCCGTAACAGCACGCCGTCCTGGTAATACTGCCAGGTGAACCTGATGTCGTCGTTGACGCGGCTCTCCCAGATGCCAGCCGTGCCTTTGACCTTCTTGGAGTGCAAGGAGGGATGGCGCGGGTCTTCGAAGAAAAGCTCCAGCTTCGATCGGGTCTGCTCTTGTTCGGCTTTGCTCAACCGGGAGAAGAAACGCTTGAAGCGGGGGGTGAAATAGACGTTATCTATCACCCTCCGAGCTCCCCCAGGGCCTCCTTTGGCTTGACGCGCTTGACCTTTCCGGCCGAGATGTCCCGCTCGACGTCACGCTCGTCCTGTTGCCAGCTTTCCGACCAGAACCAGGCCTGCGACCTGTCCACGGTCAGCTGGGGGTGGATGGTCAGTTCACCTCCCCCTTCGCTGGCCTCGATAACCACCACGTCTCCCGGATGGATGTCCACGGCCTTTCTTAAGGAAGCGGGGATGGTGATGATGCCGCGGGCTCCCACTTTTACTACTTCACGTACCCTGGCTGTTGCCATGCCGGGCCTCCTTCCTTATCCTGCAATACAGTATATCAGTATTACGATATTGCGGCAAATGGAATAGGGGGCCTGAAGCTTGCGACAGCCCTCTTGACAGCACTGACCAAAGGTCATAACATGACTGTGGGTCCTAGAATGACTAGCAGTCACATACGCAACACTACGCTACAGAAACATCACCGCACCGGCTCCAGCCCCGACGCCACATCCGGCCGCGCCGATCTCGGAGGGTTTGCAGATGGGGGTTTCTTCCAGGAGGGAGAGGGAAAAACAGGAGCGCCGGGCCGTCATCCAGCAGGCGGCCAGGGAACTCTTCTGTGAGAAGGGCCTGCATGCCACCACCATGGACGACATCGCCGAACGGGCGGAATACGGCAAGGGCACCATCTACAACTACTTCAAGAGCAAGGACGACCTCTACGTCTCCATCATCGAAGAGGGCTTTATCGAACTGGAGCGCCGCCTGACCGAAGCCGTCAAGCGGAAACGGGGAGCGGAGCAGAGGGTAAAGGCCGTATTCTTCGCCTACATCGACTATAACCTGGAGAACCTGGAATACTTTCGCATCACCCTCCACTTCATGAACGAGGAAGCCCGCGAGAACATCTCCAAAGAATTACTGGACGAACTGAACGACATCATTTACAGGATTATCGGTTTCAGCGCCGGCATCGTCCAGGAAGGCCTGGACTCCGGGGTGATGAGAAACGACATCGATCCGCTCAACCTCTGCCTGATCGGGTGGAGGATGGCCACCGGGCTGCTGGAGCTGGCCCTGGTCGACGGGGTGGGCGCGAGGATAAAAACCGACAGAAAGCTGTTTGAGGACGCCATCGACGTCCTGATAGAGGGTTCGAGAAGGAAGGGGTGATGGTAGTGGGAATCGATCCGGAACATGTGTTCAAGGTGATGCGCTGCGCTTACAGCCATGGGGTGCTGCAGAAGTTCACGGTCATCCAGGGCGAAGCTCTGCAGGAGGTGATGCACCCAGTCGGGTCGCAACCTCGGCGACCTGCTGAATCTCCTCGATGCAGCCGAGGAAGAGGACGGTTACAAAGATAGAGGGTTTGCTGAACCGCGTGGGGCCCGTCGTCAAGTATGCGGCCAACGACCGCATCATGTCTCTCACATCAAAGCTACTGGATCTCGGACCGGTGAGGAAGATGACGGTTGCTTTCCTGAAGAACAGCATGCTGAAAGTCGTCCCCGGTCAGGAAGTGCCCTCCCTCAAACAGAGGGTGATGGCGCTGGCCCGGCGAGCGGCCTAGGAAGGGAGGAGATATGGCTATACCAGGCGCGACCATGGACGGCAAACTTTCGGATATCGTCGGGGAGGGGAACATATCCACCGACCCCGGCCTGCTGTCGACCTATCGTGAGGCGGGCATGACCGGTGGGGGAGACCCCAAGCTCGTCGTGCGCCCCACTTCCCCGGCCCAGGTCAGGGAGTTGATGAAGCTCGCGCGGGCGGAAGGGATCAACCTGGTCCTGAGCTCCTCGGCACCGCCCCGCTTTCGCGGCGATTCCGTCCCCAGCGGTGAAGCCGTGATCGTCGACATGAGCGGGATGGACCAGATAGTGCGCATGGACCGCCGCAACAAGGTGGCCCTGATCGAGCCCGGGGTCAGGTTCGGGCAATTGATAGAAGCAGCGGACAAGGCCGGGCTCAAGGTGCTCATGCCGCTCCTGCCCCGCCAGGGTAAATCGGTCCTGGCCAGCGAGTTGGAGCGCGAGCCCATCATGATCCCCAAGTATCACTGGGACACCACCGACCCGATGCTCTGCACCGAGATCGTCTTCGGAACGGGCGACCTTTTCAGGACCGGATCGGCGGCCGGCCCGGGCAGCCTCAAGGAGCAATGGGCAACATGGGGGAGCGCAGAAAAACCCCATGGGGCCGGCGCAGACCGACTTTGCCCGCATATTGCAGGGATCGCAGGGGACCATGGGGGCCATGACCTGGTGCACCGTGAAGCTGGAGGTCAAACCGACGCTGCACGAGATCTACTTCGTCCCCGACGCCAAGCTGCCCAGGCTCATCGACCTCACCTACCGGGCGATGCGGCCCAAGCTGGGGGACGAATGGATGATCCTGAGCTCGTATGCGCTGGCCACGATGATCGCGGATGACCCGGACAAAATCGACGACCTCGCGGAGCGTCAGGCTCCTTACACCATCGTCTACGGGATCTCCGGGTACGAGTACCTGCCCGAAAAGCGCATCGCTTACCAGCAGCACGACATCGGCGTGCATGCCCAGGCAGCCGGAGTGTTCGCGGTAAGAGAGGTGCCGGGCTGCTCCGCCGTGCGCATGGACCAGATTCTGTCCGGACCCTCGCCGGAGCCCTATTACAAGCTCAGGCCGCGAGGGGCGTTCCTGGACATCTTCTTCCTGACCACCCTGGACAAGACGCCGGGCTTCATCTCGATCATGGAGGCGCAGGCCGAAAAGGCCGGGTATCCCAAGTCGCGGATCGGCACCTATATCCAGCCCATCCAGCAGGGAAGAAACGTCCACCTGGAATTCACCATCTACTACGATCCCGCGGACCCGAAACAGGCGCGCGATCTCTTCACCTCCGCCAGCGCGGCGCTCTCAGACGCCGGCGCCTACTTCTCCAGGCCTTACGGCCCCTGGTCCGACCTGGTCTATCCGAGATTCCCGAAAACCGTCCAGATGCTGAAGACGACCAAGAACATGCTGGATCCGGACGGCATTCTTAACCGGGGAAAACTCTGTTTCAAAGAGGAGGTGTGACAGATGGCTCTCGAGGATTATAAGAACGACGTAGAGGCGTGCTCCCGTTGCTCCTCCTGCAAGTGGGTGCCTCATAACCAGGTCAAGAGCTGGCGTTTCGCGAAGAACTGCCCTTCGATGTGCCGCTACAACTTCCATGCCTACTCGGGATCGGGGAAGTTGATCATGGTCAATTCCATCATCAACGGGCGTTCGGAACTGACCGAGGGCTTGACCGAGATCATCTACAAGTGCCAGATGTGCGGTGCGTGCGACGCCGCATGCAAGGTCTACCGGGACGACATAGACATCACCGAGATCCTCCTCGAGTTGCGGGCGAACTGCGTCGAGCAGGGCCAGTTGATCATCGAGCACATGGCCATGATCGACGCCCTCAAGAACGAGGACAACGTCCTCGGCGAGCCCAAGGCCAAGCGCGGAGAATGGGCGGAAGGCCTGGCGGTGAAGAATATCAACACCGAGCAGGCCGAGGTCTTCTTCCACACCGGTTGCCGTTATTCCTACGATCAGGATCTGCGGGATACGGTGCGCGGCGCCGTCCGGCTGATGCAGTCGGCGGGCGTCGACCTGGGTATGGCCGGGGGCGAGGAATCCTGCTGCGGCGGCCGCGCCTACGAACTGGGATACCGCGGGGAGGCCGAGAACTACGCCGACGACCTGGTGTCGCGCATCAAGGCCTCGGGCGCGAGCACCGTGGTCACGCCGTGCGCGGACTGCTTCTCCCACCTGCGTTACCTCTATCCCCGCATGGGCAAGGAACTCCCCGAGGTGCTGCACACCACCCAGTTCCTGGAAAGGCTGGTCGACGAGGGCAGGCTGCGCATGCGCGATGAGGTCCCCCTCCGCGTCACCTACCATGACCCCTGCCACCTGGGCCGCATGAGCGAGCCATTCACTGCCGACTGGAAAGAGAGCAAGCTGGAGCGGCCCATAACCATGAAGCGGGCCGGCACCAAGGGGATCTTCGACTCCCCGCGCAACCTGATCGCCGCCATACCCGGCATGCAGCTGGTGGAGATGGAGCGTATCCGTCAGTATTCCTGGTGCTGCGGGGCCGGCGGCGGCGTGCTCGAAGCATTCCCCGATTTCGCCGCCTGGACCGCCGCGGAGAGGATCGAGGAAGCCCTGTCGACGGGAGCCGAAGCCCTGGTGACCGCGTGCCCGTGGTGCGAGAGGGTCTTCAAGGATTCCGTCGCCGAGACCGGGCGCCGCGATCGCCGTTTACGACCTGACCGACCTGGCCATGCTTTCGGCCGGGGTGCGAGAGCCGGTCGGGGCATAGGAGGTGATGACATATGTCTGAAGCAACCAGAAAGCAATGGACCGTCATTCCGGACGCGGCTTACCAGGACCTGGAAAAAGCGGTAGGAGCCGAAAACGCCTCCCGTGAACCTGGAGTGCTCGAAGGCTACGCCTGGCAGCCGACCATCAACGACGATCCGGGAAAATGGACCAAGCGTCCCGTCGCCGTGGTGCTGCCCGGCTCCACCGAGGAGGTACAGGAGGTCATTCGCGCCTGTAACCGGCACGGCCTCAGGTTCAAGGCCTTTTGCACGGGATGGGGCATCTATTCCGCCTGTACATACGATAACGTGGTCCAGGTCGACCTGCGCCGCATGAACCGCATCCTCGAAGTCGACGAGAAGAACATGTACGTGACGGTGGAGCCCTACGTCTCGGGATCGCAGCTGCAGGCGGAACTGATGAAGCTCGGCTTGAACTGCCACATCATCGGGGCGGGGCCGACCTGCTCTCCCCTGGCTAGTGCCACCTCGGCTTTCGGGGTCGGCTGGGACAGCACCTACATGAGCTACGGCCACCGCAACCTCCTGGGCGCCGAGATGGTCCTCCCGGACGGTGAAGTCTGGCAGATCGGCTGCAACGACGATGGGTCGGGCTGGTTCACCCCGGACGGGCCGGGTCCCGGCATGCGCGGCTTGGTGCGGGGTTCGACCGGCGCCCTGTCCGGCCTGGGGATATTCACCCGGTGCACCCTCAAGGTCTACAACTGGCCGGGGCCGCCGCAGCCCAAAACCGAGGGCGTGATGCTGGACTGCCAGACCGAGCCCCCGGAGCACATGCGCTTCCACCTCTGCTTCTTCCCGGATAAGCGCAGCGTGACCGAGGCCGTTTACAAGATGGGGGAGTCCGAGATCGCCTACATCTTCGCGCGCACCGCCGTTGGCGCCTACATCAACACCTTCGCCCCCCACTTCCTGCACAAGGTGGCGAAGACCAACGCTTTCAAGGCGGTGCTGAGCCAGACGGTCAAGTGGGGCTGCACCATCATGCTGATGGGTAGCACTAAACACGAGATAGAGTTCCAGGAGGGCGTGCTCAAAGAGATCATCGAGGAGTACGGCGGACTGTCGATCGAGGCCATGGAGGCACCGGTTATCGGGGGCATGATGGTCATGAACTTCTTGAGGTCGAGCGCCATCCCCATGGTCTTCCGGGCCGGTGGCCTGTTCTCAACGGCGCTGCCGAGGAACGAGGCCTGGGACTCCCAGATGGACTTCGCCGACAAGGGCGAGGCCATCAAGCGGCCGTGGATCGAGAAAGACATGCTCATCGACGACCTGGCCGACAATCCATACATGGTCCTCTACGAGAACAACTGCTGGGGTCACTGCGAGGAGATTTTCCAGTACAGGGCCAACGACCCCAAGCATCTCGCTTCGCTCGAGCCCCTCTTCTTCGAGTTCTCGGTGGCCGCGATGGAGATGTGCATGGAGCCCTTGTCGGCTTGTGATTCCCGCTTGCGCGAGATGATCAGCCCCATGATGGGCCATTACAACATGTGGCAGAAGAAGATCTCCAACACGCTCGACGGCAACCGTGTCGCGGACACCGGCATGTACTGCGACGAGGTGGATTTCGACTTCTCCAAGGTCGCACCCGTAGAGGTGGAGAAGTTCGAGAGTCTGCGGAAGAAGTTCACCTGGACCGAGGAGGGCCCACCAGAGTAAAGATATACTGTCATCGCGAGCGAAGCGTGGCGATCTGGTAAGAATGGGGTCAGGTCTCGATATTCGAGACCTGACCCTGGGATCAGTCGAACTTGACGTGGGCCTTTATACGCTGGTAGGTCTTTTCGAGGAAATCGGGGTCGTCGATGCGCACAACCGCCCCGCCGTTGGGGCAGGCGGAAGCGCAGCGCCCGCAGGCCCGGCAGTAGGGGCCGATCACCGCGCGGCCGTCCACCACCTCGATGGCCTTGACGAAGCAGTGGCTAACGCAGCGGCCGCAACCCTTGCACTTGTCGGTAACGTGGACGGTCACGCCTTCCATGGGGACGTAAGCGGACTCGAAGGCGTCCAAAGGGGTGTCGCGGATGAAGCGGGTGATACTGCAGCATTCGCAGCAGAAGCAGACGGTCAGCAGGCGGCCGCGGTCCTTGATGCCGTAGATGAAGTCGTCGACGTGGGCCTTACCCACGATGGGTACCAGCCCGCTCTCCACGGCCTTGCGGGCATGGGCCTTGGCTTCTTCCACCCCGACTTCATGGCAGACGCTCTTTGGCACTTCCAGGGCGGAGTCGCCCAGCAGCAGGCAGCCGATGTCGGAGGAGAAGTCCTTGCACTCGTAACCGATGCGGCACCCGCAGAAGTCCACGATGACCCGGTGGGAGGCCTCCTCGATGAGCCGGTCTACCAGCTCCAGGGGCATGGGCCAACTCTCCGGCATCTCGATGCCCGAGTTGATGGGCACGAAACGCACGTCGGTCTTTTCGGCGGTCAGCCAGGGGTGACGCCTCCCCACCCCGGGCAAAATAGACACCTTGAAGAAAATGCGCTGGGAGTTTAGCCCCATGCGCACGAACCACGGCGGGCTTGCCGGCTCCTCGCTCGATAAAAGCTTTCCTGGCCATGTCGATCACCTCGCTGTCTCTTGCCGGAGGGCCTGGCTGTATCGCGCCCTCGCTTTGTCAGTGCAGAATCCCTTCCATGAATACCTGTACGATGGACCGGAATGTCTCGTAAGCGCCTGTTGACAGCTCCGCCAGCACCTCAGGGGTGATGATGTTCTGGGACATGTGAAATACCATCAGCGCCAATAGGCGAGCATCTATGTCCTTGCGGTAGATATCCCCAGCCCTCCCTTTCTCGAGGAGCTTCTCAAGGTTGTTCATCACCTTCTCATTGCGGAAGTCCTCAGTGCGCTTCCAGATCGCGGGATATCTAGCTCGCAGATCCTCGACCATGGGGCGGCTGAACCACGAGAGCTGTTCACCCATGGTCGTCAACAGGCGGGATAACTTCTCGTCGTAAGCCATCCGCTGGTCGTCGAGGATCAGGTTGATCTGCTGGTCATATAGTTTAAAAGTGGCTTCTATAACCGCCCGAAGGAGTTCTTCTTTGTTGGGGTGATACTGGTAGAGGGTCTTGCGGCTTATTCCCGCGCTGAAGGCGACATCTCCCATCTTGACCCGGGATGGCCCGTTTAGTGAGAAGAGCTTCCTTGCCGCATCGATGATCTTTGATCCCGTGTCGTTCTTTCTGTTCATGGCACCTCACATTTAAGGTAACATAATAGAGAAGTTATGTCACCTATAAATTGAGCGGGCTTTTAAACTAGAGGTATTCGCTGACGTCGATGCCCGATTCCTTGAGGTTGACCGTCTCGATGACGGCACGGCCGGTCTCCAGCACCTTCTCCTTCAGCAGGGTCAGGTCGACGACGTGGGGGTCCACCTCTTCGCCCGCGGCGTCGCGGATGATTTTGACCATGGGCGCCGACTTGTCGCCCTCGGTCTGCTCGTAGACGATGCCGGTCTCCCCGGCCGCGGTGCGGACAAGGGTGCCCACCGGGTAGAATCCCATCATGTCGATGAACACCTTGACCAGCAGGGGGTCGAAGGCGGTGCCGGCGTCCTTGGCCAGGATGCGCATGGCCTGCTGAGGGTCCTTGGCTTTCTGGTATGGGCGGTCAGTGGTCATGGCATCGTAGACGTCGGCTATCTCCACGATACGGGAAAAGAGGCTGAGGGTCTTCTTCTCCTGTGCCTCGGGGTACCCTTTCAGGTCGAAGCGCATGTGGTGCTCGAAGGCGATGGTCACCGAGAGGGGGCTGAGGCCGGGCTGGTTGACCAGGATGTCGGCGCCGATCACCGGATGCTCGCGCATGAGGTCCCATTCGGTGCTGGAGAGTGGGCCCTGCTTGGTGATGACGGAGGTGGGGATGGTCACCTTGCCGATGTCGTGCAGGAGGGCTCCGGTGCCCAGGATCATCATGCTCTGGCGGTCCAGCGGGAGCATGCTGCCCAGGGCCAGGGAGAGGATGAGCACGTTCACGGAATGAAAAGAAGTGTACTCGTCGTAGCTCTTGATGGTGGCCAGTCCCAGGATGGCTGAGCGGTTTTCCACTACCCGGTTGAGGACGGAGCCGACCACCTTGTTGGCCTTGTTGACCTTGATGCGCTTGCCGGAAACCGCCTCCTCCGCCAACTCCCGGATGGCGTCGACGGCGTTGAAGTATTCCTCGCGCTGGGAAACCCGCTGGCGCTCTTCTTTCTTTATTTCCTCGTAAGCGCCCGGGTCGGCTACGGTGACGTGGACTATGCCCCTTCTCCCCAGCTGGCTGCGGAGGCCGCCGCGCTTGTCCAGCTCCCGCGGGTCCAGGTTGAGCAGGTAGAGGAAGTCAGCCAGCTCTTCCGGCGTCAAGCCACGCTGGATGGTTATCCCTCCCAGTTCCCGCTCCTTGCAGTCCTTGACCAGGCTGTAATAGAGGACGCTCTCGCGAGCCAGCAACTTCTCCTCGAAGAAGAGCTCCTCTCCTATGATGCGCAGCTGGAACTCGTCGGCCAGCTGGAAGTAGTCGCGATAGCCATCGAAAAAAGCCACCAGGCTCTCGACGCAGACGGTGTGATGGGGCGGGTAGATGCTCATGTTCTTCTTGGCGCTCATGAGCAGGGAGAGCAGCAGGCGGGCCCGCTCCAGCAGGTTCTTGGTGCGGAAGTAGTCGATGCGCTCTTCCTTATGCCCCAGTAAGTCTTCCTGTTCCTCGCTTACTATTTCATCGCCCATCGAATTTTCTCCTTGCCTGGGGGAAACGCGTCGACAGCAGCCTCAGCGACTGCTCCGCCGCCTGGTTGATCTCTACCCACTGCTCGCGGTATCCGAACTTGCTCATCTTGCGGTACTTCTCGAGGACCGGGATGGTATCGATGTTGCCCACCTTGCCCAGCGCCGCGACCAGTTCCTTCTTCAGCTCCAGGTCCTCCTGGCGGTTGTCTTTCAATGTATTCAGCATCTGGAGCATGGGGCTGACGGCCCGCCGCTCCTCCAGCCGGCCCAGCCAACGGATGCACAACACCCTGGTCTGGGGTTCAGGGTCGTTCAGGCCTTCAATGAGGATGTTGCCCGCCTCGAAGCCCCCGATAAAGCCGACGGCCCTGATGGTTTCGGAACGAACCTTGGGGTTGGGGTGATGGAAGGTATGGCGCAGGAAGGGAAGGGCTTCGGCCGCGCGCAGGCGGCCCAGTACGAAGACCAGGTTGCGGGTGAGGTACCAGCGCTCGTCGTTGAGGCGCATGGTGATCAGGCCGATGTAGTCGCGGCCCAGTTCCACCAGCACGTCGCAGATGTATTTACGCACCGCCATTTCTTCCTCGTCGCCCAGGACGTTGATGAGGGCTACGACACCGTCCTCCCGCAGTACCCGCATGTAACTCTTGAAGCCATCCGACATGAACACGTCCTCCCGGTTGTGGGAGGAGTCCTTGATGGTGGAGCGGATAGCGGCGGGACTGGCAGCTTCGTTCACCAGCAGGAGAATCCTCTCCCGCAGGGGCTGGTAGGCCGGCTCCATGGAGCTGAGGACCTGCTTGAACTCCTCCAGCAGCATGGCCGCGAGGCCCAGTTCTTTCTCTTTTAGAAGACCCCAGAAGTTTTCCTCGAGCTCCTCGAAGACCACCCCCAGGCTGTTGATGTTTTCACCGCGCCGGAAGAGGTTGAGCAGGACGGGGGTGGACTCCTTCAAGCGCTCGAGCTCCAGGTCCATATCGGATATGGCTCTGATGACGGCGATGTCTTCTTCGCTGTATTCCTTGAAGAACTCCGCCACTTCCTCCATGGTCGGCAGCTTGCGGGGGGCTTCCGTGCGCTCGCCGTCACCCTCCATGCCCGCCTCCAGGGCAGAGACCAGGGCGGATGAGACGTTGCCGTACTCGATCAGCTTGGTCTTGATCATGGCCACGATCTGTTCTATCTCGTTGGGGGAGTAGCCGATAAGCCGGAGCAGCGGCCTGGTCTTGGGGATGAGCTCCTGGGCGATGGGGAGGAAGTAGGAAAGCACGTCGCTTATCTCGTGGGTGTTGAACTGGGAGAGGACCTGGATGTTGAAGGGGTCTTCCTTCAACCGGGGAAGCATCTCGCGGATCAGCAGTTCGTTGCGGACGGACGTCTCCAGGAAGAGGATGGCTTCGGCCATGGACCGGTAATAGACGGCCCGCTTGGAGGGATACTCTTTCTCGATGACGGTCGAGGCTTTTTTCAGAAAGAGATAAATACCCTCAACCAGCTGGGAAAGATCGGATATTTTGGTGTCGTTGATGGAGAGGTTAAGGAGAGATAAGGCCAGGTGCTCCGGCTGGAGCATAAGGTCGACGAGTTCCTGCACGCGCTGGGAAAACCCTTTCAGGGCCTCTTCCAGCAGTTCGAAAAGGTCGACCGTCTTGACCATGCCGGACACGGCTTCCTCGGCTTCTTCCTCTTGCTTGTCCTTCTCGCGGGCTTCGCTCTCCACCACCGTAACGTGGCTGATGCCGGAGACGAACATCTGGGTCTCGATCCCGCCCTGCAGTTCTATCCGGTCCGGGTCGGCGATGAGGATGTAGAGGAATGGCTGGAGCTCCTCCTCGGTGATCCCGGGCAGGATGGTGAAATCGCTGATGTTGAGGTGGCGGAGGGTCGAGGCGAAGGCACGGAAGGAGTCTATCTTGCTCCCCAGTGCCCAGTTGCGATAGATGAGTGAGCTTCTCTTTACACCGAGAGAGAATTCTCCGCGCTCTTCCAGGAAGTGGTTGAGCACCATCTGGAGGGTATCTACGGAGTTCCTGGCCACGGGGTGGTTGAAGGGGTAGAGGGTGAAGGACTTGCAGGCGACGATGAAGCGGTTGATAACGTCGATGGCCTGGCGTATCTCGTCCTTCTCCTCCCTGGTCAGGGAGGGCTCTTGCGAGGTCTCGGCGGGGGCTTGAGCCTTTTCCTGTTCCCGGCCGTCCTCCAGGGCGCTTTCCTTTGCATCCATGCTCTCTTACCTCTACAAAGCATTATGGGCGTCTCAACCCGAGACCGGAATAATATCCGTCAATTGTCTATCGGCTACCCCTTTATATTAGATTAGCTGAGTTCCGGGAGCGGAGCAATGCCACCTGCCGTTTCATGGATGCGATAAGATAGCGGTATGGACATCGGAGAATGGGTGGAGGCGGCCTTTCTGGCACGGCCCAACCGCTTCCTGGCGGAAGTCATGCTGGGCGGGCGGCGGGAGTTGGCCCATGTCCCGGACCCCGGCCGGCTTACCGAGCTGCTCCTGCCCAGGGCGAGAGTGAGACTGCGGCCGGAACCGGGAACCGGCCGCCGTACCTCCTGGACCATGATCGGGGTGGAGTGTCCGTCAGGCTGGGTCAACATAGATTCACGCCTCCCTAACCTGCTCTTCGCGGAAGCCTTGGGCGAGGGTGGGCCCGAGGGCTTTCAGGGCACTCGGAGCTGGCGAGCGGAATCCAGGTACGGACGGAGCGTGCTGGACTTCCGCCTGGAGCCGGCGGGTGGGTCGGAACCACCCTGCCTGGTGGAGGTGAAAGGGTGCACCCTGGTGGTGGATGGCCTGGCCCTCTTTCCCGATGCCCCTACTGCTCGCGGCGCCCGCCACGTCGAGGAGTTGACGCGGGCGAAGAGGGAAGGTCTTCGTGCCTGCCTGGTTATGGTGGTCAAACATCCGTCCCCAGGAATATTCCGCCCTAACCGGGAGACCGACCCGCTCTTCGCCTCCGTGCTTGAAAAAGCCGTTGCCGCGGGGGTGGAGGTGCTGGCCTATCATGCCCCATGGCGGGAAGGCGGCATCCGCCTGGAGGGACACCTGCCGGTGGAAGCCTGAGGCCACTCCCACCAATCCTGTTAATGTCACCGGTGAAGCTTAGACTCATGATGCTAAGGGGATCAGGCGGCATTTGAACAGGAAGGGGTAGGCAGATGACATCCAATGCAGTCTCAGACGAATATAAGAGCAGCCGCTCTAGTGTTCTATACACCATCACCGGTCTGGTAGTGGCGGTTTTCATAATCTTCGGGTTGGTCATATCAGCTGTTTTCATCACCAGCCAGGACACCCTCATCGACAAGAGCAAGGACAAAATCATCCAGACCGAAGTGGACAACATCAATTCGGCCATCGAGTACGTGGTCAGCCTGCTAATGCCCGTCTTCAACCAGAAGGCCCAGGAGATGAGCGTACAGGAGATGCTCGAAGCCCTGACCACGGGCAAGCTCAGCGAGGCCCAGAAATGGATGAATAACGAGATGATGGCCATGATCGGACAAGACGTGATGGGCCTGGAGAAGGCCGTGGCCATCATGACCAGCTCTCCCATGACGGGAAGCAAGCCCATTATACTCGCCGCCAACGAGGAAGCCCTTCTGGCCTGGGAGATCCCCCAGTATATCCTGGACGCGCTCGACGAAGACCAACCCTATCTCCTGATGGAAGAAGGCATCCCGGAACTGGGGCTCGAGGGCGAGCAGCTCCTGGTGTTCAAGAAGACCGAGGACACGGCGAGAGGCATCGAAGCCTACTTCGTCGGGGTCACCTCCCTGCAGGACAAGGTGGACGAGATCAACGCCTTCTACAACGAAGAGAAGAACCGCACTATTCTGTACATCTCGGGGGTGCTGATCATATCTATACTGCTCATCGTGGCCATAACCTTCTTCGTCCTCTCCTACCTGCTGCGCAAGCGCATCACTGAGCCCATCAACGAGCTCTCGGCTGCGGCCGAGGAGGTACTGGAGGGCAACCTGGACGTAGAGGTGCCCGTCCGCAAGGGCGAGGAACTGGAGAAACTCAAGACGGTCTTCAACGAGATGCTCAAGAGCCTGCGCGAGGTCATCAACATGTCGATTGGGGAGGGGGAATAGGAACCCCTAAAGGTCGGCGATCATCTTCAGCACGAACTTCTCGTCGTGCTCGACCAGCTCACGGATAACCATGTCGGCGCCGGCGGAGTCGCCCTCCCGGTAACAGCGCAGGACCAGTTGGAAGAAGCGGTGGTTCTTCTTCAGCTCGCTCTTCTGCATGGAGTGGGAGGCGTACATCAGCCGTTTGGTCACTGGCCAGATGTAGGCTACCATCCTCTCCAGCACCTGGTTGCGGCTGGCACGGCAGGAAGCCAGGCCGAACTCCACGATGGCGTCCATGTAGGCGTCGACGTCCTCAAGCGCCGCGCATTCCTCCATCTTTCGTACCGAGGCGACGACGGGCTTGATGGTTTCGGGGGTGATGTTCTCGGTGGCCCGGCGCACAATCAGGCTGAGCAGTTCCTTTAAAACGTCGTTGAGCCAGGAAACAGACTCCGGGGTCATCTCGGTGACCCGGGCTCCCCGGCGGGGCAGCAGTTCCACCAGGCCATTGTCGGCCAGCATGCGCAGGGCTTCCCGGATGGGGGAGCGGCTCACTTCAAGCTCTTCCGCCAGCCTGGCTTCGACGATGCGCTGGCCGGGTTTGAGCTCGAAATGGATGATGCGCTCGCTGAGCCAGTCGGCGATCTGTACCGCCAGGTTCTCCGAAGCCCTGAATTCCAACGGCCTTCCTCCTGCCTACATGATATCAGAACGGAATGTACCAGGCTGCCTCTATTCCGTATAGCCCATGATCAGGAGTTGGTCTCCCTCTTTCAGCGAGTAGGGCTGGTCGTAGGAGATGAAACCCTCAGCGGTCATTGTCCCGATGAGCCTGCCGCTGTGTTTCTCGCGGAGCGCTTCCGCGGCCTCCTCGCTGGACTTACCCGCCAGGTCCCCACCGACCGGCTGGGAGAAGATGCGCATGTCGTCTTTGCGGGTGACCATTTCGGTGACGATGCCTATCAGCCCGTAGCTGAGGGTGGAGCGGGCGATGAGGTTTCCCAGCAATACGTCGGAGTCGAGGATCTCTCCCACCTTGGCCAGGTTGAGGTGGCCAACGTTCTCGGGGTTCTGTACTTCCGCCGTCATCTTCAAGGTGGGGTTGAGGGCGCGGATGGTCAGGGCGGCGAGCACCGTGCGGGAATCGATGTCTTCCGAAGACCCCCCTTTGGACTCGTCCGCCAGGAGGATGGCCGATGAAGCCGCGGAGATGTTGACCCGCTTCAGATCGCTTTCGCTGGCCGGGCTGCCCCTGAAGAAGAAGACATGATCGTCTTCGACCGGGTTGTCTTCCAGGTCGGCCAGGAGCACGATGGAGCGGTAGTCGTCGGCCAGTTCTTGCAAGAGCCTCTCGACGACGTGAGCCCCACGCGAATTCCAGCCGCAGATGACGATGTGGTCCTTGCTGTTCGTCTTTCCCTGCAAACCGCTGTACCTCCTTCTCGTCTTGGCCACCCGCCGGGATGCCAAGGTGGTGATGTATGTGCTCAGGGCTCCGATGCCCAGGATCATGGAGATTACCACGATGACCTTTCCGCCCCCGGTGACGGGGACGACGTCGCCGTAGCCGATGGTGGCCATGCTGACGAACATGCACCATATGGCGTCCCAGTAGGTGTTTATTCCGGGGTTGTGGTCCCTTTCGAGGACGAGGAGCAGGAAGGAGCCCACCAGGACCACCAGGAGGACGTTGAACAGCAGCACCAGCGGCATGCGGCGGCTATAGAGCCCGTAGCGCAGTGACTCCATCTTGTAGTCAAACCAGGCCCTTCGGCTGTTCTTCTTCATATCCTCCGCCTTTTATGCAGGGTCAGTTCTTATCTTTGCATTATATTACAATTAGTTATATTTGGCCTTCAGGAGAAGCTCAGGCGGGTTCCCGAGAGGTTGCGGATGAAAGCTTCCGGCATTGCTTCTTCAAAGGCTCGAGCCGCCTTCGGCCCGGTGCAGTGCGCGGGAACGACGTAACGGGGGGAGAAGCTGCGCATCTCGTCCACGGTGCGGCCGATGATGGCCTCGAAGGAAGGGCCGGTGAGATGAAACCCCCCGATGACCGCCAGGACCTCATTGACGCCGGTGACCCGGCGAGCGTGCTCAACCGTGTTGATGATGCCTGAATGTGCGCAGCCCGAGAGGACCACCAGGCCTTTACCGCGCACATTGATAGCCAGGGCGGTGTCGTCGGAAATGGGGTCCCACTGCTCGCACCCGTCCTTGACGCAGAAGGCGATGGGAAAACCCTTCTCGAAGTCGGTGGCGCGCTCCACCTCACCCAGGAAGAGGATGGTATCCCCGGCCATGAGATAAGGGTCCGAGGTTATCACCGGTTCCGCCCCGGCTTCCTCCAGTTCCTTTCTCTGCAGCTCGGGGAAGCCCACCTTCAATTCCTCGGAGAACTTGAGGTAGCGCGGCGCGGTAAAGGCATCGGGGTGCATTACCAGCGGGAGAGGTTTACGCGGCAGCATCTCCAGGGTGGGCAGGATCCCGCCGAAGTGGTCCAGGTGCCCGTGGGAGAGGGCCATGGCTTCGATCGCGGCCAGGTCCACTTCCAGGGCCCGCAGGTTGAAGGGAACGGCGACGGGGGAGAGGCCCGCGTCGAAGAGGATGGTGTGCTCCTCGTTGCCCGACCACGTCTTGACCAGGGCGGAGAATCCGTGCTCGGCCAGTACCTGGTTCTGGAGCTTGCCGTCTTTGGCCAGTTGCATGCGCGTGACCACTTCGTTGTTGTCTCCGGCCAGCAGGTCGGCGGTGTTGTCCACGACGGTGGTGATGTCCACCCGGTCGACTTCTCTCAACTTCATGGCGTCCTCCCCGGTAATCAAAACGGTTCTGTACAGGCATTTTAACACATTCATCCAGACCGGTCTTGACAAAGGAAAAGAAGAGAGCTTAAGATAAAACCGACGGTCGGTATGTACCGACGGTCGGTATGTATATAAGCAAGAAAAAGGAGAAAACAATGTCCAGGAAGCAGGTCGATAGGCCGGACACGCGGAGTGAACTGGTGGAGGCTGCCTGGGAACTCTTCGCCCACAACGGCTACGAGGGGACCACCGTCAATGCCATCATCGAGAAGGTGGGCCTCTCCAAGGGCGCCTTCTACCATTACTTCGAGTCGAAGGAGGACGTCCTGGACGCGGTGGTGGAGCACGTCACCGAGCACGTCATCGAGGACGTCGACCCCATGCTGCGCGACGCCGGAAGGGACGCCAACCATAAGCTTGACTGCCTCATCTCCGTCTTCCGTTCCTGGAAGGAAGAAAACCTCGAGATGGTCCGGAATATATCGCTGGTGCTGGAGAAGGACGAGAACATCATCATCCGCCACAAAATAGACCGGCGCACCGACGAGCTCCTGATGCCCCTGCTGGTCGAGATCATCACCCAGGGCATAGAGGAAGGCCTCTACGACGTGGAGGACCCGCAAACGGCGGCGGAGATGGTGACCATCGTCTTTCACGCCTGGAGGGAGATGCAGATGCGCGCCCTCATGGAGGCGGAACAGGACGGAAACGCGGAAGACGTCGAGGACAAGCTGCGGCGGCGTATCCGCGGCATGGCCCGGTTGCTGGAGCGTTTCCTCGGAGCGCCGTCCGGTACCCTGGTGCTGATGGAAGACGAAGCTGTGAGGCGCTTCATCGAACTGTTCGGATAGACGTTCCAACGTGGACGACTTGCAAGAGAGGAGGAACCGGACATGAATTACTTCACACTGATAATCAAGAACGTCATGAGGCAGAAGACCCGTACCCTGCTGACCCTGGTGGGCATCAGCATCGGCATCGCCACCATCGTCACCCTGGGGATGGTATCGGACGGCATGAAGAAGACCATGAGTTCCATGATCGAGGTGGGGGATACCGACTTCATGATCGGCCAGGCCGGGTCCTCCGACACCCTCTTCTCTGTCATCGACGAGGCGGAACTGGAGGAAGTACGGGAGATGCCGGGCATAGCGCGGGTGGACGGGGTCATCCTCAACACGGCGCAGGTAACCGGCAACCCCTATTTCGTCATCTTCGGAACGGAGCGGGGTTATCTGGAAATTCTGGACAACGTGATGCTGGAGGGACGCATGTTCGAGCCCGGAACCGACGAGATAGTGCTGGGGCGGCAGGGGGCCGGCACCCTGGGCAAGGGGGTCGGAGACACCGTTGACATGTTCCAGCGGAGCTTCACCGTGGTCGGCGTGATGGCCTCCGATTCAACCATGCAGGACGGCGGGGGCATGATCGACCTTTCCTTAATGCAGGAAGTTTCCGACAAGAAGGGCAAGGTGACCCTGGGCATGGTCAAGGTGGAGCCCGGGGCCGACGCCGCTGTTCTGGCGGCCCGCGTCGAAGAGGAGTTCGAGGACAAGTTGGTGACCATCTCTGAGGTGAGTGAATTCTCCAAGGTGGACAAGGGCATGGATTTCATCGACGCCGGCACCTGGCTGATCTCAGCCCTGGCCATCATTATCGGCGGCATCGGGGTGATGAACACCATGATCATCAGCGTCTACGACCGCATCCGCGAGATTGGTGTGCTCAAAGCCCTGGGCTGGCGCAGCTTTTCCGTCGTACGCATGATCCTGGGCGAGGCAGCCATCATCGGGCTGCTGGCCGCGGTGCTGGGATCCCTCGCCGGCCTGGGGATGGTCAAGCTGATCATGCTGGCCCCGGCGGCGAAATCCTTCATCTCCGCTGCTTTACCCATTAACGTATTCATCCGGGCCCTGGTGGTGGCCGTGCTGGTGTCGCTGGTAGGCGGTATCTTTCCGGCCTGGCGGGCGGCTCACCTCTCGCCCAGGGAAGCCCTGCGCTACGAATAGGAGGTCATGGCGATGACAGCGATAATCACCCTGAACGATGTGAAGAAACATTACGACGGAGACCGGATCAAAGCCCTCGATGGGGTGGACCTGGAAGTGGGCGAAGGCGAGTTCGTGGCCATCATGGGGCCGTCGGGCTCCGGCAAGTCCACCATGTTGAACATGCTGGGAGCCCTGGACGTGCCGGACTCGGGAGAGATAACCGTAGCCGGCAGGAAGCTCTCCTCCGGAGACGGACTGGCCGCTTTCCGCCGCGATACCATCGGCTTCGTCTTCCAACTGCACAACCTTATCCCCTCGCTCACCGCGCTGGAGAACGTGCAGATCCCCCTGATGGAAAAGAAGATGAAGTCTTCCGGCAGGAAGAGCCGGGCTATGAAGCTGCTGCGGCAGGTAGGCTTGGAGGACCGCGCCGACAGCCTGCCCACCGACCTCTCCGGCGGGGAGCGCCAGCGCGTGGCAATAGCCCGCGCCCTGGCCAACGACCCCTGCATCATCCTGGCGGACGAACCCACCGGCTCGGTGGACTCCGAGAACGCCCGGCGCATCATGGAGCTGTTGAAAGAAGTATGCCGGGAGCGCGGCGCCACGTTGCTGCTGGTCACCCACGATGAAGGCGTGGCTGCCCAGGCCGAGCGTATCGTGCGCATGCTGGACGGCCGCGTTGTTTAAGGGGTCAGGTCTCGAATATCGAGTTTCTTACCAGTAAATGGTAATCGTGAAAAGGAAGGGTTACAGGCCGAGTTCCAGTTTGACCAGTTCGCGGTAAGCTTCGGTCAGACGCGTGGTGATGGGCCCTGGGCAGGCGACCTTGAGAGGATGCCCGTCGAGGGAAGCGACCGGCACGATCTCGCCGGTGCTGACGGTGAGAAAAGCCTCGTCGGCTTCGGCCAGTTCGGGCAGGAGGTAACAGCCCTCCAGTCCGTTCAGGCCCAGTTGCTCGCACAACTCCTGCACCGCTTCGCGGGTTATGCCGGGTAGCAGCCCGCATCCGACCTCGGGCGTGAAGACGGAGCCGTGCCTCACCCAGAAGAGGTTGGCGGTGGAGGCTTCGGTGAGATGGCCCTGCTCGTTCAAGAAGACGGCGTCGTCCGCTCCGCGGTCCTTGGCTTCCTGCTTGGCGATGAGGGTATCCAGGTAGTTGTTGCACTTGATGCGGGAGAGGGTGGAGGAGGAGTTGCGGTGGGTGGCTGCTACCACCAGGCGCATGCCTTGCCGGTAGAACTCTTCCGGGTATCCCTCGAAGGGCTTGACCACGATGAAGAGGTTGGGCAAGCCCGGCCTCTCCAGGCGCTTGGTGCCGTCGTAGGCGCCACCGGTGAGGGTGACGCGCACGTAGGCGTCACCGGCTCCCACGTTTTCCCGGTAGAGGTGGAGGATGGCCATCTCTATCTCGGCGTCTTCCGTGGGAAGAGTGATGCGAAGCGCCTGACACCCGATCCTCAGGCGATCCAGGTGGCGGGTCAGCCGGAAGGGCTGGCCGGAGTAGACACGTATGGTCTCGAAGAGCCCGTCTCCGAAGAGAACTCCCCGGTCCTGCACCGGCAGGAAGGCGTCTTCTTCCTCGACCACCAGCCCGTTCAGGTATAGCTTCATCGCCGCCCCAGGCGCTCCTTAAGGCGCCGCAAGCCGCGAAGGAACGAGAGGGCCATGTTGACGCCGATGGCGATGTAGAGCAAGAACGCGATGCGGTAGGCCACCTGGCTCTTCTTTCTCAGGGAGGGAAGGTTGACGGCCCAGCCAATACCGAAGACGCGTGGCGTGAAGATGCGGGGGTCCCCTGGGTTCCAGATCCGTTCCTTGACCCTGCCCGGCGTGGGACGCCGGAAGTCGTAGGGGATGCCGACGATTTTACCGTGCCCTTTCATTTCAAGCCCTTTCTATCCATAAAGATCATAACACCTATTCATTCGCCACCCCCACCGAGTCGTGGGCCCAGGCCCGGTCGGGGCCGTAGGTGGCCCGCTCCGCCACCACCGCACCCGAGGATGAGACCAGGGTGGAGACGTCGTAGGTGGTGCAGTAGTCGTTTAAGCGGAAAGAGGTGCGCGACCCCCCGGCAATACTTACATTCTGTAAAGTATCCGGGGCCAGGGGGCCGGCCCCGGTCTGCAGGGTCAGGCTGACGTCCACTGGTGAGGTGCCGGGGTTCTGCACCAGCACCCAGGTCTCCATCCCCCCGTCGGTGGACCCTTCGGCCAGACACCAGGAGGAAGCGGGAGCCGCCACCCCCACCGAGTCGTGGGCCCAGGCGCGGTCGGGGCCGTAGGTGGCCCGCTCCGCCACCACCGCGCCCGAAGAAGAGACCAGGGTGGAGACGTCGTAGGTGGTGCAGTAGTCGTTCAAGCGGAAAGAGGTGCGCGACCCCCCGGCAATACTTACATTCTGTAAAGTATCCGGGGCCAGGGGGCCGGCCCCGGTCTGCAGGGTCAGGCTGACGTCCACTGGTGAGGTGCCGGGGTTCTGAACCAGCACCCAGGTCTCCATCCCCCCGTCGGTGGACCCTTCGGCCAGACACCAGGAGGAAGCGGGAGCCGCCACCCCCACCGAGTCGTGGGCCCAGGCGCGGTCGGGGCCGTAGGTGGCCCGCTCCGCCACCACCGCACCCGAAGAAGAGACCAGGGTGGAGACGTCGTAGGTGGTGCAGTAGTCGTTTAAGCGGAAAGAGGTGCGCGACCCCCCGGCAATACTTACATTCTGTAAAGTATCCGGGGCCAGGGGGCCGGCCCCGGTCTGCAGGGTCAGGCTGACGTCCACTGGTGAGGTGCCGGGGTTCTGAACCAGCACCCAGGTCTCCATCCCCCCGTCGGTGGACCCTTCGGCCAGACACCAGGAGGAAGCCGGAGCCGCCACCCCCACCGAGTCGTGGGCCCAGGCGCGGTCGGGGCCGTAGGTGGCCCGCTCCGCCACCACCGCACCCGAAGAAGAGACCAGGGTGGAGACGTCGTAGGTGGTGCAGTAGTCGTTCAGCCTGAAAGAAGTGCGCGACCCTCCGGCAATACTTACATTCTGTAAAGTATCCGGGGTCAGGGGGCCGGCCCCGGTCTGCAGGGTCAGGCTGACGTCCACTGGTGAGGTGCCGGGGTTCTGAACCAGCACCCAGGTCTCCATCCCCCCGTCGGTGGACCCTTCGGCCAGACACCAGGAGGGTGAGGGGGCCGCGGTCACCTCGAAAGCACGGGAAGCCGAGATGCCGTAAGCGGTCTCCACCGTCACCCTGTACTTCGCCCGGTGCCAGGGAGGGTACCGCGCAGCGGATGGAGCCGTCCGACCAGGTTTCGTAGATGGTCGCCTCCGCCGTGCCGAACAGCACCCGGGAGGTGTCCCGCAAGGTCCCGAAGCCGCTTCCGGTCAGGTTGACCACCACGCCGGGGCGGCCGCTGCCGGGAGAGACGGTTTCGAGGAGGGGCGCCGTCGCCACCTCGAACTCCAGGAAAACCGGGGTTGAGTTTATCGGCAGGTCGCTGACGCTGATGTTACCCGAGGCGTCCTGGGTGGCGCCGGGTACGGCGGAAGCGGCCCCGGTCAGCAGGTCGACCTGGAAAGGTTTGCGGTAGAGGACGGGGTCGCTGCCGAGGTTAATCTCCAGGGTGTCGCCGGGCGGATAGGAGATGATTGGAATGGGGTCATAAGGATCAGTCGTGTCGTACGTGATGGTCTCGATCTTCCAGGCCGCCACCGCCAGGGTGGAGGGACCGGGTTGATAGGCCCGGGTCCATAAAGGGTGAGACGTGTCGGCACACTGGAAGGTGAGCGGGGCGGTGGACGGCTCCGACGCCGGGCCGAACACCTCCTCCAGGCGGCGGTAGTACTGGTAAGAAGGCTTGGGCGTGAAGTCGTGGTGGAGCAAGCCGTAGCAGGAGCCGGGGTCAGCCGGCTGGTCCAGTTCCTCCCAGAGGTCGTAGTAGAACACCATGTCCGCCGAGGTCCCCATGTAGTTGAGGAAGGAGCGGAGAATGTAGGAAGCCTGGTCGGCCTCGCTCTGGCCTTCGGGCAACTCGGTACCGGTGTTGGTATTCCAGCCCAACTCGGTGATCCAGATCTCCAGGTGCTTGGTGGTGTACTTGGCGATCTCGTCTGGGAACCAGGTGTCCTGCCAATAGGTCATATAATCTTCCTGGGGTGTGTAGGTCTTGTTGCGCATGGCTTCCGGGTAGGGGTGGTAGGCCAGAGCGTCGACGTGGTCGGCCACCCCCGCCGCCAGGCATTGGCCGATGTATTCGTGGCCCAGCCCGGCCATGCCTCCCATGACAATCTTGGCTGCCGGGTCGGCGGCCCGGATGGCGGCTGAGGCTTCTTCCAGCAACACCATGTAGGCGGCGGAGTCCGGCGCCGGCTGCCAGAACTGGGTGATGTTCTCCTCGTTCCATATCTCCCAGGCCGCCACCCGCCCCTGGTAGCGCTTGGCCAGGGTGGAGGCGTAATTCACCCAGGCCGGGTGATCGGTGGGCGGGTAGTTCCAGCCGGTATTATCACCGTTGGCCCATTCAGGTGTGGCCAGCATGATGCCGAGCACCTCGATGCCGCGTGCTTCGGCCGCGTCGACCACCGCGTCGGTGCCGGTGAAGTCCCACGCTCCTTGCTCCGCTTCCATGTCCGACCAGGCGAAAGTGCATCGCACCCAACCGATGCCCGCCTCCGCCATGGCGTCCAGGCTGTCTTCGACAGCCCCGCTGCCGTAGTATTCGGGATGATCGTATATGAACGGCAGGTGGCTCTGGGCTACGCCGCAGCGGTCGCTGATGGTGGGAGTGCCGGCAGCCGCAACGGCCACTTCGGAGGAAGAACCGGCAGCCGCGACACCGGTGAGGCTCGGCCCGAGGGACAGCACGAATAAAAAGGCCGCCAATATCGCGTAAAGACGGCTTCCTTGCCCCGGGTTCTTAGTCACACCAGCCGTTTTCATACTAATATTATATGCCTTCCCGCACCTTGATTTAGACCCCTGTTGATTGCATGATAGAAGAAGGAGCGATATCGGGCAACACGGCAGTAAGGTCTGAAGGGCAGTAGATCAATCAGAGCACCGCGTCCGAGGTGAAGGATATCCCGAAAAGGGGGTAGAGGTGTCGAGGCTCAAGACGTGCGGGAAGTGCGGGGTGCCCCGAATGGTCAGCAAGGGGCAGGTCTGGCACAACAACGGCACCATCACCGAGAGGAAGGACCCTTCCCATCGCATGCTCCTCACCGAATCGGAAAACATCGACGCCCTCTTCCGGGGAATCGAGGAGATAATCGGGTTGCCCATAGAGAAGCTGGTGATAGAGAGCAAACGCCGGGTGACCAGGGAATACCTGGAGAAGATGGTCCCCGTCATTGTCCGCAAGGCCATCTACCTGGTCAAGCCGGACTTCATCGCCGGAAGGTTCACCGACATCGCCAGGGCTTACGGTTACGGCGATGTCGTGTTGGTGGAGTTCCGCCGGGAATTCAACGACGACGACTACGTGATCATGACCGTCGAGGAGCCGTACTCGGTCCTCTTCTACCGGGGCGACAACCTGGGCGGCATGGAAGCAGCCACCGGGCGGGAGTGCTCGGTGGACATGAAGCTGATAGGTGACGGCAAGTACAACGTGGACATTCGTGTCGCCTCCCACCCCCCGGAACTGCGGGAACGGCTGAAGACGAGACCCAACGAATACAAGAAGGGCGACATCAGTTTCGAGCGCTGCAAGTCATGCGGCATCCCCCTCGACGTCGCTGCGTACTGCTGGGACCTGGAAGCGGGAACCATTATCACCCCCAGGATGGGCCGGAGGATGGCGCTTTTCGGGCCCTTCGGCCTGGAAGCCATCTTCAACGATCTGGAGGCGGAGTTGGGAGAGACCATCCCCGCCGCCATCATTGAGGCTCAGAGGCGTTACGTCCGCGCCAACCTGGGGCCGGAATGGCTGAAGGGTCCGGAGAACTTCCGCCGCATGTGCGCCCTGCGCGGGATGGGCAACCTCACTTCTTTCGAAACGGACGACCGGCACATCACCCTGACCATCGAGAACTACTGCATGGATTACATGATGGCCGGCACGGTGCAGGGATTGTTCGAGATAGCCGTGGGCTGTGACAAATCCGTCCCTACGATAAGGCATGGTGATGAGCACGATCTCACCGTCTCCGTCGAGCGCTCCTGAGTAAGGGCCGGGTTAAAGGAAAAGCAACGTTATTACCGAAGTTAATAATACAGGCTATTGAAAGGGGTAATCGTGGCTGAACTGAAGGTCTGCAAGGATTGCGGAGTCCCCAAACTGGTGTCCAAGGGCCTCGTCTGGGGCGCCGACGGCACCATCTCCGAGAAGAAGGACCCCGACCACCGCATGCTCTTCTGCGAGTCGGACAACCTGGAGGCGCTCTTCGCGGGCATCGAGAGCATCATCGGCATGTCCATCGAAAAGATTGTCATCGAAAGCAAGCGCCGGGTGACCAGGGAATACCTGGAGAAGATGATCCCTGCCCCGGTTCGCAAGCTCATCTACTTCTTCAAGCCCAGCCTGATCGCCGAAAAGATGGGGGTGATCGGGGGGGTCCACGGCTACGGCCTCATCGACATGGTCAGTATCAAGAAGCACACCGAAAGAGGCGACTACCTCCTGATGACCATCGAGCATCCCTACTCCATCCGTTTCTTCCGCGGCGACAACCTGGGCGGCATGGAGGCGGCTTCCGGGCGTGAGTGCACGGTTGAAGAGAAGCAGATCGGGGAGGACAAGTACCAGCTGGAGATGTGGGTGAGCGAGCATCCGCCGGAACTGCAGGAGCGCCTCAAGCTCAAGGCTTATCCTCTCAAGCCCGGGGATATCCAGTTGGAGAGGTGCCCGAAATGCGGCATCCCGCTCGCGGTCGCCGCTTATCAGTGGGACCCGGATACCGGTAGCATCAGGAATCCGGAAAACGGCGTCAGGATGGCCCTCTTCGGCCCGGTGGGGCTGGAAGCCGTCTTCTACGAACTCGAGCAGGAACTGGGAGAGGCCATCCCGGAGACCATCATCAAAGCGCAGACGCGCTACGTCAAAGAGCACTACCCGGCTGGGGACTGGCTGCGCGGGGAGGAGAAACTGCGGGAGATGATCGCCCTACGTGGAACGGGCATCCTTAAGAGCTACAAGGTCGACAACGACGGTTTGACCATGTCCATCCAGAACTCCACAATCGCCTACCTGATCATAGGTATCATCAAGGGCGTATTCGAGGTGGCCAGAGGGCTGGAGTCTTCCGTCCACAGCTGGAGCATTGCTGATGACGGCGACCTCACCGTCACCGTTCGCATCCCGGTGTAGGTCAGATGCCGTACCCCACCAACGTCGTGGCCGCCTGTCCAACCGTTGTAGTTGAAGTACATCGGCCGCTCAACGATTATCCACGGGCCCGATACCACCTCCACCCGGCTGGACAGCTGGTAACCAGCCCCGGCGTGCTCGTTTACGTTGAAGGTGACGCGGGCAGCCGGCCGGGATGTCCGCTTCTCGCGGCGGCAGGGCGCCCTCTTCCTGGGTGTAGTAGGTGATGCGAACGTGCGAGGTGGAAGTGCCCGGGTTCTGGACACACAGCCATTCTTCGAACCCCGCGCCGGTGTAGCCTTCCGCGAAGAAGAGGTCGTTGCGGCGGAAAGACGCGCCGATGACACAGTGCCCGCCGGTCCAGCCGTACCCCCCGGTGCCGGAGTAGCTGAAGTACATGGGCCTCTCGGCCAGGAAGGGGGAGTCGCAGGTCAGTTTGACCGAGACGTCCCGTCCCGCGCCCACCTCTTCCGGGACGAAGATGGTCCGGCGGGTGCCCGCCGGCCACCTCGTAGTCCAGTGCCAAAGGCTCGGCGCCGTCGCCGAACTGGTAGACGGCGTTGACCGTGACCGCCAGCGGGTAGGGGTTCTGCAGGGTCAGCCATTCCTCGAACCCCGTCCCCGGTGTAGCCTTCCGCGAAGTAGTACTCGCGTTTCAGGTAAGTAGTGCCCATCACGCAGTGACCCCCCGTCCAGGCATAGTTACCCGTGCCGGTGTAGTCGAAGTAGACGGGGCGCTCGGCCACCACCGGCTGGTCGGACTGGAGGTAGAGTGATGTCGAGTAACCTTCGCCCAATACTTCGTTGACCTTGAAGGTTGCACGGGAACCCGCCTCGACGGTGTAGCCGGTCCTCACCACTTCACCGACTTCCTGGGTCTGGAAGCGGAAAACCAGCTCGGCGTCTTCCTGGCCGGGGTTGAGAACGCAGACCCACTCGTCGAAGCCGGGCCCGGTGTAACCTTCCGCGAAGTACCAGGAGGTATCCGGAGAGGACGCACCCACCACGTCGTGTCCACCCGTCCAGCCCGGCCCGTACCGGAAGTAGATGGGGCGTTCGGCCACGAACGGATCGGTTGAGGCGGTGCGGATGGAGACGTCCCGCCCTGCCCCCACCTCCGCGTTGACGTCCACGGTCACGCGGGAGCCGGCCGGCACCGGCAGCGTTTCCGTGACCGGGTCACTATCGGCGAAGACGTAGGTGACGGCGACGTCGATCCCCGCCTCGCCCGGGTTGCCCAGGCAGAGGTATTCCTGGAAACCCTCGCCGGTGTAGCCCTCGGCGAAGTAGAAGAAAGTGTTGTATGCGAGCTCCTTGCGGAATACCTGTTTACCGGAGGTCGGCTGGCCGTCGATGAGGTTGGTGGCGGTGGAGTCGAAGGCCACGAACTTGCCGTCCGAGCTGAGATCACTGGAATCCGAGGTCTGATTGCCCGGCTGCCCCGCCGCCGAGATCGAGCAACAGGCGACTTCACCTCCAGCGAGGCTCTTGCGCAGGATATGATATTGCCCGTTGACCGCTTCGGGGCTCAGGTTGGTCGACTGTGTCCTGAAACTGACGTAGCCGCCGTTGGCGCTGATGGAGGCCGAGGCGCTGTCATAATTTCCTTCGTTACCCGAGATGTTCACCGAGCAGAGGCGCACCTCTTGCGACTGCAAGTCCTTGCGGTAGACGTGCTTGCGCCCAGCCGTCAAGCCGGCAACGAGGTTGCCGGATATGGATTCAAACGAGATGTAACGTCCGTCCGTATTGATGTCCGGGTCGTAGCTGTCTTGATCGCCCTGAGCTCCCGAGGCTGAAGAAGAGACGAGCATTACCTCGCCGGTGGTCAGGTCCTTGCGGAACACTTGAGCTCCGGTGGTGGGATTGCCGGGTATGAGGTTTGTCGCCCAGGAGACGAAGGTGGCGTAACGGCTGTCCGAATTGACGACCACGTCGTCGGATGTGTTGTTTCCCTGGTTCCCGGTGGGGGAGCAGGAGATCAGTACGGTCTCTCCCGTCACCAGGTCTTTGCGGAATAGCTGAACGCTACTGGTGGCTCCTGATGAGAGGAGGTTGGTGGAATTGGAAGCGAAAACCACGAAACGCCCGTCGGCGCTGATGCAGGGCTCGCCGGCGGTCTTGTTGCCCTGGGTGCCGTCGGGACCGGAGGAGCACAGCATCACTTCACCTGTCACCAGGTCCTTGCGGAACACTTGCTGGTTGCCGTTGGTGGGATGTCCGGGGATCAGGTTGGTGGAACTGGAGCGGAAGGCCACGAAGGTGCCGTCCGCGCTGATGGAAGGATACTCGCTGGCCTGGTTGCCGGAAGTCCCGTCGGGGGCACAGGAGCAGAGGGTCACCTCACCGGAGGCTACGTCCTTGCGAAAGATGCTGTTGGAGGTGACGCCGGGCGCCAGGTTTGAGGCGGTCGCGGTGAAGGCTACATACCTTCCCCCCGCGCTGATGCTGGGGTCCTGGCAGGTGCCGGTAGAAGCCGTTCCGCCGGACGTGCAGGACACCAGGGTCACGTCCCCGGCGTCGGCCCGGACCGTGACCGGTGCGGCCAGCAGGATGGTGCATAAAAGCATAAAGCAGAGCATCGTGGAAAAAAGACGAGTTATCATTTCAGCCCCCTTTGACGAAAACCTTCGCCGATTGTCCCATTATATCGCTTGCGCTGGTCCCTCAGGGGGTGAAGCCGACCACGTCGTGCCCGCCGTCCCAGGCGCCTTCATAGAGAAAGTACATGGGCCGCTCTACCACGATGCCGGGACCGGAGGCCACCCTTGCCAGGGCTGAGAGCTGGTAGCCCAAACCGGCGTCGTCATTGACGCGCAGTGTCAGGCGGGTATGGGCCGGGACCTTGACCTGCCGCACGGGCAGGGGGCCGGCTTCCTGGGTGAGGTAAGTGATCTCAACCGTAGCTTCTTCTTCCCCGGGGTTCTGCAGGCACAACCATTCGTCAAACCCCGGCCCGGTGTAACCCTCCGCGAAGAACCACTCGGAGGCGGGCCCGGAAGCCCCGATGACACAGTGCCCGCCCGTCCAGGCGCCGTTGTAGGCGAAGTACATCGGCCTCTCGGCCAGGAAGGGGGAGTCGCATGTGAGCGTCACGGAGACGTCCTTCTCCAGCCCGGTCTCACCTGGCACGAAGACGGTGAAGCGCTGGTTCGCACCCACCGTATAATTTTTTTCCACCGGTTCACCCTGCCCCTCTCCCAGCTGGTAGACGGCGTGGACCTCGATGGGCGAGGCGGAAGGGTTCTGCAGGGTCAGCCACTCCTCGAAGCCGGAGCGGGTGGTCCCCTCGGCGAAGAAATATCGGGTGGAGAGGGATGAAGACCCCATCACGCAATGCCCGCCCGTCCATCCCCATCCAGCCGTTCCCTGGTAGTCGAAGTACATGGGGCGCTCGGCCACCACCGGCCCCGTCGCCTCCAACACCAGCGACGACTCACGGTCTGGCCCCAGGAGGTCGTTGACCTTGAAGGTGGCACGCGAACGGGCCGCCACCTCGCAGCCCTCGCGCACCACCTCTCCGTCCTCCAGTGTCTGGAAGCGGAAGGTAAGATGGGCCGTTTCGTCGCCCGGGTTTAGGACGCAGACCCATTCGTCAAACCCCGGGCCGGTATAGCCCTCGGCGAAGTACCAGGCCTGTCTCGGCGCTGGAGTGGCCACCGCGTCGTGCCCGCCGGTCCAGGCACCTCCATAACTGAAATACATCGGCCTTTCCACCACGACGGGCTGAGCGCAATCAATTCTGAAAGAAACCTCCCGGCCTTCACCTACAACGCCGTTGACGTTGAGGGTGGCCCGCGAGGCTGCCGGCACCGGCACTTCGCTCATCTGTGAGCTGCCGTCCGGGAAGAGGCAGGTGACGTAGGCAAGGGCATCGGCTTCACCGGGGTTGCCCAGGCAGAGCCAGGTGGCGAAACCGTCCCCGGTGTACCCCTCCGCCAGGTACTGGCTGATAAGCGGCGCGTACTCGTAGGCCCCGATGTCGTAACCCGCGCCCTGGGGGCGCACCGTGCCGGCGATGTCAGTCTCCGGCGCCAGTTCGGGTGAGCCGGCGTCGATGGCCGGGCTGCCCTCCCGCAGGCGCGCGTCCGATCCCCGCCAGTCGGCGAAGACGGCGTCGGGGTCGAAGTCGCCGGCGATGTTGTGGTCGATTACCGGGTCGATGTGGTCGTCAGTGATGATGTTGATGGAGATGTTGTTGCGGACAAGGCAGTCCCGTCCGGGAGTGGCGTCCTTGGCCGGCACCACGGCGATCCATGAATCCCGGTAGCCTGCCTCTCCGTAGTGGTAGGGGTTGAAGACGGTGTTGTTGACCACCCGTGTGTTGACGGCTCCGTAGAGAGAGATGCCGTGCCAGTGGCCCACCATGACCACGTTGTTCTCAACCAGGCAGTCCACCATGCTGTTGTCGAATACTCCCACTCCCTGCAGGCTGTCGGCGAAGGGCTGGTCCGGGTCTTCGTGCCCGATGATGCGGTTGCCGCGCAGCACGTAGCGGTAGACGGGGGTGTTGTTACCCGGCCCTACGTAGACCTGGATGCCGTCGTTGTGATTGTCGTTGACGCTGTAGTTGTTGAGGATGTCGTTGTACTGGCAGACGACGTCCTGGTTGCTGGCCAGGCGGATGCCGTCGCCACAGTAGTTGCGGATGGTGTTGTGCTCCACCCGGTTACCGTCACCAGACTCCACGATGCCGAAGTCCACGTTCTCCACGATATTGCCGGCGACGATGATGCGGTTGCCGCTAACCTGGACGCCCCCGTTGGCCAGGTTGTTCCAGTCGTCGGACGTCCATGCGGCGATGCTCTCCGCCGAGTAGACGTGGCAGCCTTCCATGACGGTGTCGGTGCACGGTCCCTGCCAACCGTGGCTCATCAGGAAGACCAGGTAGTTGTAGTCGGCAGGTTTGGTCCCCCGCACCGTAAGCCCCCGGAATCTCCACCGGCATCCACCGTAGAGGTTGATCTGTTCGAATACGGGAGTGTGGCCGGACTGGGCCGCCAGGGTCACGAATGACTCGTTGTAACAGCCGTTGATGTCAAGTGTCCCGTAGCTACCTGAACGGAGGTAGATTGTGTCGCCCGGTTGTACCGGCGCGCCGGCATTGGCCGGCTGAAGGGGCTCGCCTTCGCTGTAGGGATAGCTCACCGGCTGGCGGGTCTCTATCCGGCTGAGGTCGAGGGTTTCCCAGGGGTCGTCGAAACCGCCGGTGTTCGAATCGCTGCCGGAGACGGGATCGATGTAGAAAGAAGCCCCTGCCGCCGCCCGGATTTCCCCTTTCGTTCCCGTGTCTATTCCTGCCGCCAGGGTGGCGGAAGGCAGCGCCAGCCATGCGATCAGAATGCTCGTGGTGATTATGGTTGCGGTACGGTTTCTCACGGCTACACCCCCCTTTTCTTTTCTCTATAAGAACAATATTACAGCAACATGCCTGGCTATACTGCTTGCTAAGTTGACGCGGAGCTGAAGCCTTGGATAGAATCAAATCGCGTTTTCAGGGAGAGAGGGGGATCGATGAACTGTGTGAGGTGCGGCAAGGTACTGAAAGAAGGCTCCAGGTTCTGCGACGGGTGCGGGGCGGCACAGGCCCCGGCTCCCCCGATGCACCCCCAGGCCCCCGGGTCGTATCCTTCCCATGGCTATGGAGAGTTTCCGGGAATGCGCCCCGGGCCGCTGCCTGCAGCAGGAGGGTCCGGCCCCTGGAAGAAGATCATCGCCATCTCTCTCTGCGTGGTGGTGGTGGCGCTGCTGGCTATCGGAGGGGTCTTCGCCTACCTCAAGATATCCGAGCCTTCGCGCAAGCTCTCCCAGGCCCGCGGCGCCTACGAAGACGGCGATTACACCCTCGCCGTCGACCTCTGTGACGAGATCATCGACAAGTGGCCGGACAAGTCCCAGGCGGACGAAGCCGGGACCCTGCTACTCGACGCCTACTTCCTGGAAGGGGAGAGGCGGCTGGCGGAAGGAGGCGTGAGCAACTACGCCGCGGCCGAGGAGATTTTCGACTATCTGGTGGAAGAGGAATACCCGGACCAGCAAGCTCTCGATAGCGACAGGTTCAACCTCTACATCGTCTGGGCCGGAGAGTTGAAGACGACCTACGAATACGAGGAGGCCGTCGTCCTCTACGACAAGGCCGCTTCCATCGCCGCCCTCGGCGCCGAACAGTTATACAGCCGGGTGGAATGCCTGTACCAGTGGGGTGAGCAGTTGAAGGCTGTCCCGAGCTACCAGGAGGCCTCCGCGGCTTACAAGAGGTGCTACGACGAAGACCCCGCCGGGCCATTTTCCGAGCCGGCTTACACCAGCTACATCGACATGACCGTCGCCGCGGAGACGGGTGCCGCGCCACCGTCCAAGGAGCCCAGCGCGGGCGGGAAGGTGCAGGTGAACATCAAGAACACCGGGGCGTCCGCTTCGCGCCTTTTCTTGAGCGGCCCCACCACCAGTATCGTGGAGCTCGGGCCCGGCCAGTCCACCGTCGTCTACGTACTCCCCGGCACTTACAACACCTGCCTGACCGACCCTGAGGGTGGTTTCAAGCCATACAGCGAAGTGGGGGCGGAACTCACCATGACTTCCGGCGCAGGCTGGTACGAGTGGACCCTCTACGAACAGTAGGAGGCCCTTCAGGCCAGGTCCTGGCCCAGGATATCTTTTACATAATGAAATAATTCCGGGCCGCATCCCTGTTCGGCATGGCCGTACGAATCGAATATCCTGAGCCGCGAGCCTTCAGCCAGGCGGTGTAGTTCCCTGGCCTGTTCCGCCTCGAACATGTAATCGTCGGAACCGTGGATGATGGTCAGGGGCTGGGGGTGGATGCGGCCCACCAGGTCGGCGGGGGCTGCCGGCACTTCCAGGTCCCTGGCCATGCGGACGCCGAAGCGGTGGTCGAGCAAGGCCCTGCCGGGAGCGGTAAGAAAGAGGTAGCGCAGTAATCGCGCCCCGGGAGCGTTGGCATCCTCCAGGCGCGAGGGGACGCTGACCGCGACCACGGAATCCATCCCGCCACGGGTGGCGGCGTAGCGCAGAGCGACTATGCCTCCCATGGAGAACCCCAGCACGGCCAGGCGCCGGTTGCCGTCGGCCCGCGCCGATTCCAGCACGGCTGCGAGGTCGTCGATCTCACGTTCGGTGAAGGTGCAGCGCCCGCCGGACAGTCCGTGCCCCCGGAAATCGAAGGTGTAGACGGTGAAGGCCCCGGCCAGTTCTTCGGCGCAGGCGACCAGGCCGGGGATGTTCTTGTTCCCGCCGAAGCCGTGGCAGAGCACCACGCCCTTCCCCGGCTCCCGGCCGAGGCGCAGGGTGTCGAGTTCCACCCCGTCCGCGGTGATCAGGCGCCGCTCGAGGGTGGGCAGGGAGTATTGGGCCAGGAAAGGGGCGGGTTCGCCCGGCGCCGTACGTCTCGCATAGAGTTCGCACTCCTGCAGGAAAGGCTTGACGCCTTCGCCGCTAGGCCCCGGCATCACGCCGCCATTCGTGGTAACGGGCCATCTCCGCCACGGCCCGGCAGACCATCTCCATGTCGGAATAGACCGCCAGGCCGTTGCCGTCCGCCGATGCCCGCCGCCCCTGGTCGGTGCGGGACTTGATGATGTTGGAGATGATGTAGAGCGGGATGTTCCACTCTCGCATGGGTTGGTATAGTTCAGGTATCCTGGACACGAAATCGATGCTGACTGTCTCCCACATCTCCCGCAGGTCCATGCCGCGCCCGTGTTCCGAGGGCATGCGCAGTTCCGGCTCGCGCATGGCCGCCACCCAGGTGAAGATGATGGCGTCGACTTCGCCGGAGCGCATGAGGATATCGATGATGGGCGTGGTCACGTTGAAGTCCAGGCCCGCTACCATGTCCACGGGGTTGCCCGGCACCCACCACGACGGCAGGTACTTGCCGATGCTGGCCAGGGTGTCCTGGCTGAGCTGTACCACTTCCAGGCCTTCCCGGGTGCAGAGGTCGGCGGCGATGACACCCAGGCCGCCGCCGCCGGTGACGATACCTACCCGGCGTCCCCGCGGCAGAGGGCGGTCCACGAAGGAAGCCGCCATTGCTCCGGCCTCGTCGATGCTGTGGGCGATGACCATGCCGGCCTGGGTGCAGGCCGCGTCAAAGAGGTCGCTGCTGACGGCTATGGCCCCGGTGTGCGAACCGGCCGCCGCGATACCGGTACGGGTACGGCCGCCCTTGTACACGACGACCGGTTTTTTTGGAGTGACCTGGCGTGCCAGTTCGAAGAAGCGGCGCCCGTCCTGGGAGCCTTCCATGTAGACGACGATCACGTCGGTATCCGCATCGTCGGCCAGATAGGAGAGATAGTCCTCGACACGCAGGTCGGCTTCGTTGCCGATGGAGATACCCTTGGAGATGCCCGAGCCGCTCTTGTAGACCGCCCCGATGATCATGTTGAGGATGTTCCCGCTCTGCGAGAGGACGGCGACCCGGCCGGCCGGTGGGAAGAAGAGCGGCATCCAGGGGTAGAGGTCCAGGCCGGGGTTGCAGAGCCCCTCGCCGTTGGGGCCGGCGATGACGATGCCTCCAGCCCGCGCCCGCCGGACCATCTCCTGTTCCAGCGCTGCCCCCTCGACGCTCGTTTCCTTGAAGCCTGCGCTGATGACCAGCGCCGCCTTGACCCCTTTGGCCGCGCAGTCGTCCATGGCATCCGGGATGCTCTCGGCTGGGATGGTGAAGACGGCCAGGTCCACCGGGCCGGGGATGTCGCGCACGGAATGGTAGGTGGGTATGCCCATGATGACGTCACGTCCGGGGTTCACGGGATAGATCTCTCCCTGGTAGCCCCCTGCCAGCAGGTTGTTGAACACCAGGAATCCCCACTTCAAAGAAAACTCGGTGGCACCGAGAAAGGCCAGGGAAGCCGGCTTGAACATGTAGTCAAGGTTGTTAAGAAACGGGTGCGACCCCGCGGGCGTGAACGCCATCTTATCCCTCCCGTCTTGTCGCTGCCCGCTTTTACCGTGTAGGTGAAGCTCCGGTTGCTCCGGCGGGCGGCCACGATATGTCCCTTGGTTCTCTATAAGTATATAGTAAGAAGAAATGGCTATGAAGGAGGTCCGGTTATGATCGAAAAGAGGACGTTGGGCCGCACCGGCATCGAGATAACCCCCATCGGCCTGGGCACCTGGCAGTTCGCCCAGGGCAGCGACTTTACGCACTTCATCTACGAAGGGCTGGAGCAGGACCTGGTCAACGACGTGGTCAGGACGGTGCTGGAAGGCGGCATAAACTGGTTCGACACGGCAGAGGCCTATGGCTGGGGCCGTTCCGAGAGGAGCCTGGCCGAGGCCCTGAGCGCGGCCGGCGCTACTGACGACGAAGTGGTCGTGGCCACCAAGTGGTTTCCGTCCTTCCGCACGGCGGAATCCATCAGCCGGACCATCGTCAAACGGCGGCGCTGCCTCAAACCATTCGGCATCGGCCTTACACCAGATCCACCAGCCTATTGCCTTCGCCTCGGTCGAAAAGCAGATGGAGGCCATGTCCGAACTGGTGGACCTGGGCCTGATCGGCTCCGTCGGGGTGAGCAATTTCAATGAAAAGATGACGCGGAAGGCGCATGCCGCCCTGGCCGGCCGCGGCATACCCCTGGCGTCCAACCAGGTCAAGGTGAGCCTGATGGACCGCCACATCGAGACCAACGGCATGCTCAAGGCAGCCAGAGAACTGGGAATGACCATCATCGCCTGGTCGCCGCTGGAGATGGGCGTGCTCACCGGCAAGTTCCACAAGGATCCTTCTCTACTGAAGACCCGCCCGGTGGGGCGGCGAGGGTTCATGTGGGCGCAGATCCAGCGCAGCCGCAAGCTGGTGGCGGCCCTGGAAGAGATCGCCGCGGCCAACGGCGTGACCCCGGCGGTGGCCGCCCTGAGCTGGACCGTCAACTACTACGGTGACACGGTGGTGGCCATCCCGGGAGCGACCAAGGTGAGCCAGGCCGAGCAGAACCTCATGGCCAACGAGTTCAAGCTTTCGGCGAAAGAGATCGACAGCCTGGACCAGCTGTCGGCCAGGTTCAAATGACGTGGTTGCTATTTCTTATTCACGGGGTACTGTACCTCGGTGAGGAGTTCCGACTCGGGCACCTGGGAGGGGTCGTTCATGTAGATCTCACGCACCGGACCGTTGAATGACGTAACCGTTCTTGTCAGGACCAGGACTCGAGCAGGGCGTACGCGGACTCCATCTTGTCGTAGGGGCCTTTGTAGATGGTGCTGGCCATGGAGCCACCGTCCAGTTCGCGGGCGACGACATCGCCCTTGCTTTCGGGCAGGACGGCCACCGGCACGCACAATTCCGCTTCGAAGTCGTTGGGGTCGAAGTCCTCGCCGCCGTAATAGAGCGCCAGCGGCATACCGGCCGGAGGTTGTCCCAACTCTCCCAGGTAAGCGAAGATCGCTCCGAACTTCGCCGCCGATGTCTTCCTTGATCTTGTCGACGGAGGTCCTGAAGCGGACCCCCAGGATCGTCTGGGCTGCTACTTCCTTGAGATCCACGTTGCCTTCCATGCCTCTCTCCTTTCATGACTTCCACCAGCTAACGTAACCATAATCTCTTATTTTAACCTGGCGACCTTGGCAACGCGGGCAAATAACCACTAGGGACAGGAATACCACCCGATAGAGCCGGTGCTCCAGGTATGCCCCGGACCGTACATGGCCCTCTCGCAGACCACGCCTCCCGAAGCGTCCACCCGGGTGGAAACATCGTAGTCGGTCACGTAGTCATTGAGTCTGAAGGTACGTCGGGTACCGGGCTGGATTACCACACCCTGCAATCCTTCGGGCTTCAGTTCGCCGGAGGAGGTCATCAGAGTGAGGTCCACGGTGACCTCCGCGGTATCCGGATTTTGCACCAGCACCCAGGTCTCCACCTGCCCATCGGTACATCCCTCGGCCAGGCACCAGGTGGCTGCCGTGGCGGTCACCCCGATGGAATCATGGCCCCAGGAATTGCCGTTGCCGTACATGGACCGCTCGCAGACCACCTCACCCCCACTGGCGGAGACGCGCGTTGAGACGTCGTAGTCGGTGACAAAGTCGTTGAGCCTGAAGGTGCGTCGGGTACCGGGCTGGATTACCACACCCTGCAATCCTTCGGGCTTCAGTTCGCCGGAGGAGGTCATCAGAGTGAGGTCCACGGTGACCTCCGCGGTACCCGGATTTTGCACCAGCACCCAGGTGTCCATATGTCCATAGGTACAGCCTTCGGCCAGGTACCAGGTAGCGGAGGGCGAGGTGACTCCGATGGAGTTGGTGCCCCAGGTCTTGCCGGGCCCGTACATGGAGCGCTCGCAGACCACCGGGCCGCTGGAGGTGACCGTGGTGGAGACCTGGTAGTCGGTGACGTAGTCGTTCAGGTTGAAACTGCGCCGGGTGTTCGCGGGGACGGTCACCCCCTGCAGGCCCTCGGGCTTCCGCTCCCCCGCCCCGGTCTGCAGGGTGAGGTCCACGGTGACATCCTCGGCGCCCGGGTTCTGCACCAGCACCCAGGTCTCCATGTGACCGTCGGTGCACCCCTCGGCCAGGTACCAGGTAGTGGTCGGGGTGTTGGTGCCAACGGAGTCGTGGCCCCAGGAGTTGCCGTTGCCGTACATGGAGCGCTCGCAGACCACCTCCCCGCCCGTGGCGGAGACCTTGGTGGAGACGTCGTAGTCGGTGACGAAAGCTCCCAGGTTGAAGGAGCGGCGTGAGGCCGCGGGGATGACCTGCCCCTGCAGTCCGGCCGGTCTCTGCTCGCCCGACGAGGTCTGCAGGATCAGGTCCACGGTGACCTCGGAGGCCAGGGCGTTCTGCACCAGCACCCAGGTCTCCATGCCGCCGTCGGTGCAGCCCTCGGCCAGGTACCAGGTGGCGCCCGGCGACTCGTCGGCGGCGAAGGACGCCTCGATAGTATGGTCAGAGGTTACATTGGAAAAAGCGTAGCTGGGTACCGCCCCTACCGAGACTCCATCAACCCATACTTCGAACACGTGATAACCGGCATCCGGGATGATGGTAAAGGCCTGGTCCGCATTGTAGCCGACGGCTACCTGTCCGGAAGGGGTAATAGATCCTCCAATTCCGCAGGAAGCAGTGATAGTGTGAGTGTCGACGGCAAAGGTGGCGGTGACACTCTTGTCGGCGTCCATCAGGATGCTCTCCGGATTTTGCGAGCCGGACAGGTCGCCCGACCAGCCGGTGAAGTGCCAGCCGGTTGCGGGTACCGCAGTTAAGCCCACGGAAGTGCCGTAGTCGTAGGTTCCGGTGGGCGGATCCAGAGTAATGGTCCCCGAGCCCACCGTGGTGGTGGAAAGTGTATTAGTGTCGACGGCAAAGGTGGCGGTGACACTCTTGTCGGCGTCCATCAGGATGCTCTCCGGATTTTGCGAGCCGGACAGGTCGCCCGACCAGCCGGTGAAGTGCCAGCCGGTTGCGGGTACCGCAGTTAAGCCCACGGAAGTGCCGTAGTCGTAGGTTCCGGTGGGCGGATCCAGAGTAATGGTCCCCGAGCCCACCGTGGTGGTGGAAAGTGTATTAGTGTCGACGGCAAAGGTGGCTACAATGCTATGGTCCTCAATAACATTGGAGATAGTATATGAACCGGCGGGAACGGGCGTCACGGTCGTGCCATTATCCGTCACCGAATCGACGTGGTAATGCTCGTCGGGCAACAGATCGACGGTGGCGGTTGCTGAAGGGGCTACCTGCTGCGATATTGGATCAACGATACCGTGCCCGTTATCGACCGAGGCAATAACGGTAGAACCCTGGAAAACGGCAAAACTCCCGCGAGTGTTGCCGCCCACGGTGTAGAATTGTCCTCCTAGATAGAGAGTGGCGCCGGACAAAGCCAGTGAAAATGAAACGGTCAGGCTGTCGGTGCTCAAATCGGGATTCCATGAAGTGGGTTGCCCGTACGAGGCCGAAGCGGGATCGATGTCGATGGCCGCGAGGCGGTTGCGGCTATAGGCGTACCCACCCAGAGCGGTGAAACCTCCTCCGGCGTAGAGTGTAGAGCCGGAGAGTGCCAGAGCATATACGTAGTTGTTCAGGTTGGGATTCCATGAAGCGGGTTGCCCGTACGAGGCCGAAGCGGGATCGATGTCGATGGCCGCGAGGCGGTTGCGGGCATAGGTACTCCCACCGAGCGTGGTAAAACCACCACCGGCGTAGAGTGTAGAGCCGGAGAGTACAAGCGCGTTGACGGTGCCGTTCATGTTGGGGTCCCAGGCAGTAGCCTGACCGTAAGTGGCCGAAGCTGGGTCAGTGTCGATAGCCGCGAGGCGGTTGCGGGCATAGGTTCCTCCACCGAGGGTGGTAAAATCCCCACCGGCGTAGAGAGCTGAGCCGGAAATCGCCAGGGCATAGACAGCGCTGTTCACGTTGGGGTTCCATGAAGTAGCCTGCCCATAAGCAGGTGAATCGGGATCAGCATTGATAGCCGCGAGATTATTACGGGTATAGGCACCCCCACCCAAGGTGGAGAAGTATCCACCCGCGTAGAGGGTGGAACCGGAAAGAACCAGGGACCGGATGTAATCGTCTACGTTGGGGTCCCAGGAGGCAGGCTGCCCATAAGTTGACGAAGCGGGATCGGTATCGATAGCCGCGAGATTGTTGCGGGTATAAGTTCCCCCGCCCAAAGTGCTGAAGTGCCCCCCCGTGTAGAGAGCGGTGCCGGATAGTACAAGCGCATAGACGGTGCCGTTCACGCTGGGGTCCCAGGCAGTAGCCTGACCGTAAGTGGCCGAAGCGGTGTCAGTGTCGATAGCCGCGAGGTTGTTACGGACTTTGCCTCCAAAGCTCCTTCCACCGTTTCCGGCGTAGAGAATTGAGCCTGAGACGCCTAGAGCATATACAGTACTACTGGCGCTGGGGTCCCAGGAAGTGGGCTGCCCGTACGAGGCCGAAGCGGGATCGATGTCGATGGCAGCGAGGTTGTTACGGGGATATACTCCTCCATTAAATGTTTTGAAGTAGCCCCCAACATAGAGTATGGAGTTGGAGAGAGCCATGGAATAGATGCCGCCGCTCGCGTTGGGATTCCAGGAAGTGGGCTGCCCGTACGAGGCCGAAGCGGGATCGATGTCGATGGCCGCGAGGTGGTTGCGCGCATAGGTTCCTCCACCGAGAGTGGTAAAATCCCCACCGGCATAAAGAGTTGAGCCGGAGATGGCCAGAGAGCGGACATAATTGCTCGCGTTGGGATTCCAGGAAGTGGGTTGCCCGTACGAGGCCGAAGCGGGATCGATGTCGATGGCCGCGAGGTGGTTGCGCGCATAGGTTCCTCCACCGAGAGTGGTAAAATCCCCACCGGCATAAAGAGTTGAGCCGGAGATGGCCAGAGAGCGGACATAATTGCTCGCGTTGGGATTCCAGGAAGTGGGTTGCCCGTACGAGGCCGAAGCGGGATTGATGTCGATGGCCGCGAGGCGGTTGCGCGCATAGGTTCCTCCACCGAGAGTGGTAAATTTCCCACCGGCATAAAGAGTTGAGCCGGTGATGGCCAGGGCATAGACAGTGCCACTGACATTGGGATTCCATGAAATAGATTTCCCATACGAGGCCGAAGCGGGATCGATGTCGATGGCCGCGAGGTGGTTGCGGGAATACGCGCTTCCATCATCGGCGGTAAAGCCACCTCCGGCATAGAGAGTAGTACCGGAAGTGGCCAGGGCAAGGACAGAGCCATAACCCACGAAAGGATTCCAGGCGGAATCGAGGGTTCCGTCTGCCAGGATATGGGCGATACGGTTTCGCGCAACCCCCTCGACTACTGTAAAATCCCCGCCTATGAACCATCCGCCCGAGCCGTCACTAGCAACTGCTAAGACGGCTTTGTTGGCCTTTGGATAGACTGCCATGGGGTTACCGTCGGACATGTCAAAAGGCACGCCGTAACCGGTATTCGGCCCCACGTAGGAAAATGATCCTCCAATGTAGGTTGTTGCGCCCTCCGTTACAATACTGTTCACATATCCATTAGTCACCCAAGCTTCTTCAACGGGTTCGTATGAAGCGGCATGGGCCGGCTGGGGATGGCCAGGCAAGAGAATAAAAGATACCGGCAGCAATAAGGGTATTATTAATAACATGCACAGCGGCTTGACAACGTAATGAACCTTAAGACAGCAACGTGTTTTGTTGGATCTCATAAGTTAACCCCTTATTCTTTGAGTAACGAATACTTAATGAATGCCACTCCCTGCTTATATTGTACAGCAAAGCATGGAAACGCCGGCAAGACAAACAACGACCCGCCCCAAACATTTTCCTCCCTTCGCAGCGACCCGTTGTGAGTTAACGAACATTCTTCATAATCTTGCAGGTTATCGGAAGTTTAAACAGCGCACTGATCCCAGCGCAGAAATATAATGGTAAGCACTACTTGACTTAACGGTCAGAATAGCTATCTAATATAAGAAAGAAGAAACGACGCGGAAAGGGGCAGGACCATGTCGATCGGCGGAAACCTGATGTCAAAGAGGAAATATCTGGCCGAAGGTAGGAAAGGCCGATGGCAGCGTAAGGGAGCCGACATGCTCGAGGCTTTCCTGGGAAGGGTCTTCATCTGGATGACCAACCAGCCCTGGGCTCAGAAGCACCCCTGGTTCAATCCTGCCAAGTCGGACACCCGCTGGCTCCCCATCAACACCGACATCGAGATGCCGGATAACTGCCCCATGCCGGTGGCCATGCTGGACCAGTTGATAGAAGAAGCTTCCCACCGGGTGATCATCGATTTCTGCGGCTGCCGCAATGCTTTCCTCTGCGAGGACTACCCCATCGACATCGGCTGCCTCTTCCTCGGCGATGACGCTCTCGACCTGAAGGTCTATCCCAGGCGCGAGGTCACGGTGGAAGAGGCCAAGCGGCACGTGCGCCGGGCAGTGGACGCCGGCCTCATTCCCGGGGTGGGGAAGGCGCGGGTGGACACCTGGCTGTTCAAGGTGCCGGACCGCGGGCGCCTGCTCTCCATCTGCTTCTGCTGCGACTGCTGCTGCCTGGGGCGCTACGTCCACTGCGGCCCCGTCGATGTGGTGGAGGGGATCACTTCCAGGCTGCCCGGGCATCAGCCTGGAGATAACCGACGACTGCATCGACTGCGACATCTGCGCCGAGCGATGCTACATCAACGCCATCGAGGTGGTCGACGGCAAGTACACCTTCACCCCCAACTGCCGCGCCTGCGGACGCTGCGCACTGGCCTGCCCGGTGGACGCCATCAAGGTGCGTATCGACGACCCCGGATTCGTGGACAAGACCCTCGAGAAGATCCGCGCCTACGTCAAGTACGACTGACAGACGGTAGCGGATTTACCCCTCGCCCTTCTCCTTCATCCGCTCGATCTCTTCCTCGCGCAGGGCCCGTCGCAGCACCTTGCCCACCATGGTCTTGGGTAGTTCGGTCCGGAACTCCACCATCTTGGGGGCCTTGTAGGGGGCCAGGCGCTCGCGGCAGAAGGAGATGATCTCGTCCTCGGTGCACTCCTCGCCCGGCTTCAGGACGACGTAGACCTTGACCGTCTCGCCGCGGTATTCGTCGGGGATGCCCACGGTAACCGCCTCCATCACCTTGGGGTGCTCGAAGAGTACCTCGTCCACCTCGCGCGGGTAGATGTTGAAGCCGCCGGCGATGATCATGTCCTTCTTGCGGTCGACGATGAAGAAATAGCCGTCATCGTCCATGTAGGCGATGTCCCCGGTATAGAGCCAGCCGTCGCGCAGGGTCGAGGCCGTCTCCTCCGGCTTGTTCCAGTAGCCCTTCATCACCTGCGGGCCCTTGATGATCAGTTCGCCCAACTCGCCCGGGGCCATCTCTTTATCGCCGGTGTCCGCGTCGACTATCTTCGCCTCGGTGTCGGGGAAGGGGATGCCGACGGAGCCCACCTTCTGCAGGCCGAAGATGGGGTTGGAGTGGGTGACGGGAGAAGCCTCAGAGAGGCCGAAGCCCTCGCAGAAGACACCTCCCGAGATGTGGCTGAACTTGTGGATGATCTCCACCGGCAGGGGGGCCGAGCCCGAGATGCACAGGCGTATCTTGTCCACCCCGAAAGAAAGGGCGTCGGGGTGGTTGAGGATGGCCACGTAGAGGGTGGGTACTCCGGGAAAGAAGTTGGGCTTGTAGGTCTGGATGGCCTGGAAGAGCATGTTGATCTCGAACTGGGGTATGAGCACCATGGTGGCGGCGTCGAGGATGGCGTTGTTCATGGCTACCGACTGGCCGAAGGAATGGAAGAAGGGGATGACGCAGAGGAAGACGTCCTCACCCGGGGTGATGAAATCCCCGCCCCAGTTTTTGAGCTGCAGTGCGTTGGCCAGCAGGTTGCGATGGGTGAGCATCACCGCCTTGGGCAGGCCGGTGGTGCCGCCGGTGTATTGCAGCACGGCCAGGTCCTCAGCGGGATCGATAAGCTCCTTGTCGGGCGGTTCGGGGGTCGCCGACTCGAGCACTTCGAGGAAGTAGTAGTCGCCTGGCCCCTTCTCCGCCGCCGGCGGGAAGGCCTCGGCCATATAGTCGGTGATGCTGGTGATGATGCGGCGCTTGATGGGCGTAGACCCCTTCACCGCCTCGATACGTGAATGGAAGAGGTCCAGGTAGATGATGGTCTCCGCTCCGGAGTCGTTCAGTTCGTACTCGATCTCCCGCTCCACGTGCAGCGGGCTGATGTTGGTGACCACCGCGCCGGCTTCCAGCACGCCGAAGAAGGAGATGATGAACTGCGGGCAGTTGGGCAGCATCAGGGCCACCCGGTCGCCCTTGGACACCCCCATCTCCCGCAGGGCCACGGCCATGCGCCGCACCTTGTCGCGGATCTCGCCGTAGGTGAGCTTCTGGTCGAAGAAGATGGTGGCGGTGTATTCGTCGTACTTGACGCAGGTCAGCTCCAGCAACTGGTAGAGGGGTATGCGTGGGTAACGGATGGTCTCGGGGACATTGTAGTCGTAGTTCTCAAGCCAGGGCTTGTTCATGAAAAACTCCTCTCATCGACGGGGAAATCATGGACCTGAGCTGACCACGATGGTCACGGTGGAACCCTTGTCAGCCTGAGTCCCGGCCAAGGGTGTCTGGCTGATCACCTCTCCCGCCGGCACCGAGGGGCTGGCCTGCTTCTGCACCGTCGTGTTGAAACCAGCTTTATTGAGAGCGCTGGTGGCATCGGCCTGGCTATCCCCGGTGACGTCGGGAACCGCCACCGTTCCAGATTCTTCTCCAACCGAAAGGGTCACGCTGATGCCGGTTGAGATGAGCGTACCTCCGGCCGGGTCCTGTTTGACCACCTTGCCGATCTGGCTCGGGTCGGTGACGGGTGTCTTGTTCACCACGATCACTGAGATGCCCTGTTTTTTAAGCGTGCTTTCCGCGTCGGACTGTGACTGCCCCACGACGTTGGGCATGCGCAATTCCTTGGTGACCTCGACGGTGACACTGGAATCCGTGGCCATGGTGGTCCCCGCTGACGGGCTCTGGGATGAGACCACGCCTACCTTCTGGGATTCGCTGGTGATGTAGTCGTCCTGCTTGTTCATCTTGAGTCCGGCGCTATCGAGGGAAGAGCGCGCCTGGTCCTCGGTCAGGCCGACCAGGTTGGGTACGTTGGCGTTACCGCTTTCTTCTACAAACCACTTCGGCCCAACCGCGAAGCCCAGCAGCAGCACCACGACGGCGCCGATCACTACCAGGCCGATAACGATGCCCAGCGCCCACGCCCCGGCGTGGGAACCCTTTTCCGCGACTGCGCCGGCAGCCGCCACCGGGGCGGGGGAGACCGGAGCGGCCGCTCCCTCCAGGAACTGCAGCAGCGAGTCACGCATCTGCCGGGCGCTCTGGAAGCGAAGCGACGGGTCCTTGGCCAGCGCCTTAAGCACGATGGCGCTCAATGGCGCGGGGATGGCCGGGTTGACCACCGAAGGGTCGGTGGGTGCAAGGTTCATGTGCGCCTCGAGGATGGCGTTGTTGTCCGGCCCGTCGAAAGGAGGCTTCCCGGCGAGCACCTGGTAGAGGACCACGCCCAGCGAGTAAATGTCCGAGCGGGCATCCATGGCCAGCCCCCGGGCCTGTTCCGGCGATATGTACTGCGGGGTCCCACGTCCGGTGGCATCCCAGGCCATGCCCAGGTCCATCAGCCGGACCTGTCCGAAATCGTCTAAGAAGATGTTGGAGGTGGAGATGCCGCAATGAAAGATACCGCTGCCATGGGCCGATTCCAGGGCTTCGCAGACGTCGGCGGCTATCCGGGCCGCCCGATCCGGGGGGATACGCCCCTCGGAGCCGAGAACCTGGGCCAGGCTCCGGCCCTTGACGTAACCGGTGACCACGAAGTAGGCCCCTTCCTCGCTGCCCCAGTCCAGCGGGGGCACGATGTTGGGGTCCGACAGTCCAGCCGCCACGCGTGATTCCGCTTCGAGCCTCTGGGTGTAGGTGGGGTTGGACGCGAATTCCGGCGAGAGGACCTTCACGGCCACTTCATGGCCGAGTTGAAGATCGTCCGCCAGATAAGTCTCCCCCAGTCGCCCCGAGCCCAGCTTGCTTGTCAGTCTGTACCGTTCCTTCAGGAGTTTACCTTCCATGGGACCTCCTCGAGTAAGAAAGAAATGATAAGCCGCCGTCACCCTTGCTGAATAGATTATAGTATAGTTGTGCCTGGTTTATCAGCCATAGAGCCGAGAAAGGGGAAACGGATGGCAAAAACGCCGCGCGCCGCCGCCATAGCGGGGATCATATTCACCATATTGATTGCCACGAGCATGATATTGATAAAGCTATCCGTGGTGACCGATCCATCCGAGGCCGACCGCTGGCTGAGCGACAACAGCCTGAAAAGCACGGTCTCCTTCGCGCTCCAGCTCATCCCCTTCGCGGGCATCGCTTTCCTCTGGTTCCTCGGGGTGATCCGGGATCGCCTGGGCGAGGATGAGGACCGTTTCCTGGCTACGGTGATGCTGGGCAGCGGGCTGCTCTACGTCGCCATGCTCTTTGCCTCCGCGGCCATGGCCGCCGGCCTCATCGGCAGCCTCGACACCATAACCGGCAGCCTGACCGGTTCACAGGCCTGGGAGATCAACCGCAACATATCCTTCACGGTGATCAGCGTCTATGGCATCAGGATGGCGGCTGTCTTCACCATCTCCACTTCCACCATCTTCCTTCGCACCAGCAGGGCTCCGCGCTGGCTCTGCTTCCTGGGCTTCGCGGTCGGCCTGCTCCTGCTTCTGACCGCGAGTTTCACGGAATGGATGAGCCTGTTCTTCTACGGATGGGTCCTGCTGGTCAGCCTGGTCATGCTGGCGTTGTCCTTCAAAGGCGAGCCGGACTTCCAGGCGGTGGAGGCCGGTCCTGACGGGGATAGCGCCTGACGGCAAGGCTGGCGAAAAAGAAAAGCCGGGGCTTCCGCCCCGGCTTTATCGTCCCGGAATACTCTCTTACTTGAGCATGTCCTTGAAGTCTTCTTTGAGCTCACGTTTGAGGATTTTGCCTACGCCGCTGGTAGGCAGCTGGTCCATGAACTCTACGACCTTAGGCACTTTGTAGGGGGCCACCTTCTCCTTGAGATAGGCCCGGAGCTTCTCTTTTTCGGCGTCGTCGCCTTTGATGCCCGGCTTGAGCACGACGGCCGCGGCTACTCGTTCCGAACCGGGCCGCTCGGGGTCGGGGACGCCGAGGGAGGCGGCCATCTCCACGTCCGGGTGCTTGGTCAGTACTTCGTCCAGCTCGCGGGTGAAGACTTTGAAACCGGAGACGATGACCATGTCCTTGACCCGGTCGACGATGTAGAAGTAGCCGTCCTCGTCCATGCGGGCCACGTCGCCGGTGAACATCCAGCCGTCCCGCAGGGCGTTGGCGGTCTCCTCCGGCTGGTCGATGTAGCCGTCCATCAGCTGCGGGCCGCGGATGGCGATCTCACCGGGTTCTCCGAGGGGTGCCAGCTGGCCGGTGCCCGGCTCCACCAGCTTGAATTCGGTATCCGGCAGGGGCATGCCGATGGACGTGGGCTTCTTGGTGCCGTAGCGCGGGTTTATACAGCTGACGGGGGAAGTCTCGGTCATGCCATAGAGCTCGATGAACTTGTTCTTGCCGATGACGCTTTCCAGCTCGGCGATGTTCTCCTCCGGGAAGGGAGCGGCGGCCGACAGGCACCAGTCGATGTGGCTCAAGTCAAGCGACTTGAACTCCTCGTTCTTGATCAGCTCGAAGAAGATGGTGGGGACGTTGACGATGGAGTTGGGCTTGTACTTCTTGACCAGCTCGACCAGGAAATGGACGTTGCGGGGGTCGGGCACCGCTAACTGGGTGTTGCCGTTGGACATGCAGACGCAGCCGAAGAAGAGTCCGGCGATGTGGAACAGGGGGAAGGCCGAGAGGGCCATGATCTCCGGTTTGAGGTCGAGATAGGTCACTACCATCTTACGGCAGGACATGACGCTGCGGTGGGTGAGCATGGCGCCTTTGGCCGGGCCAGTGGTGCCGCCGGTGTACATCAGGAAGATCATGTCGTTGAGGTCCCGCTTGACCATGACGGGGTCGGTGGGCATGCCCTTGATGGCCTCCATGAAGCGCACGATCTTCTTGCCCTTGAGGGGGGTGACTTCGGCGGTGGGGATCTTCTTTAAGGCCTTGCCGAGCGCCTTTTTAATGCCGGGAAGGAAGTCGGCTACTTCCGTGACGACCACGGTCGAGAAGTCGCACTTGTCGGCGACCTCCTTTATTTTTTCGAAGAGAACGTCGATGGTGAGGATCATCGTGGCCTTGGCGTCTTTGATCTGGTGCTCCATCTCGTCCGGCATCAGCAGCGGGCTCAAGCCGGTGGAGACGCCGCCCGCTTTCTGTACGGCTACGATGCTGATGTAATTGGCCGGGACGTTGGGCATGCACAGCCCCACCACATCGCCGGGCTTGAGGCCGCTTTTGATGAGGAAGGCGGCCATCTGGTTGGAGAGCTTGTCGAGCTGTTTGTAGGTGATCTTCACGTCCAGGTAGATGAGCGCGGTTTTGTCGCCGTATTTGGCGACAGTTTCGCGGAACTTCTCCGCGAAAGTCAGGGATTCGTATTCCAGTGTGGCCGGACAGTGCTTGTCGTAATTCTTCAACCATGGCTTCTCGGAATAGACGTCGCTCATACCTCTCCCCCTTCGTCTCGGTGGTTCAGAACAGTTTGGAGCGCAACTTGAACAGCTTTGCCGGCTCCCCAGCCAGCTTCGATTTGATAGGTAAAGTGTATCGGTAGAGGTACAGCTTATCAAGGGCTAAATGATTTAACGTCAGCTAAGTCAGACCAGTCCCTTGCGTGCCATCCATACCATCAACGGGCGCAGCCAGCCTTTCTTCTCCAGGAAAGCGTATTGGGCGTAGAAAGCCGATGGGGAGAGACGCTTCTGGACCCAGTTGATCCTGCCCGAGGGCTGGGGTATGCAGTAGAGCCGGCCCTTTTCTACCGCTCTCAACGCCGATTCCGCCACCTGGTCAGAGGACATCCTGGCATACTTGAAAGCCGCTTCAACGAAATCTTTCGCGAACTTAAGAAAGTCGGGCTCACCGCTGACTCTCCAGTTCTTGAGAAGGTTCGTCTCAAAGAACATGGGGCAGAGGACGGTTACCCCGACGTTGAAGGGCGCCAGTTCTACCGCCAGGGTTTCGGACAAGGCGATGACGCCGGCCTTGGAACAGTTGTACGGCGCCATGCCTCCCAGGCTGAGTATCCCCGCGCTGGAAGCAACGTTAAGGATATGTCCCCGGCCCTGGGCTTTCATGCGGGGGATGAAGCTGTGGCAGCCGTAGACCATGCCCCAGAAGTTGATACCCATGATCCACCCCCAGTCCTCCAGACTGACCTCGCCGACTGGTCCGGTCACCGCCACGCCGGCGTCGTTGACCATGAGGTCGACGCCGCCCCAGGTGTCGAAGAAGTGACAGGCCATGGCCTCGACTTCTTCCGGTCTGGCCACATCCAGTCCGTAGACCTCCCCGGAACCGCCACGGCCTTCCACCATTTCCAGGGTTGCCTCGGCCCCTTCCCGGTCGATGTCGGCGACGCCTATGCGGCATCTCTTAGCGGCCAGCACCTGGGCCAGGGATCGCCCCAGTCCGGAAGCGGCCCCAGTGATCACGACGTTCTTGCCATTCAGGTCGTTCATGATCCGTGCTCCATTCTTGCCCCGGTCCACTCACTTTCCGGACAGCCTCTTCATCAGCTCTTCCCCGTCCATCACCGGGAAGGTTTCGAAATCCATCAGGTCGTTCCAGTTCATGGTGTCGAGCAGCAGGGCCATGGGGTCCTCGGCCTCATAGAGAGTGATGTCGCGGCCCCCGTTCAGATCCACCCATTCGCCCTTGAGGTCGATCCCCTCGGGGACCATCAGGCCGTTTTCCGTGCGTCGCGCGATGATCTCGTTTCGCTTGTCCACTTTCCAGGTAGCGATACTGATGAACAACATGATCTCACCCTCCTTTTCACTCCGGGCCAACGATAACGGGTAATATGCCAAATAGCGTGCAGGATGCCACACTGACGAAAGCACGCAGTTTTTGAAAAATTTGCCCTGGCAGCCCGCCCTAGGCCGCTCTAATGTAGAAAGATACCCTTCAATAAATACTACCAAACCTCAAGAAGGGAGGATCGTCCGCGATGTTTCCGCTCGCGGCTATATCCACCCTTCTTTCCGGTACGTTTCAATGACAAAGCAAAGCTGTTTTTTTGTGTTACACGAACGTAACATGCAACGATTCATCGGGGATGGTTGACTGTGTAAGCGCGGGGAATTATACATGGTAGCGGGCATACAAAGTTCAGGCCACACAGTCTCTCGGAAACCCGTACGGCAGGGTCACAAACCCTGAGATTAACGAAGGGCTTTGCAAGTGAAGAGAGTTGCTGCCTGTTTGTTGGTTCTGATGGTATCGGTGCTATCCATGGTGGTTGCCGTGGCCGCCAACGAAGACTGGACCGGCACCGTCATAGACGATGTCTACAATGTCCTGGACATCGAAGCCGTAGATGCCAGCACCGCCTGGGCGGTGGGCACCGTCAATTCGGGAGGGGTCATCCTCAAGACCACCGACGGCGGATCCACCTGGGTCAGGCAGAAAACCGTTACCGGCACCTGGCCGATGCAAGCCCTTTCTTCGATCTCGGTGGTGGATGCCAATATCGCCTGGGCCTCCGGTTACCGCATACTTCTCAAGACCACGGACGGCGGTGCCAACTGGGACACCGTCTACAGCTCGACCTCGACTTACGAGGGAGTGCCTGACATCTGCGCCGTCGACGCCTACAATGCCTGGGCCATCCTCATCGACGCCACGCTCACCAGCCACATCTTTAAGACCTCAGACGGTGGGGCCACCTGGGTAAACGTCTACAACCGCCCGTATTCCAGCGGCCTCCTGGCGCGCATATCAGCTGTCGACAACACCACGGCCTGGGCGGTCGGAGGGACTGTCCTCGATGCCTTTTACAGCACCTATGCGACGGGAACGGGTTCCATCGTCAAGACCAGCGACATGGGAGCGACCTGGCAGGAGCAAGCACCGGCGGGAGCACCCATGTTCATGAACGTGGTGGCTATCGATGCCTCCAATGCATGGGTGTCGGGCAGCGGGGTCATCATGAAAACCGTGGATGGCGGGGTTGCCTGGACTTCTTCTTATAACCAGGCGGGCACCCAGTTCTGGGGGATATCAAGCGGCGACGGTTCCGCTGTCTGGGCGGCGGGCCTGTATGGGGCCTCTCCGACATATGGCGGATGCGTCTTGAAGACGGTAGACCAGGGAAGCACCTGGCAGACCGTGTATGGCACCACTTCGAACTGGCTCTGCTGCGTAGAGGCAGCGGATGCCGCTAATGCCTGGTCGGGGAGCGCGAACAACCTTCTTACAAACATCGTATACAGCAGCGGCGATTCGGTCATACTGCACACCGTGAAGGGGGGGGACGCCCGGCCGGAAATCACAGCGATCGCTCCGGCATCTGGGAAAGCGGGCGGCACGGTGACAATAAGCGGGTGTGACTTCGGCGCGGCCCAGGGAGCCTCCAAAGTGTTCTTCGGGGGGGTCGAGGCGGCTTCCTATGGTTCCTGGTCGGATGGGGCGGTGGAATTGACGGTACCGGACGGAGTATCCGGCAGATGTAAGGTCACGGTGGTCACCGCGGCGGGAACTTCCAATGCGATGGAATTCACGGTGGCGGCTCCCGTCAGCCTGACCTCCGTCGACCCCGTATCCGGCATACAGTTCACCATATCCGTGGAGGCGAAGCTGACGGGCAGCGGTTTTCAACCGGGTGCTTCCGTGCGCTTCGTCAAAGGTGGCATTGTTCTTGAAGGCTACAACGTCAACGTGGCCTCCGAGTACGAGATCACCTGCAACATCGGGCTCTTTGGCGTGGAACCGGGAGATTACGACATAGTGGTCACAAACCAGGACGGGGGAACGGCGACCCTGGCCGGCGGATTTACCGTGACGGCCGCCTGCGGGTCGGGCGCCGGCACTGCCGCACTGGCTCTAGGCAGTATGCTTGGCCTGCTGACCCTGGGGCGTGGCCTTAAGCGCCGCCGCCGGCGATAAACGGCGGCATATAAGCTCGGCACACCGGTTCGGACCCGCCAGGGTCCGGGCCGGTATTCTTTTTCCGGGATATGCCGCCCAGCTCCTTACCCGATGCCGCCATACGATTCCAGCAAGGCCTTCATCCCGCTTTCGTGAGGAGCGGTCAGGCCAAAGGGGGTCGCGCCTTCTCGGTTCCGCCCGTTAACCGCTGCCCCTCTCTCGATGAGGAGTTCGGCCATTCCGGCGTAGCCGTGCCTGGCGGCGTAGTGCAGCGGGGTATTGGCGTTCCGGTCACGGGCATTCACGTCGGCGCCGTGGTCGAGGAGGAATGCCACCATCCCCGTCTGCCCCTTCTGGGTGGCGTAATGCAGCGGGGTGTGGTGCATTACGTCCTCGGTGTCGATACCGGCCCCTCTTTCGAGGAGCAGCGACGCCATCTCGGTGAAGCCTTCCCTGGCGGCGTAGTGCAGCGGGGTGATACCGAACACGTCCCTGGAGTTGACGTGAGCGCCCCGGTCGAGGAGGAGTGCCGCCATGCGGGTGTTGCAGTGCTTGGCCGACTCGTGCAGGGGTGCGTTGCCGTCCATGTCCCAGCCGTTGACGTCGGCGCCCCTGTCGATGAGCATCGCGGCGGTCTCGGCACAGCCTTCCCGCGCTGCATAATGGAGGGGCGTGACGCCGAGTGTGTCTTTGGCGTTGACGTCCGCGCCGCTGTCGATCAGCAATTCAGCGCCCTCGGTCCGTCCACCCATAGCTGCCGCATGCAGAGATGTTTCTCCCGACTTGTCCCGCTTGCTTACGTCGGCCCCTTTTTCGATGAGCTTCCGGATTTTGTCAGGGTTTCCTGATTCCGCGGCATGAAATAACCTGCTCATTTCCTCCGCACCTCCTTTGAAGACACGGCTTACACAGGCCCTCACTTTTCTATATGCCCAACCCGGGCATCATTTAACCCACAGGCCGATGCCGGCCGCCTCCGCCTCTTGTTGTAATGATGCCAGATAATCCGAGAACGCGACGTCCGGGGGTAGGTGACAGCCTGAGCGTATCCTATCCGCACCAGCTCGGCGTTGACGAACAATCCGTCCACGTAGACGTAGCGCAGCAGTCTGCCGTACCGGTCACGCTCTCTTACGTCCCTGACCAGCCTGACCTCACGACCGGTGACCAGCGCCTGGTTGGCGCTCTTTGCTTCTTCACCGAAGGGCTGGTCCATCTCGGGGGTGTTGATGCCGATGTAGCGCACCTTCTCCTCCCGGCCGTCGGCGAGCCTGACCTTGATGGTGTCGCCGTCGGTGACGCTGACCACCATAGCCGCCTCTTCCGCCGGCCTTTCCGCCTGGTGGCCAACGTTCCGCGAATCGCTGCAGCCCGGGAAAGAAGCGCCGAGAATCACCGCGGCCAGAAGGGCTACGGATAAGGCAGAGGAACGCGGGCTTCTTATACATCGAGGCCCATCTGCCCCTTCGCCAGGTCGTCCTGCGTCTCCAACCCGCCGTTCCCCCGGATGTGCAGCACGGTGAAACCCCTTTCCACCAGGCGGGGAGTGACCAGGTGGTAGCGGTGGCATTTGCGAGGGTCGTCTTCGGCGCACATGATGGCGGTGCGGCCGATGACGCGCCTCCAGCGTCACCATCTCCAGGGCGGCCCGGAAAGGTTCCGACGCCGCGATCAGGGCGAATGTGGCGTTGACGTCCTCGCCATTCAGGGCCGGGTCGGACGGTTTCCCCCCGAGCCCGTCACCCATGTATAGGTAGAGCAGCCCGGTCCTTCCACCGCGGCCCGCAGGGCCGGTTGGTTGAAGTGGGGGGAGAAGCGGGAGTACGGGTTGGAACGGATATCCACCAGGGTCTCTATCTCGAAACCCTCCAGCAGCCCCAGAAAACGTTCCAGGTTGTGGTTGCTGTGCCCGATGGTGAATATCACGGGAACCGGTGGCTCATGACTCATCTCAACCCTCCTGGAACCAATTGTATCGCAAGCTCGATGAAGGCCAAAAAGTCAATGCTGGAGAAAACATTCCACGGCAGGGAAAATGTCTGGGAAGGTGAGGAGATGGAAGAAAAGAGAAATACGCGAAAGCGTCGCAAACAGTCTGCCGGCAAGGGTTGTACTGGCTCTCCTGGTGGCCTGGTCGGCCCTGGGCCTGGCCTTCGTTCCGACCCGCGCCCGCCATGGCCGGGAGCGCCGGTACCATCTCCGGCCGGGTGACCAGCGCGGCTCAACCCGGCGGAGTGGCCAACGTGCTGGCCTACTCCTACGACCTGGACCACTGCGTGGCCGACGTGGCCGTGACCGACGCCGGCGGGAACTACACCCTCACCAACATGGAGACGGGCCGGTTCGTGGTGCGCTTCGAGACGCGGCGGGCCTCCCGCGCCTACCTGGACCAGTGGTCCGGTGAGGTGGATGTCATTGAGGGTCAGAACACCACCGGCGTCGACGCGGTGCTGCAGGCGGGGACGGACAACCGCATGCGCGCGGCGGTGATCATGGGCACCGGCGCGGGCTCGTACAGCTCCGCCGTCAAGGTCGGGAATTTCCTGGAGAGCAAAGGGCTGGAAGTGGAGTGGCTTCTTTCCGGCAGACTCCGCGGGATCGGAGCGGGCCGGCGTGGAATACCGCGTGATGGAAGAAGGCCTGAGCGGCTGCAAGATCGTCTATTATACCGGGCACGGCATCTACTACGGCAGCCTGCCCGATTGCCGGGTGGGCGGCTTCTACGCCTTCGGGAACTTACATCGGCTACCCCGAACTCTCGCGGATCGACTTCGCGGAGAACCCGGTGGCGTTGTTCTCCAATGCCTGCTTCACCGCGGGCAATTACAGCAATCCCGACCCGGTGGCGTCCACTGATGAGCAGAAGAAGAATTATGTCGCCATGTACTCCAACGACTTCATGGGCTGGGAGCGCGGCAGCTACTTCGACGCCGGCAGCTGGGGCATCGACTACTCCAGCCGCAACCTGGGCTTCGCCCTCTACTACGCCGACAACTACGGGGTGACCGGAGTGCTGGAGAAGCTGTTCAGTAGCCGCGATTACCGCCTGGACGAACTGATCGACGAGGCTTACGCCGAGGACCCTTACCGCTACAACGACGAGAGTGACCCCGGAAATCCCATGGACGCCGACTACCGCATGCTGCTGCCCGCCGATCCCGGCAACGTCGCCCTGGTGGGCAACATGTCCCTGACCACCCGTGACATCATCCCTCTGGTGCCCGCGCCGGAAGTGCCGGCCGGCTACGGCCACGTCTTCTATTTCGCCGAGGGATATACCGGGGGCTTCTTCCGCGAATACCTGACCGTAGGCAACCCCACCGGCAGCCAGGCCGACGTACAGGTGCTGTTCATGCTGAAAGAAGGGGACTGGCAGGCAGCCCAGGTGACGGTGCCGCCGGGCTCCCGCACCACGCTGGACGTCAATTCCCTTGTCGGGCAGGAAAAGGAGGTCTCCATGCGGGTCTCCTCGGACCAGGCGGTCATCACCGAACGCCCCATGTACTTCAACAAGAACGGCAGCACCGGCGGCAGCACGGTTATGGGCGCCACCGCGCCCGCCGGCACATGGTATTTCGCTGAGGGATACACCGGCTACGGTTTCGAGGAATACGTATGCGTGCTCAATCCCGGGCCAGGCCCCCGCCGAGCTGACCTTCCGGTTCCAGACCCAGGAAGCCGGGGAGGTAGTGAAGACGGGCTTTTCCGTCCCGCCCCTCTCCCGGGCCACCTTCCTGGTCAACGACATCCTGGGCAGCGGATATCAGAACTCCCTCCAGCTGGAGGCCAGCCAGCCGGTGGTGGCGGAACGCCCCATGTACTTCAGCTATCTGGGCAAGCGGAGCACTTACTGGTCAGGCGGCGACTGCGTGATGGGGGCCACTTCACTTTCGGACTCCTACTATTTCGCCGAGGGCTCCACCCGGGACACCTTCGACGAGTGGCTGACCCTGCAGAACCCCAACGCCACCGCCATAACCGTGAACGCCGTATACCAGCTGGGGCCGGGACAGGGTAGCCCTATCACCAGGACATACCGGGTCGATCCGGGGCGGAGATTCACGGTGTTCGTTCCCGACGAGGTGGGCAGGGGAAAGGACGTCTCCATCCAGCTGACCTCCGGCTCCACCTTCCTGGCCGAGCGCCCCAGCTACTTCAACTATAACGAAGCATGGACGGGAGGCCACTGCGTGATCGGCTCTACCGCCACCGGGACTGACTGGTTCCTGGCGGAGGGGTACACCGGGGACGGCTTCGACGAGTGGCTGACCCTGCAGAACCCGGGAGAGACCGAGGCCGTGGTGGAGATCTACTACTATACCCAGGAAGCGGGCGCGCTGGAGCCGCGCATAGAGAAGGTGCCGGCCCACGCCCGCGTCACCATCCGGGTGAACGACAATGCCGGCCCGGGTTACCAGCTATCCACCCGCCTGCAGGTCAGGTCGGGCCCGGGCATCGTGGTGGAACGCCCCATGTATTTCCTCTACAACGGCACCTGGGACGGCGGCCACGACGTGGTAGGCCATCATTAAGGGGTCAGCGACTCCAGGAACGCCCCAACCCTGGGGTAGAGCTCGGTGGGCGCGTTGAGCCCCGCCACCACGTCTAAGTGGGCGGTGCCGGGGATGCGGAAGCACCGGTCCAGGGGGTCGCGCGTTTTCTCATTGTAGACCTCGATGACGTTCTCGGGGATGGTGATGTCACTGGTGTCGTCGACGATGAACAACGAAGGCAGGCTTATCTTGTCGAAGTTGTCGGAGTAATAGTAGTAACCATCTCCCTCATAGGGCGTGGGCGGGCACCACCTCCACCAGTTGAAAGTGCCGTTGCGGTAGTCCTCGCGCATCTTGTGGTTGTAGCAGGCGTCGACGAACTGCAGCATGGCCCGCGAACTGAAGCCGTCCGCCGCGTACTGGAAGACATAGGCGGTGAGGTTCCCGTCCAGGTTGTCGGGGTTGAGGCTGAGCATGGCCTGGAAGGGGAAAGTATAATCCGGGAAGCCGAGCTGGCCCCAGATGCTCCAGAAAAGTCGATCAAGGGCGCCGACAGGTTCCGCAACGGCCCCGCCCAGGCTGGAGGTGAGTGGCCGCAAGTCTAAGTAGTAGGGGATATAGAAGATGGTCCAGAGCAGTGCCCCCATCAGCCAGGAGACGTTCCCGCAGGGCCAGGAGGGGCCGTCGAGGGAGATGAACCCCTTCAAGGCCTGAACGCCCTCGCCGTTGTTCCTTTCCGCCTTCAAAGCCGGGTCTGAGATCACCCGGGAATCGGGGTTAGCCATGTCCTCGAAACGGCATCCTTCCAGGTAGATGGAGGCCATGACCGCTCCCATGCTGTGGCCGGCCCAGACCGGCTTGCGGCCGGTGACTTCCCTGACCAGGGTGATGATAGCGGGCATGTCGTAGATGCCGTACTCGTCGATGGCGTTGGTGCCCGTTCCGCCGCTCCGGTAGGGGTCGCGCCCCTGGCAGCGATAGTTGGCGATCCAGGGATCGTAACCCTGCGACCAGAGGTAATAGGCCATGTTGTAGTATTTCATAGGGTCTTCCTGGAGCCTGACGTCACCCACGGCCCAGTCGGCCAGTTCGGCCGGGAGGGTCTCGTCGTAAGTGACTCCTTCCGGGGTGTGGATGTCGAAGAAGTCGGAATTGCAGGCGAACCCGGCCATCAGGATGACCGGCTGGCCGCCATTCCGCATGGGGCTGTCCGCGTCGGGGTGGTAGCGCCGGACGGCCAGGTCGACGCCGTCCACGGTGCGGGCGATGTATTTCTCCTGCGGCGCGGACCCCTCCGCCAGGACGGACGGGCACATCAGGCCGAACAGCAACAGCAACACCAGCACGACGCAAAAGCCCGGAAATACCCTGCCCTTCATGGCCACCTCCCTTTACTGGACAACTCCACCCTTGCCCTGACGTGTCGAAGCACTGTCGGAAAAAGCAGTAACGTTGAAAGGGGAATTCGTCAGCCGGAAACAGCCCTATGAGTTCTTGTTAAGTGATTCTCGCGGGAACGGTGAAAGACCTTCTTTATCGCTTTATAACCAGAACCCGGCAAGTTAAACCATGAGCTGCTTTGGAATCAGCGAGCCTTATCGCGCTCGCTTTCTTTTAAGAAGATCTTTCTCAGGCGGATGCTCTGGGGCGTGACTTCCAGGTATTCGTCGTCGTTCATGATGCCCAGCCCGCGCTCGAGGGTGATCTCCATGGGTGGGGTAAGCCGGATGGCGTCGTCCGCCCCGGAGGCCCGCATGTTGGTGAGATGCTTGCCCTTGACCGGGTTGACGGTCATGTCGCGCCCCTTGGAAGTGCTGCCGATGACCATGCCTTCGTAGACTTCGATGTTGGCCCCGATATAAAGAGTCCCTCTCTTCTGCAGGTTGAACAGTGAGTACCCCAGCGCCTTGCCGGTCAGCATGGAGATCATGGAGCCGTACTGGCTCCTCTCTATCTCGCCGGCATAAGGCCGGAAGCCGATGCCGCGGGTGTACATGATGCCCTCGCCCCGTGTGTCGGTCAGGAAGTCGTTGCGGTATCCGAGCAGCCCCCGGACGGGGATCTCGAAGATAAGCCTGGTCTCGCTGTTCTCGGAATTGATCTCCCGCAGCGCCCCTTTTCTCTGGGCCATCTTCTCGATCATCATGCCGGCCATCTCCTCCGGCACCTGGATGATCAGCTCCTCGAAAGGCTCCATTCTCCGGCCGTTCTCCTCCTTGAAAAGAACGTTGGGCTGGGAGACCTGCAATTCGTATCCCTCGCGCCGCATGTTCTCCAGGAGTATGGCGATGTGGAGCTCGCCTCGCCCGTAGACCTTGTAGTGGTCAGCCGATTCGAACTCGACCTTGAGCCCGACGTTGACTTCCAGTTCTTTCTCCAGGCGCTCCTTGAGCTGGCGGTTGGTGACGAACCTGCCCTCCCGGCCGGCGAAGGGGGAGTTGTTGACCAGGAACTTCAAAGAAATAGTAGGTTCGTCGATGGAGATAGCCGGCAGGGCCTCCATTTCCTCAGAAGCACAGATGGTCTCGCCGATGTAGATATCCGGCAGGCCCGCCACCATGATGATGTCCCCGGCGCAAGCTTCCATGGCTTCTTCCCTGTCCAACCCATGGAAGGTGAAGAGCTTGGTGATGCGGCCGGTCCGCGTCTCACCCTCGGGGGTCTTGATGAACACGTTGTCCGCCTGCCTGACCGTCCCTTCGTAGACCCGGCAGATGGCCAGCCGGCCGATATAGTTGTCGTAGGCCAGGTTGAAAGGCTGGATGCGGAAGGGCCTGGAACTGGCGTCCTCACTGGAGGCCGGCCTGACCCGCTCGAGGATGGTGTCCAGCAGGGGAGTGAGGTCGGCCGATTCCTCGTCCAGCTCCCGCATGGCGAATCCTTCCTTGGCGTTGCTGTACAGGGTGACGAAGTCGAGCTGCTCGTCGCTGGCTCCCAGGTCGAAGAAGAGCTCGAAGACCAGCTCCTCGACCTCGGGTATCCGGGCCGCCGGTTTGTCTATCTTGTTGATGACCACGATGGGCTTGAGCCCCAGCTCCAGCGACTTCTTGAGCACGAACTTGGTCTGGGGCATGGGGCCTTCCTGAGCGTCGACCACCAGGACGACGGAGTCGATGGACCTGAGCACCCGCTCCACTTCCGAGCCGAAGTCGGCGTGCCCCGGAGTATCCACGATGTTTATCTTGGTCTCCTTGTAGGTGACGGAGGTGTTCTTGGAATAGATGGTGATGCCACGCTCCTGCTCCAGGGCGTTGCTGTCCATGCTCACTCCGGGCGCGGTCATGCCGGTCTGGTGCATCAGGGCGTCGGTGATCTTGGTCTTGCCGTGGTCCACGTGCGCAATGATGGCTATGTTTCTAATATCCATGGTTTCCTCGATTTGTTTTCAGGCAAACTCGGTAGATAGCGTAAATCATCGCCTGAAAACAATCAAGCGGATCAAAGGGTCTCCCGGGAAGGCCTCAGTTCATACTTACCTTGCTCCAGCCATCCGGCAGCAGAGCGAACACCCTGTCCTGGATGTACAGGTTGTCATACTTGTCGGACATGCGGCACAACCCGTCGAAATCCACCTCCGGGTGAGAGGCGTTCGCGGTGATGAAATCTACCAGGCTGGTGATCATTTTCATGCTCTCCCCGTCACCGGGCATATTCGCGTTCAGGCGCTCGACGGCATCGATCTGCTCCAATAACCTCTTCTCCACGCTCTCCCCGCGATCCTCGGCAGCGAGCCTCTTCTTCTCAGGCATGAAGAAAGGCTCCCCGATGTTGACCTGCAAGCCATCGTCGTCCTCCCTGCGGTAGACAGCCACGGGCAGGATGGGGACGGGTGAGAGCCTGACCAGGTTGGATACTCCGGGCTTGAACGACCCCAACTCTCCCCGGGGGTACCTGGTCCCTTCGGGAAAGATGTAGACGATCTGCCCTTTTCCGAGGTAGTCCAGGCTCAGCCGGATGGCCTTTTTCATCTCGCCGCTTTCCCGGCGTTTTATGGGGATAGTACCCAGCCAGTGCCAGAGAAACCTTCCCAGGAGCCCCTCCTCCCCCTGCGCTATCTCCACTTTGGCCCAGGGCACCATCCTCTTCCTCATCACCGTCTTCTTCATGGCCATTCCCACGATGAAGTAATCGAGGGTGGACTGATGGTTGGACACCACGATAAAAGGCCCTTGGCGGGGGACGTTCTCCCTGCCGGAATACTTCAGCTTGCATCTCTTCATCTTCGTCACCCAGAAGATAAACGGGCAAGCCAGGATGAATTTAAACCACATATCTCGTCGACCTCCTTAAGCCGCTTTCTAGTTGACAGGCAGCTATTTTATCATATTTAATATATAAATAGTTTGTATATAAATAATGTTGATGTGAAACAGGAAGGAGGAGGGCATGGTGACCGATATAGAGAAGATCATCAGCGCGGCTATGGGCATAGCGGAGACGTGGAACGAGAAGACCAACAACTGGTTGCGTGACAACCACATCACCTTCGTGCAGTTCAAAGCCATCCTTCTCCTCAATGAAAAAGAAAACCAGACCTTGAGCCAGCTGAGCGACGGGCTGTCCCGCACCCGGTGCGCGGTCACCGGCCTGGTGGACAGGCTGGAGGGCAAAGGCCTGGTGCGAAGAAAGCGGAGCCGCAAGGACCGGCGGCAGATATACGTGTCCCTCACCGACAAGGGCAGGGAACTGGCGGGAGAACTGATGGAGAAAGTGGTCCCGGAGATGTCACACCTGGGCGAGAAGCTCATGGGCAAGCTGACGGACTCGGAGGCGGCGACCCTGCTGAGCGCCTTGTCCAAGCTGAGCAGCGGCATCGGGGAGATACCCGGTACGGACATGGCGATGGAGTAGACAACCTAGCGTAGAAGCAGCACTCAACAGGAAAGCAGCAGAGACATAGCAATGAAATCAATCACACTTCAGAAGCGGCAGGATGGTAGAAGCATTATGGAGATAGGGGATCACCTTCGCGGCATCCCCTTCCTGCCGCAGGGCAACCCCTGGCTCAACATGGTGACCGCGAGCAAGCCGGACCTGTCGAAGTTCAGCCAGTACATACCCGGCTTCAAGGCCCACGACGCTTATCCTTATCCTGAAGAATTCGAGAAAGTCGTATTTCCCAGCCTGGATGAAACCCCGCTGGTCGGCGTACTGGGCCTGCACCGGGACGGCAAGAAGAGGCCCGGGGTGGTATTCTGTCACGGCCTGCACGGATCAAAAAACAAGAGCTATATTATGGAGGCCGCCCTGGAGGCCTTCACGGCCTGGGATTACAACGTCTTCGCCCCCGATATGCGCAACTTCGGGGAGAGCCAGATGCTCTCGGACTGCCCCACCACCGGGGGATGGAAAGAAGGCCAGGACATCCTCGGCGCCTGCCGTTTCCTGGGCGAATTCGAGGAAGTCACCACCGTTGCGGCAGTGGGCTTCAGCCTGGGAGGCGGCTCGGTGATGAACGCAGCCCATCAGTGCAGGGAGCATCCATACATAACGGGAGGCGCCCTGGCCTGGAGCGGCTATGCCTCCCTGGAGCAGATGATGTCCCATTTCAGCAGTCGCCCCCCGCTGGGCGACCCCTTCTTTCCCATCTACGCGATGTTCGTATGCCTCTCGGAGATGCGCCGCCTCGATATGAACCTCAAGGGAGAAGATGCCAACGCCTACCTGGGGGACAAGCTGTTCTCACCCGACTATATGCGCTACATAAAGGAGATAGTCGCGCCCTACTACGGGCTGAGCCTGGAGGAACTGTACAACCTCTCCAGCCCCGGGGAATTCATCTCCCGCGTCGACGTGCCGTTGCTGCTGGTGCACGCCGAGGACGACCCCGTCTGCCCGGTGGAAGGAGTTGAGGCGCTGCGCCATGCAGCGGGTGGCAACCCCAATATCGACATCTGGGTGCTTCCCACCGGTTCGCATTGTGCCTTCAGGGGGTTTGACGAGGACTGGTACTGGTCGGTGATGCGCGGCTTCCTCGATTACTGGGCCGACCGGCCGGCGGAAGCCTGGCAGGACTGCGCCTGAGCCTTAAGCCCGGCCCTTCTTTTAAACGACGGCATGGGCAATGGCTTTCCGGTTGGAGGACTTGGCTTCGTACATCTTGAGGTCGGCCGCGCGTATGGCATCTTCCAGGGTGGCGGGAGGCCTGGTGAAGGTCACCAGCCCGATACTGATGCTGGGGATACCACGGTATTTATCGGGAATGGCCTCGTTGACCAGCTCCAGCATCTTTTCCATCAACGCCCCGCCGGCTTCTTCGTCGGTGTCCGGGAACAACACCACGAACTCGTCCCCTCCCAGGCGGGCCACGACGTCGTTCTCGCGCAGGTTACGCATCAGGGTGGCGGCAACTTCCTGCAGTATCATGTCCCCGGCCATGTGCCCGAAGGTGTCATTGACCAGCTTGAATTTGTCCATGTCCAGGTAGGCCAGGCTGAAGGGGTGGTCGTAACGCCGCAACCTCTCCAGTTCCCGCTCCCCGAGCTCGTGGAAACAGCGGGTATTGCAGGCGCCGGTGAGCGCATCGGTCCGGGAAAGACGCTTCTCTTTGTCGATGGAATACCTCAGGCGCGCTATCAGCACGGCGAAGACGGAGTAGAAGACGAAGAGCACGAAGATGTCCCAATACTGCGGCCTCCAGGCCGCGGCGTCGATATTGACGGCGTAATCGGTGGCTATCCACGACGTGGTGCAGATCGCGGAGACCAGCACGCCGTACTTCAGGCCCAGGACCCAGGTGACGATGCTGATGGGGACGCAGTAGAAGATGTGGATGCTGGCTTGTTGATTGGTCAGGTAATCGACCATGGCGACGCCGATGGCGATACCGGCGCAAAGGATAAGGACGATGTCCAGCGGCAGCTGTCCCAGTATCTCAAATATGAGCGGCCGCTCCCAGTAGCTTTTCTTGCCTTTTCCTTTCTTCATGACGAATCATTTTATCACCAAATCTTAAATTGGGGTTGTTGAGTTTTATGGTCAAGCGAGGCCCTGGTAGTTGAGGTCTACCTCCCTCACGGGTGGGATGGTGAACCTGAAACGGACGTCGCTGCAGTGCGGGCTGACGTAGTCGACCCATAAGCCCATTTCCTGTGCCAGTGTTTTGAAGTCGGGGGGATCGTCGTCGTCCATATCCACTTCGATACGCTGGAAACCATCTTCGCACTCGATGTCCCAATCGGCCTTGGAGAGATGCACATTGCCTCCGATGGCGCCGGCGTCGTCCGCGACGAAGTAGCCTCTTTCAACAGCTCCCCTCAGAGCTTCGAGCTTTTTCATAGCCTCGTCCCCCTTTGCTCAGAACTATTTGCAGCGTCCATACTGCTTCAAATGCCCATATTATTATTCGTCAAAACCTCGAAATTCTTGAAAGCCTGGAGACGAATGGAGAGAATCCCGAGAGTTTCGGTACGGACCGGGGTGCTAGCGGTAACGAAAGAGCCCGAAGGCGACAGCCCCCGGCCCGATAGTTGACGGGACCGCTTGAGACAGGGAGTTATCGCCCGAGTTCAGCAGGGCGACAAGCAGGAAAGCAAGGATGATGACCACTACGGACGTGATGATGCCCACCAGGAGAGCTATTTTCCAGTCCTGAGGGGTGAATATCTTCTGCCGATAAGTGCCCGGGCTTACGTAGGTGCCTGGTTGAGCCGGCGGTGGGGGAGTGGCGTTAAGGTACGGAGCCTGCTGCTGAACCCTGCTGCCGCAGCGTGGGCAGAACGACCCGGTTCCGGTTAACTGTTTTCCGCATTTGGCACAGAACATCGTCTCGACCTCCAGCAGCTATCCTATTGCCTCAATCTCATTAATAATATAATAGAACAGAAGATCAACCAGGAACATAGGGGGTGACGGGATGCCGGATGGTTGGGAAATGGTCTTCGCTGGCGAGGCCGCGACCGCGGCTATCGCTGCCGAAGCCCAGGTAAGAAGGTGGCGCCAGGTGTTGTTGACTCTCCAGGTGCTTTTGGTGATCGCCGCCCTGGCACTGCTGAGCCTGGGAATTGCGGCGGGAACTTCATCGCCGGAGTGCACCGGGACCTCCGGTTCATCCTCTTATCCCGGCTCTTGCTCGGAAGAAGGGCAGGATACCGAGGAAGCGCTGCTGATCATAACCGGTGGCCTGATAGCCGGAATGGCGGCCGCAAGTTTTTCGCTGAGCCAGGCCATCAAGAAGCGCAATCGGGCCATGGGAAATCTAGGTGCCGAGGGAGGCAGGCTGGTTGCCGGCGAAATGCAGGAACGGGCTAGCGGGATATACCAAGCAGGGCAGGACTGGTCGAACAAACTCAAATGAGCACTCGACCAGCCACAACCGATATCAGGTTTCGATGATGTCCTTGTAACGATCCAGGTCACGCATATCCCGCAGCCTTCGCATATCTCCGGCTTGATCTCTGCCACTCCGTCCGCGTTGATACTGACGGCGTCGAACCAGCAGCGGCCGACGCCGTCCTCGCAGCCGTTGCAGGTATCGGCGTCAACTTCGGTGTAGAAGTTGGCGGTTTATTCGTACTGCTCGAACGCCCAGGGGACGCCTTGACGGAGAACTCGGCTCCCGCCCCGAAGGCGAAGCACCTCTCCAGCGGCTCAAACGGCTTCTCTCCACGCAGCAAGCACAGACGGTCGCAATAGCAGTCGGCGACGGAAATCTTCCCGGCATCGAATTGGCATGACCGGCTCCGGGCATCTACAATTGGGCGTAGAAATAATGGTGCCTGCAGAAGGACGATATATGTATGGAAACCTGCACGAAGCGGCGTTCAACGGCCGCTTCGAGACGGTAGAGCTCCTCCTCGACGGAGGTGCCGACGTCAATATGTCTGACGGTATGGGAAGGACTCCGCTGCACGCGGCGGCGATCAACGGGCACATCGAGATCGTCAGGCTCCTCCTCGACAGAGGCGCCGACATTGACACGTATGCCGATAAAAGACTGACTCCCTTACATGCGGCGGCTTGCTTCGGCCACATCGAGACGGTCGAATTACTTCTGGACAGGGGGGCTGACGTTGATCTATGTGCCGACGACAGGGGCACTCCGTTGTTTATAGCAGCCACGCAAGGCCACCTGGAGATGGTGGAACTCCTCATCGCCAGGGGGGCGGACGTGAATGCACCGGGAGAGGATGGCTGGACTCCGTTGCGCTGGACTTTGAAACACGGTAGGACCGAAGTGGCGGAACTCCTCAGGCAGCACGGCGGTGTTGTTGAATAATCCTGGATTTCCAGGAAGCCCGGCTGGAGACAGGGGTGCTCCTGCGCGATATTGCACTATTGCCCCGTCAATGGTCCTTAAACACCTCTATGTAAGGGACGTGTGCGAACACCTTGCTCCTTTTCCGTCCGGTGATCTCCGTCAGTATCCCAAGTTTGGACATTCTCGCGATCAATGCGATCGCGTTGGGGTTGCTGAGGCCCGTGATCGCTTCGACATCTTTGATCCGAACGTATGGACTGCCGTACAGATGGTTCAGGAGTCTGATCGCGTTCTCACTCACTGCTCCCAGGCTTGTCACTGACCGCATTTCTTCGTCTCTCAGGGCGAGCACCGACCTGGCCGACGCGGTCGCTCCCCGGGACGTTTCAGGCACGCCCTTCATGAAGAATCGCAGCCAACCCTCCAGGTCATCTTTGTCGTGGGTGGCACTCAGCCGGTCGTAGTATTCTCGCCTGTTGGCCCTGAAGTATTCCGATAAGTATAGTAGCGGCTAGAAGGTCACCAACAGGCGCCCCACTCTTCCGTTCCCATCCAGGAATGGGTGGATGGCCTCGAATTGGAGGTGGGCCAGCGCCGCTTTGAGTAAAACCGGTGCGGGGGCGCGATCGTGCAGGTACTTCTCCAGGTTGGAAAGAAGAGACATAACTTCGTGGGGTGGGGGAGGTATGAACGAAGAAGCCTCTATCGAGTGTCCCCCGATCCAGTTCTGACTCTTCCTGAAGAAGCCGCGAGTTTTGTGTTCGCCCCTTACTCCCGATAGCAGTATTTAGTGAATCTCTCTCATTAACCGTAGAGACAAAGGAAGGGTCTCAAGGCGCTCGAGCCCGTAGTTCATCGCCTTGACGTAGTTCTGGATCTCGTCAACGTCATTGTGAATATCGCTATCCTCTATTCGAGCTTCCGCTTTCAGCAGGTCGGAAAAAGTCGCCTGTGTCCCTTCCACCTGGCTTGAGAGCGTTGCTTCTTTGCCGACATACATCTGTATGAAGAAATCGATGTCGGGCAACGTCTCCGCAATTCCGTCGAGCCTGCCCAGTTCCTGATCCGCCTCCGAGATCAAGCTCTGGAGCATATCGTCCATCTTGATCTTAAAAGGAAGTGGGTTGGGAACGAACGCTTTATATCTGGCTCTTCCGCTGGATTGTGTGATAAATCCTCCGTTACGCATGGCGTATAGCCTCCTCGCATAACCCCTGGATGCTGTTATCTTCGATAATATGCCAATAACGTAGATAACAAAAATATTATCTACGAGGGGCATAGCTAGTTGCTCCGCCGACTCTGGGCAAAATAATGCAGGTCAGATAATCTGGAATCTGACCTGCTGTTCTTCTGGTGGTGAGAGGCGGACTTGAACCGCCGACACCTGGAATTTCAGCCCATCAACCTAGTGTTTCTATACGTTTCTATCTCTTTCGCTTAGAAACTCGTAAGCGCTATTATCCTCATGATATCCAGGTTCAATCTAACCAAGGATAACTTCATGATTTCTCGTAGTTGCTCGTACAGCGTCCTATCCATGTGGCGTATATGTGGTGCGCTCATTCAAGGACCTGTTTAACAGAGCTCAAGATTTCTAAATGAGGAGAGCGGTTGGTAACAAACAGAAGAGCTCAAGGAACCAAGCCTCTTACAAGCCCGGGGCGGTTCACTCTTACTTCCGCGGCGCCGGCGAGATGGTGTAGCGGATGGTCGAGAGGTCCAGGTATTCCCAGGCAGCCCGCGCCTTCCTTCCCTCCGCCAGTTCGTACAGGGCCGCGAGCCAGCCGGCCAGCAGGTGCTCGCAGAAGGAGTTCTCCACCGTCACCCGGAAAACGTCCCCCTCGAAGCCGTATTCCACCGGGTTGCCTTGCGCGCGGATGATGATGGCGTCCAGTGCTTCCCGGCAGAACCGGTCCCGGTCCGGCAACTCCGCACCACCACCGCGCAGGAACTCCTTTCGCAGGTGGGGCAGACAGAAGGCCTTGTGCGCTTCGACCACCAGTTCGTTGACCTCGTCGCCCAGTTCGCGGACCAGTTCGCGGATGACCACCATGGGCGTATAGGCGTCGATGTAGATCATGCGCACGCCCCGGCGCACGTCCATGATGATTCCTTCCTTCCTCCTCCACTCCAGGTCCCGGTAGGCCCGGGGAAAGCCGCAGCGGGGGCAGGTCGCTATGTCGTTGTGGCCAGGCTTGACTGGTGCCAAGTTAACGCCCAAGCGCACGGCGATGTCGGGGCGGGAGGTCTCCGGCTCGATATGGATGATCTCGCCGTTGGGCGCATCCCTCCAGGTATGGCCGAAGGGCTGGTCCTCCAGGGCCTCGATGGCGCCCACGACGATGGCGGCTATCATGTCGCGGTTGAAGGGTTTGCGGATTAGCGCCTCCCCCACCTTCCCGCTCCGGTATTTCACCATCACCACTTTCGCGTAAGCTATGCCGAATACGATCGCCGTGCGGCAGGCGAAGGTCAACAAGGCCCGCTTGAAGCCGGGGATGCGCGTGATGAAGACCGGCATGCGTCCAAGGAATACCGAGGTGAACTCCACCGACGCGTTTCGCTGAGCCTCGTAGACCACGTGGCCCAGGGGGATATCCAAGCGCTCCTCGAGGTGCGCGATGAACCCGTTCAAGAAATCCGCCTCGATGAAGATGTTGCGGAACTCCAGCCGGGTGCTCCGGCTGGTTATGGTGCCGTTGCTATTCCATTCACTGAGCGCCCGGAGCAACCCGGGGAAACCGCACTCCCTGCAATCGTAGAAACCCATGCCCCTCCTCCTTCTTCGGCCACCTTTGTAAATGTGTTGCTCACTTCGTTGGATGCTGTGAAGAGGGTACGGTTCTGTGGTTCGTTCGATGGATCGTATAAGCACACGGTATCAGCATATGCTTCACTGCGATGAGCGTATAGACATGAAACTTCTATACTTTCATAGAGAATTTTCTATTGAGGACGTTAAGCCCGGATAGATCATATGGAACTTGAAGGGCGATCTTGCGCCGGGGGGAAGCTTACTCTGCCGCTATTCATGTTGGATCAGGTAATTCTGATAGGCGGCCGCGATCGCCATCATCACTTATCCCGAAACCCATATGGGATTTATGTAGTTGACCGTTGAGTAGGGATCGTTAGCGTACAAATAGGCGGCGACCAGAGCCAGGAGAGCGGAAAAGACCCAGATGCCAGGGGTCCACATATCCGTAGAAATCCAACATCTGCTCGATAGAAGTTTCTCTATAAAAGTATAGAAGTTTCATGTCTATACACTAACCATCGTGAAGCATATGCTGACATCGTGTACTAATAAAAACGGCCGAACGCAGCACAATACAGCACTCTCTTTACAGCATCCAACGAAGAAAGTAACACACCTATAGTACGCGGATGACCTGAGATCCACTCCGGCAAAGTTTAAGTGGGTCCAGCGGGGAGGCGTTGCTCTTAAAGGAGGAATATGGCCCTGTACACAACGGAAATCCTGGCAAATATTGGAAGCTATGCTCTACCGGGAAAGGGAGAATAATGAGTATTCAAGCTGTTTCGCTGCGTCGGTCCATCCAACCAGGGCTTAGCGTTGTAAAACCAACCTCCGTAAAGGAGATACAGCAGACGCTACGCTACGCCAACAGGCACCGGATTCCCGTTATGGCCAGGAGTTCATCAGTTGACACTTATGGATATCCCACTTCCAAGCGGGGGCTCATATTGATCGATCTTTCAGAGATGAGAACCATTCACAATGTTGATACAAGGAACAGGGCAGTAAGATTTGAGCCAGGGGTAGGATGGGCGCAGCTCCAGGACGAATTAAGAAAGCATGGGCTTAAGGCTTCAAACCCTCTGTTGCCCCACAACAGAAAATCGGCCCTCAGTAGCTACCTGGAGAAGGAGCCGATGCTTATCCCCAAGTTCGAGTATGGAGAGCCGATACTTACCATGGAGATGGTCCTCCCGAGCGGAGACATATTTCGGACAGGCTCTGCTTCAGGTCCTGCCAGCGTGAAAAAGACCAATGCCGATCTGGTAGGCCCGGATGGTCCAGGCACAATGACCTTATGCAGATTGGTTCAAGGGGCTCAAGGAACGCTGGGAATCGTTACGTGGATCAACGTAAAGGCGGAAACCCTTCCAGTAACGCAAAAGTTATTCTCCATACCCTGTAATACCTTGGAAGAGGTTGTAGGCACCATATGCCGTATCCAGCGTCGCATGATCGGCGATGAGTGCTTCGCGCTGAACAACCATAATCTTGCGAGTATCCTTTGCGAGAACTGGCAGGATGATTACGCCAAACTCAAAAAGGAGCTGCCGCCCTGGACCATAATACTCTGCTTGGCAGCCGGGCCCCGGTTACCCGAAAGAAAGATGGAGTACCAACAGAAGGCGCTTGCAGATATTGTGAAGGAATCGGGAATAACACTAGAAGAAGATCTGGCAGGCCGGGGTTCGCAACTCATTGAATTGTTCCAGGGTCCTTGGAATAGGGATCCTTACTGGAAGCATGGAGTACTGGGTGACTCCCTGGACATCTTCTTTGTAACAACCCGCAACAAGGTGTCTCAATGCGAATCGTCATTTCACAGGGTGCTGGAGGAATATGGCCATGCTGTTGAAGGCATTGGCGAGTACATACAGCCTTTGGAATACGGGAGGGTTTTCCACATGGAATACAATATCCCGGTCAGGCCTGGTTCCCATCAGGACGGAGAGCTGAAGTCCCTTTCCAGAAAAGCAGTTGCGGAGATTTCCAAGCAGGGTGGGTTCTTTTCGAGGCCGCAGGGCATATGGGCGGAAGAAGTCTTTAATCTATGTCCCTCGAATACCGCTACTCAGATGACGCTGAAGAAAGTCTTTGACAAGAACAACATAATGAATTCGGAGGAGGGGTTATGTCTTTAACAAACTTCGAGTGGGAAACCGTTAATTGTGCACGCTGCTCCGTCTGCAAATGGGTAGACCCCTGGGAACTTACGAGCGAGAGATTCGCAAAAGTCTGCCCCTCAGTCGCCCGGTATCTTTTTGATGCCTACTCATGCCAGGGAAAAATGGACGTAGCATCGGGATTGATGCGCGGTGAGCTGGACTTCACCGAAAGTCTTCTGGACATTGTCTACAAATGCACCCTCTGCGGAGCATGCGATACCATGTGTAAGCGAAGTAGGGATTTGGAGCCCCTCCTCATGTTCAAGGCACTGCGGGCGAAGTGCATAGAGGATGGGCAGATCATCCCCGAACACATGTTCATGATTGACTCCCTCAAGAGAGAGGACAACGTATTCGGGGAGCCGAAGTCGAAAAGGGGCGCCTGGGCCGAAGGGCTGGAGCTGAAGGATATAAACAAGGAAAAGGCCGAGGTGCTCTTCCACGTGGGCTGCCGCTACTCCTACGACTCAGACCTCTGGGATACACTGCGGGGCATGGTGGATATCCTCCAGGCATCCGGAGTCGATTTCGGGATCGCCGGCAATGAGGAAGCCTGCTGTGGGGGGCGCGCCTATGAACTGGGCTACCAGGGGGAGGCGAGTAATTTCGCGGAGGACTTTCAGGGCAGGCTAAAAGCCTCCGGCGCCACGACCCTTGTGACCGCATGCTCGGATTGCTACGCGACGTTCAAATACACCCACCCTGCAATGGGCAAAGAGCTATCTGTGGAAGTCCTGCATATAACCGAATATTTGGAGCGCCTTCTGGAAGAGGGACGGCTTAACCTTACTCAGGACCTGGGTATGAAGGTGACATATCATGATCCTTGTCATCTGGGAAGGCTCAGTGAACCGTTTATCCCCTGGGAAGGAAGCAGGGGGACTTATGGGATGCATACCCCTGCCAAGGAATTCCGGCGAGGGACCTTTGGGTGTTATGACACTCCTCGCGACGTGATCCGCCGAGTTCCTGGTGTTGAGCTGACAGAGATGGAACGCATTCGGGAATATTCATGGTGCTGCGGATCCGGTGGGGGGGTATGGGAAGCATACCCTGATTTTGCCTCTTGGACGGCCGCGGAAAGAATAGAGGAGGCCCTTTCTACGGGAGCAGAAGCTTTGGTCACTGCCTGCCCGTGGTGTGTAAGGGCGTTCAAGGATTCGGTAGGGGAATCTGAAGCACCTATTAAGGTTTATGACCTCACAGAGCTGGTATGGTTGGCAGTCGGAAACGACAAGAAGAAATCTAAAAAGATGACTTAGGAGGCTACCATGGGATTATCAGATAATGCGCTTCAGGCCCTTACCGGAGTATTGGGGGAAGAATATGTAAGCACCGATCCGGCCGTGATGCGTGCATATTCAAGGAATTTCACGTCTCCTCTTGGGCCTCGACCCGTAGAGTGTGTTGCCCTTCCGGGCAAGATGGAGGATATCCAGGAGATATACCGTCTGGCCAATCGCTTCGATTTCAAGGTTATTCCCACCGGCACCCATCTGTTTATGTCTTGTGAGCCGCTGATACCGTTCTATGACCATCTGATAATAGACCCCAAGAGAATGGACGGGTTATGGATAGATGAGGAAAACATGTATGCGGTAGTAGAACCTTATGTCACCTGGGCCCGCTTGCAGGTGGAAGCAATGAAGCGTGGCTTGACTTGCTATTTGCCTACGGGAGGCGCTCAGACCTCGGTTGTGGCCAATTTGACCTTTCAGGGTTACCACATGGCCGCGCACCGGCTTGGTGCGGGATCCCGCTCAATGCTCGCCATGGAGTGGGTGTTGCCAGACGGTGAGATCATGAACATAGGATCCACCTCATCTCCAGGTGGTGAGTATTTCTGGGGTGAAGGTCCGGGGGCGGATCTGAGAGGCATGATAAAGGGAGTCTGGGGGTTTTTCGGAGGCCTTGGCATGTGCACCAAGGCAGGGATAAAACTCTTTCCCTGGCCTGGTCCTGAAAAGTTGCCTACGAGGGGAGCCACTCCGGATAAAAGGGTCTTTCTTCCTGAAGATAAATTCAAGACATATGCCATCGGCTTCCCCACCTTCGATTCCGTGATAGACGCCATGTACGAGATAGGACGCTCTGAGATAGCCTCGGTATGCATGCACCTGCAAAAAGGGTGGCTTGCCGGAGAGATTGCACTTTGCCAGGAGGATTACTTCAGCATGTGGGAGAGCGAGGCTTACCAGAAATCCGTAGAAAACATGTTGGTGGTAATGCTTACGGCCTATACCTCGAAAGAGCAGCTCGAGTATGAGGATGATGTGCTGAGAGCGATTATGGGCGAATACGGTGGTAGGTTTCTCTCTGATGAAGTCCAGGAAGGTATAGCCCAGGTGGTGGTTCCCGACCTTACGATCAGGCCCAACGTTGTCTTTCGGGGCTTCCGTATTGCCGGGTCCTTCTTTGATGTCAAGGGAGCATTGGATTCTATGGATCATGGGGCTATGGTCCACAAGACAACCCTTCCCTTCATCAAAGATTTCGTGAAGGACAAAACACCTCCTTTCATGGATGACGAGGGTGCCTGCCATTACATATGCTCCTATGACTTTGGCCACTCGGGTTTCTTTGAAATGCCGTTTCTTTATGAGCCTGACGTTGATCGTAAAAACATAAAGACCCTCCTTGCGGGGCTGACGGCCAAGGGTTACCTGCACGACGCAAGGCACAAAACCTATCCTGGCGGATTTGTCGTAAGCGTAGGGGCGGACATCATGGGGCCGTTTATGGGAGGATTTCAAAAGATAATAAAGAACGTAAAGGCCACTTTTGACCCCAATTATGTGTCAAACCCGGGATGGCCCGTGTTTATGTGGTCCAGGCTTTCAAAAGATGGCATTAAATATGCCATGAATTCGTATAGAAACAAAAGAATGGATAACAATAAGGAGTTAAAGAAAGATGTATGACGTAATCGTAGTCGGCGGTGGGGTCGGCGGTATCGGAGCTGCTGCGCTCTTGGCCAAGCAGGGGAGAAAGGTGTTACTGCTTGAGAAAAATCCCAAGGTGGGAGGAAAGTGCGTCTCTCATAAGAAAGAAGGGTTCCACTTTCCCGTGTTTATCCACGCTTTTGGACGGGGCAGCAAAGGTAGTTGTTCACATATAGCCAGGATGTTGGGAGAAGAGATTGCCTGGGCGACAGTAAATGAGGTACCAATATACATTAACGGGGAGAGGATGGGGTTCACCGTAAAAGGCAGACCCATAGGGGTGAGACTGCCATTGAAGGACGTGCTTTCTTTGGCAATGCTGGCACTGAAGACTCTACCGAAACTGCTCACTAAAAGAGGGCAGGATGAGTTGGACAGGACGGACCTGAGAAGCTGGCTGTACAGGGGTACCGACAATCCCAAACTCCACGCCATTCTGGGTTTCCTAGCAGGCGCGTTCTACTGCGTCCCTTACTGGGAGGCCTCTTTAGGAGAGACGATTCAGATATTTCGGGGCCTGAGGAAAGGGAAGATCGCATATCCTGTCGGTGAGTGCGAATCCATTCCAGAAACACTGTTAAAAGGATTCAAGAAGCATGGCGGCGAGTTTAAACAAGATAACGTAAAAAGGATCGTCGTATCTGAGGGAAGGGTGCAGGGAGTGGAGTTGAGTGATGGGGAGATATTGGAAGCCCCTCTGGTAATAAGCAATGCAGGGATAAGAAGAACTGTTCTGGACCTGGTTGGTGAGGAGCATTTTGATAAGGGTTATGTCAATTACCTACGAAATCTGAGGCCCTCCTGGTCGGCCCTGGTGGTGCATACGGCCCTTTCAAAGAAGATAACTGATAAGACAGGGGGCTTATACGCGAACTCACTGGATGTTGTGGGGTACACAAAGCAGCTTGAAAGAGGAGAGATACCCGGGAAACCCTACATGTGGTGTACGGTTACCACAAATCTGGTCTCATCATTTGCCCCACCGGGCAAGCAGATCATATGTTTTGGTGCCCCAATGCCTTTTAAGGAAGGAGCTGATTGGGAAAAATGGGCGGATCAAGTCCTTGAGTCTGGAGAAGATTTATTCCCAGGTCTGAAGGAGCACATGATCTTCAGAGAAGTGATCCCTCCCGAACATATTCAACACTGGGCTGACAAGGAAGGGGTATTGCTGGAAGTGGCCCAGACAACCCAGCAGGTTGGCGCAAACAGGCCCTCTATGATTTCGCCGATCAACGGGCTCTACTATGTGGGTGTTGATGTCGCGAATTCCGGGAAGACCAGAGCGGTAGGAGTGGATGCAGCGGGAGAGTCGGCGCTGGAATGCGCTGAGATAGTTGCAAGTAGACTGGGACCTGTAGGATAACACGACCTGCACTCCAAAGGTCGATGGTGTTGGCAATATTTTGGGGGTAAAAAATGAAGGGGAAAAAGGTCATCATTATTGGCACTGGTATTGGTGGTGTCGGGCTTGCGGCACTGCTGGCAAAAGACGGCGCGAAACCCATCGTGTTCGAGCGGAATAACTTTGTGGGAGGAAAAGCTGGAAGTATTGAGCATAAGAATTGCCTGATAGAAGTAGGCATTCATATTTCAGCAAGAGGTGAAAAAGGGCCTCTGGCCCAAATCGCCAAAAAGACCGATGCCGATGTTGGATTCATGAACAAGAGCCCGATGTTTAAACTGATCTATGGCGAGAACGAGGGCATGATCTATCAGAACATGATGAATCCCGTTTCTCTGCTTAACATGCTTCGAGCAATCCGCCCATCTGTCAAAGCTTTACCCGGCATCCTGCGCTTCATGATGCTGGCTTACCGTATTAAAACCAAAGAAGATGCAGCACCCTATTTCGATATTTCAGCAAGATCCGTCATTGACAGATATACGGACGACCCTGACATACATGCATTCTTGAATTTCTGCTGTGTTATGATGTTCTGTATTTCAACGGAAGAAGCCTCTGCCGGTGATTGGTTACTCTCTTTCAACAATTGGATTACCAGTGGAGGAACTGCATATCCCAAAGGCGGTTACGGTGCCATTCCAAATGCCTACATGAAGGTCTGTGAGGATGCAGGCGGAGAGCTGCATCTCAATGAAAGAGTGAACAGGATCATTGCCGAGGATGGGGCCGTTAAAGGCGTGGAAACCGATAAAGGTTTCTATCCTGCCGATATCATTATCAGCAATGCGGGCGTGGTGAAAACCCTGGATATGACCGGTGATCAGCACTTTCCTGACTCCTATGTCGAGAAGGCAAGGAATTCGATAGATTCGACTGGCGGAGCCACAGTGATATTTGCTCTTGATGCACCTTTAGCCAAGACACCCTTAAATGTTTATATTCCCAAACGATACGATTGGGCAGCTACGGTAAAAGGCTTGGAAAAAGGCCAGATACCAGATGATATTGCAGTGTTCATGATCTCGCCGACTGTTGCGGAACCAGGTGTTGCGCCCGAAGGGTTACATCTTCTGCTGGGAGCAGCAGGGACCGTACCGGCAGACATGTTGGACAAAGATCTAAACAGTAAAGTGATGGATCTTGTTGAAAGCAGGATGGAAAAATTGTTCCCAGGACTAAAGGAACATACAGTATGGAAAGAACGGCATGGCGTAGATTTCATGGCTGCAGTCGGTGGCCGGGGACGCGGGGAAGTAATCGGTATGGCTCAACGATATGATCAGGATGGCGATAAACGCTTTTCTCCCAGAACCCCTCTAAAAGGTCTCTACGTAGTCGGCGCCGATACGGGCAGTTTCGGTATAGGGACAGAATTGGCGGCTCAAAGCGCCATGGCAACTCATACGCTAATACTTGAAGATACCGCCGGAATGGTTGGATAGAATATTGCTTCTATTCCAAGTGAGGTGAAAGACATGAGTGACGAGAAAGCTTCCTCCAAGTACAAGTCAAGGAGGTCTCGTATCCTGTACCTCATAACCACGCTGATAATCGTGGTCTTTTCCGCCTACGGGCTGGTCACGTGGTTTATGTTTCGCGGTTCCCAGGACCGGCTTATCGAGAAAAGCAAGGAGAAGCTGATCGAGACCGAGGCCGAGAACATCAATTCCGCGGCAAGCTACATCGTCAAACTCTTATTACCAATTTTCGATGCGACGAATAGCAATATGTCCGCTGAGGAAATAGCCATGTCGATCATGAACCGAAAGATCATGGAGGGTCAGCGGGTACTCAGTGAAGAGATCAATAAGATGATGAAGGCGGGCCTGCTCGGCCTGGAAGAGATCTTATACGTGGAGCTTCCCACCACGTTTATCACCGAGCCGTTAGTCATGCTATCCAGCGACGAGAGCCTTATTTACACATGGGAGGTCCCTGAGTATCTGCTCGAGGCCACAAACGAGGGCACTTCTTACCTCTACACAGAGGAAGGATTTCCTGAGTTGGGCCTTCAAGGCAAATACCTGATAACGATCACGTTCCTTGAATGGGAAGGCTCAGATAACTCCGCCTTATACACTATAAAGAACATGGAGGACGAAGTAGCCGTCTTAGACGATTTCTTCAGCAATGAGCAGAAGAACATCAACCTGGTATTGGGATTTGTTATCCCGGGTTCCATTCTCTTTATCATCCTCATCATCTTCTTCGTCCTCAGCTACTTGATACGCAAGAGGATAACCGAGCCCGTTGACGAGCTGGCCTCCGTAGCCGATCAGGTAAACCAGGGCAACCTGGAAGTTGATATAACCATACACGAGGGTGGGGAATTCGAGGGCCTGGAGCGCGCATTCAAAGAGATGGTGGAAGGTTTCCGAAGGATTATCGATAAGTCCGTGGGCGAGGAATAAGCCATCAAATCGTTCTATATACTAACCATCGTGAAGCATATGCTTAAAGATAAAATAAACGATACTCAGAGACTTTAGAAACCGGGGATGTGCGCGAAAGGAGCGGAGATGTCCGAGGTAATGATCTACGGCGCCGGAATCAGCGGCATGGTCGCCGCCATCAACCTGGCACGGGAAGGTTATGACGTCATCGTACGCGACCGCGAGGCGGGCTGGGGCGGCTCGCGCCTGTTCAATCCCTCCACCCACACCACTCCCCTGGACCTGGCCGCCACGTCGGAGTACATCGGCATCGATATAGCCCCCGCGTTCTTGCCGGCCAGGTCCATCGACCTCTGGGTCGGCGATTTCAAATTCCCCGTTCCGGTTTTCGGCAGCTACCACGTCGAGCGGAGCGACCGCCCCGGAAGTATCGACGCCCTTCTTTACAAAGAATGCGTCGACGCCGGCGTGAAGTTCGAATTCGGGGTGGAGCTACGCAAGGAAGACCTCCCCTCCCTGCCGCCCGGCACCATCATCGCCTGCGGCCTCAACGGGGAAGCCTACCGCTTCCTGGGCGTCCCCTGCGCGGACTGGTATGCCTTCCAGTGTTACGGCGAAGTCGACGAGAGCCGCAACGGCGACGCCTGGATATGGATGGACCAGTGCATCAGTGAGTACGGTTACTGCTCCATGATGAACGGCCACTACTTCAACCTCCTCCCCGGCAACGAGGAAGAGATCACCCGGGAAGCCCTCGACCGCTATATCGCCTGGATGGAGCGGAACGAGCTTCCCGGTTCGGGCGAATGGGAGTACTCCCACGGCGTTGTCCCCCTCGAGTTCCCCGACCAGCCACAGCTGATCCGGGACAAGTTCATCATGTGCGGCACCATGTCCGGCGCCTTCGACCCGCTGATGTCCTTCGGAATCTCCGGTGCCATCGTCTCCGGCAAGGTTGCCGCCATCGCCGTCAGCGACAAGGAGAAGGCTTTGGAGGAATTCCAGCGCTTCACCCGCAATTTCGAGCGGGTTTTTAAATTCAAGACGGAGACCTGGTATCCTTTCACCGCCGAGGCGGCGGCCCTGGAGAGGATGTTCACCGGCCTCGGTCAGCAACGGGTTATGGGCCTACTTGTCGAGGGGCTGAAGCGCGGCAGGAAGAGCTCGGCCATCCCGGGGTTCAGCCCGGTCTCCTGCCACTGACATCACCGAATTTTCCAAGGGCTTCGGTGGCGTGTTGAACCACCAGAGAGTCCTCATCCTTCAGGAGCTAATCGTGATTGTAGGCTCAAGCGTGAACCCTTACCTTGGTTGTAGGGGGCTTGCAGAACTTCGTGGGCTTAATCCCATCTGCATTGTGACGGAGGAGATTTATGAACGGCGTTCGCGATATTGAAATAAAGAGGAGCGTAGCTGACAATAAGGATATGGCTGCCGGATTTCACATGGACGATGAGTGGGCGGATTGGTCACGAAGAAACGTGTGAGAAATGATGATGTCGAAGAGCCAGTTCAAAACGTTCGTAAAAAACCTCTTCCTGGAGCCGGACAGCCCGATGCAGAAAGCCGGCGGTTCGCTCAAGAAGGGAACCATCCTCAGGTTTTGCTCCCCGGGACAAAGCGTGACGATTCAAAGGGCGGAAGATAGGTTACAAATCGTTCGTGCCGAAGGGGTCAAACCAGATTGGGAGTTTCAATTCAATGAGGACGATGACCTCTACGGATTGGCTGAAGCAAACAACAGAGAGGCAATCGGGCCAGCCTTGTTGTCGCTGTGGTCTGAGGGGAGATTGAAAGCGGTGCCGAGCGGAGATTTCAACAGCATTCTGGACCAAGGCATCGCCCCGTTCCTGCTCAGCCTCGGTGTCCTTAACCTGCCAGCCGGTTTTTCGGAATCAACGATGTCCTCCAGCCTGAAGGACATCGCCTTCACTGAGATCCTGGACGTCCACTACATGCAGAGTCTGATCGACAGTATCTCGGAGACAATCGGGTTCAAGATCTGGATCACGGACATGAACTGCTTCCCAGTCGCAGTCAGCTCCAAGGGTGGCGAGTATTGTAAGCTGATCGCCGGTTCGTTCACGGGCGGGATCCGCTGCTATTACTCGGCGGTCGACTCCTTAGTCCAGTTGAAGGAAACTATGACCCTCCAGGTAAGAAAATGCCATGCGGGTTTCTGGTGTTTCGACGTGCCCCTGACGCTCAACGGCGAGATGGTGGGCATGATAACCGGAGACGCCTGCCTGGACGAGAACTTCTCACCAGATGAATACGCTACCTTGGCGAAAGAGCTCGATATCGATGTCGACGAGCTTATGTCCTCTTTGGCGGGCATAGGCAGCTACAACGAAAACCAGTTACAGATATTCCTGAGCGGCGCGTATGCCATTGGCAAGGTGGTGTCCGAGATGAGCATCAAGCAGTACATGCTCTCGGAAAAGGTCAAGGAGCTTACGGGCCTGCATGAGGTATCTTCCCTGGTGACCAGGCCGCTTCCAGAGAATCTCGATGAGGTTTACCAGAAGATCGCCGACAAGGTCGGCTCGCTTAAAAAGGGAGGGTACTGCAGGCTGAGTATAAAGCGGGATGGATGCTTGAAGGTCTTCGAGGGTGGGACGAAGGATTTCCCCGAGCATTTGGAAAGACAGCAATGGACCAAGGACATAAGGATCGGAAGGAAGAAGATGGGAAGCATCGAGTTAGCGATGCCCCAGGTGGTGGATCCCGAAAACGCCTTGCTGGACGACCATTTCTTCGCCAGCCTCACCTCGCAGCTATCACTGTCCATGCAGAACTCGGATCTCTTCGGGGAGCTGCGCGAAAAGAACGAGGAACTGCGCCTTCTGCTGCGTGCCATTACTCAGGTACAGGAGAAGGAACGAGCGAGCCTGGCTCGTGACCTGCATGACGATACCGGGCAGAACCTGACCAACGCGCTGCTCCACCTCGACCTGGTCTTGAAGGATGATCGTCTTACGGATAGGCATAGGCATCAGCTGGATTTCGCGGCAGAAGCGATATCGACCGTGATCGAACAACTGCGTGACTTGTCGGTAAGGCTGCATCCGCTTCTACTTGATGATCTTGGCCTGATTGAAGCCTTGGCTGATTTCCTGCAGCGTATGAATTCGGAGCATGGCATACAGTTCTCAATGGATGTTTACGGCCAGGAGAAGCCAATATCCAGCGAGGCCAAGATCAACATCTACCGCATCGTCCAGGAGGCGCTGTCCAACGTAGTCCAGCACGCGGAGGCGGACGAGGCTACGCTCTACCTGGAGTACGAACAGGACGGCATGAGCATAATCATCGCAGATAACGGTAAGGGGCGTAGAAAGCCGCAGGGCGAGAGGAGGTTACATCTCGGCCTGGCGAGTATGAGGGAGAGATGTGAACAGATAGGAGGGACCTTCAACTTCCTGTCAAACACGACTGGGACCCTGGTCACCCTGCAGCTTCCCCACACGGTCTATGTCGATGTAAACGACGGAGATTGAGGAGAAGGACAGGAGAGATGGTTGGATGGTTGCTGCACGGGTGAAGACAACGGTCATGGTCGTTGACGACCATAACCTCTTTCGAGAGGGCCTTATCTCCCTGATCGAGCGGGAAAAGGACCTGACGGTGGTCGGCGAGGCCGAGAGCGCCGAGGACGGCATCTCCAGGTTCCAGGAGTTAGGGCCCGATGTCGTAGTAATGGATATAAGGATGCAGGGCATGTCAGGGATCGATGCCTGCCAGGCCCTCAAGGAGATGGACCCTGCGGTGAAAGTGATAGTCCTCTCCATGTACGACAACTATCAATACGTGGATAGGGCGTTGCAGGTGGGTGCGGATGGTTACCTGCTCAAGAAGGTCGTCAGCGGCGAGCTCGTCGACGCCATTCGCAAGGTAGCCGGGGGGGAATCCGTTTTCAGCCCACAGGTCATGCAGACTATCGTGCGTTCTCACCGGGAAGGCCCCATCGCCAAGCGGCAGTTATTCCCCCTTCTCTCTTTGACCAACCGAGAGAGCGAGGTGTTGAAGCTGGCGAGTGACGGCTTGAGGAGCAAGGAGATCGCCTCGCGCCTCTGTATCTCCGTGAAGACGGTGGATAAATCCCTGACCGATATCTACAGGAAACTGGGAGTTACTTCGCGTGTTCAAGCCATACGGCTGTTTCTCAAGGCTTCCGACTCCGATTGAGCCCGGCCTGCCTTTTCGAAAATCTACTGACTTCCTTGGAATATATGAAGGGTGTTCGTTAAAAGCACTCATAGGTAGAGTCTGTGGGGGGGGTTGCAGTCCTGGATTTATTGACTAAATTCCTTTGAGTGAACTTAAACCAGATTCTCGATGGACATGCCGATGCGGCTCCGCCGGTCAACCGGCGGTGACGGTGATGGTAAGGTCGCCTGTCTCGGTGCGGCTCCAGGAGTGGGTGGTGTTCTCCCTGCCCGTGGCGATCTCGAAGAGCCCCTGTACGATGCCAACCATCAGGTAGACGATGCAGGGGTTCTGGATGGTCAGGGAGATATGTTTCTCATCGGTCTCGAAGTCGGTGAGGTTGCCCAGTCCGCGCAGGGCACACATCCTGCGGAAATCCTCGGGGCTCTTCAACCAGTCTGCCCCCAGGTTTTTCCGCACGTAGCGCCGCTGCACCTCGATGATGGTATTGGGGATGGACTCACCCAGTTCGGCTTCGAGGTCGTCGAAGACGGCCTCCAGCCCGTACGGCCCGAACAGGGCCATCCTCCTCCCCGTGTTGGGGGTGGTGATGGTTCCGGCATCCAGGTCCCAGCGGTAGGCTGCGACATCCAGGGGTATGCCGCAGGACGGGCACCTCTCCAGTTCGGTATGCCGCAGGACGGGCACCTCTCCAGGAGGTTTCCCGGCTTGTAGTCGTAGTGCCTGGGCTTGAGCCGCTCCTGCAACTCCGGGGGATGCGAGCCCACGTAGACATCCAGCTGATACTTGTCGTCACCGATGGACTGCGTCTCGACCGTGCACTCGCGCCCGAAAGACGCCTCGCAGCCGCCTATAGTATCGCCGCAAAAGAAGAGGACGGAGTAGGGCTTCTCGATGGTCATGACCATATGGTCCGGCTTCATGCCGGCCTTGTGGAGCTCCACCAGTTCGACGTCCCCGTAACCATAGGCCTTGGCGATGCTGGCCGACCTTCTCGCGACGAGGTCCGGCTTGAAGATGAAGATGAACCTGCGTGCGGGGGCCGGGATCATCTTCTCGAGATATTCCTTGGTGAGGCGGCGCTTGATCTCGATTACGAACTTCTCGATGGGCATCCCGATGATGTCTTCTGATTCCCTGGAAGAGATCCTCGAGGTAGTCCGACTCGCACAGGAACATGCGATGTTCGGGGTCCTTCGTTTCGGTGATTACTCCGTTGTCGTGCCAGGTCTGCCCCTTGCCCACCAGGCTCGGAACCCCACATTGCTTACACATTCTCATCTTCGCCACCCTGACTTTCCTGGTCCCCTCCATTCAAGGTAAACGTGAGCGCCGGTTCTGATGGAAATCCTGGAAGAAAGTAAGTTTGAATAGTTTGCTTAAGCCTATCTCCGTCCTACTTCCATCATGCGGACAATCCGGGCATAAATCAAGTCGCGCAAAGTTAATATAAAAGGGAAACAAGCACTTTCATGCCTGCTCCCCATCCGATAGAAGTTTCTCTATAATAATATAGAAGTTTCCTGTCTATACACTCATCGCCGCAAAGCATATGCTGACGTTGTGTACTAATCCAATCGGCCAAACGGAGCACAATACCGTTCCCTCTTCACAGCACCCAACGAAGAAAGCAACGTTGGTATCCATGTCAGATTTGACAACCGGTTCCCGCAAATGCGAGGCCGCAAAGGCAACATGTCTGTCAGACGAAAAACGTAAGAATGGAGGACTATGATGAACGGCCAAGACCTTTTCCTTTTTCCCAAGAACCGGCTTCAGGCGGCCGACCTGGACCTGGCCACGACTCTTCAGACCGTGGTCGAAAAGGAGGTCATGGCCAAGCGGCTGGAGCTCAAGGAGGATTTCGACGCGCTTCTCGAGCCGTCCCTGGGCAAGCTGATGGCGGAGATCGGCCTGCAGAAGATGTTCTGGCCGGAGAGGCTGGGGGGTCTGGAGCACAACGAGCCCGCTGCCTCCTATACCATCACCGCCGCTCTGGAGCAGATCGGCAGAGCCGACACCGGCCTGGCCTTCCTGGCCGCCCACTCCCTCGCCCTGCAGGCAGCCGTAGCTGCAAAGAGCGGCTACCAGGAGGAGCTGTGCGAGGCGGTGGCTCCCCTCTTCTGTGAGAGCGATAAACCCCTTATCGTCTCCTTCGTACTCACCGCCTTAAGCCAGGAGGACGGCGTCCCGGAGTGGAGGGGAAAGGGGATCCAGGTCCGGGCCAGGGGCGGCAAGGGGGGATGGACCTTGGACGGCAAGGGGGTGAGGCCTACCTGCTCCGGGGCCGATGCCGGGCTGTTCGGGGTGCTCTGTGCCGTAGAGGGGGAGGAACCGGCCTTCATCCTGGTTCCCGGCGACGCACCCGGGCTCTCCCGGGGCAAGGAGTTTAAGAAAACCGGCCTCGCGGCCAGCCGCAACGCCTACCTGGACTTCACCGGCGTCAAGGTGCCGGAGAAAAACTGTGCCTGGCGGGGGGACGAAGGACTGCTGCGCCTCCTCTCATGGTACTACCTGGGGCTCGTCGCAACCGGGGTCGGGGCACTTCTGGCCACCTATGAGATCATCAAGGAATGGGGAGACAACCGGGTAATCAAGGGGCGCGGGCAGGTCTTCAAGGAGAACCCCCTGACCGGAGCCCTTATGGGGGAGATCGCCAAGGAGATCTTCCTGGACCGGCAGCTCGCCTACAACCTGGCGGAGATGCTAGCCGAGCCCGAGACCTACAGCGGCGCCGGTTCGCTGGCCGTCTTCACCGCGGCCCTCATGATGGTCCACTATGTCTACGTCTCGGCCGATTACACCATCCACCGCACCATGGAGCTCATGGCCTCCGCCGGCTACGCCAAGGAGGGGCAGCTGGAACGCTACTGGCGGGACATAAAGACCGTACAATGCTACATCGGCGCCTACGAGCTGGCCAAGCACGACTTCGCGCGCTGGTTCTATCAGACCAAGACTCTGTAGGGAAGGAAATAACATGAGAACCATCGATGACATCACCCGGCCCCTGGAATACCTGCCCCCTGCGGCAAAGGTCCTGATGCCCATCCTCAGGAAATGGGCGGATAACGAGGTCATCCCCTACCGCCGGGGGTTCGACGAGGATTGGGAGGAACACCTCCTCATCCACTCGCCTGGCAAGAAGCTGCTCGGGGAATACGGCATACAGAAGCTTCTTTTCCCCGTGGAGCTGGGGGGGTTGGGCTTTGGCGAATCAGACTATGCGTTCACCAGCATGTTCATCCTGGGTGAGGAAATGGCCCGTGCAGACTCAGGGCTTGCCGTGGGCCTGGGCGCGACCTTATGGCCTCTGATGTCCATTGCGCTCAAGCCCCATATCAACCGGCGTCTCCTGGAGGAGTTCGCGCCTATGTACTGCAATACGACCGAGATGGTATGCGGGGCCCTTGCCATGACCGAGCCGCAGGGCGGGGCGGACATCGAGAACGTGGAACTGCTGAAAGGGAGCACCATCCAGACCACCGCGGTGCAGGAAGGAGACGAATGGGTGATCAACGGCCATAAGCTGTGGCCAACAAACACGGGCGGGATGGCCGACCTTCTCGCGGTGGTCTGCACCACCAACCCCGGCTCCATGGACCCCGACGATGTCGCTCTCATCTTCGTCCCCAACGAAACGCCGGGCGTCACCCAGAGCGGCCCATACGAAAAAGCCGGCATGGCTTGCGACAAGAACGGCGACGTCTGGCTGGAGAACGTGCGTGTGCCTCTCTGGTACCGGGCTCACGGTCCGGGGCTGGATGCCTTGTTCTTCAAAAGCCTGATGTCCTTAGCCTGTGGCTTGATTATCTCCTTTTCCGTGGGAGTGATGATGAACACCTACGAGAAGCTCCTGGATTTCGTGAACAAAACGAAGTTCCGCGGCCTTCCCCTGAAGGAAAACGACGCGGTCGCGGGCGTCCTCGCCGACTACGTCTCCACCTTGCAGGCCATAAGGATCATCGGATATCAGGCGGCGCGCATGCTGGACAGGCCCAACCTCTACGGCGACAGGTGGGGCCCGGAAATGACGGCCAAGATGCGTTCCTTGCGTTACTTCTCCACGGACAGGTGCCTGGAGGCTTTGGGCAAAGTGATGAACATGATGGAAGCCTACGGTTCCGACCGCGATTGGGACGTGGAGAAGCATTGGCGGGATATCAAGATGAACCAGATATGGCTGGGAGGAAAACAACTCTGCCAGATCGAGGCGGCACGCTGGTTCTTCGAGTGCGAAACGCTGTGAGATGATCAAGATGATCACAGATTTCGAGACCGTGACCAAGAACGAGACCAAAGGGCTGGTAGACGCCGCCGACCGCATCCTGCGCGAGCTCATCCGCACTCCGAAGTTCAAGGATGGCCTCATGATCCTCCTGAGCTCCATCGATCCACCTTCGGCTCGCAGCCTGGTGCGTACTCTTTTCTGGGAAGATCCCGGGCTGTTCATGTCTATCCTGGGCAGCCTTCCCGGGCTCATGAACCTCGGGGCTGAGGCCCTGGCGGAGGTGGCTGCGCAGATGAATGCCCTGCCCGCGCCCCTGCTGCATGACCTCCTGGAGAGGGTGGTGGCCGGCATCGACGGGGCCTCCGCTGGCGAGGCTGCCGGGGGCCTGGTGGGCTTGGCCCTCTCTCTGAATCCGGCAGGGGAGGACAGTGATATTGCCAAGAGCCTGTCCGCACTTGGCAGCGGCTTCGGCCGTGCCTACAAGGAAGCCGCGGGCGAGGCAACCCTCGCCGGCCGCCTGGATGCCTGGATGGCGAGCGCCGCCGCCAAGGCCCGAGACAAGGAGTCTGCCACCTACGCCTTCATCCGGTCCGCGGGCGAGGCCCTGCGCAACAATCCCGATTTCGTGGAGAACGTACTCAAGCCCCTGCTGGCACCGGCCCTTGAGGGAAACGGCAAGAAAGAATGAGGAGGGAGAGAAATATGGAGCCCGACAACCTGACCTCTGGGCTCACGGAGCGCATCCTCAAGGAGGTCTTAGCGACTCCCGCCATGAAGGATTTGATCGTGCTGTCGCTGAAGGACATCAAGGCGGAGACGGCCTCGGGACTTATCCAGACCCTGCTCTGGGGGGATCCCGGCATCTCCATGAGCCTATTCGGGGCCTTCTCCGACATAGTCAACTGGCAGCTGGAGCTACTGCTGGAGCTGGGAAAACAGCTTAACGGCCTCCCCGAGCCACTGCTCAAAGACATCTTGAGCGAAGTCGGCAAGGGGATCGATTACAAGCGCCTGAAACAGTTCCAACCGGTCTATGCACAACTGGCCAACCGCCTTTTCTTCGGAGATAACGCGACGCCTGAGGAGAAACGGGCAGCGATCGTCAGAGCCGTCAATTCCCTCCTGGCGGGCGCGGACAAGCTGACGCTCGAGCTCGAGCGCAACCGGCAGGAGATCGCCCGTACCCTTTCCCAGGGGATAAAGGACCTGGATAAGGCCGCCCTGGGCAGGTCGTTACGGCGTGTCGGCCTGGTGGCAGGGGCCGCCGTCCGCGGGCCAAGGGAGAAAAGCGGAGGCAAGGCCTCCAAGGCGGCGGCCACCGCAGCCTGCGGGGTCGCGGGGCTGATCGCCCTGCGCTTGGTGGTGAAGAGGGTAAAGGGCTGATCGTGGCGGATACGTATGGCTGCCGGAAGAGGAAGAAGCGAGGTGGAATGATATATGGTTGAGAACAAGAGCGGCACCGAGATCAACAATGCCATCAGCCGGATCGTCTTGAAGCTGGTCAAGAGCAACAGGACGTTGGTGCCCCTGGTGTCCACGATCGTGAAAGACCTGCTCAACGAGTGGTCTTCAGGCAGCAGGATCAAGAAGATGCTGGCCTGGCCGGTCAAGAAGATCCTTCCGGGCGAAGCGAAGGGTGACATGCCGGCCAAGACCAATATAGTCGCGGACATCGGGAGGCTTATCACCCTCTCCGCGGCTTCCTTAAACGAGGGACGAGACGGGCGCACGGAGGGGAAGAATGGGGACACGTCCGCCGCGGTCGCCGATTTCTTCGCCAATACCGATTTCGGGGAACTCCTGGAAATGGTGGAGAGATCGGAGGGCGGCGTCAGGCCGGCCATCGAGGCCTTCAACGAGGCCTTGTGGACCTACCCGACGAAATTCACCTCCGTTGCCGCCATGCTGGGTCCGCTGTACCGGATGGGCGTAAAGTTCCTGAACGAGTTTCTGGCCCCTATCCTGGAAAAAGTGGGACCGGACCTGCTGTCGGATATCATCATGAACATACTCAAGGATTCCGACAGCGCCGGCCTCGCGGAGCTTACCGACGGCCTGAACGAACTCGTCCGCAGGATCCATACCGGGAGCCTCCTCCTCGGGAAGGGCGACAAGAGCCAGCTCGACGTGTATCTCGACGACCTCATGCAGGCGTACCACGGTGCGAAAAACCCTTATCTGCAGAAGATGATGCCGGTCTATTGGGGCGAGATACGCGAGTCAATCGCGAGCGCCTCGGAGCGGTCTCTGCGGGACAACGAGGAATTGTTCCTGGCCCAGATAGCATCCATAGGCGCGTCGAAGTCATCGGATATAAAGGTCAGAAACGCGCGGCTGCGCCTGTACGAATCGGTGGATCAGGAGAAGCTCGGCGAGGCGATGTCTGAAAACCTCAAGGAGTTCGACACCTATGAGGCCGCCGGGCTCATCAACGGTTTCTGCGGACTTCTCAACCGTATCCACGATATCCAGCCGGGGATCCTCGGCAGCCTCGTGACCGGAGTTGTGGATTCCGTTTCGGTCGACGAAGTAAACCGGACGGTCGAGTGGCTGATACCCGAACTGGTGGAGGCGGTAAAGCCTATGGCATCGGTCTTTATGCCTGAATTGATCAAGGCCTACCTGAGAGAAGCCCTGAGCGTCGCCGGAGGTGTGAAATGACCATCTTGGAGCAGATGAGAGAAGCGGCGGCGACATTGGAGAACTCCTTTATCATGAAATGGAAGAAGGATGGGGGCAAGGTCCTCGGGTATTCTTGCACTTTCATGCCGGCCGAGATCATCCATGCCGCCGGGTTGCTCCCGGTCCGTCTGCGAGGTCTCGGGATCACGTCGGTAGCCATCGCCGATGCCTATTACGGGCCGGTGGTGTGCAGCGTGCCCAAGTGCTACGTCCAACTCGGCGCGGAAAGGCAAGTTCGCTTTTCTTGACGGCGCCATCATCACCAACGGCTGCGATTCCATGCGCCGTGTCTATGACTGCTGGGAGGCGGCCGATGCCGACAACCCCGGTTGCCTTCCCGGCTTTTTCGAGTTCCTGGGCGTGCCCCACAAGTCCAATGACTATTCCATTGATTTCTATGAACAGGATCTTGAATTTATGGCCGAGAAGATAGAGCGGCACTTCAAGGTCGAGATCACCGCGGAGAACCTCAGGCGGGCGATCAAGGTCTACAACGAGGGAAGGAAGCTCCTGCAGGAGTTCGACGAGCTCAGGTGGGGCAAGGATATCCCCATCACCGGAGAGGATGCCATGGCGGTCATCATAGCCAGCCAAGTGATGCCCCGCCCGGAATCCAACGCCCTGCTCAAGGAGCTGATCGATGAACTGAAGGAAGCCCCAGCCGTCTCGGACGGTAAAAAGCGGATCATGCTCATCGGCAGCGCCAACGATGACCTTGATTTCGTCAAGGTCATCGAGGAGAGCGGCGCCATTGCCGTATCGGACACCTTGTGCTTCGGCGCGCGTACCTATGTAAAGCAGGTGGACGAGGAAGGCGAACCACTATACTCCCTCGCTAAGCACTACCTTGAGAACAACATCTGCCCGCGCATGCTGGGCTATTACCCGGACCGCATCACCTACATCAAGGAGCTGGCAAAGAGATCTAACGTCGATGGCGCGGTGCTCCAGAACGTGCGTTTCTGCGACCTTCACGGCTCGGAAAACGGCGTCATCGAACGGGACCTCGAAGAGGAGGGCATTCCGTGCATGCGGCTCGAGCGGGAGTACGGTCCTTTGGCGGAATCAGGGAGGATCCGCATGCGCATCGACGCCCTCATGGAGCGCATGCGTTGATACCGCCACGACGATAACCAACCTCTCGGCTTAAGAAAGGAAAAGGAGATGAAGAGAAGAACGCGCGAATATAATTACGACTGGATGGAGCTGGCCATCTTCGGCATCGGGAGTACTCTCTTCAACGGGACACCCAAGGAGATCGAGGCTGCCGTGAAACTCCTGCCTTCCTTCCAACCGGTTCTGAATACCATCATAAAGTCGGGAGAAGCGGGCAGGCTGTTTGCTTGCGTTGCCGGGGATTATATGGACCAGGTCATCCATGCCCATGAGAGAGGTGACAAGCTGGCCTTGACCACCTTCCTGGGCAGCAACATGCTCCTCGATTGCTTTGACGGCCTGCAGGGGGTGTGCGCCGAGCTGGGGACGGGGTACGCCAGCCTCGCCTTCAGACAGGGCAACTTCGAATACCTGGACTACGGCTGCGAGGTAGGGCTGACCGAGACCTCCTGCTCAGGCCAGCGGGCGTCGGTGGGAGCCTTTCTGGCGGGGTTGATGGCCGCCGGCAAGCCCGACATCTGCATCGCGGCCTCGGCAGGCCCCTGCGATACCAACTGCAACTCCCTGCAGTTCTACGCCGACTATGCGGGCATCCCGCTCATCGCCCTCGATACGCCGCCGACGCTCGTGGACAGCCGGGTGGAGGACTTCCAGGTGCGCGACCTTGAAAACATGATCGAACAAGTGGAGAAGGCTCACGGGCGCGCGTTTCAACGAAGACAAGTTGAGGGCCATGCTCATCGAGAACCAGAAACAGAACCTCCTGATCGAGGAGATATACGAGCTGATCCGCCTGGTCCCGAACCCGGTCCCGGCCATCGCGACGCTGTATATCGTCGCCGCGCGTGTCTCGCACTCCGGCACCAAGCTCTGTACGGACCTATGTGAGGAGGTCCTCAGGGTGTCCAAACGTAATGCCGGGGAGGGGAAGGCCGGCACCTACTCAGGGAAAGAAAAGACCCGCCTCTTCATGTGCTATCTCGATCACATGACCATTAACACGCAGTTCCACGAATGGGCCATGGCCAATGACATCTCGACCTTCATCAACATGATCTTCGCGTATTGGATGCAAGGCGCCAATTATTCCGAGGGGCGGGAAGAGGAGTGCTATATTACCGATACGTCCAGCCGGGAGTCCATGCTCAGGACCCTAGCCGACCTCAACGCCCACCTGCCCATGAACAAGGGGCTGCGTGGCCCCTGGAACGCACAGGCGCAGTGGCTCTCGGACACCAAGGTACTGGCGAAGCTCATGAAGCCGGATTATATCGTCTACGCCGGGACCCTGGGATGCCGGAACAGCTGGAGCGTCAACAAGCTGCTCCAGCGTGAGATGGAAAACCTTGGTTACCCCTTCTTGATCCAATTTGCGGATGTCTTCGACGAACGCCCCAACTCGTGGGATAACGTGAGGCTGCAGTTGGAAGAGTTCATGTCGGTGAGAAGGAAGGCATCATGATAACGGCAGGTTGCGATATCGGATCACTGACGACCAAGGTGGTCGTACTGAACAAGACCAGGGTCCTGGACTTCGCGGTAGCGAGATCACACTACGACCCCGTAGTGGGCATAACCGAGGTCATGGACAGGGTCTTGGAAAGCACGGGGATCGATATGAAGGATATCGCCTACTGTGTAGGCACCGGGTACGGCAGGGAGCGGATCCCTTTCGCCGACAAGGCGGTATCGGAGCTCGCCTGCCATGCCAGGGGGGCGAAGTGGCTCATGCCTTCAGTCAGGACCATCATCGACGTGGGCGGCCAGGACTGTAAAGCCATGCACCTCGACGCCCGGGGCAATATCGAGAAGTTCTGCGCCAACGATAAGTGCGCGTCCGGAACGGGACGGTTCCTGGAAGTCATGGCCAAGCTCATCGGGGTGGAACTGGAGGACCTGGGAAAACTCGCCGGTGAGGCCAGGGACCCCATCCAACTGGCCGCGACCTGCACGGCCTGGTGCCAGGCGGAGGTCATCTGCAAGTTGAACCTGAAGGTTCCCAAGGCTGACATCGCCGCGGGCATCAACAACGCCATGGCCGCAAGGGTGGCCATGCTGGCCAAGGCGGCCGGGGTCGAGAAGGACGTCTGCATGACCGGCGGCGTGGCCAAGAACGTGGGGGTGCTGAAAGCCCTGGAAGTGCACCTTGAAGTGCCGATGCGCAGGCTCAGGGTAGACCCTCAGATCGTCGGAGCGCTGGGCGCGGCGGTGATCGCCAAAGAGAGCATGGAGGGTAAGTGATGTACGTTGCAGGATGTGATGTAGGCTCATTGAGCGCCAAGGCGGTCATCATGCAAAACGGCGACATCGTCGCATCGCACGTGATCTACGCGAAACCGGAGCCGGAGGAGTCGGCCCGGATAGTCATGGAGAAAGCCCTCGAAAAAGCGGCGCTGTCGCTCTCGGATATCGCATACTGCGTCGGGACCGGGTACGGCAGGGAAGCCATCCCTTTTGCTGACAGCACGGAATCCGAGATCGCCTGCCACGGGAAGGGGGCGAAGTGGTGTATGCCGTCGGTCTGCACGGCCATCGACATCGGCGGGCAGGATGCCAAGGCGATCCGGGTAGATGATGAAGGCAACATAACCCGCTATGTCTATAATGACCGGTGCGCTTCCGGAACGGGCAGGTTCATCGAGGTCATGGCGGCGGCTTTGGATGTCCCCCTGGAGAAGATGGGCGAGCTGTCGGCCCAGTCGAGTGACCCGGTCGCGCTCTCGAACCAGTGTGTCGTGTTCGCCGAGACCGAGATCGTCTCCCTGGTCAACGCGGGCAAGCCGCTCCCGGACATCGTTCACGGGCTTCATAACGCACTCGCCAACCGGATAGGAGCCATGGCGCGGAGTATTGAGATCCAGAAGGACGTGACCTTGACCGGCGGGGTGGCCAAGAACTCGGGAATGGTAGCAGCCTTCGAGGAGGCGATCGGCGTGGAGATCGTGAGATCCGAGATCGACCCCCAGATCATGGGTGCCGTGGGTGCCGCACTGCTTGCGGGTGAGAGAGTGAAAGCAGGCAACTGATCACATGGAATTGATCGACAGGACCATCAGGGACCTCAGGTCATTCATAGGAGGTCTGCCGGGCAGGAACATCACCATGCCTTCTGTTCCATGGCCTCAAGGAGGCCCCCGCAATATAGTGCTGGGCGATGATGTCGGGTTGGAACTGGGAAACCCCAGGGATGAATCCGTGGCCTGTGTCCTTTGGTCCGACGATCTCGATGCCGTCATTGACGGGGCGGTTACCCTCGTGGGGCCAGACTTCCCCGAGAGCGCCGGCAAGGCCTTGCCCTTCGGGAAAGTCGTGCTGGTGGGGGTGGAGGGTTTCGACGAGGACAATACCTATGAACGTTGCACGGAACTGGACCTTCTGAGGTTCAATATCGATCAAGAGGGGTTCATGCTCAAGGCCGTATCCCAGTACCAGCGGGAGTGGTGCCGGGTCAGCAGGCGAGCGCTCGAGACGGGCTTTTCGGCCGGGCACCTTGCCGCCGCTCTCATCAAGGAGCTGAAGGCGGCACCCTATGTCCATTCCGCAGAGCTGATCTTTCTGACCTCATCCCCCCAGGATGTCCGAGAACTCAGGGAGATCGTGAATCCGGCGGTTCGTCTGGTAGCCGCCATGGACAAGATGGCGGGCGAGATGGACTTCGACTGTGAGGAGTGTGAGTTCGAGGATGTCTGCGACGAGGCCGACTTCCTGCGGGGGATGAGGGACCGCGCTAAAGAAAAGGTGGAAAGAGGGAACAGTCTACATGGTTGATCGAGCCAGGATAATAGCGGTATGCGGCAAGGGCGGAGTCGGGAAGACCTCACTTTCGGCCATGATGGTGAGGCAGTTGGCACGGAATAGAAACATGAAGATCCTGGCCATCGACGCGGACCCCGCAGTGGGCCTGTCGGCAGCCTTGGGGATACATGTTCATAAGACCGTTGACGATATCCGTAAAAGCCTTGTCCAGCAGATCCAGGAGGGAGAACCGTAAGGCCGGGCCGGATATGTCGTTTCAGCTCGACTACGAGGTCTTCGAATCCCTGGAGCACCAGGATGGCATCTCACTGCTGGCCATCGGCAGGCCGGAGGATGAAGGCTGTTTCTGCAGGGTGAATACGTTGCTCAAAGAAATCATCCGTGACATGGCCGATAAGTTTGATATCGTGATCATCGACGGGGAAGCCGGTGTCGAGCAGATCAACAGGCGGGTAATGAAGAAGGTGGATCATCTGGTCCTGGTGAGCGACACATCGGCAAGGGCCGTCGACGTCACTGCCGCAATCGCGCATGTCGCGGCGGACAACAGGGCGGTTGACTTCGGGCGTATGGGGCTGGTCCTCAACCGGGTCCGGGATGCAGGAGAGGTCGAAGATATAAGGGGCCGGACTGATCTTGATATCTATGGGTGGATGGCCGAGGACGATATGATCCGGGATTACGACTTCCGCGGACAGCCGCTGACGACCATGTGCGATTCATCATCCACCCTTGGGGCGGTGTCCGCGATAATCGAGAGGCTCAAGGGAGGAGATGTCTAATGGCTGAAAAGCAAGGAATCCTGGTAATCGCGGAGGTCACCCCGGACGGGACTCCCGACAAGGTGACCCTGGAACTGCTGGGCCTGGGCGCGAAACTGGCCGCGTCCTCGGGCAAGCAGCTGCAGGCGGCCTGGTGGCCGGCGAAACGGCGGGCCTGGCCCCGACACTCATCGCCGCCGGAGCCGAACACCGTCTTCGCGGTGGACGGTGACGCCTTCGCTGCCTACGACCCCGACCTGCACGTGGCCGCGCTGGTAGAAGATAATCGAGAGACAGCCTGCGCCCTCGGCGGTGCTGCTGGGCCACACCACCATCGGGATGGACCTGGCGCCCGCGCCTGGCCTTCGCGCTCAAAACCGGGCTGACCACCGACGTGGTGGCTCTCGGATTCAAGAACGGCGAAGCTGGTCTGCACCAAGCCCATCTACGGCGGCAACGCCATGGCCGTGTACGTCTCCAAGGGAGGGCCCACGCTCGCCACGGTGCGCCCGGGCATCGGCGACCCGCCGGCGCCCGACGCCTCCCGCCAGGGCGAGATCGTCAAGGTCGAGTGGAAGCCGCCCTCGGCGCCGCGCATCGCCATCAAGGAGAAGGTAGCCGAGGCGGGAGAGGACATCCGCCTGGAAGAGGCCAAGGTCATCATCTCCGGCGGCCGCGGCATGGGCGAGCCCGGAGGCCTTCGAGCAGCTGCGCGACCTGGCCCGCTCGCTGGGCGCGGCGGTCGGCGCTTCCCGACCCCCGGTGGACGCGGGCTGGTGGCCTTCCACCCAGCAGGTGGGTATCACCGGCAAGATCGTCTCGCCCGAGGTCTACGTGGCCGTGGCCATCTCCGGCTCCAGCCAGCACCTCTCGGGCATGTCCGATTCCAAGGTCATCGTGGCCATCAACAAGGACCCCGAGGCCTACATCTTCAAGGTATCCGACTACGGCGTGGTAGGTGAATGGCAGCAGGTGCTCCCCGCCTTCAGTGCCAAAGTATAAAGCGATAGTGGGGGGTTGATGAACATGGCGGAACTTAACATCCTGGTCTGTGTCAAGCAGGTTCCCGATCCCGGAAGGCCCTCCTTCCGCTTTCGAGGTGGACTCCACGGCCAAGAAGGTCATCCCCAAGGGCATTCCCCCGGTGCTTTCTCCCTTCGACGAGAACGCGCTGGAAGCGGCCATCCGCGTCAAGGAAGCGGCGGGCGGCACCGTCACCCTGCTCTCGGTGGGCTCCAACCTCTCCAAGGCGGTCATGCTCAAGGCCCTGGCCTCCGGCGCCGACAGGCTGGTGACGGTGGACGACGCCTCCTGCAACCAGGAAGCCCTCGACGCCTTCGCCACCGCATCGGTCCTGGCGGCGGCCGTCAACAAGGTCGGCCCCTTTGACCTCATCCTCACCGGGCGGCAGGCGGCCGACACCAACGCCGGGCAGGTCGGGCTGGGTCTGGCCCAGCTCCTCAACCTCCCCGCCGTCTCCGTGGCCGGCAAGGTCGAAGTCACCGACGGCAAGGCCCGCTTAGAGACCATGCTGCCCGACGGCTACGAAGTGGTCGAGGCTTCCCTGCCCCTGCTGGTAACCATCAGCCACGAGGTGGGGGACCTGCGCTACCCGAGCCTGATGGCTATCAAGAAAGCAAAGACCCTCCCGACCGAGACCCTGACCGCTGCCGACCTCGGCGTGGACCCGGGTAGCCTCGGCCTGACCGAGATAACCGCGCTGGCCGCTCCCAACCGCGAGCGGCGATGCCGCCTGGTGGAAGGGGAAAGCCCCGAGGAAGCGGGCGCCAAGCTCGCCGCGGTGCTCAAGGAGGACAAGATCATCTGAAGCGCGGATAAAGAGAAGTTGCTCAGAGGCCGATGGTCTTGCCGATGATCTCCCGCATGATCTCGCGCGTGCCGCCCCCGATGGGCCCCAGGCGCGTGTCCCGGAAGGCCCGGGATACCGGGTATTCGTCCATGAAGCCGTAACCACCGAAGATCTGCAGGCAGTCGTCGGCCACCTTGCAGGCCATGTCACAGGCGAAGAGCTTGGCCATGGACACTTCCTTGATGGGGTTCTTCCCCTGCACGTGCAGGTCCAGGGCGTGATAGGTCAGGCGGCGGGCCGCCTCGATCTGGGTGGCCATGTCCGCCAGGGAATGGGCGATCACCTGGAACTTGATGATGGGCTGCCCGAAGGCCTCGCGCTCCTTGGCGTAGGCGATGGTCTCCTCCAGCAGCGCCTCCGCGCCGCTCACCGCGCCCAGGGCCAGGGTCATGCGCTCCCAGGCGAAGTTGGCCATGATCTGGAAGAAGCCCTTGTTCTCCTCGCCCAGCAGGGCGTCGGCCGGCACCCGGCAGTCCATGAAGGACAGCTCCCCGGTGTCAGAGGCCTTCCAGCCCAGCTTCTTCAGCTTCCTGGAGGTCTCGAAGCCGGGAGCCCCCGGTCCACCAGGAACTGGGAGATGCCGCCGTAGCCCTTCTCGCTGTCGGTCTTGGCGGCCACCACCACCCAGTCGCACTTGCAGCCGTTGGTGATGAAGGTCTTGGAGCCGTTCAAGACCCAGTCGGAGCCGTCGCGCACCGCGTAGGTGGTCAGGCTGGCGACATCCGAGCCGGCTGTCAGCATATGAGGCTCAAGCCAAACCCCGCTGGAGCACGACCGAGACGCCCGCCTATTAGAAGCTTTGCTTGACCCGTCAATCCACTCAATAGAAAAATTTCTAAAATAATATAGAAGTTTCATGTCTATACACTAACCACCGTACAAACATATGCTGGCTCAAGAATCCGCACATCTGCAAGTTGGATTTTAGAACGCAAGAATAGATATTCGGATCTCACGGCTGGAAAGGGGGAATCAACGTGAACATCGGTGAATGGCCGACCAGGTGGGCGGCGCGATATCCTGACGAGATCTGTCTCAGGTACGGCGACCTCACTCTGACCAATAGCGAATTCAACACCAGGATCAACCGACTGGCCCACGCGTTGCAGGAGATGGGCGTGAGGAAAGGGGCGCGCGTGGCGGCGCTCATGGCCAACAGCAACATCTTCCTCGAGGTGTTGCTGGCCCTGAGCAAGCTGGGCGGGATCATGGTGCCTTTGAACTTCCGACTGTCTCCGATAGAGCTGGAGTACATCCTCAACGACTCCTCGCCCATCGCCCTGATCTACTCGCCCGAGTTCCTGGAGACGGCCGAGGCGCTGAGGGGCAAGGTGCCGTCGATAAAGCATTACCTGTGCGAGCTGGAGGGAGGATCGGCCTCGGACCCGTTGCTCGAGGAATGGATGAAGGGGAAGACGGACGAGGAGCCGGTCCCCGACGCCGAAGTGGGGATGGACGACTACCAGTTCATCATGTACACGTCAGGGACGACGGGCAAGCCCAAGGGGGCGGCCATCCTGCACGGCAACTCCCAGTGGAACGCCATCAACGCGATCCATATGTACGCCTTCGCCAACACCGACGTGAGCATGGTCACCGCGCCGCTCTTCCACATCGGGGGCCTGGCGATATCCGCGTTTCCCATGATCTACGCGGGCGGCCGGATGGTGATCCAGCGCTTCTTCAACCCGTCCGAGCTGCTGCAGCTGATCGAGAAGGAAAAGGTCACCATGATGTTCGGTATCCCGGTGATGTTTCTGTTGATGACCCAGATGCCGGAATTCGGCACCACCGATTATTCCAGCGTGCGGTTCTTCATCTCCGGCGGCGCTCCCATACCCAAGCCGCTCATCGAAACCTGGCTGAACCACGGCGTCGTTTTTAACCAGGGCTACGGCATGACCGAGACGACCAGCGCCATCACCGCTCTGCGGGTGGAGGACGCGCTGCGCAAACTGGGCTCGTGCGGAAAGCCGGTGTTCCACACCGATATCAGCATCATGGACATGGATGGAGCAGACCTGCCCGCGGGAGAGATGGGCGAGGTGTGGGTCAAGGGCCCCAACGTCATCCGCGAGTACTGGAAGCTCCCCGAAGCCACGGCGGAGACTATCACCGACGAATGGCTGCATACCGGGGATATGGGGTACGTCGACGACGAAGGCTACCTCTTCCTGGTCGACCGGCGTAAGGACATGTACATCAGCGGGGGAGAGAACGTCTATCCCGCCGAGGTTGAGGACGTGCTCATGGCCTTCGAGAAGCTCGCGGACGCCGGGGTGATCGGCATCCCGGACGACAAGTGGGGCGAGGTGGGGCTGGCCGTGGTGGTCGTCACGCCGGGTAAGGAGGTCACCGAGGAGGAGGTCATAACGTTCTGTAAGGAGAGGCTGGCCAAGTACAAAGTGCCCAAGAAGGTCGTCTTCGTGGAGGCTCTGCCCCGTACCGCCACGGGCAAGATCCTGAAAAAGGAACTGAAAGCGCAGTATATCGAATGATAGGCTTTGGGGGGAGATAGACGGGTTCTTCCAGAAATATAGGGGAAGCGGCAGCCAGATCGTGCCGTGAAGGGTAAATGGAATGCTTGGAGGGTGGTAACTCATGATCGGGGTAGAGGACAAGTTCGAGATCAGATTGATGAGGCATTATGCCGCCAAGCCGATCGGGGACTTCATAGCATGGGTGTCGTCGGCCATAACGGTAATGTTATGCTTCCTGACTTTTTACGGTGCACCCAGAGTTTACTCCGGCTACGAGACGCCGCAAGGTATCGTCATCCTGGCTTTCGGGGGCTTGTGCTGCCTCTTCTCGTCCGGGGTGCTCCTGGTGAAATGCATCAGAAACGACTTCTGGCTGCCCCGCAGCCCGGGATGGCTCTACGGGCTCACCGCGTTCGTGGTAGTGATCGCGTCGTTGATCGGGTTGTTGTTCCCCTTCAAGGAGAGCCCGAGCTACGGGGCGATGGCGGGGACTTTCTCACGGGGCTCTTCCTCATGTTCGGCAGCATGATGAAGTTTTAATCCGGCGCCCGCCGGGCTGCCTCGATCTGGGTGGCCATGTCCGCCAGGCTGTGGGAGATGACCTGGAACTTAATGATGGGCTGCCCGAAGGCCTCGCGCTCCTTGGCGTAGGCGATGGTCTCCTCCAGCAGCGCCTCCGCGCCGCTCACCGCGCCCATGGCCAGGGTCAGGCGTTCCCAGGCGAAGTTGGCCATGATCTGGAAGAAGCCCTTGTTCTCCTCTCCCAGCAGGGCGTCGGCCGGCACCCGGCAGTCCATGAAGGAGAGCTCCCCGGTGTCCGAGGCCTTCCAGCCCAGCTTCTTGAGCTTCCTGGAGGTCTCGAAGCCGGGGGTCCCGCGGTCCACCAGGAACTGGGAGACACCCCCGTAGCCCTTGTTCCTGTCGGTCTTGGCCGCCACCACCACCCAGTCGCACTTGCAGCCGTTGGTGATGAAGGTCTTGGAGCCGTTGATGACCCAGCCGGATCCGTCGCGCACGGCGTAGGTGGTCATGCCAGCGACGTCCGAGCCGCCTCCCGGCTCGGTGATGCCCAGCGCGCCGATGCTCTCCCCCTTGATCCCTGGCACCAGGTATCTCTGTTTCTGCTCGGGAGTACCGAACTTGTTGACCTGGGGCATGGCGATGGCGACGTGGGCCCCTATGGTCGCCGCCACACCGCCCGAGTTACAGCGCATCAACTCCTCGTGGAATACCGCTTCGGCCAGCAGGTCATCGTCCCCCCCGAACTCCTCGGGGTACTGCATTCCCAGAAAGCCCAGGTCGCCCATCTTCTTGAAATACTCGTAGGGGAAGTCCTCAGCCTCCTCCCACTCGTCGGCGTGGGGCAGCAACTCGTTCTCGATGAACTCCCTCAAGGATTTGCGGAAGTCCTCGTGTACTGGCTGGAACAGATCGCTCATGACGCCTCCCTTGGTGTACCTGTATGTATCCCCGCCCGCGGCATTCTCTGCCGGCCAGTGCAGCGGCAAAAAAACTATGTCGATTGCATAAATACACAGTGCCAGCATATGCTTTGCGACGATGAGCGCATAGACAGGAAACTTCTATAATTTTATAGAGATACTTCTATCAAGGACGCTAAACCCGGAACCGATAGTGGGCAGATACAGGGACACGGGCAAGCAGCGCACGGACCGAGACACCCGCCTATTAGAAGCTTTGCTTGACCCGTCAACCCACCGGCAAGAACATGCATGCGGCGATCGAGGCATGCCCGTAATCTGGTTTTCTCAACTTCAAAGGTGGGTTTATGAAGGATGTTTTTTAAGGGTACTCAATAGAAGTTTTTCTAAAATAATGTAGAAGTTTCATGTCTATACACTAACCACCGTACAACATATGCTGGCTCAAGAATCCGCACATCTGCAAGTTGGATTTTAGAACGCAAGAATAGATATTCGGATCTCACGGCTGGAAAGGGGGAATCAACGTGAACATCGGTGAATGGCCTACCAGGTGGGCGGCGCGATATCCTGACAAGATCTGTCTCAGGTACGGCGACCTTACCCTGACCAATAGCGAATTCAACACCAGGATCAACCGCCTGGCCCACGCGTTCCAGGAGTTGGGCGTGAGGAAAGGGGTGCGCGTGGCGGCGCTCATGGCCAACAGCAACTTCTTCCTCGAGGTGTTGCTGGCCCTGAGCAAGCTGGGCGGGATCATGGTACCTTTGAACTTCCGACTGTCCCCGATAGAGCTGGAGTACATCCTCAACGACTCCTCGCCCATCGCCCTGATCTACTCGCCCGAGTTCCTGGAGACGGCCGAGGCGCTGAGGGGTAAGGTGCCGTCGATAAAGCATTACCTGTGCGAGCTGGAGGGAGGATCGGCCTCGGACCCGTTGCTCGAGGAATGGATGAAGGGGAAGACGGACGAGGAGCCGGTCCCCGACGCCGAAGTGGGGATGGACGACTACCAGTTCATCATGTACACGTCAGGGACGACGGGCAAGCCCAAGGGGGCGGCCATCCTGCACGGCAACTCCCAGTGGAACGCCATCAACGCGATCCATATGTACGCCTTCGCCAACACCGACGTGAGCATGGTCACCGCCCCGCTCTTCCACATCGGGGGCCTGGCGATCTCCGCCTTTCCCATGATCTACGCGGGCGCCCGGATGGTTATCCAGCGCTTCTTCAACCCGTCTGAGCTGCTGCAGCTGATCGAGAAGGAAAAGGTCACCATGATGTTCGGTATCCCTGTGATGTTCCTGTTGATGACCCAGATGCCGGAATTCGGCACCACCGATTATTCCAGCGTGCGGTTCTTCATCTCCGGCGGCGCTCCTATACCCAGGCCGCTCATCGAAACCTGGCTGAACCACGACGTCGTTTTTAACCAGGGTTACGGTATGACTGAGACCACCAGTGCCATCACCGCCCTGCGGGGGGAGGACGCCCTGCGCAAACTGGGCTCGTGCGGAAAGCCTGTCTTCCACACCGATATCCGCATCATGGGCATGGATGGAGCAGACCTGCCCGTGGGAGAGATGGGCGAGGTGTGGGTCAAGGGCCCCAACGTCATCCGCGAGTACTGGAAGCTCCCCGAGGCCACGGCGGAGACCATCACCGACGAATGGCTGCATACCGGGGACATGGGGTACGTCGACGACGAAGGCTACCTCTTCCTGGTCGACCGGCGTAAGGACATGTACATCAGCGGGGGAGAGAACGTCTATCCCGCCGAGGTTGAGGACGTGCTCATGGCCTTCGAGAAGCTTGCGGATGCCGGGGTCATCGGCATCCCGGACGATAAATGGGGCGAGGTGGGGCTGGCCGTGGTGGTCGCCACGCCGGGTAGGGAGGTCACCGAGGAGGAGGTCATAACGTTTTGTAAGGAGAGGCTGGCCAAGTACAAAGTGCCCAAGAAGGTCGTCTTCGTGGAGGCTCTGCCTCGTACCGCCACGGGCAAGATACTGAAAAAGGAACTGAAAGCCCAGTATATCGAATGATAGGCTTTGGGGGGGGGAGTAGACGGGTTCTTCCAGAAATATAGGGGAAGCGGCAGCCAGATCGTGCCGTGAAGGGTAAATGGAATGCTTGGAGGGTGGTAACTCATGATCGGGGTAGAGGACAAGTTCGAGATCAGATTGATGAGGCATTATGCCGCCAAGCCGATCGGGGACTTCATAGCATGGGTGTCGTCGGCCATAACGGTAGTGTTATGCTTCCTGACCTTTTATGGTGCACCCAGAGTTTACTCCGGCTACGAGACGCCGCAAGGTATCGTCATCCTGGCTTTCGGGGGCTTATGCTGCCTCTTCTCGTCCGGGGTGCTCATGGTGAAATGCATCACAAACGACTTCTGGCTGCCCCGCAGCCCGGGATGGCTTTACGGGCTCACCGCGTTCGTGGTAGTGGTCGCGTCGTTGATCGGGTTGTTGTTCCCCTTCAAGGAAAGCCCGAACTACGGGGCGATGGCGGGGACTTTTCTCACGGGGCTCTTCCTCATGTTAGGCAGCATGATGAAGTTTTGATGCGCGCCGTTCTGGGGTTTTATGGCGGCAAGAGGTGGACTTATTGTGATGACTCCCGGATCATTATGACCCTCGAACAGGTAATACTTATAGTAGCCGGATATTGCTGGTGGTTTTCTGTAGTTGCTAATAACGGCAATAATTATTACCAGGTGATGCTGATGCTGGACGCGATAAAATCCATAATCCTGCGCGCGAGCGCTATGCCTCAGTCCGCGTACCCTCCAACCGTGTCGGTGCCGGTTCCCCTCCAGTTGCGGTACATGGCCCGCTCGCAGATGATGTTCTTTTCTGAAGAGACCTTGATTGAGGCGCCCTTGGCACCGATGATGTCCCCCATGTTCAGGGTCAGGCTGGAAGATGCTCCCACCGATACGCTGGTTTCCTGGGGGGCCTCGGCCTCGAAGACCTCAAGCCCAACTCATTTAGCGTTAAAATGGTAAGAGGCCAAGTGTGCAGTGAGCATCAAGTTAGAGGAGCTATAGCGCATGAACCAACTTTTTGAGATTCCTGGGGTAGGACCGAAGACCGCCGAGGACCTGAACCTGCTCGGAATAAGCAGAGTCGACGACCTGAATGGAAAGGACCCCGAAGAGCTTTACGCGAGACTATGCAGCGTCAGAGGGCAACAGCTCGACAGATGCGTGCTGTACGTCTTCCGATGCGCAGTCTATTATGCCACCGAAGAGACGCATGACCCGGACAAGCTGAAATGGTGGAACTGGAAAGACAAATAACCCCCCACACCCTGCGCCACCCCTTCGCCACGCACCTCGCAAGCTAGCAGCTTAATTGCCTATCCTTCGCTTGCATGCCGCAGCTCATCATCGCTTCATCAGCGCGAACACACCCCAACCCAGGTATTCACGTGTGTAAGCGGCGTAGCGCTCGGGTTCCGAGGTCAGTTTGGCTCGAACATCTTTGGCGAACTCGGCGTCGGGATTAGCTTCAAGCCATCGGCGCATGGTGAGCCATTTTGCCGCCTCGTATCTGTCCCAGCCGTCCTGGTCCGATAAAACCATTTCCACGACGTCGTAGCCAAGGTGGCCGAAAGACGCGAGAAGTTCCGGAAGCATGAGAAAGTCGGAGATCGAGCCGGCAAGACACCCCCTGGCAATATCTTCCGTCGGCGGTAACTGCCGCCAGTAGGGCTCGCCGATGAGGATGATCCCTCCGGTGCGGAGGCTTTGCGCCAGAAGCTCGATAGTGCCGGTGACTCCTCCACCAATCCATGTAGCGCCGAGACAGGCTGCCACACCGAACCTTGTCGTCCGAGACGTAGCCGGTAGCATCGCCATGGATGAACTTGACTTGATCAGCGACGCCGAGTTCTTCAGCGCGGAGTTTCGCTTGCTCGGTGAACAGCTGGCTCATGTCGATGCCGGTGCCGGTGACTCCGTAATCGCGTGCCCAGGTGCACAGCATCTCCCCCGAACCGCTGCCGAGGTCGAGCACTCGGGTCCCCGCTTCCAGACGCAGCGCCGCGCCGAGAGTGGCGAGCTTTTCGGGTGTGAACGGGTTATGGATGCGGTGAGCACTTTCGGTGACGTTGAAGATCCGTGGAATGTCCATTTCGGGAAATCTCCTTATGGGTGTAAGTAGGTCCTTCCTATAGGCATTTTATCATTTGCTTGGGCTACCCCACAGAAAGGCGGGGGAAAGGGATACGAGCTTATCAACGGTGAAACGACGATGACGTCGGATTCGCCCCCCACAGAGAACGCGCCAGGGCCGATTGCCGGCAAGACGGCGCAGAGTGGTTTTGATGACACACTCGGCATTCGCGTTTCTCTACCAGGCGCCGGTCGTCAATCTCACCTGACCCCGACGTTGACGATCAGGGGGCGAAGCCTATGGAATCGGTCGCCCAGGTGCGCTCGTTGCCGTACAAGGAGCGTTCACAAATGACCCCAGCGCCGCTCGCCTCAACCCTGGTTGATACGTTGTAGTTGACCACGTAATCGTTGACCTTGTAGGTGACCCGAGAGTAGGCAGGGATCTTCACATCCTGCAGCTCTGCCGGGCTCACCAGCCCGTCGGGGGTCATGAACTCGATGTCGGCGCCGACCTCTGCGCCGTTGGGATTTTGCACCAGCACGAAGGTCTCCATCCCCCCGTCGGTAGAGCCCTCGGCGAGGAACCACAGCGGCCTGGCCTGGACGGCGCCGATGGAGTCGTGGGCCCACGCGCGGTCGTTGCCGTAGACCGAGCGCTCCGCGATGACCGGGAGGTCACTCTCGACGACGCTGGAGATGTTAAAATCGGCCACCCAGTCGTTGGCCTTGAAGGTATAGCGGGAGCCGGGCGGAACCGTTACCGGGTCCGGCCCGGGCACGATGCCCGCGGAGGTCATGAAATCGAGGTCGACAGTGGCCGGGTCGCCGTTGGGGTTCTGCACCAGCACGAAGGTCTCCATGCCGCCGTCGGTAGAGCCCTCGGCGAGGAACCATTGGGCGGCCGGTTCCATCACGCCAATGGAGTCGTGCGCCCAGGTGCGCTCGTTGCCGTAGACGGCGCGCTCGCAGATGACGTCTCCCCCCGACGACTTGACCGCGGTCGAGACGTCGTAGTCGGTCACGTAATCGTTCGCCTTGAAGGTAACGCGCGAGTTCGCGGCGACTGGGAAGCTCTGCAGCTTTTCCGGGGAGACGACGCCCGAACCGGTCATGAAAGAGAGGCTTACGTCGACATCGGTATCGTTCGGGTTCTGCACCAGCACGAAGGTCTCCATGCCGCCGTCGGTAGAGCCCTCGGCGAGGAACCATTGGGCGGCCGGTTCCATCACGCCAATGGAGTCGTGCGCCCAGGTGCGCTCGTTGCCGTAGACGGCGCGCTCGCAGATGACCGGGCCGCCGGTGGGAGTCACCTTGGTCGAGATGTCGTAGTCGGTTACGTAATCGTTCGCCTTGAAGGTAACCCGGGAGTTGCCGGGGATATAAACAGCCTTCAGCTCTGAAGGTGCCACCGGCCCCACCCCGGTCATGAAGGTCACGTCGACCCAGGCTCCGGTCGGGCTGGGATTCTGCACCAGCACGAAGGTCTCCATGCCGCCGTCGGTCGAGCCCTCAGCGAGGTACCAGGGGCTGAAGGAGCGGATGTCGGCCGAGTAGAGGAGGGCATCCAGGTCGATCGTTTCGTTGTTTATGCCGTTCCAGATTACGTGAGGATTGCCGAGTGAGTCGACGGCAAGCTTCGGATAGGACTCGGAGCAGTCGGATACGAGGACCGGCTCGGACCAGCCGTCCCCGGTGTCCCTCGAATACCAGAGTTCGACGTGGGAACCCGTGCTCTGCACCCAGATGGCATGCGCCAGCCCGTCGGGCCCGAGTGCCATATCTGCAAAGTAATTATCGGTACCCGGGCTTATATTGACAGCCTCGGTCCAGCCGCTGCCGGGATTGGTCCAGTAGAAGATGCCGGACACGGAACCCAGGTATCCGCTGCAGATGACGTGTGGTTGTCCGTCAGGGCTCACCACCATGGTCGCGTTATTGATATCGGTCAAGCCCGCTGCCAGGTTGACGGGAGAAGACCAGCCACTCCCGGTGTTCGAGATGTAGTAGACACGATTGGGATCGGACAGGACACTCACCATGACATGCATCCCGCCAGCCGCATCTACTTCAAGTGTCGGTATATATCCCGGCTCGCTTCCGGAGATCACCTGGGGCCCGTGCCAGACGCCATACATATCTCTTGTCGTACAGATAACCTTGCCCTCGCCGGCGTCGGTGCAGTACCATGCGACGACGCAACAATCAATCTCGACGATGGATATCCGAGGATCCTGGCCGTCGGTATAGCTTCCCGAGATCCTGACCGGAGGGTACCACCCGTAGCCTGTACCCGATACGTAATATATCTTGCGGTCGCCGGAGTAAGTGCCGCTGTAGACCACGTGCGGCCGCCCACTGGCATCGACGGCCACATCCGCATCAGAGTTGTCCACGGATTCACCGTTGAGCGAGATATTGACGGAGAACGACCATCCGCCATCTCCCAGTGACCTGTAAAAGATGGAATCGGAATGCGCCTCTGCCGAGTACTCGGTCCAGACCACGTGCAGAACACCACTTATTTCGATTGCCATCCTCGGATTGTAGGCATTATCGAACCCGCTCGAGACCATGTATGGCTCTGACCAGACCTCGCCCTTGTTTTCCGAGTAATAGACATTCGTATACAGCGATGTCCCCTTGGCCGTCCACAGCACGTAGATGGTGTTCCCGTATGGATCCATGAGATAATCCAAGTCACCGATATCCGTCATGCCTTCGATGGATACGCTGACCGGCTCGGACCATCCCGGAAAAGAGAGGACGCCGGGAGCGCCCGACAAGATCACGGCGAAGACGAGCGCAACGGATGCGACCATCATAAAGGAGAGACTGGCCTTCTTCACGTTCATACCTCCTCGAGACTTGCCGGATCGCAATAGTTCAAATACTGGTGCCTGGTGTCAGCTGGTCAGTGCCGCCTGGATCCCCGGCGCAGCACTCTCATTATATCGTCCAGCAACGCAACAACGTTGAGTACCAACGTTACAGCTCCGTTTGTATACAAGATTCAAAATGTGGTACTTCAGTTTTCTCCGCCGCGTTGACAACCTCGCTGATCCAAATGGCTATAGGTGGCACGGAAACCTCAAGCTTAGCGAGCAAAATAATGCAGGTCAGATAATATGGCATCTGACCTGCTGTTCTTCTGGTGGTGAGAGGCGGACTTGAACCGCCGACACCTGGATTTTCAGTCCAGTGCTCTACCAACTGAGCTACCTCACCATGCAATCCCTATATCAACCCCGCGTGGGGCGAATAAACTGGCGGAACCGACGGGATTTGAACCCGCGATCTCCGGCTTGACAGGCCGGCGTGTTAACCAGGCTACACCACGGCTCCGCGATCGAACTCACTGTCTAAGTATAAATCCCCTTCCAGGGCGATTCAATTCAAATGGTGCCCCCAGCGGAATTCGAATCCGCGCCGCCGCCTTGAAAGGGCGGTGTCCTAGGCCGCTAGACGATGGGGGCTCACATATCATCAAATACCATTCTAGACAACCAGTATATGATACTCATATGAACTGCATCATGCAATGAAATATTAGATTGCTTCGCTTCATGCTCACAGTGACAGGTTTTTGGTAGAATGTGCGGTGTTGTGACGTCATGGCCCCACCCGCAACCCGAAAGGCAGAGGTATGGAAACCGATATAAAGATTCTAAAGAAGCAGGCCGCCGGGCGCGAGAAGGAGATGGACGCCTTCTGCGAATGGCTGGGCGAGAAGGGGCCGTCCGCCACCAGACTGGATAAACGCTTTAAGCAGCTGCTGGAGGAGATGATGGCCCACTTCGACTGCACCACCTGCGCCGCCTGCTGCACCGAAGCCTACGTGGTGATTGGCACCGAGGACGTGGGGCGCATGGCTAAGACAGTGGGCATGACACGCTCCGACTTCCGCACCGCCTACGTGGCCCGCAACGAGGATGGCGACCAGTGCTTCGACCGTATTCCCTGCCCTTTCCTCGCACGCAACAAGATGTGCAAGCACTACGAGTCTCGCCCTGAATGCTGCAGCGAGTACCCCTACTCGCTGGCCGTGGACTGCAAGACGCAGCTGGAAAACCTCAGCTCCAACTACCTGGTCTGCCCGGTGATCTACCTGGCGCTGGACCGCCTCAAGGAGGAGTTTTCCTAAATGGATCTGAAACGCTATGACTGGGTGGAGAAGGTCGACCACTTCGGCATCGCCGTGCGGGACCACCAGGCGGCCGCCGCCTTCCTGCGGGACGCGCTGGGCGCGGTCAAGGTCAACGAGGTGGAGTGGGGATCCTTCTTCTTTTCCACCTACCTGCTGGGAAACGCTTCCATGCTCGAACTGGTCTGGGCTTCCTCGCCCGACCACTTCATCAACCGCTTCATAGAGAAGCGGGGGGAAGGCATTCACCACGTCACCCTCAAGGTCACCGACCTGCATGCCGCGGTTGAGCACCTCAAGGGCATGGGTATCGAATGCTTCGACATCGACGACTCCAACCCCGCCTGGAAGGAAGCCTTTATCCACCCGCGGGACGCGCTGGGTATCCTCATCCAGCTGGCCGAATACCCCGAAGAGGCCTGGTATCCGGAGGGTATCGACGGCTCTGGATGAGTCCGGGTCACTAAAGTTATAATATGTAACAAAGAAGGCGAGCCCGATTCAACATAGGGGTATTCGGTATGGTGGTGAAGCATCGCTTCATGTCCATTCTCGTAGGTCTCATTTTCCTCGGCCTTGTCCTGGGTGGCTGTGGCGGGGGAGATGCTGGACAGCCGGCAGGCACCGCACCTCCTTCCGGAGTGGTGCGCCTTTTCAACTGGAAAGACTACACCGACCTCTCCGTGATCGCCGACTTCGAGGCGGAGACGGGGATACAAGTTGAACTGGTCGAATACGAGACCACCGACGAGATGATTGCCCGGGTGCAGTCCACCCCGGCAGACTTCGACGTGATCATACTCGATGCCGACCTCATCCCTCGCATGAACGAACTGCGCACCATACGTGAACTCGACAAGGGGATGCTTCCACATAGTCAGGGCGTTCAGGAGATATTCAGTAAGGTGCCCATCTTCGACCCGGAGGGCGAGTACGGCATTCCCTACCAATGGGGCACCACCGGGATGGTCATCAACACCAGTTACGTCCCGTCCGGGACCGACAGCTGGCGAGCCATGTGGGATGCGCGCTACCAGGGCCGCATCGGTCTGCTTGACGACGTGCGTGAAGCCATGTTGCCGGTAATGCTGCAAGGGGATATACCCATCAACACAACCAACCCCGCCGACCTGGTGATGGCGGAGACCGCAGCCCAGCAACTTGCGGACAACGGCGTGAAGTTCGGGGAGACCATGGAGCTTATTGAGAAGGTCAAGGATGGTGAGCTTTGGATTGCCGAGGCTTATGGCGGGGACGTCGAATACCTGGCGGGGGGCAGGGACGACATCCGGTTCGTCCTCCCCGAGGAAGGGTACGGCATATGGCTGGAAAGCATGGTCATCAGTTCCAACACCAGGAACGAGGCGGCGGCTTATGCACTAATCGACTTCTTCTGCCGCCCGGACATCAGTGCCCGCTCCGCCTCCACTTTCTTTTACGGAACCCCGGTCGAAGGCGCCGAGGAACTGCTTGCGAATAAGGCCACGACCTTGCCCGACGCAGCTGACCTGGACCGGGGAGAACCCTATATCGATCTGGGCGAAAGTGGAAGCTATTACCAGCGCATCTTTAACGATATGAAGCTGCGGGCCGGCGGAAGCGAGGTTGATGGTACTTGAGGGTCACCATACAATGGAAGATCATCATCGCATTCCTGGTGATCGCCTCGATCTCCATCATCAGCGTCTTGCTCGTATCCGTGAGCCTGGCAAAATCTCGCCTGCGCGACGACGTGATCTCGCATTTCGGGGAGATGGCCCAGGATCAGTATTACTCGGTATCCAGGGTGATGAACAGCGGGCGGAGCGACACCTTACTGCTGGCCGGGAACCCCATAATCGCTTCGGATGTTTCCCCCGACGTGAAGAGGGCTGAATTGCAGGCCAAGAAGGAGATCCTGTATGAATACGAGGACATCACCCTGATTGATCCTGCCGGAGTGGTGATAACCTCGACCGACTACAGTTTTCGCGGAAGCTGGAAGGACCGGACGGCCTTCAAGGAGGCTGCGGCCGGCAGGCCCTCCGTATCCAGCGTCTATGCCATCACCGACCCTTTCAAGATGGTCATCACTTTTACTGCGCCGGTTCTCGATTCCTCTGGCGGAGTGAGCTCGGTGATAGCCTTGCAGCTGAACATGGAGGAACTGTGGGCCGTGACCGACCAGATGAAGATAGGGGAAACAGGTTACGTTTATCTGATCGACGAATTCGACCGTGACATCGCTTATCCGGACAAGAACCTGATCCTGTACCCGGCCAACCCCGAGGTGCTTACAGGGATTCGTGAGCAAGCGGAACTCCTTGATTACGAGGACGAGGAAGGGCGCCGGATTGTAGGAGTATATTACGCGGAGAGCGGGGTGAGTCCGGAGGAGCAGGCGGCTCCCGCGGGCTGGAGGGTACTGGTTGTGCAGGAGGAGCAAGAGGCGTTCATGCTGATCAACCGCCTTCAGCTCCGCATCGTCACGTTTTCACTCCTTATCTTCGTGCTGGTATTCCTGATCGGTTTATTGTTCTCCAGGACCCTCACCCGTCCCATCCGGCAACTCACGGACGGGGCCGAGTCCATCGGCAAGGGCGATTTCGATTACCGTGTAGAGGTAAAGACGAAGGATGAGATCGGGCGGTTGGCCGACACCTTCAATATCATGGGCGAGGCGATTTCCGGGGATATCGCGGCCCGCCAGAAGGCGGTCCATGCCCTGAAGGAAAGCGAAGAGCTCTACCGGCAGCTGGTGGAGACCTCCCCGGACGCTATCGTCCTTACCGACCTGGAGACAAACGTGCTGGTCGCCAACCAATCGGCCGCCGCCACCTTCCGTTATGCTTCGCCCGAGCAGATGGTGGGAGAGAACTTCTTCGAGCATGTGTTGGTCGAAGACCGGGAGAGGCTTTACCTTTTATACCGGAAAGCTCCCGTGGGCGATGCAAACAAAAACATCGAGCTCAAGATGGAGCGACGAGACGGGACGATCATACCGGTGGAGATGAGTGCTTCCCTGGTGCTTGATTCCGATAAGCAGCCGCGGGGTTTTATCGGGCTGGTGCGCGACATCACCGAACGCAGGATGGTTGAGGAGGCCTTGCGTACTTCCGAGGAAAAGTACCGGGCTGTTTTCGAGGCGACCGGAACGGCTATGTGTACCCTGGATGCCGAAGGCGTCATCTCCTTCGCCAACCAGGAGTTCGCGGGGATCACCGGCCTTTCCAGGCAGGCCCTGGAGGATGGGAGGCAGTTGGCTGACATGGTGCTCAAAGAGGACAGAGAGGCTTTTGAGCAGAACCTGGAACAGGCCCTGCGAGGGCCGGCCCAGGTGCCGCTGCGTTTTCCCATGCACATGCGCAAGCGCACGGGCGAAGAGATGTTCGCCCTGGGGAACATGGCGCGGGTGCCCGGTACCGACAACGTTGTCATCTCCCTGGTCGACATCACCCGGGAGCGAATCTACGAGCGTACCCTGGAGGAGCGCACCAAGCAGCTGAGGGACTTTCTCTCCATCGCCTCACATGAGCTGCGCCACCCCATAACCCTGATCAAGGGATACCTCGAGTTGCTGGCAGAGGAACTGGGGGAAGAGGAGCCCTCCGAATCTGTGCTGCTCAGCTTGCGAAGGGTGCAGACCTCGACCGATCGGCTGACGCTGCTGGGGGACGAACTGATGGACGCCTCCCGCATCGAGCAGGGTAGCTTCCTTCTTATGAAGACCCGCCTCAACTTCGAAGAACTGGTCGAGCATGCCGTAAGGGAGATGGAGATGCGGGATATCGACATCACCTTCGAGGCCAGGCTGAACGGTGACCGCGGAGAGATCGAGGCGGACAGGGAAAAGGTCTACCGCCTGCTGGTGATTCTGCTGGAGAACGCCGCGAAGTTCTCTCCGCCCCGGGGCCTGGTGGAAGTGGAGGTCGAGGACAAGGGTGGCGAGAAGGTGGTCTCGGTCTTCGACCGTGGCATCGGCGTGCCGGATAACGAGCGCCTGAAGATATTCGACCGCTTCTACCAGGTGGAGGACGTACTTCACCATTCCATCGGTATGGGCCTCGGCCTCTACATCGCCACCGAGATCGTGGAAACGCACGGGGGGCGCATCTGGTGTAATCCACGCCCAGGTGGAGGCTCCATCTTCGGCTTCTCCATCCCTTACCTGGGGATCTAGCCGGGGGGTGCTACTTGACGGCGCAAGTGGTCCCGCTCCCGATGAAGAAGAGCAGCATCTCCTTGACGGGCTCCTGAGTGCAGGATTCCCAGGCCCTGGCATAGAGGCGCAGCTGCGGCGCGTAGTGCCGGGCCAATGTCTTCAGACGGTCTGCCCCGGCGGCCTGGTCGGTCTTATAATCCACCAGCACCCACCCGTCCTGTTCCCTGAATGCCAGGTCGAGGGTTCCGCGAAGCAGAACGGGGAGAGAGTTATCTTCAACAAGTAAATAATGAAATGGGACCTCAACCAGGCCCTGTTCGGCTGACTTCGAACGCTGCCAGACCTCCGAGCTCAGTACGGAGCGGACCAGCTCGACGGCGGCGGGCGCCAGACTCGTGTCCATGCCGTTCTCTGCCAGGGCGGCTTCGGCCAGTGGCGTCAGGTCGCCCTCGGGTCCGATGGCGGCCGCCTCCAGCAGCAGGTGGATCACCGATCCCCATTCAACCCCGTGCTCGCCTTCGGTGGATGTCTCTTCTCCGGCGGTTTCCGCTAGAGAAATTTCCAACTGGCCTTCCGAGCGGTTGGAGAGGGCATATTCCTTGGCGGCACGGGCGTCGAAGGTGGGGGAGGCGGAAAAGGCCAGGCGCTTGGTGATGCCGGTTTGCGCCTCCTGGACTTCTTCCAGGGTGACGGTGACGGTATAGATTTCGGGGGCGGCTTGATCTCCAGGGTCCGGCAGTTCGTTCTCCGGTACCAGGAACGGCAGGAAGTATTTCCAGGGATTGAACCGGTTTTTGCCGTCCGCGGTGCGTTCGGTGATTACCAGAGCGGACTCTGCCCGGGTGGCGGCCACGTAACGGAGGCGCAGGGCTTCCGCTGAGAGGAACCCCTTCTCCAGCATCGATGCTTCTTCCCAGCCGACCGGGCAAGCTATCAGGCGGTCCCGGCTGAATCCCGGCCCCTCCCCGAAAATGCCCATGTAGCCCAGGATGTTCGGTCCCGATCGGTCGATATGCAGCTCAACCCCGAACTCCCATTCCCCGGATGGGCAGGCCAGAAACACCACCGGCGCTTCCAGGCCTTTGACTTTGTGAAGGTTCATAACACGCACCAGGGGCCGCTCTCCGGAGCGGGCTGATATGCCGTCAAAAGGCTCCTCCAGATCCACAAGCCTACCAAGGTATTCGACTAGCTGGGCGGTGGTCCACATCTCGCCCTGTGCGCCCCGCAGCACCTCGAGGGCCTTGGCCAGGCTTCCCGCTTGTACATCGCCCCCGGTATGGGTGGATGCCAGGACTGCCAGGCCCAGCCCGTCCACCATCTTTTCCAGGGCCGTAATGGGAGGCATGGCTACCAGCCACGATTCGCAGGTCCTGAGGAGATCGAAAGCGCCGCTCAGGGCTTCGGCCGCCCTTGCGGGGAGTGAATCCGGCAGGGGTGCGTGGAAGGAGAATCGCCCACCCGCTTTCTTCAGGGAGAAGAGCATGGCATCACTTACGCCGAAGAGCTCGCTGCGCAAGGCGGCCACCAGGGCGACCGGGTCGTCCGACCGGGTGGCGGCGCGCAGGCAGGTGTGGAGCATTTTCAACTCCTCGACTTCGTTCAGGGCGGTTCCGCCGGTGACCTGGTGGGGGACCCCATATCTCTGGAGCGCGCGAGCGTAACAACTGAGGTATCTGCGGGTGCGGGTGACTATCATGAAATCGTCGGGCGACACCGTTTCCGGGACTCCCTGTTCAATGGCTTTCGCGGAGCGTGTCACCGTGGCCCCGCTGTCCAGGGCATGCCGGATGTAGCGGGCTATCAGGTCCGACTCCCACTCTACGGCTTCTTCCATATTACTAAAGCTTATGTCAACGTAGAGGGATTGCACGCCTGAGAGTTCGCCCTGGTTGCCCTCGTTCTTTCCGGGGATCAGTGATACGTATGAGGGAGACGTCTCTGTATCGGTAGCGGGGAAGCGGAGTGGCAATGCGGGTTCTTCACCGCTGTCGCCGGCTTCAGGCTCGAAGACCCGGTTGACCCAATCGATAACGGAGGCCGTGGAGCGGAAGTTGGTGGAGAGCCGTACCAGCAGTCCTTTGCCGCCATCGGCTGATGCCCCGGTGATTATCCCTTTGACTTCGTTGTAGGTGACGATGTCGGCCCGGCGGAAGCGGTAGATAGACTGCTTGGGATCGCCCACCACGAACAGAGAGCCAGGACGGGGCAGGCAGCGGTGCCAGTCGGTCTCATCCGGGTCTTGCGCGGTGAGGAGGAGCATTACTTCAGCCTGGATGGGGTCGGTGTCCTGAAACTCGTCAACCAGGAGGTGGGAGAAGCGCTCCGCGAAGTAAGCCCTCACGTGCGGTTTGTCGCGCAGAAGGGTCGCCGCTTTGAGTAGCAGATCCTGAAAGTTGAGCAGGCCGCGCTCCCGTCGCATGCGGTCGTAGACCTCGCGCGCCGCGAACATCACCCGCATCAACGGGGCGTAGCGGTGGACCCGCCAGGCATGCAGGAGGGGAGCAGCGATGTCTCGTCGGAAATCGTACCAGTTCTCCTTCTCGGCCTTGGCTTCTTCCCGCGTGAAGGCGCCGTTCTCCATCCATACCTTCTGCACCAGCTTGAGGTCGCGGTCGAACTCCTCGAGCATCTCCATGAGCTGGTCGGGACGGTTGAGGTCGTCGTAGTGGGTGGCCAGGCGTGGCAAGCGCCGGTATTCCGGTATGAGTTTGTCGTTGCCGGTGTCGCGGGGAAGCAGCGGGGTCAGGGCTCGCATATGGCTCAAGTATTCCTTGAGGATGAGGACGGCGGGGGCCAGGTCCGGCAGGGGAGCGCCGTCCCAGGGCATAGGCCAGGTGTTCACATCCGGGTAGTCCGCGAAGCGCATGAAGGCCGGCTTGAGGGTGCCCAGCCCCAGCCCCAGGCGATCCAGTTCACCGAGAAGGCCCTCTGGGTCAGTGGCAATAGTCAGGGCGCAGAACTCGCTCCAGGCCTCCTCGCGCAGGCGGTGATCGGCGGCATCGTCCAGCTCAGCGAAGGAGATGTCCACCCGCGCTTCCACCGGACGTTCCCTGAGCAGCCGCCCGCAAAAGGAATGGATGGTGCCGACGAAACAGTGTTCGATATCGGCGAGTGCCTGCTCCAGCCGTTCCCACTCCTGTTGCTTTTCGCCATCCGGCGACCCGGCGTCTTCCTCGCTGGAGGTCCTGTTGCGTGCCTCACGTGCTGCGCGCTCCAGCTCCACTTGAAAACGGGCGCGCAGCTCTGCCGCGGCCTTGCGCGTGAAAGTCACTGCCGCCAGGGAACGGACACTGGCGCAGCATCCGGTGCGGATCAGGGCTATCATTCTCCCTACCATGCTGGTGGTCTTGCCGGTGCCGGCTGCCGCCTCGACCAGCATGTTGCGGTCGAGGAGGTTGAGGATGAGGTCGCGCTGGTCCTGGTCAGCAGGGGACGTCTTGTCGTTCATCTCAATCGGCCCTCCTCAGCTGCCGGAAAGGTTCGAGCTCCGTATTGTCTGGATTGTCCAGCTTGCGTGCGATATCCTCCACCGCGGCGGTGATGTCTCCGAAGGCATCAAGATAATCGCCGTAACGGGCGTCCTTGGCGTCGTCAGTGAAGGGGAAGCAGCCGGTGGCCAGCATCTCACACAGCCTGGCCAGGACGCTCCTGCCATTTTCCAGCTCTCGTGCTCCCCAGTAATAGCGTTCCCGGCTAGCGCGTCGTCCCGGGAAGAAATAGCCGAAGCCGGCGACTCTGGCCTCGGGGTAGACTGACCGTAGTTGTTCTCTTACCAGTTCGAGGTAGAGAAGAGGTTGTACGCACCTCCCTTGCCTGAACGGGTCCAGAAGGTCGTACCTTGAGTCGCTGCCGGTCTTGTAATCCCAGATGGTAAAGGCGGTGAGGGCGCCGGAGGAGATGTCGTCCACCCGGTCGATACGTCCCCGCGCAAGGATACTTACGCCCTTGGCGGGGGAGATTAACAGCGGGTCCGGGGTGTCGAGCGGGGTGCCCAGGCCGTCCTGTGCCATGCCGATGGAAGTCTCGAGAAATACGGGGATACTGTCGAGGCAGAATTCTTCTTCACTCGCGAGGAATATCCTGGCGGTGCGGCGGAGCTCGCGGAACTCTGCGTTGAGGGTATCGGGATTTGGGGCCGGTTTCAGCTGCAGCATTCTCTCAACCTCGACTTTAAGGATATCTTCAAGAAGAGCGATGTCGCGCACGCGCTCCGGCAGCCTCCCTTCGGCTCGGAGACGGCTCATGAACCCATGGAAAACGTCATGGAGTAACTTGCCCTGCTCCAGGGGGTCGAGCCATGTTGCGGGATCTAGCGTGAATTCCTCCGGTGGGGCGATGCCCAGTACGTATCGGAAGAAATACTCCAGCGGGTTCTTACCCAGGGTCTCGAGCCGGCTTGCGCTTAGCACCTGGTTTTCACCAGGGCAGGTATCACACGGTTGCCCGGCCTCAGGGACGCAGCCGTCGTATTCCGTGAATACCGCGCTGCGTCTGGCATCGTGAGCTATGAAGCCGCGTCCCAGGTGGGGGAAACATCCAGACACCAGGGACCGGGGATCCGATACCGGCGCGCTCTCGCACATGCGCCACAGCCACCACTCGGTAGCGTCGATGCAGCGATCGGGATGGTCGGGAGAGAAGGATACCGGCGGTGGCAGCCAGGCAGCCAGGCTTGCCTGATCACCTTCTATCTCGCCTGTCACGGCACGCCAGGCGGAGATAAGGGATGGGCTGGGGAACTTTTCCCGGTCGTCAGCCAGGTCACGACAACTGTAACAGAGAGTAATATTTCCTCTCAGGCGGGCTGTCAAGCCGGCGAATTGCTCCTCCTTCCGGGCAAGGCGGGCAGATGCCGTGGGAAGATGGTCGGAGATGCGGGCTCTTTCCGAGTCGAGAAGCAACGGGTCCAGCGAGCCGGCCCCCGGGAAACGGGAGTCGTCCAGGCCAACGATGAACGTATACGGCCTTCCTGAATGGCCTCCTCCCAGGACGTGGTTGACGAAGATGCAACCCGGGCGTGGCCCCAGGCCTCCCACCCGGGTGGAAGAGGGGAGACCCTCAAGCCATGCCCTTACGTCCAAACCATCAACATCTACTTTATTGTTGATACACAGCCGCATCTCCCCGACCAGGTCAAGAAGCAGACGGCGTGCATAGGCATCGAAACGGCTTATGCATCGGGTGTTTTCATTGAGGAAAGCCGCAGCTGCGTCGAGCAGGCCGGTTGAGCCGGGATCCTTCGAGTGCAGCGCCGGCAGGCCCTCCACCAGGCTGCGAACGATCTGCAACCCTCGCTCCCTGCCGCGCAGAGCCATAAGGCGCCTCTCCGCCCTTTCGGGATCTTCCTCATCTTCCCGGTCAGGCTCAAAAGAGGCGATCCGGGCGGACGCCCGGGACAGTTCGTCGTCAATTACCTGCAAGTATCGCATTCGTCCGCTGCCGATAGGGAGGGATTTCAACATGGCGCCAAGCCGTGTGAAGCTGAACCCTTCATCAGCTGCCGGCCCTGCTTCGATCAGACCGTCCTGGACCATTCGGACCAATGTGGATTGTGCGTAGTCGTCCCGCAGCCAGGCCAGCCAACCGGCGAGCGCCCGGGCTGGTCTGGCGTAACGGATGGGGATTCCTTCCGCGAAAGTGGCCGGGATGGATTCGTCGCTGGCGTGTTCCAGGCGTGAGACGATCTCGAAGATCAGGGGAACATATGTTTCTGTGTCGGTATGGAGGAGTTCCACCTGGTCAAAGGGGATGGCCTGCTCCACGCAGCGCCGGAGCACCTCGCGTACCTCGTTGACCTCCCCGGTCGCTCGGAATATCTTCACAGTGTCATCTTTTATGGGAGGTGGAGCAGAGGGGGGGTCGGAGAGGAATCGCAAGTTCAATACGTCCGCGGGTTTTTCTCCCTCCGGCATAGCCGACGGCTGGTCCACCTGGAGGACGATGCGTTTCTCCGCCGGGATGGATTCCCAGAGTTCCGCTTCCAGCCCGGTCAGCCCTTCCACCAGATCTGCGGGCACCAGCAGACGGGCATCTTGAGGCAGCGCGGCAGGATCGGAGTGAAGACGTTCCGTTGCGAGAATCAACACTCCCGCATAGTCGATCAGGCTTTCATCCTCAAGGGTCTTTTCAAAGGTGGCGAGAAGGGAGCTGATCTCGCTTCCTTTGGCTTCCACCTCGAAGGCACCCTTCTTCAACTGTCTGGAAGAAAGGCCGGAGAGACGTAAATCACGCAGAGTGAAGCGGAGGGCATGGGTCAGCCCGGGGCCCGGTTCCAGCTGGGACAGGTATCCTTTCGACTTCGACCTCTTCTTGAGGCTTGAGAAGGTGCCGGCGATGACCACTTCTTCCCGCAAACCGCGGAGCATGGTCATACCCTTCTTTTCGATCTCCGGAGCTGCTAGTTCCAGGGCCAGGTGCTGAAGTGTTTTCAGCCGGGCGTTGAGTACCGGATGACCGGCTCGCGAGACCGTATCGAGCCACTGGTAACCGATGCGGAGGGAAGGTGCCAGGAGCCACTTTTCCTTCAGGGGCTGGTTCCGGCAAGCCTCGCTCAGCTCGCAAGCGAAGACGTTCAACTCGATTCGATTCATGAAGGACCCCCAACTCTTTCACCGGCCATGTTGCAGCCGGAAGAATGATTCAAGGTTATCGATAAGCAGTGACATAAATTCGTGTTGTCTTATAATATACAACATGTAAATAATGTAATAAGCCGGTTTTCGCTCGCGCTGTAACGCCTCGGACACATATTACTTTTTAATGACAAACGGTTTGATAAGTTGATACCGTGGGAACATTATAATAAGATGAAAACCTGACAATATCTTCAAAGAAAACCCACAAATCCTGACAAAAAAGCAGTTCAGACACGGTAACATAGTCAAGATTGAGCGGGATGCAATGAACCGAGGTTCAGAACTGGTCACCACGAACCCGGGGAGCAAATGGTGAAACCGGCCCGAACATCTTTGATGTGTCGGGTTTTTTTGTTGGGCCTTTTGAAGGGCATATGCGGGAAGCCGAGATCCGCGGTTGCTAAATGGTCACCTTGACCGCGGGGAGCTAATGGTGAAACCGACCCGAGCATGTTTAGTGTTCGGGTTTTTTATACGAATCTAGTTGGGCAACTCCATAAGGATCAGTCTTGAGGAACCAGGCCCCCGGGCCGCAATTTCAGGAGGTTCATCATGTTGGGTTATGGCAGGGCGAAAGACTCCATATCGTCCAGGACAGGAACAATATTCGTTGTGGTGGCCATGTTGCTGACCATGGTGAACGTGCCGGTTATGGCCAAGGGCACCGTGCCGGTTGTATCCACCGACAAAGCCGACTACCAACCCGCCGAGACGGTCACGGTCAAAGGCACCGGTTTCGGCATATCTGAATCATATGACGTGGTGATCAAGCTGCCAGACGGCAACTACGCCAAGGGCCCTGGCGGGACCTATTCTTCAAAACCAAAGAATGCGGAAGCCACCGTAACAACCACCACGGAATCGGGTCAGACGGTCACCGGTTCATCGGACGATACTTCCGGAGGGAGGACCCAGCAGGCAGCAGGCCAGGCTGAGCTCAAACAGTCAAAGAATGTCTGGAGCACGATCTCCGCCAGTGACAGCGGCAAGATAACGTTAACTTTTTCTCAGACCTCTGCTGTCGGAAGCTACCAGGTTCTGATATATCAGTGTCCGTGGGATGGCAGCGCCGTCAGCTCGGTAGCTAAAACAACCTTTACTGTCAGCGAGAAGGTTATAGAGCATGAGGCAGAATCCGGGGCGCCGGTTGTTGATGAAGAAGCAGCGAAGGGTAAGGTAGAAAAGCCGTCGACTCAGGAAACAACGAATCAGGATAGGGCGATGGGCACGGCCCCGACCAGCACGCTGGCACTGGCCGCGGAAGCGCTAAGCGGACCCACTATCACAACCGATGCCACATCATATGAATTCGGTGGCACTATGACCACGGTGACCATCACTGGCACCGGCCTTACGGAGAATACGGCGTACGATATCCCGGTGATAGGGCCCGGCGGCAGCATTTGGCTTATAGCGAGCGATGGAACTTTTCAGCCTGACGCATGGGGAACCGCAACGAGTGACGGCACCGGCACATTTACCTATCAGTATTTCCTGGTTGGAGTTGTTGGTACGTATGAGGCAAGAGCGTATGCCTCTCCGTGGAGCGGCGATACAGGCGAAACCTCGCTGGCCTCGGCTACATTCAGCGCCACGGACAATTCTGGCAAGGCCGCGGCCAGTCTGGACCAGTTGAGAAACGGGCCGATAAGTGCGCCCATCGATCCCGGCAACTGGGAGAATGGTAACCTCAACGGTTCACAAGCACATTACAGGGAGGGCCAATCTGTCCCGTATCGGACGACGATGACGGGTCTCCCGGTGGGTTCCGTGGTCACCATAACCATCGAGTACGATTCAATTGAGAGCGGAAAACACGCTCTCGACTATATAACCACCTACGATAACTGTGACAACCATATCTGGACCAATCTGCCAGGCGTTACAGGTGTTTCCCCTCTGACTACCACGTTTGGTGCCCCGGCGCCTAGTAACGCCCCGCCCAGCTGGGGTTCTGTGAGCACCAACATGACCCTCTTCGGGGGGACCATCACCAACATAGTGGCCAACCCGAGCACCGGCCAGGACTGCAATGCCGCGAAGAGCGCGGTTGACGTCACCTTCGTGGTTGGCAGCAGCACCGCTGTTCTGGCCTGGGGAGGCCATATTGCTTCCAGGTATGACTGGGGCCTCGGCAATTCGGCGAGTGCGCTTTCCGGTTCGCCCTATCACACCCGGCTTATAACCTGGACCGTCGCCGGGGTGCCTTCCAGCATCGGCAACCAGGACCGTTCCCTGCAGGCCGGCGCGGTATATCCGCTTCCACCCAGGGTCGAAGTGATCAAGGAAGCAAATCCCATAGAGATTCCCGAAGAGGGCGGGCTGGTAACTTATACCATCACCGTTAAGAACCTCGGGATCGACCCGTTTATCATTACTTCTCTGATAGACGACAAGTTCGGCAACCTGTCCGGTCTATCTCCGACGCCCATCAACATGACCATCACCGGCTATGGATCCTATACATGGACCATGCAGAAGGTTTTGCCGCCAAAACCGGCAGGCACGACGCATATTAATACTGTAACTGTGGTGGCAAAGGAACTCGAGGACAACCAGACTGCGACGGACTCGGATGACGCTACGGTCACCTACAAGCACATACCGTTTACCATCACGGTGGTAAAGACGGCCAACCCGACCTCGGTGCCCGAAACCGGCGGGTGGGTAGAGTTCACCTTCTTCGTCCAGAACAACAGCAACAAAATAGTCACTCTGACCTATCTCAGCGATGATGTATACGGAGATCTTCTGACTGCCACGGTCACCCTGGGCGCCTATGGCCATTATGAGGTCAAGAAGACATACTGGGTCGAGGGTGACGCCTCCGGCCTCGATCACGTAAACCTCGTTACTGCAAAAGCCGAGGATAGCTGCGGCTATGAAGCCACTGA
>CAVXXD010000017.1:0-95631 GCA_963765625.1 uncultured bacterium
GACGTCCTGCCGGACATCAGTGTGGTTAAGACGGCTAATCCGACCGAGGTACCTGAAACCGGAGCTTATGTGGAGTTCGCCTTCGTGGTTACCAACAACGGCCTGGAGGAAGTCATCCTGTCCTCACTGGCCGACACTGTCTACGGCGAGCTGCTGACCGCCTCGATAACCCTGGCCGGCAACGACGGCGCCCCGGGCGGCCCCGACGAATACACCCTGACCATCACCCGCTGGATCGAAGGTGAGCCTGGCCAGGAACACTACAACGTAACCACCGCTACCGCTCACGACAACGAAGAGAATGAGGACAACGACACCGACGACGAGACGGTCGAGATCTACAATGTGCCCGACATCTCCGGCACCAAGTGGTATGACCTGGATGAAGACGGCATCCTCGACACGGGCGAGCCTCCCCTGGGCGGCGTGACCATCCAGCTCTGGCTGGAAGACGCGCTGCTTGAAACCACCATCACTGACGAGAACGGCGAGTACCTCTTCGAGAACGTGGAGCCTGGTACTTACACGGTCACCGAAGTGGTGCCCACAGGCATGCATGCCACTACGCCTGCAAGTATCAAAGTCGTGGTTGAGGAAGGTTCGCGGGAGGATATCTCAGGCATCGACTTCATGAACGCCTCTTACGGTTCCATCGCCGGTACCAAGTGGGACGACACCAACTCCGACGGTTTGCATCAGTCCACTGAGCTGGGGGTCCGCGGCGTGACCATCACCCTCACCAGGAACGGCGATGTAGTCGCCACCACAATCACCGCGACGGACGGCACCTACTATTTCGGCAACCTGGTGGCGGGGGACTACATGGTATCCGAGACGATTCCTTCTGGCTTTACCGCCACAACGCCAGCCAGTGTGATCGTAAGCCTGGAGACCGGCGAAGTAGTCACCGGCATCGACTTCCTCAACGTGGCCGTACTGGAAGAAGTGATTGTCGTCCCGACCGAGCCCAAGACCGAGACCAAGACCGAAACCCTGCCATACACCGGGCTGAACATGCTGCCCTGGCTGCTGGCCGCAGCCCTGTTCATCCTGGCCGGGATACTGTCTTTCTTCATGGGGCTGGTATTAAGGCATCGTTAGAGCAATGCTAAAACAACCAAGCAGAAGGGCCCCGACCGGGGCCCTTCCTACTCTTCACGCAATATTAGCGAAGCTATCTAAAGATTGACGAAACGGGGAAAATGCTATATATTAGTAATGCTAACAATTCTACAAAAATATCCTACAAATCCTGACAAGAACGTAGCTCTTTTACAGACAATGGTCATGATTGACGGGATGCAATGAACCGCGGGACGAATATTGGTCACCGGAAACGCGGGGAGCTAATGGTGAAACCGGCCCGATCATTTCTTATGGTCGGGTCTTTCTTTGAAATTGTTTGTTGATGCGGGAAGCCGAGATCCGCGGACGCAAAGTGGTCACCTTGACCGCGGGGAGCTAATGGTGAAACCGGCCCGATCATTTCTAATGGTCGGGTTTTTATTTGACAAGGTACGTGTATATCGGGGAGTTGAGATCCGCGGTCGTTAAGTGGTCACCTTGACCGCGGGGAGCTAATGGTGAAACCGGCCCGGCAAGAAATTTGTCCGGGCTTTTATATATCAATACGGGCATTATCGCAAAGACGGTTAACTAGGAGGTATGTCATGAAGAGAGCGTGCAGGTCATTCGGTTTGTTGTCCATTGTAGCTATGCTGCTGATAACCATGGTGTCGCCCACGGGGACGACACTGGCTTTCCAGGTCCAGCAATCAGGAGATTCCGGCAGTAGCGGTGGCGCGAATCCGGGTATCGTTCAACCCACGGAACCGACAGCCCCAGGGCAGGACGTCGCCCCTACGAATTCAGGAGGTTCCGGTAAATCCGGGAAGAAAGGGCAGGAACTGCAACCTCGGGAAGAAAGCACCTACGGCTGCCACGACGAACTTCCCGCGAGCCTTTCCGTGACCAAAGACGTCCAGAGCGTGACCATGGGCTTGCCCATTTTTACTCTGGACAAGAGCGCATCTCCATCTTCGATAGAGATGTGGGAGGGCGAGACTGCACCCTTGACGTTCACGGTTAACGTAGGAGCCACGGCAGGCCTCAATGTTTTCAATATCTCCGGCAATATCTATGTCACCAATACGGGTGAGGGCGATGCCGATGTAACCAACGTTTTCGATGTTGTTCAGTTTAAAAGAAACGGGAGTCCTGACTGGTACTCCGCAACCACCGACATCGATACAACCGTTCCGGTGGGCGACAATGTCATCACTCCCGGGGACCATACCTACACGTACTCCGGCACTTTCGTTCTCCCGGCGACCGTAAACATAAGTGAGGTGAAAGGCTTCAGAAACCATGTCGAGATAACTATCAGTAACCATCCCGACGGAACACAAACCTTCCAGGGAAACTCCGAATTCAGCAAGGACCAGATAACCAATGCGAGCACCACTCTGACCCTGTCGGACTTCGAGTGGGTGCTGCCCGTGTCCGGTCTCAGCTATACCGTAGACTCCGTTACTATCAATGGAACGCCGCAATCCCTGACTGGCCCCTGGAACCTGAGCGCCTATTCCTACCCCCTGACAATGGTCATCTCTGAGACCCTGAAGGGGAATGTCGCCGGAAATTACAATGTCTGGAACAAAGCCTGGATCTCGATCTTCTTCGATATCGTAATGGTCCCTGTTCTTGTGAAGAAGAAGTGTGATCCACCAAGCATCAACGTGACCAAGACGGTCGACAAGCCGCTCGTTCACTCTGGTGACCTGGTCACCTACACCATCAATGTCACCAACGACGGCGGAAATGATCTCCATGACGTCACCCTGACCGAACTGGCCGGCGTGACCTTCACCGACTACACCGGCCCCTTCAGCCTGGCCAAGGGCGAGACTAAGACCTTCCACGCCACCGCCAACCCCACCGCCGACTTCACCAACGAGGTCGTCGCCGAGGGGGCTGACGAGCTGGGCCGCAAGGTCAGCGACACCGCCAGCGTGCCGGTGGACGTCATCGCCCCGGCCATCGACGTGGCCAAGACCGTCGACTCAGACACCGTCCACCCCGGCGACCTGGTCACCTACACCATCACCGTCACCAACGACGGTGACTGCGACCTGACCGGCGTCACCCTGGCCGAGAAGCCCGGCGTGACCTTCACCGACTACACCGGCCCCTTCAACCTGGCCGAGGGCGAGACTAAGACCTTCCACGCCACCGCCAACCCCACCGCCGACTTCACCAACGAGGTCGTCGCCGAGGGGGCTGACGAGCTGGGCCGCAAGGTCAGCGACACCGCCAGCGTGCCGGTGGACGTCATCGCCCCGGCCATCGACGTGGCCAAGACCGTCGACTCAGACACCGTCCACCCCGGCGACCTGGTCACCTACACCATCACCGTCACCAACGACGGTGACTGCGACCTGACCGGCGTCACCCTGGCCGAGAAGCCCGGCGTGACCTTCACCGACTACACCGGCCCCTTCAACCTGGCCGAGGGCGAGACTAGAGACCTTCCACGCCACCGCCAACCCCACCGCCGACTTCACCAACGAGGTCGTCGCCGAGGGGGCTGACGAGCTGGGCCGCAAGGTCAGCGACACCGCCAGCGTGCCGGTGGACGTCATCGCCCCGGCCATCGACGTGGCCAAGACCGTCGACTCAGACACCGTCCACCCCGGCGACCTGGTCACCTACACCATCACCGTCACCAACGACGGTGACTGCGACCTGACCGGCGTCACCCTGGCCGAGAAGCCCGGCGTGACCTTCACCGACTACACCGGCCCCTTCAACCTGGCCGAGGGCGAGACCAAGACCTTCCACGCCACCGCCAACCCCACCGCCGACTTCACCAACGAGGTCGTCGCCGAGGGGGCTGACGAGCTGGGCCGCAAGGTCAGCGACACCGCCAGCGTGCCGGTGGACGTCATCGCCCCGGCCATCGACGTGGCCAAGACCGTCGACTCAGACACCGTCCACCCCGGCGACCTGGTCACCTACACCATCACCGTCACCAACGACGGTGACTGCGACCTGACCGGCGTCACCCTGGCCGAGAAGCCCGGCGTGACCTTCACCGACTACACCGGCCCCTTCAGCCTGGCCAAGGGAGAGACCGCGACTTTCCACGCCACCGCCAACCCCACCGCCGACTTCACCAACGAGGTCGTCGCCGAGGGGGCTGACGAGCTGGGCCGCAAGGTCAGCGACACCGCCAGCGTGCCGGTGGACGTCATCGCCCCGGCCATCGACGTGGCCAAGACCGTCGACTCAGACACCGTCCACCCCGGCGACCTGGTCACCTACACCATCACCGTCACCAACGACGGTGACTGCGACCTGACCGGCGTCACCCTGGCCGAGAAGCCCGGCGTGACCTTCACCGACTACACCGGCCCCTTCAACCTGGCCGAGGGCGAGACTAAGACCTTCCACGCCACCGCCAACCCCACCGCCGACTTCACCAACGAGGTCGTCGCCGAGGGGGCTGACGAGCTGGGCCGCAAGGTCAGCGACACCGCCAGCGTGCCGGTGGACGTCATCGGCTGGAAAATATCCGGCACCAAGTGGGAAGACCTCGACGGTGACGGAATCCCGGATGAAAACGAATACGGCCTAATGGACGTGACCATACAGCTCTGGTCTGGAGCCGCTCTACTTGAAACGACCACCACCGGCTTGGACGGGACCTACGGCTTTGACGACATCGGCACCGGCAGTTATACGGTGACCGAGCTGGTACCCGCCAACATGTATGCCACTTCACCCACGAGCATCCCCGTGTCCATCACGCAGCAGCAGGGCGATGTAACCGGCGTCGACTTCCTGAACGCTCGCTACTGTTCCGTAGCCGGAACCAAGTGGAACGACGCAGACTCCGACGGCATACACGACACTGACGAAGTCGGGGTGCGTGGCGTAACCATCACCCTGTCAAAGAACGGCGATGTCGTCGCCACGGCCACCACCGCATCCGATGGGACCTACCTATTCGATAAACTGCAGGCCGGGACTTACGTGGTAACGGAGACGCTTCCTTCCGGGTTCAAAAACACTACACCCGTTAGCGTCACGGTGGCTCTGGAACCGGGAGAAACCGTCACCGGCATCGACTTCCTGAACGTGGCCGTGGCCGGCGAGGTAATAACGCCTCCCGAGGAGACTACTACCACTGAGACGGCCACCGAAACAGCCGAGACCCAGTTGCCCTACACCGGGTTGAACGTGATGCCCTGGCTGCTGGCGGCAGGCTTGCTGGTCCTGGCCGGACTTCTGATACTGCTCATGGGAATGGCATTGGGCCGGCGTTAACGGCTGACAGGTAAGGTTAGACAAAGAACGAGAGGGGCCCCCTTGCGGGACCCCTCTTCCATTAAGAATCTAGTCTCAACGCAGCAGATTGGAGAGTTGCATGGCGAAGGGCTTGTCACCATCAACGTCCAGGCGACCCGAGACGAAAGCGCTCATCCCGTAGAGCTCCCCTTTGCCGATGGCAAGATAGTCTTCGAGGGTGAGCCGGAAGACGGTGGTTGGCAGGACGGAACCGTTGAAGATGAGCTTGAACGGAAAGATCGACCCGTCATCCAGGAGCAGCTCTATGCACAGGCACCCCTTGAGCTCGGTGATCTGCTCGTAGCGCCGGCGGTCGGAGACCTGGTTGAGGTGGATGAACACGTGCATGGCTTCGGCCAGCTTGCCGTCGAGTGAGCGGCGGTAGGCTTCCTCGCTCATCTCAAAAGTGACCGTGGGGTTTTCCATCAGGCCGTGAACGATCTCCATCCGGCTACCGTCCTCAATACGCAGCCCATAAGTGTGCTTCTCGCTTCCGTGAATGATGAACTGGAGAGACATGTCCACACCGCGCAGGCTGGCCAGATCGGTGCTGCGCACCTGCTCCTGGAATATGCGGTTGATTGATTTATCGAAGAAGTACTTTACATTGGAGTCGTTCTTCAACTCGACGGCATGGCGCTTTTTTGAGGTTGCCCTGGGCTTCTTGGCGGATGTTTCCTTCAAACGTTTGACGGCTTCCTCGACGCTGACTCCGGACGGCGTCATGGCGCGGAAGAAGTATTCGAGAACCTGGTCTGCGATGACCTCCGGCTTCCTCTTCTTTCCGAAGAGAACGAATTCACCGATTGCGGCGTTGACCGAACCCAGCATCAGAGTAGCAGCCATGTCCAGGTCGGGGACATCGATGATCTCGTTGTTGTCCAGGAGATGGAGGACATCCATCATCTGGAGTTTGATAAGGTTGGAGAGTTCATCGACGATCCAGGAGTAATCGATGTCCATGCACATGGCGTCCCTGAAGACGACCCGAGACAGGTTCGGGTTGGATGCATGGTACTTGAAGATGCGGACGGTATTCTTTCTCCAGATGTCAAAAGCCTCTCCGCCTTTTCCAAGGGCCTTTGAGAAGCGCCGGTGGTTGTCTTCCAGGAGTTCGACGTACTCCTTGAAATACTTGCCGATAAGGGCCAGGAAGACGTCTCTCTTTGACTCGAAATGGATCTTGACCACGGTTAGTTCAAGCCCCGACTTGCGTACGATGTCCATCAGGGAAGTCGACCTGTAGCCCTGAACGGCAAAGATATCGGCTGCCGTGGTCAGGATAGCCTCCCTGATGTCAGGTAGATCTTCTACGGTGCTACGAGGGTCGTTTTCCGTCGCTTCCATAATGTGCGATTCCATTCTCCAGCCCTCCTATGTCCTTATGTTTGATTTATCGGCTTGGAAAGAGACAAAGTTTAGGACTATTTTTCGGCGAACGGTAAAAATATTGAGATGAACGGTTGAAAAACCGGGGTGAACGGTAAAACACCTTTTTTTCAGGCATAAGATGTCGAAGTCTGGGATATAATCATTACATGAACAAAGGTCGCATTGCTGGGAAGCCCCTTGCTATTGAGGGTGGCAGGCCCCTACTTGTACTGGTGTGCTTGCTTGTGTTCGTAGATAGTGTGGGATACGGGCTGATCGTGCCGGTCCTGCCCAGGTATTCGCAGGAATTGGGGGTAGGTGATTTCGGCATCGGCTTCCTCTTCTCTGTCTATGCCATAGCCGTATTGCTGGCGGGCATACCCCTCGGATGGATGTCCGACCGGTTGGGACGAAAACCCTTCATCATCTTCGGCATGCTGGCGATGTCCGGCGCTTTCATCTTTTACGCCCTGGCTGAAGGATACTGGATGCTGGTGGTGGCCCGCACGCTTGACGGGCTAACAGCGGCGGCCACATGGAGTGCCGGCTTGGCCTTGCTGGGGGACTACTACCAGGACGAGGTGATGGGAGAGAAGATGGGCTACGCCATGGGCGCGGCGGCACTGGGTGGGATTGCCGGACCGCTCATCGGGGGGGTCATGTACGACCTGGCGGGATACCGGGCCCCCTTTTACATGGTGGCCGCGTTGTGCGCCGTCATCGGCGTGGCGGCCTTCTTCCTGCGCGAGGATCGCTCACATATCCAGCGCAGTGCGAAATTTGCCGCGATGGTCAGGCCCATGCTGCACAACCGCATGCTCATGCTGGCCTGCCTCATCGCCCTGGTCACCACCATCGGCTTCGGCATGTTGGAGCCGACCTTGCCTCTCCACCTGGAGGACGAGTTCTCCATGTCCACCACCGGCGTGGGAATCCTTTTTGGCATACTTACAGCCGTGTTCGCGTTGGGAAGCCCATTGGCAGGGCGCCTCTCGGACCGGGCAGGGAGAAAAACGCCCATCATCACCGGCTTGCTGGGCACGGCCCTGATCATGCCCCTGCTTCCCCTGGCCTCAAGTCTGTTCTTGCTCGGGTTGGGCATGGCGGGACTCGGTATGTTTCTGGCCCTTTTCGACACACCCTCCCTTCCCATGATCACCGAAGCACTCCCACGAAAGCCGGGTGAGGGGAGCAACTACGGCATGGCTTTCGGGCTATTCAATATCTTCTGGAGCCTGGGGTATGCCATCGGCCCACTTATGGGCGGTGCGATATATGGAGCGGCAAGCCTGTTCCAGGCATACCTCGCTTTCAGCCTGCTGATGGTGGTGCTGGCCGTGGCGGTCGCCCTAAATCTGACCGAGAGAAAAGAGGAACATGGATGAGAGCCAGTCATTGGCACCGTACGTATTCGACGTGCTTGACCGAAAAAGTTAGAGATTGTAAAATATTGGAAGTGCGCTCCTGCGCGACCAGTGAAGGGCTTTAAGGGATATGGAAGAAGAGCTTCGCATACTCATACTCGACGATGCCTCCGGGGATGTCGAACTGATGCGGCGGGAGATCGGCAAACTGGACCGGCCGGTGGTCACCAGCCACGTTAAAACGGAAGAAGACTTCATCTATGCCGTCGAAGAGTTCTCCCCGCAGATCATCCTGGCCGAAGAGGAGCTGTCTTCGTTTAACGGCCACGATGCAATGGCTATCGTCAACGAAATGAAACCGGATGTTCAGGTGATCCTGATGACCAGTTCCTGGGTGACGGAAAGGGCGCTTGACGCTCTGAGAAAAGGGGCCTTCGACTACATTCCCAAGGAACAACTTGACCGCCTCGGCCCATCACTGCAGAGGGCTTTGCGTGAAGCGGAAGTGGTGGAGGAGCGAAAGTGGGCTGAAGCCGAGCTGTTCCGGAGAGAGGAGCGCTTCCGCACTCTGATCGAGAACTCCTCCGACCTCTTCCTGGTCATCGACAACCAGGGGAGATTGCAGTATGTCAGTCCCTCTGCCAGACGTATTTTGGGTTACGACCCTGAAGAAGTGATCGGCTCCTTCATGTTTGACTACTTCCACCCGGAGGAGAGGGAGTTCGCGCTACGGACCTTCTGGGAGGTGGTTGCTTCTCCCGGGGTCACCCCCTTGCTTTTCTTCCGCATCGCCCACAATGGCGGCACCTGGCGCTATCTGGAGGGAAACGCCAGTAACCTCCTGGAGAACAGCATTGTCTCCGGGGTGGTTATCACCGCTCGTGACGTCACTGAACGTATACTGCAGGCCAGGAGGCTGCAGAAGCTCAACGCCTGCTTCCTCAACCTGGGGGCACATTCGTACCAGAATACCCGGACCGTGGTCGAATCCACCAAGGAGATCCTGCAGTCCACCATCGTCCAGTATTGCAAAAAGACCAAAGACGGGGTGGTTTTCATCTCCACCAAGCCGGGCGAGGAGGAGTTTGCTCCCATGCTGGAATGCAGCAACCTGCCGTGCTACAAGTTGATCGAGGAGGACTCCGAGGTGCCCCTGAAGATCGACGACCTCAGGAGGACCGGTTTCGCCGCTGCCTACCCGGACATAATCCACTTCGGGCTGAAGACCTTTCTGGCCTTTCCGGTCCGCCTGGATGGCAAGACCATCGGCTGCATCAACCTCTTCGAGAAACGTCATCGCGACTACAGTGAGGAGGAGATGGCCATGCTGGCCGCCCTGGCCCAGACAATCGCCATCGAGGAGGAGAGGCTGCAGCGGGAGGAGGGAATGAGGGAGTTCATCGATATCGCTTCTCATGAACTGCGTCACCCCATCACCCTTATCAGCGGGTACGCCACCCTGTTAAAGGAAGAGGCCGGGGATCTGGATGATGAGAAACGCGGGCACATACTCAATGTGATCTTCAAGTGCGCCGACCGTCTGGACCACCTGGCGGGGGAGTTGCTGAACGTCTCCCGCATCGAGCAGGGCCGGTCTCCGCTGGAAGTTGAGGACATCGACATCGAGCCCCTGGTGCGGCAGGCAGTCGAGGATACCCGGGAGTCATACCCTGATCATCGTTTCCGGGTGAAAGTGGCCCCCGATGCCGCGCGGGTCAATGCTGATAATGAAGAACTGACTCGATTGCTGCGGGAGTTGCTGGACAATGCCTGCCGTTACTCACCTGAGTCTTCACAGGTACGGGTGGAAGTGGAGGCCGATGGTAAGGAGGCGCAGGTCTCCGTGCTTGACCGGGGACAGGGGATTTCCGAACTCCACCGGGACAAGATATTCAACCGCTTCTACCAGACCGGCGATATACTGCACCACTCCAGGCATGGCATCGGGCTGGGCCTATATATCGCTCGGGAAATAGCCGAGGCGCACGGCGGGCGCCTCTGGCACGAGCCTCGCCCCGGCGGCGGCAGCGCCTTCTGTTTTACCGTTCCCTGTGTCTCCCGTGCCAGGCCCAAAAAAAAGACTGGCCGGATAGAGAAGCCGCGGTTTGAAATGGAGGAAAAGCATGGAAAGCAGTGAGCCCGAAGGGCGACCGCGCTGGGATGATTTCTCTTTGAAATACGACCCCATCTTTATGGCTGAGCCTCTTTACCGGGAAACCCTTGACCTCATCACGGAACAGCTCGAAGGGGCGGATGGCCGGGACATCCTCGATCTTGGCTGTGGGACCGGCAATCTCATCGCAGTGCTGGTGCGGGGGTATCCTGATGCCAGAGTGGTGGGGCTTGATCCTTCTGAAGGCATGAGAAAAGCTTGCGAAAGCAAATTCACCGGAGCGACCAGAGTCGAGGTCTCTGGAGGGGATGCGCTGAATATTCCGTTCCAGGACGGGTCCTTCGATTGCGTAGTCTCCAACTACACCCTGCATCATGTCCCACCTGAACGCCGCGGGGAATGCGCATTGGAGATGGCGAGAGTGCTGCGGCCGGGAGGCAGGCTGGTCTATTCCGACCCCTTCTGTGGAGTGGATGCGCCTCCTGACGACCCTGCCAGGATACGCGACATCCTCGACAGGCAGGTCGCTCAGGTGTTGTACGACTTCGAACAGGGCGCCTGCGAGATGATGAAGATAAAACTCATCACCATGGCCAAGGGTGTCTTCGCGGAAGGGGAGTACATGACTACGCCAGAAGTCTGGTCATCTCACCTGGAGGCTGCCGGATTTACCGGGATCCGGGTGATCGAGGTGCCCCCGTCGGAATTGGGCATGCGCATCATCGTCGGGACCCTCGGCCTCTAGCCCTCGCCGGCTCCGACGGGACAGGCGAGCAGGCAAAAGCCGCAGGCGTCCTTGTGACCCAGCTCGGTGATACGTTCCAGGCGGACCTGGTTGCAGGCAAAGACGTCGACAAGCTCTCCGCGATCCATCCCCGGAACCCATTCCTTGCCGGTGATGCAGGAGTGAGGGCAGGTATCTACGCAAGCCCGGCATTCCCCGCAACGGCTGACGCTCATCGGTTTCGCGGCCTCGAGGCCCGCGTCCAGGAGGACGGTGCGGAGGAATATGCGGGGGCCCCATTCCGGCGTGACCAGCAGCGAATTCCTGCCGATCCAGCCCAGCCCGGCGCGTGTGGCCGCGAATTTGTGGGAAAACACGTCTTTCAGAGTGGCCTGATCCTGGAGGTGGGGGACCTCGAGGTGCTTGATGCCTTGTTGCTCGAGTGCCTCGCATAACTCCTCCACGGCCATACCGGCGATACGCTCTTTCTTCAAGAGAAGTTCGTGGAATTCACCCTCATCGTAATCGTCCGTGCCGTATTCGTAGGCGAACAGGAGTGATGCTGCCCGGTTGTAACCGGCTGCTATCGGCCACGGGCAACCCGCGATGTCCCCGATGCCCCACTGGTCTATCGGCAACTCCGTAAAGGTGTCTTTAAACCTATCCTCGAAATCTACCATGACAGGATTATAGGGCCCCGGCCCGGTCCGGAGAAAGAGAGCACCATGGAACCCTTGAGACCATCACAGGCCTGGGAGGAGCCCCCGGCGGGGGAGATAGCGCTGGAAGGCGCGGCCGGCATCGCTTTGCTGGCATACGGAGCCAGCCTGACCTGGCGGTATCGGCGGAGGCTCTTCCCGCTGTGGCTGGCAGCTTTCCTGTCCTGGTTTACGCTATGTAAATATCTCATCTGCACCCGCTGCGAGCGATATGGCGAGCGCTGCGAGTTTTACTGCCTGGGCAGATACGCGGCGCGGCTGTTTCCCGCCCAGCCAGGCCGGAGCCTGGACACCGCGGGAATGGCAGCCGAAGGGCTTTCCATAGGCACACTCTATTTTCTGCCCATGCTGGCGGCGAGGGGCGGACGCTCGCGTCTGGCGACGTATATGACCGTACTTGTGATTGCCATCGGCTCCCAGTTCATGGTCTCCTGCCGCCGCTGCGTGCGGACCGCCACAACTCCCTGGAAGGCTACCTGCCCCAACTACAAACTGGCACGCCTGGTGTTCGTGAAAGACGTCTGACCGGTCTTCCTTGGGAGAACAAAAAGAAGCCCCGGAATCCGGGGCTTCTTTTATGCGTGATGTGGAGGTTGGTGACAGGCACCTTGTGGAGGGTCAGAGGCTCTGTTCCAGCAGGGTGAAGATGTTCTCCACTTTAACGGAAGAGCCCTTGGCCGCCGTGCCTTTACGCAGCATCTCCTCGCACCAGGGGCAGGATGTGACGATGGCGTCAACGCCGGCGAATTCCGCTTCTGATATCCTCTCCTTGGCTGTCCATTCGCCGAAGTCCGGGAAAGCGTAGCCCGCCATACCGCCGTTGCCGCAGCAGAGGGAATTGTGGGTGCTGCGCTCGAGCTCGACTACCTCCAGGCCGGGGATGGCCGCCAGGATGTTGCGTGGCGCTTTGTAGACGCCCAGCCGGCGTCCGAGCCGGCAGGGGTCGTGCCAGGCCACCTTCATCTTAACTTCTTTAGAGGGGGCGAGCTGATTTTTCCTCAGGGCTTGCGAGACCACCTGGACGGCGTGGCGGGGTTTGGCCGACATTTCGTCGGCATATTCCTCGTTGAACACCCAGTTGCAGTGGGGGCAGAGGGATATGATCTGCTCGGCCCCGGTGGACTCGAAGCGGCGGATATTCTCCATGCCGAAGGTCTCGAAGAAGTCACGGTCGCCCAGCTCCAGCAGGGGGGCGCCGCAGCACATCTCCTCGCCGCCCAGGATGCCCAGGTCGAGGCCGCAGGCTTTCAGCACCCGCGCGGCGGCGCGAGCCGTTTCGGCCAGTTCCGGCTTGAAGGAATAGTGGCAGCCTGCGAAGAGCAGGGCACCGACTTTTTCTTTCGAGGCGTCCTTCAGCCCCAGTCCTTCGGCCCACTTGCCCCGGTCGGCCTGGGGCCTGCCCAGAAGGTTGTCGGTGTTCTCCAGGTTGTCGATGGCGGGCTGATGCTCGGCCAGGGGCCCCCAGCCGTCTCGCACCGCCTGTTCGCGTAACAGCTCGATGACGCGCAAGGGGAATATCTGCTTAACCGGGTAACACTTGTCCTCGCAGGAGCCGCAGAGATTGCAGGTGTACAGAGCGTGCGCCATGACCTCGGAAGGCTGGATTTCCTGCAGGTCGAGGGCACGGGCCATCTCCAGGCGGCCGGAAGCGTAATAGGCTTCGAAACGGAAGCGGGTGCCGGAGGGGCAGTTGCGCCAGAAGCGGCCGTTGGTCACTTCCTGGACGTGATTGGCCTGGCATAACTTGCACTTGCCGCAGAGCGAATAATCGCTGCGGAAATCGGGGAGAACTTCACGCAGGACGGTCATCTTCTTCTTCATTTATATCCCCTCCAGGAATTGTCCGGGGTTCATTCGTCCCTCCGGATCGAGTATCCGCTTGACCCGTTTGACCATGTCCATGTAGGAAGGTTTGGCCTGGCCGAAGACTTTTGCGGCCAGCTCGCCCCGCGGCCTGTCTACCAGGTAACCTTGGCTGAGGATGGAATCGTAGGCGCTTCGCCAGGTGGCAAGGGCGCCGCCGGCCGCTTCGGGGGCGTAGTAAAGGTCGCTCTCGCAATAGAAAGCGCCACCGAAATAGAGAGGGACGAATAGATGGCCGGCCGGCTTGAGGTCGCTTGCCTCGACCACCTGCGCATTGGCGGTGAGGACGTCGGATACCTGGCTCGAGAAGGCGTAGCAGGTGACCGGGAGAGTGGCGCCGGCGAGATGGTCGCGGTCCCAGCGGTACCAGGGCTTGCCCAGCAGGGCGCCGAGCCTGGAAGTGACATCATCTCCCAGGGCTGTGCCTCCCTTGTCCGCCGCGTCCCGGCAGACCAGTTCCGCCTGCATCTCCACCAGCTCGCGGTGGTGCTCGATGGAGATCAGCACCGTCCATGGGGGCAGCGCGGAATGCAGGGACTCTCTTTCATTCGGCCCGGCCATCACCGACCAGAACTGCGCGTCGGCGCCAGCGATCTCGAAGCAGTGGTCCTCACGGCAGACCTTGTAGGAAAACTCCACCGCGGGCTTGAGGTCGTTGAAGCCGAAAGCCAGCACGCGGCGCTCTTCTCTGGCCGGGTAGATGTAGACCACTCCGTAGACGGGGATGCCGTAGATGTCTTCGGAAGCGCCGAAGACGGTGGAGAGTTGTGGGCCCTGATCCTCGCGGAAGTCGGCATGTCCCTCGTCGGTCATCTGTTGGCTGCCGGACACCCATAAGCGGCCGTCGATGAGGGCGGCGTGGAATATCGAGAGTTGATAGGCGCGGTTGGCCATGGCGCCGATGAGGATATCGCGGTCCAGGTAGGACCGGACGACGTAGGGGCTCTCGGCGCAGGCGGGCATGAGCAGTTTCATGCCGGCCTTGTCCAACTCCGGCTGGAGCTGCTCGAAGGTCACCCCGGCGCCGATGTAGGCCATCAGGTTGCGGCCGTCGACGTTCTTGATGGTGTTGAGATTGGCCGGGTCGATCAGCAGGCCCTTACGGGCCTCCAGGCCCTCCGGCATGTAGCGGGAGCGCACGCTGTAAATGTCCAGCTTCTGCGCGCCGGCCAGCTCCAGGACCTCCATGAGGTCCGCGTTCTCACGGGGTAGAACCCGCAGCAGCTCGGTTGATTTGCCCGCGGCGTTGATGTAAGGCTGTAGGGCGTCGCTGCCGGCGGCCAGACCTTTTTCGCCTACGATAGACCGCAGGTCGTCGGACAAGAGCGCATTCTTCACGAAGTCCCCCTCTCTCCCTAACTCCCTTAGATACAGCGTGAATTAGCCTCAACCCGATAGTGTGTCGAAAAGGATTATATCACATCACCGGGCTTGGATTGAATCCATGTTTACAAGGAAAGACCTTGGCCGCCTCGTATAATAATGCGAGGAGGTTTGAGACATGATATACGTTGCGGTCGTTCTGGCGATCATCGCCACCTGCATGACCAACTATTCGATGTACATCCAGAAGCGGGAGCTGAACAATCTCCCCCGCCTGGAAGGAAAGAACTTCTTTAAAACCCTCAAATCCTTCTTCACCTGCGAGCCGTGGGTAGCGGCACAGCTTCTGGCCATGGCCGGTACCTGGATACACGCCATCGCACTGGGCATGGCCCCCCTTTCCATCATGGAGACCATCAACACCGCGGGCATAGTCCTGCTGGCCCTGCTGGCCATCTACAAGCTGGACGAGAAGGCCAGCGTCATCGACTGGGTGGGCATCGGCTCTATCGTTCTCGGGCTCATCTTCATGGCCGTGACTATGACGGCCAAGACCCAGGAGTTCTATTACAACGCGGTGATCCTATGGTTCCTGGTGGTCTTCCTGCTGATCGCTTCGCTCGTGGCATTCATAAACGGCCTCACGAAGAAGGATGACCGTTCGCCCATCTTCATCGCCATCGGTACGGGGATCCTGGTGGGCACCAACGCCATCTGGATAAAGCTGGGCATGCACGACATCTGGACGCGGTTCTGGGACCACAGTCTGGGAGTGGCCCTTTCTACGCCTTATCTGTGGATAATCATCGTCTTCGCGGTGGGGACCCTTTTCCTGCAGCAGATGGCCTTGCAGCGGGGCAAAGCCATAGTCGTAATCCCGGTGATCACCGGGATCTCCAACCTCATACCCATCCTCGTCGGCATCCTCGCATTCCGTGAGCCGTTTCCCACCAACGGCTACATGATCCTGCTAAGGCTGATTTCCATCGTCATGGTCATCGGGGGTGCCATATTGCTGTCTCTCGGCAAGACTTAACGGGGTTGTCGTTGCGCGCTAAGCGAAGCAATCTAACAAGAAAGATTGCCGCGTAGCTTCGCTCCTCGCAAAGACATAATTTCAGTCGAACTTAACGTAGGCGCGAATGCGCTGGTAGGCTTTCTCCAGGAAGTCGGGGTCGTCTATGCGTACTTCGATGGCCTTGCGCGGACAGGTGACGGCGCAACGGCCACAGGCGCGGCAGTAGTCGCTGATCACCGCGCATTTATCCTTGATCTCGATGGCCTTGATAAAGCAGCGTTCCACGCACTTGCCGCAGCCGTTACAGTCACCGGTCACTTTGACGGAGATACCGTCCAGGCGGGGGAAGATACCATCCAGATGTTTAAGGGGGGCCGCGCCGGTCAGCCGGGTAACGCAGCAGCACTCGCAACAGAGGCAAACGGTGAGCAGGCGGTGATGGTCGGGGACGTCGAAAATGAAGTTGTCCACCCGCGCTTTGCCTACCACCGGCACCAGGCCGGCTTCAACCGCCCGACGCAGGTGGGCCTTGGCTTCATCGACCCCCACTTCATGGCACCCGAAGCGCTTGATCTCCAGGGCGGAGTCGCCCATCATCAGGCAGCCGATGTCGTGGGGATAGTTCTCGCAGCCGAAACCGGCGCGGCAGCCGCAGAACTTGGCGATCACCCGGTGCGAGGCCTCCTCGATAAAGCGCTCCACCAGCTCGACCGGGAGGGGGGCGTTGCCGGGCATTACGATGTTTTCGTTGATGGGGAGCCAGCGGATGTCGGAGAGATCCTCGCGCATCCAGGGGTGGAGCCTGCTCATGAAGGGGAGATGGGATACCAGCTTGGTCATGGCGAAGACGGCGTCGTAGCTCATGATGCCCCCGAGGCCTCCGCTCTTTCCCCATTTCTTCTTTTTCTTCGTACTCATTACTCTATTATTGCCTATGGGCGACCTGGAAGACACCATACGGGTATAATTGTCCTGACAAATCCAGGCATCAGCCCGTAGCATCGAGGAGGACTTCAGTTGGCGTTCAGCTATCATTGGAGCCGGGAGGAGCAGCGCAAGTGGGCGGAGGAGCGGCTCTTCCGCTATCTCAGGACATACGTGGACAGGTTTCATCCGTATTACCGCCGGCTCTTCGCGGAGCAGGGGATAGACGTCAAGCAGATCTGCTCCTACGACGACTTCACCAGGATACCCCTGACCTGCAGGGGCGACATCCAGGACCGGCCGGAAGAGTTCGTACTCAGGTACGATCCGGCCGGAGCGGACGTCGAGAAACTGCCGGGGCTGAAGAAACTTGAATATGCGGCTCGCGCTTACACCACCCACTACCTGAGGGACGTCTATGGCCAGCCCCGTTCTTTTAAAGAAAAGGTAGAGCAGGCGGCCATGTACGAGTGGCTGCCTGCCCACTTCAACTTTTCAGGTGGAGCTAGCGGACCTTCGACATCCTCCGCTTTCACCGCGTCCGACCTGCGCCGCAACGTACGCCAGGTACAGGGGATGCTCTACGCGACGGGGTGGGAGCCCGGCCTGCGCACCTTGAACCTCTTCCCCGCCCTGCCCCACCTGGATTTCTTCACCTTTATCACGGCGGCCAGGGGAGTGGACCAAGGCGGAAGCCTGCTGCACGCTTGTGGCAGCGAGGCCATCCCTGTACGGCGGCAGGTGGAGATGGCGTCTTCCCTGGGCATGAAGGCCATCGTATCGCCCCCGGGATACCTTCTCTACTGGTTGAAAACGGCTATGGAGCTTAAAGAAGAAGGTATCATCGAGGGGCTGCCCGGCATCGAGCTGGTGGTGGCGGGGGGCGAAGCCCTGGCCGATGGGTGCCGTCAACGGATCAAGGAATACCTGGCCGGGCTGGGCTCGCCCGACGTTCGGCTGGTCGAATACTACGGCATGACCGAGATGAAGGCGAGCTTCTTCGAATGCGACGAGAAGATGGGGGTCCATCTCAACCCCGAGTTCTATTACTGGGAGGTACTCGACCCCGAGACCGAGAAGCCGGTCAAATGGGGAGAGGCTGGAGTACTGGTCTTCTCCCACATCGACTGGCGGGGCACGGCGTTGCTGCGTTACTGGACCGGCGATCTGGTTTCCGGCGGCATGGTCTGGGAGAGATGCCCCTGCTGTGGCCTGACCTTGCCGCGGGTCTTCACCCCCATCATCCGGGCCGAAGAGGACTTCACCGATTTCCGGGGCTCGCGCGTGATGCTCCCCGCATTGGCCGCGGCTCTCCACGGAGTGGAGGAGTTGGAGTCTTTCCAGGTGGCGCTGGAGAAGGGAAAGCACCAGGAAGGCGACGAGCCCGGTACGCCCCCGGCCGATCGGGTGGTGGTCTATGCCCGCGCCGCCGCGGGAGTGGGGGAGGCGGCAGTGCGCAAAGGCATCCAGCATGCCATGGAGCGTGAACTGGGGTTTGAGCCTGACGAAGTGGTCTTCCCGGGCGCCGACGCCCTGGAGGAGCGCCTCTTCGGCCGCACCGGGTGGAAAACCGAATGGGTGGTAGACGAGAGGAACGACGCCGAGCCTGTTTCTTAAAGGAGGATATTTACACTATGTCACGACCGATGTGGGTGCCATGGATAGTGAAGAAAACATTTCCGGGACGCTTCATGGCGGCCAGGCTTACCAGGCGGATCCCGCCCCTGGGGCGATTGGCGGAAAAATTGTTCTTCGAAGGCGACGACATAATCTATCTTCCACGCGACGAGATCGTCAACGTAGGGGAAGACGTCGAAGCGGCAGGCGGCATGGTAGTGCCGTCGCAGGTGATTGACCACTTTATCGAAAAAGCTCCTTTTCTCTGGATCAACAACTGGTGCATGTGCCGCCACTCCGACCAGTGCAAGGACTACCCCATCGACCTGGGATGCCTTTTCATGGGCGACGCGGCTCGGGGCATCAACCCTAAGCTGGGCCGTGAGGTGAGCAAGGAGGAAGCCCGCGAGCACATGCGGCGCTGCCGCGAAGCGGGCCTGGTGCAGATGATCGGCCGCGACAAGGTAGACACGGTGTGGCTGGGCCTCAAGCCCGGCAGAAAGCTGGTGACTGTCTGCAGCTGCTGCCCCTGCTGCTGCCTCTGGAAGATGCTGCCGCAGATAGCTCCCAGGGTGTCCTCGAGCGTTAATCGCATGCCTGGTGTCACTGTTCGGGTAACGGACGCCTGCATCGGCTGCGGCAAATGTACTAAAGATACCTGCTTCGTCGACGCCATCCGCCTTGAAAGCGGCAGGGCGGTGATCGGCGACGATTGCCGTGGCTGCGGCAGGTGCGCGATGAACTGTCCCGAGAAAGCCATCCAGGTGTCGGTGGAGGACTCGGACGTGGTGCGTAGGGCCATCGAGCGGCTGGAGCCGCTCTTCGATCTCTAAGGAGAAGAAATGAAACGTTTCCAGGGTATCTTCGCGGTGCTTCTGACCTTCTTCGACGGCACGGGCGGCATCGATCGCACGGCCATGGAGCACATGACCGATTTCCTCATCGACAACGGGGTGCACGGCCTGCTGGTCTTAGGCAGCAACGGCGAATGCCCCTATCTCACCAGGGAGCAACAGCGGGACGCCGTAGAGATCGTGGTCAAGGCCTCGGCCGGGCGTGTGCCGGTGATAGTGGGTGTCAACGAGCGGGGCACCGAGCCCACCCTGGAAGTGGCGCGCTACGCCGAGGAACTCGGCGCGAACGGCCTGCTGGCGGCCTTGCATGTCTTCTATCAACTGGACGAGAGGGACATCTACGAGCATTACGAGACGCTGTGCGCAGCCACCTCGCTGCCGGTGTTGTACTACAACTTTCCCGCCAACTCAGGCCTGCGGCTCTCGCCTCGCAGCATTGCCCGCATCGCCGAGATCGACGGAATCGTCGGGCGCCAAGATGACCATCTCCGAGGTGGACCAGATGGGGGAACTGGCCCATCTGGCCGGCGAGGACTTCTGCTGCTTCTCCGGCTCCACTTTCAACCTGGTCGAAGCCATGGCCGCTGGGGCATGCGGAGCCTTCTGCCCCATACCCAACTTCGCGCCCGCCCTGGTCGTGGAGATGTACGAAGCCATGGCCTCGGGCGACCTGGAGCGAGCGGATGCCCTGCAGGCACGGGTGTCGGCATACGCTCCCCTGATGTCTTTTCCCGCTCCCCACGCTGTCGAGAAAGAAGCGCTGCGCATGTTGGGCCATCCTGTCGGAACTGCCGTGAAGCCGCCCCTGCCCCAGCTCACCCCGGAACAGGCGGAGCAGGTCAGGACCACCCTCGCCAGTCTCTGACCAGAAAGCCCCTGATATTAATTGAGAGCGAAGCGCGGCGATCTTAGAAAAAAAGATTGCAAAGGTGGATTACTTCGTCACCGGTGATCGCCACCTCCTCGATGATCCCGAATTGTCGAAGAAAGCAGGGCTCCTCATTGTTTCGCCGGCGAACTTCTTGAAAGAATTAGACCGGTAGCCCTTCCTTGCCGCACCAGTCAGCGAAAGAGGCAAAGGAGGGCATGCGGAACTCCTTGTCCGCCAGGTCCGCCGCGATGGGATACGTCCCGAACTGCCTCACCGCCGCCACCAGGGCCTGGGCGTGCTCTTCCGGGGTCCCCGGTGGGATCAGGTTGACCAGCAGGGTGAACCTTCCTCCGCCCGCGCCCTTTAAAACGAGTTCTCTTACCGTAGAGACGATGCGCTCCACCGGCCCCGCTTCGATGAGGTCGGGCCGGACGTTCAGAAGCAGGCAGACCTTCTTTTCCTCAGCGTAAGCGCGAATCTTCTCGATGCCCACTTCTTCGTAGTCCTCGTTCCAGACCAGCAGATAGAAGGGGCGCAAGGTGGGCAGGGGATTGCCGCGGGTGATCATCTCCATCTTGATGTCCAGCACCTCGCGCGGATCGGCCACGGCGCGTTCGCCCCACGACCCGGTATTCATCACCGTGCGCATGGCCGAGTTGGTGGCGCGGACGATCTTCTCGGTGTAGGGCAGGCAGAACTCCCGCACCATCCGGGTGGTCACGTTGGGCTGGGAAGCCCAGGCGTCGGACATCACCACTACGGAGGTGCCGGTCACCTCGACCATCTTGTCGATCCAGGGAACGATCACTTCCATGGAAAGAAAATCCAGCAGGCGGTGGGCGAAGGCGGGCTCGCGCCGCATGTCTTTTAAAAAGTTGACGTAGCCCCGCGCCAGCACCGCCATGGTGAAAGGGGAACAGGCATAGGCCATGGGGGGAAGCTGCATGATCTCCATGTAGCGTTGATACGACTCCAGCACGAAAGGCATGCGTCCGTCCCGGCCGGCCACCGGCGGGCGCAGGCGCTTAAGGTCCTCCCGCTCCTTGATCAGCGGGTTACGGGTATCCACGTCGGGCTCGCTTTGATCTCGCCATATCAGCGACTGGCCCAGCGCTTCCAGCTCGATGTTGTAGAAGTCGAACACCGGGGACCAGGAATCGGCGCCCAGCCACTTCGCCAGGTTCAAGGAAGCGTGGACGAAGGCGCGCGGTTCTGAAAAGAAGCGCCGGGCCGGCAGCCCGGCGCGTTCCATGGCATAGATGTAGGGCTGGACGATCAACGGGACGCGGTCAGGGGTGCCGTAGATGCCGGCGATCAGGCGTTCGTAGCCGTTCAGCCCGCCCAGCTTGAGGCCGTAGCCGTAGAGCAGCCCCCGGGTTAGTTGCTTCAAGGCATTGAGCTTGACGTTCATCTAGCCCACCCCCATCAGGCCGTCGGCGAGCCGGACCGTCGCGGCCGCGTCCCTGCCGTAGCCGTCCGCCCCGATGTGGGCCGCGAACTCGGCGGTGACCGCGGCTCCGCCCACCATCACCTTGACCCGATCGCGCAGGCCCGCTTCCTTCAAGACTTCGATCACCTCGCCCATGCGCCGCATGGTGGTGGTCATGTATGCCCCCAGCCCCAGCAGGTCGGGCTCCAGTTCCTTGATCTTTTCAAGGAAGACTAAGGCGGTGACGTCGATGCCCAGGTCCACCACCTCGTAGGAGGCGCATCGCAGCATGGCGATGACGATGTTCTTGCCGATCTCGTGGGCATCCCCTTCTACTGAGCCCATCAGCACCCTGCCCTTACGGGCTGTGTCGGATGCCGAGAGTAAAGGTTCGGTCAGCCTGGAGACCACGTTGTAGGCTTCGGTGGCCAGGATGATGTCGGGCAAGAAGTAGGTGCCCTGCTCCCAGAGGCGCCCCGCCTCGTAGATACCGGCCACCGCTCCCTGTTGCAACACGACCAGGGGGTCCGTGCCCGCGTCGAGGGCCCGGGTGGCCAGCTCTTCCGCCATGACCTCTTCGCCTTCCAGCACCGCCCGTTTCAAGTCGTCTTCCCAACCCATGCCGGCCGCTCCTTTCTCGACATCATTATCTATAAGGATTGTTGCCTGCCTGGCTCGTTTCTAATCTTCAACCGGGGCATGAATAGGGTTGACGGGGGCCAAGGCGGGCCTGGAAGCAGGCGCGTAAGATCACCATAATGAAGGAGTGGCTCAGAGAGAAGGACGGAGATGATGAAAAAGCACATCCGGCATACTCTGTGCCGCCTCAACCGGAAGACCCTCCGGGTACTGACCGGGCGCGGCCTGTTCATCAGCCTTTTATGCCTGGCCTGGCTGCTGCTCCGCAGCGGGCGAAGGCCCGACCGCCTGCGCTATCCCTGCCAGCAGTTCGCAGCGGCCCAGTCCTCCTGGCTCTTTGCCGGGATGGCCGCACCCCTGGCCTTGACCGCTCCCCTGGCATGGGGCGGAGAGAAAAAGAAGAGGGGACGGCTTAACCGCGGCGGCCTGGCTCGCATGGCCCTGGCCGCATCGCTCTGTGGTGTCCTCCCTCTGGCTTTCGCCGGATTCAATTCCGGGGGAGGGGCATCGCTTCCTGCCGGAGAGACGGCTAGCATGTCCGCGGCCGCAGCGGACCTCCGCATCCAGCCCCAGAGGGCGGCTTCGGCGGGCGCTTCCGATATCTTCGTTGCCCAGGGGGTAACCGAGGACCGGGCCGACCAGGCGGCGGACTCTCTCATCGCCATCATGGCGGGAGCGGGGAGCCACTTCTACCGTTCGTTCTTGGACCGCCCGGACTGCGGGCCGGACGGTATCATCGGACTCGACGACGTGGTAGTGATCAAGGTCAACGCGGAATGGCGCGAGCGGGGCATGACCAATACCGACGTCGTCAAAGGTATCGTGGAAGCCATCGTCGGCCACCCCGAGGGCTTCTCCGGCGAGGTGGTCATCTGCGAGAACGGACAGTGGCAGGACCCCGCTTTCATGGACCATCCGGACAGGAACAACGCCCTGGACCGTACCCAGTCCTTTGCCGACGTAGCCGCCATGTACTCCGGGAGTTACCGGGTCTCGACCTATGACTGGACCTTGATGAGAGAAACGGCGGTGGGCGAGTACGACGCCGGCGACTACGCCGACGGTTACGTACCGGTCAGCGCCGCGGCCATCAACTATCCCAAGTTCACCACGGTTTACGGTACCAACATCTCCATGTGCCACGGTGTCTGGAACGGCGCCGCTTACGACAACTCCCGGCTCAAGCTGCTGAACGTACCGGTGTTGAAATCCCATCGTCTGATGGGAGTCACCTCCGCCTGCAAACTCTTCATGGGATTCTGGTCGACCAGCCTGCTGGGCTATGACTATCACGCGGCGATGCTCAACGACGGCTTCATGGGGCGCATCATGGCTTACGGGCGCTATCCCGACCTGAACATCGTCGATGCCGTCTGGTGCAACCCCGATTACCTCCAGGGGCCGAACGCCCCTTATGGGTCGGCGGCGCAGACGGCGGTGGTGCTGGCCTCCCGCGACCCCATCGCGCTGGACTGGTACGCTGGCAGGCACGTCCTCTACCAGGTTAGCGGATACGGCCGCCACGACCCCGACAATCCTGACTCCTCAAACCCCGGCAACGGCAAAACTTATGCCGACGGGACACCCTGCTACGGATGGCCTTACAACGCCTTCAACCAGATGCTCACCAGTACGGCTTCTGTCCTGACGGATGCTGGTTATCAGGTAACCCGGGACGAGGCGAAAATGAATGTCTACACGCAGGAGGCGCTGATGCTGGACTCCGTCTCACCTGGCCTCGGACCAACTGGAGCTACGGTGGGGCTGACCCTCGACGGCGACGGTCTAGAGACGGGTACGGCGGTGCGGCTGGAGCGCGCCGGCCAGACGGCCGTCGACGCCGGCGCCGTAACCGTGGAGGGGTCCCGGCGGCTGCGTTGCGACGTCGACCTGACCGGTGCCGCCTCCGGCGTATGGGACGTGGTGGTGGAGAACCCCGATCATGCAACGGTCAGGCTGGCCGCCGCTTTCACGGTCTACGTAGCCACCATGGATGCTTATTTCGCTGAAGGCTACACCGGACCCGGTTTTCAAGAATACATCTGCCTGGCCAACCCGGAGTCCTCCCCGGCGTCGGTAAACATTACCTTCATGTTCCCGGACGGCGGCAGGCGAGACGTGGGGTTGGTGGTGCCGGCTTTGTCCCGCTCCACCGTGGACGTGAATTCCGCGGCCGGGACGGATCTGGAGGTTGCGGCAAAAGTGGTGTCGGACCGAGCCCTGGTCTGCGAGCGCCCCATGTACTTCCGCTACCAGGATAAGTGGACGGGAGGAAGCGACGTCATGGCGGCCGATGCTCCCGCCGGCGACTGGTACTTCGCGGAAGGCTACACCGGCCCCGGGTTTGATACCTGGATCTGCGTGCTCAACCCTGGCGATCAACCCGCCGGACTCACCTTCCGCTTTCAGACCCAGGAGGCGGGGGAAATAGCGAGGGGAGGCCTGGAGGTGGGGGCGCACTCTCGTCGTACCTTCAAGGCTAATGAGCTGCTGGGGCTGGACTATCAGTTTTCCCTGGCCCTGTCTTCGGATAAGCCGGTGGTGGCGGAGCGCCCCGTCTACTTCGACTATGCCGGCCTGGCCGGCCGCGGTTGGAACGGCGGGCATTGCGTGATGGGAGCCACCTCGCCGGGCCGCGAGTTCTATTTCGCCGAAGGCACCACCCGCTCCGGCTTCGAGGAGTGGCTGACTTTGCAGAACCCCGGCACTGCACCGATAGAGGTGGCAGCCGAATACCAGTTTGGGCTGGGCCAGGGCACACCCATCAACCGCACCTACACCGTGGAAGCGGGAAGCCGGTACACGGCCTACGTGCCAGTAGAAGTGGGAGGGGAGAAGGACGTCTCGGTCAAGCTCACCTCATCGTCTGACTTCCTGGCCGAGCGCCCAATGTACTTCCGCTACCAGGGATACGACGCGGACTCAGACGGAGGGCATTGCGTCATCGGGGTGATCGCGGCGGCCGGAGAGTGGGTCTTCGCGGAAGGCTGCACCCTTGCCGGTTTCCAGGAATGGCTGTGTCTGGAGAACCCTTCTTCAACGGATGCGGTGGTGGAGATCGACTACCTTACGCAGGAACAGGGTGCCCTGCCTCCGCGCACCCATACGGTCCCTGCCGAAAGCCGCATAAGCATACGGGTCAACGATGACGCCGGAGCGGGTTTCCAGCTCTCTTGCCGGGTGCGGGTGATCTCCGGCCCCGCGGTGGTGGTGGAACGCCCTATGTATTTCGACTTCCACGGCTGCACCGGCGGCCACGATTCCTACGGGTTGACTCCCTGACTACTTTCCGAGGAAATCGGCGAGGACGAACTCCCTGCCCGGCTCGGCCACGATGAACTCGTCACCCCAACCGCCCGCGAGCAGCATTTCCAGCAGGCGGTTGGACCCTGCCGCTTCCTCGAACCGCAGGCTAAAGAGGTCCGCCATTTCCTTCGCGAACTCCCGGTACTCCTCAATGCGGTAATTGCCCGTGTCGATGAGGAGCACCCGGGTGTAGTTGGCCATCATGATGGAGGAAACCCGGCGGGCCTTTTCTTCTCCATACTTCTCCACCATGCGTATGTACTCGTGATAGGGGAGGTCGGCCGCCTCCACCCACCCCTTGGTGAGGAAGTAGGTGCCGGGCTGCTCCTTTAATTGCCGCAAGTGCTCGTCCCGGCTCCCCAGGAAGAGAGCTATGCAGTCGTCGATACGCGGCACTACCAGGCGGTGGGCGTTAGAGGAAACGCCGGTCAGGGCATTGGAGCAGAGGCCGTATCCCAAGAGGATGTCACAGTCTCCCGGCGTGGCATCGATCTCTTCCCGCAGCGCTTCCCTCAACCTGTCCGGGTAGAGGTGCAGCCCGAAGTCGAGCACGGTGAGCCGCTCCTCTTCCACGCCCAGGTGGCGCAGTTCTTCGGCCACGGTAGCGCAGGCGATGATCCGGCACCCTCTTTTTACGTCCATGCAAACAGTATAGCCAATTACGGCGGCCTGGATTATCGTTAATAAAAAAACGGCCAGAAGCGGGGAGGTTGTATATGTCGAACGGGAAGGGTCTTGAAGGGAAAGTCGCCGTGGTCACCGGCGGAGGGCGTGGAATCGGCAGGGCCATCTGCCTGGCCCTGGCGCGAGAAAGCGCGGACGTGGCGGTGACCTCCACCACCCAGGAACGCAACCTGAAAGTGGCGGCCGAGATCAACACCATGGGAGGCAGGGCCTTCGCCATCGCCGCCGACGTCACCGACGCCGGGGAAGTCGAGGCTATGGCCAGAGGCGTCCTGGAGGAGTTCGGCCGGTGCGACATCCTGGTCTGCAACGCCGGCGTCCAGCGCTATTCCGCCCTTCCTGCACACCGATTTCGAGAAATGGAAGAAGGTGCTGGAGGTCAACGTCTACGGCACCTATCACTGCTGCCAGGCCTTCATGCCTGGCATGATGGAGAGGAACGCGGGCAGGGTCATCATCCTCTCCAGCATCATGGGCAAGATGCCCAGCCCCTTCTACACCTCTTACTCCGTGGCCAAGCATGGCCTCATCGGGCTTACCCGCAGCCTGGCGGCGGAGATGGCCGCCCTGGGGGCGAAGGGGGTGACGGTCAACGCCGTCTGCCCCGGTTTCACCGACACCGACATGGTCACCGGCCCTCAGGGTACCCTCACCCGCACGGCCGAGAAACTGGGCGCTTCGGTGGAGGAGACATGGGAACGCTTCTTCGGCAGCCTCAGCCTGCAGGACCGCATGCTGGAGCCGGAAGAAGTCGCCGCGGTCGTGACCTACCTCGCCTCCGATGACGCCCGCGGCATCACCGGGCAGGCTTTGAACGTCTGCGGAGGCTCGGTGTTCTATTAAAGCGGGTCGGGTCGATCAGTTCTTCAATGGACGCCAGGAGCTGGTCGGTAGTGTAACCCAGGTCAAGGCTGAGGATGAGGGCTCCCGTCTCCAGTAACCCCACCATCAGGTAGGAGAACAGGGCAGTGTCGATCTTCGGGAGCAATCCCTGCTGCACGGCGCGATCCAGGTCCCGCCGGACGGTCTCAGCGATGGAACGGTAGATCTCCCGGCGCTTGGTCTCCAGGCGGGGGTCGTCTTCCACCGCGGTGCGCAGCACCTGCAGGATGTCGATGAATTGAGGGTGCTGCTTGAGGACGGTCTCCCCCCGCAGTCGCATTCTCTTCAAGGGGTCCTGCTCGTGCTTGATCTCCTCCCACACGTCCGAGAACATGGCCTGGAAGACCTGGTCTACGCATTCGATGAAGAGGGCCTTCTTGTTGGGGAAATATATATAGAAGGTGCTGTGCCCCACCCCCACCGCCCGGGTGATGTCGGTCACCCTGGTGGCGTGATAACCTTTGCGGGCGAAGATCTCCACTGCCTTGTTTATGATCTGCTGCTTACGTTCCGAATCGTAGTCCGCCCCGCGGGTCGGTGCGATCGCCTCGGCGGGTTCGGGCTCCCGCTCGCCCTCTAATATCTCACGGATTGAGGCGAGGGGGTAACCCTTCTCGCGCAAGCCCATGATCTCCTGGAGTTGGCGCACGTGGCCGTCATGATAGTAGGCCATGGTCCGGCCGGTGCGGTGGGGAGGGGAGAGCAGCCCGACCTTGAGGTAATAATGAATGGTGCCGCGGTCCAAACCAGTGGATCTTCTCCAGGTCGGATATGCGCAGCGGACGCTCCTTGTTTGTCCATGCGATTCTCCTAACTACAAAGTAACTATTAAGCTATAATAAATAACCAGGAACCAAATGTCAATAAACTATTGACTTTTTAAAAACCTATTTAATATCATGATAATAACACACATGATAGGCTAGACAGAAGAGGATTGCGGTATTCAGCTCTGAAGGTTAATAGGAACAACATGTCATATTTGAAAAAGAGGGAAAGGAGACGGGTATGAGTAAGGGCGAGTTCGCCATCATCGGCACCGGCCAGGTGCCCACCGGAAATTTTCCCGAGCGCTCGGAGTTCGAGATCGCCTACACCGTGGCGAGAGAGGCTATCCGTGACGCCGGGATCGACAAGAACGAGATCGGGGCGGTGCTCTGCGCGCAGCACATCATGTCCAACCCGGACAACGACTACAACACGGAGATGGTCTTCGGCCGGCTGCCCGAGGCCATCGGCGCGAAGAACTGCAAGATCACCTGCATGACCAGCGCGGGCGGGGCCTCCAGCTACGCCATCCGCAAGACGGCGGAGGGCATCCTGCGCTCGGGAGAGACCGATACCGTGCTGGTGGTGCACGCCCAGCGTTTCAGCCAGTTCACCCCGAACCAGCAGGCCGCTTACTTCTCCATCGCCGGCTCCGACGTGGAGTGGGAGGTGCCCTACGGCATGACCTACAACTCCCTGGCGGCCATGATCACCCAGGGCTACATGTGCGCCACCGGCACCACCATCGAGCAGGTGGCCGCGGTCTGCGTGGCCTGCCGCCGCTGGGCCATGCTGCAGCCCAACGCCATGTTCAACGCCAAGGAGATCACCATCGACAAGGTGGTCAACGCCCGCATGGTCTCCTACCCGCTGACCACCCTGATGTGCAACGTGCTGGGGGACGGCGGCAGCGCCTTCATCATGACCACGGCGGAGAAGGCCCGCAAGGTCTGCGACAAGCCGGTCTACATGCTGGGCGAGGGCTCCGGATTATTCGCACCGCACCATCACCCGCGCCGACATCAAGAACCTGGAGGACATGACGACTTCATCGGCCCCATCGCCCGCAAGGCCTACGACAGCTGCGGCCTGGGGCCCGAGGACATGGACGCCTTCGAGATCTACGGGTCCTACCCGGTGATCAACCTGGTGATCATGGACGCCCTGGGCATCTGCGAGCCCGGCAAGTCCGGGGCCCTGGTGGAGTCGGGCGAGACCTCGCCCGGCGGCAAGTACCCCTGCTCCACCAACGGGGAGGCCATGAGCTTCGGCCACACCGGCACCGGGGTGGGCTTCGCCATGGTGGTGGAGTCGGTCCGGCAGCTACAGGGCAAGGCGGGCGCCGCCCAGGTGCCCGGCGCGAGGTTCATCATCGAGAACTGCGGCGGCGGGGCCTTCATGGACTGCCACTTCTACGTGATGGGCAACGAGATACCCGGTTAAACGGGAAAGGAGGAGAAGCCATGGGTAGACGAGAAGATCGACATCAGCGTCGATAAAGGCGATGCTCAACCTGTCCGACGAGGACCTGATCAAGCCGATGCCCATGCCCACCAAGTGGTCCCAGCCCTTCTGGGACGCCGCCAAGCAGCACCGGCTGGTGTTGCGCAAGTGCTCCGCCTGCGGCTACATCGACCACCCGCCCTATCTCTACTGCACCAACTGCCACGCCGACGAGCACGAGTGGATCGAGGCCTCGGGCAAGGCCATCCTGGCCGCCTACGCCATCAACATCTTCGGGGTGCCCTTCCCCTTCTGGGTCGACCTGCCTTACGTGGTGGCCCTGGTGGACCTGCCGGAGGGGCCGCGCATGATCTCCAACATCGTGGACTGCGAGCACGACCAGCTCGTAAACGGCATGGAGCTGGAGGTGGTCTTCGACGACGTGACCGACGAGATCACCATGCCCAAGTGGCGGCCGGTGCAGCAAGTAGGAAAAGGGGGAAGGCATCATGGCCGAGGAGCAAGCCGGTTTCGCAAAGGACGATTTCTTCAAGATAGACCCCGAGGCGCACCTCATCGGGGACATGGAGCCCATCAACCACTTTCCCGGGGTGCAGATGTGGTGGAGGGCCATCGACAACATCCGCATGCCCCTGATGCTGGGGGTCAAGCCGGAGCTGTTCGTGGGGCTGGACGCCAAGGAGATCGGCAAGGTGGAGGACCCCGCCGCCCTGCTGGAATACATGGACAAGTACGGCGTGGACATCGCCTGCCTGCTGCCCGAGTCGATGATGGACACCACCGGCTACACCAGCCGCTGGATGAGCAACGGGGACATGGCCAAGGTGGCGGATACCAACCCGGACCGCTTCATGTACCAGCCCAACATCTCGCCCGTCAAGTTCAAGGGGGTGAAGAACACCATCTGGGAACTGGAGTACTGGGTCAAGGAGAAGGGCGCGAAGATCTTCAAGTTCTACCCGCCCGAGGACACCTACATCAACGATCCCGACATCTGGCCCTTCTACGCCAAGGCCGAGGAGTTGGGGATCGTCCTGGACATCCACACCGGGTTCTGCTGGGTACCCCCGGGCAAGAGCAAGCACGCCCTGCCCCTGCAGCTGGACGACGTGGCCCGCGACTTCCCCGATCTGAAGATCGTCGCCTTCCACATGGGCTACCCCTACTGCGACGACCTCAACATGGTGGCCATGGGCCATCCCAACATCACCCTGTGCCTCTCCCTGCTGGTCCCCTGGGCCCTGAGCGCGCCCCGCAAGTTCGCGAAGATCCTGGGAGAGGCCATGCGCTTCGTGGGATCGGAGCGCATCATCTGGGGCACCGACTACGCCGGCTTCGGCATCCAGATCCGCGGCGCCGTGCAGGGCTTGCGCGAGTTCCAGTTTCCCGAGGACATGCAGGAGGGCTACGGCTATCCGGCCTTGACCGATTCGGACCGCGCCAACATCTTCGGGCTGAACCTGGCGAAGCTGCTGGGGATCGAACCCACCAGAAGGATCCGGGGGGGATGAGCGTATGAGTGAATACAACGCTATCCTGTACGAGATCGGGGGGCCCGATGACGCCCTGTGCACCATCACCATGAACCGCCCCGACCAGCGCAACGCCATCAACCGCGAGCTGGCGGAGGAACTCCTTGACGCCGTGGTCCGGGTCAGGGGAGAGGAAAAGGTCAAGGTGGTCGTGCTCACCGGCGCCGGCAAGTCCTTCTGCGCCGGGGGGGACCTCACCGTCCTGCCCGGTTTCGACCACTACACCATCCTGGAATGGCTGGGCCGCACCGGCTACGAGATCGTCCGCAACCTTAACGACAGCGAGAAGGTGGTCGATCGCCAAGGTCAAGGGCCACTGCATCGCGGGCGGGCTGGAACTGGCCCTGGCCTGCGACCTCATCTACGCCAGCGAGCGCACCAAGTTCGGGGTCACCGAGATCGGCATGGGCATCCTGCCGGGCTGGGGAGGCACGGTGCGCCTCGCGAAGTCCCTGCCCATCTTCCGCGCCCGGGAGATACTGCTCTCCGGCCGCAAGGACTACACCGCCCGGGAGTTCTACGAGATGGGGCTGCTCACGCGGGTCTACCCGGAAGAGGAGTTCGAAGCCGGGGTGGACGAGATGGTGGCGGGTTTCTGCCAGAAGACCGCGGACGCCCTGCGCATGGGCAAAGCCGTGCTCAACCAGTCCTTCCAGGGCATCCCCTGGGACACCGCCATGATGATCGAGCGGACGGCCATCGCCTGGCTGTTCCACTCGGACCACGTGCAGGCGCTGCGCCAGATGGCCCTCAATTCCCTCGAAGCGATGAAGAAGAACGCCGAGCAAGGAGGTTAGCAGAACATGGATTTTGCTTTCACGCAAGAACAGGAACTCATGCGGGCAACGGTGCGCGAGTTCTGCGAAAAGGAGATAACCAGCGAGAAGGTCCGCGAGTGGGAGGAGACGCTGGACTTCCCGCCCCAGGAGATATGGGACAAGGCGGCCAGCATGGGCTTGTTCGCGGCATCCGTCCCGGAGGAGTACGGCGGCGAGGGAGCGGATATGGTCACCGCCATGGTGGGCTACGAAGAGATATCCAAGGCATCCACGGCCGTCGCCCTCGGCTTCGGCGCCACCATCGGCTTCGGCACCCGCCCCCTAGCCGTGCTGGGCACCGAGGAGCAGAAGAGAGAGCTGCTGCCGCAGATAGCCGAGGGCAAGCTGAAGTTCTCGCTCGCCGTGACCGAGCCGGCGGGCGGCACCGACATCCTGGGGGCCATATCGACGTATGCCGACACGGACGGCGACGATTTCGTCATCAACGGGCAGAAGACCTACATCACCGGGGCGCACGTGGCCGACTACCTGACCACCCTGGCCATCACCGACCGGGACAACCCCAAGCGGGCCAACGCCCTGTCCGTCCTGCTGGTGCCGGCGGGCGCCCCGGGCGTCGACATCCGCCTCATCCCCAAGGTCAGCACCCACTGCTGCGGCTCCTGCGAGGTCTTCTACCAGGACGTGCGGGTCCCGAAGAAGAACCTCCTGGGCACATTCAACAACGGCTGGTACGACGTCCTTCTCACCCTCAACCCGGAGCGGGTGGGGGTGGCGATGATATCGGTGGGGCTGGCCGAGCGCGTCTTCGAGGAGTGCCTCGCCTACTCCAAGCAGCGTACCGCTTTCGGCAAGCCCATCGGCCAGTTTATGGTCATCCAGCACTACCTGGCCGACATAGCCGTCGGCATCGAGAACGCGCGCAACCTGGTCTACAAGTGCGCCTGGCTGCACGACACCGGCAAGCCTTATCACGTCGAGGCCACCATGGCCGGGCTCTACGCCTCCAAGATGGCGCTGGACGCCGCGACGGTGGGGATGGAGATCTTCGGAGGCTACGGTGTGACCATGGAGGCCGATATCCAGCGCTACTGGCGCGATTCCCAGCAGATGGTGTTCAGCCCCATCTCCAACGAGATGAGCAAGAACTTCATCGCCCAGTGTTACGGGCTGCCCAAGTCCTTTTAAGGAAAGGAAGGAAGATGAGTTACGACGCCTTGTTCGAGCCCCTAACGATCGGCAACGTCAAATTGAAGAACCGCGTGGCCATGGCCCCCATGAACATGGTCTACTCCGAGCCCAACGGCTACAACTCCGAGCAGTGGACGGCCTGGTACGCGGCCCGGGCCAAGGGAGGCTACGGGCTGATCATCACCGACGCCACGGTGGTCAACCCCCATACCTGGCGGGCGTCGGACCACCTCAACTGCCACCTCTTCACCGATGAGAGGTACGGGCGCCTGCTGGGGATGATGGCCGACACCATCCACGCCTTCGGCTCCAAGGTCTTCATACAACTCAGCCCCGGCTTCGGGCGCCAGGGTCACGCATCCGCGCTCACCCCCAACGAGCCCATCGCCGCCCCGTCCGCCATCCCCATCAAGATAGACCTCCGCAACTTCAACAAGGGATGGGTGACCCAGGTGAAGAAGCTGCGGCCGGAACTCGCCCAGCTCCTCGATAGTATCGGGGGGGTCGAAGGGTTGAAGGCTTTGACCGACGAGCAATATGCGACCCTCGAGGCGGCTATCATACCGATCATGAAGATGAAAGACCCCGGCATGGTCAAGGTGGTCTACGGGGAGGTCCCCCGCGAGCTGGCAATCGACGAGATCGTCTTCATGGAGGAGAAGATGGCCGAGATAAGCGTGGAGGCGCTGCGTTACGGCTTCGACGGCATCGAGATCCACAGCCCGCACGGCTACCTCATCCACCAGTTCCTCTCCCGCCGGTCTAACCAGCGCACCGACCAGTACGGCGGCTCGCTGGAGAACCGGGCCAGGTTCCTTACGAACATCATCCGCAAGATCCGCGAGCGCATCGGGCCGGACGCGGTGCTCGGGGCGCGCTTCGCGGGCGACGAGATGATGCCGGACGGGGTCACCCACGACGAGATGTGCCAGTTCGTGGCGCTGGCGGCGAAGGAGGGCTTGAGCTACATCAGCATCTCGCAGGGATGCTACGAGAACCCCGGCGCCTTCGCCCCGGACGGCGAGGACGAGATGACCAGGTACGTGCCCGGCTTCCGGGAGGCGTCGGGAGGCCTGCCCATCTTCACCCCCAACTTCATGACCCCCAAAGTCGCCGCAGATGCCGTGGAGAAGGGGCTGACCGATGTAGCTATGCTGGGCCGGCAGGCCATCGCCGACCCCTTCTGGCCGGCCAAGGTCAAGGCGGGCCGCGTCAAGGACATCGTCAAATGCGCCAGGTGCAACCTGTGCTACGTCAACCTCTTCGAGCACAAGTGGCTGGAGTGCAAGGTCAACCCCACCGCGGGCTACGAGAAGTACCTGCCCGAATTGTGGAGGCTGAGCGCGCCGACCGTGGCGGAAAAGGTGGAGAAGTTCATGGCCAAAGCGGAAGGCCTTCCGTTTATCTGAAGCACCGATGTCTTTGCGAGCGAAGCGAAGCAATCTTGAGAACGGGGGTAAGCGATGATAGTACTGGGTGACATCCCGAGGAAGCACGCCAAGCTCTTTCCGGAATGGGAATGCCTGGTCTGTGGCGACATCCGCCTGACCTGGAAGGAACTGAACGAGCGGGTCAACCGCCTGGCCCATGGACTGGCCGGGCTTGGGGTCGTCAAAGAAACCAAGGTGGGGGTGCTGGCGTTAAACTGCCACAAGTACGTAGAGATCTATTACGCCACGGCCAAGCTGGGCGCGGTCGCCGTCCCCCTCAACTTCCGGTTGTCGCCGGAAGAGCTCGTCTACGTTATTAATCACTCCGATGCGGAAGTACTGGTGGCGGGGGCGGAGTTCATCACCCTGATGGATGAGAGCATGCCACGCCTGGAAAAGATCGCCCGGCGCATCTCCCTGGAGCCGGCGGGGGAGGGCTGGACCGATTACGAAGGGCTGCTCGCCTCCTCCCCGGATACGGAGCCCGATAAGGAGGTGGGCGAGGACGATCTCTGCCAGCTCCAGTACACCGGGGGCACCACCGGACTGCCCAAGGGGGTGATGCTCACCCACCGCAACTACATGACCGCGGCCCTGGGGATGGGCCTCCCCAACCTCTTCGAGCCCGGCGACGCCACTCTGCAGGTGCTGCCCATCTTCCACACCGCCTGGTGGCCCATCCTGGTGCACCACTGCGCGGGAGGCAAGGGGGTCATCGTCAAGCGCTTCGACTTCTCAGAGATCCTGGGCATCGCCGAGCAGGAGCGGGTGACCCACATCAACATGGTCCCCATCCTCTTCTCCTGGATCCTGGACTTCCCCGACCTGGACAAGTACGACCTCTCTAGCATCAAGTACCTGACTTATGCCGGGGCTCCCATGCCCGCAGACCTCATGCGGCGCCTGCTGGTAAAGTTCGGCCCCATCTTCCAGCAAGGCTACGGGCTCACCGAGGCCGCCCCCTTGGCCACCATCCTCATGCAGGTGGACCAGTGCCGGCTGGAGGGGCCGCCCGAACTCACCCGACGCATCTCCTCCGCCGGGCGCGAGTCCCTGGTGACCGAGGTGAGGGTGGTGGACGAGGACGATAACGAAGTGCCGCCAGGCGAGGTGGGCGAGATCATCGTGCGTGGCAAGAACATCATGCGGGGCTACTGGAAGGACCCTGAGCTTACCGCGAAGGCGCTGCGCGACGGCTGGCTGCACACCGGCGACCTGGCCGAGGTGGACGAAGACGGCTACATCTACATCGTGGACCGCAAACACGACATGATCATCACCGGCGGCGAGAACGTCTACCCCTTCGAGGTGGAGAAGGTCCTCTACGAGCACCCGGCGGTATTGGAAGCGGCGGTGGTGGGCATCAAGGACGAAACCTGGGGCGAGAAGGTGATCGCGGTGGTCGCTCTCAAGCAAGGGACCGAGGCCGATGAGGATGAGCTGATTAACTTCGTGCGTGAGCGCATCGCCGGATACAAGACGCCCAAGCAAGTCGTCTTCATGGAGAGTATTCCCAAGACCCCCATCGGCAAGATCCTCCGCCGCGAGGTACGCGAGGGGCTCCAGGCTGACGGCCGATAAATAGTGGAGGTGCAGGTTGGATTACATGGACTCGCGCGAGCGCATCGACACGGCCATCCGCATGGGCAAGCCGGACCGCGTGCCGGTGGTCCCCATCATCGACTTCTTCGCCGCCGCTTACGGCGGAATCAGCCAGAAGGAGATGTTCTTCGACGTGAAGAAGTCCGACCGGGCCCTGGAGAAGACCATGCGTGACCTGGGACGTATCGACGGGCAGAACCTGACCTACGCCGGCTTCGGCGAAGCCCTTAACTTCTTTTTCCCCACGCCGCCCAGGATCCCGGGGGTGGCCGGAGTCCCCGAGAGTGAGAGCTTCCAGTTCGTGGAGAAGTCGGTGATGACCGCGGACGAGTACCGGGATATAGAGGCCAAAGGGCCTACGCGCTGGCTGCTCGCCAAGACCGTCGAGGGAAAGCCGCAATACCAGGGAGTAAGCGGAGCCGCCCGCTTACTGTATATGCTGGCGACTGAGTTCCCCAAGCTGAAGATGTCCATGGTCAGGCTGAGGAAGATGGGGGTGGAGTCGCTGGTCGGCTACAACATCGCTTTTACTCCCAGCGAGTTCGTCTCGCTCTTACTCCGCTCCTTCAACGACTTCGTGCTGGACCTCTACAGGCGGCCGGATGACGTACTGGCGGCCAGCCATTCGCTGACACGAGCCATGCAACTCCAGGGACTGGCACTGGCCCGGCTGAGCGGGGTCAAGCGGGTCTTCATGGGGGGCGCCCGCACCAGTTCTTCCTTCATCGGGCCGAAGCAGTTCGAGAAGTTCGCCCTGCCGGAATGGGTGGAGATGACCGACTATTTCATCAAGCACGGCATCACCCCGGTCCTGCACCTGGACAGCGAATGGACACCCTTCTTCCACTACTTCAAGGAACTGCAGAGGGGTAAATGCGTCCTTAATCTCGACGGCATTTCGGACATCTTCAAAGCCAAGGAGATACTGGGAGACCACATGTGCATCATGGGAGACGTCCCCGCTACGATGCTGAAGCTGGGCGAGCCGGAGGAAGTGGACGAGTACTGCCGCAGGCTCATCACGGAACTGGGGTCGGATGGGGGGTTCATACTAAGTTCGGGATGCACCATCCCGGCGGACGCCAAGCCGGAGAACGTCAAGGCCATGCTGGCGTCGGTGCATCGATACGGGAGGTGACCCCGGTGAGCGAACGCGTGGTCAGGTCGGCTTGCCGCATGTGCCACGGGGTCTGCCAGGTGCTGGTGCACCTGGAGGGGGACCGGGTGGTCAAGGTCACCGGCGATCCGGACAGCCCCACCAGCCGGGGCTACATCTGCCCCAAGGGCAAGGCTTCGCCGGAGTTGCTCTACCACCCCGACCGCCTTCTCTACCCGCTGCGGCGCGCAGGCAAGCGGGGCGAGAATAAGTGGAAGCGCGTAACCTGGGACGAGGCTCTGTGCGAGATGACCGAGAGGTTCAGCGCGATCAAGCGGGAGAGCGGCTCCGAGTACCTGGGCATGATGCAGGGCACTGGCCGCCCTTATACCGGTTTCACCACCCGCTTCGCCAACGCCTTCGGTACCCCCAACTTCACCGGCGTTGCCCACATCTGCTATTTCCCGCGCTGGCTGGCCAGCCTGTTCACCCTGGGGCAGCTACCCGTCTGCGACGTGTACGGTTTCGGGGGAGAAGGGCCTGCCTGCGTGGTCGTCTGGGGGTGCGACGTCACCCACACCGGCGCTTCGGACGGCATGTGCGGGGGGATGGTACAGAAGGCCATCAACCAGGCGAGCAAGGTCATCGTGGTAGACCCGCGGCGCATCAGGCCGGCGGAGGAGGCCGACCACTGGCTGCAGCTGCGCCCGGGTACCGACGGCGCCCTGGCCCTGGCCATGATCAACTCCATCATCGCCGAGGACCTGGTGGACCACGATTTCGTCGACGCCTACACCACCGGTTACGAGGAACTGGTCGAACACGTGCGGCCCTTCACCCCGGAATGGGCCGAGCCCATCACCCGGGTGCCCGCGGAGGATATCCGCGCCGCCGCGCGCACCTACGCAACGACCGCCCCGGCCTGTATCCAATGGGGCAACGCGGTGGACATGAGCGCCTGCAATTTTCAGACCGCCCGATCACTGCTGATCCTCAGGGCCATCACCGCCAATATAGACCGCCCTGGCAGCGATGTGTTGTGGGTGCCGCCAGCCGGGGTTCAGGAGAGGTCCATCTTCATGAACCTGGAGATCCCCGGTCTCCAGTTCATGCCGGGGGAAAAGAAGGCCAGGGCGGTAGACGGCCTCAAGTACCCCGTATGCGCGTCCACCCACCCCCCGGCCTTCTGGCGCTCCATCGTCACTGGCGACCCCTACCGCATGCGCGCCGCGTGGATCGTGGGGTCCAACCCGCTGTGCACCATGACCCATTCCCTGGAGATCGAAGAGGCCTTGCGTCTGCTCGAGTTCACGGTGGTCTCGGACCTCTTCCTCACTCCCACCGCCCAACTGGCCGACCTGGTGCTGCCGGCGGCCACCTGGCTGGAACAGGACGACGTGGTCAACCTGCACAAGATCTGGTGCGTTCTGGCCAGGCGTAAAGTGGCGCAGGTGGGAGAGGCCCGCGACGACCGGGAGATCATCTTCGAGTTGGCCCACCGCCTGGGACTCGACGAGGCCTTTCCCTGGCCGGACTTCCGCGCCTACCTTGACTGGGTGCTTCAGGACAGCGGCTTGAGCTTCGAGCAGTTCTGCGCCCTGGGCATACTCTCCGGGGAGATGCGCTATCACAAGTATCGCGACGAGGGGTTCCCGTCTCCCAGCAAGAAGTTCGAGATATACAGCCCCATGTTGAAGGGCATGGGCATATCGCCCCTGCCCATCTATCGCGAACCGCCGCTATCCCCGCTCTCCACCCCGGAAGTAGCGGAGAACTATCCCTTCATCCTCACCACCGGTGCGAAGATAAGGGAATTCTTCCACAGCGAGGGGAGGCAGATCGCGTCGCTGCGGCGCGCCTTCCCCGACCCCCAGGTGGAGATACACCCCGACACCGCGGCCTCTCTCGGGCTTAAGGAAGGTGACTGGGTGTGGATCGAGACCCCGGTCGATCGCGTGAGGATGCGAGCCCGGCTCAGCGACGGCATCGCGCCCGACGTGGTCAGCGCCCAGCACGCCTGGTGGTTCCCGGAGAAGGGCCCTCCGGAATACGGCTGGAAGGAATCCAGCGTCAACCTGCTCTTCGGCGACACCGAATATGATCCGGATACGGGCTCGGAATCGCTGCGCAGCGCGTTGTGCAGGATCTACAAGGTTGAAAGGATGGAGCGGTGAGGCTGCGCGAGTACCGGGGACAACGCGTGCGGTTCCGGCCGCCGGGACCGGAGGAAGACCGCGTCGCCCTCATCCCCAACCTCGAATACCGACCGAACGAGCTCGATCTCTACTCGGAAGTCGACCCCCTGCAGGAGAACGTGCCTCCCCTGAGGGGGCCGCGCGTGCTCGAGTATGTGTTAACCCACCACAAGCGAGAGGTGCTCACGGAGATCGTCCCCACCACCCCCGCCCTCGTCTACATGGAGGTATTGCAGGCGCAGGTAGATAATTACATGATGAAGAAACATACGGGACCCCGGCCCGACCCACTCCGTTTGAAACGGGAGATTAAGGAATATTCCGCCTCCCTCGGCTTCGCGCTCTGCGGAGTGACCCGGCTGGACCGCCGCTTCATAGTGGAGGGCTCAGATTCCCGGTTCCCTTATGAAACGGTCGTGATGCTGGGCATGGAGATGCACAAGGAATGGCTGATGCAAGCCCCCAACTACCGCCTGCGCCGGTATCCGGACTACGATGTCTACCGCCGCGCCGGCAACGCGGTGCACAGGGTGGCGCACTTCATCCGCCGCCAGGGGGTATCCTGTTCCGCTCGCGTCCCCTTCAACGGCGCGGCGGTCTACCCGCTGCACGCTGTCACTGCCGGGTTGGCCGAGCTTGGTGCTTTCGGCGGCGTGCTCACCCCCGAGTTCGGACCCCGCCAGCGCTGGTGCATGATCACCGTCGACGCCGACCTGCCCGCGGACGACCCGGCGGACATCGGCCTGGCCGCCTTCTGTGAGCATTGCTTACTATGTGTAAAAAAGTGCCCGGCCCGGGCCATCCCCGATCAGCCCCTGTGGTGGCGCGGGGTCTACAAGCGCAAGATCGACGACTTAAAATGCTGGGCTTTCTTCACCGGCTGGCATACCTGCGCCGTGTGCATCAACGTATGCCCCCTGCACCGTTTCGGACCCCGCGAGGTGTTGGAGCATCACGCGCGCACCGGCGAAGTCAAGGGATACGAGCAGATCCTGGCCGAAAAGCCCATATATAGGAGGGAGCATGGGAGAAGTACGCAAGAGCTCGTGTAAGATGTGCCACGGTGGATGCGGGGTGCTGGTGCACCTCGAGGACGGGGAGATCGTCAAGGTAGAAGGCGATCGGGAATCACCTCTGAACCGGGGGAGGCTGTGCGTCAAGGGGCGGGCCAGCCTGGAGCACCTCAATCATCCCGACCGCCTGAAGTACCCCATGAAGCGGGCCGGGGAGCGGGGTGGGGGAAAGTGGGAACGCATCTCCTGGGACGATGCTCTGGATACCATCGCCTCCAGGCTCGGTCACATCCGCGAGAAATACGGACCGGAGTCCATCGCCCTGGGGCAGGGGACGGGACGGCGACATTTCAACTACGTGATAAGGCTGGCCAACGCCCTGGGCACCCCCAACTGGTGCGAGCCCGGCTGCGCCCAGTGCTTCGTCCCCCGCTTGAACACCTCCGTCATCACCTTCGGTGAGTACTTCGTCTGCGACTACTACGGGGAGGTCAACCCCGCGTGCATCCTGGCATGGGGGCACAACCCCCTGGTCAGCGGGCCCGACGGCGAGCTCCAATTCCCCCTGCGCGACTGCCTGAAGAAGGGTTCCCGCCTCATCGTGGTGGACCCGCGGCGCAGTGAGACGGCGGAGCGCGCCGAGCTCTGGCTGCAGCTGCGCCCGGGCACCGACGACGCCCTGGCCCTGGCCATGCTCAACGTGATCATCACCGAAGGCCTCTGGGACCGGGATTTCGTTGACAACTGGACCAGCGGCTTCGAGGCTCTGGCCGAACGGGTCAGAGCACACACACCAGAGTGGGCGGATGCGATAACCTGGGTTCCGGCGGAAAAGATACGCGAGGCCGCGCGCCTCTTCGCCACATCGAAGCCCGCCACCCTGGAGTGGGGGGTGGCCGTCGAGCACACCCCCAACTGCTTCCAGACCTGCCGGGCCCTGGCCATGCTCCCCGCCTTGACCGGCAACATCGACGTCCCCGGCGGCTGGGTCTGCGGCACGCGACCCCTCGGCTTCTTCCCCTTCCTGGCGGAAAACCTCTCCACTGAGGCGAGGGCCAAGAGACTGGGAGGGGACACCTACAGGATGCTCGGAGGCGACGGCGCCATCATGCCGGCTGCGCATGCCCCCAGCCTATTTAAGGCCATGCGCACCGGCGAGCCCTACCCGGTGAAGGCCTTCCTCATATTCGGCAACAACGCCCTTACGACCTACGCCAATTCCCGGGAGGTCCGCGACTCCCTGATGCATCTGGACCTGCTGGTGGTCACCGACATCTACATGACCCCCACGGCAGAACTGGCTGACCTGGTGCTCCCGGCTGCTACCTGGCTTGAGGCGGACGGCCTGCAGGCCTTCCCCATCGCCGCCGACCTGCATGTATTGGCCCAGCGCAAGCTGGCCAGCCGATGGGAATGCCGGCCGGACGAGGAGATCATGATAGAGCTGGCCCGGCGGATGAAGCTGCAAGCGGGCACCGAACCCCTGCGGGAGGTCCTCGACCTTCAGTTGGAACCGCTCGGCCTCACCTTCGACGAGCTCGTGGAGAAAGGGCACGTCTCCCCGCCCTTGAGATACGAAAAGTACAGGGAGATGGGGATGTTCCTCACAGCTTCCGGCAAGGTCGAGCTATATTCGAAGATGCTGGAACGCCTGGGTTACGACCCCCTCCCATACTACGAGGAGCCGCCCGAGAGCCCGCTGGGCACGCCCGAACTACTAGAGGAATATCCACTTATCCTCATAACCGGGGCCAGGATGCCCCAGTTCTTCCACTCCGAGCACCGGCAGATAACTTCTCTGCGTAAAAGGCACCCCGACCCGCTTACGGAACTCCATCCCGAAACGGCGCAGGCACTGGGTATCGAGGACGGTGACTGGATATGGATAGAGACCCGTCGGGGGAGGATAAGGCAGAGGGCGAAGGTAACCTCGGGGATCGATCCACGAGTGGTGCACGTGGAGCACGGATGGTGGTTCCCGGAGGAGGAGGGGCCGGAGCACGGAGCCTGGAGGTCCAACGCCAACCTCCTCACCGACAACGGGCCGCCTTACGACCCCGCAATGGGCACCTATCAATTGCGGGCCTTGCTCTGTAAGGTCATCAAGGAAGAGGCAAAGCAGGAATAGAGCTGACGGGGAGTCAACGGTCGACAATCGCCGGGGAGCCGAAATTCTTTGCAGAACCCGACACCCCTCGTTTACCATGGATACAACATCATTGACAGCGGCATTCATCACAGTAATAACCCCAGCATAACGAGGAGATAGAAAAAACCGACAGTTCCGGTCAGCCGGGCTCCCGGAAGCAATTGCTGAAGGGAAGGAGAGAGGGGAGCGCGATGAAGAAATCGACACAGAATATCGTCAAGATGCACGGCCGCCGCTACGACCGGGCAATCCATAATTTCATCTACTTCGTCTACTACGGCATCTATATTAAATACTTCCTCAAGGCCGGCCGCCTGACCGTAAAGTACCTGTCAAGGATTCCCATCATCGCACCCACCTTCGGCTTCGTCTACGAGCGCTACCATGCCAAGGTCATCACCCAGGATGACGCCAGAAAAATCCTCTCCCTGAAAGAGGACGTCATTCTGGGCCCTGACAAAACGGAAAAGATCATACCCTTCAAGTACGCCAACAGCATCGTTCTCGAAGGAACCCGAGTTCATCGCGGTGATGGACTGCCCCTGCCGCGCCTCGCGCGCCAATCCCTGCCAACCCATCAACGTCTGCGTGGCGGTGGGCCGCACTACCGCGGAGTTCTGGCTGGAGCACGGCGAGAAATATCACGCCCGCAAGATCGATCAGGCAGAAGCGCTGGACATCATGGAGAAAGCCCACGAACAGGGATGCATCACCACCGCCTGGTTCAAGGTGGCGACGGGCGGACGCACCGGGGTCATCTGCCAGTGCTGCACCTGCTGCTGCGGGGCGCTGGAGGCCAACCGCCTGGTCAAGCAGACGGTGGGCGGGGAGAAATATACCAACATGACCCCCTCCGGTTACGCGGTCGAGTGGGACGAGGAAAAGTGCACGGCTTGCGGCACCTGTGTTGGGGTATGCAACGTCTTCTATGCTCTTACGCAGACGAATGGCGGGAAGCCCGGGTTAAAAGCCGAACTCTGCCACGGCTGCGGCGTCTGTGTGGAGAAGTGCCCCAACGGGGCGCGCAAGCTGATAAGGGACGAGTCCGCGAGGGGCTTGATCCCCCTTGATATCGATCTGGCTAAAGAATTGCTGGGCTGAAGAGAGGAGAAGAAGTATGGCCATGAAGAAGAAGACGGAATACGTCGTCGTAGGCTCCGGTGCGGGGGGAGGCACCATCGCCAATGAACTAGCCAAGCGGGGGAAGAAGGTCCTGGTGCTGGAGCGTGGCCCGGACGTCAAGTGGTATGGCAACCATGCCTTCGCCGTCGCCTGCCTGGACAAACACGGCTTTCTCACCTCCAAGGAAGGGATGGGAGTGGCCCGGGCGCTCTGCATCGGCGGCTCCACCATCATGACCTGCGGCACCTCGGCCCGCCCGCCCAAGGGCATCTTCGAGAAGCACGGCGTTGACCTGAACCCCTATTTCGACGAGTCCGAAAAGGAACTGAAAGTCACAACCCTGCCGGATGAGACCATCGGCGAAGGGGCCCTGGCCCTGATGGCGGCGGGAAACAGGTTGGGCATGAAATGGCAGAAACTGGAAAAGTTCATAGACCCGGCCAAGTGCGAACCGAAGTTCTGCAACTGCATGCTGGGGTGCCCCAAGGAGGCCAAGTGGACCTCCCGCGACCTGCTTGACGAGGCCAAGTCCCGGGGCGCGGAAGTCATGGCCAACGTCAGGGTAGACGAGGTCGCCATCACCGGTGGCGAAGCCACCGGGGTCAAGGCCTGGCAGCGGGGCAAGGGCGAAGTCGAAATCCAGGCGGACGTGGTCATTCTGGCCGCGGGCGGCCTGGGCACCCCGGTGATCATGCAGAAGTCGGGCATCTACGGGGCCGGCATGGGCTTCTTCTGCGATCCCCTTGCGCTTACCCTTGGTTACCATCCCACCATGAAGCCGGCCTTCGAGCCCCCCATGACCGTCGGCACCTTCGACTTCTGGGAATCGGACGGCTTCCTGCTCTCCCCGGTCATCGACCCCTGGGTGTCGATGTTCCTGGAGATCGTCAAGGCCAAGCCGGCCATGCTGCCTCACTGGCTCGAATACCCGCACACCATGGGCATCATGACCAAGGCCAAGGACGAGCTGGCCGGCCGCATCAACATCGACGGCACTTTCTCCAAGACGATGTCCGTCAATGACCAGGCCAAGATGGACAAGGGCGCGTCCGTCGCCCGCAAGGTACTGATCGAGGCGGGATGCAACCCCAATGCCGTCTGGACCCCCAAAGCTCGCGGTGCGCACCCCGGAGGTACGGTACGCATCGGTGAGGTGCTCGACAGTAACCTCCAGTCAGAGGTCAAGGGCCTCTTCGTATGCGACGCCTCGGTGATACCCGAATCTCTGGCCGCACCGGTGGTGTTGACCCTGATGGCGTTGGGCAAGCGCCTGGCCGACCATTTGGTCCCGCAGGCTGCTGACGCCGCGGCGCCCGAGAAACAGAAGGCCAAGACCGCTAAGTAGTCAACGGGCTGAACAGAGGGATGGTGTGGGCGGGCCTTCGGGCCCGCCTTGGGTTTGAATAAGAAGCCCAGCCGAAGGGCCTCCTCAAGCGTCTACCCGGAACTCATTTTCAAAAAGCCCGCTGGCCAGGTCCTCCCGTGACGATCCCTCAATACGGGCGAGGGCTTTCTTGCAAGTGGGGGCGGAAAGCTCACCGGCCAGGCGGTCGCGCAGCTGCTCGCCCAGGTTTTTCGTCTCCACCTCACAACCCTCATGGGAGAGGACGGCGGAGACTACTTCGAAGGAGCGGCCCTTTTTCCCTCGCTTTTCCAGCAGCAGGGCCATTCGCGCCATGGTGTTGAGGGAAACGGGTATGGCGCGGATCTCCTCGGAGATGGCCAGGGCGTCACGGAAACGCCTTGCTGCTTCCCCCAGGTCTCCCGAGTCCATGGCCAGCTGGCCCATAGTGCTGTAGGTGCTGGCCATGCCCCGCCGGTCGCCGATCTCGCGGAAGACCTCCAGGCTCTCCTCGCACAGCTTCCGCGCCTCCTCCTTCTGCCCCAGCTTACCTGCAACCTCCCCCAGGTTCATCAGACCGATGGCGATGCCCCGGCGGTCGCCCAGGCGCCGGTCGATGACCAGGCTTTCTCCGTAATGGTGTTTCGCTTCCTCGTAATCATCTAGATAGAAAGAAGCCACCCCGAGGTTGTTGATGCTGATGCTCATGCCGCGCAGGTCTCCCAGCTTGCGGTAGATCTCCAGGCTTTCCCGGTAGAGCTTGCTGGCTTCCTTGTAGCCGACCAGCGAGTGGATGGCCTGGCTGTGCAGGGCCAGCGCCACACCGCGCCGGTCTCCCAGTTTGCGGTAGATGTCCAGCCCCTCCCGGTAGAGGCCCGAAGCCCACGTGTAATCTCCGGTCCGTTCCGACAGCAGGCCGGAATAGATGAGGTTGAAAGCGATCTCTTCCTTTAGCTCCAGGCCGCGCAGCATCTGCAGCCCCTCTCCCAGCAGTTGCTCGGCTTTCTCGTACATGCCCATGCGCAGGGCCAGGCAGCCCTGCCTGGTGATTGCTTTGGCCATGATCTCCTTCTCGATGCGGCGGTGGGGCCTGGTGTCGCCGGCGGAAGCCCGCACCGTGTCCACCAGCTCTCCCAGCAGCTTCTCTCCCTCTTCCAACCAGGCCTTGATGTCGTAGAAGAGGTGGAGGGCGGAGATGCTGCGGTTCAGTTCTTCCAGGCGCAGGCCGTGAACCGCCATCTTCCATGCCTCACGAATGTTCTCTATCTCGTCTTCCAGGGTGATCATCGCTTCGATCTGACGCGCCTGAAGGTAGTCGACCTCACAGTCCTGCAGGAGGTGGAGGTAGTAGTTGGAGAAGATGTCCTTGACGCGGTCCAGTTCCGCCCCTTCTTCGCTGAGCTTCTCCCAGGCGTATGCGCGGAGCACCCCGTGCATCTCGTAACGGCCGGTCAGGCTGCGACGCAGCAGGGACTTGTCCATTAGCGCCGTGATCAGGGGGAGGGGGGCATCGGTCACGTCTTCGCCGGCTTCGCGCCGGAACCCGCCGCGGAAGACCGACATCCTGGCGAAGGCCAGTTTGTCTTCCGGTTTCAGGAGGCTCCAGGAGTACTCGAAAGCCACGCGCAGGCTGCGATGGCGCTCGGGTATGTCCCGCAGGGTGGTTGAGAGAAAGTCCAGGCTGTTCTCGATCTCCGCGCAGATATCTTTCAGTGGGAGGAAGCGGATCCACGACGAAGCAAGCTCGATGCCCAGGGCCATGCCCTCGAGAAATCGGCAGAGGCTGCTGATGAGGGGCTCTTCTTCAATGGTGAAGGTGGCTCCGGGATATACCCGCCTGGCACCGTGCAGAAAGAGGTTTATGGCATCAAACTTGTCCGGAGCCGCGAGATCGAAGTCGTGGCTGTTGGCGGGGACGGACATGCCCCCGACCTCCAGTATCCATTCGCCCTTGAGGTTGAGCCGTTCCTGCGAGGTCACCATTATATTAACGCCGGGTGCCGCTTCGAGTATTCTCGTCAGTAGCGCGGAGCCCTCATCGATGAATCGTTCGAAGCTGTCCATCACTATCAGCAGCTTCTTTTCCCTGAGGTAATCCAGCAACTGGGTCACGGAGTCCCCCTCCGCGTAGAAGGAGAAGTTGAGGGAACTCGCCAGTCCGGAGACGAGGTGCTCCGGGGAAGAAAGCTGGGAGCCGGGGAAGAAATAGGCCCCGTACGGGAAGTCATCAGCCGTCCGCGAAGCGGCTTCCAGGGCCAGGCGGGTCTTGCCGATACCTCCCGGCCCGACCAGGGTCAGAAGGCGGCAGTCCGCTTCTTTCAGAAGGCCCGCGATATCAGCCAGCTCAGCCTCCCGGCCTACGAAAGGGGTGGACTGCTGGGGCAGGTGCGAGACGGGGGAGGTGAGCGTATCTGACGACTGGGGGGCACCGGTATGATCGGCCTCGAAGACGACAGTTCGGTTCCTGCCGTTGTGTTTTGCCTGGTAGAGAGCCTGGTCCGCCATGCGCACGAGGTCGTCCATCTGGTAGGAATGACGTGGGCACTCGGCGATGCCGAAGCTGGCGGTTATGGGTATGGAAAATATGTCCAGGGTCCTCCGGGCGATGACGTTGCGCAGCCTTTCGGCAAAACGCCGCGCCCCATCGGAGTTGGTCCCTGGCAGCAGGAGGAGGAATTCCTCTCCCCCGTATCTGAAGCAGGCGTCGTCACCCCGCACCGCGTCGGTGATGAAGGTGGCCATGGCTTGCAGGACCCGGTCGCCGGTCTCGTGGCCGAAACGGTCATTGACGGACTTGAAGTAGTCGATGTCCAGCATGATCACGGATATGATCACGTGATTGCGGGTCATGCGGTCGTACTCGTCCTCCAGGCAGTGGCGGTTGAACAGCCCGGTCAGGCTGTCTCGCAGAGCCTGATGCTCCAGGCGCTGTATGCGGGCATTGTATTGCTCAAGGTAATCCCGCATCTTCTCCTGAAGCTCCTTCTCGTTTACGCGATCGAGCGCTTCCAGGAAAGCTTCTTCCAGCCGGTCTTCTTCCAAGATGTATCTCCCATAATCCATGTAGTCTTGGGGTAATTGTAACAAAAGGGAAGTCGGGTTTACACAAAGTGGGGGATGGTCGCAAAAAGTCGGGAAAATAATAGCAGAAAATCGGAGACCTGCTACGCCTCCTTCGGCTCCGAGGGAGCCTCAGACATGATTTCGTTTGACCGTTGAGGGCTCCTTGGGGTTCACCTGCTGTCGGGTGAGGTAGAAAAGTGGATGGAAATTGCAGGTCAGATAAGAGCAGTCACGGCACTTTTCTTTGCAAAACATCGCATCAGACCCCCTATCACCCGTATCTGACTTATACTTCTCCAGTATGGTTCCAATTCCTTCAAGTCCGTGCGAATACGGGAACCTATTGCCGTCGATCATTGTCACAATATCAAGGTTTCTGCTTGAATGACCGAGTAACATATATCGCTTTCATGAGGTAGGGATGTGGAAAAGATTAGTTATAGTTGAAATAATACATTCTTGATAAATACTGTTAAATATTGTAAATTGAAAGATGACCTTGCTATAGAATAAGCTTTTTGTCTGAAGAGGGGGAGAGCGACATGAGCAGAAGGCGTTTCGTCTATACGGCGGCACTCATTGCGCTGGCACTGCTGGCAACGTCCGTACTTGCCGCCGGCTGCGGGGCCGGAGACGACAAGATAGCTGAGGCCCGTCAGCAGGGGTACGCGGAAGGCGTCAAGGCGGAGCAGTCGAAATGGAGCTAACGAAAAACTCAAGCTGGCCCAGACCTATATCAAGGAGCAGGAAGACAGCCAGGAGACCATCATGCACCTGCTGCAGGGGGACATCGTCAGTATATCCGTCGGCGCCGTGACCATCGATGACGCCGCCGGCACGGGGCAGGTGGAGATTACTGCGAACCTGAACGACGGAAGCTCTTTCAACGGCGTGGTCGACCTGGTAAAGATCGATTCCTACTGGTACATGCAGCAGGTCACTCATACCACGAACCCACCCTCTTGATAGGCAGAATGGACTAATGGAACTCCGGGACTACCTGCAGGTAATCAAGCGGCGGATATGGTGGGTGATCATAACCATAGTGCTGGTCACCGGGTCGGCAGTCGCCTATTCATACTTCCTCCAGGAAGAGCAGTACCTGGCGGTTTCCAGCGTGCTGATCAAGGAGCAGCCGGCGGCTAGCAATATACTGGCCGAGAATTACCTCGAGGAGTTGAGCACCCAGCCCGAGCGTTCCGTACAGACCCAGGTCGAACTGCTGAAGAGCAAGATCCTGGCCGAACAGGTCCGCGACGCCCTGCAACTGGACATCTCCGCGGGGCAGCTAATGGGTAAATTAACTGTTGAGCCGCTGGGCAAGACCAATATCATCGAGATCAAGATCGTGGACGAGCTGCCGGAGATGGCCCGGGACATCGTCAACCAGTATGCTATCCAGTACCAGGAGTGGCGCCTGGAGGAGAACGCCAAGGGGCTGCGTAACGCTAGCGCCGAGGTTCTGGACGCCCGTCAGAAGGCCAAGGACGAAGCCATCGAATATTCGCGGCGGATCGAGGAGAAGCTGGGAACCGGAAGCGTCACTGAAGAGCTGAAGCTGGAGATGGAGAATGCCGCCAACACCTACCTGGAGTTGGAGAAGAGCTACCGCCAGCTGACCATCGCGGAAGAACTGATGGGCGGTCAGTACGAAGTCCTCCTCGACCAGGACGTTCCCGGCACCCCCACTCAGCCTCGCCCCATCCGCAACGGCATGCTGGCTTTTTTCACCGGGACCCTTCTCGGGCTGGGCCTTGCATTTCTCGTCGACTACCTGGATGACACCGTCGAGACCCGTGAAGAAGCGGAAAGGCTCATCGACGCCCCGATATTAGGCGAGATACCCACGGCGGAAGAGTCGAGCAAGGAGGAAAAGAAGTCGATCATCACCATGGTGGCGACCCCCAAGTCGGCGACCTCCGAAGCCTTCCGCTCTCTGCGCACCAACATCCAGTACATCAACTATGAACAGGATCTCAAGCTGCTCATGTTCACCAGCTCCGGGCCGGAGGTGGGAAAATCTTTCGTGGTGGCGAACCTGGGGGTGGCCCTGGCCGAAGCGGGGCACCGCGTAATCGTCATCTGCGCGGACATGCGCAAACCGAGCCTGCATACCTTCTTCCACCTGGACAACAAGGCCGGCCTTTCGACCGTGCTTATCGGCAAGGCCCGTCTGGAAGATTGTCTGCGGTCCTCGGGAATGTTCAACCTGAAGGTCCTGACCAGCGGTCCGCTTCCCCCCAACCCCTCGGAACTGCTGGGGTCGCGGCGCATGAACGAGGTGCTGGAGCAGGCCCGCCAGATGGCCGACATCGTCCTGTTGGATACCCCGCCCGTCCTGGCCACCAGCGACGCGGCCGTCCTTGGACCTCGTGCCGACGGGGTGATCATGGTTCTTTCGTCCGGTATTTCAAAGCGTGACGAGAACAGGAAGACGCGGGAACTGCTGGAGCAGGTCAAATCGAAAATCCTCGGGGTAATCCTCAATAACGTCCACAAGACCCACAACTACGGTTATTACTATTATTACAACCGCGGCGCCCAGCAGAGCAAAACGGAAAAGTAGCGAACGGGTGCGCTTGGCCCGGCTGCCCTCGCGGGTTGACATAAATCCTGTTCGCTTATGCTATATTTGACTTAAGCTGTTGACAGCGGAATAGATTTCGCGCAAACAGGATGCCGAAGGAAGAGGAGAGCTGGTCATGGACCGCAGGATATGGGCCCTGACAACAGTGATTATTATAGCAATGCTGGCAGTGTTCTCCTTGATCTGGACGGTTGGCTGTGGTGGAAATAATGCCACCGAGAAGCAGGAAGGGTCCGCTCTTACCGGTCAGACGCAAGGAGACGAGACGGACTACTCCAGTGCGTATACGGAAACGGGATCACCTGGTGAAGCGGCGCAGGGCGGAGAGGCTGGCGGTACCGGGAGCTCCTCCAGCCAGGAAGACGATACCGTAGAGAGTGCAGCCACCGGCGAGGACTTCTCGGTGACCACCCCGACCCAGCGTTATGTCAGCGAAACCCAGCGGCACCAGAACTTTCTGGCCGCGGTGGCTTCCGGGGACGTGCGGCGCATGGATTTCATCTCCACCGATTTCCAACCGGTGGACGACCCCAATTCATCCTACATCACCTTTTCCCTGACCCTGACCGGCGAGGCCCGGAGCACCGGTTTGATGGTTATGAAGTTCGACTCGGGCATGTGGCGCCTGGCACAAGTGAAGGAGCTTGGAGGCAGCCTGGAAGGGGGCACTAATTACCTGGTGCCCGCGACCTTCGAGGATACCCTGGCAGCCGAGATCGCGGGGCATCAGCTGTTCTTCACCAAGCTGGCGGAAGGCAAGGTCAGTTACCTCGTCGTAGACGAAGACCAGCATCCTTCCGATACCGAAACGGTCCTCATCGGCAGGGTAGTGACACGCAGTGGGCGGACGGAAAACACCGTGATGTACCTGAGGAAAGATTACAACCTCTGGCACCTCACCGGATTCGATTACAGGTAGGGCAGAAAATGAGAGCCGGCCGCGACGGATGGAAGAGAGGAACCGGAGCCGTACTCTCCTTCGCACTGGCGCTGCTCATACTGGCCGTGTTGCCGCTCGGCGCCGCCCCTGCAGGTACGCTGGCCGGTACCATCGGGCAGGGCCGGGACCTGCTCCCCACCGATGGGCAGGCTGCTGCCGAACAAGGGGAAGCGGTCAGGAATACCCTGGAGTATCCCCGCGCGGAACCGCCTTCTTTCCAGACGGCTTCGGTCTCGGGAGGGGCGAAGGGCATCACTGTATCCATCCCCTTCGACACCGTCAATGGTTATGTCAGCCATCTCGGCGGCAAGGTGCGCATAGCGTTGTGGAGGGGAATCACCCAGATCTATACCACTGACGTGACAGCGCTGGCCGACGGTTATTTCTACTTCGACTTCACGCCCCCCTCCAGTCCTCCGTACGCGGACGTCATGAACGGCGACCGGGTCAGGGTTACCGACCTGGGAGACTCGCCTCTGTCACCGGTGGATGTCAATGTCAACCTCACCGGAGTAGTGACGCCAAACGCCGACCAGGTGGTCGGCACGACCACGGCGGGTAACACCGTGGACGTCTACATCAACACCCCCTCGTATTACTACTGTGATACCCCGCCCGGAGCCGACCACCAGCAAGCCACCCTCGCCGGCACAAGCTATACCGCGACCTTCACGCAGTTTCCTCTCCGGGTAGGGGACGCGGCTTACATCTTCTCCACATATCCCAGTGGCCACCGCGTCCAGGAAACGGCTCGCGGCGGCAGCGGCTACAGCCTGGTTGTATATCCACAGAACGATGAGGTTATGGGTTATGCCCAACCTACCTGCGACATCACCGTCAAGGCAGGAAGCGCTTCTCGCTCCACCTGCTCCGAAGGAGACGGCTACTTTGACGCCTGGTTCTCCAACTATGACATCCTGACTGGAGAAACGGTCTCGGCCGAGGTCAGCGGGGTGAAGAAGTCGATAACCGTGGCGGATGTCTTCGCGCGAGCCGACCCCGGTACCAACCGCGTCGACGGCAGAGGCCCGGCCAGTCAAATGATCAGGGTCACGGTGACACCGTACACCAACCCGGTAACCGTCGAGGATGTCACCGATTCCAGCGGGGCTTTCTCCGTGGACCTGGCCGGCCTGACTACCCTGCAGGGCAACGAGGTGTTCAACGTGGCCTGGTACGACGCGGAAGGGGACTGCGTCGTCTACAACTGGAACACTTACAGCTGGTACCTGCCGGAAGGCTACACCGGGACCGGCTTCGACGAATGGGTGCTGGTGATGAACCCTTCCTCAGTCAGCGCGGAGGTGCGGGTGATCTTTCAGACGACCGACGGACCCGTCAATGGCCCTCTCTACACCGCGGGGCCCAATTCTCGCTCCAGTATCCACGTAAACGCCTACGTCCCCAATACCATGGTCTCCACCCTGGTTACCTCGGTGGACGGTGGCCAGATCATAGCCGAACGGGCCATGTACATGTACAAGACCATCGACGGCAAGTGGGGAAGCCACGATTCAGTGGGTATCCTTACTCCCAGCTCGGTCTGGTACCTGCCGGAGGGATACACCGGCCCCGGCTTCGACGAGTGGGTGCTGGTGCAGAACCCGAACGCCGAGGAGGTCACGGTGGACGTACAGTTCCTGACGCCAACCGGCGTGGGCTCGCAGTTCGACGTAATCGTGCCGGCCATGAGCCGTTATTCGGTCCACGTCAATGCCTACCTGGCCAACTCCGACGTCAGCACCCGGCTGGAATCAAAGACGGTTGTTGACGGAGTGACCCTGCCGGTTTACGCCGAACGGGCCATGTACATGATCGACACCCCCGATGGCAAGGAGGGAGCGCATGGCTCCATTGGCCTTTCCACGGCGAGGAACACCTGGTACATGCCCGAGGGCACCACCCGCGCCGGCTTCGACGAGTGGGTGCTGGTGATGAACCCCAACGACACCGCTATCAAGGTCAGGGTAAGTTTCTTCACGCCGGCCGGACTGGGCGAGGTGCGGGACTATGACCTGGCTCCTCAAAGCCGCTACTCCATCCACGCTAACGAAATAATCCCCGACCAGGACATCTCTACAGTGGTGGAGTGCATAGAGGGAGCGGGGGTGCTGGCGGAGCGGGCCATGTATATCAAGACAGCCGACGGCAAACTGGGGGCGCACGACTCCATCGGGGCCTCTGAACCATCGACTTTATGGGTGCTGCCGGAGGGGACCACCCGGCCCGGTTTCGACGAGTGGGTGCTGGTGCAGAACCCCAACAACGCAACCGTGACGGTCCGGCTCACCGTGCTCGGTCCCGACGGTGTAGCGGGGAGCAGGGACTTCGACATGGCCCCTCTCAGCCGGCAGTCAGTGCACATCAACGACATTGTCAGCGACATGGACGTCTCCACAAAGGTGCAGAGTATCGGCTCTGACCCGCTGGGGGTAATCGCGGAGCGGGCCATGTACGTCTGGACAACTGACTTGAAACAGGGGGCGCACGACTCCATCGGCCTGCCATGGGCTGACATCTTCCGCTGAGTCCGCGAATGTGTCCAGTATGCCCCGGTTGACCCTAATGAAGTGAAGGATACTTTAGCTTGTGGAAGAAGTGGCGGGGGAGGTTGACGAGCCCCCTCCAGCGGTTGGCTAGGTCATCGGCCAGCAGGAGGAACAACAGGTTAGAGAAGGATATCTCCCGTGCCCGCCGCGAGGGCAGGCTGCGCGCCGATATCGTCCACATGTAGGCGTTGAAGAGGGGGTATCGCGGCTTGAGGCCTGAAGGGAACCTGGCCGGAAGCAGGGGTTCCCCGCCGGAACGACGGAACAGGCTAAGCGCCGGGTAGACGAAACTCCTCAATCCCCATCGTTCCGCCCAGAAAACGACTTCCTCGAAGTCCACGGGACATTTCGAGATCACTTCGAAGAGGTCGCGGAATTTCAGAAGATGGGCGAAACGGTGGTTGACCGCCAGGTCGGCGCAGATGTAAACCACCAGGTGTTCAGGGGACATGGCCATGGCCGGGATACCGTTGAAGTCGACCTTGACAGCACGGTGCCAGATATCATCGGCATTGAAACGGGTACGCGTAAAGTATTCCGGAGGCCAGTGGATGGAGGTGTGGAGGTCCAGGTCTACCTTGAGACGGTCGCCTTCCAGGTTTTTCACATAGGAAGTGGAGTAGGGTGGGGGCTGGAACTCGACCATCCCCTGCCGGGGTCGGTATCCGCCCCGCCGGAGTATCTCGGCCACCAGCGGGAGTTCTTCCGCCCGGACCATGAGGTCGATGTCGCGGTACGGGCGCCCCTCTTTTCTGGAATATACGAGGGGAGAGAGGTAGTTGCCCTTGAGGGGCATGGAAAGGACGCCTTCGTTAGCGAAATCGAGCAGGAGCAGGCGGCACTGGTGGTCGATAAGGGTTGTCCGCACCATGTCGCGGTGAAAGGCGATGGCGCAATCCGACCTCAGCTGCGCCGGGACGGACCCCTCCAGGCCCATCTCTTTCAGGTCCTCCAGGGCCAGGTGTGCCATGGACAGGAGGGAGTGGTAGGACAGGTCGGCTACGAGCTGGCGGCAGCGGTGGGCATCCATCCCCTTAAGCGACTGGGCCAGCACCGTCGCGTCGTCCCGGTGAGAAAGGTGGTAGGCGCATAGCTGAAGCGGAACCGGCAGATCCGACTTGGCTTTCACGCGTTCACCCGTCGCCGGCCGGAGGTGTGCCGCCTGCAGTCCGCACTATCGGGAGCTTTTTTCCGCACGATGCCCAGATTTCAGCTTGTCGAAGAAACGGTAGCTCTCCTTACCGCGCCCAGGATCTTCATCCTGGTTGTAATAGTAATAATGGTAATAACCGTAGCGCTCCAAGGGGACGACGTTGTTGATGATGAGTCCGAGGATCTCCGCCTTCACCTGGCGCAACAGGTTGACGCAGTGGCGGGAGGTGTCCCTTTCGGCCATGCCGTAACTGGCTACCAGCAGGACCCCGTCCACCATGGGAGAGATAGCCACCGCGTCGCTGATGGCCAGCACCGGCGGGGCGTCGATGAGCACGTAGTCGACCCTTTCGGCCAACTGCTGGATGAGGCTCTCCATGCGGTGAGAGGAAACCAGTTCGGCTGGATTGGGAGGCTTGACGCCGGACATGAGCACCCACAGGCCTGCATATTCGGTCTTGCACAATGACTCCACGAGGTTGGAGGTGCCCGCCAGTACCGAGGTGAGGCCATGGCCTTTCTTGAAGCTGTCGCACTCCTTGTCTATCTTCGTTTCGAGATATTTATACAACGCAGGCCGGCGCAGGTCCGCCTCGACGATGATCACCTTTTTGCCCATCTCCGAGAGGGCGGCGGCCAGGTTGACCAGCACGGTGGATTTACCTTCTTCCGGACTGGAACTGGTGACCAGGATGGTCTTGATGTTTTTCTCGACGTTGAGGAATTGGATGTTGGTACGGAGGGATCGGTAGCCCTCTACTGCCGGCAGATTGGGGTGTGAGAAGTAGACGATCTCGTGCTTGTCGGCCTCCTCGGGAGAGGTGTAGGCGATCTCGCCGACTATGGGGCAATCGTAGTATTTCTCGAAATCCTCGCGGGTCTTCAAGGTGTCGTCGAGGTATTCCCAGAGGAAAGCCAGGCCGATGCCGAGCAACAGCCCTACCAGCATGCCCAGGATGGCGTTGCGATAAGGCCTGGGCCCGACCTGGGATCCAGGCTTGGCATTCTCGATTATCTCCAGCCCACGCTGCTGCAGTGATTCGGATATACGCAGGCTCATGTACTTTTCATAAAGGCTGGTCCAGAGGTCGATTGCACGGGTGGCTTCCGCCGCCAGCTCGGTAGGTATGTCGGCTCCCGAATACTGGTCAATGCGTTGAGAAACGTCCTCGATCTGGTCTTCCAGTTCCTGGATGCGGTTCCACACCTCCTTGCGCGCCTCGCTTATCTGGCGGATGGCGGAAAGCTGCCGGTTGTTCAGATACTCCTCGGCGTAAGCCTGGGCGACGTCCCTGGCCAGGTAGGGGTCTGTCGTGGTGATGTCTATCTCGAAAGTGTTGGTGTTCTGGCGTTCCTTGACCAGCACCATGGACATCAGCTCAGAAGCGCCCGGCACGTATTCGGGCACGTAGACGTCTTCGACCGAACCCAGTGCCTGGCGTTCTTCTATCTGGTTGTATTCTTCGGTGAGCCTGGCCTCCACGCCCTGGGCGACTATTTCCGTTCCGATGATCTCCGCCTGGGTCTTGATGAAACGGTCAGGGTCGAACATGGCAGCCGAGAAGAAACTGCCCAGCACGGACTCGCTGGCGGTATTGACGTCGGAAAGAATCAGGGCTGATGAGGTATAGGAGGGTGTCTGCATCACCGAAAACGCGATGGAAAGAGTCATCACCACCAGCACCGACCAGATGATGATCCATTTGCGGTGCTTGATCACGTTGATATAATCCCTGAGTTCCAGTTCAGCACTCCTTCCGTTCTCGCATCATATCGGCATATCAATCATAAATCTTTTATAGTCGTTCAACAAATGATCGATATTAGTGCGACGTAGCACCGGCCTTACCGGTTCCGGCAAGAAAACAGGGAAAGAAAAGAAAAAAGGGCGGGTTTGATACCCCGCCCATGGAAAGCTTGTTTCTAAGTTGCGGCCCCCGGAGCCTCGGCGATTACGTTGACGATCTGGCGATCGCCGCTCTTGGTGTAGTTCACGTAACCTGAGATTTTTGCATACAGGGTGTAATCCCTGCCTACGCCGACGTTTTCTCCCGGCTTGAGCCGGGTTCCGCACTGACGGACCAGGATCGAGCCGCCGGTTACGTACTGGCCCCCGAAGCGCTTCGCGCCCAGACGTTTGGAGTGACTGTCCCGCCCGTTCCTGGAACTTCCTACGCCTTTTTTACTTGACATTCGTCATCACCTCGATCGATATCGAGCGGGAAGCCGCTACTCGGCGGCCGCCTCCGCCTTCTTTTCTTTTTCGCTCTTGGACTTAGAGGCTCCACCCAGCGAGATCCCGTCGATGCGCAGTTCGGTATACTGTTGACGGTGTCCCTGCTTGCGGTGATAGCCTTTTTTAGGCTTGTACTTGAAGACGATGACCTTGGGGCCTTTGCCGTGGCTGATCACCGTGGCCTTGACCGAAACCTTGCCGGCGCCGCGATCGGGGATGACCACGCCATCCTTGCCGGACACCATCAGGACTTCGTCCAACTCTATACTTTCGCCGACTTCGTAGGGGAGTTTTTCGACCTTCAAGGTCAGGCCTTCCTCCACCTTATACTGCTTGCCGCCGGTTTTTATTATCGCGAACATGGCTACCTCCAATGCTGGTCCAACACAAGGAAAAACATTACCATGCGGCACAGGCAAAGTCAACGAGCCGTGGCAACGCGGGCAGGGCGACTGGATGCTCCGTAATACTTCGTCTATCATATGACCGTGGCATGCGGAAACACCAGGAGGGAATATTGTTCGTCGACGAGGCCAGGATATTTGTTAAAGCCGGGAGTGGCGGCAACGGAGCCGTCAGCTTCCATCATGAGAAGTTCCGACCGATGGGTGGGCCGGATGGTGGTGGAGGAGGTACGGGAGGAAGCGTCTGGGCGGAAGCCACCCGTGACACCGACACCCTGGCGGAGTTCTCGCATCATCGGCACTGGCGGGCGGAAAGCGGCCGACCCGGCGAAGGCAACAACCGGCATGGGGCCAATGGCGAGGACCTGGTGATCTTCGTGCCGGTAGGCACCCAGGTACGAAACGAGGAGGGCGGCCTCCTGGCCGACCTCTCTTGCGACGGGCAGCGGGCCTGCCTGGCCAAAGGGGGACATGGTGGCCGGGGAAACGCCGTCTTCGCTACCTCCAGGCGCAAAGCCCCCCATTTCGCCGAAAAGGGAGAACCGGGGGAAGAAGGCTGGCTCAGCCTCGAATTGAAGCTCATAGCCGACGTAGGGCTGGTGGGACTACCCAACGCGGGAAAAAGCACTCTGGTCTCCCACGCCAGCATGGCCCGGCCGCGTATCGCCGATTACCCCTTCACCACCTTGAACCCGGTGCTCGGGGTGGTCCCGGCGGGAGAAGGCCCGGAGGAAGAAGAAACGGGCTTCGTCATGGCTGATCTCCCAGGCCTGATCGAAGGGGCGTCTGAAGGTAAGGGCCTGGGCCTGCAGTTCCTGCGGCACGTGGAGCGCACCAAGCTGCTGCTCCACCTGCTGGACCTGGCCGCGCCGGGGCCGCCTTCCTGCCTGGAAGCCTACGAGATGATATCCAGGGAACTGGAGTCGTACGACGAAGCACTGGCCGGTAAGGCGTGCCTGGTGGCGGGCAATAAGATCGACATCGCCCCACCGGAAACGGCGGAAGAGGTCCGCAAGGCCATGCAGGCCATGGGGGTGGAATTTTATCCCATATCCGCCCTGACCGGCGAGGGTATGGACGAGCTGATGGCGGCAATCGGGCGAAGGTTGAAAGAGTTGCGCCTGGAGGACGATAACAGCCAGGAATGTCGAACCGGTGGAGGAGGAGAGGACGCTCTACAAGTACCGCCCACGCAAGGGAAAGGGCTTCGAAGTGCTGAAGGAAGAAGACGGCTTCAGGGTAACCGGTGAAGCCGTCGAGAAACTGGTCGACCGGACCGACCTGATGAACCAGGAAGCCGTGGCCTACCTGCAGAGGAGGCTAAGGACCTTGGGGGTCGAGGAAGAGCTGGAAAAGCAGGGTGCCCTGGAGGGGGACGCCGTTTACATAGGGGATGAAGTCTTCGATTACTATCCCGACTGAGTGAATGGCTGAAAACGATACGCGGACGAGGGTAATTGAATGTCTACGGATGGCCGCCGGGCACCCGGCCTGGTGGGTGGCGGCCTTTCTCACCACCCTGGTGGTTGACCGCCCGCTGCAGTTCATCTTCGCCTCCCAGTTCCTCACCGGGCAGCGGGACGTCTTTCCTTCCATCCTCGACCTGACCGACATCCGCGGGTCGTTTCTGCCCCTCTTCATCGTTATCGCGGCGCTGGTGTTACTGGCCGGCAAGGCGCTGGCCTACATGGGGGAGGCCGCCCTGATCGAGCTGGCCGAAGGTGAGAGGGCGAAAGAAGGGAAGAGCCTGGGGGTTTCACTGGGACGGGGGTGGCGCCACCTACCCAGGTACGCGGCGACGGTCTTCCCGGTTGACCTCGCACGGTATGCCTTGCTGCTGTTGCCTGGATTCATGTGGATGGCCTGGCGCCGTTTCGATCCCGAATTAGACTGGTGGTGCGCCTACACCGTCATCAATCTGGCCTGGGTGGTCACCTGCCTCCCGCTGGCAATGGCGCTCGGCGTCTTCTCGGAACTGGCGGGAAGGGAAGTGGTGCTGACGGCGTCTCGTCCACCTGGGGCCTGGCAGGACGCCTGGCTCCTGGCATTGAGGAATCGCCAGGCGGTCTTTGCTGCCTGGATTCCCACGATTGTCGCCGACGCGGCCATGGCCGTCTTTTTCCTGGCGGTCTCCTTCCCCACGGCGTATGTCGTCTACCTCATCGGGCACGGCGAGGGGGTGGGGGGCGCGGCAAGGGAACTGGTTGCAGCCGCCCTTTTTTTTCTGGCCTTTCTGACGGCGAAAACCGCGCACGCCGTAGCTCAGACGTTCAAATCCGTCCTGTGGACCTTCACCTTCCGGGAGCTCAAAGGTTCTGTGCTAAACTAGCATTCGGAAGTAGAGGAGGAGAACGGCATGGCCGAAGCGGTGATCAGGACCGAGACCCTCTCCATGCGATACGGAAAGAAATGGGCCCTCACCGAGCTCGACCTCGAGGTTTATCAGGGCGAGATCTTCGGGTTCCTGGGCCCGAACGGCGCCGGTAAAACCACCACCATCAAGATACTCACCGGCTTGCTGCGGGCCTCCGGCGGGTTGTCCAGCATATTTGGACAGCCATCCCGTGAGGCTGTTTCCCACCGCTGGTTCGGATACGCCCCCGAGAACCCTTATCTCTACGATTACCTCACGCCGCGGGAGATGCTGACGCTCTACTGCCGTCTGCAGGCTCTGCCTCCCGAGACCCACGGTGACGAGATAACCCGTGTGCTCTGGGCAACCGGCCTCACCGAAGTGAGAGACCAGAAGGTCAAGACCTTCTCCAAGGGCATGAAGGGACGGCTGGCCCTGGCGCAGGCCCTGCTGGGATCGCCCCCGATCATCTTCCTGGACGAGCCCACCTCTGGACAGGACCCTCTGGCCAGGGTGGCGATACGCGACATCATGTTGCGGTACCGGGAGTGGGGAGGGACGGTCTTCCTCAACTCGCACATCCTCACCGACGTGGAGAGGGTCTGCGACCGGGTCGGCATCATCAACCGCGGCCGGCTGGTGAGCCTGGGTGAGGTGGCCGAATTCGAAAAGGGAGGCGACCGGCTCCACGTGGAGGCGGAAGGGCTTGAGGGAGGCGCCCTTGAAGGCCTGGAGAGAGCGGGGAAGACTTGGCGGGTGGTCGAAGGCGGCATCGCCATCGAAGGCGTAGGACGCGAAGAAGTACCGGAGATAACCAGGATGCTGGTGGAGAAAGGAGCCCGCCTCTACGCGGTGCAGCCCCAGAAGAGAAGCCTGGAAGAATATTTCATCGAGGTGGTGAAGGCCGATGAAGGTCCTTACCCTGGGGCTTAACGTATTCAAGCGGCAGCGCCGCACCAGGGCTTTCTGGGTGATGGTGGCCATATTCCTGTTTCTGACGGTCGCTAATTACGTTATCGCCGTTCTTCAGAAAGAGGTCGTGGTGGGACACGACTATGCCGCTTTTATCTGGGATAACAGCGGCCTGGTCCCGGTTCTCTGCATGCTGCTGACCGTCGCCCTGGCGCAGAGCAGCGTCTCTTACGAGATCGGCAAGTCCACCATTCACCTCATCCTGGCCCGGCCCGTTTCGCCGGAGGAATGCATGACCGGGATGTACGCCGGATCACTAATCTCCATACTCGTACCTTACCTGGTGCTGTCCATGGTCTCCCTGGCCGGCATGGCGGCAGTGACCGGTTCCTACCTGGGGCAGGCCCTGGCCGCCATATTTCTGTTCATGCTGCCGCTGGCCCTGCTCACCGTCATCGTCACCACCTTCAGCGCCTGGATGTCCGGGGCCATAGCCGGCATGCTCGGATTTGCCCTGTTCATCTTCAGTTTCTTCAGCGCCAGCATGGACAGTCTGGCTGAACGGGTAAACATCGGTTATGCCGTACCCCTGCGCGTCATCAACTTCTTTTCCATGCGGCTGGACGCCTATTTTGACTCGGTGCACTCGCTCTTTACCGGGCAGGCGATGGCCTGGAGGCCCCTGGTGTGGGAGGCCGGTTATGCTATCATTATCGTCGCCTTGGGCATAAGCGTTTTTCGTTATAGAAAGGTGTGATGGTCTTGCGTTTGAGGTTCGCCCCCAGCCCCACCGGGTACCTGCATATCGGGAGCGCGCGCACCGCGCTCTACAACTACCTCCTGGCCCGCGCCAACCAGGGGGTTTTCATCCTGCGCATCGAGGACACCGACCAGTCCCGTTCCACCGAGGAGGCTATCGATTCCATCATCGACGACCTGAAATGGCTGGGGCTGGAATGGGACGAGGGGCCGGACATCGGCGGGGCTTACGGCCCCTACCGGCAGACCGAGAGGATGGAGCTTTACCGTGAGGCGGCCCACCGGATCCTGGAGGCGGGCAGCGCCTACCGCTGTTTCTGTGAGCCCGGCAAGGCTGAAGAAGCCGGCACGCCCAAGGGATAGGGACCGGAGCCCCTGCGGGTGCCGGGAACTGACGGAGGAAGAAGCTGTCGCGAAGGAGGCCACCGGAGTGTCTTATGCCGTCAGGTTCAAGGCGCCCGCAGGAGTCACGGAGTTTGACGACGCCATTCTGGGGAATATCTCCTTCGACAATTCATCGGTGGAGGATTTCGTGTTGTTGAGGCGGGACGGCGTGGCCACCTATCACCTGGCCGTGGTCATAGACGACCTGGGCATGGAGATAACCCACGTCATCAGGGGGGCGGACCATGTCTCCAACACCCCCAAGCAGATCCTCGTATACCGGGCTCTGGGACAGGAGCCGCCGGTCTTCGCCCACATGCCGCTGACAGTGGGGGCCGACGGCAAGCCCCTTTCCAAGCGTCACGGCGACGTCGCCCTGAGCCGCTACCGCGAGCAGGGTTTCCTGCCCGAGGCCATGATAAATTACTTCGCCCTGCTGGGCTGGTCGCTGGACGACTCCACCACCCTCATCGACAAGGAGACGCTCATCGCCAACTTCAGCCTGGAAAGGGTCTCCGCCAACCCGGGCACCTGGGACATGCAGAAACTGCTCTGGATGAACGGCCAGTATATAATGGGCCTCGCGGAAGAGGACCTCGAGGAGCGGCTGGCACCTTTCATGACCGGGGCGGGCCTGTACGAACCGGGCGACGGGGATGCGCGCGCCATCCTTGGCCGGGTGGTGCCGCTCATACGAGAGAGGCTCAAGACGCTGAACGAAGCACCGGCGCTCACCGCCTTCTTCTTCCGGGATATCGAGCTGGACGCGCCTTCCCGGGAGTTGCTGCGAGGCGGGAAAGCCGTACTCGTGCTGGAAGAAGCGATGCGGCGCCTGGAATCCCTCGACCCCTTCGACGCAACCACCATCGAGGGCGCGCTGCGGGAGGCGGCCGCTTTCCTGGAGATGAAGCCGCGCGACGCCTTCCAGCCCATCCGGTTGGCCATCACCTCCAGCAAGGTCAGCCCACCGTTGTTCGAGTCGATGGAGATAGTCGGGCGAGATCGGTGCCTGGAGCTCCTTGAGCGCACCTCGAGACTGGCAGGGGAAGCCGGGACGTGAGATTACGCTGGTTGGGGACGGCGGGGTTCGAGTTCGCGAGCGGAGACACCCGCCTGCTCTTAGACCCTTACCTGACCCGCAACCCCCGCGCACTACCCGTTCAGGAACTTAAACCAATCGACTTCTCCACGGCCGAAGCTGTCCTTATTACCCACGGCCATTTCGACCACGCCTACGACGTGCCGCGAATAGCCCTTGCCAGCGGATGCCGCGTCTATGCTTCCTCCATGACCTGCCGCCGGCTGGCCCGGAGAAGCGTGCCGAAAGAGCAGCTTAACGTGGTGGAGGCCCCGGACTTCTTTGAAGTCGGACCCTTTCGCATCAAGGCGGTGCCCTCGCGCCATATCACCTTCGACCTGCCCCTGATCACCCGGACCGGGCTGCGCATCCTGCCTCACCTGTTCGAGTTTGTCGGGAGAGGTACGGCCTTTTATCCGGCCGGGGATGTCTTCGGCTACCTGATCGAAGTCGAGAGGAAGGTCATGTACCACATCGGCAGCGCCTGGCTGAACATGGACGTTCTCAAAGAGCAGGAGTTGGATGTGTTTTTTGTCCCGGTACAGGGGCATACCGATATAGCTGAGATCTCCGCAGGGATGGCTTGCGAATTGAAGCCCCGCATGGTGGTGCCCCACCACCATGACGACTTTTACCCGCCCTTAAGCCGAACCATCGACCTGGAGCCCTTCAGACGGAAACTCTTTGAAGCCATGCCCCACGTGCGCCTGGTCGCGCCCACGATCAACCAGTGGGTCGAGGTGTAGAGAAGGGACAGCCGCGGTTCCGGCGAATTCTTCTTTATGAGAAAGATCCGTGCCGCCTGGTTTTTCATCGTTTGCTTCGCAGCCCTGATCACCGTCTCTCTCTTCTTCGAAGGGCCGCGCCATCTCTACGTTCACGCCATCGTGATATGACTGGATTGCATAGGGCTGGTCTAGCTCATGCGCTGGCGTAGAACGGCTGTCCAGGCGGCAGGCCTGATCCTGCTCAACCCGTACTTCTCATATTTTTCCAGCCGGGTGATCTACCAGGGTGAAGCCAAGTATGTCTGCGCCCCGGGATTGAACTGCTATGCCTGCCCCATGGCCGTTTTTTCCTGCCCCATCGGCGGCCTGCAGCTGGCCTTCACCAGGATGTCCTTAAAGGTCAGGGATTTCGCGAGCGGCCTGGGGGTGCTGCTGTACGTCGTCGGGTTCGTGGGCCTGCTGGGCGCGGTGCTGGGGAGGATACCCTGCGGCTGGATCTGCCCTTTCGGCTTCCTGCAGGACCTGCTCTATAAGGTTCCCACACCCAAGTGGCGGCTTCCCCGGCGCATCAATCTCGGCAGGTATGCCTTCCTGGCCATTTTGGCTATTGCCGTACCATTTTTCACCGCTACGAGCTGGTTCTCCCGCTTGTGCCCGGCCGGCGCCCTGGAGGGCGGGGTTTTCCTCAAGGCTGTTCCTCCCGATACCCCACTACCGGAAGCGGGATGGTTTTTCTGGTTGAAGATGGGGATACTGGCAGGTTTTCTGGTGTGGATGGTCTTTACGCGGCGCCCCTTCTGCCGGGCCGTCTGTCCCCTGGGGGCCATGCTTGGGCTGCTCAACCGGGTGAGCCTCTACGGAATGGCGGTTGACGACGGGAAATGCACATCCTGCGGCAGGTGCAGGGAGGTCTGCCCGGTGGATATCGAGATACACGAGGACCCCAACTCCCCCGATTGTATACGCTGCCTGGAATGTAAGAACGCCTGCCCCCGGGGAGCGATAATTTCGGGGTTCAAACGCCCGGTGGAAGAGGCGAGGACGGGCCGGCGGAGCCGGGCAGTATCAGCGACCTGACCCTCATCCTCCGGTGGCCTGGAGGATGGCCGCCTTTAACTCGCTCTCCTTGGGGACTCCCACGAAGGTCTTGACCTGGTTGCCCGATTTGTCGAAGACGATGATGGTGGGGGTTGCCTGGACCTTGTATTGGCTGACGGCGCTGCGGTCCTTGCTGATGTCTACCACCTCGAAGTCGATGATGTCTTCCTTGCCTTTGATCAGGCCCTGCACGAGGGCTTTGGCGGTATCGCAGGGGCTTCAGCCGGGCTGAACGAGTTCCAGTACGGTAGCTCTGCCGGAAGCTTCCGGATCGATGGTACCCCCGCCGGTATCGCTCTCGCCCCCGCACCCCGCCAGCAGCGAGGCCAGGAGTAGCAGCAAGGACAGGGCCGATAGTACAATCGCAGGTTTTCTCAACATCCTACCTCCGTTCTTCCGTGTTTATGACGATAATTATACTATCCCTGTTCTGTTATGATTATGACATGGAACCATATCGCATCCGCGCGGCCTGGGTGTGTCTTTTCGCCGCCGTGGTCATGGCGGCCGGGATGGTTTCACCGGCGTTCTCGAGCGAGCTCCCGGTCTCATGCGGTTTTGACGCTGCAGGTCTTACCACCTGGTACTTCGCGGAAGGATACACCGGGGCCGGTTTCGAGGAGTACCTGACCCTGCAGAACGCCGGGATGGGCGAAGCCAGGGTGGAGGTGACCTACTTCCAGGGCGGGGGAGCAACTTCTAACAGGACGCACTACGTACCCGGCGGCTCACGCTACACCATCTTCGTCAACTCCGACGCCGGCGAGGACCTGGAGCTTGCGGTGTTGATAAATTCGGACCTTCCCATCGTGGCGGAGCGCCCCATGTACTTCCACTATCAGGGCAGGGTCAATGGGGGACACGTAGGCCGGGGAGCCGGTACGACCGCCCCCGATTGGTACTTCGCCGAGGGATATACCGGTCCAGGCTTCGACGAATACCTGACCTTGCTCAACCCCAACGCCTTTAATTGCGTGGTGGACGTGGTGTACATGATCCGCGGGAGTGGGGAGGTGACCCGGACCCACGAAGTCCCCGCCGCCTCGCGCTACACCGTCAACGTCAAGGCCGACGCCGGTGAGAGGCTGGAGCTCTCGGCCCGGGTAGGCTCTTTTCAAGAAGACCACGTGACGCCGGCGGGGATCGTTGCCGAGCGCTCCATTTACTTCCTCTTCGGGGGGACCATCGACGGAGGCTCCGTCTCCCTGGGTTCGACCGAACTGGGCACCAGTTGGTATTTCGCGGAAGGGTACACCGGTGACTACTTCCAGGAATACCTGACCATCATGAATCCCCAGGACACTGAGGCCAGGGTGGAGATGACCTATTTCACCGATTCCGGTGACCCAACGGTTCGGCCCGAACTCGCCGTGCCGGCCCACGGGAGGGAGACGGTGCTGGTGAACACCGACGTCGGGGCGGGACGGAACGTGTCCGCTCGTGTCGACTCCGACATACCCATATTGGTGGAGCGGCCTATATACTTCTCCTTCTTCTGCGGGGAACTCCAGGCCCTGGGTGGTGATGTGGCAATGGGAAGCCTGCCCGTTCTTGCCTGGTGCGCGGCGGAAGGTTACACCGGGCCGGTCTTCTACGAGTTTCTCACCGTGCTCAATCCCAACGACGAGGCGGTGACCATCTCTGTAAAATATTTCCTTAAAGGTGAGCCCGTACAGTCCAGGGAGTACGACATCAAGGCATCTTCACGTTACACCATACTCGTAAACGACGAGATCGGACGGGACAAGGAGTGCGGCCTGGAAGTAGCCGTGGTGACGGCAGGCGGGTTACCGGCGCTTCCGGTTGTAGTGGAGAGGCCCATGTATTTCCTGTATCAGGGGGCCTACAGCGGTGGGCACATAAGTATCGGTTATCCTCAGTAGGATCGTGGCCTGAAAAAGAAAGAAGGGCGCGGGTGCGCCCTTCATGTGTTTGTCCGCGAAACTCAGTCGAGGGACGCTTTCTTCTTGCGCAACTTCATTCCAAGCAATACCAGGGCGCCCAGCGCCATGAAGTAGGGCTGCAGCTTGACCAGCGGCATGAGCCCCTTCTTGAAGTGGGGCTTGGTCGATCAGGTTGACCACGATGCCCTGCTTGTCCTGCATGATGGTGGATGTCACCAGCTTGCCGGAGCATACCGCGCCTTCCATGCCCGCCGAGTGGCCGGCTTTGGTGAAGTCGCCCGCTACGTAGAAGTTGTCTATGGGGGTGCGCTGGGTGGGGCGGTATTCGTCCATGTGGGGCAGTTGGGCGTAGACGCCCTGGCGCTCGCGGACTATTTTCCATTTCTTGACCTCGGCCCCGCGCGCATCGGGCAGGATCAGGCGGATGTCGTCTATGACCTTCTGGGCGATGGCTTTATCCGTCAGGGGCATGAGGTGCTTGCAGGGGGTGATGACGCACTCCAGCATGGACCCCTCGTAGGGGAACTGCTCGGGGATGAGCTGGGTGAGGTCGGCGAACCAGTTGAAGACGGTACCGACGCCAGTGGCGATGTTCTTCTGATCGAGCACCTTGCGGTCGAACCAGACCTGGGCCGACAGCGAGGGCGCGTCCTCGAACTGCCACAGATTCTGGAAGAATTTGTAGCCGTAAGCCTCATCCGGCAGGACACGCCGTAGTGCCTGGAAGGACAGGGCGGAGACGTAGACGTCGGCGGTGATGTTGCGCCCCTTGGTGGGGGTGACGCTGCGGATGGCGCCGTTCTTGATGTTGATGGACTCTATACCGTTACCGGCGATGATCTTGCCGCCGCGCTCGGTGATGTACCTGATGGCCGCGTCCACGTAGATCTCGCCCAGACCGCCCTTGGCAAAGCCCACTGCCACCGCTTCGGCGGTAGTGACGACATTGCGGATCCAGTAGACCGAGGCCTTGGCGGAGACCTTATATGGCTCCAGGAAGGTAAGGCCGTTGGTCATGGGGCCGAGCATGTCGTCGATGAGGTGCTGCGAGGTGCCGTAACGGTGCAGAAAATCCTCCAGGGTGATGTTGTCCAGCTTGGCCAGGGCGGCGTCGCTCAGGTTGATGGCGCGCATGCCGGCCGGGCCGAAGCGGATGAGGTCCAGCAGGGTTATGTGCTTGAAATTGAGGACGCCGATGCCGTGCAGGGGCGCCGGCAGGTTCGCGGATTTGAAGGCGGTCTCGTTGCCGTTGGGCTTGATATAAGTGAGGGAGTCGGTCCAGCGTATGACGTCTTTGGCTCCGATGTGTTCGAAAAATCCCAGGATGTTGACGTAGTGGGGGAAGAAGACGTGCAGGGCGTTGTCGATACTGTCGCCGTCCTCGTCAAGCCAGGAAGCGGCGCGCCCTCCCAGCAGCTCTTCCTTTTCGATCAGGGTGACTTCGAAGCCGTTGTCCAGCAGGTGGACGGCGGACGACAGCCCGGACAGGCCTCCTCCCATGATCAGTACTTTCATAACTCCTCCTTGTTCAGTAGCGGACGCATGTTAGAGGTGGCTGGGGAGCCACTTGTTGTCGACGTACCACTTCACGGTCTCCTTTAGCCCTTCCCTGGAATCGGGGTACTCGAAGACGAACCCCGCGTCGCGCAGGCGCGAGGTGTCCATGCGAGACTGGCTGCTGAAGTAGTCCAGGGCGTCGGAATCGATGCCGGGCGTGAAGCCGGGGGTCAGCTTCTGGGTCACGACGTACACCTTCCACATCGCGGCTAGGAACAAGTTGACGGGCAGCAAGGGCCATTCCGGCAGCTTGGCCAATAACGCCATGGCCTTGCCAAGCAGGGGGAACCACTTGAAGGCCTTCATGCTCCTGCCGTAGAAGGAAAGGAAGGCGTTGGTCTGCTCTTCCAGGGTGGAGGGGCGGTCCTCCCCGCAGTTGAAAGCCTTGCCCTCCACGCCCTCGGCGTCGAGCAGGAAGACCGCGGCGCGGGCGATATCCCGCACATGGACGATGTGGAAGTATAGACCCCGCGTGGGCAGGGGGATGTGCTTGATGGGGGTCTTCGAGAACATCAGCATGGCGGTCATCACCGTGGCTTCACCGTAGCGGGAATAATGGCCGTAGATGGCGCCGGGCCGCAGGGAGCAAACCGGCAGCCCGTTGTTGCGCCAGGCCTCGAAGACTACCTCCTCGCCCATGTGCTTGGTCTCTCTCGTAGTTGTTGCGTGGATGCTTGCCGTCGTCCTCCTTGATTATCGAGGACTCGAGCTGAGCCGTAGACGGCCATGGAAGCGATGTGCACGAAACGCTTGATGCCGCCGTGAGCCACGGCCGCCCGGCTGGTCGACATGGAAGCTTCGACGTTGGCCTTGAAGAGGATCTCGTAAGGAAGCGACATAACGAAGAGGCCGGCCACGTTGATGATGTAGTCGCAGTCCGGCGATGGCCTTCTCCACGAAGGATTAGTCGGTGAGTTCTCCCATGCGCGCCTCGGCGCCGAGGGCGGTGGCATGTGCCATGTCCTTGCCGGGAAGGTCGCTGGCGACCACCTCGTATCCAGCGTTAACGGCTTCCTCTACTACATGACGGCCGAGAAATCCGGCCGCGCCGTTGATGAAGACTCTTTTCCCTGCCAATACTGTTCCTCCCTCCGCTTATCCCCTCCTTAATAATAGATAGGTTAGCACCATTGACCCCTCTCGACAACACGACCAGCGCGACGTCAAGCCATCACGGAATGGGCTTTATGCTCTGATAGTTTGGAGGCTAAGTCACATGGCGCATTCGGTGGGGTCGCCCTGCAGCTTGGCCAGGCCGTGGTGGAGGGCGGGCAGTATCACTTCGAGGTTCTCCTTCGCCCCCTTCGGGCTGCCGGGAAGGTTGATGATGAGGGTGCAGCCGCGGATGCCCGAGACGGCTCGCGAGAGCATGGCGTGGGGGGTTACGGCCATGGAGGCGGCACGCATGGCCTCCGCGAACCCCGGCGCTTCCCGCGTGAAGAGCTGCCTGGTGACGTCGGGGGTGATGTCACGAGGCGAGAGGCCGGTCCCGCCTGTAGTCAGGACCAGGTTCAAGTGCCTCGTGGTCGCTGTATTCGATGAGTTTCAGCTTGATGGGCATCTCTTCGTCCGGCACGATGTCGCGTCTTGCTACTTCCCAACCCTCGGCCTCGACAAGCCTGGCGATCTCGTCGCCGGAGAGGTCCTCCCGCTCACCCGCTGCTCCCTTGTCGCTGACTGTCAGGATGCCGACGCGAAAACTCATTCTTCCACCACCTCTATCTTGTCATCGTTCATGACCCAGCCGCCCTTGATGACCCTGGCGAAGATACCTTCCTTGGGCATTATGCAGTCGCCGGCCTTGTAGTAAATGGCACAGCGGTCTACGCATTCCTTGCCGATCTGGCTGACCTCCAGGATGACCTCCTTGCCCACTCGCAGACGCTGGCCCACCGGGAGCGACACCAGGTCCAGCCCCCGGGTGGTGAGGTTCTCGCCGAACGCTCCCGGGCGCAGGTCCTTGAGACCGAGCTCGCGCATCTTGTCGATGGATTCGTCAGCCAGAAGGCTCACCTGGCGGTGGGCGAAGCCGGCGTGCGCATCTCCCTCCAGGCCGAGTTCCTCGACCAGGAGGGCGCTACCCACGTCGTCTTTCTGCACGTGCTTCTCCGTGCTGGTGCAGACGGCGATGATTGTCCCCTCGGCCATGCTTATGACTCCCTGGACTCTCTGGGGGGGCGGCGGTCCTGCCGTCGGAAGTTGCCGGAACGGCCTCCGCTCTTGGAGACGAGCTGGATGTTGGAGACGGTCATGGCCCGGTCGACCGCTTTGCACATGTCATAGATGGTCAGGCCGGCAACTGAGGCCGCGGTCAAGGCTTCGATCTCCACACCGGTGCGTCCGCTCGTCCTGACACTGGTGTTTATCTCCACACAGGAAGCTTCCTCGTCCAGTTCGAAATCCACTTCTACCGAGTTGATCTGCAGTGGGTGGCAGAGAGGGATCAGTTCGAAGGTGCGCTTGGCAGCCATGATACCGGCCACCCGCGCTACGGAGAGCACGTCCCCCTTTTTTATCTTGTCTTCCTTGATCAGGCGCAGGGTCTCGGGCTGCATGGCCACTCTTGCTCTTGCCGTCGCCCGGCGTTCGGAGACTTTCTTTTCGCTTACGTCAACCATCCGGGCCTGGCCTTTGTTGTCTACATGGGTCAGGCTTTGTCCGGTGGTCTCGGGTTCTTTTCTGCTTCTGGTCACATCATCCTCCTATACGAGACATCTTCTGGTCGAAATCCTCGTTCGGTCCGCCGTGCTGGCGGGGTTTTGCCGCCAGGCAGGCTTGGATCGCCCCGAGTACCTGCTCGTCTCCGGCACCTGAACGCAGCAGGCTGCGCACGTCCGTTTCGGTATCAGAGAGAAGGCAGGGTTTGAGTTTTCCGTCAGAGGTGAGCCTCAGACGGTTGCAGGTAAGACAGAAGTGAGAGGAAACGGGAGATATAAGGCCTATCCTCCCGCGCATCCCTTCCAGCCCCAGGTAACGGGCAGGGCCTGCTCCCACCGGCGCTTCACTTTCGCGGATCTTACCAAGACCTTGCAGGACCTGCGTGACCCGCTCGGCTGCGACGAAGTGAGAGTCGTCCATGTTCCCCCGCGGGCTCATGTACTCGATGAAGCGCACGAAAACAGGCTCTTCCTGTGCCATCCTGATAAAGGCCCCTATCTCCTCCGGGCTGTCGTTGATGCCCTTCAGCAGGACGACGTTGAGCTTGACGGGATGCAGGCCTGCGTCCATGGCCGCCCGCAGGCCATCGAGGGCCAGCCTCAGGTTGCCGCCCCGCGTGAGCTCGCGGAAAGTATCCGGGTTGAGGGAGTCGATACTGATGTTGACCCGGAGGAGGCCGGCTTCTTTGAGCTCTTCGGCGAAGCGAGAGAGCAGGATACCGTTGGTAGTGAGGGAAAGGTCGACGAGGGGGCAATCCCTGGCCAGCGAGCGTACCAGGCCGGATACCCCTTTGCGCACCAGGGGTTCTCCACCGGTGATGCGGACCTTGGTGATGCCGCTGCTGGCGGCGATGGCCACGAAGCGAAGAATCTCCTCGTAGGAGAGAATGTCCACGTGGTCCAGTTGAGGAACGCCCCCTGAGGGCATGCAATACCTGCAGCGCAGATTGCAACGATCGGTTATCGAGAGGCGCAGATAGTCTATCGTTCTGGCGTGTCCGTCTTGCAACAAATCTTTACCCACTTTTTTACATATATTAAATTAATTTTGGAAAATATCACAGGCTGACAGCAGTACCTTTAACGATCTCCATAGACGGCAGATGCCCGATCAGGCGATAGCGGCCCAGGGTTTTTTCGTCCACTTCTACCAGGAAATCGGTGTGAGCGGGTAATTCGGGGATCTTCCAGCCGCCACTCTTGCCCGCGCCCATGGTCAGTATGACCTTGTCTCCCTCGCTCATCCTTCCTCCCCGAACCCTTATTTTGACCTTGGACTGCTCGAGAAGGAGGTTGCCGTAATCCAGGGGGTTGAGCTTGCTGCCGTGGCGCTTCATCCATTCCCTCGCGAATACTCGCAGCATGAATCGTATCGGTACGGCAGGTATCCGCCCGACTTCCAGGGCGGCGGTACCGCTCGATTCCAGCTTGACCGAGAAGAAATTCGGGCGGCCGGGGCGGGTGTTCTGCAGAATACCCCACCCGAAAGGCGGCTGGAGATCGGTCCGGCGAGAACCGTCGGGGAAGACCGTCAGGCGGCATGGCGCCAACTTAATGCCTCCGTCCTCGGAGATGCCGCCAGGGCCGGCGATAAAGGTCAGGGTGACGACCTGCCTGCCATCGATGGTCAAAACCTGCTCTGGGGTTAACGTTGCCTGGCCGGGAGCGGCTTCTGTCGAAGGTTCCGGAGTTTCCCCGGCGCGGAAACATTCCGGCTGGTAGAGATAGTCCATGATCCCGTAGAAGATCGTCCCGTAGTATGCTCCCGCTGCCCCAAGGACAGCACCGGCCATCCCTATCGCCGTCTTTTTCGCGATATTCACATCAAATCCCTCATCTCTGCTTCCGGTAAACCAAAATATCTTACTAACGCATTATTTCACTTTCTCGTCTGTCAAGCCAGAAGACTGGCCGGGTGCTAAACTGTAATAATTGTAAAAATTCAGACCATAAGGGGAAGACATGAAAAAGAAGATGGAGGCTTTCGCCAGGGACCCGTTCGCCACGCTCCTGGGCATAGAGCTCATAGAAATAAGGGAAGGATATGCCCGTGCCAGGCTGCGGTTGGGAGACGATCATCTCAACTTCAATGGGTCACCGCACGGAGGGGTGGTATTTGCCCTCGCCGACGCGGTGTTCGCGGCGGCTTCGAACAGCCGCGAAGTGGTATCAGTCGCGACCCACGTGAGCATCGATTTTCTCCGGGCCCCAAAGCAGGGAGACGAGCTCATCGCCACCTGCCGGGAGAACCTCCTCGGGCGTAAAGTCGGCCATTATGCCATGGAGGTCCAGAGCGGAAACGGGGAAGTCGTGGCTCTTTGCCAGGGGTGGGTATATCGCACCTCCAAGGAACACCAGTAACCTGTCCCACCAGCATGGTAGGGGACCGGCGCGGCATTCTTTTTCTACCACTCGAAGAAAATATCCTGTATACTATGAATTGCTTGGAGGTAGTATATGGATACCCTGATTGAAAAACTGAATAAGTATTATATCAGGACAAAGGGCAAGAAGCTCAACAGTGCATACGCCGCTCTGCTCCAGAAGAGCGAGGATGAACTGACCTCCGACGAAGAACTGATATACAACAACCGCATCGAGCCCAACATGGACTATTTCATAGAAACCATGTACCGGATTTACGTCGAGGAGGGGAGGCCCCTCAACCAATGGCGCGAGGCGGTCCTCCAGGACACGTCGATCCTTAACGGCATCGCTAAAAAGGTGGTAGTGCGGGCCATCCGCGATCAGGAGATGGGCCGGTAGGCAAGGAAGGCAGCGGGCTAGACGGTCACCACCCGCATGATTTCCTCTAGAGATGTCAAACCCAGTTTTACTTTGTAGAAACCGTCTTCCTTCATGGAGAGGATGCCATCCTTCCTGGCCTGCTCGTTGATGGTGGTGGCTGAAGCCTCCTGCACCGTGAGACGCTGTATCTCTTCGCTCATGGGCATCACCTCGTAGAGACCGACACGCCCTTTGTAGCCGGTGTTGTTGCAGCGTGAGCAACCTGTTTCGTTGGGCTTGTAAAGTATCATCTCCTCACCGTCGTCATTCATGGGGAAGCGCATATTGTGCAGGAGGTCGGGGTCGTGTTCGTAGGGGACCTTGCAATTGGGGCAGAGTTTGCGGATGAGGCGCTGAGCCATCACGCAGTTGATGGATGACGATACCAGGAAGGGTTCCACCCCCATCTCGATGAGGCGCGGCAGGGCGCCGGCGGCGTCGTTGGTGTGCAGGGTGGAGAGGACGAGGTGGCCGGTCAGAGCCGCTTCAATCGCGATCTTGGCGGTTTCGGTGTCGCGGATCTCACCGACCATCAGGATGTCGGGCGTGGTCCTGAGGATGTTGCGCAAAGCGCTTGCGAAGGTCAGGCCGGCCTTGGCATTGACCTGTACCTGGTTGATTCCGGCCAGGCGGTATTCCACAGGGTCTTCAACCGTGGTGATGTTGACTTCGTCGCTGTTGAGGACGTTTAAAGTGGCGTAGAGGGTGGTTGACTTGCCACTACCGGTAGGGCCTGTGACCAGGAGTGCGCCATGCGGCTTCTGGTAGGCTTTGGCGAACTTGGCGAGGGGCTCTTCCAGGAAGCCCAGGTCCTCCAGGCGGAGCATGATGCTGGACCTGTCCAGGATACGCATGACGATCTTTTCGCCGTAGACGGTGGGCAGGATAGCCACGCGGAAGTCGATGGATTTGTCCCTGAAGACCATGCCGAAGTGCCCGTCCTGAGGTACGCGGCGTTCGGCGATGTTCAGGTCAGACATGATCTTGATGCGGGAGACGATTCCGGTGAGGATATTCTTGGGGCTCCGGCGGATCTCCTGGCAGACACCATCAATACGGTACCGGACGAGGATATGGTCTTCCCGGGGATCGATATGGATGTCCGACGCCCCCCTGGTGATCGCCTCGGTTATCAGCAGGTTAGTGAAGCGGACGATAGGGGCATCGTCCACGACCTCCCTGATCCCTTCAATGCCGCCTTCACCACCTCCGGCGGCATCCAGCGCCTCTTCGACCACGTCAGTGTCCAGGTGATAATACCTCTGGATGGCTGCAAGGACATCGTCCCTGGCGCTTACCACTGCTTTGACCTCGTAACCGGTTGAGAGGCGGATGTCGTCCAGGGCGTAGATGTTGGTGGGGTCGGCCATGGCCACGACCAGTCTGCCGTCCTCGAAATCAATGGGGATGCAGAGATAACGACGGGCCATTGCCTCCTCGACCGAGGTCGTTGCCTGGATGTTGATCTTGTACTCGAGGAGTTCGACGTATTGATGCCCGAGTTCTCCTGCGATCAGTTCGGCCAGGGTGTTTTCCCTGACAAAGCCCATCTCCAGGAGTACCCGGCCTAGCGATTTGCCTGATTCTTTCTGTTTCTCAACGGCCATATCCAGCTGCTCCCGTGAGACGATCTCATGCTGCAGGAGCATCTGGGACAGCCTGTCCAGTTGCGCGGCCATTACCAGCCTTTCGTCTTTAATGCATACACCAATAATAATAGGATATCGGCCGCGGTTCCATCGAGCATGAGGATTATTGGCGGGAAAGTGATTCGAGGAACTCGCGATACACGCAGTCGAGATTCGTGCACTGGAAGCACTCGGTTGAGAGATAACGGTCTCCCCGGTCGGGAAGTATCACTACGATGCGCCCACGCTCCATCTCTTCGGCCACCTGGAGTGCGGCATGGACCGCGGCCCCAGAGGATATCCCCACAAAAAGACCCTCGATGTTGGCCAGGACCCGTGCGGTATTGAAGGCGCACCCATCCTCCACGTTGACCTTCCGGTTCATGACCGAGAAATCGAAGATAGGGGGCAGGAAATCATCCAGGTTGCGCAGGCCCTGGATGCGGGAGTTCTGGTAAGGCTCCACCCCGATCACCTGGATGTCGGGATATTCCTCGCGCAGCCGTCTACCCACTCCCATAAGCGTGCCTCCGGTGCCGATTCCGGCCACCAGGACGTCGATGTCGGTGACCTGCTCGAGAATCTCAGCCCCGGTCCCTTCGTAATGAGCACGGACGTTGTCAGGGTTGGCATACTGGTTGGTGTGGAAATATACAGGGTCCCTGGCCAGTTCAAGCGATTTGGCGATGGCGCCGTTCATACCCTGTTCGCCTGGGGTCAGCAGTATCTGTGCCCCGAAAGCCTGCATCACCCGGCGGCGCTCTATGCTCATCGATTCCGGCATGACAATGAGGAGCTTATAACCCTTGACGGCGGCGACCATGGACAGCCCTATGCCGGTGTTGCCACTGGTGGCTTCGACTATGGTCTTGTCCGGCGTCAGCTCGCCTCGTTTCTCGGCTCCCTCGACCATGTAGAGGGCGATGCGGTCCTTGACGGAGCTGCAGGGATTGAAGCCTTCGAGTTTGACGTAGACCTCCACCTCGGGACGGGAGGGTGTGACCCTGGCCAGCTTCATGACCGGGGTTTGTCCGATGAGGTCCAGGGTATTCGGGGGGCGGTTAGGTGACACTTCAGATCGCCTCTCTCTTCCGGTTTCCATTAATTATTGACGTATTGGACGAAGGCGAAATGGATGCCTTCGGCCTGCAGAACCTTGATCATCTCACAATATATTAAATGGTTAAAACAGCCGCTTGGCAACTGGCAAAGACGTATGATAAGGGCCGCCGATGCCGGCGGCCCTTTTATCCTGGTGGAGCTGAAGGGATTCGAACCCTCGACTTCTGCCTTGCGAAGGCAGCGCTCTCCCACTGAGCTACAGCCCCGTTTCACATCAAGGAATGATACCACCACACGGGTTAAAAGCCCAAACAAATGGTTACAGAAAGACCATGTACGGTTACCTACAGAAGGCTGGTCGGGTCAATGTCGACGATCAGGCTGAGCTCATCCTTCTTCAGGCCGTGTTTCTTGCAGAGGTCGGCTCGTGACCGCTCGAATACCGGCAGGGCGGAGCGGATGACCCGCATGGCCTCGTCGAGCTTGTCGCTCTTTATCAGGAGATGAAAGCGGAAGCGTCCCTTGATGCGGGCGAGGGGGGCAGGGGCAGGGCCCAGTATCGACATGCCTGCCGGAAGAGCTTCACGCTCGAGCGTTTCCAGCATGAGGGAAGCAGCCTGCCGCGCGGCCTCTTCGCGGGGCGAGGTGAATACCATGTTGATCACCTCAAGGAAAGGCGGATAGCCCGCCTCCTTCCGCCAGGCAAGCTCGCGCAGGTAGAAGGCTTCGTCATCGGCGCGGGAGCACGCTTCTATGGCGTAGTTGGCTGGAGAGAAAGTCTGGATGATGACTCGGCCGGGCCTGTCGCCCCGCCCGGCCCGTCCGCTTACCTGTGTAAGGAGCTGAAAGGTCCGCTCGGCTGCCCTGAAGTCCGGCAGGGCCAGGGAGACATCGGCGTTGATAACCCCCACCAGGGTCACGGAGGGGATGTCCAGCCCTTTGGCGATCATCTGCGTTCCGAGCAGCACGTCTGCCTTATGGGCTTTGAAGTCATCCAGTATTCTCCAGTGGGAGTGTTTCTGGCGGGTGGTGTCGGCGTCCATGCGCAGGCATTTCAGGGACGGCAGGAGACGGCGCAGCTCTTCCTCGACCCGTTCGGTGCCCACCCCCCCATAGCGGTGGCTCTCGTTTCCGCAGTCGGGACAGACAAAGGGAGGGGAGAGGCTGGAGTCGCAGTGGTGGCAGAGCAGGACGCCTCGCTTGAGATGGAAGCAGAGGCTCACTGAGCAGTGCTCACAGCGAAAGATGTGCCCGCAGTCATGGCACTGTAGATGGGGGGCGAATCCCCGGCGGTTGAGGAAAAGGATGGCCTGTTCTCCCGAATTGAACACGTTGGCCAGGGCGTTTACCAGGCGTGGTGCTTAATATGGTGCGAAGGCCCGGTTGGTTGGCTTCGCGCATATCCACCAGCTCGACGCGGGGCAGCGGGCGGTTGTCGATTCGGTGAGGGAAGGCTAAGGCTGACCAGGTCTCCCCGGCTGGCGTCGTAGAGCGTCTCCAGTTGGGGTGTGGCGCTGCCCAGCACCAGTACCGCGTCGTTGATGCGGGACCGGCAGGATGCGACTTCCCTGGCATGATAGCGGGGGGCGCTGCCTTCCTTGTAAGTAGACTCATGTTCTTCGTCGATTACTATCAGCCCCAGGTTGTCGAGGGGGGCGAAGAGGGCCGAACGCGCTCCGACCACCACCTTGTAGGTCCCCGCGCGGATGCCGCGCCATTGATCGTAACGCTCCCCCAGCCCCAGTCCGGAGTGGAGCACCGCCACCGTCTCGCCCAGGGTTCCCTTGAACCTCTCCACCATCTGCGGCGTTAACGAGATCTCGGGTACGAGGACGATGGCAGTCTTTCCCAGGTCCAGTGCGCGGCGGATAGCCCGCAGGTAGACCTCCGTCTTGCCGCTGCCGGTTATGCCGTACAGCAGGAAAGAACGGTGCTTCCCTTCCTGCACGGCAGATTCGATCTCGCGCAAGGCCGCCTCCTGCTCCCGGTTGAGAACGACTTCCGGAGGCCGGGTGAAGGTCATGTGAGAGAAGGGGTCTCGCTGTTTCTCTTCCTGGTGGATGGAGACGAGGCCGCGTTGGGCCAGGGAGCGCAGGCTGGGATAACCGATATTGCTCTCTTCCACCAGCTCGGCCTGGGTTAGCATCCCTCCTCTATCCCGCAACGCCTCGAGCACACGCTGCTGCAGTGGTGATGGAGGCTTACCTTCAAGTTCAGGTCCACCGGTTGTGTCGCCCTCAAGCCAGGCCAGCCCCGCTTTCTCCAGGCACACCATGGTCACGATCACCCGATCCACTTTTGGCGGGTTAAGGTGCATCACCGTCTCCGCCAGGCCCATCTCTTCCAGTTTCCTGATGGCGGGCCTGAGGTTGCTGTTGGGAAAATTCCGTTTCAGGGACTGCAGGGAGGCCAGCCCTCCTTTTTCGTCCAGGACCTGAGCGACCTGGCATGGGAGTCTTGACCGGGTGTCCAACTGCTCCAGAATTTTCTCCAGCGGGACTATCAGGCGGACCTCTTCGGTCATGGACCGGCTGCGGCCGGGCGGTGTTATAAGGCGGAAGACCTGCGAAAGGGGCGTAAGGTAGCGCTCTGCTATCCAGGTGCAGAGCTCGACCATCTCCCGGTTGAACACCGGAGGCTCGTCAACCAGCCGCTCAACGTCCTTTACGCCGTCTGGTGGGGGCATGGTGCCCGGGCCGAGAACGTAGGCGACCTGGTGGGAATGGAGGAAAGGGACGACCACAACCGACCCGGAGCAGACCATGCCGCGCATCCTGGCGGGAACATGGTAGGTGAAAGGCCGGTCAAGTTGCCGGGACGGGTTGTCCAGCAGGACGTCGACGTATTCGGAAAGCGGTCTGTTCTCATAATCCATGCCCTGGATTATAGACCTGGTGGGGGACACTGGAGCCCGTCCCGCCCGGAGCCGTCATCCGTTAATTGATGGCGATGTCATCCGGTTCAGGGACGCTGATGCCGCCAAGCCCGGGGAGCGGCTGGAATTCCATGGATACCCCGACGGCATCGGCCAGCAAGACGTGTCTGGCTCGCTTATTGCCTTCATCATCCTCCCAGCGCTGGTGGCGCATCTTCCCGACGACCAGCAGGCGGTCTCCAACGGAACAGGACGTGCAGAGATTCTCTGCAAGTCGTCCGTATGCCTCGATATCCACGAAGTCGGTCTCGGATTCGGCTTCGGGATTGCGCGGGGGCCGGTTGCAGGCAAAGCGGAAGCGGGTGAAAGGATGACCTTTAACAGTGCTGGAAAGCTCCGGCGTGCGGACCACATTCCCGGTCATGACTATTTGGTTGATCAACATGTTCTTAAATCCTCCTAAAGTATTACAAGTTGTAAAATACAGCTCAATGCCAGAAGGGTGCTGAAGGGGATGGTCGGATGAGGGTATGAGGAGAAGGATGGCAGAAGGAGCAAAACCCCTAGAACCCCTCCTGCCATCAGGGCACCGAAGAAACCAGACCAGACCATTACCGGTCCGGTAAACGCGCCCAGAGCCATCAGCGACTTGACGTCTCCTCCCCCCAGCATGTGCAGAGCGAACGGTAGCAACCCTATCCCCGCGCCCAAGGCCATGCCTTTCAAGGAGAGCAACAGGAAGGGCGTGCCTTGCAGGGCTGCGAGTGTAAGGGCGAGCATGATCGCGGAAAGGTTCAGAAGGTTGGGGATCCTGCGGTGAGCAAAATCCCACCAACCCGCCATTCCGAGATATACGATCGTCGATACCGTTCCCACTGCCGCCAGGGCACATCACTCCTTACCGTCCCTAACCAAGACCACTCATCAACTGCGAGAATATCTTGTCGAAGAAATTCTTTATAACGTCACCACCTCCCGCCCAGGCGATGAGGGCGCCCGCGACGGCGGCGGCACCCAGTATCACCAGGGCATACTCCGCCGTAGTCTGGCCGCTGTCGTCAGACCAGAGGCGTTGTCCCAGTTCCATAAATTCCTGCATTTCCACCTCCTTTCGCATCAAAGGCCTTATCATCCGAATCCTCCCCCCAGGACCATCCCGCCTACCGTGAGAAGAAGGAAGGACGGGAGGATCAGAAAGACGAGGGGAAAGAGTATTTTTATCGGGGCCTTGTGCGCCCTTTCTCTCAAACGGCTCTTCTGGCGATGACGCATCTCCGATGCCAGGTGCTCCATGCTCGAGGAGAGAGGGGCTCCGAAACGCTCGGCCCTTTGGATAGCCCGAACAAAGCGCTTCAGGTCGTCGCTGGTGTTGCGTTCCTCCAGCAGCGCGAGCGCCTGCAGCCTGGGCATGCCCAGTTCCATGCTGAGGAAGATCCGCTCGAACTCATCTCTGAGCGGACCGCGAGAGCAGGCTACTGCACGGGGGAGGGCGGCCTTGAGGCCAAGCCCCGTGAGGAGCAAGAGGGTGAGCATGTCCAGGACGTCCGGCAGGGCATCGGATACAAGCTCTTGCCGCCGGGCCTGCCTTTTCTTTACGAACATCAGGGGCAGACGCCAGGAAAGTAGAGCGGCCGGAACAGCGCAGAGGCATGCCAGTGATAACCCGCCTGTCGACAATATTAGAAACTGCATCGCTGCCAGGAGCAGCAGGCGCGCTGCCTGGAACTCGCCGGGGGTCATCTCCAGGCCGGCTTTCTCCAATTCCCGATGGTCGACGGGGAAAGGGAGGCGGGGAGAGAGGCGCTCAACAGCTTTCAGGCATATCCCGAATCGCCTGGCACTCGAACCCTTAACTCCGCCATCCTTGCCTCCGACACCCCTTTCTTCGACCGGGAGCGACGGCCTCATGGCCAGGAGGCGTTCAGCAAGGTGCTCGCGGTTCGCACGCCTGATCGCCAGGCCCATGGTGGCAATTATGCCTGCCATAAAGAACACTATAACTACCAGCATTCCCATCAGGTTGCCCTCCCTAGCTTTGAGATGTGACGGACACAAAGGAACCCGGCCGCATCCAGACCCAGGCCGATCGCGAGCAAGGTCAAGCCGACCGGAGTTGAGAAGAGAGGGCGGATGAGCGAAGGGGAGAAGATGCTTTCGATGGCGAGAAAGGCCAGGGGCAGGGAGGCCACCACATACCCCGACCACCGGCCTTGAGTGGTGTTGACCCTTATCTCACGCTCGGCCTCTTCCCGGTCGCGCATGAACCCCCGCAGTTTACGCAGGAGGAGCGGGAGGTTGCCACCGCTCTGCTTCAACAGCAGCAATGTGTCAACCATGGTGTCGAACACCGGATCCGCGACACGCTTTCTGGCACGCTCCATGGCGTCTTCGAATTCACTGCCGTAGTTTATGTCCGATACCGCCCTCTGCAGTTCCAGTGACAGGGGAGGCGTAACGTCGTCGGCGGAGAATTCCAATGCCTGGTAGATAGAGAAACCCCCTTCCAGCGACTGGATCATGGCGTCCAGAAAATCGTAGAGCTGCGACCTGATCAATCTCTTTTTTCGGGAATCACGCAGCTTTTCAGTAATGCCCGGAAGTGCAAGGCCAAACGGCAGCGATACCAGGAGGCTCCAACAGGAACGTGTAAGCGCAAGAAATATAAATGCCGGGATCAGAATGAACAGCGGGCGAGATAGATGGAAAGCTCCCGGCAGGCAGTCAAAACAGAAGGACCCTTTTTCCTCGCCTGCACTGATATTGCTTTTGCGCCTGACCCCCATTCTCTCGACCTGCCTGGCTACGGTTTCTTCGCGACTGCGCGACAGAAAGAGACATCCAAGTAAGGCCACGGAACCGACCAGGGCCAGCCAGAACAATATCAACCGCCCGGTCATGAGGCTTCTCCTCCGGGCGCGCTGAAAGATCTGATCGAGCGGCGTGATAAGATTTTTCGCAAGGCGGCGTCATCGAGATGCTTCCGATAGACAAGAGGCTCCCCCGGCCCTTCCGGCGCTAGCTCGAAGACTCGCGTCAGCGAAGGCCTGCCGGGCTCTATGCCGGGGTTGACGGAAGAAATTTCCATCAGGCGCCTAGTGCCGTCCTGCTCCCTGGCGACATGCAGGACAAGGTCGATGGAGGACCTGATCTGTGCATTGATGGAGGCAGCTGGCAGCGGGGTGTCGGCCATACACACCATTGTTTCCAACCGGAAGAGTGCTTCCAGCGGAGAATTGGCGTGTACCGTGGAGAGGGAACCCTCGTGCCCGGTGTTCATTGCCTGGAGCATGTCGAGTGCTTCGCCTCCCCGGACCTCTCCTATGACGATACGGTCCGGGCGCATACGCAGAGCATTGCGCAGCAGATCGCGGATGGTTACCTCACCTTTCCCCTCGAGGTTTGGTGGACGGGATTCAAGCGGGATGACGTGGCCCTGCTGCATACGGAGCTCGGCGGCGTCCTCGATGGTGATGATGCGCTCCCCGGCTGGGATGAAAGCTGAAAGGGCGTTGAGAAGGGTCGTCTTGCCGCTGCCGGCACCCCCGGAGACGATGATGTTCAATCGACGGGAGACTGCTGCTGACAGGAAAGAGCGGACCTCGTCGCTGAGCAGTTCCCTGTTCACCAATGTGTCCAGAGTAAGGGGCGTCCTTGAGAACTTGCGAATCGTGATCACCGGGCCTCGCAGAGACAGGGGAGGGATGATGACATTCACGCGCGAACCGTCGGGAAGCCGTGCGTCCACATAGGGTGATGATTCGTCTACACGCAGGCCCAGGGGCCCGACGATCTTTTCCACCAGGTATAGAAGATGATCGGAATCCCTGACATCGAGCGAGACCTCCTCGAGCCGCCCGGCTTTCTCGATGAATGCCTGGCCTGCTCCGTTGAGCATGATCTCGGTGATGTCCTCATCTCTTAGAAGAGGCTCAAGTGGACCAAGCCCCACCATTTCTTCCACCATCCTGCAGAGGAGGAGTTGCAGTTCTTCGCCGGTGCAGAACACCCCTTCTTCGCAGAAAGCTTCGATCAGCCTCGATCTCAACTTCGAGGCTCGGGCTTCCTCGGAGATAGAGACGTCCCGAAAGAGGTCTCCTTCGTTCTGGACGCGCACCTTGACCCGCTCCAGGATGGAAGGGTCCGGAGAGAAAGGAATCATCCGGCGCAAGAATATCCCTCCTTTGAGAAGGACCCGGCGAGGTTCGGCGTGTCGCCGTCACAACCGGCGGTCCAGGTGCGTAAGGCACGCAGGCAGCGGGATGAAAGGCTTCGCCCCGGTGTGTTGCCTGGGCTCTCGGCCAGCCCCAGGAGCTCCGCAAGCGCTTCCAGGGCAGCCGTGTAAGGAGTGCGCCTGGCTGCAGCCCTGGCCAGGTTGGAGAAATCCTCCGCGGCAACAGGGTCTTCCGGGAGAATCGCGAGGAGGGGAAGGTCGAGTACCTCCGATACCTGATGAGGCTTTACCAACGCCGCCGCACTTTCCTTGTTTACGACAATGGCCCAGGTGGCAGGGGAGGTTTGGTTCTGACGGTTTGAGGAGTCAAGCAGACGTACGGCACAACTCAGCGACAGGAGGTCGGGTTGGACGATCATTAGATTCAGCGAACAGGACCTGAACAATTCAGCGGAGACAAAGCGATGGCTTGAAGAGGCATCCAGAAGCACCACTTCATACTTTTCAGCTAAAAGTTTAAATATCAAGCTCAACTTCACCGGGTCTATAGCGTGTTCTTCCTCCGGGTTCTTGACCCCTGGAAGCAGGTCGAAGCCATGGGGATGGCGCTGGATGAAGCCGGCTATGTCATGAGGCGGCAATTCAGCGATCACCATGGCCAGGTTCGAGATGCCCGGACAGTTGTCGCGCTCGAGATTGTGGCGATGCGTGGAGTTCCCGTCGAGGTCTACGAGGACCGTCTTCTTACCCCGGGAGGCAATTCCGGCAAGGGTTGAGGCAAGCATGCTGGTCCCCTGGCCGCCCTTGCAGCCGATTAGCCCGAGGAAAAAAGTGCCGGTATCGTTTGAAGCATTTTCGCAAACGGAAGTGGTCGATGGTTTCACCCTTAAAGCCTCCTGACACGCATCTTCTTTTCCAACAAACCAATAAACTTAATCAACATAACCATTACGAATAGGTTATACTATACAGTGCAACATAAGTCAATAAAGTTATAGAAGTTAATAAATTAATAAAGAAAGAAATAAATTGACGCTACGTAAAGATATGTATTGCAATAGTCGGAGGAAAACCTAAAATAGATAGAGATGGGTAGATCAAACTCTTATAAGTACGCGTCTAAGAACATTGCAAAGAATCTAACTACAAAACCGGAAAGGTTACAACGAAAGGAGAGGGATGGAATGAAAAAGTTCAAACGGCTGGCGCGGTGGTCCATTGTCCCACTTAGCATCATGATGCTGTTGGGCCTGGCGCTGTCGGGGTGCGGTGGCTCCAGCAGTGAGGAGATATCCGATATACTGCAGCAGTCCGAGGACGCGGGGAAGAGCATCACGTCGATGCGCCAGAACGTAGAACTCGTTTACGAACACCCGACCTATGGTACAGGCACTGTACAAAGCCGCATGATCGAGATATCCGGTGGCAACGTTCACGTCACGGAAGTCATCTTCGGCACCACCGTCATAGAAAAGATACTCGTCAACGGCAAACAGTACAGTAAGTCTTATAACGAGAACTGGGTGGAAGAACCCGTGACCCTCAACTCTTCTTCGACGACGGCGGAGACAAGCCAGTTCACCGACATCGTCAGTAATTCCACGAGCCAGAAGCAGTTAGATAACGAGACCGTCAACGGGTATGACTGTGTCCACCTGCAGTTCGAGTTGAGCCCCCAGAACGTCAAGAACATGGTGTCCCAGGTGGCTCCAGAGGACCTAGCGAATAACCAGGGTGGAACAGTGGACATTTGGATTGCCGCGGACAGCGACTATATGATCAAATCCGAAGGTTACTTCAAGAACGTCACCATAACCGAACTCGGTGAAGTCAATCTAAAGGTGATCATCACCAGGAGTTCGATCAATCAGCCTATCTCCATAGTGGCGCCCATCTAAACCAGCACATAGACAAGGCTTCTTTAGGGCCCCCGGCATATGCCGGGGGCCTTTTGCGTGCCTTCACCTTGCTATGCCCGGGATGTTTATTGATAAGGGTTTCCAAAGGTTTATGCAGGATGGCGGAGAACAATTTAAGATAAGAAACATGCTGTTGATTAACCGTAGTCGAGGTAAATAGGCATGAAATGTTACGGCAGTGTTACGCTGATGTCGAAAAAGTGTTACATTTATCAATATTTGCTTGGATGCTTTAAGGAAAGCTCAGTATAAACCCGTATAATATGGATAGACGGGCAAACTAAACACCTTGATTGTCGGCTGGCAAAGAGGAGGGTTACAAAGAATGGATGCGGGAGGAACCTGTTGGGAAGCGAATGGCGATCCAGGCCGGGAAGAAAACCCTTCCGAGTTGACGCATCCTCAAGCCCACTGCTCGACCAGCACTTTGAAGAAACCGTCTTCGCCCGTGAGAGAAAACAAGCCTTCACCGCGGACTCTTCGCAGTCTGCGCATGCTAAGAATATTGGGGAAAGGTCATTAAGGGGGAGAGAGCAATGATCTTAAACAGAAACTTTCAAACGGCTGTGAACATCCTGGTCCTGATGATGTTCCTGGGGTTTGTGGTCCTGGGGGCGTTGTTCGCCCTACCGGGGCGAAGTCCATTCGGACCTCTGATGGGCAAGCTCTTCAACAGTGAAGACTTGCTCTCAGGGATACTGTCTTCATTGGATCCGGCGGAACTGGCGCAGGCTTTGAGCGACAACCCCGAGTTCACCAAGGAACTGCTCAGCCTGCTGGACGCCGAGATACTGGCGGAAGCTCTCAACGCCAACTCGGAGTTCATGATCGAAATGATGCAGTATCTGGAAGCGGAAATGATCGCGGAAATCGTCAACAACAGCGAAGAGCTGGTCAACGCAGTCATCCAGTACCTCAACCCCCAGGTAATGGCTGACATCCTCAACAGCAACCCCACCTTCGTCAATAACGTGATCAAGTATCTCTCCACCCTCAATATCGCTGAAATACTCAACCAGAATGAGACCTTCGTCACCGAGCTGCTTGGGTACATCGACCCGGCCATGATGGCGAACGCCGTAAACAATAATCCGACCTTCGTGACGGAACTTGTCAGCTATCTTGACGCTGGCGTACTGGCCAATGCTGTAAACGATAACCCTCAACTATTGGTTGAACTTACGAGGCAGCTTAACCCTCAAGTAGTGGCTTTGGCTATCAACCAGAACACGACGTTCCTCACCGAGGTCATCGGATCGCTCGATGCTTCCGCTCTCGCGGAGGCGATGAACGCGAACGCCAATTTCCTCAGTGACATCATGGGCTTCCTCGATCCGAACATCATCGCCCAGACCCTGAACGAAAATCCGGAGTTCATCAACCAGGTCGTAACCAGGCTCGACCCCTCGTTTATCGCCTCGGTGATGAACAACCAGGGATTAGTCACCGATATCATCGGTTTTCTAAATCCTTCTTCACTGGCGGGAGCAGTCAATGCCAACGGGCAGTTCGTCTCCTCACTCATGGGGCAGATAGATCCCTCCATGGTCGCCAATGCGGTCGAGGATAACACGCCCTGGTTGAACAATCTCATCGGGAACCTTGACGGGGCAAGCCTTGGCGGCATCGTCAACAACAACAGCGCCTTTCTCACCGACTTCGTGGGCGCCATGTCCACCGGCACTATGGCCGACATCATCAACGGCAACCAGCTCTGGGCCACCGACCTTCTTACCCAAATCGACACGAATGTCGTCGCGGGTATAGCCAATGCCGATTCGACCATGGCATTCCTCAACGAGTTGATCGGGAAGTTGGACGGGACTACGCTCGGCCACATCGTGGACAGCAACTCCGCCTTTCTCACCGACTTCGTGGGCGCCATGTCCACCGGGACGGTAGCCGACATCGTCAACGGCAACCAGCTATGGGTGATTGACCTGGTATCCAATATCGATCCTGATGTTGCCGCCGGGATAACCAATGACCCCGCCACGATAGCCTTTCTCAACAACGTGATCCCCAGGCTGGATGAGAATGCGCTGATAAGCGTACTCGATACGAACTGGGACTGGATGGGAGACCTCGTAAGCCAGGTATCGGCTCAGACGCTCAACTATCTCCTGGATGACGTGAGCGCCTGGATGGTCGGCGATATACTCCCCGGTCTCGATGAGCATGTCATCACCGACATGGCCAACAGCCCCGCTTCCATCGCCTTCATGAACAAGATGCTTCCCCTGTTGGACGAGAACGCCCTGGTGGGTGTGGTCAATAGCAACTGGAACTGGATCGGCGACTTCGTGTCGGCGGTTCCCGCGAGCACGGTCAACAGCCTGACGGCGGACATAACCGGCTGGCTCACCGACACCCTCCTGCCCGGCCTCAATGAGTCCACCGTAGCCGGTATCGTCAACGATCCGGCGACGCAAGATTTTATGAACCGGCTCATACCTGAGCTTAACGAGGCCATGCTGGTTGGAATCGTCAACGACAACTGGCAGTGGATCAGCGACATGATCGCCACCATGCCGGTCAGTACCATCAATAATATGGTAGGTTACCTGACCCCATGGGTCACCGGCACCCTCATTCCCGGTCTTGACGAAGGGCTAGTGGCGGATATCATCAACGACCCGGCCACGGCCAACTTCATCGCCACCCTGCTGCCCTACCTCGACCCCGACATGGTGGCCGACATCATCGAGAACCCCGACACCGCCACCTTCATCGACAACCTGCTCTCGGCCGGGGTACTCGACCCCAACGCCGTATCCGCCATCGTCGAGACCAACTGGGACTGGATGAACTCCATGGTCATGACCATCGACGTGGCCACCATCAACAACATGATCGCCGGGCTGTCCGGCTGGATCACCGGCACCCTCATCCCCGGCCTCAACGTGGGCACCATCGCCGGCATCGTCGACAACGCCAACACCATCGCCTTCGTCCGCCAGCTCATCCCCATGCTCACCGCCGCCAACCTGGCCGGGGTCATCAACGACCCGCTGGTCACCGCCTGGATGGGGGACCTGGTCGGCTACCTCGACACCGCCAGCGTGGTCTCGATCATCAACAACATCGACTCCACCTGGATGGTCGACCTGCTGGCCGACATGAACAACCCCACCACCCTGGGCAACCTGGGTGACGTGGCCAACTCGGCCGCCTTCACGAGCTTCGTCAACAACCTCGTGCTCGAGCTCGACCCGGCCCAGATCGCCGGCATCCTCAACACCAACGGCGCCTTCGCCGGCCAGGTGACCTCCAACCTCAACACCGGCTTCGTGGTCGACCTGGTCAACAACATCGACCAGACCTGGTTCGGCGACCTCATGGACGACCTCTCGGCCAACGCCGTGACCACCATCGCCGGCTTCATCAACGACCCGGCCACGGCCAACTTCATCGCCACCCTGCTGCCCTACCTCGACCCCGACATGGTGGCCGACATCATCGAGAACCCCGACACCGCCACCTTCATCGACAACCTGCTCTCGGCCGGGGTACTCGACCCCAACGCCGTATCCGCCATCGTCGAGACCAACTGGGACTGGATGAACTCCATGGTCATGACCATCGACGTGGCCACCATCAACAACATGATCGCCGGGCTGTCCGGCTGGATCACCGGCACCCTCATCCCCGGCCTCAACGTGGGCACCATCGCCGGCATCGTCGACAACGCCAACACCATCGCCTTCGTCCGCCAGCTCATCCCCATGCTCACCGCCGCCAACCTGGCCGGGGTCATCAACGACCCGCTGGTCACCGCCTGGATGGGGGACCTGGTCGGCTACCTCGACACCGCCAGCGTGGTCTCGATCATCAACAACATCGACTCCACCTGGATGGTCGACCTGCTGGCCGACATGAACAACCCCACCACCCTGGGCAACCTGGGTGACGTGGCCAACTCGGCCGCCTTCACGAGCTTCGTCAACAACCTCGTGCTCGAGCTCGACCCGGCCCAGATCGCCGGCATCCTCAACACCAACGGCGCCTTCGCCGGCCAGGTGACCTCCAACCTCAACACCGGCTTCGTGGTCGACCTGGTCAACAACATCGACCAGACCTGGTTCGGCGACCTCATGGACGACCTCTCGGCCAACGCCGTGACCACCATCGCCGGCTTCATCAACGACCCGGCCACGGCCAACTTCATCGCCACCCTGCTGCCCTACCTCGACCCCGACATGGTGGCCGACATCATCGAGAACCCCGACACCGCCACCTTCATCGACAACCTGCTCTCGGCCGGGGTACTCGACCCCAACGCCGTATCCGCCATCGTCGAGACCAACTGGGACTGGATGAACTCCATGGTCATGACCATCGACGTGGCCACCATCAACAACATGATCGCCGGGCTGTCCGGCTGGATCACCGGCACCCTCATCCCCGGCCTCAACGTGGGCACCATCGCCGGCATCGTCGACAACGCCAACACCATCGCCTTCGTCCGCCAGCTCATCCCCATGCTCACCGCCGCCAACCTGGCCGGGGTCATCAACGACCCGCTGGTCACCGCCTGGATGGGGGACCTGGTCGGCTACCTCGACACCGCCAGCGTGGTCTCGATCATCAACAACATCGACTCCACCTGGATGGTCGACCTGCTGGCCGACATGAACAACCCCACCACCCTGGGCAACCTGGGTGACGTGGCCAACTCGGCCGCCTTCACGAGCTTCGTCAACAACCTCGTGCTCGAGCTCGACCCGGCCCAGATCGCCGGCATCCTCAACACCAACGGCGCCTTCGCCGGCCAGGTGACCTCCAACCTCAACACCGGCTTCGTGGTCGACCTGGTCAACAACATCGACCAGACCTGGTTCGGCGACCTCATGGACGACCTCTCGGCCAACGCCGTGACCACCATCGCCGGCTTCATCAACGACCCGGCCACGGCCAACTTCATCGCCACCCTGCTGCCCTACCTCGACCCCGACATGGTGGCCGACATCATCGAGAACCCCGACACCGCCACCTTCATCGACAACCTGCTCTCGGCCGGGGTACTCGACCCCAACGCCGTATCCGCCATCGTCGAGACCAACTGGGACTGGATGAACTCCATGGTCATGACCATCGACGTGGCCACCATCAACAACATGATCGCCGGGCTGTCCGGCTGGATCACCGGCACCCTCATCCCCGGCCTCAACGTGGGCACCATCGCCGGCATCGTCGACAACGCCAACACCATCGCCTTCGTCCGCCAGCTCATCCCCATGCTCACCGCCGCCAACCTGGCCGGGGTCATCAACGACCCGCTGGTCACCGCCTGGATGGGGGACCTGGTCGGCTACCTCGACACCGCCAGCGTGGTCTCGATCATCAACAACATCGACTCCACCTGGATGGTCGACCTGCTGGCCGACATGAACAACCCCACCACCCTGGGCAACCTGGGTGACGTGGCCAACTCGGCCGCCTTCACGAGCTTCGTCAACAACCTCGTGCTCGAGCTCGACCCGGCCCAGATCGCCGGCATCCTCAACACCAACGGCGCCTTCGCCGGCCAGGTGACCTCCAACCTCAACACCGGCTTCGTGGTCGACCTGGTCAACAACATCGACCAGACCTGGTTCGGCGACCTCATGGACGACCTCTCGGCCAACGCCGTGACCACCATCGCCGGCTTCATCAACGACCCGGCCACGGCCAACTTCATCGCCACCCTGCTGCCCTACCTCGACCCCGACATGGTGGCCGACATCATCGAGAACCCCGACACCGCCACCTTCATCGACAACCTGCTCTCGGCCGGGGTACTCGACCCCAACGCCGTATCCGCCATCGTCGAGACCAACTGGGACTGGATGAACTCCATGGTCATGACCATCGACGTGGCCACCATCAACAACATGATCGCCGGGCTGTCCGGCTGGATCACCGGCACCCTCATCCCCGGCCTCAACGTGGGCACCATCGCCGGCATCGTCGACAACGCCAACACCATCGCCTTCGTCCGCCAGCTCATCCCCATGCTCACCGCCGCCAACCTGGCCGGGGTCATCAACGACCCGCTGGTCACCGCCTGGATGGGGGACCTGGTCGGCTACCTCGACACCGCCAGCGTGGTCTCGATCATCAACAACATCGACTCCACCTGGATGGTCGACCTGCTGGCCGACATGAACAACCCCACCACCCTGGGCAACCTGGGTGACGTGGCCAACTCGGCCGCCTTCACGAGCTTCGTCAACAACCTCGTGCTCGAGCTCGACCCGGCCCAGATCGCCGGCATCCTCAACACCAACGGCGCCTTCGCCGGCCAGGTGACCTCCAACCTCAACACCGGCTTCGTGGTCGACCTGGTCAACAACATCGACCAGACCTGGTTCGGCGACCTCATGGACGACCTCTCGGCCAACGCCGTGACCACCATCGCCGGCTTCATCAACGACCCGGCCACGGCCAACTTCATCGCCACCCTGCTGCCCTACCTCGACCCCGACATGGTGGCCGACATCATCGAGAACCCCGACACCGCCACCTTCATCGACAACCTGCTCTCGGCCGGGGTACTCGACCCCAACGCCGTATCCGCCATCGTCGAGACCAACTGGGACTGGATGAACTCCATGGTCATGACCATCGACGTGGCCACCATCAACAACATGATCGCCGGGCTGTCCGGCTGGATCACCGGCACCCTCATCCCCGGCCTCAACGTGGGCACCATCGCCGGCATCGTCGACAACGCCAACACCATCGCCTTCGTCCGCCAGCTCATCCCCATGCTCACCGCCGCCAACCTGGCCGGGGTCATCAACGACCCGCTGGTCACCGCCTGGATGGGGGACCTGGTCGGCTACCTCGACACCGCCAGCGTGGTCTCGATCATCAACAACATCGACTCCACCTGGATGGTCGACCTGCTGGCCGACATGAACAACCCCACCACCCTGGGCAACCTGGGTGACGTGGCCAACTCGGCCGCCTTCACGAGCTTCGTCAACAACCTCGTGCTCGAGCTCGACCCGGCCCAGATCGCCGGCATCCTCAACACCAACGGCGCCTTCGCCGGCCAGGTGACCTCCAACCTCAACACCGGCTTCGTGGTCGACCTGGTCAACAACATCGACCAGACCTGGTTCGGCGACCTCATGGACGACCTCTCGGCCAACGCCGTGACCACCATCGCCGGCTTCATCAACGACCCGGCCACGGCCAACTTCATCGCCACCCTGCTGCCCTACCTCGACCCCGACATGGTGGCCGACATCATCGAGAACCCCGACACCGCCACCTTCATCGACAACCTGCTCTCGGCCGGGGTACTCGACCCCAACGCCGTATCCGCCATCGTCGAGACCAACTGGGACTGGATGAACTCCATGGTCATGACCATCGACGTGGCCACCATCAACAACATGATCGCCGGGCTGTCCGGCTGGATCACCGGCACCCTCATCCCCGGCCTCAACGTGGGCACCATCGCCGGCATCGTCGACAACGCCAACACCATCGCCTTCGTCCGCCAGCTCATCCCCATGCTCACCGCCGCCAACCTGGCCGGGGTCATCAACGACCCGCTGGTCACCGCCTGGATGGGGGACCTGGTCGGCTACCTCGACACCGCCAGCGTGGTCTCGATCATCAACAACATCGACTCCACCTGGATGGTCGACCTGCTGGCCGACATGAACAACCCCACCACCCTGGGCAACCTGGGTGACGTGGCCAACTCGGCCGCCTTCACGAGCTTCGTCAACAACCTCGTGCTCGAGCTCGACCCGGCCCAGATCGCCGGCATCCTCAACACCAACGGCGCCTTCGCCGGCCAGGTGACCTCCAACCTCAACACCGGCTTCGTGGTCGACCTGGTCAACAACATCGACCAGACCTGGTTCGGCGACCTCATGGACGACCTCTCGGCCAACGCCGTGACCACCATCGCCGGCTTCATCAACGACCCGGCCACGGCCAACTTCATCGCCACCCTGCTGCCCTACCTCGACCCCGACATGGTGGCCGACATCATCGAGAACCCCGACACCGCCACCTTCATCGACAACCTGCTCTCGGCCGGGGTACTCGACCCCAACGCCGTATCCGCCATCGTCGAGACCAACTGGGACTGGATGAACTCCATGGTCATGACCATCGACGTGGCCACCATCAACAACATGATCGCCGGGCTGTCCGGCTGGATCACCGGCACCCTCATCCCCGGCCTCAACGTGGGCACCATCGCCGGCATCGTCGACAACGCCAACACCATCGCCTTCGTCCGCCAGCTCATCCCCATGCTCACCGCCGCCAACCTGGCCGGGGTCATCAACGACCCGCTGGTCACCGCCTGGATGGGGGACCTGGTCGGCTACCTCGACACCGCCAGCGTGGTCTCGATCATCAACAACATCGACTCCACCTGGATGGTCGACCTGCTGGCCGACATGAACAACCCCACCACCCTGGGCAACCTGGGTGACGTGGCCAACTCGGCCGCCTTCACCAGCTTCGTCAACAACCTCGTGCTCGAGCTCGACCCGGCCCAGATCGCCGGCATCCTCAACACCAACGGCGCCTTCGCCGGCCAGGTGACCTCCAACCTCAACACCGGCTTCGTGGTCGACCTGGTCAACAACATCGACCAGACCTGGTTCGGCGACCTCATGGACGACCTCTCGGCCAACGCCGTGACCACCATCGCCGGCTTCATCAACGACCCGGCCACGGCCAACTTCATCGCCACCCTGCTGCCCTACCTCGACCCCGACATGGTGGCCGACATCATCGAGAACCCCGACACCGCCACCTTCATCGACAACCTGCTCTCGGCCGGGGTACTCGACCCCAACGCCGTATCCGCCATCGTCGAGACCAACTGGGACTGGATGAACTCCATGGTCATGACCATCGACGTGGCCACCATCAACAACATGATCGCCGGGCTGTCCGGCTGGATCACCGGCACCCTCATCCCCGGCCTCAACGTGGGCACCATCGCCGGCATCGTCGACAACGCCAACACCATCGCCTTCGTCCGCCAGCTCATCCCCATGCTCACCGCCGCCAACCTGGCCGGGGTCATCAACGACCCGCTGGTCACCGCCTGGATGGGGGACCTGGTCGGCTACCTCGACACCGCCAGCGTGGTCTCGATCATCAACAACATCGACTCCACCTGGATGGTCGACCTGCTGGCCGACATGAACAACCCCACCACCCTGGGCAACCTGGGTGACGTGGCCAACTCGGCCGCCTTCACGAGCTTCGTCAACAACCTCGTGCTCGAGCTCGACCCGGCCCAGATCGCCGGCATCCTCAACACCAACGGCGCCTTCGCCGGCCAGGTGACCTCCAACCTCAACACCGGCTTCGTGGTCGACCTGGTCAACAACATCGACCAGACCTGGTTCGGCGACCTCATGGACGACCTCTCGGCCAACGCCGTGACCACCATCGCCGGCTTCATCAACGACCCGGCCACGGCCAACTTCATCGCCACCCTGCTGCCCTACCTCGACCCCGACATGGTGGCCGACATCATCGAGAACCCCGACACCGCCACCTTCATCGACAACCTGCTCTCGGCCGGGGTACTCGACCCCAACGCCGTATCCGCCATCGTCGAGACCAACTGGGACTGGATGAACTCCATGGTCATGACCATCGACGTGGCCACCATCAACAACATGATCGCCGGGCTGTCCGGCTGGATCACCGGCACCCTCATCCCCGGCCTCAACGTGGGCACCATCGCCGGCATCGTCGACAACGCCAACACCATCGCCTTCGTCCGCCAGCTCATCCCCATGCTCACCGCCGCCAACCTGGCCGGGGTCATCAACGACCCGCTGGTCACCGCCTGGATGGGGGACCTGGTCGGCTACCTCGACACCGCCAGCGTGGTCTCGATCATCAACAACATCGACTCCACCTGGATGGTCGACCTGCTGGCCGACATGAACAACCCCACCACCCTGGGCAACCTGGGTGACGTGGCCAACTCGGCCGCCTTCACGAGCTTCGTCAACAACCTCGTGCTCGAGCTCGACCCGGCCCAGATCGCCGGCATCCTCAACACCAACGGCGCCTTCGCCGGCCAGGTGACCTCCAACCTCAACACCGGCTTCG
>CAVXXD010000018.1:0-247309 GCA_963765625.1 uncultured bacterium
GGGAGGTGCGCAGGAGCGGTGACCGGTTGACCGCCCCGGCCAGCCACGGCCACATCGCCCTGGCCGAACTTGCCGCCGGGGCCGGCCTGTCCGGACTGGAGTTCGCCAGCGGCATCCCCGGCACGGTCGGCGGCGCCATCCGCATGAATGCCGGGGCCTATGGCCGCGAGTGGGTGGACGTGCTGGTCCGCTACCGGTTCCTGACCGCGACGGCGAGTTGGTGGAAAAGCACCCGAGCCGGGCGAATTCCGCTATCGCTGGAGCTGTCTCACCGGAGGGTCGGGTGCTGCTGTCCGCCACCGCCGAGCTGGTCGCGGGGGATGCCGTCGGATCCCGCGCCCAGGTGGCCGAGTACCGGGCCAAGCGCGGCACCAGCCAACCCTTGTCCGAGCGCAACGCCGGCTGCATCTTCAAGAATCCAACCGGACTGAGCGCCGGCCGACTCATCGACGAGGCTGGTCTGAAGGGCCTCCGGGTCGGGGACGCCGAGGTCAGCCGCGAGCATGGCAACTTCCTGATGAATCACGGCAAGGCCACCGCGGAGGACTTCCGGGCGCTGATGGAACGGGTGCGGGCCGCGGTGTTCGACCGCCACGGCGTGCTCCTGGAGGAGGAAGTCGAAGTATGGCCACCGGATTGAGCTGAAACAGGGGCTATTCTTGAAAACAATGGCCATCCTGCGGTCCCCTCGCCGCCACCGCCCCTGGGTCCCCTGGGCCCGGGTCGGGTTGGTGTTCCTGCTGCTCGGGGGTGCCGGCTGGGCCGCCCTGGAGCTGGGCCAGCGCTATTTCGGCCTGCAGCGGCTCACCATCGAGCAGGTCAGCGTCAGCGACTTGCGCGGCGAACGTCTGGCGCAGGTCCAGGAGATCGCCGATCGGGCCTGCCGTGGCAAGCCGCTGTTCCTCTTCGACGTCGAAGCGCTGCGGGCCCGGATCCAGGCGTTGCGGTGGGTGCGTGGACTGGTGGTCCGCAAGGATCCTCCGGACCGGCTGATCCTGCTCGTGGAGGAACGCCGGCCGCTGGTGTGGCTGGTGAGTCCGAAGGGCGTCTTCCTGGTGAGCGAGGACGGCATGGTCATGGACCGGGTGGCGCCCGGCAACCTCGCCCCGATCCCGGTGGTTGCCGATCCCCGCAGCCAGGAGGACCGGTCCTTCCTCGGGGTGCTGCGTGCCGCCAGGACCTTGAAGGCGCGGCAGCGGGACTTCTACGACCGCGTGACTGAACTCCGCTGGAGCGACCGAGGCCCGGTCGCCTTCATCGAGGGACTGGACGCACCGATCTTCCTGTCCCGTGAGGATCCGGCGCGGAATGTCCCGAATTTCCAGGCGCTCTACCTGTCGAAGCTGGCCGGCGAGGCGAAGTCGTCGGCTCCAAGGTACTTCGACCTGCGCTGGGACGTGGAGGGCGGCTACGTGGCGGTAGGGGACCTGCCCCTGGATCGTCCACCGGCCACGAAGGGCGAGAACCGGTAGGCAGGGCGGCGCAACCCCGCGTCGGTCGTGCGCATTTGGCCCATCAAAAATGCGCGTTCGGGTGAAAAATTCGGCGCAAAGCCTCACCAGAAGCCGCGTTCGGGCTATCATCGAAACAGGAACAGGACTCGACGACATGGTATTGCCCGCCGTACTTCTCGGTTTGGATCTAGGTGCAAGCAAAATCGTCGCAGTCGTCGCCGTCCAGGACGAAAGCGGCCTGCTCAATGTCACCGGCGCCAGCCTGGCCAGCCCCGAGGGCGGCATCCGCCAGGGCGAGATCAACGACATGGACCTCACCGTGCGAGCCATTGGCCGGGCGGTGGAGGAGGCCATGCGCACCGCCGGCCAGACCAAGCTGGACGGGATCCGGGTCTGCGTGGGCGGGAGCCAGTTCAGGCATCGTCGAGGTCTGCGGGCGCCTCGCCGACCGCGGCGTCCGCGTGATCGTCGCCGGGCTCGACCAAGATTACCTCGGCCATCCCTTCCACCCGATGCCCGACCTCATGGCCATCGCGGAGGAGGTCACCAAGGTCCACGCGGTGTGCACCGTCTGCGGCGGGCCCGCGAGCCGATCGCAGCGCCTCAGCGCCGAGGGCGTCCACCGTGCTCGTCGGCGGCTCGGAGAGCTACGAGGCCCGCTGCCGCGCCTGCTTCGAGCCCCGCGACGTGCCCCGCACCGAGCGCTGAGAGCCGCGACAGCTCTTTTGGCCACCGCGGCGTCCGAGGATAACCCCATCCTCGATGCGTCAGTGGATCGCCATCGGGGCCGCCGCGGGTCTCGTCGCCGTCACCCTGCCTTTCCTCCGAAAGCAGGACGACAACCTCACCGACCTCCTCGCCAAAAGGAAGGCCGCCACAGGTCAAGCTGTCGTCACCCGCGAGGTGACGCCGCCCCCGCTCACCGATCTGGATCTCACCAAAATCGACGACCGCGGCAACGTCGCGACGGCGCCCGCGCACGGGGATCGCAAGGCCGATCTCACCATCTCGACCGAAGTACCAGCGCGCAGCGATCGGCTTCCTGCGCGCCGGCCACGTGCCCGAGGGCGCGGTGGTCATGACCGACGTCAAGACCGGCAAGGTGCTGACGTGGGCGAGCTACGTCGAGGAGGGCCCCAGCGGGATTTCGCGGCGGAGGCGAGCGCGCCGACGGCGAGCGTGTTCAAGATCATCACCGCCACGGCGCTCGTCGAGGCCGGGCTCGGGCCGAGCACGAAGCAGTGTTACTCGGGCGGCGAGCACCGGCTCAAGGCCAGCGATCTCGTCGACGACAAGCGCCGCGACAAGTGGTGCGCGACGATGACGCAGGCCATGGGCGGAGCCTCAACACCGTGTTCGCCCGCCTCGCCGCGCGCAACCTCGATCGCGACAAGCTCGGCGCCGTCGCCTCGCGCTACGGGTGGAACCAGGACGTGCCGTTCGACGTGAAGATCGCGCCGGCGACGCTCAAGTTCCCCGAGGACGAGCTCGGCTTCGCGCAGACGGCCGCCGGCTTCTGGAACTCGACCCTCTCCCCGTTCCAGGGCGCGAACCTGGCGACGACCGTGGCCAACGGAGGCGAGATGATCCGCCTCTCCCTCGTCGCCGACGTCAAGGACGAGGCCGGCGAGATCTACAAGGGCCCCACGTCCCGTCAGGTGATCCGGCGCGTGATCGAGAGAACGTCGCCAGCCAGATCGTCACGATGATGGAGAACACCGTGGAGAGCGGGACGAGCTATCGCTCCTTCCACGACAAGGCCGGTAAGCCGTACTTGCCGGACATCCGCGTCGCGGGGAAGACAGGCACGCTGACCAAGCCCCGGCCCCGAGGGCCCGTTCTATACCTGGTTCGTGGGCTTCGCCCCGAGCCGCAAGCCCGAAGTGGCCATCTCGGTGCTCGTGGCCAACCGCGCCAAGTGGCGGCGAAGGCCAACCACGTGGCCTGTGACATGCTGCGGGTCTACTTCGCCGACAAGGGCGCTCCGGGCGTCAAGGATCCTTCGGAGCGCGACACCTCCGCGCGGCGCTGACCTCTCCGCGCGGGATCCACGCCGATCGCGCGATATTCCCCGCCGCGCGCCGATTCCCCGGGTTGCGCGCCGAAACCCGCGCTCTTCACGGCACGCAAAATTTTCCGATTGACGGTTCACGATGCGCCGTTATGGTCTGGCGCGCCGATGACACCGCTGCTGCGTCCACCGGTCTCACGCTTCCCGCCGAGCTTGCTGCTGGTGTCGTTCTGGGGGCGTTCGGGCTGTTCTGCGCCGGTCACTGGGTTTTTGCCCCCGTCGGTCGCGCGAGCGCGTCAGTGACGGTGAGCCCGGCGGAAGCGTCAGTCGACACGACAGCGCACGAGACGGCAGAGGCCCCGACGAACGCCCCGTCCGCATCGGACGATCAGGAAGAGCGCGCGGAGGCGCTGGAGGCCCTGGCGCCCGCTCCGTACCTCGCCCTGCCTCGTTTGAAGACCGGCAAGGTCGTGTGGCACCGCGAGAGCCCCCGCTCGAGCCCCCGAGCGTCGGCCGCGCGCCCGCGTACGAGCCGCCAGCGCCGACGCTCCGCCTCGGATAGCGCCTGTCGCTCTCGTCGCCCGCGGACGAGAGCGGCTCTGTCCGAGCGCGCGAAGAGCGAAAAGCCCCCACGAGCCGGCCGACCCGACGCCGACGCGCGCACCTGCGCGCCGTGAGGCCCGGAGCGGCGCTGTCTCGACCATTCCAGTGCTCCGAACGATCGGGGTCCGCCGCGGCGCGCCTCGTCAGCTCTCTCTGAAGAAGAAGAGGATCAATGACCTTCAGCTCATCGAAGACCCTGCCTCGCGACATCATGTCTGGCCTGGTGGTGTTCCTGGTGGCCTTGCCGCTCTGCCTGGGCATCGCGCTGGCGTCGGACGCGCCGCTCTTCTCCGGCATGCTGGCCGGCATCGTCGGCGGCGTCGTGGTCGGCCTGCTCAGCGGGTCGCACACCAGCGTCAGCGGCCCGGCGGCCGGCCTGACGGCGGTCGTCGCCGCGCAGATCGCCGCGCTCGGCTCGTTCGAGGCGTTTCTGCTGGCGGTGATCGTCGCCGGCGTGATCCAGTTCTCGGGGTGGCGCGCGCCGGTTCATCGCGGCCTTCTTTCCCTCCAGCGTGATCAAGGGCCTGCTGGCCGCGATCGGCGTGATTCTGATCCTGAAGCAGATTCCGCACCTGTTCGGCCACGACACCGATCCGGAAGGGGAGATGGCGTTCCAGCAGCCGGACCACGAGAACACCTTCTCGGAATTCTGCGAGACTGCTCGGCGACATCCACCCGGGGCGGCGGTCATCGGCCTGGTGTCGCTCGCCCTGCTGGTCGATCTGGGACACGATCAGGCCGCTGAAGAAGTCGATCGATTCCGGCGCCGCTCGTGGTCGTGCTGCTGGGCGTCGGCCTCAGCCTGTCTGTTCGGCGACTCGGCGGCGCCTGGGTCATCGGCGGCGAGCCACCTGGTGCAGGTGCCGGTCGCCGACAACCTCGGCCGGGTTCATGGGCTTCCTGCAGCTGCCCGGATTTCTCGCAGTGGCCGAACCCGGCGATCTACACGGCGGCCGTGACGATCGCCGTCGTGGCTTCGCTGGAGACGCTGCTGAACCTCGAGGCGGTCGACAAGCTCGATCCGCAGCAGCGCACCTCGCCCGCCAGCCGCGAGCTGCTGGCCCAGGGCGTCGGCAACATGTCTCGCGGCATGATCGGCGGCATTCCGATCACCTCGGTCATCGTGCGCAGCTCGGTCAACATCAACGCCGGCGGCAAGACCAAGCTGTCGGCGATCTTCCACGGCGTGCTGCTGCTGGTGAGCGTCATGCTTCCTGCCGACGCTGGCTGAACCTGATTCCGCTGTCGTGCCTGGCGGCGATCCTGCTGGTGACCGGCATCAAGCTGGCCAGCCCGGCGCTGGTGAAGGCAGATGTGGAGCCGAGGGGCGCTACCAGTTCGTCCCGTTCGTCGTCACGGTGGTCGCGATCGTGCTGACCGACCTGCTGATCGGCATGTCTGATCGGGCTGGCGCGTGAGCATCGAGCTTCATTCTCAACAGCAACCTGCGCCGGCCGATCCGCCGCGTTCGTCGAGAAGCACCTCGGCGGCGACGTGCTGCACATCGAGCTGGCCAACCAGGTCAGCTTTCTGAATCGTGCGGCCCTGTCGAAGGTGCTCGACGAGGTGCCGCGCGGCGGCCACGTCCTGCTCGACGCCCAGCAACACCGACTACATCGATCCCGACGTGCTCGACCTGATCCGCGACTTCAAGGACGCAGATCGGCCCGGTCGCGCGGCGTCGAGGTCAGCCTGCTCGGATTTCGCGATCAAGTACCAGCTGCAAGGACCAGATCCAGTACGTGGACTACTCGACGCGCGAGCTGCAGAGACGCGCTCACGCCCGAGCAGGTGCTGCAGATCTGAAGGACGGCCACGAACGGTTCCGCACCGGCCAGCGACTGACGCGCGACCTCGGCCGGCAGGTCGACGCCACCGCCGCCGGGCAGCATCCGCTGGCGGTCGTGCTGAGCTGCATCGACTCGCGCACGCCGGCCGAGCTGATCTTCGACCTCGGCCTGGGCGACATCTTCAGCGTTCGCATCGCCGGCAACGTCACCAGCCGCAAGGTGCTCGGCAGCATGGAGTACGCCTGCGCCGTGGCGGGCGCCAAGCTGATCCTGGTGATGGGCCACACCCGTGCGGCGCCGTGACGGCGGCGGTGAACCTGATCGGCTCGGAGAAGACCGTCGCCGAGGCCACCGGCTGCCAGCACCTTGAATCGATGGTGAGCGAGGTCCAGAAGAGCATCGACGCCGCGACCCACGGCGCGCACGACCGAGGACGCCGAGCACTACGCGGCCTACGTCGATCAGAATGATTCGGCTGAGTCCCTTTTGAAGACGCCGTGTATGCGGCATTAACGGCGCAGGGCTTGACGCTGCAGCGACAGGTGGGCGTGTCCAGTTATCGTATCGATTTCGGCGTGGTCGATCCCGAACAGGCTGGTCATTACCTGTTGGGCATCGAATGCGACGGCGCGATGTATCACTCGGCACCGACGGCGCGCGAACGCGATCGGCTGCGGCAGCAGGTGTTGGAGCAGTTGGGCTGGAAGATGCATCGCATCTGGTGGCACGATTGGATCAGCAACCCCACGGCCGGAATCGAGAAGGTCATGGCGTGCTTGAAGGAAACACCGCCTGCACCAGCCGTTGCAGTCGAAACCACGGCTGTAACAGCCTGCTGCGGCTGCGGAGACTTATCTGGCTCCGGCGGAAATGCCGGAAGAAGTGAAGAGCCTGCCTACTTACGTGTGGCCGTATCTCTATGCCAAACTTCGCAAGATCAGTTTTCTGAAAGCTATTGTGGCAGGGGAGACAGCCTTATCATCATCCGGGGTTATTGAAAAATATCGTCTTAACTCTTCTTCCAATGTAACACGATCCAGAAACGGGCTTATCGATAAGGAAATTCTCGACAATAATGCCGGTACTGTTTCTTTTCAGGATCCGATGTACCGCTTCTGGCTGAAAAACTTCTTTTTTAACAAATCCGGAGGTTAATTAATGTGCTTCAAATCGTAATTCATTGTAACTTGGCACTAAGTACCGTAATTTGCCTGAGGCGCAATTACAACCTAATTACAGATTATGACTAATTTTATTGTTACTATAGATTAATAACATGAAACTCCTCCACACCTCCGACTGGCATCTTGGACGGTCACTTTACGATAAGAAAAGATATGATGAGTTTGAAGCTTTTCTGAACTGGCTCATCCTGTTCATCGCTGATAATAAAATAGATTTGCTGCTTGTTGCAGGTGATATCTTTGACTCCTCAACTCCCAGTAATAGAGCCCAGGAGTTATATTACCGTTTTCTGGGACAGATTAAGGATACTGGTTGCAGGCATGTGGTAATTACAGGAGGTAATCATGATTCCCCTACCTTCCTCGATGCACCTAAAAATCTTCTGGGTGCACTCGAATATTAATGTTATTGGTGCAATAACTGATGAGATATTCCGATGAGATCATGATAATGAAAGATGTGAACGGGCCAGGCTGAGGCAATTGTGTGTGCTGTTCCTTTCCTTCGCGACCGTGACATCCGTACCGTGGAAGCAGGAGAAAGCCCTGAAGACAAGACAAATAAGCTTATTAAGGGAATTGCAGGACACTACAAGGAGATAATTGCTGCAGCAGGTAAACTTCAGGATAAAAAAAATAAGGTACCGGTAATCGGAATGGGACATCTGTTCACAAGGGATGCGAAAACATCGGAAGGTGACGGAGTAAGGGAACTTTATATCGGTTCTGTTGCACATATCGACGGGGAGGATATTTCAAAAGGCTTTGACTACATGGCCCTGGGACACCTCCATATGGCACAAACTGCCGGAAAAAGTGAAACAGTAAGATACTCTGGCTCACCTCTGCCAATGGGATTCGCTGAAGCAGAACATAAAAAGAAGGTAATTGTGGTAGAATTTAAAGATCTTAAGCCTGTTATTTCTGAGCATGATGTTCCATGTTTTCAGCAACTGATAAGGATCTCGGGTGATGAAGAGACAATTGTGAAAAGGATCACGCGATCTCAAAGCAAAAGGCACCAAAGCATGGCTTGAGATTGAGGTCACCTCAATAATTGATGCAAACCTCATCACTTTGCACCTGAATGAACTGCTGGCAGGTTCTGATCTTGAGAAGCTGAGAATTAAAGAATAAAAGTGTTGTCGATAGGAGCTCTCTACTGCAGTAAATGAAAATGAAACACTGGAAACTCTTGAAAATTCTGAAGTTTTTAAGCGCTGCCTTGAGGCTTTTGAAGTGCCGGAGGAAGAACATGCCTCTGCTTATACAAACTTATGATGAAGCAATAGCAACTTTGAATAATGCCGATCCAAACGCAAACTAGCAGAATCATATGAAAATAATTAACCTGAGATTCAAAAATCTTAATTCACTTGTCGGGGAATGGTCAATAGATTTTACAGCTCCTGAATATCTTGCTGATGGCATCTTTGCTATCTCAGGCCCTACCGGTGCCGGAAAGTCGACTATACTTGATGCTATCTGTCTTGCATTGTATGGCTGCACACCACGGCTCGAAAACATTTCAGCTAGCTACAAATGAATTAATGTCACGACAGACAGGGGAATGCTTTGCCGAAGTTGTCTTTGAAACAAGCGAGGGAACTTACATGGCGCACTGGAGCCAGAAACGTGCAAGGGGAAAATCCGATGGCGCTCTGCAGCAGCCAAAACATGAGATCTCTGAGAGAGCCAATGGAACAATTCTCGCCTCACAGCTGAGGAAGACAGCCGAAGTTATCGAAGAGAAAACAGGCATGGACTTTAAAAGATTTACCCAGTCGATGATGCTTGCACAAGGCGGTTTTGCCGCTTTCCTTAAGAGCATCCGGCAATGAGCGGGCCCCAATCCTGGAACAAATCACCGGAACAGAGATCTACAGCCAGATATCAATACATGTTTTCCAGCGACAAAAAGCAGAAAAAGAAGCTCTTGAATTGCTTAAGGCTGAAAACAGCGGTATAATGCTGATGAGCACGGAGGATGAGGAAAGTACCAGGACAAAGCTTGCAGAAAAGACAAGCGAAAAGTCAGCTCTTACGGAAAAGATTGAAAAAACAGATAAGGAAATAAAATGGCTGAAACGGATCTCCGGATTTAAAAACTGAGTTAAGCAATATTTCTGTTCAGGAGGCTGAACTTGAAAAAAGGATAAAGGAGTTTGAACCTGAAAGGGAAAAACTGAAGAATGCTTTGAGAGCTGCAAATCTCGATGGCGATTATGCCACTCTGAATGCATTCAGGGAACAGCAATAAGAATGACATTGAAGTATTGATATCTCTTAGGGAAGCACTGCCTGGTCAGCAAGCTGATAAGGATAAATGCAATGTGGCTTTCGCGGAAGCTGACAAAATATTTAATGAAGCGAAGAACTGCCAGGGAATCGCTTCTGAAGGTAACAGGAAAAGTCAGGCTCCTCGATCAGGAGATTTCTCAAAAGGTCTTATTGACCAATGCCCTTTCTGCCGGCATTGAATCTATTGAAAAGGATAAAAAGGTTGAAACTGAGAAAAAAGCTGAAGCTGAAAAATCAATTGCTGTTCTTGGTTCTGAGCTGGAAGAGATAGTTAATTACCAGGCAGTGAATGCTGCAGACGCAATCCTTTTAACAGGCTTTACGGGTATAAAGACAACAGCTGACAGACTGTTTGATGCCAGCGTATCATTGTCAGATGAGGCAGGTAAACTGGATGGATTGGAAAAAGCATATAAAAATAAATCCGAAGAGACAGTGGCAGCTGAAGCCAGTTTGATGGCATCAGGTAACCATAATAAATCGGACAAGGAGGCTATTGAGGAGGCAAAAAAAGAAATAAATGAACTGCTGAAAGGGAAGTCTACATCCTGACATGACTAAACGAAAAGATGATTTGATAATTCATCTGGCAGAGCTTAAACAGATAAAGGATTTCGAATCTGCACGTTCATTGCTTGAGGATGGAAAGCCCTGTCCTCTTTGCGGTTCCTCCATCATCCTTTCGCTGAAGGCAATATCCCTTCTTCGGCAGAGGCGGAGCAGGAGCTGGGGAAACTTATAATATTGCTTGAAAAGCATCGGCATGCTGAATAACCAAACTTGACAGAACTGATTGCTGCCGAAAGAATTTCAGGAGAAACGCTTGCAGATGAAAAAGCTAAACATGCTCTTTTCAATCAGCAAAAAGCGGATCTTGAAGCGGCGATAAAGCAGCAGACTGCTGAGCTTGAAAAGAAACGTATTGGGTTTGATAATATAGCCAAAGGTCTGAAAAATACTCTTTTGCCACTTGGAATTCCCGTGATCCCAGATGAAAGTGATGAGATTGAAGAATTATTAAAATCACTTGAACAAAGGAAGGATAGCTGGAAGATAGGAGAGGATAGAAAGAATGAAATCAATAAGCTTCTTCAGTCAAACAGGTCAGCGATTGCAGTCTCCGATACAATAATAAACTCAAAGAATACTGAAATTGCCGGTAAGAAAACCGAAGCAGAGGCCTTGAATAAAGCATTGATAACAATAAGATCAGAACGAATTGATGCTTTTTGGCGAAAAGAATGCAGATGAGGAAGAGAGGCTGGCTGCAGAAAAGTTAAGTGCATCTGAAACTGCCAGACAGCAGGCTGCCGCTATTCTGAGTCAGAAGGAACAGGTTCTGACAGAAAGCAAGACAAGGATAGCTGACCTTGAAAAAAGTACAGCAAAACGGGGAAGGATATTGGCTTAAATATAAGGAAGTTCATTGCCTCTTCTGAAGGGAATCGGATTTGAAAATGAAGAAGCTTTCATTCTTGCCCGGCTTGACCCCGGCAACAGAGGACAGAACTTGAGAAAAAGCCAGGGAGCTTGACGAAAGACAAACCGGCTCTTCGGGCAGTAAAAATGAACAAAACTAAAGATCTGGCCGATGAGGAGGAGAAAAAACTGACTGATGAGTCTTCAGAGGTTCTGTCAGACATACTCAAAAAAGCTACAGAAGAGATGGAAGTACTTCTGGCGGAAACCATTGTGCTTACCGGAAAGCTCAATTCCAATGAGGAGGCAAAGGCAAGAGGACAGGAGATTGCTGCAAGGATTGACCGGCCAGACAAGCATCTATGAGAAATGGGTCAGGCTGAACAGTCTCATTGGTTCGGCTGATGGCAAGAAATACAGAAATTTTGCCCAGGGACTTACTCTCGAAATAATGGTTTCATATGCAAATAATCAGCTGGCCCGGCTCAATGACAGATATCTTCTGATCAGAGCCGAGGATGAGCCGCTCGACCTTAATGTTGTTGATAATTACCAGGCCGGAGAGATACGTTCCACCAAGAATCTTTCAGGCGGTGAAACGTTCATTGTAAGTCTTGCCCTTGCCCTGGGCTTATCAAGGATGTCGAGCAGGAAAGTACGTGTCGATTCGCTGTTTCTCGATGAAGGCTTCGGAACACTTGATGAGGACACTCTCGAGACTGCCCTGACCACCTTGGCAGGACTACGGCAGGACGGCAAGATGATAGGTGTGATATCGCATGTCGGTGCAATGAAGGAAAGGATCAATACAAAGATAATTGTTCAGCCCGTAAGGGAGGGACGGAGTATTCTTATCGGGGCCGGGTTGCATAAGAGTGAAAAGTGAAAAGCAAGGATGACTGAGCTTGTCGAAGCCGGGTGAGCCAATAACAGCGAAGCTGAATGACAATTGAATGACATTGAAACATAATGATTATAAATAACTTACGAAGACTTTGTATTAGTTAAAATCAACCTAAATAAGAAATAATGACTGCAGAAGACCTTCCTGTATACTCCTACTTCCAGCTCGAAGATTATGGCTGGGATGATGTTAAAGATCTTCCCGGTGCGGATGAGGACAATCTCTGTGACTGGGATGCGATGGTCTGCAAAGTGGTTGAAGGAGATTTCTAGGGGAGGATGCAAAAATCTGTGGCCCCTGATCGAAGGAAGACATTTTACAGGCATATCCCTTGGTATAGATCTTATTGGAATGGTGAGCGGAATGGCCAGCTATTATCACGATCATTCAAAGGAGGATACAGGCAGTTACGGGTTTGCCGTTTCCGTACGATGTGCTGAAGGAATATCTTACGGCGAATCTTGACAGTAATTATGTTGTGAGTCCGCATGTTCAATTCATGTGGGAGCATGAGGTGATCCACATGGGAGATCACAGGAACCTCACTGAATTCAGGTTTAACCTGTACAGTACGGATGCGGGAGTTCCTTATCCACTATTTGCTCTCATTCCGCAATGAAGGCATTGCCGATCTATGGTTTTACATGAACGGTCACGGACCAGTAAAGGATCCTGAGGTTGCCAGGCAGAAGTTCCGGGAGGATATTCAGAGGTTTGATTCGATGCCATGGAGGAGGAAAGTGTGTTAAAGAAGAATGAGTATGAGTCAATGGCGACATACCTTTTCTATTCCGTCGGACCATGGATGATGCTTCATGCTCTCTGCTGCAGTCGCAACAAAGGTGTATCATCCCTGGCCGGATCGATCGCCGGCAGGTTGACAAGGGATGAACCAATTGAGAAGGAGGGGATACTAATCGGTCTGATCATGGAAGCCGTTAAAATTACAAATGAAGATTTCATACTGAGCTTAATGAAACCAGGACTTGACGGCAAACCTTTTATTGGAACGGGGATAATTGAACAGCTGGCCACACGGCTGGGAATGATAAACCACAAACGGGAGATCCATCCGGAGGATGAGGAGTACAACAGGGTGAATGACAGCCTGGTGAAGTTCTACAATAAGATCTGGCCTGAGAACAGGCAACTTCCCAATAAAAGAAGTTATGATCCGGCCAAAAAGAGATCTCTAAAGGAATTGGGGTCAGAGGAAGGGAAACGCTTTAAGAAGCTTGGTGATTTTGGCGAAGCACTTGCCAATGAGATCCTTAAAGAAAACGGATTTGAAAATATTAAGAATCTGAATCATGAAAATGCTCCACCAGCCCGTCCCAGGTCGTCTTTCTGCCAACGAGGTTATAAGCCCTGTTCCACCGGTGGAGCTCCTCCAGGTAGACGTTGAGCTTCTCCGCGGTCTCTTCCTTCAGTTCGAACTCCAGGACTCGTGCCGCCCTGCTCCAGCTTCTCCTGCAGGACCTCCAACTTTTCATCCTCTCGTTCTCTTCAGGTACATCGACAATATCGCCAGGTCGGCCGGGGTTACGGTCGAGATCCGCGCTGCTTGCCCCAGGGTCCTCGGGCCTATTTTTTTCAGTTGCGCCCTGGCCGCAAAGGATATCTCTTCCGCTTGGTCATAATCGAAGCCTCCGGGGATCAACGCCTTCTCCAGTTCCTCCAGCTTCTCTGCCTGCCTCGTCTGCCGCTCTATGTATCCCTCGTATTTTATCTCCGTCTCAGCGGCAGTCAATTCCTTCATCCGGTACTTTCTCAGCTCCGGCAGATGCTCTAGCAGGTCAGAGATGCCTATTTCAGGCCGTCTTAGCAGTTCGAGCGCCGTGGCCCCCCTGTCGGAAGAGGCTCCGGACTTTCCTCCCAAGATCCGCTGCAGCCCATCGCTCGAGACCCTGGCCACAGCCAGGTCCTCGATAATCTTTCTGACGTTACCCTGGATTCTCCTTGTTTCTTCCACTCTCTCCTTTGATACCAGGCCCAGGGTGTGCCCCAACCCACCCAACCTCAGGTCGGCGTTGTCTGACCTCAGAAGAAGCCTGTATTCCGCCCTGGAGGTGAACATGCGGTACGGTTCCTCAACCCCCTTGGTGACCAGGTCATCGACCATCACGCCTATGTAGGCCTCGGATCTTCCGAGCACGAGGCCTCCTTCCCCACGCAAGCTCCTGGCGGCGTTGATCCCCGCCATCAAGCCCTGCGCGGCGGCCTCCTCGTACCCGGAGGTACCGTTTATCTGCCCCGCGAGGAAGAGCCCCCTGACTCCCTTGTGTTCCAGGGTGGGGAAGAGTTGCTGGGGCGGCGCAAAGTCATACATCACTGCGTATCCGGGCCGCACCATCCTGGCATTCTCCAGCCCCGGAGTGGCGGAGATTATCGCCTGTTGCGCCTCCGGAGGCATGCTGGTGGTCAGGCCCTGCAGATATTTTTCGTTTGTTCGCCACCCCTCGGGCTCCACGAAGACGGGGTGGCGTCCCTTGTCCGGGAAGTTCATTATTTTCCTCTCGATGGACGGGCAGAACCTCGGCCCTATACCCTGAACACTCCCTGTTTTCAATGGAGATTTGTGAAGATTTTCCCTGACGACGCGATGCGTCTCCTCGCTGGTGTAGGTCAGGTAGCAGTCCATCTGTGGCAGAAGCGGCTTTTCGTGCCCGGAGAAACCCTCCAGGCCCTCCTGTCCGGGTTGAGGTATCATCTTCTCATAGTTAAGGGTTCGCCCGTCTACGCGAGGAGGAGTGGCGGTCTGCAGTCTTTCCAGCTCCAGCCCTATCTTCCTGAGGCTCTCTGAGAGTTTGACGGCTGCATATTCCCCCACCCTGCCCGCGGGATAGCTCTTTTCTCCCACCACAATCCTGGCGTCCAGGAAGGTGCCGGTCGTCAGCACCACGGCCCCTGCGCCTATGCTGCTTCCTTCCAGCAGCGTTACGCCAACCACTGCGCCCCCTCTTACCAGGACTTCTACCACCATTCCCTGCAGTATGCAGAGGCTTTCCTGCCCCATCAACACGGATTTCATCTCGTCCTCGTATAGCTTCTTGTCCGTCTGCATCCTCAACGCCCGTACCGCAGGGCCCTTGCTGGCGTTGAGCATCTTGGCCTGTATGCATGCCCTGTCGGCCACCCTGCCCATTTCGCCCCCCAATGCATTCACTTCTTTCACAAGCTGTCCTTTTCCTATCCCTCCGATGGACGGGTTGCAGGGCATCAGGGCTATCTTGTCTATGTTTAGGGTTATGAGCAGGGCCTTTATCCCCATTCGCGCCAGAGAAAGGGCGGCTTCGCAACCGGCGTGTCCTCCGCCCACAACGATGGCTCCGGTATTCCAGGTTCCACCCTTGATGTTTCACGTGGAACACCTCAAGCCTTCTCGAGAAGCGTCGATGCCGCTCTTCGTCCGCCGCTGATACAGTCAAGGTATCCTGTTGTTCCGGCGAAGCTTCCGGCAAACGTGACGCTCTCAGGCAGCCCTGATCCCCTGTTGCGCAGGATTAGCGATTTCTGCCTATAGCCGGCTCTGACCAGGGCTTTTTCACTGTCGTTCCATCCCGTGGGGCCCTTGTTCTCCGTATTAATGAGGAGCGCCTCGCTACTGTTTGGGCCCAGTGGTATCAGCAACTGGTGACCTTCGCCGTGCCTGCGCCAAAGTACCGGCCGGACCAGGCCCGTCTTTCTGCTCGTTGCTTTCTTTTTCCGAAAAGGCGAACCGGATTCCTCCGCCTTGTTCCAGTTTTCTGTGTTTATTAGTCGGATATCCAGGGTTTCGTGCGTATGTCCCTGCCATTCCTTTAGTTCTACACCATTATTGAGAAGGCTTTCCTCCAGTTCTTCCGAGGAAAGGTCACCGTACCTTCCGGCCTTAAGCTCTACATTTCCGGCTTCTATTCTCCCTTTTACATAGCAACCAGGTGATATGACGGCGGATTTGGCATAGAACACCTCGTCAAAGGATGATTTTAACCTGAATTGTTCCCTCAGTATTTAAGGAGTCTATCAAGGCCTGGCGCGCGTCCAGAAGCTTCACCTTCTCAAGAATGTCTTTTGAGGCCAGAGAGTGCTCTCTCCTGTCAAACAGGATGATATTGTTCCCTGAGCATGGAAGCTCAAAGCAGCCAAGAAATGACGTTTCCAGGGCCTTTTCAAACAGGGTTCCTTCCAGCCGCCCATGCAGATCTGCCATGCCTTCCTGGGCCACAAAGAGCAGGGGGAGGTGGGCCGGGTATCCCATGCGGTCAAGGGACATGTCAACAAGCAGGACCTCCGCGCCGTGTCCTGCCGCGCATAGTGCTGATTCACATCCGGCAATTCCGGCCCCCAGGACAAGAAGATCGTATCTCTTTCCCGTCATATAACCCATATTCAAAGTCTCAAACCTGTCTTCTCGGCGGCCACCACGAGGGCAACCATTTTGCTTTATCTATCGCCGCATATTACCGCTCAGTGCATATTTGGCGAAATTGCCTGGATTTAAGGCCTTTATATCTCAACCTTTAGTATAGCTTTTAATAAATCCCGCCAGCTGGCTCGAAAAACTGTTCCCGGAAGAAAAACCCTGTTTTGCTGCTGTTGTTTCCGCGGCTGGCGTCCTGGCAGGGACAACGTTCATTTTTACGTAAAATCCCGCGAGCCGTTACGTCTTTCATTTCCTCATGGGCACACCATGATTATTTGCCGACACAGAAGCGAGTAAAGATGGCGTCCAGAACGTCTTCATGGTGATGTCTCCCTGTAACCGTGTCAAGGTTTATCAGGGCCTCTCTCAGGGCGAGAGCAACAATCTCTTCGCCTTCCTTTTTCTTTATAAGGCTCAGTGCCTCTTTTATGTCCTGATAAGCCTTTCTAAGGTGTGTTCGCTGACGAGCGCTCATCAACATGGCGTCTCCGCTCGTCAGAGAGGAATCCCCAAGCGCCAACTCCGTCATCAACGTTTCAAGTTCTTTCATCCCCTCTGATGTCAGGGATGAGGTGAATATCAACCGGTCGCTCTCTAGTGTGCATTTCTGGAAATCGGGGTGTCTGGGGAGGTCCGCCTTGTTTCCGATAATCACCCTTCTCTTGTTTGCGGTAAGTTCGAGGATGTGCCTGTCTTTTTCCTCGATTTGCTGCGAGGAGTCCAGAACCACCAGGGCTATCTGGGCATTCTTCAGCTTGATCTTGCTTTTTTCAACGCCAAGTATCTCTACACGGTCTCCTGCTTTGTGTATTCCCGCCGTGTCCACCAGAAGAAAGGGTATCCCGGAAACGGTTATTCCCCCTTCAACGGCATCCCTGGTGGTGCCCGGGATTTCCGTCACCAGCGCTCTTTCCTCCCGCAGAAGGGCATTTAGAAGGCTGGACTTGCCTACGTTGGGCTTTCCGACGATCACAACTTCGATTCCATTGCGCATCAGGTCTCCAGCCTGTTCCCAGCGGAGGAGCTCTCCCAGGCGGGCCTTGAGGCTGGAAACGTCCCGCTCAATGGCATTTCTATCTAGCTCCTGCAGGTCTTCCTCGATAAAATCCAAATCTGCCTCGATGGTGGAAAGAATGGTGATGACTTCTTCCCGCAGGCTTCCCAGTTCGCCGGAGGCTTTGCCCGAGCACTGGCGCGCGGCTGCCTTCAGTGCCTCATCGCTTCTTGCTTTTACCAGCCCCAGAACCGCCTCCGCCTCAAGAAGATCGATGCGCCCGTTAAGAAAAGCTCTCCTGGTGAACTCTCCCGGCTCGGCCAGACGTGCACCGCTGTCGACCAGAAGGTCGAGTACCTTCATCTGGGCCCGATATCCTCCATGACAGTTTATCTCCACCACGTCTTCTCTGGTGTAGGTGTTGGGGGCGTGCATCACGGCCATCAGGACTTCGTCCACTCTTTCCCCTGTTCCGGGCTCGACGATAAATCCATGGCGCAGCTTGAAGTTTTCCTGTTGGTTGGTGCTGCCGGATGGAATAAAGATATTGCCGGCGAGCCCCGTGGCGGCGTCTCCACTCATGCGAACAATGCCAATGGCTCCTTCGCCGATTCCGGTGGAGATAGAGACGATGGTGTCTTTTTCGTACATTTCACGTGAAACTTTCTACAAAGTGTAATTATTTACTGGGGTCACTCCCCTATTATTTACATTATGTAGATTTACTCGGAGGGATAGATGGTGATCATTCTGTCCGGGTCCTCACCGCTGGAGCTGGTGCTCACCCGGTCGTCGTCCTTAAGGGCGTCGTGTACCGTTTTCCGCTCGCTGGCCGTCATGGGGTCGAGGGATATGGACCTCCTCTGCCTCCAGGCCTTGTCGGCGGCGTTCTGAGCCATCTCCACCAGGCGTTGCTTCTTTCTTTCGCGGTATTTCTCCACGTCAACGACGACTCGCCGTTTTTCTTCGCCCTGGCGCCTGACGATGGTGGAGGTCAGTTCGTGCAGCGCGTCCAGGGTTTTGCCTCCTTTGCCAATGAGTATGGCGACGTCGTCCCCCCACACGTCTACGTGGATCTCCTCTTCGTCCTCCCACGATGTGACGCGGGCGTTCAGATCGAAGAAGCTCACGATCTCCTTGACGATCTCCGCGGGCATGGTGTTGCGAATTTCTTCCATCCCTCTCCCTCGCTCTATTTCTTTCTCGGAGGAGGCTTTCTGCGCCCGGCCGGCGGCTGCTGCGGCAACTGCTTGCCGGAGGTCTGCTTGCCGCCCTGGGGTTTTGCCCCCTGAGGCTTTCCGCCCTTGCCCCCCTGCTTGCTTCCTCCAGCCGGCTGCTTCTTGGCGGGAGCCTTGCCGCTCCCTGCCTTCCCCGCGCCGGCCGGAGCCTTATCGGCCTGGCCCCCCTCGGATCCCTTCTTGCCCGGCAGGGCCTTCCGGGTTTCTTTCGATTCCGATGGTTCGGCTTGTTTCCCCTGCTTGGCCGGCTTTTTGCCGGCTTTTTTCATTTCTTCTTTGAGGCGTGCTTCTTCTTCCGCCGCCTTCGCTTCTTCCTTTTTCTCCCACCATTTTATCCCGAACTGCTGCAGGATCTGCAGGAAGTTGGTGGTCACCCAGTACAGGACCACCCCGGCCGGAAGCGACATCCCGAAGAACACCATCATCAGGGGCATGGCATACAGCATCCCCTTCTGGCGCGGGTCATCCCCCATCACCTGTTTCTGCGAATACCAGGTGGTGACCGCGAGTAGGGCCACCAGCACGTACCCGAACCAGCCGGCGATTTTGGTGGAGTCGGCCAGGTTGTCAATCCACAGGAAGCTGGTGTCGCGGATGAGGTCCCCTTGCACCATAATCAGTCCGGCTCCGGCGCTGGTTATCGCCCCGCTGTTCTTGACCACGCTTCCCAGCAGCATAACGGGCGGCGTTATCACGTACTTCCGCAATACCGTGTAGAGTGCGATGAAGATGGGCATCTGCATGAGCAGCGGCAGACACCCGGAGAGGGGGTTGATGTTGTTCTCCTTGTAGAACTTCATTGTCTCCTGGGAGAGTTTTTCCCTGTCGTCCTTATATTTTTCCTGGAGTTTCTTTATTTCGGGCTGTATGCGCTGCATGGCCATCATGGAGCGGGTTTGCTTGATAGTGAGCGGCAGCAATATCAGCTTCACCAGCACGGTCAGCAGGATGATGGCCACGCCGTAATTTCCCACCAGGTCGTAGAGAAACTGCAGCCCATAGTTTAAAACGGCGACGATGCCGTTCCAGATGCTTGCGAAAACGTTCATTTACAGGCCTCCGTCAGGCGGGATCGTAGCCGCCACGCGAAAACGGGTTGCACCGCAACAGGCGCCAAGCTCCCTTGACGGCCCCGTGCGCCAGCCCGTATTTCCGGATGGCTTCGATCGTATAGTTGGAACAGGATGGGTAATATTTACAGGAGGGCGGCCTCCAGCTGGATATGGCGACCTGATAGAGGCGGATTGTGCCTATCAGGGCTTTCCCGGGCCACTTGGTGACCTCAGTCGTGCTCCATCTCCCCAAAGAAACTCACCAGGTCCTCTTCTATTTCATGGAATCCGGACCGCAGGATCTGGTGCCGTGCCGCAAACAGGTACCTTCCCGCGGGGAATTCCCCTTCTCGCCTTCTAACAGCTTCCTTCATTCGCCTTCTGGCCCTGTTTCGCACTACGCTACCCCCCAGTTTGCGGGGAAGGGAAAACCCGAATGCGACATCTTCGTAGCCCTGTTGCTGATAGCGGACCACGAGGTTGCGGTATGCTCTCGACTTGCCGTCCCGCAGGATAGCGATGAATTCCTTCTTTTTAGTGATAGTCCGCATGAAGGATCAGGCGCTCAGCTCTTTTCTTCCTTTCAGCCTTCGCCTTTTTATAATCGCCCGGCCAGCCCTCGTATGCATGCGCTTACGAAAGCCGTGGGTTCTTTTCCTTCTCCTGACGTTCGGTTGGTACGTTCTTTTCATTCTTTCCTCCTTGCAAACAGAGAAATTATATGTGCCTGCATATGCACTGTCAAGAAACGCCGCTTCTCCTCACGAAACATCCCAAGAGTTATCCACAGCTGTTCATAAAACTGTTGAAAACATGAAACCACAAGTAAACAACGCTTTTGAAGGAGGGTTATTTTTCCTGTTTCTGGAAAACGGCAGATGGATGGGGGTGGACGGTTTTCCTCTTCTTATCAACAGTTGTGGATTACGAAAAACCGCGAAAAATAGGCGTTTTTACGCCTTGAACCGGTATGGGGTGTGGGATAGAATAAGCGCGTAGTGTCGGGGGTTCCTCTTAAGGGTGATCATATGACCTCTAAAGAAAACAGGTTGTGGCAGAGTTGCCTGTCTTCAATAATAAACGAAGACGCGGCAGCTTCCGCGTGGTTTGAATCAACCGACCTGGTAGAGATAAAGGAGGGTGTCGCGGTCATCTCCACGCCCGACCCTTTCACTCGCGAATGGCTGGAAAAGCGCTACACTGCCGTCATCATGGATTCCCTGCAAGAGCAGGTCCCCGAGATTTCCGGTGTTTCGATAGTTGTCCAGGAGAAACACAAAAAGGGGAAGAAGGAAGTCTTTCTAGGGCCCGAAAACCTTGTCGAAGATAAGGGTTCCTCTTCCTTAAACGAAAAATATACCTTTGAGTCCTTCGTGATCGGCCCCTCCAACCACTTCGCGCATGCCGCGGCCCGGTCAGTCGCCGAATCTCCCACTTCCTACAACCCCCTGTTCATCTACGCCGATCCCGGCCTGGGTAAAACACACCTTCTCCACTCCATCGGCCATTACTTTAAGAGGCTCTATCCCAAGTCGGGAACCATATATATTTCCTCTGAAAAATTCGTCAACGACTACATCAATGCCCTGTTAAACAACCGCATCCCTTCCTTTCAAAAGAAATACCGCTCCTGTGACCTGCTTATGGTGGACGATATACAATTCCTGGCCGGCAAAGATCGGATGCAGGAAGAGTTCTTTCACACCTTTAATGAATTGCACAACAATAACAAACAGGTGGTCATCACTTGCGACCGCCCCCCTAAAGACATCTCCAACCTGGAAAAACGGTTGGTCTCACGTTTTGAGTGGGGCCTGGTCACCGATATTCAGCCGCCCGACATGGAGACCCGCATTGCCATTCTCAAGAAAAAGGCCGCGCTGGATAACAAGGTCATACCCGACGACGTCATCGTCTTCATCGCCAGCAACTTCGAAACTAACATCCGTGAGCTGGAAGGGGCGCTCATCCGGGTGCTCGCTTTTTCCTCCCTCTCCAAAGTCGACATCAACATGGATGTGGCCAGGGATGTCCTTAAGAGCATGCTTCCCCCGAGGGTCAATAAGGACATCACCATCAACAGCATCATCTCCCAGACATCAATCTACTTCGAGATCCCGCTGGAACAACTCCTGGGCGCCAGCCGTTCCAGAAACCTGGTCAAAGCAAGACAGATATCGATGTATCTCTGCCGCGAACTCACCGACAGCTCCCTTCCCGCCATCAGTGAGGCTTTTGGGGGAAGACACCACTCCACCGTTATTCACGCCATCAAGCAGGTCAAAGAGCAGATAAGTGAGAAGCGGGACATCTACATCACCGTCCAGGAACTCACCAACCGCATCAAGACCGACCAGTCCAACTGATACGGAAACGCTGATGATAACCTTGTTAACAAACTGTTGGGTGTATGAGGATATCTTTATGTCACCGCTAAAAACTATAATGCCCTGTGGATGTTGTGGATTACCGGAAACCTTTATCAACAGGCAAAAAGGGCATTCTTTCAGCCCTTATTCCTCTTTTCAACATCATCAACAGGATATAATACGAATACGAGAAATAGAGAGATATTAATAATAAGGAGGCGTGATGATAGTCACTTGTCTACGAGAAGATCTCAGTAATTCGTTGCAGACCGTTCAAAGAGCCATCTCCCCCAAGAGTATTATGCCCATTCTTACCGGCATACTCCTGGAGGCCGGAGAGGATAAACTCTCCCTTCATGCCACGGATCTCGAGATATATATGCGCAACGTCTTTTCAGGCAAGGTAGAGATGGCGGGGAAGGCGGTTGTCAACGGCAAGCTCGTCTCCGACATCATCCGCAACATCGACAACGATCTGGTCCGGATGGAGCTCAAGGATAACGTCCTGCACATCGAGGGCGGTAAATCCACCTTTGAGCTCCACACTCTCCCGGTCGAGGATTTCCCGGTCATGCCGGAGGAAAAAGAAGCCTTGCTCGAGGAAATCAACCTCAAGTTGCTGCACAATGCCATCAGCCAGGTGGTCAAGGCGGCATCGCGAGACGATAAACGCCCGGTGCTCCAGGGGGTTTACGTGGAATTCGAGGAAGACCTTATCCACATGGTCAGCACGGACAGTTACCGCCTGGCGGTTACCGAGGTGAGTGGGTTGGAGAAGGCCTCCGGCAAAAAAGAGATGATCATCCCGGCCAAGGCCATGCAGGAGATACATCGCTGGGGAAGCAAGGACGAGAAAATCGCTATGTTCGAAGCCGGAGGTCAGATTCGTTTTGACATGGGGGACACCGTCATGCTGGTGCGGGAGATAGAAGGTAAGTTTCCCAACTGGAAACAGCTACTCCCTTCGGACCACAAGATATCCATCCGGGTCAACAAGGACAGTCTGCTCGCAGCGGTGAAGAGGGTGTCCATCATCGGCAGCACCATCATCATGGATGTCAAGCAGGGAGAGATCACTCTGACCACGGAAAGCCGGGAAGTCGGTAACGCGGAGGAGAGGCTGGAGGCCGTTTCGGAAGGCGGGGAAATAAAAATCGCCCTCAACGCAGAGTTTCTTACCGACGGTATTTTTGCTCTGGGACAGGAAGAAGCGGTCATCCTTTTAAACGAGACGGACAAACCTGGACTGATTGTAGGGGATGACAATTCCTATAAATATCTCATCATGCCCATAAAGATCTGAAAAAGTGCTCAGGGAAATATATCTCAGGGATTTCAGGAATTATTTCGAGGAGAGGATTCTTCTAGAGCGAGGTATAAACGTTGTATACGGAGAGAATGGCCAGGGGAAGACAAACCTCCTCGAGGCCATTTTCTTTTGTATGAGAGGAGAGAGCTTCAGGGTAGCCGGAAATCGCGAGCTCGTGAAGGAGGATGCCGGTTTCGGGGTGGTGATCACCAGATTTGAGGAGAAAGAAACAATAAGAACTCTTGCCAGGCAGATATGCGAAGACGGCTCGGTGCGAACCAAACTGGACGGCAAAGAGAAGCGCGTCCGCATGGAAAACCTGGTGGTATTCTCCCAGGAAGATCTGGCGGTGATAAAAGGAGACCCCCAGAAAAGAAGAGAGTTCATCGACGACCAGGCCACCAGGCTCGACCGGGTCTTTCGTGACAAGAATATGCAGTTTAAAAAGGCCTTATATCAGAGGAACGAGACCCTTAAGCGCATCAGGAAAGGGGAGGCTGGCAGAGACGCACTGTCAGTATGGGAAGAGATACTGGTAGAAAGGGGTTCTTACCTCGTCGAGAAGAGAAAGGAACTCCTCCACGAACTCGCCTCCCGTGTCGACGGGAGACTGCGCGATGCCGGAGAAGGAGAGATGAGCGTCAAATATTACGGAACATTCGAAGATGCCGGGGATTATCGGGAGAAACTGGAGAAAAACCGGGACAAGGAGATCGCGCGGGGAACAACGGTGACCGGTCCGCACCGCGACGAGATGATCTTTTTTCTCAATGGCAGGAATCTTAAAACAAAGGGTTCGCAAGGGCAGCAGAGAAAGGCCGCCATACTTTTTAAAGTTGCTGTAGCGGAGATGATTGAGGAAAAGGTGGGAAAAGGATGCATCCTCCTTCTGGACGACATGCCCTCCGAGCTTGACAGCCACAATACAAGCTGGCTTATGGGGGTTCTTCAAGAGAAAGAGCAATCAGTTATTACCGTGAACCCTAACCGCCTGGGCGAGCTGGGCGGCGCGGCGCGATATCTCCACATCGAGGAAGGAAAGCTTCTTTGAAAGAAGAGGTGTTTATTGGAGAACTACTGGAGGAATATCTCCGCGGGATAGGATATGAAGGCGTACTGGCAGGCAAGGAGATAATTGGTAAATGGCGCGAGATAGTCGGGGAAAGGCTGTATGAGAAGTCAATGCCGGTATCCCTCGAGGGTTACAGGCTCGAGGTGATGACCCCGGCCCCGGTCTGGTCGAGCGAGATACACATGATGTCTCCGTTGATCATCAGGAGAATCGCCGAAGAAACCGGCATCAGGGTGGACGAGATCAAGGTTAAAACAGATAAAAACGTCGAAAAACGGTGGAAGTGAGATATAATCCGTAAGGAAAATATAAAGGAGCGCGAAAATTGGCGGAAGAGAGAAAAAAAGAGGTCAACACCTATGACGGCAGCGCGATAACCGTCCTCGAGGGCCTGGAGGCGGTAAGAAAGCGCCCCGGAATGTACATCGGGTCGACCGGCCCCCGAGGCCTCCATCACCTTATTTACGAGGTCGTGGACAACTCTATCGACGAATGCCTGGCCGGCTTCTGTAAAAACATCTGGATAACCCTGGAAAAAGACCAGTCCGTAACCGTGGTGGACGACGGCCGCGGCATCCCCGTTGACATCATGGAAAAATACGGCATACCGGCGGCGGAGGTGGTACTTACCATGCTCCATGCCGGAGGAAAATTCGACGGTAAAGGCTATAAGGTCTCGGGTGGCCTCCACGGCGTAGGCGTCAGCGTGGTTAACGCCCTGTCGGAATGGTTGATACTGGAGGTGGGGCGAGGCGGCAAGGTCTACCAGCAGCGCTACGAAAGAGGAGCCGCGGTCACCAGGCTCGAGGTGATAGGGGACAGCAAGAGGGACGGCACCATCATCCGGTTTAAGCCCGACTCGAAGATATTCGAGACCCTCGACTACGATTTTGACACCGTCCTGCAGAGGATGCGGGAGATGGCCTTCTTAAACGAAGGGCTCCGCATAGAAACCCTCGACGACCGGGAAGAAGAACCCAATCAGATTATATACAGGTATACAGGCGGCATCCGGGATTTCATCACCCACATCAACTCCAACAAGGAGCCCCTGCAGCGCAAGATCATCTACCTCGCGGGAGAGAAAAACGACGCCCAGGTGGAAGTGGCCATGCAGTACAACAAGGGTTATACCGAGAACATCTTCACCTTCGCCAACAACATCAACACCCACGAAGGAGGAACCCACCTCATCGGCTTCAAGTCCGCCCTCACCCGGGTGGTAAACGATTACGCCCGCAAAAAAGGCTTTCTCAAGGAAAAAGAAGAGAATCTCAGCGGGGAGGACATCCGCGAAGGCCTGGCCGCCATTATTAGCGTAAAAATCCAGGACCCTCAATTCGAGGGGCAGACCAAGACCAAGCTGGGAAACACCGAAATAAAAGGCTTTGTCGAAACCGTGGTCAACACCAAGCTGGCCGAGTTTCTTGAAGAAAACCCGGCCGAGGCCAAGATAGTCTGCAGCAAGACCATTGATGCCGCCAAGGCGCGCCAGGCGGCCCGGCACGCCCGGGAACTCACCAGGCGCAAGTCGCTGCTGGAGAGCACCTCGCTGCCGGGCAAACTGGCCGACTGCTCCCAGCGCAACCCGGCCATGTGCGAGATCTACCTGGTGGAAGGGGACTCCGCCGGCGGCTCGGCCAAACAGGCGCGAGACCGCAGCTTCCAGGCCATCCTGCCCCTGCGCGGCAAAATTCTTAACGTGGAGAAGGCCCGGCTCAACAAAATCCTCGGAAACAACGAGATCCAGGCCATCATCACCGCACTGGGAACGGGCATCGGCGAGGAGTTCGACATCACCAAGGCCAGATACCACAAGACCATCATCATGACCGACGCCGACGTGGACGGGGCGCATATCCGAACCCTCATCCTTACCTTCTTCTTCCGCTACATGCCGGAGATGATCGAGAGCGGCTACATCTACATCGCCCAGCCCCCGCTCTTCCGCGTCAGCGTGGGGGGGAAGGACTTCTACGCCCAGACCCAGGAGGACATGGAGGAACTCAGCGGCCGCTTCGAGGGGAAGAAGCTGGGGATCCAACGGTACAAGGGCCTGGGCGAGATGAACGCCGAGCAGTTGTGGGACACCACCATGAACCCGGACGAGAGAAGCCTCGTACAGGTGGCCATCGAGGACGCCCTCGTAGCCGACGAGCTCTTCTTCACCCTGATGGGGGACGACGTGGAGGCCCGGCGAAAGTTTATTCAGAAGCACGCGAAGAACGTCCGGTTCCTGGACGTCTGACACCAGGGAACCGGTAGAAATACGGGAGGAACGACATGGTAATGCCCCTGTTCGGCAAAGTAAGGCCCATTGAGATTGAGGAGGAGATGCAGAGCTCCTACATGGATTACGCCATGAGCGTAATCGTGGGCAGGGCCCTGCCGGACGTGCGCGACGGCCTCAAGCCGGTCCACCGGCGCATCCTCTACGGCATGTACGAGCAGAGCATCTATCCCAACCGCCCCCACCGCAAATCAGCCAGGGTGGTCGGGGACGTCATGGGTAAATATCACCCCCACGGCGACTCGGCTATCTATGACGCCATGGTCCGCATGGCCCAGTACTTCTCCACCCGCTACGAGCTGGTCGACGGCCATGGCAACTTCGGCTCCACCGACGGGGACAGCGCGGCGGCCATGCGTTACACCGAGGCCCGCCTCTCGCCCATCAGCATGGAACTGCTGAACGAGATCGACAAGAACACCGTGAACTTCATTCCCAACTATGACGAGTCTCTGCAGGAACCGCAGGTGCTGCCGGCTCGCTACCCCAACCTGCTGGTCAACGGCTCAAGCGGCATCGCCGTGGGAATGGCCACCAACATCCCTCCGCACAACCTGGGAGAGGTCATCGACGCCGCCGTCGCCTTACTGGAGAACCCGGGGCTCACCCCCGACCAATTATTACAATATGTAAAAGGACCAGATTTTCCCACCGGCGGCATCATCATGGGAATGTCCGGCATCCACGAGGCCTACACCACCGGCAAGGGCATCGTGCACGTACGAGGACGGGCCCACGTCGAGCAGGGCAAGAGCGGCAAGAGCGCCATCATCGTGACCGAACTCCCCTACCAGGTGAACAAGGCCCGCCTGGCCGAGAAGATAGCCGAGCTGGTCCGCGAAAAAAGGCTCACGGGGATATCGGACTTAAGGGACGAGTCGGACCGCTCCGGCACCCGCCTGGTGATCGAGCTGAAAAGAGAAGCCACGCCCCAGGTGGTCCTGAACCAGCTGTACAAGCACACCCAGCTGCAGGATTCCTTCGGCATCATCATGCTGGCCCTGGCGGGCGGAACGCTGCCGCGGACCATGAACCTTTCGGAGATCCTCGGGCATTACCTGGAACACCGGGTGGACGTGGTGGAGCGGCGCACCCGCTTCGACCTGGAGAAGGCCCTGGCCCGGGCCCACATCCTGGAAGGGCTGCTGATCGCCCTTGACCACATCGACGAGGTTATCGAGACCATCCGTGGCTCGGATACGGTAGAGGTGGCTCGAGGGCGCCTGGTGGAGCGGTTCGGGCTGAGCGAGGTTCAAGCCCAGGCCATACTGGACATGCGCCTGCAGCGGCTCACCGGCCTGGAGCGTCAGAAGATCAAGGACGAACACGAGGCGCTGATGAAAGAGATCGCCTATCTCCAGTCCATCCTGGACGACCCCGTCAAGCTGCGCGGCATCATCCGGGACGAGCTCAATGAAATCAAGGACAAATATGCCGACGAGCGGCGCACCGAAATACACCCGGAACTATCCGACCTCGACATCGAGGATCTCATCGCCGAGGAAGAGGTTATCGTGACCATAACCCATTCGGGTTACATCAAACGCCTCCCGGTGGGCACCTATCGCAAACAGCACCGTGGCGGGCGGGGGGTGGCCGGCACCAACCTCAAGGAGGGCGACTTCGTGGAGCACCTCTTTGTCGGTTCCACCCACCACTTCCTGCACTTCTTCTCCAACCAGGGTCGGGTCTACCGGCTCAAGGTCTACGAGATCCCGGAAGCCAGCCGCACCGCCCGTGGCCAGGCCCTGGTCAACCTGCTGCCACTTACGCCGGGAGAGAAGATCTGCTCCATCGTCAGCACCCGCACATACGAGAACGACCAGTTCCTGATCATCGCCACCCGCCGCGGCATGGTCAAGAAGACCTACTTCACCGAGTACGACAGCCCGCGCCAGGCCGGCCTCATAGCCATAGTGTTGCGCGAGGGCGACGAGGTAATCGACACCCGCCTTATCGAGGAAGACTCCAACCTTCTCTTCGCCACCCGCGAAGGATACGCCATAAAGTTCTCCGACAGCGACTGCCGGCCCCTGAGCCGGGCGACGCAGGGGGTGAAAGCCATCAACCTCGGCGACGAAGACCGGGTGGTGGCCATGGGGGTGGCGCTGGAAGACGCCGACCTCCTGATTATCACCGACTACGGCTACGGCAAGCGCACCGCGGTTCCCAAGTATCCCCTGCAGAGACGCGGCGGCAAAGGGGTGCGCACCATCCAGTACACTCCCGTCAAGGGAAAGATAGCTGGCGGGAAATGTGTCAAGGAGAACCAGGAGCTGCTGGCCATCTCCTCGGAAGGAGTGGTGATCCGGGTTTCGGTGGACGGCATCTCCCGCATGGGCCGCTCCACCCAGGGCGTCAAGGTCATGAACCTGAGGGAGGGAGACAGCGTGGCCGCCATCGCCATGATGGTGGCGGAAGACGAGCGTGAGCCGGACGAGCCGTACGTCGACGGAGATGAACCGGAGGAGACCCTGGATATCGATGATGCCGGAGAACCCGAAGAAGTTTGAGTTAATCGAGCACACCGCGGATATCGGGATAGAGGCAGCCGGGCGGGACCTGGCCGAACTCTTTGAGAATGCCGCCGCCGGCATGTTCGAGATAGTGGCGGACACCGCGTCTCTCACGCCGAGCGAATCAATCCGGGTCGACGCCGTCTCCGGCGCTCCCGCCGTTGACGAGTTACTGGTGTCCTGGCTGGAGGAGCTGATCTTCCTGGGCGAGACCAGGTCCATCCTGCTCCAGCGCGCGGAAGTGGACCGGCTGGAAGACGGCCACGTTTCAGGAACGGCCTCCGGGGAACCTCTTGATAATAACAGGGGCGCCGTTCGCGACGGAGTGAAAGCCGTCACCTATCATCAGCTGAAAGTGGAGGAGCTTCCGGAGGGCGGCTGGTCCTGCCGGGTCATCTTCGATGTTTAAAAAGGGGGCTGCGGGATGAGCGCGGTCACCGGACTTAGAAAACTGGACGAATTCACCTGGGAGATCCCAATGGGCGCGATCCCGGGCATGAGGGTTCCCGGAAAGGTCTTTGCCGACGAAAAGCTGCTGGCCGCCGCCGATTGTGACCGGGCCCTGGAACAGGTGATGAACGTGGCCTGCCTGCCGGGGATAGTGGAGGCGTCGCTGGCCATGCCCGATATCCACTGGGGCTACGGTTTCCCCATAGGGGGCGTGGCGGCTACCGACGTCGCCTCGGGGGCGATCTCTCCCGGCGGGGTGGGGTACGACATCAGCTGCGGGGTGAGATTGGTGCGGACCAGCCTGACGGTTGAAGAGGCCGCGCCGCGCATGAGAGAGATCCTCGACGCCCTGGTGGCGCGGGTTCCAAGAGGCCTGGGCTCGCGAGGCCGCCTGGTGCTGGGGCGGCGGGAGACGGAAGGGATCATGCGCGAGGGAGTACCGGCCTTGATAGCGAAAGGAACCGGCTGGGCCGAGGACCTGGAGTTCATCGAGGAAGAGGGGTCTTGCTCGGGAGCGGACCCCTCCAAGGTCAGCGAACGCGCCTTCGAACGTGCCGCCAACCAGGTCGGCAGCCTGGGCTCGGGCAACCATTTCGTGGAGATTCAGGTGGTGGATAGAATCTATCAGCCGCAAGCCGCACACGTTCTCGGACTTGAGCCCGGTCAGGTGGTGGCGATGATTCACTCGGGCTCCCGCGGGCTGGGGCACCAGATCTGCACCGACACCCTCAAGCGCATGGGAAAGAGCTTTTCACTCCACGGGTACGAGCTGCCCGACCGGCAGCTGGCCTGCGTGCCGGTGGGGTCCCCCGAAGGGGCCGACTACCTTTCGGCCATGGCCTGTGCCGCCAATTTCGCCCTGGCCAACCGCGAAGCCCTCACCGAATGGGTCAGGGAGGCGTTCCGCGAGGTCTTCAAATCGGACGCCAGGCGGCTGGGAATGAGCCTGGTCTACGACGTCTCCCACAACCTTGCCAAGTTGGAACGGCACCGGGTGGACGGAAAGGAGCGGGCGCTGATGGTCCACCGCAAGGGGGCCACTCGCTCGTTTCCGGGTTCCCGCCCGGAGGTTCCAGCCCCTTACCGGGAGATCGGGCAGCCGGTCATCATCCCGGGGGACATGGGGAGGTATTCCTTCGTGCTGGTGGGGACGGAGGAGGCACTCGAGAGAAGCTTCGGTTCCACCTGCCACGGAGCGGGGCGCGCCCTCAGCCGCACCCAGGCGAGGAAAAGGATGACCGGGAGGGAGCTTCAGGACAGGTTGGAGCGGGCGGGCATACTGCTAGACGGAGCCTCATCGAGCGTCCTGGCGGAAGAGGCCCCCGAAGCGTATAAGGACGTAAGCGAGATAACCAGGATCTGCGAAGGGGCAGGCCTCTCGGTGCGGGTAGCGCGCCTGAGGCCGCTGGCGGTTGTGAAAGGGTGAAGAAGGGATGAGGCGAGCCGACCGGAACAACAGGAACCAGAAGCGCCGGGCGGGATGGGCCGGGGCCCTGGCGGCCCTAGCCGCGATCTGTTTTCTGGGCCCCGGCGGGCCTGGGGCGGCCGGGGCCGTCAGCGGAGACGCGGCGGCTGGAATCGACTACACACGTAACGGTAACTACAAAGTCCGCGGCGTGTTGAACGAGGTGGATCTGGGCATCGGCCTGTATGATGCCGGATCCATGCGGCTCCTGCCGGAATCCCGGCTCCTCGTGGCCATTTACAACAAACAAACGGGAGAGAGCTGGCTCTACGACCGCAGCTCCAATACCACCGAGACGGCCTCGCAGGAGCGCGTGGTACTGTTCGACAACTTCATGCCCGCCAGCTACCTGGAACCCTATTTCCAGCTGGAGGCATACTGGTCGGGGCAGGAGTTCAGGATGACTACGGACGATGGGCGAACCTTCCGCATCCTCATGGACGGGCCCAGCAACCTGCCCACCCTGTTCGAGGTGTCCAACCAGCAAGGCGTCTTCCAGCGTATGGAATGGACCTACTTCAAAGTCGGGGAAGTGAGCGGCAGGAACTTCGTGCCCCCCGAATAAACAGTTGCTCCATAGGACAAAACACAACATGTTGTGTATCCATACGATCTTATCAACAATATATTGTTGATACTGTGTAAAACACCCGGGACAACCAGAAAACCCTTCAGGCTCCCGCGGAAAATCCGATGATAATAAACAGAGGATGAAGCCCGTACGCAGACCAGGCTCGGACGGATTGGCGGGACCGGAGGAAAGAAGTGCTCATGCAAGGGATAACCGGACTGCTCGAAGCTGACCTGCTGGCTGGCCGGACGGGATCGGGGAGCCCGTTACCCCTGTACCTAGCGGTCTTAATGCCCATCCTATTCGGCCTGGCCACCATAGTCAGGCACTTCGTGTACGGCAAGACCCAGGTTGGCGGCGGGCATAAAAGCGGCCCGGGAGTGGACATGTCTTCTCTGGCGGGAGGACCCGGCGCTTATGCGCCGGGTCCCGTGGCTTCCGGCATAAGCTGTCCGCGCTGTGGGGCCATGGCCGGAGGCGGCGCGGCCACCTGTTCCGGTTGTGGCAGCCGGTTGCCCGAGCCGGAAGAGCCATTGGCCCGGGCTCCGGCATTGCGTCCCGGACCGGATGCGGGCGGCGGCTACGCGGCCAGCTGCCCATTCTGCGGGACGATGCTGGCGGCGGGCGTAAGGGTTTGCCCGGGGTGCAACTGGCGGCTCCACGAAGCGGCCGGAGCGCCTCCGGAGGGCTCCGTGCGTATCGGCGTGGTGAGACACGACATCATAGTGGGTGGGAACCTGGCCTTTAAAAAGGACGAATGGGTCAGGATAGAGGGGGAGAGGCCAGACCCCGTCCGGCCGGAGTTCAGGTACATAGCGCTCTCCAGGCCCCTGGGCAGGAGGTTCCTGCTGTCCGACGGAGACCTCGCCACGTAGAAGCGGGGCTCTCGGACCAGGCGCCGCGGGGAAAGAAAAAGCCGGGACAGGCAGTCCCGGCTTTGCTTCTGGTGGGCCTAACTGGATTCGAACCAGTGACCTCACGCTTATCAGGCGTGCGCTCTAACCAGCTGAGCTATAGGCCCGTAGACGTTCGCTATGACATTATACAAACCGCCGCCATGGTTGAAAAGGGGTCGTAGTGGTTAGGCAAGTGGCACACCCTCCCGGATGGTTTTGTCACCCTTTCCCTGTAGCATGGGGACGAGGCATGAAGGAGGTAGGGAATTGCCCAAACAACTGATCAAGGACATCCGGCCGGGCGAAGAAGTCAGGTCTATATTTTTTACGCAGCGTAAAGAACTTCGGAAGACGCGCCGCGGGGACCTCTACATCTCCCTCGAACTGACAGACCGCTCCGGCAGCGTGGAAGCGAAGATATGGGATCAGGTGGCCAAATACAAGGACAGCTTTTCCGAAAAAGAGTTCGTCGCGATCAACGGCCGCGCAGGTGTCTACCAGGACCAGCTGCAGCTCGAGGTCAAAACCATCCGGCGTTGCCGCGAGGAAGAGGTGGACCTGGAGAGCTTCCTGCGGAAGTCCAAGGCCGACCCGGTGGAGCTGGAAGAGACGCTCCGCCTTCTTGTGTCGGAGCTCAAGGAGCACAACCTGCGAGCCCTGCTTGGCCTCCTGCTGGAAGACGAAAGCTTCATGGAGCGCTTTCGCAGGGCCCCCGCCGCCAAGAGCTACCACCACCCCTACCTGGGGGGGCTGCTCGAGCACACCGTGTCCGTGGCCCTCATCTGCGACAAGGTCTGCATCCTCTATCCGGGCATCGACAGGGACCTGCTGATCTGCGCCGCCATCCTCCATGACGTCGGCAAGGTGAAGGAGCTGGAATACGGCCGGGCCATCCTTTACAGCGACGAAGGCAGGTTCCTGGGGCACCTGGTACTAGGCGACGAGATGGTCAGGGAGCTCGTCCGGAACATGCCCGGCTTTCCGGAGGAACTGGAGATGCGTCTGCGCCACGCCATCCTCAGCCACCACGGCGAGCTGGAGTGGGGCTCGCCCAAACAGCCCATGACCATGGAGGCGCTCCTGCTTCACCACGTCGACAACCTGGACGCCAAGGCCAATTCCTTCATGGAGGTCGCGGAGCGGCGGTTGGATGGTGACGGAAAGTGGACGGACATGCGGAACCTCTTCAAGCGCCCCCTCTATGTCCCCAAGGCCATGGAGCAGGAGATGGAGCTCCCCCTGGAAGAGGCCACCCCGTACTAATGCATCGCGGCTGAAGGCTCGACCCCTAATCGCGCCCCCTCAGCCTTTCCGACAGCTCTCGTATCCGGGCGCGGAAATCCAGCGCTTCGAATTCGCCCAGCTCTCTGTCGTCGTAGCGCGCCCGGTAGAGGGTGTCCGCCAACTCTTCCGCTTCTTCCGAAGAGGCCCTCTCCTCCAGGCTTTGCAGGTATTCGCGGGGGGTAGTGGAGGGGTCGCGGCCTTTCCCCCGGCGGGCCAGGGAGGCGGAAAAGCCGAGGAAGTCCGCCACGATCATCTCGCGGGGAGTGGTGGCCAGTGCCGGCTCTCCCCTGATCCTGCGCCGCCGGCGCAGCAGGAGGATGGCCGCCGGCAGCAACAGCGCCAGTAGCATGGCGACGCCGGCGGAGGGGTTGCGATAACCGAAGGAGGCCACCCCTGAGAAGAAGCCACCGACGGCCCGGAAGGCCCCGGCCGTCCCCGAACGCAGCCAGTCGGGAAGGAGCCCCGACAGCCTTTCCCCCAGCCACTTCAGGGTCTCGACCACGCTGTAATAAGGGCTGCCGGCTTCTTCGTCGGGCCAGGTGAAGCCGGGGGTGGCCTCGAACGGAACCCAGCCCGCCCCCTTGAAGTAGAGCTCCACCCAGGCGTGAGCATCGCTCGCGGCCACCTCGTACATCCCGGTGAAGGGGTTGAAGTCCCCTGTCGCATACCCCGTGACCAGGCGTGAGGGGATGCCGGAAGCGCGGCACATCACCGCTAGGGCGGTGGCAAAATGCTCGCAGGTCCCCTGCCCCGACTCGAAGAGGAAAAAGTCGACGGAGTCTTCGTCGGGGCCCTGGGATGGGGGCACCAGGGAGTAGTCGTATGCCTTCTTGAGATGGTCCTGCAGGGCCAGGGCCTTGTCGTAGGGGGCCTCGTAGCCGGCAGTGACCTCTTCGACCAACCCCCGTAGCCTCTCGGAAACCTCCGGCAATCGCAGGTATTGCTCAAACTCGCCTTCGGTGCCGACGGCGGGATAGGCGCGCAGGGCTTCCGCTGGCGGCGTAGGGACGTCGGACACCACGCTGTAGACGAGGCCCTTGTCCAACAGGAAGGGGCTGCGCAGCCCGAGATAGGCATCCTGTTCGATACGGTTGGAGGGAAAGTAAACGGTGTTGGGCCGGTAGGCCCCGTAGATCACGTTGGGGAGCTCTCTCTCGACATAGAAGGTCTGGACAGAGCGGCTGGTCCACCCAGGAGCCTGGGCTTCACCGCGTGTCGTCCTGAAGTAGCCCCAGTCCGCCACCAGGCTGGTGCTGCCATCGTTGCTCCGCTCCCACCCGCTGCCGAGGTAGGCGTCGAAGACCATCCCCCGCCAGTAAGAGGGGGTTGTGGACTTGACCCGCATCAGCAGGGTGTCCGACAGGCGCCCCCGCATGCGCAGGTCCACGAATGAGGCGATGCCGGAGTAGGCGTCGGGGTTGACCGGCAGGGGAGAGTCGGGGAGGTGGCTCGGCAGATCCGGGTAGCCCGGGTTTAAAACGCCATCCTGCCCGCTGCCGAAGAAGATGCGGGAAGGGGAGAAGGGCAGCACCCCGGCATAATGGTATTCCTGGGGCAGCAGGGCCGAGGCCCCGGTTCCCAGCAGCAGGATCACCGTGCAGGCCACGACGGTGGCCCTGGCCGTTTCCCTCCAGCCCTGCCTTCCGGCCGGGGTGGCCGGCTCGAGCACCAGCGCGCCTTCCTTCATGCGGCCCGACTCCATGACGATCATGGTTGGAATTGCCACCAGCAGGTATAGGAGGATAGAGAAGAGAAAAGCGGTTGTCAGGGAGAAGGCACTGGCCAGGCCGAGAAGTATGAAGGAGCTCACCACCATCAGCAACAGGTCCTTCCGCCCCGGCAGGTCGAAGCTGTGCAGTACCAGCAGCCAGAGGAAGAGGCTTGCCAGGGGGAGCCGTAGATCGGCATACGACCCCCCGATCTCCGAGAGGAACGTGACCAGCAGGTAAGTCATCGCCGCGGTGAGCACCAGCTTTATCCACCAGTTGTTCTTGTGGCGGCGCAGGTGGCTGACGTAGGAGCCGAGGGAGACACCCGCGAGGGACAGGAGCACCACCGAAGTCGCGAGCGCATGCTGGTTCCAGAGGGCCAGCATGGCTACCTCGGTGGTGCCCCAAACCAGCCAGCGCAGGGAGGCGGAGTCCTCGACCTGCCGGCTTTCACTCAGGCGCTTGTAGTAATCCAGGAGCCTTGAAGGCATGATTCCAGATCGTCCCCTTTCCGGAAGGAAAGATAGAAAGAAAAGCCCGGCGGAGGAGATTGTTCCCACCCCTCCAGCGCTTCTTTGGAGAAGAGCCCGCCCGCGGGCTTGCCCCCATTAAAAGACGCGGCATCCAGCATGACCAGGCCTACCCGCGACCGGGGAGGCGCCGCCTCGGCCAGGGCCGCCAGGTCGCAGGCGCGAGATGGGGCCACCACCACCAGGGTGGAGCCCTGGGGCACCGTGCCGGAAGCCTGGCGGACAAGCTCCTCTGGGGGAAGGCCGCCGTCGTCCGTAAGCCCGGCCAGCTCGTCCAGAGAGGCCTCGAAAAACCCGGATTCTTCCAGCGCCACCCGGTCGCCCCGGCCAAAGGCCAGTCGGGATGGGCGCCCGGTGCGAGCGGCGTAAGAGAGCAGGCTGGCGGCTATGCGGGCGGCGTTGTCCATGATGGTGTCTCCCACCGGCCCTGCGTCACAGCCACGCTCATTCAATACCAGCACGTTGACGAGAGACCCGGGCTGCCGCTCGAATTCGCGCACCATCAGCTGCCCGGCGCGGGCCGTGGAGCGCCAGTGCACGTAGCGCAGCGGGTCCCCCCGCCGGTATTCTCGGATGCCGAAAAAGTCCGGGCCGGTGCCGCTCAGCCGGTTGTAGGTAGAAGACGAGGGGTCGGCAGCGAAGTCCTCCAGGGCGGGGATGCGGGCCGGTTCGACGAAGCGAGGCAGCACGGTGACGCTGCCCGGAGCGTCCATGGTCCGGACGGAAGAGGCCAGGCCGATCCATCCTCCCGACTGCAAGACGATGGTGCCGCCCGAGAAGATGCCCCGGACGGAGAAGGTGCGCGGCACCTGCAGGCCCTGGTCCGACCCGGCATCCAGCCGGGGCACGAATATCCTGACATCACTGGTATGGGGAACGGGCGCACCCGGTGCGGGCCTCGGCGCGCCACGCCCGTGTTCATCGCCCTCAAGGCCCTTTTCGACGAGGAGAAAGAAGCGGCGGGCGAAGCGGCCGCGGTTGGATACAGACAACTCGACCGGGGCCGCCTCTCCCTCGGTTACCCTTGCCGGCAGGCTCCTTTGGACCTCCAGGCCCCGCAAGCTGAAACGGGAGACCAGAGAAGAGAGGGCGATGGAGGCCAGCAGCAGGCCAGACATGAAGAAAAGCCATCGCGCCTGGACGTTGACGCCGATGAGGAGAAAGGAGAGGCTGAGAAGTACGCCTACCGTCACCCGCAGCTTAGCGGGGTTGTGCCGGTGTGTCACCAGCCACAACACCAGGAGGGCCGGGAGCGCCAGGAGCACCAGGGCGATCAAGGCTACCCCCCCTAGAAGGAGACCGGAACCGCGACGTCGTCAACGATAGCCTTGACGACCTCGCGGCTGGCCCCCAGCGTCTGGCGGCGGGACTTGGGCAGGACGCGGTGAGCCAGCACGGCCACAGCCAGTTCTTTGATGTCGTCGGGCACCACGAAGTCGCGGCCCTTCATCAGGGCCTGAGCCTGCGCGGTGCGCAGCAGAAAGATGCTGCCCCGGGGACTGGCGCCCAGGGCCAGCTGATCATCGGAACGGGTCCTCTGAACGATACTCAGGGCGTATTCCACCAGGGCGCGGTCCACCCCGACCTCCCTGGCCATCTCCCGCAGCTCCTCGATCCTGCTGGTGGAGAGCACTGGTGCCAGGTCCTCGATGGGGTGACGATGGAGCTGGCTCTCGACCACGTCCAGCTCATCGGGGCCGGAAGGGTATTCCAGGGAGACGTTTATGCAGAAGCGATCGAGCTGGCTTTCGGGCAGGGGATAGGTGCCATGGTAGTCGAGGGGGTTCTGGGTGGCGATGACGAAGAAGGGGCGAGGGAGGGCGCGGGTGACCCCGTCGACCGAAACCTGCCCCTCGTCCATGGCCTCCAGCAGGCTTGACTGGGTTCGGGGGGTCGCCCGGTTGATCTCGTCGGCCAGGACGATCTGGGCGAAGATGGGCCCGGGGTGGAACTTGAAAGTCCCCGAGCCCTGGTCGAAGACGTTCACGCCGGTGATGTCGGACGGCAGAAGGTCGGGAGTGAACTGGATACGCTTGTAGCTTCCTTCGATGGAAAGCGCCAGCGAACGGGCCAGCATGGTCTTGCCCACCCCGGGAACGTCCTCGATGAGCAGTTGCCCGCCGCTCAAGAGGGCGATTATGGCCAGCTCCACCTGGCGATCTTTACCCCGGATCACTCTCCCGACGTTTTCTTTCAGCCGGGTGAGCCTGTCCCGCGCCTCGGTTATGTCCATCCATCACTCCTTACTCGCCTCGCATTCATATATCGAGCTTAATCCCTCCAGGGTTTAGGCGTAAATGATTTGGAGCGGCGGGCGCGCAGGCATTAGAATCATTTCTAAGCCGATAATTGGAGGGGGTTATGGAAGAAAAGGTCGCGAGGCGCAGTAAAACCTACAACCAGCTGGTGGAAAATCTGCCCCTGATCATCCTGGTGGCGGTGGTGCTGCTCTTCTTCCGCAGCCTGGTCTTCATGCGCCGCATTCCCCTGGGAAGCGACCTCAAGGTCTACTACTACCCGGGCTGGTCCTTCTTCCACGGCGCCCTGAGCTCCTTTTCCAACCCCACGTGGTGCGACTTCGTCTACTCGGGCTTTCCCCTCTTCGCGGACAGCGAGGCGGGCATCTTCTATCCCGTCAACTACCTCTCTTATCTGCTTCCCTTGAACGTGGGCTATAACCTGATGTTCTGGTTGCACTACCTGCTGGCCGCCGTCTTCTTCTACGCCTACGTGAGGGAGATAGGCGCCTCGCGCTGGCCGGCCGTCCTGATGGCCTTGCCCTACTCGCTCTCCGGCTTTACCCTGGCCCACCTGGTCCACCCCAACCTGGTGATCACCGTGGCCTGGCTGCCCCTGCTCCTTTTCTGCCTGGAAAGGGGGATGCGGCGGGGCAGGATCTCCTGGTTCGTCTTCGCGGGCGGGGTGATGGGCATCCAGTTCCTGGCGGGCTTCCTCATGACGGCCCTCTTCGGGGCGCTACTGGCTCCGTTCTACCTGTTCCTCTATCCCCGGGGAGGCCGGACGCGGAAGGAAGCCGCCCTGCTGGCCGTCAAGGGGCTGGCCCTGACGTTGGGCGTCGGCTTCGGGCTGGGCATGGTCCAGAACCTCCCTTCTTACTACCTGGTGCAGGAGAGCTATCGCGCCGGGGGGCTCAACGAGAACTCCGCCGACATCCTCCGCATGACCACCCCCCACGCCCTGGCCCTCTTCTTCCCCAAGTTGTTCGGCCAGGGAGTGGACATGGGCTACTGGGGCGCCTGGTACTTCGAGGACATGTATGGTTACGTGGGCATGATCCCGCCGTTCCTGGCCGTCTTCGCCCTGCGGCGCAGGCGGCAATGGCACGCCTCGTTCTTCTTCTGGGCCCTGGTCGCCTCCCTGGCCGTCTCCATCGGCAACGCCGGCCTGCTCTGGCGGTTTGTGCATGCCATGCCGGGTTTCGACGTGCTCAAGGCGCCCGTGCGCTTCATCCTCCTCGCGGACCTCTCCCTGCTGGTGCTGGGGGCCCTGGGGCTGGAAAGGCTGATCGGGGACCGCCGCGGCGACGAGAAACAGGCAAGGGCCGGGGTGTGGATGCTGGCCGCCGGGGCGGCCTGGGCCGCCGTATGGGTGGCGATCGCACTGGTGGTCCGATACGGCACCGGATGGCTCGAGTCCGGCCCGAAAAAGGTGGCGGAGCACCTCTTCGCCACCCTGCCTGGAGACGCGGTGGGCAAGTATGACCACTGGACAGGCTTTCTCAGCCTCTCGAGCCTGAACTTCCTGCTACCCCTGGTCCTGGTGGTGGTCGTCCCGCTGCTGTTGTGGTTTCTGGCCAGGAGGAAGATCGGGAAGAGCGCAGCCATTGCCGCACTTCTTTTCCTCACCGTGCTGGAGATCTTCTACTGGGGCGCCCCCATGCACAAGTTCACCCCCGTGAACCAGGTGGAGACGGTCCCTCCCGCGGCGGACGTGGCCGGTGGGGACGAAGGAGTGTACCGCTCCACGGTTGCCAAGGAAGCCGGGGCGGAACTGGGGGAGGACTTCATCTATGCCCCCAACGTGCCCATGGAGTATTCGCTGGAAGACCCCATGGGCAAATCCACCGTTTCGCCCTACAAATACACCCGGCTGCAGGAGACGGCGGGCAACCTCTTTTCCGAAAAGGTCCTGGGCCTGCTCAACGTGCGCTATCTCCTTGCCCAGCCCCTGCGCGAACGCGGACTGGCGTACGACATAAGTGACCCCGTCGCGCTTTGCGGAGCCCGGCCGCGGGTGACCTTCCCGGCCGCGGGCTGCATCTTCGACCAGATGTGCCTCCTGTCGCACCTGCAAGGGGGAGAGCTGCTGCCGGAGGGGACCACCGTGGCCTGGGTGACCATCCGCATGGAGGGATACAGCTCGGGCCCCTATGCCATACGCATAGGGGAGAGCACCGAGCAGCTTGAAGCGGAAGAGCCTTTCCGGGCGGGGGGGCGCTCCTCCGGCGGAGTGGCGATCTACATTTACCGCCACCCTGGCTGGACCTCACGTTCCTGGAGCTACGAGGGCAGGGTCCGTTTCGGGGCCGAATTCGAAGCAGGCTCCATCGAGATCGAACTCGACCCGGCGCTCTACGGCCGGGTGTTCGTGCTCAAGGCGGTGAGCCTGCATACCGTTTCCGGCAGGGTACAGCCTCTCGAAAAGGGCGAGGTGGTATACACCGGCCCGAGGACGGCGGTTTACGAGAACCCGGGGGAATCGCCCCGGGCCTACCTGGTGGGGCAGGTGGTGGTGGAAGAAGATTGGGAGCTGGCGCTGACGCGTGCCTTCGATGTCACCCTGGACGCAAGGGAAACAGTGGTCATCGAAGAAGATATGCTTGACCCTGTTTTAAAAGAGCTGTTGAATGAATGGAAACCCGGCAGAATAACACGGGGCAGCGTGGAGTTCGTCGACCCTTCCGGCGCGAGCAAGAAGCTGCGGATAGATGCTGAGGAGGACGGAGTCCTCTTCATAAGCCAGAACTACCTGCCGGGGTGGCGGGGCTGGCTGGACGGAAAGGAGATCAAGCTGATGCGGTCGTACGGATGCCTCACCGCCGTCTACATTCCGGCGGGCGAGCACCGGCTCGAGATGCGCTATACCGCACCGGGCATCGCGGCCGGCGCCACCGTGACCCTCTCCACCATCTTCCTCTCCCTGCTCCTGCTGCTGGCTCTCATGCGCGACGGCAGGAACAAGAAGAGCGACCAGGGGCTGGACGGCCCCGGGCCTACCCTCCCCCCCCTGCCCCCGGACCCCGGAATGTCCGTCTTTTTCCCCGCCTACAACGACGAAGCCACCATCGGCGACCAGGTGAGCAAGGCCCGAAAGGTGCTGAAAGAGCTGGGCGCCGACTACGAAATCATCGTCATCGACGATGGCTCCAGCGACTCCACCGCGGATGTGGTCAGGGAGATAATGAAGCAAGACGACAGGGTCAGGCTGGTGCAGCACGAGAAGAACAAGGGCTACGGTGGGGCCCTGCGCACCGGCTTCGCGGCGGCCACCCGCCAGCTGGTTTTCTACACCGACGGAGACGGGCAGTACGACGTACTGGAGCTGCCGCTGCTCTATGCCAAGCGCGACCAGGCGGACATCGTCAACGGCTTCAAGATCAAGCGCAACGATCCCTTCTACCGCATCTGGCTGGGGTCGCTCTACAACATGGTCGCCAGCTTTCTCTTCCGCATCAGGCTGGTGGACATCGACTGCGATTTTCGCCTCATGCGCAAGGAGGCGCTGGACTCCCTCGAACTGGAGTCCTTCGGCGGCACCATCTGCCTGGAGATGGTAAAAAAGCTGCAGGACAAGGGGTTCACCTTCGCGGAGCAGCCCGTCCACCACTACGCCCGCCACACCGGCAGGTCCAGCTTCTTCCGCCCCCGGCACCTCTACGAGATGGGCAAGGAGTTTCTATGCATGTGGTGGCACATGATGCTCAAACCGAGACTCCGCCATGGTTGATTTCAACGATTTCTCGCGCCAGCGCCGGGCCCTCGGGGACGAGCTTCGCGAAGCCTTCGCCCGCGTCCTCGACACCGGCCACTTCATCCTGGGGGAAGAGGTCCGCCTCTTCGAAGAAGAGTTCGCCGCCTGTCTCGGGGCCGGAGAGGCCGTCGGCGTGGCCTCGGGCACCGATGCCCTGCTCCTGTCCCTCAAGGCCCTGGGCGTAGGTCCCGGCGACCAAGTGGTCGCACCCGCCTTCACCGCGCCTCCCACCATCGTGGCGGTGGCGCTCTCCGGGGCCGTCCCGGTGCTGGCGGACGTGCGAGCCGAAGATTTTACCATCGACCCCGCCGGGGTAGAGAAGGCCCTGGCCGGCCGCACTCGCGCCGTCCTCCCCGTCCACCTTTACGGCTACCCCGCGCCGCTCGAAGAGCTGTCGGCTATCTGCTCGCGGGAGGGGCTGGCCCTGGTGGAGGACGCCTGCCAGGCGCACGGCGCCACCCTCAAGGAGCGGTCCCTGGGCACCTGGGGGGATTGCGGCTGCTTCAGCTTCTACCCCACCAAGAACCTGGGAGGAATGGGGGACGGGGGCATGGTGGCCACCGGCGACCCTTCCCTGGCCGCCCGCCTGCGGAGCATCCGCGACTACGGCCGCATCGAGCGCAACCTCCTCGGCGAGATCGGCTACAACAGCCGCCTGGACGAACTGCAAGCCGCCCTGCTGAGGGTGAAGCTTCCGCGCCTGCTGGCCGACAACCAGCGCCGCCGGGACCTGGCCGGAATCTACATGGAAGGCCTGAAGGGGCTGGACCTCCGGCTCCCCCCCGCCTCACCCGAAGCCATGCCCTCCCTCCATCTCTTCGTCATAGCCACGCCCCGCCGCGACCAGCTCAAGCGATTCCTTGAAGAAAAGGGAGTCCAGGCCCTCATCCACTACCCCACGCCCATCCACCTCCAGCCGGCCTTCTCGAGCCTGGGATACCGGGAAGGAGACTTTCCGGTGGCCGAGCGCGCCGCGGCAGAAGCGCTCTCCCTGCCCCTCTACCCCGAACTTAAGGAAGAAGAAGCCGAAGAGGTCGTGGCGGCGGTGCGCCGCTTTTTCGAGGAATAAGCGTGGCGCTTCAGCCCTGGGCCGGCACGGGCAGGGCGAACTTGAAGGAAGAGCCTTTGCCCAGTTCGCTCTCCAGCCAGATGGTCCCGCCGTGAGCTTCCACGATACCCTTGCAGATGACCAGCCCCAAGCCAAGCCCACCGGCGGCGCGGGTTGAATTGGTGTCCAGCTGGAGGAACTTCTGAAACAAACGGTCCTGTTCCTTGCGAGGAATACCCGGACCGGTGTCGAAGACTTCCACCTCCACCCATTCGCCTGAAGGGTTCAGCCTGGCGGCGATACCCGCCTCCCCGCCCTCGGAGGTGAACTTGATGGCATTGGAAAGAAGATTCTCGATCACCTGGTGGATGCGCCAGACGTCCACCCTGAGGGAAGGAAGGGACTTTTCCACCTGGGACGACAGGCGTATGCCGTTGCGGCGTGCTTCCTGCTCAAACTCCACCATCACCGAGGCGACTATCTCTTCGATGGGGGCGAGCCAGCACTCTCCTACCAGCCGCCCTTCCTCCAGGCGAGTGATGTCCAGCAGGTCGTTGATGATGCGGGTCATCTGGTCGGCGCGGGCGTTGATGGTCTCCAGCTTTTTCAGCTGGCCCTCCTTCAACTCCCCGAGCTCCCCGTAAAGGAAGGCTTCGGCGTAACCCTTGATGATGGAGAGAGGGGTGCGCAGCTCGTGCGAGGCGATGGCGATGAAGTCCGACTTCATCTTGTCCAGCACCGAGAGCTCCTCGTAAGCCTCCTCCAGGTCTTCAGCGTTCTCCTTAATGGCCGCCTCCAGCCGCTTACGCTCGGTGATGTCGTGCGCCACAGCCACGATGCCCGCGTACTCCCCCTCCTTCTGGAGGGGGGCGGAGGTAATCTCGACCGGGAAGACGCTACCGTCGAAACGCCTCAGGACGGTTTCGAAGACGACCTTTTCCCCGCCCCGCCGCCGCCGCAGCATCTCGTCGATGAGCGGGTGTTCGGCGGGGTCGGTGATGTCGTAGGAGTTAGAGGAGAGGAACTGCTCCTGATCCATTTTGAGCATCTCCAGCATGCGGGGGTTGCAGAAAGAGAACGTGTTGTCCGGGCCCATGGCGTAGAAACCGTCATTCAGGCTGCTGATCAGCAGGTCCAGGTAGTCGGAGGTCTCGGCGTAAGCTTTTTCCAGCCGCACGTAGCGGGTGACGTCGACGAGGTTGAGGACGGCACCTTCGGCGACCCCGTCCAGGTTCGTGATCGGAAAGACGGCGATGTTGAAAAAGAAGTCCCTGCCCCCCGCCCTAACCTGTTGGTTCTCCAGCAGGATGGACTGATGGCCGGCGATGGCTTTCTCCAGGATGGGGCTGAACACATCCCACGAATTCCCCGCCAATAGGTCGTTCAGCCGGGCGCCCGCCCCGCCCTCGGGCTTTCCGCCGGAATCCCTGATCCAGTCCTGCATGGCGCGGTTGATGAAAACGACGTGCATCCCCATGTCCACCTGGGCCAGCCCGCTGGGGAACTCGTCCACCATGCTCGCCATGAACTGTCTGAGGAATCCCATCCAGGGGGTCGATTCGCTCAAGGTCTCTCCGTTCGTGCCGCAGGGTCTCGCAGCTCGGGCCAGACCCATTTCCAGTAACGCAAGGTGGCGTACAGGGCCAGGCTGGCCCCTATGCAGAGAGGCAGCAGAAAAAGCAGGGCGTCGACCTGAAAGACGGCCGTTTCGGAGACGTCCGGAATCCCCCCGAGGCCGGTGATAAAGGCCAGCCATCCGGCCGGCACGGGAAAGGCCGACAGGGCCGCGGCCGCCCAGTAGAGCCGGTAGTAGCTGTCGATATGCAGGGCTTCGCCCATGCGCTTGCCCAGCTTGGCCATCACCCCGAAGAAGAAAGCGAGGGACAGTGTCCCCAGCGATGACAGGATGAGCCAGAAGGTATTCATCGACCCATCATCGCCTGGTAGCACTTGACCGAGACCAGCGAAAGGAGCAGCGCGCCGGCGCTGGAACAGATCGCGAACCATGGGCGGGAGAAGGGAAAGGCCGGGCTGACCGCCAGGGCCAGGGTGCAGGCCAGCATGAGGATGAAACAGCAGACGAGCAGGGGAGCGAAGGTCTTCCGCCCGAAGCGCTCCTCGGCCAGGCGACAGACGCCGTAAAGATAGTAGAAAGAAAGGTAGAGCGTTAGCTGTAGATAGAAGAAGAGGGTGAGTGAGATGACCTTCCACCAGGTCAGCGCGGACACCTTGCCCCCCCTCCGGACCCGCCGGCCCTGGCTCGGGTACCCATCATCCCGCCGCCGGCCCTATGCTTCCTCGTGGGAGCGGAGGATCTGCCCTACCTTCTCGAGCAGGTCCTTCTTACTGAAGGGCTTGGTGATGTACCCGTCCGCTTTCATCACCGAAAGCCCGATCATCTTGTCGATGTTCTGGGTGCGCGCGGTGATGAAGGCTATGGGAATGGACTTGGCTTCGGGGTCGTTCCTGATACTCCGGAACACCTCCCAGCCGTCGATCTTGGGCATCATGATGTCCAGCAGGATGAGGTCCGGCTTCTCCCGGAAGGCGGTCTCCAGCGCCTCCTCCCCCGAGGTCGCCGTTAAAGTATCATAACCGGCATTGACCAGGAAGAGCTGGATGAGCTCGACCATCTCCCGGTCGTCGTCGACGATCAACACCCTGGCAGCCAAGGGTTATCACTCCCCCTTCTTTCTGGTAGAGTCCTTTTTCCCGAAGGCTTCCATGAAGGCTTCGGCTTCCCTGCGCATGGGCATGCCGGAGAGCACCCCTTCGCGGTCCTCGAACATCTTTTCCACCTGCACCCCCTGATTGGTTATGCGGAACTGGCGTATGGCCTTGTCGTGGTTGCTGGCCCGCTGTTTGAGGATGAGCAGGGCTCGCGAGATAGAGGAGTCCATCTCCACGTAACTGAGCTGGATAACCGTGTCCACCATGTAGGATATGCCGAACTCGGTGGAGGCGGTGGTGCCGATGAGCGACGTTTCCTCCTGGGTGATCATGACCGTGAGGCCGTGCCGGAGCAGGCCGTTGACGAAGCCGTAAGCGAGCTCGCGCATGTCCATGGGGTCGGAGGCCAGGCGTTCGAAATGGGAGATGGAGTCGATGAAGATGCGGCGCAGCCCCATTTCCCGGACCAGGGTGTCGAGGGCTCCCCCCTCCTGGCGCACCTGGGTCAGGAAGATATCCGGGGAGGTGAAGATGGTGCGCACCTTCCCCTGGTCTTCCAGCTCCTTTAAGGGGATGCCGATGGAGGCGGCGTCGCGGTGGAGCTTGCGGGGGAAGTGCTCGAAGGTGATTATGGCCCCCGGTTCGTCGTGCTTGAGCGCGCCGGTGGCGATGAACTCCAGGCCGATGCAGGTTTTACCGGTGCCCGGGGGTCCGTTGACCACGGTGGTGGAGCCTTGCAGCAGTCCCCCTCCCAACATTGGATCGAGCCCGATAACGCCGGTAGGGACTCTTTCCTGGAACTCCGACTCGACCATGCCCTCCCCTCTCATGATCTCAAGAAAGCAAGTTCACGCTCGTTCATTATACAACGAAAACCGTTTCATGGGGGTGTGTTATACTAAAGAAGATCGTGCTAAGCGGGGAGCTAGCGGTGCCCTGTACCCGCAATCCGCTATAGCGGGGCCGAATTCCCAACCGAGGCTCTCTGGCTTTGGGAAAGCGTGCCGGTAAGTGGCGTTGAAGGCTGGGTCCTGCGCAATAGGAATTTGTGAACCCCGTCAGGTCCGGAAGGAAGCAGCGGTAAGCAAACCCTCCTGTGTGCCGCGGAACAACCTGGCCGGAGCAGGCTGCCGGTGTGGCACCCGGGACCGGGAGTCGACGACGGGTGCACGATCACTTTTTTAATGCAAGCCGTGCATGGCTGCTATGCGGTTGGGAGGAACGCCGTGGCTTACGTATCCCTCTACAGGAAATGGCGCCCGCAGGATTTCGGGGAGATAGTCGACCAGAAATTCGTGGTCAGGACGCTCTCCAATGCCTTGAAGAACGGAAGGTTCACCCACGCCTATCTCTTCTCCGGGCCGCGCGGCACCGGCAAGACCTCCATCGCCCGCATCCTGGCCAAGGCGCTCAACTGCGAGCAGGGCCCCACGCCCAATCCCTGCAAGGTGTGTGAGAGCTGCCGGCGCATCGGCGACGGCAGCGCCATGGACGTCATCGAGATCGACGCCGCCTCCAACCGTGGAATCGACGATGTGCGCGAGCTGCGGGAAAAAGTGGCCTTCTCGCCCACCTCCTCCCGCATGAAGGTCTACATCATCGACGAGGTCCACATGCTCACCAACGAGGCCTTCAACGCCCTCTTGAAGATACTGGAGGAGCCCCCGGCCCACGTCGTCTTCGTCCTGGCCACCACCGAACCCCACAAGGTTCCCCCGACTATCGCTTCCCGTTGCCAGCCCTACGACTTCAAGCGGATTCCCACGCCGGAGCTGGCCCGCCACCTGGAGCACGTCGCCCGGGAGGAGGGCATAGAGCTGGAGAAGGACGGCGCCACCCTCATGGCCCGCGGTGCCCAGGGCTCGGTGCGTGACGCCCTGGTCTCCCTGGACCAGCTGGCTTCTTACGCGGAGGGGGCGGTGACGGCGGAGGCGGTGGCCGACTTTCTCGGGCTGGTGGAGGCGGACGCGCTGTACGATCTATGCGACCTGGTTTCCAGGGGCGACGGCACCGGGCTGCTTCGCCTGGTGGGGCGGGTGGAGGAGAGGGGCAAGGACCTCACCCAATTCGCCCGGGGCGCTATCGAACACTTCCGGCACATCTTCATGGTCCAGAACACCGATGCCGAGCCCGAGTTCCTGGACCTGTCGGACGAGGAATATGAGACTTTGAAACAGCAGGCGGACTCCCTGGACCCCCGCGCCGTCCCCGGGCACCTGCGTGTCCTGCAGGAGACGGTGGTGGAGATGAAGGCTTCGAGCTCGCCCCGCATGATACTGGAGATGGGACTGGTGCGCATGGCCCGCCCGGAAATGGAGCTATCCCCCGAGGCGTTGACCCTGCGTCTGGACAAGCTGGAAGAGAGACTGGACCGTCTGACCCTGGCGCCGGAGGCGCCGGTGTCCGTGGACGAACAGCGCTCCCCGGAACCGCCGGCCGCCGCGGCCAGAAAGCCCGCACCCCGACAGGCGCCTCCGGACAGGCAGGCCCCCGCGGCAGTGGAACCGGGCGAAGAAGGGATAGTAGATATCGTCACGGTCAAACGTGCCTGGTCCAAGGTGAGAGACAGGGTAAGAGAGAAGAACCGCTCCGTCCATGCCATGCTCCTGGACGGCATCCCGGCGGCGGTCAGGGGCGACCGTCTGCTGCTGCGTTTTCACGCGGAGTCGGAAGCCTCCTTTGACGGCATCAGCGAAGAAGCCAGGCGCCAGGTGGTGGAAGAGAGCCTGCGGGAGGTGTTGAGAGTGGACCTCAAGATGCAGCCCTTCCTGGAAGCGGGAGGGAGCGAAGCGACTCGAGCCCCCGCCCGCCTGGAGCCGCCGGCCCCGGCACGCAAGCCCGAACGGGCCTCGGCGAAGAAAGCCCCAGTGGAAGAGCCCGCCCCCATGGATGAACCTGCGCCCGCGGCGGCGCCCGAACCACCGTCCGCGCCCGCGGCGCTGCCGGCGGAAAAGGCAAAGGCCGAGCCTTCGCCCCCCGACCCCCGGAGGGGAGAGGCTTATGAGAAACGGGTGGTGCGCATGTTCAAAGACGCATTCAACGGGGCCGAGGTGGTGGAAGAAGCTCATCTGCAGCAACCGGAAGGTGAACACCTGCACGAGTGATCCGCGGGCCCAGGCGGCGCGGGATGGATATTGGAACCGATCTGGACAGGTGGTGAAGAGATGAATGGCAACATGCAGAAGATGATGAAACAGGCGCAGCAGCTGCAGAGGAAGATGCTGGAGGCGCAGGAAGCGCTGGCGGAGGAGCAGGTAGAAGGCTCGTCCGGCGGCGGCATGGTCAAGGTGATCGCTGACGGCCAGCAGAACGTGCTGGGAGTGGCCATCAACCCCGAAGCGGTGGACCCGGAGGACGTGGAGATGCTGCAGGACCTGGTGCTGGCGGCAATCACCGACGCCCTGAAGAAATCGCGGGAGCTGGCGGAAGAGAAAATGGGCGCCTTCACCAAGGGGATGAAGATCCCCGGCATGTAACTCTCGGACCAGAGCGAGCGAGGAGACAGACTTGGATTTTACGCCGCCGGTAGACCGGCTCATCGCCGAGCTCGGCAAGCTGCCGGGCATCGGCCCCAAATCAGCGCAGCGACTGGCCCTCCACCTGCTCAAGGTGCCCGCCCAGGAGGCGGAGGGGCTGGCCCGGGCCATAGTTGAGGCCAGGGAGAAGGTGCGCTTCTGCCGCTGCTGTTTCAACCTGAGCGAGGAAGAGCTCTGCCGGTTCTGCGCCGACGAACGCCGCGACCGCACCATGATCTGTGTCGTGGAGGAAGCCAAGGACATCGTTCCCCTGGAACGCACCGCTGAGTTCCGCGGGCTATACCACGTGCTGGGCGGCGCCATCTCGCCCATCGACGGAGTGGGGCCGGAACAGCTGCGCATCCGGGAACTGATCGCCCGCGTGCGCGAAGGAGGGGCGCAGGAGATCATCCTGGCCACCAACCCCACGGTGGAGGGAGAGGCGACCATGCTCTACATCGCCAACCTGGCACGGGAAGAGGGGGTGCGCGCCAGCCGCCTGGCCAGCGGCCTGCCGGTAGGCGGGGACCTGGAATACGCGGACGAGATAACCCTGGGCCGCGCCCTGCGGGGGCGCTGCGAGATCTAAAAGCAAGAATCGGCGCGCGCAGCGCGTATGGTGTAAAATAATACCTCAAAAAGTCAAGTGGGAAGGAAGCAGGAAAGAAGCCATGTCGCTGATCGTACAGAAATTCGGCGGATCCTCGGTGGCCGACACCGAAAAGATCAAGAGGGTGGCCGGCCGGGTCGTCGCCACCTCCGAAGCTGGAAACAGCGTGGTGGTGGTCATCTCCGCCCTCGGAGACACCACCGACCGCCTGGTGCGGCTGGCCGGGGAGATTTGCGACCGGCCACCCGAGAGGGAGATGGACATGCTCCTCTCCACCGGCGAGCAGGTCTCGGTGGCGCTGCTTTCCATGGCCATACACACCCTGGGCCGCGAGGCCATCTCCTTTACCGGGGCCCAGGTGGGGATAGTGACGGACAGCTCGCACACCAAGGCCAAGATCATCGACATCAAGGCGACGCGCATACTGGAAGAGATCTCCAGGAACAAGATCGTGATCGTGGCGGGGTTCCAGGGCATATCCCTGGACGACCACATCACCACCCTCGGGCGGGGCGGCTCCGACACCACGGCGGTGGCGCTGGCCGCGGCCCTGGGCGCCGAGGTCTGCGAGATCTACACCGATGTCGAGGGCGTCTTCACGGCCGACCCGAGGCTGGTGCCGGACGCCCGGAAGCTCGACCACATCTCCTACGACGAGATGCTGGAGATGGCCGCCACGGGAGCCAGGGTGATGCAGTCGCGCAGTATAGAATTCGGAAGGAACTACGGGGTGGTGATTCACGTGAGATCAAGCTTTTCCGACAAGGAAGGCACCTGGATAACGAATGAAGAGGACCGCATGGAGAAGGCCATAATCAGTGGCGTGACCCATGATGCCAGCGAGGCCAAGGTAACCCTGCAGGGCGTGCCTGACCGCCCCGGCATCTCGGCCCGGCTTTTCCGCCGGCTGGCCGACTCCAACATCAACGTCGACATGATCATCCAGAACGTCAGCGAGAACGCCCAGACCGATATCTCCTTCACCCTCGGCCAGGACGATCTGCCCCGGGCCAGGGAGATCCTGGGCGAGGTGGCGGCGGAAGTGGGCGCGCGCGGCTTCGACTGCGACGAAGACATCGCCAAGATCAGCTTGATCGGGGCGGGGATGAGGTCACATCCCGGAGTGGCGGCGGACATGTTCGGCGCCCTGGCGGACCTCAACATCAACATCGAGATGATCTCCACTTCTTCCATCAAGATCAGCATCGTGGTCCGGGCCGGCGACATGCAGAAAGCGGTCAACGCCATACATCAGCGTTTCGGCCTGGACAAGGGCGTGGTAATGCACGATTAGGCCCGCGGTGGGCCTTGAAACCCGATATTGGAGGAGAGGGGATTGAAGGAATACAGTGTCGCAATAGCCGGCGCCACCGGCGCCGTGGGAGAGGCCATGCGCCTCATCCTGGAGGAACGCAGCTTCCCGGTGCGGGAGCTGAGGCTGCTTGCCTCCCATCGCTCGGAGGGAAAGGTGCTCACCTTCCGGGGCGAAGAACTCAAGGTGGAGGTTCTCAAGGAAGATTCTTTCAAGGGGATAGACCTGGCCCTCTTCTCGGCCGGGGCATCGCGGTCGCTGGAGTTCTCTCCCCACGCCGTTAACGCGGGGGCCCTGGTGGTCGACAACTCCAGCGCCTTCCGCATGGACGCCGGTGTGCCCCTGGTGGTGCCGGAGGTCAACCCGGCCGAGGTCTTCAACCATAAGGGCGTTATCGCCAACCCCAACTGCTCGACCATCCAGATGGTGGTAGTCTTGAAGCCCCTGCACGACAAGTGGGGCCTGACCAGGGTCATCGTCTCCACCTACCAGGCCGTCTCCGGCACCGGCCGGAACGCCGTGGCCGAGCTGGAGCAACAGATAAAGGACATGGAGGCGGGGCTGGAGCCCCGTGCCGAGGTTTACCCTCACCGTATCGCCTACAACTGCCTGCCGCAGATCGACGTCTTCGCGGACGGCGGGTACACCAAGGAAGAGTTGAAGATGGTCAACGAGACCCAGAAGATCATGGGCCTGCCCGGACTACCGGTCACCGCCACCACCGTGCGGGTGCCGGTTAAAGTCGGTCATTCCGAGTCGGTCTACGCGGAGTTCGCTTCGGAGGTCGGGGTGGAAGAAGCCTGGGCCGTGCTCAAGGACGCCCCCGGAGTTGTGGTCGAGGACGACCCGTCCGCCGGCCTCTACCCGCTGTCCATACGGGCGGCGGGAACCGATCCCTGCTACGTGGGGAGGATCCGCCGCGACATCTACAACTCCAACGCCCTCAACCTCTGGGTGGTTGCGGACAACCTTCGCAAGGGGGCCGCGCTCAACGCCGTCCAGATCGCCGAGATCTGGGCCGCGGGGCCGGATGGGGGAGGAAGCCATCCCGCATAGGCCGCCGCCCCACCGTGCCGCCCTGGATACCTGGGGCAGGATGGGTCCCCGGGAGGAGCGCTGGAACGCGACGGGCTGGGGCACGGGAGCGAGCCTTGCCGTCCTGGCTGCCGTCTTCCTGGCCTATTACGCCATAACCCTGATCCTGGCCACTGCTTTCGACCTGGACCCGGTGGGCCTGTCTTTCGTGACCTACATCCTGGTGATGGCCCCGCTCCTGGCGGCGGGGGCTTTTCTGCTCGCCCGTCATGCCGGGCAGGGCCGCCGGGAATTGGGCCTGGTGGCCGCGCAGCCCGGCCGGCTACTCCGGTGGGGGGTACTGGGAGGGCTGACCGGCCTGGCCGGCAACTACGGCCTCTTCATCCTGCTTTACCTGCTGATATGGGTTGTCAGCGGTAGACAGCTCTCCAGTCCGGATGCCGAGACCGTGAACTCCCTCAGCCGTTTTCACCAGGTGCTGGCCATTGTGGCCACCGGCGTCCTGGCTCCCGTATGCGAGGAGCTCTTCTTCCGGGGCGCCCTCTACACGGCCATGCGCAAGGGCCTCGGCCGGAACCGCGCCCTGATTTTCAACGCCCTGGTCTTCTCCCTGCTCCACTTGAAGTGGCAGGGGCTGCTCTCCCTTTTCGCCCTGGGCCTGATCTTCGCCTACCTCTATGAGGAGACCGACTCTATCTTTCCCTGCATGTTGGCCCATGCTATAAACAATATCGTGGTGTTGCTGGTGATATTCCTGGCCTGATCACGGGGGTCCCGATGGTATACGATGCTTCACGCCCGCCGTTCTGCTCCCGCCATGCCGGAAGAAGAGCCCGGGCCGTCTGCGTGCAGTGCGGCGGGTACGTCTGCGAGGAGTGCCTGCGGGAAGCCAGCCAAGGGGTCCTCTGCCCCGACTGTGCCGGCGGGCCCGAAGCAAAGGCCCCGACCGCTGCCGGAAAGCGGGAGAAGCCCCAGGCGCCGCGCGGCTGCTGCGCCTATCACCCGGACGAACACGCGGCTGCCAGATGTTCGCATTGCGGAACGCCCATCTGCCACGACTGCCGCAAGGACGCGGCGGGTAAGCCGCTGTGCCCCGACTGCTACGGCTTCCTGTCCACGGACGGGACGCGGCGGCCGCCTGCCGCAGCCCCTCTTCCCAGGCCCGCCCGCCCGCCCGCGGTTTTATCCACTTCGGCGGTGGTCCAGTGGAAACTCTGGCCCGGCCTGGTCTTTATGCCTCTTCCTTTCCTGCTGGAGTTCCTGATCACCTGGATGGTCAACCAGGGGGGGAGGGCGAGCCTGGGGGCTTCGGTCTTCTTCCTCTCCACCATTCTCTATGCGTCCCTGCTGGCTTTCGCCGCATGGCAGGTGGGGGGGGAGCCGGGAGGGCTGGAGCGGCTGGGAATCACCACCCGGAACCTCAAGGCCGGCCTGTCGTGGGGGGTCCCGGCGGGGCTGGCAACCTACGGGTTGACCGCGCTCTCCCTGTTCGTTTCGGTCCACCTGCTGGAAAACTGGGGATGGATCGAGAGCTGGCTCAGGGGCTTGCGCGAGATAAACGTCAGTGCCGACGTCAGCCGGGTGGACCTGCTGGTCACTTTTGTGGTGGTAGTGCTCATAGGCCCGGTGTGCGAGGAGGCTTTCTTCCGGGGCTATCTCTATCCACCCATGCGCCGGGAACTGGGAATGGCCGCCGGCATAGCCCTGAACGCCGCCCTCTTCGCGCTGGTCCATTTCAGCCTGTTCGGGCTGCTCTCAAGGGCGGCCGCGGGGTGCGTCTTCTGCTATCTCTACGAGCGCACGGACACCCTCGCCGCTCCGGTGGCCGCGCACATGATCAACAACCTCGCCGCTTTTCTGCTCCCCATCGTCAGCATGTGAACGAAAGGGCGGCCACGGGCTGCCTAAAAGGAAAACGGGATGGCGGGGAGAAGACTAGTTAGAGCCTGGAGGTAAACGATGAGATGTCCGGAATGTGGTGAGGAAAACCCCGCCCAGGCGATGTTCTGCATGATCTGCGGGACCCGCTTTTCTAAACAGGGCAGCCAGCGGCAGGGGGTCGGAGAGGCGCTCCGTCCCGCGACGCCGGTGCCCGAACCGACGCCGCCCGCCCACTGGGAGAGAGGGAATGGCCGGGACGATGCCCCTCTGCCATTACGCCCCGGTCCTCCCGAAGGCATGAGGGCCGGAGGGGAAGCGTCCGTATTCAGGCCGCCTGTCTCGCCGCCGCCTACTCCCGTGACGCCGACCCCGCCCGCGGCGCCCGACAAACCGCGCCTGCCGGGATTTCTGCTGGAACAGGAAGGCACCGGGGCTTCTCCTCTACCGATCATGCAGGTCACCCCGCCTCCTCCCCCGGTCCAGCCCGTGACCCCGGCCACCATGGTCCCGGAAGAACCCCTGCCTTCCCCCCAGGCCACCATTCCGCTCCACCCCTCGCTCGGCTTGCCCGTGGAAAAACTCGCGGCGACGTTCCCGTCCGAAAGGCCTACCACCCCCATGGCGCCCGTGGGCGCGGCCCCGGCCGGGGCTCCCCGGGCAAGCGACAGGGTGGTCTGCCCCCAGTGTTACGCCCAGAACTCCAGCGGCAACCTGCACTGTCAGGAGTGCGGCTCGGTGCTGCCGAGCATACTCACCGGAGCCACTCGTGCCATGGCCCCTCCCGCACAATCGTCCCCGGGCCTGGTGCCCGCGGCTGTCTCCCCCGGGGTGGTGCCGCCCCCGATCTCGCCGCCACAAGCACCTCCGCCCCAGGTTACCGTGGTCATGCCCGCACAGCCAGCCCAGGCGCAGTATGCGAGGCAGGCACCGGCAAAGGCGCCACGGGCCAACGGCTTCGGCCCAGCCGACTTCCTGGCCATCTTCGCGATACTCGCCCTGGGAGCGGCCATCAGCCCGCTGTTCAAATGGATGGAAGGGGCAGACTTCACCGCCTTCAGCTTCCAGGGCGTAAACAACCCCGGCGGTCCCGCCCTTCTTCCCTATGCCGGGACGGAGTGGCTGACGGTGGGGGTTATTGCCGCGGTGGCCCTGGGCCTGGCCCTGGTCTTTCTGCTGGCCCGGGTGGGACGAGGGCCCATGTTCCTGCTGGCGGGATGGCTGGCCCTGGCCCCCTTTATATACCTGGCCATCCAGGGCTTTCTGCCCCTGCGTGTCCAGGGGCTCGAGCTACAGGGGGCCCCTGGTTTCAACGCCATGTTCTTCGGCGGCGGCCCCACCGGGCAGGCCGCCCTCACGCCCGCCATCTGGCTGATGACTGGAGCGGGCGCGTTCCTTCTGGTGGCCGGGTTCCTGGCTCCTCCGCGCGGCTGGGGCAGGCTGATGACCTTCTTCATCTTCGGCCTGGTCGTGGGCGGGCTGGTCTTCTTCTGCGCCATCGCCTACAGCTGGAACCTGTTCATCCCCAAGTCCCTGGTGGAGTTGCTGAGCGTGTTCCCGCGGGCGGTGCCCCTTTGTTGAACGGCGCACAGGGCAACCCCCCCCTCATACCGCTCTCGCTTGGTCGACAGAAAACAGCTATTGATTGACGGCAGGGACAGGTGTCGTATAATAAAACTTAGCGTTACAAAAGGTTAATTACACAAAGTAAATTTCTTACGCGGTTTACAGCAAGGAAGGACATGAACAAAAAAACTGCCGAGACATATGCCGAGCAGATGAACAACATAATCCCCAACTTCATTCGGGCTGCCAGGAATCAGGAGGCCCGGCGGATCGCCAAATATTCGCTGACGCTCCCGCAGTTCTACGTCATAAATTCCCTGAACGAAAACGGGCCGTCCATGATGAGCGTGGTGAGCGAGGAACTAGGGCTGACGCTGGGAACGCTGACCGGGATCATCGACCGGTTGGTCCGGGACGACCTGGTGGAAAGGTGTCCGGACGAGCGGGATCGCCGCGTTGTCCGCGCCAGGCTAACCCCCAAAGGAGAAAAACTCATTGCCCGAATCAACCGGGAAAGGGTAGAATCGCTATCAGAGCGACTCGAAAAAATGGACGAGAAGGAAATCGCCATCTTCTCAGAACTGCTTGAAAGGGTGGGAGCGCGGTTCGCAAACGGCGATATCTAGGAGGAGCTATTGAACAGAAAGAAAACCTCTATTATCGTTCTTTCCCTGATCTCTCTACCGCTTATGGCCGGACTGAACAGTTCCGGCTGTGCCGGTAAGGGGATTCCCGGGGTCAGGGCGGAAGAAACAACGGTCGGAACCATCACCTCCCAGGTCTCGGCAACGGGCAAGCTGGAATCGGCGGGAACGACCGACGTGGTCCCCATCGCCGGCGGCACCATCGGTGAGCTCATGGTCTCGGACGGAGACGAGGTGGAGGCGGGCGAGGTGTTGGCCGTGCTGCAGCAGGGGAGCCTGGACACCGCGGCCGAGCAGGCCTACTCCAGCTACCTGACTACCGCTTCCATGGGTGACCTCATGGAAGGCATGTGGAGCAACTCCATAATGTCGTTCGAATCCATGTCGGTGGCCATGCAGAGCCTTACGGCCATCCAGAGCCAGGCGGACGACATGGTCATGACCTTCTTCGACATCACGCCGACCCTCGCCGCCTTTCTCCCGCCCAGCCAGCAGCAGCAGGTGCTCTCGTGGATAGGCGAGCAGAAGTCCGAATACCTGGACAACGTCAGCAGCCGCCCAGCCCTGCAGTTGCCCAGCCCGACATCATACCCTTCCACCGCGGCGGCGGCGGACGCGGCCAGGAGCGCTCTCGCTCTTCAGAATTATCAGCTGGCCGAGGCGGGCAAGAGTGACCCCAGGCTGGTTGCTCCCATCTCCGGCGCCGTGGTGTTCACCCCGCCCTCCGGCCTCTTCCCCTCGGACCTGCTCAGCGGCATTACCAGCAGCCTCGGCGGGCTCTCGAGCGGCCTGGCGGCCCTGGGAGGCGCTTCTTCCCTGGGCGGAGACCTGAGTGGCATGCTCTCCGGCCTCTTTCCCTCCGACGAGATCACCACCGGCACCAAGGTGACAGCCGGGCAAGCCATTTTCCAGATCGTGGACCTGCAGAACATGAAGGTCAAGGCGCAGGTGGAGGAGTCCGATATACCCAGGGTGAAGAAAGGACAGAAGGTAAAGGTGATGCTGGACGCCTACCCGGAGGAGGAATTCTACGGCAAGGTCGTACAGGTCGGCGCCAAGGGCGAGGGCGGCTCGTCAGGCACCACCGTCTTCCCCGTGACCATACAGATGGACCGCACCGAGATCCCCCTGAGGATCGGCTACAACGCGGTGGTGGACATAGAGGTCATGAGGAGCGAGAACGTCATAGTCATTCAGTCCGGCGCCCTGGTGAAATCGGGGGGCGAAGTATATGTCTACGTCGTGGACAGGGGGGTCGCTGTCCGCCGGGATGTGGTCGTGGGCATGGAGTCCGAGGACCTCGTGGAGATCAAAGAAGGCCTGGAAGAAGGCGAGCAAATAGTGGTCGAAGGAGCAAACAAGGTCAAACCAGGCTCGCGGATCTGACCGCGGCTACAGCGGGTGGAGCAGATGGACGAAGACAGCGACAAGGCCTTCAATGGCGGCCGCCAGGCTACCATCAGGGTACAGGACGTCAAGAAGATCTACCGTATGGACGGAGTCGAAGTCGCCGCCCTGAAAGGGGTCAGCCTCGACATCGAGCTGGGCGAGTTCGTGGCCATCATGGGAACCTCCGGATCGGGAAAATCAACCCTTATGCACATCACCGGATGCCTGGACCGTCCTACCGAAGGAGCCATCTACCTCGACGGCATCGACATCAGCGAACTGAACGACAACAGCCTGGCCGACATCCGCAACAAGAAGATCGGTTTCATCTTCCAGTCTTTCAATCTACTGGCGCGTACCGCCGCCATCACCAACGTGGAGCTGCCCCTTCTTTATGCGGGCGTACCCCGCGGCGAAAGACGGAGAAGGGCCAAGGAAGCACTGGAGAGGGTCGGACTGGGCCAGCGCCTCGGCCATTTTCCCAGCCAGCTGTCGGGTGGGGAACAGCAGAGGGTGGCCATCGCCAGGGCCCTTATCAACAACCCCTCGCTGGTGCTGGCGGATGAGCCCACCGGGAACCTCGATTCACGCTCGGGGGCCGAGGTCATGCGCATCCTGGGAGAGCTGCACGAACGGGGCATCACCCTGATCATGGTCACCCACGATCGCACTACGGCAGAGCATGCCGACCGCATCATCCACATCAAAGACGGCCTGATCGTCGGCGACGAAAAGGTGGACCGCATCCATGTAGAGCTGACGCCCGAAGCGGAGGAAGCCTCCGCGCTCCTGGAAGAGGGGCCCGTACCGGGAGAGGCGGGAGCCGCGCCGGCCGAACCCCTGTCGGCATTAACGTTGGAACCCGCGCCGGCGGAGCCGGCGGAGCCGGTTCCGGTGGAAGCGAAGGCCGCCTCAGAGGATGAGGCGGTGGCCCCGGCGGAAAAGATGCCCGGCGCTCCGGTTCCGGACGCCGTTCCCGCCGAAGCCCCGCTCGCGACAGGCGAAGTGGCCGGGGCGGCTGCCGCCGGGGCCGAAAGGGATGCCGGCGATCCCGGTGAGCCTTGCTCCCCCTGGATCGACAGCATCAAAGGAGAGGAGCCTGTCAGGGCCGAACCCGCGGAAGTGACGGCGCCGGTGGCGGAAGAACCCGCCCCTGCCGAAGAACCCGCTCTTGCCCTTGCCGAAGAGCCGGCCCCTGCCGTCAAGCCATCCACCGCCAAGAAGCCCGCGGCCGCCAAGAAGCCATCCACCGCCAAGAAGCCCGCGGCCGCCAAAAAACCGTCCCCGGCTAAAAAGCCCGCAGCCGCCAAAAAACCGTCCCCGGCTAAAAAGCCCGCTGCCGCCAAGAAGGCATCCACCGTCGATAAAAAGGCAGACGGGTCGGGCATGGACAGCACCAGGGGCGGGAGCAAGGGGGCATAGCCCTTGAACTTCTTCGAAAGCCTGCGCACTTCCCTGATCGCGCTACGCGCCAACAAGATGCGCGCCTTCCTCACCATGCTGGGCGTGATCATCGGCGTAGGGGCGGTGATCATGATGGTCTCTCTCGGGCTGGGAGCCAAGACCGAGGTGAGCTCATCCATCGAAGCCATCGGCTCCAACCTGCTCATGGTGGTACCCGGGCAGATCGATCTCAACAATATCATCGGCAAGGACCCTTCTCAGATACGCGGCGGGATGGGGACCCAGGCCAACCACATCCGCCCGGAGGTCGCGGATTCCCTTCAGGACAACCTCCCGGAGGGCTTCTATGCCGCGCCCCTCATGATCGACACCCGGGCCATGAGCTACGGCTCGCGGGAGCACTTCACTCAGGTGGTGGGCACCAACGAGAACTATCCCCAGGTCAGGGGATACACCATGGCCGAAGGGGAGTTCTTTTCCCGCATGGACAAGAATCGCGACGTCTGCGTCATCGGCCCCAACGTGGCCGAGGTCCTGTTCGGGGGGATGGATCCGCTGGGCAAACAGATCACCATCGGAAGCCACAGGTTCACGGTCCTCGGGGTCACCGCCCCCAAAGGGAAGACCTTCTTCGTAAATAACGACGACATGGTGTGGATACCCTACAGTAAGATGTCCCGCTACTTCGGCAAAACCGTCGTCGACGACATCATGGTCCAGGCACCCGACAAGGCCGGGGTGGAGGATGTGAAGCCGATCATCGAGGAGACCATGAGCCAGAACAACCTGACGAACTACGAATACACCGTCATAACCCAGGACGACCTGGTGGCCTTCGCCGACTCGATCCTGCGCATCCTGACCTACCTGCTGGGGGCTATTGCCGGTATTTCCCTGCTGGTTGGAGGCATCGGCATCATGAACATCATGCTGGTATCGGTGACCGAGCGGACGCGTGAGATCGGCATCCGCAAGGCCATTGGGGCGAAGACGCAGGAGGTGATGTTCCAGTTCCTGCTGGAGAGCATGACCATCAGCCTGGTGGGCGGCATCATCGGCATCATCTTCGCCTGGGTGGGGGCGACAGCCATCAGCAACGTCCTCGACATACCCGCCAACATGACCCTGTGGGCGGTAGCCCTGGCCTTCTTCTTCTCCGCCGGGGTCGGCATCTTCTTCGGCGTCTATCCGGCGTACAAGGCGGCGCGGCTCGACCCCATAACCTCGCTCCGCCACGAGTAGCGTTGGATGAGGAAGGAGCGGCGGGTGCCGGCAGCGAAAAATCAATACAAGGCGATTACCGGCCACCAGCCGCTTCAGGCGATAATGAGGATTAGAGAGGAAGGATCGACATGCATGCAGCCAGGGAAAAACTGCGGGTCGAGATATTCACGGCCAACCAGCGGATACTGGCCGACATATTTATCTTTCCAGGCGCGCGCCTCACTGACATCATGACCGCGAGGGAGGCCCAGTCGTTCATCGCCCTGACCAACGTGGAAGCTTACGACGTACTCAACGGGAGAGAGTTATTCCACACCGATTTCGCCAACATCAACAAAAACCACATCGTGTTGATACACCCCATGTCCGTCCCTGAGGAGCGCATGGAAAAGCCCGACTTCTAGGGCGCCGGCCCGTGGAGCGCTAGTAGTCGAAGGCAACCGTGGTGGTGACCACGGCTTCGGTGAAGGGGGCCAGGTAGCTTATGTTGTAGAAAAGAAAGGTCCTGGTTATCCTCTTGGAAGTAAAAGAAAGGACCTGCTGCCCGCTCTCGTTTTTATAGCTCCCGATCTCTCCCACCAGGCGGGCGTCCTCACGCACAAGGCCCTCTTCCACCGCGGTCTTCACTTTTTCGAGGTCGCCATGGCTGTTCTTGAACTCCAGGATGGCTACATCCCCCAGGTCGCCGGCGATGTCGTGCAGCCTGAACTGGTTGGCGAGGATGGGCCCCATCTGCGTGACGGCGAGGGCCACGATGATGGCCGCCAGCCCTATTTTTACCAGGAAGACCAGGGTTTGCCCCCGCTCGTCGGTGAGCCTGTCTCTTAACAGGCGGCCTGCTTCACTCATAAGAAAACCTTTCTCTCGGTCTTTGTCGATTTATTCGACGCAGGGCCTCCTCGACCTTTAACCCGCCACACCGTCCCGCCCGGCGCCACGGCGCCGTCAAGCACCTGCTTTCCTGGAGGGCAGGTGGCGCCGGGCGGCCTGCTTGATGACTTCCAGCTCGCTTACCTTCAGGGCGGAGGCCACGTAGAGGAAGGCCGCGCCGCCCAGCAATACCGGCAGGACCACGCAGAGCAGGTCCGAGGCCAGTTCGTGGGGCGGGAAGCCCGCCTCCACCAGGTACAGGCTGCCGTAGATGACCAGGGCCATCACCCCCGAAGCCGCCACCACCTTGGCCAGGGTCTCCAGGATGGCTCGCCCCCCGATGCGCTTCAGCCGGTGCCGCAGGACCGACCCGTCGATGAGCATGGAGAAAAGATAGGCGATGCTGAACCCCAGGGCCAATCCTTTCACCCCCATGGCTTCGAAGAGGATGTAATTAGCCGCCATGTTGATGGCCACCACGAAACAATTGATGATCAGCGGGGTGCGGGTGTCCTGCATGGAGTAGAAGGTCTTGGTCAGCAGCATGTCCACCGAATAGGGCACCAGCCCGAGGGCCAGGAAGAAGAGCACCCCCGAGAGGAGCTCGGTGTCACCGGACTTGAAGAAGCCGTGCTCGAGCAGGAGGGTGATGATGCGGCCGTTGAGCATGAGGTAGATGACGCAACAGGGAACGATGGCCACCAGGGTGGCGCGTATCCCCATGGCCAGGTTGGTGCGGAAGCCTTCCCAGTCCGCCAGGGTGGCCCGCTCGCTCATGGAGGGGAAGAGGGCGGTTATTATGGAGACGGCGAAGATACCGTAGGGGAGCATGAAGAAGAGCTGGGCATACTGGTAGGAAGGGACCCCCCCGTCTTCCTGGATAGCCAGCGCGAACATGAACCAGGTGCCCACCTGCCAGAGGAGGATGTAGCCCATCAGGGGCACGGCGAGCCGGCCTATCTTGCGGATGGCCGGGTGGTGAAGGTCGAAGACCGGACTCCAGCGGATGCCGAGTTTCCACATGGCCGGGATCTGCACCAGGGCCTGGGCCGCCACCCCCAGCGTGGTCCCTACGGCCAGCACCACCAGGTGGAGGTTGTTGTCACGCGCCCCGGGCAGCAGGGCGAAGACCGCCACCGTGGCTATGACCACCACGTTGTTGGCGATGGGCGCGAAAGCAGGCACGGTGAAGTGGCGGTGGGAATTGAGCAGCCCGCCGAAGATGGCCGCCAATCCGTAAAAGACTATCTGGGGCATGAAGAAACGCAAAAAGAAGGTGGCTTGCGACCGCACCATCTCCGTGCTGACGTCGGAGGTGGAATAGGACCCGAAGATGGTCATCAACCGGATGACCAGGGGGCTTGCGAATATCCCCACCACTGTTACCAGGGCCAGGATGGCCAGGCTGATGTTGGTGGCCGAACTGGCGACGTAATAGGCTTCTTCCCGGGACCGGGTGGAGAGGTATTCCACGAACACCGGTATGAACAGGGAGGCTAGGACGCCCCCGATCACCAGGTCGTAGACCATGTTGGGGATGGAGTTGGCCAGGTTGTAGGTGGACGGCAGGTTGGTCTGGCCGTACTGCAGGGTCAGGCCGAGCACGTAGGCGAGAGCGGCGTAGCGCATGAAGCCGGTGAGGCGGGACAGGGTGGTCCCGGCGGCCATGACCGCGGCGTTGCGCGCGTGGGTCAAAGGGGCGCCTCCCTGACCTTCAGGTTCCGGCCCTCCTGCCGGCCCAGCCACCGGCGGGGCCTCAGGAATGCTCATGCCTGCCCCGTTTGCCCCAGTGGCTCATTCTCCGCAGCAGCATGGCCAGGAGTAGCGCCCCCAGCAGGGCGGCCAGGAAGATCAGGGCCAGGGTGTTCAGGCTCGAGGTCCGCAGGTTCACGGTGGAACGGGAGATCTCCAGCCCTTCACCCGTCAGGACGATGTCCAGAAGGAAACTGCCTTTGCGCTGGGTCTCCACGTCGAACTGGAAGCGGTTGTCCTGTGGGTTGACCACGACTTCCCGCTGGTTGCCCTCAGGGAAGATGACGGAAGTGTCTGAGAGTATCAGGTCCGCCTTGATGGGATAATCATTGGTGTTGCTCACCGCTACGGTCAACACCCCTTTGGTGCTGGCCAGAGTGACTGTGCCCCTTTCCTGTACCTGGACGCCCGCCATTTCGCCGGAGACACGGTCGTTTAAGGACTGCAGCACCTGCTCGCCACGCGACTGGTAGCCCTCCAGGTAGAGGTCGGCGTTCTCAGCGGCGAGGACGTCGGCGTAGAGCAAGTCCTTCAGAGAGTTTTCCTCGAAGAGCAAGTCGCGATAGGCCATGGTAAAGGTGCGGGTCTCGTCCAGCTGGCCGAAGAGAACGGGGTCGGCTTCGAGGAAGGCCGCCGGCAGCACGGCTGGCCCCTCCGGCATCGCCACCTCGTCCAGCGCCGCGTCCGGCAGGGCCGTCTGGAGCCAGGGCGCCGATTCCAGGGCGGCGTAGATCTGGTCCATCAGCCGGGCTTCGGGCTGGAAGTCGTCCGGGAAGGCCAGCAGGCAGGCCCTCTTCTCGGCCGGCCTGTCTCCCTGCATCAGGAAGGTCTCGGCCAGCAGGTTCTCCACCACCTCCTGGTCACTCCGCTCGGTGCTGTCGTCCGCCAGGTAGGCATAGAGCTGCTCGTCCGCCACCCAGGCGTCGATGGACTGGCCTTCACCGGCATCCAGCTTGACCGGGTAGCCTGCCCTCGTACCGGATAACAGGGCGGCCCCTTCAGCCGATGCCGCCAGGTCTTCTTCAGCTACGACGGTGTAGGTGAGCCCCTGCTCCGCCAGGATCTCCGGGGTCTGGGGGCCCAGGGCGTAACAGGGAGGAAAGAAACCGGTGTCGGGGACGGATGGGAGGAAGTCCTGGAGAACCCGCAGCCCCATGGCCACCTGCCCGCGAGCGTCATCGACCCAGCCCCTGTTCTCGAGCTGTTCCAGGTCGGCATAGGCGTAGCTGGAAGACAGCAGGCTGGCCCGGCCTTCCCCGGTGGACTTGCGCAAGGCCTCGGCCACGAACGACGCGCCTCCCTCCTGTTCTCCGGAAGAAGCCCCCAGCTCCGCGAGATCCTCGAGGACCATGGAGGAAAAGGCCAGCGTGGACTTGACTCCCGGGTGGCCTTCAACGGCGGAAAGAAGAGAATAAAGAAAACCCTCGCTGCCCGGTTCGCCGTTGCAGGCTGCTTCGAGATCCGATTCCACCAGGTTTCCCTGGGCGTCCCGATAGGGCGTATAATGCGACTCCCACAAGGGCATGACCTCCAGGGCTTCGCCGTGCAGGGTCATGTGGACCATCAGGAAGCCCTGGTACTCCGCGACCTTGGTGCCACGGCGAGTCGCGTCCACGGAGTAGGGCCAGGCTCCTTCCGGCAGGTCCAGGGCGGGAAGGTCTACTTCGTACTCCTGGTGAAGGACGCCTGGGTCGACCTTGAGGCCGGTGGCCAGGGAGATGGTCTCCCTGGCCTTGTGGCTCTTAGCGGCGCGGAAATTAAAAAGCTCCGTCCGGTCGTCGCAGGAAGAGTAGAGGCTGAAAGTGACGGATATTCCGTCCAGGGCCTGTGCCCCCGGGTTTTCCAGGGCCACGTCGAGTGGCATCTTCTCGTTGCCGGTATACCAGAGCGCGTCCCTGGTGACGCGCAGGCTCAGCGCCGGGGCCTCCTCGACCGCCGGCGCCGGCAGGGCCGGCATCATCAGAAGGGCCAGGAAGAAGGCGACGAGCGTCTGAGCGGCATGCCTCGCCGGCCTTCGCCCCCCTGACGCGCTATGGTCGGTTCTCATCTTGTTCATAACCATATATGTGCCGTGGGGCCACGCTCTTGTTGAATCCCATCTCGCGGTACATCTTCTGAGCCGTGGCGTTCTCCTCTTGCGTATTCACCAGAAAGGCTCTCGCCCCCTTTTTCCTGAGCCAGGCCACCTGCTCGAGCAGAAGGGCCTTTCCCCAGCCCTGGTCCTGATGGCCACGGTCTACCGCCAACCTTTGGATGAAGCCGCAGTAGCGGTTGGTTCCGGCGATACAGTACCCCACCAGCTTGCCGTCCTCCTCCGCCACCATCACGCTGTTGAGGTCGCAGTAGCGGGAGATGCAGCGGACGTTCCAAGAGTCCAGCTTCCAGAAAAGGTCGAAGGCGGACTCGTCCACCCGCAAGACTTCCTCGAGATCTTCTTTCCGGAAGCGCCGGAGATGTCCGGGTGCCGGCCGCCGGTGGGGGATGGAGATGGTGTTTGAGTCCCCCTCCAGCAGCAGGATGTTCTTGAAGGGCTTGAAGCCTCCACTCTTGAAGAAGGGGACGGCCTCGGGGGTCAACATGCGGGTGATGATCATGTCTCCCGGCGGCAGGTAATCCTGGAGAGAGAAGTCCAGAAGAACCTTTCCGGTATCGTGGTCAGCGGCGATGGCCCAGAGGGAATGGAAATCGCTCCCCGCCCGCCATCTTCCGATGATCAGGTAGCCCATGAGGCGGCTGTCCTGCGCGGTGTAGATGCGCCCCTCGAGGTGCTCGAAGAACTCGTTGTACAGCGCTCGGGTGGGAAAGAGGTTGGTCCGCCCCACCTCCTTCCACAAGCCCCTGATCTCGGCGGTTCCCGCCCTGTGAGTATCTATGTCGGCTCTCCTCTAAAAGATCGTCCTCAGTTCATTGACCATGAACATTATACCGGTTAGGGCGAGAAGGAAAGAGAAGAGCGTGAGCACCAGGCGGGACTGGGACCGCAGGGTGAAACGGGACCCCAGCCAGGAGCCGGGCAGCGCCCCCAGAGCCATGGCCCCGCAGAGTGCCCAGTCGACGTGCCCCAGCAGGGAATGGACCACCGTGCCGGGGATGGCCAGGAAGGCGATGGATACCAGGGAGGTGCCCATGGCTTCCTTGACCTCCATGTCCAGCCAGAGAAGAAAGGCCGGGACCATGATAACGCCTCCCCCCACCCCCAGGAGCCCGGAGAGGAGCCCGGCGCCCAGCCCGATGAGGACCAATCTCCAGGACGCCGGAGCAGGGCGCCGGACCGGTGGTACGGTTTTGCCGGCAGGCTCCTCTCCGGTAACCATGGCTTTTGCCATGGTGCGCCCGGCCGTGTACAGGATGAGCAGGGCCGTTATCAACATAAGCCAGTCCAGGCCCAGGTAGCGGGTGACATAGGCGCCTCCCGCGGAGGCCGCGGCCCCGACCGGGCCCACGATTAAGACGACGCGCCTGTCGACCAGGCCCTGTTTCCAGTAGTTGAAGCCGCCGGTCACGGCGGAGGGTATGGCCAGGGGAAGAGTGGTTCCCAGGGCGATGCCTGCCGGCTCCTGCAGGATCAAGCGGATGGCCGGGGTGGAGAAGATGGCCCCGCCGACGCCGAAGGCGCCGGAAAAACAGCCGGTGATGAAGCCGAGAAGGCCGGCAAGGAAGAGGCGGGTTGCGTTTATCATGGGATCACGCGGCCTATTTAACTATGTCGACGACCTCAGCATCCGCTGCGCGTACCAGGTCGTAGGATCGTATCTTGAGGATGGAGTGGGGTTCCCCGCTGCCCCCGTAGACCACGTCTTCCCGCAGTGCCTGCAGGTCGATGTAGGCAGGCAGGTCCTTGGTCCAGGCAACGGGTGGGGTATAGCCCACGAGATAGCCGGTCAGTTCCCTGACCTCGTCCTGGTTGGCCAGCTTCAGGGAAGACACACCAGCGACCTTTTTTAGTTTGTTGAAGTCGACCTTGCGATCCCCGGGGATCAGAACGGCCAGGGGGCCGCTGTCGGCCAGGAAGACGACGACCTTGATTATCTGGTGGGATTCCAGGCCCAGCTGGGCCGCGATCTGCTCTACACTGCGCGCCGCCGAGGCCAATTTGCTCAGTTCGTGGGGTATGTCAAGCGTCTGCAGATGGTTATGGACATCAACGCTCGTACGCAAATCGACTCCTGACCGCACGGCAAATCCGAACCTTCAAGGTCCGGAAGAGGATACTACACCACGAGCATTATAGCATGGTGAATAGGCTATTTCAGCCCGCCCTTCCTGCCTATGTTCTGGTAGAACTCGATGCCGTAGCGCTCCTTGGTGGTGTTGCCGCCTTTCTTGCCGCCCATTTTGCCGATCTTCTGGTAGAACTCCGAACCATACTTCTTCATGGTCGTCTGTCCGCCCCGCTTGCCTGCCTCGCTCCTGGTCATTTTCTTAGCCGCCATGCTCAAACCCCCTTTCAGCTTCACTGTAGCGACCCTCTCGCCGCCCGCGTTGCCGTTCGCCTTACTTCACAATATAGTTTTTCCCACTGTACATCATTCTAAACACGCAGGGGACGTTGATGATCAACATGCCCGGCACACTCAGCATGCTACCACTCAGGTAGTAGCCTACGAACATAAATTACTCCCCCAGATGAATAGTAAAAGAATGATCGGGAACCTATCATGTTAGTAGAAGCTAACCAGCGGACCTTGATATCAGAGCCGGCAGACCAGAGGCCGGGACATAGAGAAAAAGAACTGAACGAGAGAAATACCGTCGCGGGCGAGGACGCAGCACATGTCACTATCCCTTAAGAACAGCCCTAACAGCATTCCCCAAGCATCATTCGGAGCCGACAAGCCGAGATAGCCATCTACCCCAGCAGCCTACACGGCAGCCCCCTAACGTAGTAACATTCGCAACAACCGTCCGCGGCGATCTTTTAACATAGACATACCACCCCCCCCAACACGGGTATGTCAGTTCCTTACTAAAGAGCTCCGGCCCCCCGGGGCTCTTTTGCTTTTTCGGATATTTTCCGTTTCCTTGACCGAACGCATTCAGCCCTGGCAGGTTTGTGCCGAAAATTAGAATGTGCGCGCCGGGCGCGCCGTGAAGGTGTTGATCAAGCCAAGAGAGCGGACATGCAGCCGAACGAAACCTGCCTCGTTGTTGCCAGAAGACAGCCTGCCGGGATGGTCCCCAGGGGCCTGTTCACCCCCGAGGAGGTAAGAACGGCCTACGGCTGCCTGCGGGAAGCCCATGCCAGGGGCGATCTCGAGCGTCAGCGTTACGAAAACATGCTCAAGGCCCTGAAGTTCGTGGACGTGCACGGCCGGATCTGGAGCATCGGCTCGCAGACGGGTGGCTGGTATTACAATTTCAACTTCCAGTGGTACTCCGGCGAGCCCTATTCCATGCTGACCCGCATGGAATCGGCCTCGCCGACCTGCCTGCACTGCGGCAACGACACTCCATCCCGCTTCGCCGTCTACTGCATCATCTGCGGAAGGCCGCTGTCCACCCTTCCGGCCAGAAACACCCTGGTAGTGGATGCCCATACGACCCCGCCGCAGGAAGGAAGGTTACGGCAGCGCCTGAGCCTGGCCTGCCTGGCGCTGGCCCTGATGGCCGTGGCTTTTCTGTTCTACATGTACGTGAGCGGGACCATGCTCTACGCGGGATTCGGCGCCAGCTGACCCAACCAATTCTCCCCGGGCCGATGATCCACATCGCGCTGCCTGCACGTGAAGGAGCTGTCTTGAAAGTGGTAAACTTTACGAGGCCGTAAGGCGGGAGAGGAACAAAATAGAGGGCCTGCGACGTCATGGTCTTCGAGAACACTGAAAGGCACGAACATGCTGCAGCGCTTCGCGTATCTGTTTAACAGCCTGGCCGTCAAGGCCGCGCCCTACATGAGCCTGGCCGACCGCTTCCGGGAATCCATGGGCGGAACTCCGACATGGCTGGCAGTGGCGGTCATCTCCATGCTGCCCATATTCGAGCTTCGCGGGGGCATACCGGCAGGAGTGGCCCTGGACATGGCGGTGTGGAAAGCTTCGGTCATCGCAGTCGTCGCCAACCTGCTGCCGATTCCCTTCGTCCTCTGGCTGCTAGGCCCCTTGTCAGATTGGCTGAGCAAGCACTCGAAGATTATGAACCGCTTCTTCACCTGGCTTTTCACGCGGACCCGCCGCAAGCACTCCAAAGACTTCGAGCGCTGGCAGGAAGTAGCCCTGATGGTCTTCGTGGCTATTCCCCTGCCCATGACCGGTGCCTGGTCCGGTGCGGTGGCCGCCTTCGTCTTCGATATCCCCTTCTGGCCTGCCCTTCTCTTCATCTCCCTGGGAGTGGTCATCGCGGCTGTGGTGGTGTCCCTGGCCACCAGCTTCTCTTTCCTGGTCGGCTGGCAGGGCTCACTGATCTTCTTCGCCCTGCTCACCGGATTACTGGTCTACATCTTCATGCGGGGCAAGAAGGAGTTCTCCGGCGAACAGCCGGAAGGGGAGAAAACGGAAATCGCAACGGATGGAGAGACATGAGACCAAAGCGCCACAGGACGATCGCCATCGTGGCGTCGGCCGTGATCGTGGCGGTCGTGGGACTGCTGGGCTATATCGACTGGTGGCGCGGCTCGGAGGACGGCGGGGAGAAGGAGCCGGAGCCGGCGATGGTGGCGGACTGGCCCGGAGTGGAGATGCCCCCCCTCTACCAGGAGCCGGGGCCGGTGGAGCAGGAGCCCTTCAACGTACTATTTCTGGTCAAGGGCAAGACCCGCAACGGCCAGGGCAAGACCTACGTCTGGGAAGCGATAATGGTGGTCCACTGTGATGAGTCCCTCCAGAAGACCGCCCTGTTGTCCATCCCCCGGAACACCTACGTGGAGATAGCGGGGCAGGGAAAGCATACCCTCGACGAGGTCTACGGGCTGGGAGATACCGCCTTCACGAGGCAGGTGGTGAAAGAGATAACCGGCATGGACATGAACTTCGTCGTGGTCCTGAGCGAGGAGCAGCTCGCGCGGCTGGTGGACCTGGCCGGCGGAATCGAGTTCACCGTGCAGGAAGAGGTATCCGACTCTCGCTGGGGAAACCTCGAGCCGGGTACCGTGCGCCTCGACGGCACGGACGTCCTCCTGGTAACCGTGGCGCCCGGTTATCCCGGGGGGGAGCCGGCGCGCATCGAGTCCCAGCAGGCCCTGGCCATAGCGGCGGCCAACCAGGTCCACCGCGCCGGCCAGCAGCCCGGCCAGGCCTGGACGGTCAACCTGGGGATGGAAGGGGTGGAGAGCGATCTGACCGTGGAGAAGGCCATCCGCCTGATGAGGGAGTTCATCTCCTGGCCGGTAGTGGACATCAGCGCCGGCGTCGCTCCCGGCACCGGCGGGACCATCAACGGCAAGAGCGTCTACCTGCTGGACCAGGAGAAGATGGAGGAGACGGCCCGCAGTATCGAGGCCAGCGCCACGGTGCCGTAGGGATCACGTATGGAGGAGACATGAGGATCAAGCTGGACCTGCACGTGCACACACACCATTCTTTCGACTCGAGCCTGACGCCGGAAGAGCTCGGCAGGGCTTGTGCCGAACGGGGCCTGGCCGGTATCGCCGTCACCGATCACGACCAGTTCGACGGGGTCCGGGAGTTCCGCGAGGCCCTTCCTCATCTGCTGATCATCCCGGCCGAGGAGATCCGGAGCAGCCAGGGAGAGATCATCGGTTTTTTCTTGAAAGAACGCATCCCGCCGAAGATGAGCGCGCTCGAGACCATGCGGGAGATAAAGCGGCAGGGAGGGCTGGTCTGCCTCCCACACCCCTTCGACCCCATCAAGCTCCACCGGCTGACCGGCCGCCGCATCCTCCAGATGCGGGAGGCGATCGACTGCCTGGAGGGGGTCAACGGCAAGCCTCGCTGGCCCGGAGCCAACCGCAAAGCGGAGGCTTTCGCGCGTGAGCACGGCTTCCCGATGACGGCGGGGAGCGACGCCCACCGGGCCGGGGACGTGGGCCGGGTCTGCCTGGAGATGGAGGAGTTCGGCTCGCCGGCGGAGTTTCTGGCCAACCTGGGCGGTGCCGTGGCCCACGGGTAGCGCTACAGTCCCTGGGCATCCCAATCGGAGCGCTGGAAGGCTCGCTTGAGAAAGTGATTAAAATCATGTTTGAGTTTCCGGGAATACAGGTAAAATACATTTAGGTTGTAAGAGTGATGGAAGTGATCTATTATAGTTGTTTGAGAGGAGTCTTATGAGGCCCATAAAGCCTCATCCCTGCCCCGGCCGCGAGGCCGGAGCACCTCCCTCCCTGCGGACCCCGGTTGCCGGAACCGGGGTCTTTATTTTGTCCAGTTTCCGAGCGTCAGTTAGCTTGGGGGTTTGAGCCGGATGAATTATAATCGTGGGCATGGATGAGACATACGATGTACTGATAGTGGGGGCCGGACCCGGCGGGTGCTCGGCCGCCTGGCGCCTGGCCGGGCGGGGATACCGCGTGCTCATGGTGGACCGCGAGACCTTTCCTCGCCAGAAGATCTGTGGGGACGGCATCGCCCCCCGGGCCGTGCACGCCCTCTACCAGATGGGCCTGCGCGATCAATTGGAGGGGCGATACCAGGTGATCGAGGGGGTCCGCTTCTATTCCACTTACGGCGGTGTCTGCGAGGCTCGCTATCCCATGGGCGGCCACTTCCCGGACCACGCCTACATCGTCCCCCGCCTGGAGTTCGACGACATGCTGGTGAAGCAGGTGCGTTCGAGAGGGGCGGAACTGTGGGAGGGCTGCGAAGTGCTCGCCCCGCTGCCGGCGACAGCCGGCCGCGTTCCCGGAGTGGTGGTTGAAAAAGAAGGGCGCCGCCTGGAGATCGGGGCGAAGTTCATCATCGCCGCGGACGGCCCCTCGTCGGTGGTCGGGAAAAGCCTCGGCCTGCTGATCCACGATCCTCGCTACCTGGGCGTCTCGGTCCGCTGCTACATGCGTGGGGCCAAGGATGTCGACCCCTTCCTGGGGATCTACCCGGAAAACGCCATCATGCCCAACTGCGGCTGGATCTTCCCGGTGGACGCCGAGACGGTCAACGTGGGAGTGGGGGCCATGCTCTACGCCATTCGGAAGAAAAACATGAACCTCAACCGGGTCTTCGAGGATTTTATTACCAAAACGCGCTATGCCGCGGAGAAGCTGCGGGACGCCGAGCCGGTGGATAAGCTGCGCGGCGCCCAGTTGCGGGTGGCCCTGCGGGGCAGCCGTCCCGGCACCGGCAACGTCCTGCTGGTGGGCGACGCGGCTTCCATGACCAATCCCATCAGCGGGGAGGGCATCTCCTACGCCCTGGAGAGCGGCAAGCTGGCAGGGGAGTCGGTGCTGGCCAGCCTGGAGGCGGGGACGGAAGACGCCTTCCCCCGCTACGAGCGCAGCCTGCGTGAGAAATATGACATCTATTTCCGCAACGGCTGGCTGTGCATCCGCTACGGCAACAACCCCATCGTCATGAACCCCCTCATCTGGACCACTTCCCGCAACAAGAAGCTGGGGAACAAGATGGGGCGCTACCTCATGAACGTGCGCCGCTCCGACCACCCCAGCTAGGCGGCACCAGTGGCACCCGGCATGAGAGTCACCTTCGTCTATCCCGACTTCTTCGCTTTCGACGACGAGCACTTCATGACCGAGGGGCGCATCTACCTGGGCATAGGATACCTCTCGGCCTATCTCAAGCGGAAAGGCCACTCCACCTCCCTGCTCCACCTGGTCCGCCCGACAGGGCGGGAGGAGTTCGAGGCGCGGCTGGCTGCGACCCGGCCCGACCTGGTCGCCTTCTCCAGTACCACCCACCTCTTCCCCCACGTCCGCAAGTGGGCGGGGTGGGCGCGCGAGTCTTTTCCGGGCACTCCCCTGGTCTGCGGCGGCGCCCACACCACCATCGACCCCGAGGGCGCCCTCCTTTCTTCCGTCCTGGACCTGGTCTGCCTGGGGGAGGGAGAAGAAGCGCTGGCCGAGCTGTGCGCGGCCCTTTCCGAAGGGCGGGACCACCACCATATCGACTCCTTCTGGGCGAGGAACGGGGAAGAGGTCATTCGCAACCCGGTGCGCCCCCTGGTGGAGGACCTGGACAGCCTGCCCCTGCCGGATCGGGAGATATTCGACCCTGCCGACTTCTGCGACCAGCAGCACGAGCGGGGTACCCTGATGGCTTCGCGCGGCTGCCCCTACAACTGCTCCTACTGTTCAAACCACGTCCAGAAGGCCGTCTACCCCAACCCGGAGAAGTACGTGCGCTTCCGTAGCGTGGACAACGTCATGCGGGAGGTGCACGCAGATAATCGCGGCCGATACCGGCGGACGGCTGAAGTATATCCGCTTCGACGACGACATCCTCACCCTCGACCAAGAAGTGGTTCGGGGAGCTGGCGGAGCGCTACCGCCGCGAAGTGGACCTGCCCTTCATCTGCAATAGCCGCGCCAACATCCTGGATGAGGAGACGGCCCGCCTCTTCGCCGGAGCGGGCTGCAGCGTTATCTGCATGGGCATCGAGAGCGGCAATAAGCGCATGCGCCGGGAGGTACTCAACCGCCCTATGCCGGAGGAGCGCATCGTGCGGGCCTTCCACCTCTGCCGCGAGTTGGGCATGAAGACGGTCTCCACCAACATGACCGGCCTGCCGGGGGAAGGCACCCCGGAACTGCTCGATACGGTGAAGCTCAACGCCCGGGCCCGCCCAGATTGCATGCAGGTCTCCACTTTCCACCCCTACCCCCACACCCGCCTCTACGAGAAGTGCCGGGAGGAGGGCCTGCTGAGCGAGCGGCACGTCGACACCATCTTCGACGGCCGGTCCGCCCTGGATGCCCCCGCCTTCTCCGCTCCCGCCTTCCGCCTCATCCGCGAGAACTTCTACCCGGTGGCGGAGCTGTACTCCCGGGTCTACGACCTGGGAAGGGCGGGTAAGCCGCTAGAGTGGGGCCTGGACCGGCTGCTGCTGGCGGAGAGGCTGCCCTGGAAGCTGAGGCAAGTAGCGCTCAAGCCCCTGCTGGCATGGGGCGAGAGGCACCAGCGTTTCGAATTCATCAACTACTAGTCTGACCGGGAGGTACGGATGGAGATAGCGGAGTTCCAGCAGAGGATCAGGGATTGCTATTACGACAAGGACGCGGCCCGGGGAAGGCTCGGCACCTTCGCCTGGCTGGTGGAGGAGGTGGGCGAGCTCTCGCGCGATCTGCGGCGCGGCGATCCCCTGGCCCTGGCCGACGAGTTCGCCGACGTCTTCGCCTGGCTGGCCAGCCTGGCCTCTCTCTGCGGTATCGACCTGGACACCGCGGTGGCCAAGTATGCCGGCGGATGCCCCAAGTGCTCGGCCAGCCCATGCCGCTGCGACGAGCCCAGATTCGACCGCCGGATAGTCCTTGGCGGAGGGTCTGGCAGATGCGCGGCCTTATGCTATAATGTTGGAGTTGAAAAACTGGGCGAGTGGCGGAATTTGGTAGACGCGCAGGGTTCAGGACCCTGTGCCTGCAAAGGTGTGCGGGTTCGAGTCCCGCCTCGCCCACCAGAAAAAAGCCGGAGCGAAATCGCTCCGGCTTTTTCGTCCCGCCATGCTTCTTCCGCTGAAACGCCATAGCCGCTACGGTTGTTTCAAAATCGCGGGTTAGTGTATCATAGCGTGGTGCTCGAAAAACGTCCTAAATAAGGCTTAGTATTAGTAACAAAGACGGCCCCAGGGCCGTCTGAGCTTTAAAGGGATGATTATGCCGGAGGATGAATATATGGGAGAGAGAATGGGAGGGTGCTCATGTACGCGGCGGTAAGAGCCCCCAGGTTCTATAAGAGGAAGCGAAACCCGGCCCCCTTTATCATCGCCGTCGTCCTGGTGCTTCTACTGGGATGCTGGATATTCAACCTCACCTGCAAACAGGAAGAAACCGTCTCGAACACCGAATACGTCGAATACATGGAAGCAGTCACCCCCTGGATCGAGCAGTCCAACGACCTCAATGCCCGCCGCGAAGCCCTGGTCGACGACCTCGCTTCTACTGATGTCCGACCGGGACAGGATGGACACGGAGCTTAAATCGATCGTGGACGGGTGCCAGGAGGTGAGGGACGGCCTTTACGCCATCCAGCCGCCGGAGCTGCTGGCCATCCCCGATTCCGCCCTGAAGATCTGCGCCGAGCGGCGCTACCGCGCCATGGAAAAATATCGCTCGGACATCATCAACGTCCTCTTCAACACCATCGACACCTCAATCTACGTGAGCAACATCGCCGACGAGATGAGCGAGCTCCTCTTCGCCGACGGCGATTACGATTTCTTCAAGCGGAAGACCAACGAAGTTCTCCAGGACAAGAGGATAGACGCGGCCGTGCCGGAATCGCAGTGGCTTGGCAGCCTCTCCGAGGCGACTCCCGAGAGCATCGAGGCGCTTATCCAGGCCTTGCGGGGGACAGAGGTGCACGGGGTGGCGCTGGGCAAGGTGACCCTGGACCCCACCGGCCGCCTGGAGGTCAACAACGGCGAGAACGTCTTTCACCTCCCGGCCAGCGGTACCATCTCGGTCACGGTTATCGTGGAGAACCAGGGCAACCGCGACGAGGTCCGGGTGCCCGTTAAAGTGACCCTCTATTCAACCACCAACACCAACCCCTTCACGGAGACCAAGGAGGTCGACGTCAAGGCGGGGGAACAAGCGGAGGTGACCTTCACGGGCCTGGTGCCCACCCAGGGAGGCGTCCGCAACATACTGGAGATCATGGCCGGGCCCGTCCCCAGGGAGACCAACGAGGAGAACAACGACAAAATCATCTATTTCGTGATGGAATGACGGCGGAATGAACGAACGCATCATAGACCGGCTCGAACAGGGTCTGGAAGAGATCATGAACAGGATGCTGGAGGACTTCAAGGCCAACGTCCCCTTCTACCGTGAGATGACCGATGAGATCCAGGGCGACGTGAAGCGGCAGATCATGCGCATCAACCACGACTTCATCACCTACCTGCGCGGCGGCGGCCAGGCCTACAGGGAATATCTCTCGGTGCTGGGCAGGCTGGCAGTGGCGCGGGAGTCCCAGGGGTTCGAGCTGAAGGACTTCATAAACATCATCAACAACGGCAAGCGCATCGGTTGGAAGTACATGCGCGAGAACCTGTCCGACGTGGCTGACGAGGGGGAGCTGCTGGACCTGATGGAGGCGCTGGACAGTTACTCCAACAAGATCATCTCGCCCCTGACCGCCTCGTACCTCAACCACCAGAGGGAGAGCATCGCCAGCTTCAACCGCCTGCTCAACCAGTTCCGGGTCATCCTCGACCGGGGGGAACTGATGGAGCGGATCACCGGCACGGCTTGCTGGAGCATGGGGTTCGAGCGGGCCATCTTCTTCCTCTACGAGCGGGACTCCCTCCTGCCGGTCTCGGCCGTATCGGTCAGGGACGAGAACTGGGGGCAGTCGTACCTCGACCCCGTGCGCTACTATCCCATCTCACCCTTCGGGCTCTCGCTGGAGAGCAAGGCCTTCTTCCGTCCCTCCATCATCACGGTGCGTAAAGGGGAACCCCCTCCCGCCTCCCTTCTTCTTGTAAGGCCCATGCCCGAGGCGGCTTTCGCCCTGGTCCCCATCAACCCCAAGGGGTCGCCCCGCGGCCTGCTATACCTGGAGGCTGGACCGGAGCACCTGGAGATCAGCGACTGGGACATGGAGCTTTTCCAGATATACGCCGACACCATCGGCCTGGCCCTGGAGAACGCCCGCCTCTACCGCGAGGTGGTGATGAAAGGGAGGGCCCTCGACCACCTGATGTCGCGGGTCAACACGGCCCACGAGGAGGAGCGCGCCCGTATCGCCCGGGACCTGCACGACTCCATCGCCCAGTCCCTTCTTAAGATAATCTACTCGGCCGGCTTCGCGCTTGACTTCATGAGCGACGAGACGGAGCTGGCGGGGGAGGAGATCGTGGAGGTCCAGAAGCAGGCCAAGGAGTGCATGCAGGAACTGCGGGCCATCATCGGCAACCTGCGCCCCAGCTCGCTGGAGATACTCGGCCTGCAGGAGACCCTCCGACGTTATGCCGAGAACTTCGAGGAGGAGTACGCCATCAGCGCCAACGTCGAGCTGGAGGGCATGGAGAACCTGACCAAGGCGGCGGAGCTGGTCATCTTCCGCATCATGCAGGAGGCCCTGACCAACATCCGCAAACACTCCCAGGCCGACGCGGCCTGGATCAAGTCGCGCGAGAAGGAAGGCCAGTTGATACTGACCATCGAGGACAACGGCAGGGGCTTCGACTTGACGGAGGTCGAGGCGGAGCAGGAGCGCGGGCGCCACCTGGGCCTGCTGGCCATGCGGGAGCGGGTAGAGCTGATGGGGGGAGATTTTTCGGTACAGTCTTTCCTCGGACGGGGTACACTGGTTAGTATTAAACTCCCATTGATATCGAGAGACTAAGGAAACGGCGAGAAGAGATGGCCGCGAAAGAGACGGAGAAAATCATCAACGTCATGGTGGTGGACGACCACGAAGTTGTCCGCGAGGGCCTGGTGCGCATACTGGAGAAGCAGGGAGGCATACGCGTGGTGGCGGTGGCCAAGAGCGGCGAGGAGGCCCTGACCAAGGTGGAGAAGTTCACCCCCGACGTGGTCATCGTGGACATCCAGCTGCCGGGCATCAACGGCATCGAGGTCATCCGCCGCATCAAGAAGAGCCACCCCGGCATAGAGGCCATCACCCTCACCGTCTACGACGACGAGGAGTTCGCCATGCAGGCCATCAAGGCGGGGGCCATCGGCTACGTCATCAAGGACGCGGCCAAGGAGGAACTGGTCAAGGCGGTACAGGCGGCCGCCGGGGGAGAGACCCTCATCTCCTCTTCGGTGGCCCGCAAGCTCCTCGACGAGATAAACTCGCCCGGTGCGAAGAAGCGCCAGAAGACGGACGACGCCGCCGGCCTTTCGCAGCGCGAGACCGACGTGCTCAAGCTGATGAGCCGGGGCTACAACAACCGCCAGATCGCCGACCTCCTCTTCATCAGCGAGCTCACGGTGAAGGTGCATATCCGCAACATCTTCAAAAAGATCAAGGTCACCGACCGCACCAACGCCGTCCTCTACGCCATCGAGAAGGGCATCGTCTTAAAGGACAACACCCAGATCGAGCCCGACCGCCCGCCGGTCTGAGGGTGTGCTAGAATACCCCCATGGACGAACAGGAAACGCAAAGCTCAAGAAATCTATGAAGAACTCCGGGAGGCCCTTTCGGCCGGGCGCCCCGGCGCCGCTTACCTGCCCTGGTTCTACCGCTCCACGCCGCCCTACATCTTTCTCTTCGAGGGCGAGGTCCGGGCGGTGCTGGGGCGTTACGAGATCGACAGCTGGTCGGGCCGGGCGGCCATCTTCCTGGAGAACGGCTACGCCTACAGCGGGCGGGCTCGTTACCGGCTGACCTACCGCTTCTCCGGCGGGAGCGATTTCGACATGGAAGTCATGGGCGGCGAGATGCGCAAGGCCATCAACGGCGAGGAGGAGTGGCGGCGCGAGCTGGAGCTGTTCTACCACAAGCTCGGCTATTTCCGGCTGGCTCCCCTGCTCGAGATGGAAGCTGTCGCGGAAGCGGCGGCGGAGCCTCCCGGGCCGGTGTTGCGGATCAAGCGCCTGGCGGAGGGGCTTCCCTTGCCTGCCTACGCCCATGCCGGCGACGCCGGGATGGACCTGTGCAGCGCCGAGGACCTGACCCTTCAACCAGGCGACCAGGCCCTGGTCTCGGCCGGCTTCGCCATGGCCCTGCCCGAGGGCTACGCCGCCTTCGTCCAGCCGCGCTCCGGCCTGGCGGCCAAGCACGGCATCAGCATCGTCAACACCCCCGGCCTCATTGACTGCCATTATCGCGGGGAGGTCAAGATCATCCTGATCAACCACGGAAAAGAGCCTTTCGGCGTCAGCAAAGGAGACCGCATCGCCCAGATGGTCATCCAGAGGGTGGAGACGCCTCGCGTCGAAGTGGTCGATGAGCTCGACGACACCGCTCGCGGCGCCGGCGGCTTCGGCTCCACCGGACTGTAGCGGGGAAGGAAAGTTGGGGTCAGACCCCTTCTCCACTTTCTCCCGCTTCTGACCGTGGCCGGCCTTGAAGTGGAGAAGGGGTCTGACCCCAACTTTCCTTCCCCGTCACCTCAGCTCATCATTTCGAGCCAGGCGGGCACGTATTTCCAGGCGTCACGTAGCTCACGCTGCATTTCCCGGCAGTGCGGGATGAGGCTGCTCAGCAGCCCCCAGAACTCCGGCGAGTGGTCGAAGTGGACGGTGTGGCACAGTTCGTGTACCAGCACGTAACGGACGAGATCCTCAGGCAGGAAGAGCAGCTTGAGGTTGAGGTTGACGTTTTTCTGGGCTGAGCAGCTGGCCCACCTGGTCCGCTGAGACCTCACGAATACGCGGTTGAACTCGAAACCGTAGAACCCGGCCAGGTCCTCCAGCCGCGGCTTGATATCCCGGTGAGTCTTGCGGACCAGCCAGTGGCGGAGGGCCTGGGTGCAGGCGCGCTGGTCGCCGGGGCCGGCAGATACCAGCAGAGTGCCGGCAGGTCTCTCCGATGACGGTGACGCGGCCCGAACGCCCCGGCTGGTAATCGACTCGCCATTCCTCTTCCAGGCTCCTCAGCAGGAGCTTGGACGGCACGCCGCCGGACGGCTCCGTCTCGAGGACGGCGCGCTGGGCTTCAAGTTCAGCGGACTTGCTCTCGATCCACCCGCGCCTCTCCCACAGCAGGCCCGGGATCCGGGCATGGCTGAAGCCCCGGGGCACTACCACCACCAGCCCTTCGTGGAAGGTCAGCTTGATGATGACGCGCCTGGCGCGCGGGTTTTCTTTAACGGTGTAGTCCTGCACGCGTATTATGAAACAACACCTCAATAAAGAAGTCCAGCCGGCGCCGTCTTCAGGCAGGCGCTTCCCGTCAGACGTCGAACTCCATGCAGACGGCATGGCGGCGGGGGTAGGCACTGGTCAGGCGCGAGCCGTCGAGGCTGGAGACCATGGATACGACGACGCGGTCACCTTCCACCTCGATGAGGTTGAAGCCGGGCGGGGTGAAACCGCGGGTGCGGTGGGTGGCGGCCGTACCCGACGTCACCAGGTACATGCCCGATATCGGCCACACCCAGGGCACGTGCTTGTGCCCCGACAGCACCAGGTCCACCCTCAACTCGGCGAGGAGGCGGAGTACGTCGCCCGCGTCCAGCACCACGTTGCGCTCGCGCCCAGTGCCGGGTATGGTCACCAGGTGGTGATGGAGTACCACGATTTTAAAGGCCTCGTCCCCACTGATCTCGCTGCGGACATAGAAATACTTCTGCCGCCCCACATCCCCGTCGTCCAGGTCGGGTTTGTTGGAATCGATACAGACCACCTTGACCTCGCCGTCTCCCCCGCCGGGAGCGGCGGCGGGGTGGCGGAGGGAGTAGACGTGAGAGCGCAGGCCCACCAGTTCTTCGAAGTGAAGAAAGCCCACGTTGCGGCAGTCGTGGTTGCCGGCGATGACCAGCTTCTTACGGCATTCGAAGAGTGCCAGGTGCTCCATGGCTTCATCGTATTCGTCCCGGTAACCGTTGACGGTGAGGTCGCCGGCCACTACCAGGAGGTCGGGCCGTGCCTGGTTGACGGTTTCGATGCAGGTGCGCATGAGGGCGTGATCGAAACGCGGGTCGCCGCAATGGATGTCGGACACCTGCGCGATGACCAGCCGGTCCGGGTTAACACCGCCCATAACCACCCCCTGGTTCCCGATAAGAACAGCTCACAATCTAGTTTACCCGTTCAGGGTGTAAAGTATTAGTCATTATGAGGATTGCAGGAAGAAAAGGAAGAGCGGGCTCTCCAGGCCCGCGAAGGGCTGCGGCCGCGCCGGCGGCACGAGCCGCGGCGGCCTTGCTGTTGCCCGCCCTGATCCTGGGCTTGCCCCTGCAGACAGGCGCGGACCAGGTGCGCACCTGGGCCCACGACTCCACCGGGGTCACCGCCCCCGCTTCCACCTGGTACCTGGCCGAGGGCTGCACCGCCCCGGGCTTCGAGACCTGGGTACTGGTGCAGAACCCCGGCGACACCCCGGCCGAGGTGGACATGCGCCTCCAGTCCGGCGAGGGTGAGTCACAGGGCCCCCGGGACACCATCCCTCCCCGCACCCGCCGCTCCTACAACCTGGGCGACTACCTCCAGAGCTACGACGTCTCCACCCTGGTGAGCGCCACCGGTGCCGAGGTGGTCTGCGAGCGGGCCATGTACGGCAATTCCCGCACCTGGGCCCACGACTCCACCGGGGTCACCGCCCCCGCTTCCACCTGGTACCTGGCCGAGGGCTGCACCGCCCCGGGCTTCGAGACCTGGGTACTGGTGCAGAACCCCGGCGACACCCCGGCCGAGGTGGACATGCGCCTCCAGTCCGGCGAGGGTGAGTCACAGGGCCCCCGGGACACCATCCCTCCCCGCACCCGCCGCTCCTACAACCTGGGCGACTACCTCCAGAGCTACGACGTTTCCACCCTGGTGAGCTCCACCGGTGCCGAGGTGGTCTGCGAGCGGGCCATGTACGGCAACTCCCGCACCTGGGCCCACGACTCCACCGGGGTCACCGCCCCCGCTTCCACCTGGTACCTGGCCGAGGGCTGCACCGCCCCGGGCTTCGAGACCTGGGTACTGGTGCAGAACCCCGGCGACACCCCGGCCGAGGTGGACATGCGCCTCCAGTCCGGCGAGGGTGAGTCACAGGGCCCCCGGGACACCATCCCTCCCCGCACCCGCCGCTCCTACAACCTGGGCGACTACCTCCAGAGCTACGACGTTTCCACCCTGGTGAGCTCCACCGGTGCCGAGGTGGTCTGCGAGCGGGCCATGTACGGCAACTCCCGCACCTGGGCCCACGACTCCACCGGGGTCACCGCCCCCGCTTCCACCTGGTACCTGGCCGAGGGCTGCACCGCCCCGGGCTTCGAGACCTGGGTACTGGTGCAGAACCCCGGCGACACCCCGGCCGAGGTGGACATGCGCCTCCAGTCCGGCGAGGGTGAGTCACAGGGCCCCCGGGACACCATCCCTCCCCGCACCCGCCGCTCCTACAACCTGGGCGACTACCTCCAGAGCTACGACGTTTCCACCCTGGTGAGCTCCACCGGTGCCGAGGTGGTCTGCGAGCGGGCCATGTACGGGCTGCGAGACGCTCATGTGGTCTGCCTGGACCCTGGCCACGCCGACACTCCCTACAACATCGACCCGGTTACCGGCCTTAACACCATGGATTGGTCCAACTACCCGGAGATCGAGATAGTCTACGACATCGCCCTGCGCGCCAAGGCCGTCCTGGAGGCCAACGGAGCCACCGTGGTCATGACCAAGCAGTCCGTCTACGACCCGGTGGACCTCAAGCAGCGCGCGGTCATCGCCAACCAGGCCGGCGCGGCCATCATCGTCCACATCCACACCGATCCGGGCATCGCCAGCCCCACCACCTTCTACCCCGGCCCCGAACCCTACAACTGGAAGGCCAACTCCGACAGCGGACGCACCGCCTACATCGACCCGGCGGTGCAGGCGGCCAGCGAGTACCAGGCCCCCCTCTTTCACCAGGCCATGTACGCGTATCTTCGAAGCCACTTCGAGGTCCCCAACGGCGGTATGGTGGTGGAAAACCGCGGAGCCACCGGGACCGGCAACTACGGCCCCATCTTCTCCTACGATATCTGGAGCCTGGTGCCCACCCTCACCCTTGAGAACAACCAGGCCTTCGCCGACGCGCACCGCCAGGAGGTGGCGGAAGCCATTGCCGCCGGCATCCTGGCCTTCCTGGAAAGCCGGTAGCGGCTTCGGTCGACCGGGTTTGGCGGATTTTCCAAATGGGGTATAATAGATGCACGTCTCGCTTCAAGGGGATTAACGGTTTTACTTTTGAAGTTCTGACCTAGGGAAAGGAGGAGCAGGGAATGAGTTGCGGAGACAAGAAGCTTCACAAGGCTGAGAAAAAGCTCGGCAAGCTCGAGAAGAAGCAGTCCAAGCTAGCCAAGGCCATGAAAAAGCTGGACAAAGCGGCGGCGAAGTCTGCCAAGGCTGTAAGCAAGCTCGAGAAGAAGGCCGCGAAGAAGGCCTGAAAAATCCGGCACATACCAGCAAAAAAAAGGGCGGCCTCCCGGCCGCCCTTTTTTTTCCCTTGACCCCCCGGTTATTTGCCCAGGAGATGCTCCTCCACGTCCAGCCCCAGCTGTTTGAGGGCCAGGGTGAAATCGTGGGGATTGGTGGCCGCGTTTACCGCGGTGTTGTAATCGATCAGGCCATAGCGGTAGAGGTCCACCAGGGACTGGTCGAAGGTCTGCATGCCGTAGAAGTCGCCTTCCGAGATGATCTCCCGCATCACGATGGTGGACTCCTCGTTGATAAGGGACTCCGACAGGCGGCCGGTCATCATCATTACCTCGGTTGCGGGTACGCGGCCGCTGCGATCCTTCAGGGGGAGCAGCCGCTGGGAGACGATACCGCGTACGATGGAGGCCAGGGTCAGGCGGATCTGCTTCTGCTGCAGGGGCGGGAAGAAGTCGATTATGCGGTTTACCGTCTCCGTGGTGTCGATAGTGTGGAAGGAGGAGAGTACCAGGTGGCCGGTCATGGCGGTGTTCATGGCCGCCATCACCGTCTCGGGGTCCCGCATCTCGCCGATGAGGATGACGTCCGGGTCCTGCCGGGTGACGTATTTGAGAGCGTCGGCGTAGGTATCGGTATCGGTACCGATCTCCCGCTGGTGGACGATGCTCTTCTTGTCCATGTGCAGGACCTCGATGGGGTCCTCGATGGTTATGATGTTAAGCTTCTTGTTGGTGTTGATGTAGTCGATGATGGCGGCCAGGGTGGTGGTCTTGCCCGCTCCGGCCGGCCCGGTGACCAGGATAAGTCCGCGGGACTCTTCCGCCAGGCGACGCAGTGCCGGCGGCAGGCCCAACTCCTCGAAGGAGGGGATGGCGGTTGTGAGGACGCGGCGGATGGCGATGCCCACCGTGCCGCGCTGCTTGAAGATGTTGGCCCTGAAACGGCCTAGCCCGGCGATGGAATAGGCGAAGTCGACCTCGTTGTACTCGGCGAAACGCTTGGCCTGCTTCTCGTTCATCAGGGCATAGGCGGCTTCCACGGTATCGGTGGGCGAGAGGCGCGGGAACTCCGTCTTTAAAAGGTCGCCGTCGACCCGGACGAAAGCCGGGCTGCCGGCCTTGAGGTGAAGGTCGGAAGCCTGCTGCTCCACCGCGTATTGTAGAAGTGTCTGTATGTCCATCTTGTCCTCCCCCGCCTAAAGCTCCGGAATTTTTATTTCATAATACAAGAAAACGGGTTCTTTCACAGCTTCCAGTATGGGGCCAGGGCTGTCCGGGTGGACTGTATGACCTCCTGGGTCCGGCTGGAGGGCCGCTCTTCCGGCGCCCCCGACTCCTGCATCAGCAGGCCGCTCTCGGACATGGTCGAGATGGTGTTGAAGGCGGAGGCGGCGATGGCGCTGAGGTTGTATCCCCCCTCGAGGGTGGCGACAAGCCTGCCGTCAGCGAATTCATCGGCCAGGTCCATGAGCATCTCCGTCATTTTGGCGTAGCTCTCGGTGGTCAGCTGCATGGAACAGAGCAGGTCGGCGTGGTGGGCGTCATAACCCGCCGCGATCATAACCAGTTGGGGCTTGAACGACCTGGCCACCGGCAGGACGACTTCGCTCAAGGCCTGGAGGTAGGCGCTTTCCCCCGTGAAAGCGGGGAAGGGGAAGTTGATGGTGAAGCCCTTGCCGCGTCCGGCCCCGACCTCGGAGGAAGCTCCGCTGCCAGGGTAGTGGGGGTACTGATGCATAGAGGCGTATAGCACCGAATCGTCCTCGAAAAAGATGTCCTCGACCCCGTTGCCATGGTGGGCGTCCCAGTCCACGATCAGCACCCGCTCGATCCCGAGGTTCTTCTGGGCGTACCTGGCGCCGATGGCGATATTGTTGAATATGCAGAAGCCCATGCCCCTGTTGATGGTGGCGTGGTGCCCCGGTGGGCGGTTCAGGCAGAAGGCGTTGTCGGTATCCCCCTTGATGACGGCGCTGACCGCGTCCACCGCGGCGCCGGCCGAAAAGAGGGCTGCCTCATACGAACGGGCCGAGACGGGAGTGTCCATGTCCAGGTGCCCCCCGCCTTTCTCGGCCAGGACCCTCACGCGGTCGATATGGGCCTGGGGGTGCACCAGGGCGACGACCTCCTCGGTAGTGGCGGCGGGTTCGCGCCGGTCCAGCTTGGCCAGGAGCCCGCCTTCTTCCAGGGTCTCAAGGGTGGTAGTCAGTCGTTCGGGACGCTCTGGATGCCCGAAGCCGTTGTCGTGCTCCAGAAAGATCGGGTGGTAATAAAGGGCCGTATTCTTCATGTCAACTCCCATCATCACGGGTTATCGATCCGGGCGCCGGCCCGCGAGCCCTAACGGGGACGACAGGCCCCGCAGAAATCACGCCTTCTACCCAGGTCGGAGATCTTGACCACGTCCCCGGTCTGCGGGGCGTGGATATAATTACCGTCACCGATATACATTCCCACGTGGCCGTAACCATGGAAAAACACCAGGTCTCCCGGCTGCAGGTCCTCGTAGGCAACAGGGCTGCCGCAGTTATGCTGGGCGTAGGAGCTGTGGGGCAGGCGTATCCCGACCTGGGCGTAACAGTACATCACCAGTCCGGAGCAGTCGAAGACGTCGGGGCCCGAGCCTGCGTACACGTAGGGTTTGCCCAGCTGGGCGTAGGCCACCCTGACCACCGCGGGGGCGTTGGGGTTGGGGGATGGGGGCGTGTAGCTGGGGTCGCGCCTGGGGGTGCCGTTCGTTGTCCTGGTAGTCGTCGACTGCTGGTTCTGCTCGGTTGCGATGAGGGCGTTGACCTCCGATTCCACCCCGGCCAGCAGCTCCTTGCGCCTCGCCAGCTCCGATTCGATGCTCGCCTTCTGGCCGGCCGCGTCGTCCAGGGATGCCTGCAGCTCGGCCTTGCGGGCCGCCAGCTCCTGGGTGGCCGTGCCCAGTTCGTCGCGGGACGCGCTGACCGACCTGATGATATCGACGTCGTAGTCGCTGATGCGCCTCGCCAGGGACATGTTGGAGATGAGGTCGTCGGCGCTCTTACAGTCGGTGAGTACCTCGAGGACGTCGGTATTGCCGTTGATGTACATCTCTTTCAGCCGCTCGCCCAGGATGGCCTGCCGCTCCCGGATGGTCTCCTGCATGGCGGCGATCTCCGCTTCGTTCTGCTCGATGGCCGCCCGGTTCTGCTCGACCCGCAGGACAGCCGAGTTGTACTGCTCGACCACGATCTCCATGCGGGAATCGATGGCCTGGACCTCGTTCTTGATCTGTTCTGCCTGCTGTTTCTTGTCCTGAACGGGATCGGCCGGAGCATAAGCAACGGCCGTGAACATAAGGGCCATAGCGACCAGCAGCCCCGCAAGGCTCCTGATCCGGCCCGTCTGGCATCTATGCAAGATGATCAACCTCCTCAAACTCCTACGTAAAGTTTCCCCGCCCCCGCCCCTTTTTCCTTGACGGTGTGGAACGTGAAAAACACGTTATATCATACCATATGGGGAATTTCATATGAGGGATGCCCGTCCAACGCGGACGCCCGTCGGCGCTAGAGCTTGAAGACCAGGGTTAACTCGTTGCCCTCCCGGTTGAAGAGCAGCTCCCTGGCGTAGTGGCGCACCAGCCACAGCCCTCTGCCGCGCACCGAGAGGAGGTCCCGGCCTTCGGTGATGTTCCGTTTCAATACCTCCTCGTAATCGAAACCCGGCCCTTCGTCCCTGACCTTGATGTAGGCCAGCCCATCCGCCTTCTTCAGGGTGATGTATATCCTCTTCGATGTATCGTGGCAGTTGCCGTGTTCCATGGCGTTGTGGATAAGCTCCTCCAGGCAGAGCCGGAGGATCATGCTGTCCTCGCTCTCCAGGGTTTCCAGCGTCTGCAGGACGTTCAGAATCACCGAGCGTATCTCCTTGACGTCCGTTCCGATGGTCATGGTGAGGTCGTACTCCTCCTCAAGGTCCATCATCAGGACGGCGATGTCGTCGGGCTGGGGGGCGTCGCCGGTGAACAGCATGACCTCGTCTATGAGGTGGTCGAGGAGGGTCTCGATATCGTTGTCCCAGTGCTCCTCCACGAAAGAGATGAAACGCTTGCGCCCGTACACCTCCTTATTGGCGTTGAGGGCGCCTGTCAGCCCGTCGGTGAACAGGATCAGGCGGTCGCCGCGCTTGAGCAGCACCGTCCGCTCCTCGAACTCGCCGTCCTCTTTCAGCCCGACGGGGTAACCCTCGGCCTCCAGCGATTCCACCCTGCCGTCGGCCCGGCGTACCAGCAGCGGCGCGTCGTGGCCTGCCTTGGAGTAGGTGAAGCCGTGGGTGGTCCCGTCGAAGAAGCCGTAGAAGAGGGTGGCGAAATTGTATTGCGACTCGTGGAAGCAGCGGCGGAAGGTGGAGTTGGCCTCGGAGAGGATGATCTTGGGGGAGGTGTGGGCCTTCCCCAACTCATAGAGGGAAGTGGTCAGGACGGCCATGATCAGGGCGGCGGGTAGCCCCTTGTTGGCCACGTCGCCGATCATCACTCCGAATTTGTTGGGACAGACCTCGGAGCGCAGGGTGGCGCACTGGTCCTGGATATGCGAGGAGCAATAGAAACAGAAGCGCGAGTCCTTTGCCAGGGGGATGATGCTGTAGAAATCGCCCCCCACGGCCGAAGCGGGCATCAACCGGGCGAGCAGCTTGACGGCCGCGCAGGGTACGTGCTTGGCGATGATGGACTGCTGGATGCGGCTGGCCAGGGCGAGCTCCTTCTCCAGCTCCTCCTGCTTGCGCTGGAGGCGGTTGTAGAGTGAGGCGTTCTGGATGGCCATTGCCGCCAGGTCGGCGAAAGCGGTCAGGTATACCAGGTCCTCCTGGCCGAAATGGTGCTTCCGCATGGTGGAGATGTTAAGTACCCCGATGAGGCGGTCTTCCGCCATGAGGGGGATGGCCAGGGCGCTCCGGATATCGGGGTTGGTTCCCTTGAAGCGGTCGTCGGAGACTACGTCCTGCAACATCAGGGGCTCGTGGTGTTCGGCCACCCAGCCGACGATACCCTCCCCCAGTTTGACGCGGGCATTGATGGCGTCGGGGCTGAGGCCCCTGAACGTCACCATGAACAGTTCTTCCTGGCGCTCGTCCAGGAGCATGATGGATCCACGGTCGGCGGCCAGAAGCTCCAAGGCCAGATCGACCACGTTTTCGAGGCGGGTCGGCAGGTCGAGGGAGGCGGTGAGGATCTGGCCCACCTGGTAGAGGGTCTCCATCTTCTGGAGCTGGAGGTTGAGCGACTCGAGGTCGTCAGGAGCTTCCTGCGCCCGGCTCAACGGGTCTTTGTCAGCCATCTCTTAACCCTTTCGGGTGCGATGCGGTGCAGCATGAAAAGAAGGGGTCATCCCTCGAAGCTGGTGATGGCCGCGTTCTCCTCTTCGTACAGGTCTATGATCTTGGTGAAGCGTACTACGTCCAGCAACTCCCTGATGGTCTCGGTGGCGTTGAGGATCTTCAGGGCCCCCTTGTTCTGCTGGGCCTTCTTGAAGGTATCCGCGATTATCGAAAGTCCGGCGGTGTTTATGTAGTTCATCCCCGCCAGGTCCAGTACAAGGTTGTAGCACCCGTCTTCCAGGATGCCGTCGATCGCGCTCTCGAACTGCTCAACCGTTTCCGAATCCACCACCCCATCGATATCTATGATAGCGATGGAGCCATCGGCCCCGGCTTTGCGCACTGAGATTTCCATAGAGGACCTCCTTTACACCTTAAGGGACTGCGTGCGCCGCCCGGTCACACCATCTTGTAGGAACAGAATTATGATAGCACAACCCAACCCCGACCGGCACAATGGCGGTTTTTTTGCCAAGAGCGCCACATATCGGGTCTGGATATAAAAGGTAAATTGTAGAAGATGACAGAATTAATATCTGAATGCGTGTCCGCGTATTCCCTTGAGAAAGAACGGGGTGAGGCATTGTCACTGTCCGGCGCGGCGTTTCCCTTCACGGCCGTCGTGGGCCAGGAGCGGATGAAGACGGCTTTGATCATCAACGCCGTCAACCCTTCCATCGGGGGGGTCCTGATCAAGGGTGAGCGGGGCACGGGCAAGTCCACCGCGGTGCGGGCCCTGGCCGACCTGCTGCCGGAGATAGAGGTCTCCGCCGGGTGCCGCTTTTCCTGCCACCCCACCGACGCCAACCGGATGTGCGACGACTGCGGGCGCCTCCTGCGGGAAGGCGAAGGCCCGGTTTCGGCCGTACGCAAGGTGAGCCTGGTGGACCTGCCCCTCAACGCTTCCGAGGATCGCGTGGTGGGCACCCTCGACATCGAAGCCGCCATCCAGCGAGGTGAGAAGAACTTCGAGCCGGGCTTGCTGGCCCGGGCCAACCGGGCCATCCTGTACATCGATGAGGTCAATCTGCTGGACGACCACATCGTCGATATCCTGCTGGACGCCGCGGCCATGGGTATGAACGTGGTCGAGAGGGAGGGAGTCTCCTTTTCTCACCCTTCTTCTTTCATCATGATCGGCACCATGAACCCGGAAGAGGGTGAACTGCGCCCGCAGATGGAGGACCGCTTCGGCCTCTGCGTCGAGGTCAGGGGAGAGCGGGACTGTTCCGCCCGGGCGGAGATAATCAGGCGTCGGAAGAGCTTTCTGACGGACCCCATAACCCTGCGTGAGTCCTACAGCCGGGAGCAGCAGGGACTGCGAGAGCGCATCGTGCGGGCCCGGGAACTGCTGCCCGGGGTAGAACTGCCCGATCCTATGCTGGAGCTGATAACCCACGTGGCCGTGGAGTTCGAGGTCTGTGGACACCGCGCCGACCTGGCCATGATGAACGCCGCCCTGGCTTGCGCCGCCCTGGAGGGGAGGACGGAAGTCGAACTCTCCGACATCAAGGCGGTGGCGGAATTCGCGCTGGCCCACCGCCTCCGCAAGGATCCCTTCGACCGGGAGATGAAAGATCTCAACCGGCTTGATCACGTCATCGAGAAAAAACTCGCCCCGGCGCCCCCACGGGTTCAGCCGGGACCGGACTTCGAGGAATCCGCACCGCCGCGTCCGGTGGGCGTGCCCAACAGTGCCGAGGCTCCCCCCGAGCGGGCCGAGGCCGCGCAGTTGTTCGGAGAAGAGAAGCGGCGGGAGGACGGAAACACCACTGCCCCCCTGCCGAAGCTGGAGCCGGCCGCGGCCGTCAGGGGGGTCAGGAACGGGGGCGGAAAGCGCACTCTCGTCAACACCGAGAGCAGTTCCGGCCGGACCGTGGGCACGCGCATCCCCCGCGCTGACCGGGAAGATGACATGCGGGACATCGCCTTCGACGCCACCATCCGGGCCGCCGCCTCCGCCGGCCGCATACGCGGCGAGGACGGCACTTTCGAGATCCGCCGGGAGGACCTGCGGACCAAGGTGAGAAAGCGCAAGGTGGGCAACATGGTGCTCTTCGTGGTGGACGCCAGTGCCTCCATGGGAGCCGCCGCCCGCATGGAGGCGGCCCGCGAGGCGGTCATGGCCCTGCTCAAGGACGCTTATCAGAAGCGTGACCGGGTCGGGCTCATCTCTTTCAAGGACGAGCGGGCTTCGCTGGCCCTCTCTCCCACCTCCAGCGTGCAGCTGGCGGGCATATATCTGAAGGAACTGACCACCGGGGGAGCCACCCCTTTGAGCCACGGACTGGCCCTGGGCCTGCAGATCATCAGGAAAGAGATGCAGCGGGACCCGGATATACTGCCAGCCATGACCCTGATCACCGATGGCCATGGCAACGTGGCCATCAGGTCCGACGACCCCTTGAAAGAAAGCCTTGCCCACGCCCAGGCAATCCAGTCCGAAGGGGTCCGAAGCCTGGTGCTGGACACTTCCAGGAACGGGAGCCTGCCGGGCGTCCCCGGGGCCCCGGCCTTCCGGGCCGGCGCCCCGGCCTTCCGCATTGCCCAGGCGCTGGGGGCCGACTACCACCGCCTTGAGAATCCCCAGGCGGACCGGATCGTCTCCTGGGTCGAGGAGAGCCTGCGCCGTTAGGCCTAACCTCGCTTACATCTACCGTCAGCGCGGTTTTCCGGCGGCAGGCCGTGCGCTCTTCGGATGACAAAGTTTTCTACAAGTGGTAATCTATTCATAATCATGGATAAGCGGGAGCAGTCGGCGGAAGAGACCCTGGAACGGAAGAAGCGCATCTGGGACCTGGTCATGCTGATGGCGGTCATCTGCGCGGTGCTTCTTCTGGCCGGTATGGTTTTCTTCTCCTATAGCGACAACGACGTGGCCCGCATCATCATCCAGGGCGTGTTCGCCCTGATGATCATCGCGCTCATGGCGTTCGTAGTAATCGAGTCGAAGCGTTACCGGGAGCAGAACAAGTCCCTGATCGAGGAGGTTACCGACCTCAACCTGCGCTTCGGCATCCTGGCGGACGCCATCAGCGCGGTCAGTTCCACCCTCGACTTGAACGAGATGGTCAACAACATACTCGCGGTGATGCTCAGCCTGACCGGGGCCAACATCGGGGCGGTGCTGCTACCCGACGAGAGCGGCCGGTTCTTCAAGGTAGCGGCGCATCGCGGTTTCCACGATTCTGCCGTGACCGCCCTGCAGGTCCCGGTCAACCGGGGCAACATCGGCAAGGTCTTCTCCACCGGCCAGGTGATGATCCGCGACCAGATGCCGGAAGACCCCCAGGCGGCGGAGACGTATATCGACGGCAGGAATCCCGCCACCCAGATCATCATGGCCTTGCGGGCCAAGGGGGAGACGGTGGGCGTGGCTATTACCGCCACCATCCACCCCCACGAATATACCAAGGACGAGATGAGCCTGCTGGCCAACCTGTGCCACGAGCTCTCCGTGGCCATCATCAATGTCGACCTGTACAAGCAGAGCCAGGAGACCCTGCGATGGCTGGCGGACACCCAGGAATACACTGAGCATTTCATCGAGGAGATAATCTCCGGGGTGATCATGGTCGACTCCGACGGGAACGTGATGTACTTCAACCGCGAGGCGGTGGAGATAACCGGCATAGCGGCCAAAGAAGTCGTCGGCGTCGACTACCTGGATTTCGAGACGGCGGAATCCCTGCGCCCCCTGGCCCCGTTGAAGAACCTCCTGGCCGTGGTTCTGGGGGACCAGCGTGTTTTCCGCCGCCACGAGATCGTCACCACCAACCGGGAAGGCCGCCGGGTGAGCATCTCCTTTAACGCTTTTCCCCTGCACCGGGGGAATGGCGATCTGATGGGGGCGGCCCTGGTCTTCATGGACATCTCCACCGTCAAGGACATGGAGGGGCGCCTGCGCCAGCAGGATCACCTCTCCATCCTCGGGCAGATGGCGGCCAAGATCGCCCACGAGGTCAAGAACCCCCTCTTCGCCATCATCGGGCTGGCGGAGGAATTGCAGGAAACCGAGAAGGACCCGGACCGGCTCCATCTCATCGAGATGATCGGCCGCGAGGCCACCCTGTGCAACCAGTGGATCTCGGGCATGCTCTCTTTCTCCAAGGCCCCCACCGCGGCGGCGGTGACGGCCGAGCCTTCCTTCCTCGACCTGCCAGCCAATCTCCATCGCCTGCTGGCGGATTTCATCCGCGTCAACGGACGCGAGAACCTGCGGGTGGTGGAGGACTTCGAAGAGAACCTGCCCCGGGTGAAGATGACCCTGGACCAGCTGCGCCACGTCTTCACCAATCTCTTCGAGAACGCCTTCCATTCCATGCCTCAGGGCGGGGTTCTCACGGTGAGGGCACGCAATACCCGCGACGGCCACATCGAGGTGCGGGTGGAGGATACGGGTTTCGGCATCAAGCCGGACGTCCTGCCCAACATCTTCGCGCCTTTCTACACCAACAAGGACGATGGCACCGGACTCGGACTGGCCATTGTTCAGAAAATCATTCTGGACATCGGGGGCTCCATCGACGTACGCTCACAGGAGAATGTGGGAACGACATTTATAATCAAACTTCTGGTACACTGAAAAAGGCAGGCGGGAGATGTTGACGGTGGTAGGTAATGGCCGAGAATAACATGGGAAAGTTGATGATCGTCGACGACAACGAGGGCGTGCGGCACCTGGTGTCTCGCTGGCTGCAGCGAGCCGGTTTCTCGGTGACGCAGGCCAAGGATGGCGCGGAGGCGCTGGACCTGATCAAAAAGGACCCCCCGGACATCATCCTCGCGGATATCCGCATGCCCAAGATCAACGGGCTGGAACTGGCCCGGATGGTCAAGCGCGAGTTCCCCAACACCAAGGTGGTGCTGATGACCGCCTACTCCTCACCCCAGACCATCGCCCAGGCCAAGCGCGAAGGAGTGGACGATTACCTGGAGAAGCCCTTCACCCAGGACCAGGTGGAAAAGACCGCCCGCGAAGTCATCATGCGCCAGAGCTGACCCTTAAATCAGCTGCTGCCTCGCTTTTCGTCCCTCGAACACCGTGATGCTCTCGTACCCGGCTTCCTCCAGCAGGGCCAGGGCCAGGTTGAAGTCACGGCCGACTTCGTCGGGGGCGTGGGCGTCGGAGCCCAGGGTGACGGGGATGCCCAGTTCCCGTCCCTGTTTCAGGAAAGCGGGAGCGGGATAGATCTCCGCTACCGGCTTGCGAAGCCCCGCGGTGTTTATCTCTACCGCCAGGCCGGTGCGGGCCACCCGCTCCAGGCATTCCCTGTATATCTCTTCAAGGTCCCCCTCCGGGCGGTAGCCGAACTTCTTGACCAGGTCGGGGTGGGGAAGGGCGTCGAAGAGCCCGCACTCCGCGGCGTCGGCCAGCAGCTCGAAATAACGGCGGTATAACAGGTCGATATCGCAGCATTCGTAGCCGTCCAGGCAGCGGGGGTCGTCGAAAGCCCAGCCGTCCACGAAATGGACCGAGCCGTATACGTAGTCGAAAGAATAGCGCCCCAGCATGTCTTCCAGCTGATCGAGCACCTCGGGGACGTAGTCGGCCTCTATGCCCAGCCGGATGGGAAAGCCCGGGAACTCCGCGCGCAGCTCCTCCACTTCGGCGATGTACAGGGGGACTTCTTCAAGGTCCATGGCCAGGTGGGCGTCGCGCAGGTGCAGCATGGGGAAGTGGTCGGCGAAACCCATCTCGGCCAACCCCGCCTGCCGCGCCTCCAGGACGTAGTCGCGCATGGCTCCCACGGCATGGCCGCAGCGGGTGGTGTGGATATGGTAATCGACGAGGAAATGGTCCCGCATGCCCCGGTCTCACTCTTACTCGAAACGGGTTATCTTCAGGAACTCGTAGTAGCGTTTGTCGATGTCCTCGAAGGTCAGGTTGCGCAACCGCTCGCAGGAGAAGGCCTCGACGTTATATGAGGCCATCACGCTGCCGTAGACGATGGAGCGCCGCAGGTCCTCCTCGGTGAAATCCTCGAAGCGCGAGAGCGACCCGAGAAAGCCGCCGCCGAAGGTATCCCCCGCCCCGGTGGGGTCGTAGACGAACTCCAGGGGGTAGGCGGTGAGGGCGAAGAGGCTGTCCTGGCTGAGCATGAGCACGCCGTGTTCCCCCTTCTTGATGATGACCCGATTGGGGCCGAGCTCGAGGATCTTGCGGGCGGCCAGGATGAGGTTGGGCTCCTGCACCAGTTCCCGCGCCTCGGCGTCATTGAGGAGCATGATGTCCACCTGCTTCATGGTCTCCAGCAAGTCGTCTTTCTTGTTCTCGATCCAGTAGTTCATGGTGTCGCAGAGGACCAGTTTGGGACGGCGCACCTGCTCCAGCACCTTGCGTTGCAGCACCGGGTCGATGTTGGCCAGGAAGACGTAGTCACTGTCGCGGTAGGCCTCGGGGACGTCCGGCTCGAAGGTCTCGAAGACGTTGAGCTGGGTGTCCATGGTGTGGGCTTCGTTGAGGTCGTATTCGTAGCTGCCCTTCCAGCGGAAGGTCTTGCCGGGGACGCGCGTCAGGCCCTCCAGGTCGATGTTGCGTCCGGCCAGGAAGTCGACGTGTTCGGTGGGGAAGTCCTCACCGGTCACCGCCACCACCCGCACCTCCGAGAAAAAGGAAGCCGCCACGCTGAAGAAGACGGCCGAGCCGCCCAGCACTTCTTCCCTTTCGCCGAAGGGGGTCTTCACGCTGTCCAAGGCAACCGAACCAACCACCAGGATACTCATATATGCCTCCTTGTCTGCCGTTTTATCGATTGTAACACAGCGGGTGTCGACGCTTGCAGCTCAAGGCGCACACCCGGGTCAAGCCGGGCGAAACGAGGTGCGGCATGAGCCGCGTTGTTGAAAAATTCCGGTAAATCTGCATTAATAAGACTTTGAAACCCACCCTGGGGGTGGAAATTATTCCGGAAGGTGAGAGAAGATGCCGACATACGAATACAAATGCACGGAATGCGGCCATTGTTTCGACGTGGTGCACGGGGTGCACGACAACGTCGAAAGCTGCGAATCCTGCGGATCGAAGGTGCGCCGTGTCTTTCACCCGGTCGGAGTGATCTTCAAGGGATCGGGGTTCTATTCCACCGACAACCGCTCCAAGAGCGGCAATGGTGGAAAAGCGCCCAGCTCCGTGGAAGCCGGCTCATCAGACAACAAGGCCGACGAACCCAAAGCCTCCGCGGCTGATAAGCCGGCCGACAAGCAGACCGGCGAGGCGGAGAAAGCCGGAACCGCGGAGAAGGCCGGGAAGTCCGACCAGGCATGACCGGGCCGCATGCCCTTAATCCATAGCGCCACGGCGGAATCGCCGCTATTTTACAGTGCTCGTTGAGTTACTTCGGACAAGGAGGCAGTTCATGGGAGTTCCCCGGGCGGAAATAGGCATCTTCGGCGGTTCGGGTTTCTATTCGCTCGTCCCCGGGGTGAAGAGCTACGCGGTGCAGACCCCCTACGGGGCCCCTTCCAACAACATCGCCATCGCCGAGATCGAGGGGCGCAAGGTGGCCTTTCTCCCCCGCCACGGCGCGCAGCACCAGTACCCTCCTCATTCCATAAACTACCGGGCTAACCTCTGGGCCATGAAGGAGCTGGGGGTCACCCGGATCATATCCCCCAGTGCCTGCGGCTCCCTCAACCCCGCCGTCGAGCCTGGCCACTTCGTCTTCTGCGATCAGTTCGTCAACATGACCAACAGCCGTATCGACACCTTCTACGACGGGCCGCTTTCCGTGCACATCGCCACCGAGGAGCCCTACTGCCCCGAGATGCGTGTCCTGGGAGCGAAGGTGGCCGAGGACCTGGGCATCAGTTATCACCGGGACGGGACGGTGGTGGTGATCCAGGGGCCGCGCTTCAGCACCCGGGCCGAGAGCAAGTGGTTCATGCAGGCGGGGTGGTCGGTGATAAACATGACCCAGTACCCGGAAGTGGTTCTCGCCCGCGAATTGGAGATGTGCTATCTCAACGTATCGCTGGTGACCGACTGGGACGTGGGCCTGGCCGGCATGCCGGGGGTGCGCACCGTCAGTGGAGACGAAGTGGCGCGCGTATTTAAAGAAAACAACGAGAAGATCAGGGACTTCCTCTTCGCCATCATCCCGGCCATCCCGGCAGAGCGGGATTGCATCTGCAAGAGCGCTCTGGCTTACGCCAACCTCTCGCCCACAGAGTCCATCGAAGACTAGTCGCGGCGGTGGGGGTTGATTCCAGAGCGGGGCTTGCGGATAGGCAGAATCTTCGGTATAGACATCTATATCCACTGGACCTGGCTGCTCGTCTTCTGCCTGCTGCTCTGGGCCATCATCTCCTTCTTCGAGGTCAACGGCAGGAATGAATCCCCCTATGCCATACCCATCGCCGTAGCCGTCACCCTGCTCTTCTTCTTTTCGGTGCTGTTCCACGAGGTCTCTCACAGCCTGGTGGCCAACCACAACGGCGTCCCCATCAAGCGCATCACCCTCTTCGTCTTCGGCGGGGTGGCCCAGATGAGCAAGGACGTCACCTCGCCGGGGGTGGAATTGAAAATGGCCGCGGCCGGACCGCTGGCCAGTTACGTGCTGGCGGTCTTCTTCGGGGGGACGGCCCTGCTTGCCGACCACCTGGGGATGGGAACGCTGGCTTTCGGCCTGATCTGGCTGGCGGTTGTCAACATCGGGCTGGGCACCTTCAACCTCATTCCCGGCTTCCCGCTGGACGGGGGGCGCATCCTCCGCTCAATCCTGTGGCACCACACCGGAGACCTGGAGCGCTCCACCCGGATAGCCTCCTACGCCGGCATGGGAATGGGCATCCTGCTCATAACCGGCGGCGTGACTCTGGGTGTGGCCGACATATTCGCCGGCGAGACGGACCTGATAATAAGCGGCGTGTGGTTCGTCTTCATCGGGTTTTTTCTCTACCAGGCCGCCGTCGCGGGTTACCGCCAGGCCAAGGTGCGCAGCCGCATCGCCCACCTCGAGGTCGGAGGCTGGTACCGGCAGGGGGTCCCGGCGGTCGACGCCTCCACCCCGCTGGCCGAGGTCTACCAATATTACATGGCCCCAAACCCCCGGGCCGCCGTGCCCGTGCTCAAGCAGGGCAGGCTATATGGGGTGCTCTATTACTTCATGCTGGCGCGCATACCCCAGGAGCGCTGGGGCGAGATGCCGGCGGAAGCGGTGGCCCGTCCGGTGAGGCAACCGGAGACGGCAGAGCCCGGGGACTCCCTCTACGACACCTATGCCCGCATGGAGAAGGACGGCCTGCCCTTCCTCTGGGTGGTAGAGGACGGCCGTCTACTGGGCGTGCTGCTCAAGGAGGACATGCGCCGGCTCGGCAACGCGAAATAGTGCTTGCTTTTTGCCGCACGTCCTCTATAATAATCATATAACATTGTAAAGTTATATATAATATTCAGGGGGAGGCAGATGGATCCGGTCAAGATGGAAGAACTCATCGAGGGGGCGCGGGCGGCCTCCGAGGAGGAAGCCGGGCCGGACGGGGAAGCGCTGCGGGCCGTGCCCTTCGAGGCCATGCAGGAGCTGGCGCGGACGGCGGGGGCGTCCATGGGAGAAGCTGAAAGGGCGGTCCTGGCCCAGGGCCTGGTGCCCCGCCGCTATTTGAGGAACATCGGCACCCTGGGGTTGGAGGGCCAGCTCCTGATGCTGGAGTCCCGGGTGGCGGTCTTCGGCCTGGGCGGCCTGGGCGGCTCCATCGCGGAACTCCTGGCCCGGCTGGGTGTCGGCGGTATGGTCCTGGTCGACGGAGACCGTTTTTCCGACGACAACCTCAACCGGCAGGCGCTCTCCCACACCGGCAACCTGGGGGCCTGGAAAGCGGAGGTCGCGGCTGAGCGCATCGCGGTCATCAATCCGTCCGTGATGTTCGAGGTGCGCCGCCAGCGGGCCGGGAGGACGGAGATGGAACAAGCCCTGGCCGGATGTGACGTCGCCATGGATGCCCTCGATAGCGTCCCTTCCCGGTTGGAGCTCGAAAAAGCCTGCGCGGCGCTGGGGGTGCCTCTGGTGCACGGGGCCATAGCCGGTTTCGCCGGGCAGGTGATGACGGTCTTCCCCGGCGACCACGGCCTGCGCGCTATCTATCCGGGAGATATGAAGTACGGTGTGGAGCTGGCCACGGGGAACCCGGCCTCGACTCCCGCCGTAGTGGCGGCCCTCGAGGTGAATGAGGCCGTCAAGATAATCACCGGCATCGGAGAGCCCCTTCGCAACCGCCTTCTCTTCATCGACATCGAGAACAACCAGTTCGAGATCACCAATATGTGACCACCCGTCCGTGGTAGCCGCTACCCGGAACACCCGAAAGGATTCATCATGCCTAAATATTTCCGTTCGTCCCGTGCCTTCCTGGTCTCGGCCGCCCTCCTCGCAGTGCTGGGTTCGTTGATGCTCTACGGCTATCTGCATGGCCTGGAAGCCAGGACGGCCAGGAACGGCGAACTGCTGAGCATCCCGGTGGCCAGCGTGCCCATACCGGCCGGGACGGTAATAACCGGGGAGATGCTGGAGCCGGTGGATTTCCCTGGCCTTTACGTCCTGCCTACCATGCTGCTGGATGTGGGCCGGGCGGCCGGCATGGTGGCCCTTCACGACATGGCCGCCGGCGATCCCATCCTCGAGACTTCGGTCTCGGCCAACGGCCAAGGGGGCCGCGCCGCCCTGATGCTCGACGAGGGGCGGCGGGCTTACCCCCTGGCCCTGGCCGAGAACCAGGTTCCCCTTTCCGATCTGCGGGCCGGCGACCGGGTCGACCTGATATTCGTACCGCCGGAAGGGCGGGCTTCGGTCATTCTGCACGCGGTGGCCATCCTCTGCCTTCCCGCCGGCAGTGGAGAACAGGCGGAAACGCTCTTCGAAGGGGCATCCGGCTTCGAGGCCGCCTCCACTGAAAACTTGCTACTCAGTCTTACCCCGGATGAAACGGAGACACTGGCCCAAGCCGAGGAACAAGGACGAGTAATAATAACCGTTTGCCCGGTTATTCAATAACAAGGTGACCGGCTCCCCTGCTTAGTCGTATAATATTCTCTACTGGAAACGTATCCGCAGGGGAGGCGAGATGGCTGTAAAGGCTCATATCCTGTTGGCCGACGACAACAAGCTGGTCGTGAAGGTCAACTCTTCCATTCTGGAGAAGGAAGGTTACAAGGTCGACGTGGCCTGGGACGGGGTCGAAGCGGCCAGCCGCGCCTACTCTCTCCTTCCCGATCTGGTCATCCTGGACATCGAGATGCCCAAGATCAAGGGCTACCAGGTCTGCCGCCTGCTCAAGGACGACCCCCAGACTTCCTGGATGCCCATCATCATGCTCACCGGCAGGGAGCAGCAGAGCGACAAGTTCTGGGGCATGAAGACGGGCGCCGATGCCTACATCACCAAGGGGTTCAAGCCCGAGACTCTCATCGAAACGGTCCAGGAACTGCTGGAAAAGGGGAAATCGGCCGAGGCGGCCAGGGAAACCGCCCGCAAACGCACCAGGGAGGTCACCGAAGACTACGTCATAGACAAGGTGATGGACCTCCTGGACACCAAGCTCTACGAAACCACCGTGCTCAACGAGATCGCCGCCCTCTCCGGCACCCTGCAGGATTACGCGGAGACGGTGAGGTCCGTCTTCGAGATCCTGAGCAAGCTGATCAACTACAACCTGGGAGGCCTGCTCCTCTTCGAAGAAGGGGATGTCTTTATCTACCCCAACCGGGAGTATACCGACGAGAGCCTGGAAGAGTTTATGAACGCCATGGAAGAGACCGCCGTGGGCTACGCCTGGGAAAGAAGGGAAAGAAAGGAACTGGGCCTGGTCGTCTTCAACGAGGAACTCAAGGTGGAAGAGGCGGAGTCCAAGGCCAAGACCGCGCATTTCCACATCCCCCTCACTGCCCAGAAGAAGATCATGGGCACACTGCTGCTGTCCGGGCCGGCGAGCCCCGCCTTCAAGCGCGACACCCCCGCTTTTCTCAACCTCATACTCAACGAGATCACCATGGTGCTGGACAACGCGCGCCTCTACGAGGCGGCCAAGCGGCTGGCTATCACCGATGGGCTTACCAAGATATATAACCACCGCTTCTTCCAGGAGCTCTTCGAGAAGGAGTTCAAGCGCTCCGACCGCTATGGCACCGTCTTCTCCCTGATCATGCTGGACATCGACTTCTTCAAGAAGATCAACGACACCTACGGCCACCTCTACGGCGACGAGATCCTCAAGGAGATGGCTGAGCTGGTCAAGGGCTGTCTGCGCACCATGGACCTGCTGGCCCGCTATGGCGGCGAGGAGTTCGCCGTCCTGCTGCCCGAGACCAACCTGCACGAAGCGGTGCAGACGGCGGAACGCATCCGCCGGGCGGTGGAGGGCTTCGACTTCATGGCCAGCCGGGGCAAGGGCCTCAAGGTCACCGTCAGCCAGGGTGTCACCTACTATCCCTCGCCCGGGGTGACCAGCCGCTCGGACATCGTGGCCAAGGCCGACTCCGCCCTCTATGAAGCGAAGGAATCAGGGCGCAACCGGGTCTTTTTCCGCGAATGAGTTATAATGCATGAGATGAAAAACAGAAGGTTCAGCCGGGACATGACCATCCTCGAAGCCTTGCAGGCACATTCCCTCAGCCGGGAGGTGTTCCTGCGGTACGGAATGACCTGCGTGAACTGTATGGGTGCGCAGATGGAGAGCATCGAGGTGGGAGCGCGCATGCATGAGATCGATGCTGACGAACTGGTGGAGGAACTGAACCGGTTGGAAGAGGAGAATGCCCGATGATGCGCCGCGGCAAGGAGGAAGCAGCCGTACCGCCGCCTGAAGAAGGAGGCGGGGACTGCGGGGAAGAGAGAGAGGGAGAAAACTCCCTCGGCACCATTCACATCAGCGACGAAGTGCTGGCGGAACTGGCGGGCATCTCGTGCACCCAGTGCTATGGCGTGGTGGGGATGGCCAGCCAGAGCTTCCAGGAAGGCGTGGCCCAGCTGCTGGGCCGGGACACCCTGAAGCGCGGCGTCAAACTGAAAAGGAAAGGAAGCCAGGTCTCCTTCAACCTCTTCATAATCGTGGAAGCCGGGATCAACATAACCGAAGTCTCCCGGAACCTCATTGACCAGGTCAAATACACGGTCAACACCGCCACCGGCCTGGAGGTCGAGGATGTCCAGGTGCATATCCAGGGTGTCCGGGCTTCCTGAGAGGCCCTGCCAATGATGTTGCAAAATGTGAATTAGTGTCTTAGGAGTGTGGACGTAAGCATGCCGGAACGGATCTCGCCACAAGACCTTGAGCACCTGGTCAACAGGGCCCTTGACGCCCTGGAGTTCCATCGGGATGAGATCAACGCGCTCAACGTCTTCCCGGTGCCGGACGGTGACACCGGGACCAACATGTTCCTCACCGTGCAGGCGGTGGTGGAAGAGATGCGGGACGTTCCCGAGGCGGACATGGCTTCCCTGTGCCGGGCTATATCCCGCGGCTCCCTCATGGGCGCTCGCGGCAACTCGGGCGTGGTCCTCTCCCAGATCCTCAAGGGTTTCTGCGAGGTGCTGCAGGAGAAAGAGAGCGCCGGCATCGAGGAACTCTCCGACGCCCTGGTCCGTGGCTCCGAAGTGGCTTACCGTGCGGTCATGAAGCCGGTGGAGGGCACCATCCTCACCGTGGTTCGTGAGGCCGCGGAGGAAGGGAAGATCCTGGCCAGGCAGGCGGGGACCATCGAGGACTGGCTGAAGGGCGTCCTCGCACGGGCTCGCACCTCCCTCGAACTCACCCCGGAACTGCTGCCCGTCCTCAAGGATGCCGGTGTGGTCGATGCCGGCGGCAGGGGCCTGGTCGTCTTCCTCGAAGGCATACACGCCGGGCTTTCCGGCGAGGAGATCGAAAAATCGGATGCCGGGCGGGGAACCCGCCTTTCCGTCGCGCCGACCTCCACTTCCGTCGAGGGAGAAGAGGGCCGTTTCGAGATACAGTTCATGTTCAGGTGCAAGGACACCAAGATAGACACCTTCCGGGAGCGCATGCGCCAGGTGGGCACTTCCGTCCTGGTGGTGGGAGAGGAAAAGACCTACCGTGTACACGTGCACACCGACGAACTGGGCGTAGTCGTCGAGGAAGCCAGCGCGCTGGGCCGCCTTTCCCAGGTGGAGATAACCGACTTGAAGGAGCAGGTGGAAGAGCTCTCGCTGGGGCGCGCCGGCGATAATGGCAGTAAGGGCATCGGCCTGGTGGCCGTGGCGGTGGGCGAGGGCATCAAGGAGATCCTGCGGGACATGGGCGTGGGTGTCGTCGTCAACGGCGGGCAGAGCATGAACCCATCCACGGCGGAGATGCTGGCGGCCATCGAGCGCGTCCCCCAGGAGGAAGTCCTGGTGATACCCAACAATAAGAACATCATCCCCGCGGCGGAGCAGACCCGCGAGCTCACCGCTAAAAAGGTGGGCATAGTACCGGCTAAAAATATCACCGAGGGCTTCGCCTCACTGGTCTCCTTCGACCCGCGTGAAGGTTTGGAGGAGAACCTCGAGGCCATGACCCGGGCCTGTTCCACCATCCGCACCGGCGCGGTGACCCGGGCGGTGCGCGACTCCAGGGGCGAGACGGGCAAGGTCAAGAAGGGCGACTACATCGGCTTATACCAGGGCAAGATCATGGCTGCGGGCAAGGAGTTGGAGGCGACCACCGTCGACCTCATCCGCAAGATGGTCGACGCCGAGACCGATCTGCTCACCTTCATCGTGGGTGAGGAGGCGGACGACGACAGCCGCGACGGCATCCTCGGTTCCATCGAAGAGGCCGGCATCGACGTCGAGGTCATCGGGGGCGGACAGCCCGTATATCACTACATCATCGGGGCGGAATAGCAGCCCCGGGTGGCGACCGGCGCAGAACGCATGGATAAGCCGGAAAAACTCCAGGAGCTCAGAGAGAGGAACTACCTCGCCCTGGAACGCCCGGTCAACGCGGTCAAGGGCATCGGCCCCGGCATCCAGCGTCACCTCTTCGCCATGGGCATCGAGACGGTGGAGGGGCTGATCTACCACTTCCCCCGGCGCTATCTGGACCGCAGCCAGATCGTCCCCATCCGGCAGGTGCGCATCGGTGAGGACGTCACGGTGGTGGGGACGGTGCGCAACGTCTCCGAACGTAAGACGGCCCAGCGCCACACCATTTTGCAGGTGAGCATCTTTGACGGCACCGCCTATCTCTACGGAGTCTGGTTCAACCAGTCCTACCATGCCGACCGCCTCAAAATAGGCACGGAGGTGGCCTTCTCCGGCAAGGTGCAGTACCGCTACAACCAGTTGCAGATAACCTATCCGGCTTACGACGTCCTCAACGACCCCGACGACGTAGGCGTGGAAACACTCAATACCGGCCGGGTGATCCCCCTCCACCCGGCTAGCCAGAAGCTCTCCACCTCCGTGCTGCGCCGCCTGGTGATGCGGGCCCTGGACGAATACGGGGAACTTCCCGACCCGCTTCCCGCCTCTCTGACGGAGCGTTACAAGGTGCCCTCCCACTCCGAAGCCCTGCGCGAGATCCATTTCCCTACCGGCCTGGGCCCCCTGAAAGAAGCCCGGCGCCGCATGATCTACGAAGAGCTGTTCATCCTCCAGGCCGGCCTGGCCATCCGCCGCAGGCGGGTGCGCGAAGAGAGCGTCAGCGTGCCCCACGAAAAACCGGGGGAACAGGTGGCCGGCTTCATCGACAGCCTTCCCTACCGCCTTACCGGCGCGCAGCAGCGCTCCTTCGAGGAGATCGCGGAGGACATGCGCCGCACCCACCCCATGAACCGCCTGCTCCAGGGCGAAGTCGGCTCGGGCAAGACCCTGGTGGCCCTGCTGGCCCTGCTTCTTACCGTGGAGAACGGCATGCAGGGGGCTTTCATGGTCCCCACCGAGGTGCTGGCCGAGCAGCACTACGCCACCCTCTGCCGCATGGCGGAGGCCCTGCCGGTCCTGCGCATCGCCCTGCTCACTTCCTCCACGCCGGAAGCGGAGCGCAAGCGCGTTCTCGCCGCGGTGGCCGACGGCAGCCTGGATATCCTGGTAGGCACCCATTCACTCATCCAGCGCGACGTGGACTTTCGCGCCCTCGGCCTGGTGATAATCGACGAACAGCACCGCTTCGGGGTGCGGCAGCGGGTATCGCTGAAGGAGAAAGGTGGGTACCCCCACTACCTGATAATGACCGCCACGCCCATCCCGCGCACCCTCTCCCTCACCCTCTACGGTGACCTGGAGGTGTCGGTGCTGGACGAGCTGCCGGCGGGCCGGGCTGAGACGGTCACCCGCATCTTCCACCCCGACCAGCGGCGGGAGGCCTACGAACTGGCCGAGCGGGAGATGGCGTCGGGGCGCCAGGTGTTCGTGGTCTGCCCCCTGGTGGAGGACTCGGAACGCCTGGAGGCCAAGGCCGCCCAGAGCGAGGCGGACAATCTGCGCGAGGTATTTCCGGAGCGCCGCATCGGCCTGCTGCACGGGCAGATGAAGAAGGCGGAGAAGGACCAGGCCATGCAGGACTTCCGCGAGCGCCGCACCGACGTCCTCGTTTCCACCACCGTCATCGAGGTGGGCATCGACATCCCCAACGCCACGGTGATGATGGTGGAGAACGCCGACCGCTTCGGCCTCTCCCAGCTGCACCAGCTGCGAGGCCGGGTGGGGCGAGGCAGCGAGAAGTCATGGTGCCTGCTTTTCAGTGCCGCGGACAACGAAGAGGCCCAGCGCCGCATGGAGGCCATGCGGGACATCTCCGACGGCTTCAAGCTGGCCGAGGTGGACCTGGAGCTGCGGGGCGAGGGCTCGCTCTTCTCGGAGCGCCAGTCCGGCCTGCCAGACCTGCGCCTGGCCAAGTTGCGGCGCGACTTTCCCCTGCTCAAACGGGCGCGAGAGGACGCCTTCAAACTGGTGGAGGAAGACCCCCGGCTGGAAGCGGAAGAAAACCGGCAGCTGCTGCGGGAGGTACGCCGCCGCTTCAGCCGCGACCTCGACTGGTTGTTCCACACATGAGAGTCATTGGTGGAGAAGACGCGGGACGACGCCTCAAGACCTTCAAAGGGAGGGACATCCGGCCCACGCCGGACCGGGTGCGCGAAGCCCTCTTCGCGTCGCTGGGGGACAAGGTGCGTGGGGCGCGGGTGCTGGACCTCTTCGCCGGCACCGGGGCGGTGGGGATCGAGGCATTGAGCCGGGGAGCCGGGGAGGCCGTTTTCGTGGAGAGCTCCCCCGCCGCCGCGAGCCTGATACGCGATAACCTGGAGTTGGTGGGCAGGACAGGCCAGGCCAGGGTTATCCGGAGCGAGGCGCACATAGCGGTGCGGAGCGGCCTCAAGGGCTCCTTCGATTTGATTTTTGCCGACCCACCTTATAGAATTGACATGAAATATTTACATGGTATTTTTTTAAGTATTGTGGGGAAAGGGCTGCTCGAGCCGGCCGGCGTTGTGGTTCTGGAAGGTCCGGCACGCCGGGAGCCCCTTTCGCTGGCAAGGGATATAACGCTCGTCAAGAGAAGAGTTTACGGAGATACCGCCATAGAGTTCTACCAGGAAGAAGGAGGACCGTCATAAAAGGGAGCATCGCCATCTACCCCGGGACTTTCGATCCCGTGACCAGCGGGCACCTCGATGTGATCAGCCGGGCGGCCCGGTTCTTCGACCATTTCGTGATCGCGGTGGCCGCCAGCGCGGCCAAGCAACCCATGTTCAGCCTGGACGAGAGAGTGGGGCTGTTAAAGAAGTCCACCACCACACTGGCCAACGTGGAGATCAGGTCGTTCGACTCCCTGTTGATCCCGCTGGCCCGGGAAGTGGGCGCTACGGCCATCATCAAGGGCCTGCGGGCCATCAGCGACTTCGAGTACGAGTTCCAGATGTCCCAGATAAACAGCCGCATGGACGAAAGCATCGAGACCTTCTTCGTGATGGCGTCGCCGGAGCATTCCTTCCTGAGCTCCAGCGCCGTACGCGAACTGGGGGTCTACGGCGGAAGCATCGCCGGTATGGTACCCACGGAGATCGAGGCGGACCTGATCGGGTTGTTCAACGATAAGTACGGCAGGAAGAGGAAAGGAGCGTAAGGGATGGACGTTTTCGAGAGGCTTGACCGGATAGAGGACTTCATAGTCTCCAGCAAGCACGTTCCCTTCTCCTCCTCGGTCATGGTTAACGAGACCGAACTCTTCGAGCTCCTGGACGAACTCCGTAGTTCCCTGCCGGAGGAATTGAAGCAGGCCAGGTGGATGGTGAAAGAGAAGCAGGAGCTCATCGACGAGTCCTACAAGGAAGCCGAGCGCATCCGCGAAGAAGCCCGGGCCGAGCGTGAAGCCCTGGTCGCGGAGACGGAGATCATCAAGCAGGCGACGGCCGACGCGGAGCGCATCATGGAGGAAGCCAACTCCAGCTCGCGCGAGGTCCGCCTGGAGGCCGAGGATTACGCCGACGAGAGGCTGGCCAACCTCGAGGTGACCTGCTTCAAGCTGCTCGAGGTGATCAAGCGCGCCAGGGAGAGGCTGCAAGGCCAGCCCGAGGAAGAGGGTACCGAGGACGAGTTCGACCTGCGCTGACCCCGTTCCGCTCCATTCATGCCCGATCCCGGGCATCCGTGTTATAATTCCACTGTCTTTGTAATAAAACATAGCATATATAAACGCAGCTTTTTCGCAGTAGAGATCGGAGCAAAGACATGAGCGTCGCGAAAGCATCGTTCGTCATCGCCTATATCATCGTCTTGATAGGCATCGGCATCTGGAGCGCCAGGCGCACCAGGAGCGCCAGCGATTTTTTCCTCGGCTCCCGCACCATCGGCCCCTGGGTGTCCGCCTTCGCCTACGGCACCACCTACTTCTCCGCCGTCCTCTTCGTGGGGTACGCGGGACGCTTCGGCTGGCAGTACGGCTTCAACGACCTCTGGATAGTAGCCGGCAACGTCATCGTCGGGACCATGCTGGCCTGGGTGTTGCTGGCCAAACGTACCCGGCGCATGACCGTGAAGATGAACGCATTGACCATGCCGGAGTTCCTGTCGGCCCGCTATGGCAGCAAGTGGATGAAATACGCCGCCGCCGCAATCATCTTCATATTTCTCATCCCCTACACCGCCTCGATATACCAGGGGCTCTCCTACCTCTTTACCAATGTACTGGAGATCAACTACAACACCGCGCTGGTCTCCATGGCCATTCTCACCGGCATCTACCTGGTGCTGGGTGGCTACGTGGCCGTCACACTCACCGATTTCGTACAGGGGATCATCATGGTGGTGGGCGCGGTGCTGCTGGTCCTTTTCATAACCGGTAAAGCCGGGGACCTCGTCGGCGGCGGGCTGCCGGAAATCGTCGACGCCGTGAATGCCAACGTGGTGGCCAACACGCTCCATGGGCCGCCGGCGTGGCTGGGCCTGCTCAGCCTGGTGGTTCTCACCTCCGTGGGGCCGCTGGGCCTGCCCCAGATGGTGCAGAAGTTCTACTCCATCAAGGGGGAGGAGCACATAAAAAAGGCGACCGTCGTGGCAACCGTCTTTGCCTTCATCTGCGCCTTCGCCGCTTACTTCTCCGGGGCCGTCACCCGCGCCATCTTCACGGCCGAGGAGGTCAAGGCCATACCCGGAGGGCTGGACAACCTGATGCCGGTGATGATCCAGGACTACCTTCCCACCATCCTCACCATCGTCGTGATGATGCTGATACTGTCTGCTTCCATGTCCACCCTCTCCTCCCTGGTGCTGGTCTCGTCCTCCGCCGTCACCATCGACATGGCCGGGGGAGATGAAAAACTGGGACCGCGCCGTGCCACCTTCATGATGCGGGTGCTATGCGCGGTTTTCGTGGCCGTCTCGCTGCTGCTGGCATTGAAAGAGTGGACCTTCATAGTCAACATGATGTCCCTCTCCTGGGGAGCGGTGGCCGGCGCCTTCCTGGCCCCCTACGTCTATGGGCTCTTCTGGAAGAAAGCCACCCGGGCGGGGGCCTGGGCGGCCATGGCCACCGGCCTTACCTGCGCCGTATTCCTGCCTATCATCCTCTCGTCCTGGTGGTCGGGAAAGATGGGCATCGCCTTCACCCTCAAGTCACCCTGGGTCCCCTTCGCCGCCTCGGTCTCCATCCTGGCGCCCCTGCTGGTGCTGCCGGTGGTCTCCCGGTTTACCCGCAAGCCCTCGGAGGAGGATCTCCAGAAGATCTTCGACTGACACCGGGACCGGCGCTGAACGGCGCCGTGCAGTGTGGTAATCTGGAGCTATGAGCGGGCATCTGGACAGCCGGGAACTGGTGATAGACGTATCCAACCTGATGCGCAACTCGTTTAGGCGGGAGCGGGTCCGGGCTGAATTATTGCTGGAACTGGGCGAGGAGGGTCTGAGCGAATCCCACGATGGCCGCCCGGTGCTGGTGGACCTGTGGCTGGAGAGCAGCTCCGACGGTATCCGCGCCCACGGGGCCATAGACGGGCTCCTGCCACTCGAGTGCACCCGCTGCACCGAGCCCATCGACTTCCACCTCCTGGCCAAGGTCGACGAGTTCTTCTTCAACGCCGATCTCAAGGCCATCACCCCCGACGGAGAAGAAGTGGAGATGCCCGAGGATGAGGGCTACCGTCTCGAGGGCGACGAACTCGACCTCAACCCCATGGTCAACGACCAGGTGCTGCTCTCCCTTCCCATCAAGCACCTCTGCCGCGAGGACTGCCGCGGACTCTGCTCGTTTTGCGGCTCCAATCTCAACCTCGCCAGCTGCGACTGCCACGAGGAGGCCCTCGATCCCCGCTTGCAGAAACTGCAGCAATGGCTTGACCGCGAGGGCGAAATGTAACTATACTCAATCTTTGGTTTTACTGTAAGAAAGAGGAGTGGCAAGAAATGGCAGTACCGAAGAGAAAAACGTCCCGTTCGCGGGCGGCCTCGCGCAAGTCGATCTGGAAGGCCGGCAAGGCAGCCCCCAAGTCCCTGTGCCCCCAGTGCCATGCGCCCAAACTGCCCCATCGCGCCTGTCCTTCCTGCGGAACCTACGCGGGAAGAGAGGTCGTCAAGGTAGATTAGAAAGCCATTACCCATGGCAGAAAAAATTGTCCTCGATGCCATGGGCGGCGATTTCGCCCCGGTTGAAACGGTGGCGGGAGCGGTCCTGGCCCGGGACCAATGGAAGCTTGAAGTGGCGCTGGCAGGCGAGCCGGACGCCCTCAACCAGCAATTCGATTCCCAGGGCGTCAAACCTTTCGAGATAATCGCGGCTTCAGAAGTCATCGACATGGGCGACGAAGGTGCCTGGGCGGTAAAGGAAAAACCCGACTCTTCCCTGATGCGCGGCGCAGAGTACGTGCGTCAGGGAAAAGCCGGCGCCCTGGTCTCGGCCGGCAACACTGGAGCGGCCATGTCCGCGACTTTCCTTTCCTGGGGGCGCATCAAGGGCATCAAGCGGCCGGCCGTGGCCGTGCTTCTTCCCTCGCCCGACGCCGTCAAGATAATCCTGGACGCCGGGGCCAACGCCGACTGCCGTGCCGAATACCTTCAGCAATTCGCCCTCATGGGAACCGCCTACTGGCGGATCATCACCGGCAGGGAAAAGGCCAGGGTCGGCCTGATGAACATCGGGAGCGAGGACGGAAAAGGCAACGAGCTGGCCAAGGCGGCCTTCGCCCTCCTCTCCGAAGACCAGCGCATTGACTTCATCGGCAACGTCGAAGGGCGCGACCTGACCGGCGACGACGTCGATGTGGTGGTCACCGACGGCTTCACCGGCAACGTCGTCATTAAGACCATCGAGGGAACGGCATCCTTCATAACCAGGACGCTCATGGCTGGCCTGGCCGAACTGGACCAGGAGACCCTGACCCTGCTCCTCCCCACCCTGGCCAGGGTCAAGCAGCAGCTTGACTACGAGGAAGTAGGTGGATCGCTGCTCCTGGGGGTCAAGGGCGTGTGCGTGATATCCCACGGGAGCTCGAAGGCCAAGGCCATCGCCAGCGCCCTGAAGGTGGCGGCTGATGCCGTCACGGCCGAGCTGCCGGTGAAGATCGAGGCGCTTGCCGGTAAGGGGTAAGGGCATGGGGGACATAGAAAGCGTTCTGGCGCTTTCCTTCCAGGACAAGAGCCTGTTAAAAGAAGCCCTCACTCACCGCTCCTACGCATACTGGCAGGGTGGGGACAGCCCCCGCTCCAACGAGCGGCTGGAATTCCTGGGGGACGCCGTCCTCCAGATGGTGATAACGGACTATCTCTACCGCCTGGACCCGGATGCCGCGGAGGGGGGGCTGACCAAGGCCCGGGCCTGGCTGGTGAACGATTCCTCGCTGGCGCGGGTGGCGGCGGAGATCGGGCTGGGGGAGTACATCCTGCTCAGCCCAGCCGCGGAGGGGGACGGGGCGCGCGGCAAAAACTCAATCCTGGCCGACGCGTTGGAGGCGCTCATCGGCGCCGCCTTCCTGGATCAGGGGATGGAGACGGCGCGTCGGCTGGTCAGCCGTCTTCTGGGAGACAGGATGAAGGAAGCGATGAGCAAGGGGCCGTCCTGCGACTACAAGACCTGGCTGCAGGAATGGTCCATCAAGGCCCGGGGGGTCCTGCCCGCTTATCGCGGCCGGAACGAGGGGCCCGACCACAGCAAGGTATTCTTCTCCGAAGCGTGGTTGGGTGAGGAGAAGGTGGGCGAAGGCCGGGGGCGCAGCAAAAAGGAGGCGGAGCAGCAGGCAGCCCGCGCTGCTTTTGAAGGATTGTCTGTGGAATTGTCGGTTGAATTGGATAATGGGAAAGGGGAGTGCAAGGTGGCAGGTAAGATAGGGCTGGTCACGGATAGTACGGCATATCTGAACGAGGATTTCATACGCGAGCACGACATCAAGGTCGTGCCACTTAAGGTGATCTTCGGCAATGAATCGTTCCGCGAAGGAATCGACATCACCCACGCGGATTTCTTTAAAAAACTCAAGTCCTTCGACGGCTTCCCCACCACTTCCCAACCCAGTGTGGGTGAGTTCGTGGAGGCTTACAAGGAGATGGCCGGTAAGTACGAATCGATACTATCCGTCCATATCTCCGGGGGCATCAGCGGCACCATCGAGTCCGCCCGCGCCGCCGCGGCGGAGCTTCCGGACATTCGCATCGAAGTAGTCGACTCACTATCCACCTCCATGGGCCTGTACCTGATCCTCGACGCGGCAACCAGGGACATAGAGGCCGGCGTGGAACTGGACGAGGTGGCCGGGAAGGCCAGGAAGATCGCCGACGAGACCAAGGTCTATTTCGCAGTCGATACCCTGGAATACCTCCGCAAGGGTGGCAGGATCGGCGGGGCCCAGGCCTTCCTGGGCAGCGTGCTCAAGGTTAAGCCCATCCTCACCATCCACGGCACCATTGATGCCAAGGAGAAGGCCCGGGGTACCCAGAAGGCGGTGGCGCGCATCGTGGAGATTGCTAAAGAAGACCTCAACGGCCGGCCGGCAGTGCTCGGCGTGACCCACATCTTCGACCCCGAGGCCGGCAAAGCCCTGGTTAAGCGCGTGGCCGAGGCTTTCGAATGCAAGCAGGATGACATCCTGGTCAACGAGACCGGGCCGGTCATCGGCTCTCACACCGGCCCCGGCACGGTGGGGCTGTTCTTCTACCCCGCCACCTGAGCCTGGGCGCCCTGTCACCGCGAGTGAAGCGAAGCGAAGCGATCCTGGGGTCGGCGCAAGATCGGCAGCCCCGCTTCACTTGCGACGGCAGTGTAGTATGGTTCTATGGACTATAGAAGGATCAACCTGCTGATCATCACCGCGGTCATTCTGGCAGTGGCCGTGATGGTCTTCTTTGACGTTTTCCCCTATTTCAGGCAGGACGAGGGCTCGACCGCCATGGTGGAAGCGGTCCAGGGAGAAGCGGTGGACAGCAGGCTCATCGTCGAACTGGGCGGTTCTTCCGAATGCACCATGCTGGATGAAGCCGGGGTGCTTGGAACCAACGGCCTCGAGGCCTACGCCAACCGCTTCGCCCAGGTCCGGGAAGGCCAGGAATTCGATTATGCCGTCAGCGGCCTGAGCTTCGAAAGCTTCGACCTCGAGGTCTGTTGCATCGAGGCGGGGGGATGCGGGCCGGGAGAGCGTGTCTTCACCGTATACGCCGACGGCGTGCCCCTGCCCGAACTGGCCGGCATCGACCTGGCGGCAGGGGCGGGGGCGGGCAGCCCCTGGCAGGCCAGGGCCAGGGGGGTGCGTGCGCCGGAGGGCCGTGTGGACATATCCTTCAAGGCCGAAGCCGGCCAGGCCACCGTGAGCTACATTCGCTTTCTCACCGGCAACCGTTCCGCGCTTGAGTTCAGCGCGATGGAGAGCCGCCACTGGGTTCCGGAGGCCATGCCCCTCTCCTACGCCAACGGCGAGGGCCAGAACCTGTCGGAGGTGGTGCTGGGGCGCTTCGGCTCCCGCTTCTGCGTCAATCCCGTGCCGCAGCTGCGCGGCTGGCGCCAGTCTCCACTGGGCACCTGGTCGGACGACCTTTCCGAGATGGTCCTGGCCTTCCGTTCGGCCCAGGGAGAGATACGCTGTCTTCCCTTCACCTGCCGTTACCCGGTTTTCGAGGATGTGAGCCAGGAATCCACCCTGACCGGGGTCGCCTACCACTGCAGCGACCCCGGGCTGCCTTTCTCCGTCAATCTCTACCTGGAGGCCCCTTTTTATCCCGAAGACCCCAAGGTGAGCTGCGCCCCCTTCTTCTACCTGAAGATAGAACTGGTCAACCCCACCGGCGCGCCGGTCGAGGGTGATTTTCTCTTCGCCCGGCCGCACCGCTACGTCTCGGTAGAAGACCGGCCCAGCGCGCTGCCAGGCGGCACCCCGGGATACCGCTTCGGCGAATGGTACGACTTCGAGGATGCCAGCTACACCGGGAGCGGCGCTTCAGGCGCCATGCGCTTCGAGGAGGCGGTGGCCCTAGACGACGCCACCGGGGTCACCTGGCGTTACGACGGAGTAGAGAAGGCGGAGGCGGAGTGGATGTGGGCAAGCCCAGACGGCTACCCGGTCATCTACAACCACAAGACCTTTACCTGGCGCCCCCGCGGCTTCTCCGGCTTCGCCTGGAGCTTCGACCTCAAGGCCGGCACCTCGGCGCGCAGGACCGTGGCGCTGGCGGGTTACCGGCGGGACGGGGTGATGGAGGTGCTGGGCGAACGCGGTTACAGCTTCTTCTACAACCAACCCGCGGCTGGAGCCTTCTCCTCCATCGAGGACGTAGTGGAGTATGCCCTGGGGCCGGAGCGTTCTTCCATAGAAGAAAAAACCGCTTTCTTCGACGGTGTCCTTTCCGGGCCATTCGCCTCGGGCCTGCCCGAGAACCTGGGGAACCTCACCGCCCTGGGGCTGCAGAGCTACATCGCCAACACCTGGTGGGTGGCCAACGATGCCGGGACAGGAATGGTTCGCCGCCTGGGAAGGGCCGCCTTTCTACTTCCTCTCCACCCTGGACGTGGAATACAACAGCGCCTGGTTCTATCTCTACTTCTGGCCGGACCTGCTGGACAAGCAACTGCGCCAGTGGGCGGTCTTCGAGAAGGAAGACGGGGCCGGTGCCTGGGCAACCCACGACATCGGCTCGGACAACCGCATCATCGGCATGACTTACCCGCTCTTCGGCATGGAGGTGGAGGAGAACGCCGACTACATCCTGCTCCTCTACGCCTGTTGGAAGCAGACGGGAGACACCGGACTGATGCGCGAGCTTTTCCCCCGTGCCGTTGCTTACCTCGATTACATCTTGGCCAGTGACACCGATGGAGACGGCCTCCCCGACCTCAAAGCCGACAACAGTATCGACCAGGCTATAATGGCCTTCGTCTGCAGCCGCAACCAGACCTACCTGGGGGTCAAGGCGCTGGCGGCGGTCAAGGCGGTGGAGGAGATGGCCCGGGCTCAGGAACAGCCGCCGCAGGAGAGGCTGGCATCCTGCCAGTCCCAGCTCCAGCTGATCAACCAAACCCTGAGGGAGAAGATGTGGGCGGGCGACCACTTCATCGTCTGCGACGATCCTCAATGGAACCAGGACGAGCGGGAAGCCTACTCCATCTACTCCGCCAACGGCCTGCTGTGGCTGCTGGCCTCGGGCGGGGAGAGCGGGCTGGAGCCCGACAACCTGGACCGTATGCGCGCCGACCTGGCCGCGGCGGAACAGGCGACCCGGCGGGAGTTCGGGTGTGTCCATTCCAGCGGGGGCGACGACTCCCAGTGGATTTCACAGAACGTCTGGCGCGACGCACTTGGCTTCTACCTCGGGACGGAAGGCTGGCCGGAGGGAGAGGCAGGACGCCTCGACGGCTACTGGAACCTGGAGTCGTGGTGGGCCCGCAACATGAACGGCTCCTACTACGACAGCGTCTACTATCGCGACCTGCCCGTGCCTGAGGGGCCGAAGCGCGGCGCCTACTACTGTTTCAACTACCTGGACCAGACCCTGGGTTATTACAGCCGGGGCGCGGTGACGCTGGCTCTTCCCGCGGCGCTGGGACGTCTCCGCGTGGACTTGGCGCGAGGCGTCGTCGATGCTGCCCCTGCCTCCCTGCCTGGCCGTGTGCCCGTCTTTGCCTGTGCCGACTGGGGAGCGGACGACCCCGGCGCCCGCATCCCCGTCCTGGTCTACGGCGCCGATGGGGACCTGCGGGAGACGGTCAACCCCACCCTGCTGCCGTAATGGGGTCAGGTCTATCGTTTATTATTTTCATCCAATATCTGGTAATGACGTCTTTCGGCCGGCCTGGAAAATTGTGGGAAAAAATAATAAACGATAGACCTGACCCCATTCAGCTGAAGTTCTCGGTGATGTAGACCTTGCCGTCCTGGGTCACCACCACGCCCAGGCCTTCTTTTAAGAAGTAAGGCATGAGCATGTTTTCGCGGTGGCCTTCGCTCTGCATCCAGCCGTCAACGGTGGAGCTGGCGATCTCCTCCAGGGTCTTGAAGTCGTACTCGGTCACCTGGCCGGTCCCCTTGTCGAAGGAATACGACTCGAAGACGCTGTTCAGGTAGAGGTTCTCGGCTCCGTAGTATACGGTGTTGCCCACCCGGTTGGACGAATCGTAGCCGAACATCTTGTAGCGGGCGAAAAAGTCCTCGCCCTCCGGGCTGAGGTGCTCGAAGTAGTTGCGGTCCGCCATGTCCTGGCTGTGGTAACGGGCGATCTCGGAGAGGGGCTCTTCCCACTCCAGGGTGCCGAGGCCGTTCTCCTGCCGCTTGACGTTGACCAGTTCGTGGACGCGCAGCTCCAGCTCGCGCCGGTTGGCGGACAGGTTGTCCACTTGCTGCTGGAGGGCTTCCGCGGCTGACTGGGGATCCAGCGTAACCATGCCGTTGGACGGCTTCGACTCGGACAGGCTGCAGCCGGTCAGGTTGAGGCTGACGACCAGGCTGAATGCCAGCAGGGCCGTCAGGGCCGACGGCAGGGTCCCGCAACGCGCAAATCTGTTCATGGCAATATTATAGCCTACCTGTTCCGCCCGGATAAAAGGATGTGGCCATCGGTGGATAGTGGCGGGGGGATGGACGATAATTGAATAGACGGCCGCTTTCGCCCTTACGATAAGGACATGGAAAGAAGGAGGGGATGATGATGCGGATCGCACTGATGGGAGCCGGCTCCATGGGAACCGTCATAGGCGCCCTGATCAGCAAGGCCGGCCTGGATATCACCATGGTCGATGCCAACCAGGCGCACGTGGATGCCTTGAACGCCAAAGGAGCGCGCATCACCGGGCACATGGAGTTCACCGTGCCGGTGAAAGCCATCACCCCGGACCAGTTGGACGGCCTCTTCGACCTGGTCATATACCTGGTCAAGACCACCTACGACGAAGCCGCCCTCCCCCAGATCATCCCTCACCTCGGCCCGGAGAGCATGCTGGTCACCCTCCAGAACGGCGTGCCGGAGGAGAAGGTGGCCGCCGCGGTAGACCGGGATCGCACCCTGGGCGGGGCTATCGGCTGGGGCGCCACCTGGCTCGAACCGGGGGTGTCCGAGCTCACCAGTGAGCAGGAGAAGATGACCTTCGACCTGGGCGAGTTGGATGGCCGCATCACCCCGCGGCTGGAGAGGGTCAAGCGAGTGCTGGACACCTGCGGCGAGGTGGTATTGAGCGAGAACCTGGTAGGGGTGCGCTGGACCAAGCTGCTGGCCAATGTGAGCATGTCCGGCCTGGGCGCGGCCATCGACGGTACCTACGGCACCATCCTCGACGACGACAAGGCCACGGCCGCGGCCCTCTGCATCATCATCGAGACCATCCTCACTGCCAGGGCCATGGGGATAAAAATGGAGCCCATGCAGGGCGTCGACCCCCTGGTGATGCTGGACGTGGCCGGGCAGGGACTGGAGACCGCCATGAGCGTGGTGCGCATGGTCTGGGGTCCCCACCGTGACCAGGTACCCAGCATGCTGCAGGACCTGCGCAAGGGGCTGGCATGCGAGGTGGAGGCGCTCAACGGCTACCTATCGGCCAGGTCGTCCGAGGCCGGGGTGGCCACCCCCGTCAACGACAAGGTGGCGGAGATCATCCGCGCCATACAGGCCAAGGAGAGGCCCCTGGCCTTTTCCAACCTTGACGCCATCGAAGTGCCCGACCTTTCTTTCTACCTGGAAGGAAGTTGATGTACGTAGTCAAAAAGGAGCTCTGCGTCGGTTGCGGTGTCTGCCTCAGTCTCTGCCGCATGGGGGCGGTGAAGATGAAGCAGGACATCGCGGTCATCGATTACCAGCGCTGCGGCGAATGCGGCAAGTGCTACGACGCCTGCCGGCAGAAGGCCATCTGCGAACCCAATGGAACGCGCCGCATCCCCCAGGTCATGCAGCCCATGTACGGTCGGCCGGAGAGTGCTTTTCCCATCGATGGCTCGGAGAAGAAGGACCAGCCCCAGGGCGGCCCGGTACGCGTCTCCGATGCCGAGAGGCAGGAGAGGATAAGGGCCGCGGACTCCATTACCGCCGGTGGTCCAGTGACAAGAAAGCTGTCCGGAGTGCTTTCCAGGCGGAACCGCCCACGTTGAACGGAACGGCCGGCCGTCGGGCCGGCCGGCTCGACCCCGGATGCGTCAGCTGATCCGGACGCAGGCTTCCTTGTCGAAGGGGTTGGTCCGCACTGCCAGCGAGAACAGGTAAGGATAGGCGTTCTTGAGGTGCTTGAGGTACTGCAGCCACTCGAAGGTCAACAGCTGGAAAACGCGGCGGATGTCGCCTTCGATATGCTTGAAATCGGCCGGGCTCAATTGGTCGAGGCTCATCCCGGAAGAGGAGTTCCTCCGCGAGATGGTTGGTAGCCCAGAGCAGGTCGGTGAAGGTGTCGTGCTCCAGCAGGTTGGGGTTCTCCAGAAGCCTTAGAAAGAAATCCCTTTCCTCGAGCATAAAGCTTCGCAGTTCCATCAGATCACACTTTGCGGGATCGACGTGGTACTCGAAACTCCGCGCTTCGTTGGCTGTCTTCTTGAAATCAGCGTCCTCCCACTTGCCGGTGAACCTCATCTTTTCCGCCAGCTCGGCCGGGCATATCCCCACCTCGATGAACCTCTTGAGCAGGTCCAGCCCCATCTCGCTGAAGAAAGCCCCGATGACCATGTTCATCTTCTCCATGGTGGCCCGCTTCTCGCGAAAGCCCAGCATACGGTCGACGATGAGGGTGACCAGCAGTACTTCGATGGGGAGGAAAGCCAGATCTCCCAACCAGGTAGATGTAGATGTGATGAGCGTCCCCGAAAATGAGATAGTGCATCAAATAAAGCGTCAGGGATAGAAGCACCAGGCTCGCCCCCAGTGCGATCAACCAGCCGTTACGCTTCATCTCATCCTCCTTTGCACGTGTAAGACCCACATCATTATATTTCCCCGCGGTGCCGAAGCAAACAGGGATCAGGCGATACCCATGATCATGGCCAGGCCGAAGACGATGAAGATCACCCCGGCGATCTTGTGCATTTTGTCTGGCGATATCCAGCGGGTCAGCCGGCTGCCCACCAGCACGGCCAGCAGGGACGAGGCCCACAGCGCCAGGGTGCCCCCGACGAAGACGGAGATGGGCGCGCCGTAACGGGCGCTGAGGGCCACCAGGGTGAGCTGGGTCTTGTCGCCCAGCTCCATCAGCAGGATAAGCAGGAAGACCTTGAGGAAGCCACTCCGCACCGCCTTTTCTTCCGCCCGGTCCCCGCCTTCTTTCTTGAAGATGGAGAGCAGCCCGAAGATGATCATCACTCCGCCTGCGGTCAGCTGCATCACCCGCAGGGGGATGAGGTGGTAAAAGACGGTCCCCAGCGCCACGGCCACCAGGTCGAGCAGGAAAAAGGCGGTCATGGCTCCGGCCAGTACCGCCCCGGCCCGGTGCCGGGTGGCCAGGGTGAGCAGGATGATCTGGGTCTTGTCTCCCAGTTCGGCCAGGAAGACCAACCCGAACACCGCCAGGATTATTTCGACGTTCATGGTGATATGCTACTACAATCACTGTGCGGCGATGCATATAATATAGACAGACAATCGAGGGCCGAGAGGGAACCCCTATGAGCAGAAAGAAAACCGAGCGGCAGTTGAATCTCATCGCCATGCTGCTTAATGCCAGGATGCCGGTCACCCTGGACCAGATCCGGGACAACGTCGAAGGTTACAAGCAGGATGACGTCAACTCCTTCAAGCGCATGTTCGAGCGGGACAAGCGCGAACTGCGCGACATGGGCATACCCATCGAGGTGGAGCCCACTGACTTCTTTGGTGAGGAGCAGGGCTACCGCATTCCCAAGGACGCCTACTACCTGCCGGAGATCGACTTCGACCCCGACGAGCGCCTGGCGCTGTGGCTGCTTCACAAGCTGGTGCGGCAGGGGACCTTTCCCCTTTCCCACGAGCTCCAGAACGCCCTGCTCAAGCTGAGCCTGGACCTGGGGACGGAAGAAGCGGAAGCCAAACCCGCCCTGGACTGGATCGTCTCGGAGGACCGCCTGGCGGAGGAGAACATGTCCCTGTTGCTCAAAGCGGTCATCGACCGCAAGCGGGTCAGGTTCGCCTACCTCGCCCTCCACGACGAGGAGCCCAAGGAACGGGAAGTTGACCCCTACGGCATCTTCTTCGAGCATGGCAGCTGGTACCTGGTGGGGCATTGCCACCTCCGTAACGGCATAAGATGTTTCCGCGTCTCCCGCATCCACGGCGAGTCGGCACTGGTGGCCGCGGGCTCGGCTTCGCCCGACTTCGAGCGGCCGCCCGATTTTAAGGTGCGCGACTACTCAGCCAGGCTTCCCTGGGAGTTCGAGGACGGACCCGAGTTCAAGGCGGTGATCCGTTTCTCCCCCAAGCTGGCCCGCTGGGTCAAGGAGAACCTGGCGCCCTACAGCTACGGCTACAAGGGTGACAAGGAAGGTTACGGCACACTGACCCTGAAGGCCAGGAGCCGGGACACCCTTCTTGGCTGGGCGCTCTCCTTCGGGGAAGACGCCGAGGTGCTGGGGCCGCCCGCCCTGCGTGAAGCCATGCGCTCGAGGCTCAAGGAGATGAAGAGCGCTCTTTCGGGAAAGAAGTGATGGGATGGCCAGGACCGATTCACAGATATACCGCCTGCTCAACCTGATTCCCTACATCATCCAGCACCCCGGGGTGACAGTGGACGAGGTCTGCGGGGTTTTCGACATCGGCCGCAATGAACTGGTGCAGGAACTCGAGCTGATCAACCTGTGCGGCAAGCCGTCGTATGCCCCCGACGACCTCATCGAGGTCACCTTCGAGGGGGAAAGCATCTACATCCGCATGGCCGACTATTTCTCCCGCCCCTTCAAGTTCACTGCCAGCGAGCTCATCTCCCTCTACCTCGCGGGCCGAGCCCTCTCCGACCTGGCCGGCCTGAAGGAGGCGGCCACCTTCCAGTCGGCCCTGTCCAAGCTGGAGCGGGCTCTCCTCTCGGGTGAGAAGGCCGACCTCCAGGCCATGGGTGACCAGCTGGAGATGCGGCCGGACACCCCCGACCAGCCGAAGCTCCAGAGGCTGCGGGAGGCCATGGAGGAACGCCGCCAGATCGAGATGGAGTATTACAGCTCGGGCCGGGATGTCCTCACCCGCCGGCGCCTCAACCCCCTCAACCTCTTCTTCGGCTCCGGCCACTGGTACCTGCTGGGATGGGACCACCTCTCCGGGGAGAACCGCCTCTTCCGGGTGGACCGCATCCTCGACTTCAAGACCCTGCGCAACAAGTTCAAGCCCGAGGACTTCGTAACCCGGGAGGAGGCACAGGAGTTCCCGGTGGACATGGGACGGTTCAAGGGCCGCGAGGTACGCCTGCGCTTCGCCCCCTTTTATGCCAACTGGGTCATGGAGCAGGAGATGTTCTCGGAGAGCGTCAAGGAGAAGGACGGCTCGGTGCTTTGCACCCTCTACGCCGAGAGCTTCGCCTGGCTGGAGAAGGAACTGCTGCGCTACGGGACAGCGGTGGAGATACTGGGACCCCCGGAGCTGCGCCGGGACGTCCTGCGGAGGATAAACAACCTGCTCAAGATGTATGCGGACTAGTTGTCGTCGCGAGCGAAGCGCGGCGATCTTAGAAAACGAGAAGGTTGCTTCGTCACTACGTTCTTCCCAATGACACCTGATTGGGTTGATTACGGCCTTTTCTTGAGGTAAGTCTGGTTGAAGCGCTCGAGGGTCATGTTCTCCAGGTTTCCCTTGATCTCCTTCTCGGTGCGCCGCGCCCGGTCCAGTTCACGGTGTCTCTCGCCGTAGACGATGCGCTGAGTGCGGAAATCCCAGATCTCTACCAGGAAACCCTCACCGAATTCGGCATCTACAAAGCCCTTGCTGATACGAACCTTGTAGATGTCCTTGGCGGTGTTGCTAGTGTCCTTGCTCATACTCTCCATTCCGGCTTCTCGACGCGGAAGAAGGCTTCCCTCCGGGTCTGCAACATTCTATCATTCCTGGATTATTATTCAAAATGACCAGGGCGTAGCTTCCGCTGCCGGAGGCCGTGCCGGTTGAGGCCCGACCTGACCGGGCATGCTGCCGGTGTGCTAAAATTTCATCAGATGGATCCTTTATTTGCTCGCGGAAGAACATGCCTGAACAAAGGGGCGGCGGTGGCGGTCACTCTGCCGCTGTTTCTCCTGCTCCTGGCCATGGCCGGCTGCGGCGGCATGAGCACGGACGAGTACCAGAGCTCCATCTGGGAGATCCACCAGGAAGCCGGTGAAGAGCTGACGGTTCTCTTCCAGGATTTTACCGAGAACATCGAGGCCGGTGACGTTAAGAGCAACGCCCTCGAGAGTCTTGAACTCGCCCAGGAGATGAGGCTGATCTTTGATAAGGCCCTGGGGAAGCTGAATGCCATCAAGGCGCCGAAGGAACTGGCTTATCTCCACGAAGAGCTACTGGAGTACTACCAGGAAGGCGTCTCCCTCAGCGAGGACCTCGAGGATGCCTACGACCACCTCTACGAGATGTCCGGAATCCTCGAGGAGTTCTTGAGCCAGGGAGTGACTGTCCTCAATCTCGATTTGGCCAACGCGGCCGCGAGCGAGATCGTCTCGGCCATAGATCAAGACATCGCAAGTCTGACGAAGCTGTCGAGAGAGATCTCGTCCGCTCCCTCCGGCGGGAGCCTGATGGAGGGGTTCGACAACTACCTGGCGGACTTCTTTAGCCAGCTGGCCGGGACTATGGCCAAGTATAAGGATGCAATCAGGTCAAACCAACCTGGCGCCAGGAGTAGCCTGGAGGAGGAGATGGCCGTGCTCCTCCAGGGTTTTGACCAGCAGATGGGAGAGGGCCTTCCCGGGCTGGGGGAACTGCTCAAGCAACGGGACGAGCTGGGGATCAGAGGCTACGAACTCAACGACGAGATCAACGCACTCTAGGAAGGTAATGGACATGCCGGTTCCTGACGCCGTCGCCGCCATCGAGGCCCTCTTCAATCCCACGAGCATAACCATCCTCGGCGCTTCCGAATCCTATGCCAAGTGGGGAAACATCATCCCCGGCAACATCCTCGCGGGCGGGTACCAGGGACGGCTCAACCTGGTGAACCCCCGGGGCGGTTCGGTCCACGGTATTCCCGTCTACCGGAGCGTAGAAGAGATACCGGAAAAGCTCGACCTGGTGATGATGGCCATCCCGGCTGAAGCGGCGGAGGGGATGCTGCCGGCCTGCGGGCGGGCGGGCGCCAAGGTCGCCATCGTCATATCGGGGGGCTTCAGCGAATCAAGCACCGAAGGCAGGGAGCTGGAAAAGAAGATGATCGCCAGCGCCCACGCTTCCGGCATGCGCATCGTTGGCCCCAACACCATGGGTATTTACACCGCGCCGCAGCGGTTAACCGCCTTGATGCCCGCGGTCCGCCCCCTCCCCGGCGGTATCGCCTTCGCGGCCCAGAGCGGCAACCTCGGCACCCAGATGCTGGGATTCGGGGCTTACCGGGGCGTCGGCTTTTCCCGCTTCGTCTGCATCGGCAACGAGAGCGACCTGGACTTCGTGGACTACCTCGAGTATTTCGACCGGGACGAGGCCACCAGCGCCATCCTGCTCTACGTCGAAGGCTTCAAGAATCCCCGCCGCTTTTTCAATTCGGCCCGCGAGATCAGTACCCGCAAGCCTATCGTCATCTACAAGGCGGGCGGAACCCGTGCCGGGGGCACCGCCGCGGCTTCCCACAGCGCCGCCATGGCCGGCAGCCAGGAAGTCTACCAGGGCATGATCAACCAGCTGGGACTGGCCCACGCTGAGGGCACCGAGGAGATGCTGGACATCTCCGACGCTCTGGTGAAGATGCCCCTGCCGCGCGGCGGCCGCGTGGCCATCCTGACCTGGGGAGGGGGATGGGGCGTGGTCACGGCTGACCTCTGCGAAAGGGCAGGGTTGTCGGTGGTCCCTCTTCCGGAAGAGATAAAGAAGAGCTTCGACGGGTTTCTCCCTTCTTACTGGAGCAAGGGAAACCCGGTGGACCTGGTGGGGGTGTTCGATATCGACTCCCACGTGGAATGCCTGAAGCAGCTGGCGGCCAGCGACGCTTACGATGCGGTCATCTCCCTGGGCACCATCAACGCTAACGTCTCCTTCCAGGAGATGATGGGGAGGGACTGGAGCGGATACGACGAAGCCGCCAAGGAGGCCGGGCTGCGGCTTATGCAGGCGATGACCGAGAAGTTCATGGCCACCCTGGTCGGCCTGATCGAGAAGTACGGCAAGCCCATACTTACGGTGGGTATGCCCCAGAAGGAAGAAGACATGAGCAACCTGCCCGCGGGGCGCGAGAAGATATGCGTATACTCCACGCCCGAGCAGGCGGTGCGGGTGATGAGCGCCCTGGTCCGGCGTGCCGCCTGGCTGCGCGGGCTGGAGCGCGGCGGAAAGGTGTCCTGAAGTGCTCTGGTACCAGGCAATCATCCTCGGGGCCGTCCAGGGGCTCACCGAGTTCTGGCCGGTCTCCTCGACTGCTCACGTAGCCCTGGTCATCTGGCTCACCGGCTGGGGTGACCCCTCGCTCTCCTTCACCGTGGCGCTGCACGGCGGCACCCTGCTGGCGGTCATAGTCTTCTTCAGATCGACTATTGGGAGACTGTTGAAGGCGGCATACGATATCGTCAGGGAGCGCGAGGTGGGCCAGGAGCGCGACCGCAGGCTGGTGGCCTACCTCGCCGTCGCCTTCGTCCCCGCCGCCCTGGTGGGCGTGGTGGCCAGCGATTCCGCGGACATGATGGACTCCATGCCGCTGCTGATGATAACGGTGCTGCTGCTCTTCTCCTTCTTCATGGCCTGGGTCGACAACTCCCGGAGCCACCTGCGTAGCCTGGATTCGCTCGGTTACCGGGGAAGCCTGGTGACCGGCATCTTCCAGGTTCTGGCCATGGTCCCCGGCGTGTCGCGTTCGGGTGCCACCATCTCCGCCGGGTTGTTGCAGGGGCTGAAGCGGGAAGACGCCGTGGAGTTCTCCTTCCTCCTGTCTATCCCCACCATCGGCGCGGCCTTCGTCTACTCACTCTTCAAGATGCTCAAGAACGGAACGGCGGGGCAGCCGTTCTCCTCCATGCTGCTGGGTGCCGCCGCCGCCGCGGTCACCGGCCTTTTCGCCATCGCCTTCCTGATGAAGTGGGTGAGGGACAGGGACTTCAAACCCTTTATTATCTACCGTATAGCCCTGTCCCTGGTGCTGCTGGTGGTATACATCCTCACTTGAGCTCGCGCCAGAGGTTGAGGGCGCTGTCCGCGGCCATCTCGGTCCCTACGCCGCGCCCGCCGACGTCCGCTCCCACCAGGTAGAAATTCTCGATGGGGGTCTGGTTGGCGAAACGGTTCTCGCCTACCTGAAAACGATTCTGGGCTGCCCCGATCACCTCGGCGGTCCTGCGGCCGGAGATGTTGGCACAGTACCGGGTGTTGGTGCGCAACTTCCAGACCACGTGCTTCTCGATATCAGGGTAGAGATACTGCATGGTGTTCTCGATCTTGTCGAGCACCTCCTCGCAGGCGGCGTCGGCTTGCTCGGGGTCGTCCAGGCTGGGCGACGTCGGCGCGCCGGCCAGTACCAGCTGGCAGCCGGGAGGCGCCAGGGAGGGGTCGGCAGCCGAGGGAACCGGAAAGAACATGCCCACCTGCCGGTCGAGAAATTCCGGCAGGGGGAAGTAGTAGTTGAGGTGGGTCTTGACCACTTCGGCGTCGAGGGCGTATTTCACGCTGATGGCGGCCAGTGAGAGGCGCAGGTTGTCCGTCTTCTCCAGGTAGCCCGCGGGGAAGTTGTGGCGCCCGGCCATCTCCACCGACTCCTTGACGCCGTTGTTGCTGATGACGATATCCGCGCCGATGATCTCGCCGGATTCGGTCTCCACGCCCGTGGTCTTGCCGTTCTCCACTACCACGCGCGCCACCGGCGTGTTGTAGCGGACCTCGCCGCCTATCCTCTCCAGGGCGTCCAGGAAGTCTCTGGCCATGGCGCCCATCCCGCCGAGGGGATAGCAGAGGTTCTTCTCACGGATCTGCTCGGAGTAGCAGAGGATGAACTCCCCGGTGGAAGCCTGCCGGGGGGCGATCACCAGGTACATGCCGATGAACCCCGATATCAGCACGAAGAACTGGGGGTCCATGGTGAACTGCGTGAGGTAGTCGGACAGGGGATAGGAGTCGAGCTCCTTTATCTCCTCCGCGGTGCGGGGTTTCATGATGTCGGTGAAGAAGGCCTTCGCTCCCTCGCGGTTCTCCGGCAGCACGCCCAGTTCGTCGAAGGCCCGCTCCAGCATCGCCTCGTCGTCCATGTCCTGTGTGAGGCAGGCGCGCTTTCCGCCCACGTCCACGTAGATGGCCGGCTCCAGCACCTTGAAATGAAGACCCCCTCCCACCTCGCGGCTTATCTCGCCCAGGGGGCCTTTCTCGCCCCGGGCCACCCAGTGCACGCCGGTGTCGTAGCGGAAACCTTCGCGCTCGAAGCTGGCGGCTTTGCCGCCGGAGAAATTGTTGCGCTCCAGGACCAGCACCCTGGCCCCTTCTTTCGCCAGCAGCGCGGCGACCCCCGCCCCGCCGATGCCCGTACCGATCACGATGACGCGCTTGTCTTTAAGATCCATATGCTGTGTGCCCCCCTTGAACCCTTAAAGAACAGAGGCCCGGCATGCCGCCGGGCCTCTCTAATGTTTCAACTATCCGGCCGGACCGTTGTCAGGCCTTGAGCTCGCGCCAGAGGATGAGGGCGCTGTCCGCGGCCATCTCGGTGCCCACGCCACGCCCGCCGACGTCGGAACCTACCAGGTAGAAGTTCTCCAGCGGGGTCTTGTTTTTAGGCCGGTTCTTGCCCACCTGGAAGCGGTTCTGGGCCAGGCCGATCACTTCGCCGGTCTTGCGGCCGGAGATGTTGGCGTTGTACTGGGTGTTGGTGCGCAGCTTCCAGACCACGTGCTTCTCGATGTCCGGGTAGAGCTGCTGCATGGTGTACTCGATCTTGTCCAGCACTTCCTCGCAGGCGGCGTTGGCCTCTTCCGGGTTGTCCAGCTTGGGCGAGGTGGGCGCGCCGGCCAAAGCCAGCTGGCAGCCGGGAGGGGCAAGGCTGGGGTCGGCGGTCGAGGGCACCGGCAGGAATACGCCCACCTGCTTGTCCAGCTTGTCGAAGGTGGGGAAGTAGTAATTGAAATGTGGCTTCACTATCTCGGCGTCGAGGGCGTACTTGACGCTGACTGCGGCCAGCGAGACGCGCATGCCGTCCACCTTGGCCACGTAGTCGTCGGGGAAGTTGTGGCGCCCGGCCATCTCCACCGACTCCTTGATGCCGTTGTTGCTGATGACGATGTCGGCGCCGATGATCTCCCCGGACGCGGTCTCCACCCCGGTGGCCTTGCCGCCTTCCACCACCACGCGCTTGACCTCGGTGTTGTAACGGACCTCGCCGCCCGTCCTCTCCAGGGCGTCCAGGTAGTCCTTGGACATGGCGCCCATGCCACCCATGGGGTAGGAGAGGTTCTGCACCCGCGCCTGGGTCTCGAAGCAGTAGATGAACTCGGAAGTGGAAGCCTGCTTGGGGGCGATGGTCAGGTGCATGCCGATGATGCCGGCGACGAAGACCATGAACTGCGGGTCCTGGGTGAACTGGGCGAGGTATTCCGTCGCCGGCACTTCCTCCAGGGCGGCCATCTCCTCCGCGGTGCGCGGCTTCATCACGTCGATAAAGAACTCCTTGGCCTTGTCCCGCTCCGATTCCGCTACCGCCAGCTCCGACAGGATGCGGTCCAGTTCCGACTCCTTGCCGAGCTCCTGGGTGAGGAGGGTCTCGTGGCCACCCACCATGAGCTTCATGGCCGGCTCGAGGGCCTTGAACTTAAGGCTGCCTCCTACTTCCTTGCTGATCTCGCCCAGGGGCCCCTTGTCGCCCCGCGCCACCCAGTGCACGCCGGTGTCGTAGATGAAACCCTCGCGCTCAAAGCTGGCGGCCTTGCCTCCCCAGAAACTGTTGCGCTCCAGCACGAGCACTTTCGCGCCCTCCTTGGCCAGGAGAGCCGCCACGCCCGCGCCGCCGATACCCGTGCCGATCACCACTACGCGTTTGTCTTTCAGGTCCATGTGTTTGATGACACCTCCTCGTCCTTCTTGTTCACAAAGCAAAATATTTCTGTGTAAAACTATTTGAATTATATGGCGTTTGAGATACTTAGTCCACAAAAGAAAAACCCAAGGAACCTTTGGGGCCGCTATGCTTTCGCATACCGTTTTCTACTCGGCACCTTGGGCTTTCTGGGAAGCATTAATGAGTCTGGCTGACTCCATATTTTTCCCCGATTACCGCACGAACAAATATCATCTTACCACCTGTGAAAGACGTGTCAATAGGGTGGGGGGTAATTTCAGAGTGAAAAAATAATATTGGAATAATCTGGTAAATAAAAGGGTTTCAGCATAGCAAGCACATGCAGGGATTATGCCCTCAAAGCCCTTTGTGCCGCCGGCGGTTTAACCGACTGCGTGCGCTACTCTCCCACCAGCGACAACGCTTCAAACTACGTATATACTAATATATAATCGAATCCCTGAACGAATGGATATCGTGTCTTCAAAGGACGCGGGATGGGAGATGATCGGCATGGCGGATTGGCGGGTCAAGGGATGCATCATACCGGTGATCACTCCCTTCCAGCCCACGGGGGAGATAGACGAGAAAGCGATGCGCCGCATAGTGGACTTCGTAATAGAGGAGCAGGCCGCCGACGGCATCATCCCCTGCGGAACCACCGGGGAATCACCCACCCTCGATTACCACGAACACCTGCGGGTGATCGAAGTGGTGATGGAGCACACCGCGGGCCGGGTCCCGGTGATAGCCGGCACCGGTTCCAACAGCACCGCCGAAGCCATTGAGATGACCATGGCGGCGGAGAAGCTCGGAGTGGACGGAACCCTCCAGGTCGGCCCGTACTACAACCGCCCCAGCCAGGAAGGCTTGTTCCGCCACTTCCAGGCGATAGCGGAATCCACCAGCTTGCCCATCATCCTCTACAACATACCGGCGCGCACCGGCCGCAACATCGAGCCGGAGACGGTGGTGCGGCTGGCTTCCATTGAGAACATCGTGGGCATCAAGGACGCCACCGGAAGCATCCAGTACGCCTCGAACCTCTTCAAGGGCCTGGACGACGCCGGCCTGGAGCTGGCCGTATATTCCGGCGAAGACGCTCTGACCTTCCTCATCCTGTGCCTGGGAGGACAGGGGTGCATAGCCGCGGTGGGCCACGTCCTCGGCAAGGAGTTCGCCCTTATGTGCCGCCTGGTGGAGAAGGGGGACATCACGGAGGCCCGGGAGCTCCATTACCGGATACTGCCGCTGGTCGACGCGCTCTTCCGCGAACCCAACCCCACCGGCTTCAAGCAGGCGCTGAAGTGGATGGGCGAACCGTCCGGAACCCTGCGCCTCCCCCTGGTGGAGATGAGCGAAAAAGGGAAGGAAGTCCTGCGCCGGGCCATGGTGGGACTGGGAAAGGCCCGCGAGGAAGACTGCGTGTGATTTTAAGGAAGGATGATCGCTATGTGCAAGGAAGGCGTTGACCTGACGGCCGTGAAGGTGGCCTTGAAGCAAGGGGCTGACCGGTTACGCCTCGATGAGGAGCAGCTGCGACAGTGGGCGGCTTTGACCGGCAACGTGAATCTGGATGACGTGGCGGAGAAGCTGCGCAAGGGAGCGCTGCGCCTCGCGGAAGCGGAAGAACAGGTCCGTGACGCCATCGCCATGCTGGTGGAGGCGCAGATGCACACCCACACCCATACCCACGGCGACGGGCACACCCACGACCATCCCCACGACCACGACCAAGAGCATGACCACGGCCACGACCATGGCAGTGGCGGTATAACCATCATCCCGCTCTAGGCGGGCACAGAAAATCGCGAGGAGTCACGAGGAGGCATGAGCTTGGCGAGGATACTGGTAGCGGAGGACGAGGAGCACATCCGGCGCATTCTCCTTCTACAGCTGGAGATGGAAGGCTACGAATCCGGGTCGGCCGCATCCGGAGAGGAGTGCCTGGCCCGCGTGGCCACCTACCAGCCGGACCTGCTTATCCTCGACTACCTCCTGCCCGACTTAAGCGGCGACGAGATCATCGGCACCCTCCGCCGGGCCGACGACACCCTCGACTTGCCGGTCATCCTGTTGTCGGGGCTGGACCCCCAGCTGATCGAGGAAGGCCTCCTCTCCGACCCCGGGGTCTTCTACCTGGCCAAGCCCTTCAACAACGAGGAACTGCTCACCCTGGTCCGCCAGGTGCTCGCCCCCGTCGAAGAGTAGCTGCCTCCGGCACTGCGGCGCGGCGGTTCTACAAAGCAAGCATTTGACAGGCCTGTCACCTTCTCCTATCCTTCTAACTACACACGCCGGGGCGTTGGACTGGAACGAGTCCAATAAGCAGTGAGAGAGGGAGACGAAGATGTTGCTTAAGCGTGCCGGTGCCGGGTTTATTCTGATTCTATTACCATGCCTGCTGATGATCCTGCTGGCTCTCCCCTCGAGCGAATCCCAGCGCCAGGCCCAGGCCGCCACCGGCGAGATGATGCGGTGCTATTCATCCGTGAAAGGGGAACGATGCTTCTATTTGTGACTATGGGCCTGCCACCACCTCGGACGGCAGGTATGTGGTCTTTAGAGTCGGTGCGACCAATATGGTTGCCGGGGACAAAAATGGGAAGGACGACATCTTCCGCAAGGACCTGCTCACCGGGGACACCGCCTCTGCTCAACTGACTCTTCGGGGACGGAGGGTGACGATGATAGCATCAATCTTTCGGTGAGCGCTGACGGAAGGTTTGTCTGTTTCGATTCGGCCGCCGACAACCTTGTTCCCGACGACACCAATGGTTATACGGACGTCTTCCGCAAGGACCTCGATACCGGCGCTATCGTGCGATGCTCCACAGACATCACCGGGCAGCAAGCAAACATCTCTAGTGACTTTACGGCGATCAGTGACGATGGACGATACGCGGTATTTTCTTCTGCGGCAAACAACCTGGTACCAAACGACACTAATGGCTGTGTCGATATCTTTCGCAAGGATCTCGACACCAGCGCTATCGTGCGATGTTCCACTGATGCTTTGGGAATCGAGGGCAATGGTTCCAGCCAGTACTCCTGCGCCATCAGCGGAAATGGAAGGTATGAAGCATTCTACATCCGCTGCGAACAATCTCGTTCCCAACGATACCAATGGTTGTGACGACATATTCCGCAAGGACCTCGACACCGGCGCTATCGTGCGATGCTCCACTGACGCTACCGGGCTGCAAGGAGTAAGTGACAGCGGCTCGCCGGTCATAAGTTATGACGGAAGATATCTGGGATTCTGTTCGAGGGCCAACAATCTTGTGCCCAGCGACGAAAATGGAAGCATCTACGATGTGTTTCGCAAAGATATCGAAACGGGCGCCGTGGTGAAGTGCTCGACGAGGGCCGATGGCTCAGATGACAATAACCACAGCAGGACCCCCTCCTTGAGTTCCGATGGAAGATACATCACCTTTGTAACGACTGGAGAACTTGTCAAATATCCTTGCCTGTATGAACCTTATGCTTACAGGAAGGACGTAGCCAGCGGGGAGATCGCGCTATGTCCTGCTACGAACGAGGGTATACTATCGAAGGCAACTATTACAATGCGCGAATAAGCGGCTCGGGACAATACGTAGTCTTTGCTGATGTGGCTGTATACAGGAAGACAATGGGCATCGAGCCGCTTCCACCCCATATGGATCATCTGGATCAGGATTCCGGCCCCAGTAGGATGCTCGGTTACGATAACCGGAAGCAATTTCGGAGCAACAAAAAACGACTCATATGTAAAATTTTCAGCCTTTTTCCAGCAACCGACTATACCTATTGGTCAGACAACAAGATAGTCTTCAAAGTGCCGGACTCTATGCTGGGTATCAATACCGTATGCGTTCACACCAATCTCTGCGAGTCAAATTCTTTGGAGTTCTACGTGGGTTATTCTCTGGTTCTTGCGGAGGGGTATACGGGTCCAGGCTTTCAGGAGTACCTATGCATAGGCAATCCCAACGGAGCGGAAATCGAATTGGAAATCGATTATCTGTTTGGCGGGTATTATAGTCCACAATACTTGAGGGTGCCCGCCTGTTACTTTCGAATAACCGTGGACGTTAACAGCATTGTCCCAGACCAGGAAGTCTCTGTGTACATCCTGTCAAATTACGAAATAGCAGTTGAGCGCCCCATGTACTTCAATTACGGAGGGGGCTCTGACAGGCGGGCATGACGCGGTGGCCAGCCAATGGATAAGCACGGACTGGTTCTTCGCCGAAGGCTATACCGGCCCCGGTTTCGATGAGTGGATATGCGTATTAAACATGGGTGATGCCGATGCCAACGTGACCTTCCACTTCCAGACAGCCGAGGCGGGAGAGGTGATTCGGAACGCCGTGGTCCCGGTTGCATCCCGCGTTTCCTTCAAGGTCAACGATTTGCTGGGGCCGGATTATTCATGCTCCCTATGGCTGGAGTCGGACCAGTATGTGGTTGCCGAGCGCTCCATGTACTTCGATTACACGGGAACATGTGACGCTGACTGGGGAAGGGGGCCACTGCGTCATGGGCTTGCCTGGGCCTTGTCGCGAGTTCTATTTCGCCGAGGGCACTACCCGGACAGGTTTCGAGGAATGGCTGGACTTAGCAGAATCCCAACGATTCAGCAATCGAAATTGATGCCGTTTACCAGATGGGCGCGGATCAAGGCGATCCGGTAACCAGGAGTTATAGCATAGGGGCTGGCCAACGTCTCACCGTCTTCATTCCCGGCGAGGTGGGCTTGGACAAGGATGTTTCCGTTAAGCTCTCCAGCGACGCCTACTTCCTGGCCGAACGCCCCATGTATTTCCGCTACTCCGATGCCTGGGAGGGGGGCCATTGCGTCATCGGGGCATACCGGACCTCGTCGGACTGGTTCTTCGCCGAAGGCTATACCGGCTACGGCTTCCAGGAATGGCTCTGCCTGCAGAACCCCGGGACCAAGGAGTCCACGGTCGAAGTGACTTACCTCACCCAGGAGGCCGGGGCTCTCCACCAAAGACGGTCGAAATAGCGCCCCACTCCCGCCTGACCATCCGGGTCAACTCCGACGCGGGGGAGAACTACCAGCTCTCGACCCGCCTGCGGGTGCTCGAGGGGCCGGAGATCGTGGCCGAGCGCCCCATCTACTTCGACTTCAACGGCTGGGACGGCGGGCACGACGTGGTAGGCTACGTCATGGAGAACGACCTGGGAACTTCCATGGGGAGCGCTTCTTTCCAGAGCACCGGCCAACGGTGGCTCGATCCTCATCCCCGCCGTCGACCTGTCCGGCTGGACGCGCAAGGAATAATCCTCACCCGCCGGCCATGGGCGGGAAGAGCGACACCACGTCGCCGTCGGCCAGCTTAGTGCGCTTGCCCTTGAGCTGGATGGCGTTACGCCCGTTGACCAGCACGGTGGCCGTCTTCAGCTGCTCGCGCAGGGCCGGGCCGTAGCGGGATGCCGCTTCGCGCAGCACTTCTTCCACCGAAGAAGCCGAAGAGACGTCCATCTCGAAGCCCTTCTCCCCCGCTTCCCGGCGGAAGGTGGCGAACAGCTTGACCTGGACCACCGGCCGCCCCGCCCCCGTCCTACTTCTCGATCTTCAACCGGCGCAGGGTGCTGTCCTTGGGGATGCCGTCGGAAGTCCAGCCGCGCAGCAGGTAGTAGCGCTTCTTCATCTTCTCCAGCTCCACCTTCGACTGCGGCTCGTCCAGGCGCTGCAGATCGTCGGTGAAGCGCCGGGGCAGAGTGTCGTCTGAGGCCGTAAAGCCCTCGCGGGCGTTGAAGAGGCGGTCGATGTTGTTGGCCCGCTGTCCCAGGGCCAGGAACTTGCCCATGGTGAAGTTGGTGCCGGTGCAGACGGCATGCGTTTTGACCTGCGGGAACATGCTGAAGGGGGCGGGGAAGGGCATCAGCCACTCGGGCAGCCCCATGGAGTAGCCCAGCAGGTCGCCGGAGTAGAGGAAGCCCAGCGAGAGCGCCTTGGCGAAGGCCTGCGACCTGGAGTTCCACTCCAGCAGTTTGGGGTGGAGCATGGTGAAGGCGGTGAAGTTGCAGCACCCGAGGTTGCTGATGGCCTCCAGGATGGTCTGGTTGAGGATGGTCAGCCCGGCCTTGCCCGTGGAGGCCAGCGGGTTGACGGTGACCGGGCCGTTGGCCTCCAGGTAGATCATGTAGCCGCCGGCCAGGTGGCAGCCGCCGCGGTTGGAGATGGCGTAGCCCAGGCCGTGCCCCACCGCGCCCCGCGGCTCGTAGGAGGGTATCTCCAGCCCCTTGGACTGGATGGCGAACTCCTCCCCGCCGTATTTCTTTGAAAGAAAACGGACGCCCTCGGCCATCTCCTCGCCCAGGCCCCGCCGGTAGGCCATGTCCTCGATGGCCCGCGAGATGTTGTCGGTGCGCCCGAAGGCCAGGTCGGTGGGGACGAGCCCCTTCTCCCCCGCCTCCATCATGAAGCCGAGGATGTTGCCGACGCTGATGGCGTCCATGCCCAGCATGTCGCACTCGTAGTTCCAGCGCAGGATGGCCTTGAGGTCGGAGTTGGCGATGTTGGGGCCGAAGAGGCCCAGGGTCTCGTACTCGGGACCCTTGACGTTTTTGCCGTCCACCTCCACCCGGCGCCCGCAGGCGATGACGCAGCCGAAGCAGGCGTAGTTCTTGATCAACTCGGTCTCGGCCAGGGTCTCGCCGCTGACCGCGTCTATCTCCTTGTACTGGCCCTGTTGGAAGTTGCGGGTGGGCATGGTGTAGGAGGCGTTGCAGAGGTTGACGAAGCCGGCCGTCCCGTAATTGGGCATGGCCTCGCCGGTGGCCGGGTGGTTTTTGAGCACCTCCCGCCAGCCCTTGCAGGTCTCCTTGTACTTCTCCTCGTCGGGCAGCCAGGGCTTCTGGTCGCCGCCGGCCACGATGGCTTTGAGGTTCTTTGCGCCCATCACCGTGCCGATGCCGGCCCGCCCGGCCACCCGCTCCTGGGAGACGATAGCCGCGAACTTGACCAGGTTCTCCCCCGCCGGTCCGATGACCATCTTCCCCATCTTCTTCGGAAGTTTTTCCTGTGTTTCTTCCGGTGTCAAGGCCCCAGAGGTGCGAGGCGTCCTCGATGGTGGCGTCGCCGTTCTCTATCTTGATGTAGCTGGGCCTGGGGGCCTTGCCCCGCACTATCAGGGCGTCGAACCCCGCGCGTTTGAAGTGCACACCGAAGTTGCCGCCGCTGTTGGAGTTGACGATGAGGCCGGTGGCGGGCGATTTGGAGGTCACGTTGAACCGGTTGGTGCTGGGGGCTCCGGTCCCGGTCATGGCCGCGGTGGTCACGATCAGGAGGTTGTCCGGGCCCAGCGGGTCCGTGCCGGGCGGCAGCATCTCGTAGAGGAGGCGGGCCCCCAGGCCCTTGCTCCCCACGTAGGTCTCCAGCATGCGGTCGGAGAGCTGGAAAGAACGGGATTTTCCGGTGCCCAGGTCCACTTCGAGGACCCTTCCCATGTAACCGCCTAACATGGCCATTCCTCCTTTTGTTCTTATGGTCGAGCCAGAAAGAACCGATAATCATCTATAAGGTTAGCATGGGAACGGCAAGCAGGATGGTGTAGTCGACCAAATGGTCAAAGCGGGACTTATGGCGTAAAATAACGGATAAAGTGACCGAGGGTTTAACGGGAGCCCGGGAGCCAGAGGTAGGACGTTGGATTTCAAAAAACGAATGCTGAATTTCAGCAGGACGACCCATATCCTGGCATGGGTCTTCATCATCATACAGTATCTCTTCGTGCGCGATTCTTACGAGGCCAGGGTGTTTATCCCCATGATCGCCGTGTCGGGCGTATATTTCCTCGTCTCTTACGCCTACCTGGCCCGTATCCCCGACGAAAAGGTCCATATGGCCATGCGCTTCGTCACCCTGGGGGAGATCCTGATGTTCGGCGGGTTCGTCTACATAACCCGCGACAATCCCATTGTGGGCTACGAATACCTGATGTCCCTGCCCTGCTTCACCATCGCCTTCTGGTACGGCGTCAACGAAGGCCTGGTCTTCGCGGCAGTCTCCATTGCGGTCTACTCCGCCATCATCTTCCCCACCCAGGACATAACCTGGCGGGATGTCGGCCAGGTGTTGCTCACCCCTTACGGGGTCATTTTCATAGCCACCTGGATCTCGGGCTTCATGGCGGAGACGCGCGAGCATGAACGGAAGGAAAAACGGCAGCGGACGGTGGAGATGACCACCCTCTCCGGGTTCGCTACCCTCTTCGATTCCACCCTCAAGGAGAGCACCATCTACGACAACCTGATGCAGGCGGTTTCGCGTACCATCAACTGCGACGTGGTCACCGTCTTCGCCTTCGAGGCCGATCGGGAGTATCTCAACGTCGCGGCCGCCTACAACATGAACGAGATGGAGTCCTCCATTCGCATCCCCAGCGAATACGGGCTGGTGGGGGCGGTGCTCGCCAAGGGGCGCCCCTTGGTGGTGGAGGACACCCATCAGAACCCCGCTTCCGCCAGCTCCTGGAGACCCGCCGCATCCGTTCGGCCATCTACGCTCCCATGAAATGGCGGGAGGAGTCCTACGGCGTCATCAACGTGGGGAGCCTGCACCGCAACGGCTTCAACCCCTACGACCTCAACCTCCTGAACGCCCTCTCCATCCAGGCGGCGGTGGCCGTCCACAACGCCCGTCTCTACGCCGACCTGGAGGACCGCATCGGCGAGCTGCACGCCATCTTCGAGATCGACAAGGCCATAACTTCCGCCGTGGACCTGGATACGGTGCTCCAGCAGATCGTCCAGATGAGCATCGGCCTCTTTGACGCCAAAATATCTTCCCTGATGCTCCTCGACGAGGACTCCAGAGAGCTGGTGCTGGCTGCCGCCCATGGCCTGTCGGAGGAATACATCCACAAGGGCAACATCAAGGTGGGAGAGAGCATCGCCGGCCGGGTCATCCAGGAAGGCCGGCCCATCGCCGTCTCCGACATCAGCGTGGACCCGCGCCACATCTATTTGGGTTTTGCCCGCAAGGAAGGACTGGTATCTCTGCTCAGCGTGCCCCTCAGCCTGAAGGACAAGGTCATCGGGGTATTGAACATCTACACCGACATCCCCCACAATTTTACGCCCCACGAGATCGCCCTTTTCACCAGCCTGGCCAGCCAGGCCGCCATCGCCATCGAGAACGCCCGCCTGTTTGAAAGCCTGGAGGAGATCTACCTGGACGTAATCACCGCACTGGCCTCGGCCATCGATGCCCGGGATTCCTACACCCACGGCCACTCGCACCGGGTGACCGAATACGCCGTCCTCATCGCCGAGGAGATGGGCATGTCACCGCAGGAAGTCGACATTATCCGCAACGCCAGCATCCTGCATGACGTCGGTAAAATCGGCATCAAGGAGGAGATTCTCAAGAAGCCCGGCAAGCTCACCGAAGCCGAGACCCTGGAGATGCAGTACCACCCCTTCATCGGCACCCGCATCCTCCAGTCGGTGAAACTGCTGGAGCCGGTGCTCCCCCTGGTCTACCACCATCAGGAAAAGTACGACGGCTCCGGCTACCCGGAGGGCTTGAAGGGAGAAGACATCCCGCTGGGCGCCCGCGTCATCGGGGTCTGCGACGCCTTCGAGGCCATGACCTCCGACCGTCCCTACCGTAAGGCTCTGCCGGTGGAGAAGGCCCTGGCCGAGTTGCGCAACGAGGCCGGCCGCCAGTTCGACCCGGACATAGTCGAGGTCTTCTTCCGGCTGATGGAGCGTAACATCATCAACCTCGGGGTAGTGAACGAGGAAGACCACCTCTCCACCAGCGCCTGAGCCCCCTCAGTGGCAGTCGAACTCCGGGTCGTCATCGGACGACGCCCAGGGGTCGGGTCCGGTACCGGACTCCTCCGCCATATCCAGGACGTAATCGGCCTCGCGCCGCGCCTTCATGAAGCGGGGTATGATCGAGAGCAGCAGGCTCAAAAAGGTCACCACCATCAAAGCGAACACCAGCCGCTTGGAAGAGGCGAATTCCAGGGTCAGGGCGATGACGGTGAGGAGGATGGTCCACAGGTAGATAAGCAGCACCGCCTGTTTCTGCGAATGCCCCAGGTAAAGCAGGCGGTGGTGGATATGTTCCTTGTCGGCGTGGTGGACGGGCTGATGGCCACGGACACGCCGGACGATGGCCAGCCCGGTGTCGATGATGGGGATGGCCAGGATGATCAGGGGAGGAAAGACGGTGGCCACGGCGGCCCGCTTGAGGATGCCCTGGATGGACAGGGCCCCCAGCATGAATCCCAGGAACATGGCCCCGGAGTCCCCCATGAAGATGCTGGCCGGGTTGAAGTTGTGATAGAGAAAGCCCAGGCAGGCGCCGCCGAGGGCCGCCGAGATGATCATGGCCTGGAGCACGCTCTGGTCCTGCCCCACCTGGGTCCCGTAGACGAAGAAAGCGGCGGAGGAGATACAGACCACTCCCGCCGCCAGCCCGTCCAGACCGTCGATGAGGTTGATGAAGTTGATGAAGGCGATCATCCACACCAGGGTCAGCAGGATGGAAGCGGCCGGGCTGCCGCTCAGGTCGATGAAGTCACCGCGGATGAAGGAGATGCTGCGGATCTCTACGCCGAAGGAGATCATCACCAGCACCGCGATCATCTGTCCGGTCAGCTTGGCCAGGGGGGAAAGTTCGCGCAGGTCGTCCCAGACCCCCAACATCAGGATGAGGAAAGAAGAGAGCAGGATGCCCAGCAGCTCCTGGGAAGAAAGAGCCTCCCGCAGCCCCCGGGGAAATTCGGCGTCGACGGTGGCGACGATTATCTTGCACACCAGCAGGGCCAGCAGGACACCCAGGAAAATGGCTATGCCGCCCATGGTCGGGGTGGGGCGCTCGTGGACCTTGCGGTCGTGGGGCATGACGATGGCCCCCACCTTTTCGGAGAGCAGGCGGTTGAGTGGCGTGAGGAACAGGACCAGCAGAAGGGCGATGCCGAAGGTTATCAGGTAAATATACAAACCGGCCTCCTATTCGGGGGACAATTGTACGGTCTGGACCCCGGCTTCTTTTAAAAGACACCCCGCCAACTCGTCCGGATAACCCTCTAAAAAGAAGATGGCCTCGATGCCGGCGTTGATGATCATCTTGGTGCAGAGAGTGCACGGGTGATGAGTGCAGTAGAGGTGGGCGCCGCGCACCGCCACCGCCGTACTGGGCGGCCTGGATGATGGCATTCTGCTCGGCATGGAGGCCGCGGCAGATCTCGTGGCGCTCCCCGGAAGGGATGTTGTGCAGGTCTCGCAGGCAACCGGCTTCCTCGCAGTGGGCCAGCCCGGAAGGCGCGCCGTTGTAGCCGGTGGCCACGATGCGCTTGCCCAGGACGATGACGCAGCCTACCTGACGGCGCAGGCAGGTGGAACGCGTGGATACCTGACGGGCGATGGCCGCGAAATAGTCGTTCCAGCTCGGCCTGGTGCCCATGACTCCGCCGCTTACCCTATCTCCGGGTAGAGGGGGAAGGCGGCCAGGAACTCCGCAACTTGCCCCCGCACCCTGTCCATGACGGCACGGTTGCCGATGTTCTCGATGACCTCGGCGATGAACCCGGCGATGGTGACCATGTCCGACTCGCGCATGCCGCGGGTGGTCATGGCCGGCGTGCCCAGGCGCAGGCCGCTGGCGATGGCCGGCGGGCGCTCGTCGAAGGGCACCTCGTTCTTGTTGGTGGTGATGCTGACCTCGTCCAGGGCCAGCTGCGCGTCGATGCCGGTGACCCCCTGAGGCCTGAGGTCGATGAGCATGAGGTGGGTGTCCGTGCCCCCCGAGACCAGGCGGAATCCCCGCTCCTGCAGGGCTCCGGCCAGGGCGGCGGCGTTGTCCACGATACGCTGGGCGTAGGCCTTGAAGCTCTCGCTCATGGCTTCCTTCAGCGCCACGGCCTTGGCCGCGATGACGTGCATCAGCGGGCCGCCCTGGATGCCCGGGAAGAGGGCATGGTCCACCGCGTGGGCCTGTTCCTGGCGGCAGAGTATCAGGCCGCCGCGGGGGCCGCGCAGGGTTTTGTGGGTGGTGGTGGAGACGAAATCGGCATAGGGCACCGGGTCGGGATGGACGCCGCCCGCCACCAGCCCGGCGAAATGGGCCATGTCCACCAGGAGCAACGCTCCCACCTCGTCGGCGATGCGGCGGAAGGCCGCGAAGTCGAGGCTGCGGGGGTAGGAACTGCCGCCCGCGATGATCAGCTTGGGCCGGCACTTCTTTGCTTCTTCCAGCACCTCGTCGTAGTCCAGGCGCTCGTTCTCCCGGCTTACGCCGTAATGACAGGCCTGGTAATGGCTGCCCGAGAGGCTCACCGCCGCGCCGTGCGAGAGGTGGCCGCCGTGGCGCATGTCCATGCCCAGGATGGTGTCGCCGGGTTTCAAGGCGGCGAAGTAGACGGTGGTGTTGGCCTGCACCCCGGAGTGGGGCTGCACGTTGGCGTGGTCCGCCCCGAATAGGGCTTTGGCCCGCGCGATGGCCAGCTCTTCGGCCAGGTCCACGCACTCGCAGCCGCCGTAATAACGCTTGCCCGGGTATCCCTCCGCGTATTTGTTGGTCAGGACCGATCCGGATGCTTCCAGCACGGCCAGGGAGGGGAAGTTCTCCGAGGCGATCAGCTCGATCTTGTCCCTTTCCCGCGCGAGTTCCGCCTGGATGATCCCGGCCACTTCCGGGTCCGTCTGCCACAAAGCTGTCATGTCCATCCCAGGTCTCCTTCTATCTCCTTTCATTTCGTTTTCCATGGCCTCGATCAGGCCCAGGCGCCGTGCGTGGCGGCCTCCTTCGAAGGGCGTGCTCATCCATACCGAGACGATCTCGAGGGCCAGGCCCGGCCCGATCACCCGCTCGCCCAGGCAGAGGACGTTCAGGTCGTTGTGGAGGCGGGAGAAACGGGCGGTGAAGAGGTCGTTGCAGGCGCCTGCCCGAACGCCCTTGACCTTGTTGGCGCAGACGGCCATACCCACGCCGGTGGCGCAGACCAGGATGCCTCTCTCGCACTGTCCGTCCCGTACCGCTTCCGCCACCAGGCGGGCGAAATCCGGGTAGTCGCAGGAATCATCCGAAGCGGTCCCGAAGTCGCGCACCTCGTGGCCTTCTTCGGCGAGTTTCGCGGCTATGAGGGACTTGAGCCGCAACCCCGCGTGGTCCGAGCCGATCCCTAGCACCATAATCAGACCTCCGGTTTTCCGAACAGTATGGGCATGACGTCTTCCAGGGCGGCGTTGATGTCTTCGGCTACCGACAGGTAGATCTCCAGGCTGCCCCCGATGGGGTCAATTATATCAAAGGTGAGTATCTCGGTATCCCAGCCGCTGCCCCTGCCCCGTTCGGCTGCCAGCCACGTTTTCAGCTGCTCCATGCGCCTGTCCAGCTCGCCTTCGTCCCTGACCGAAGCGGTGCCCAGCCGGTCCAGATGCCGCTTCCCGGCGTGAGGCCAGGTACTTGAGGGAGTAGGCTTTCCCCAGGTACTTTCCGCCCAGGCGCTCTATGGAGAGGAGGTGCTCCCTGGCCATGGTCAGGATGAGGTCGGCCTCCTGGGCCATGCGGATGTCGAGCGGTTGGGCCCGGTGGCGGCTCAGGTCTATCCCCCACAGGTCCATGGTCTGGACGGCGGTCTCGGTCACCCGGTTTCCCTCGATGCCCATGGTGCCGGCCGAATCCATCCTGACCATGGGGAAGAGCTGGGGATAGCTCTTTACCAGCCGGTCCTCGAAGAGGGCTTCGGCCATGGGGCTCCTGCAGATATTTCCCGTACAAATAAATAAAACACTTATCATGACAATGCCTGAAATCGAGAACTCGGTTTAGTAGTGCACAAGTCTATCATAAAAACGGCGGCGGTTCCCGGAAGGGGACGGCTCAGTCCTCGGCTCTTCCGCGCCAGGCCTTCTCCAGGTCCGGCAGGGATATGCCGCCCGGCCGGAGTATCTTGATCCCCTGCCCTCTCATCTCGACGACGGTCGAGGGGACCCCGTCCCCGGGATGCCTGGAAAAGCAGGCGACGTCGGCCATCTCCAGTATCTTCGGGGGTATCTTCGAATAGGCGGCCGGCGCGTCCTCACCGCTCCGGTTGGCGCTGGTCACCGCGAGCGGCCCGGTTCTTTCCAGTATGGCCAGGGCCAGGGCATGGTCCGGCACTCTCAGGCCCAGCGTGTCGCGCCCGGGCGCCGCCTCTTCGGTCCAGGGAAGAGGGTTCCTCCTGGCCACGATGGTCAGCTTGCCCGGCCAGAAGACCGCCAGCCGCCTCAGCTGGCTCCTGGCCTCCTCCACCACCAGCTCTTCCGCTTCTTCCAGGGTTGCCACCATGACCACCAGGGATTTTTCACTCTGTCTCCCTTTGAGTGAGAAGATGCGGCGGAGGGCTTCGGGGTGGTGGACGGATGCCGCCAGCCCGTACACGGTGTCGGTGGGCAGCACGGCCAGCCCTCCCGCTTCGAGCGCTTCGGCCGCCAGGCGGGCCGTGGAACCAGTTCCTTCCCTGTCAGCGTCTATAACCTGAGCCATATTTCGACTATAGCACGGATGAGTAGGTGATTTGACCTTGAAGAAGAGAGTCGTCTACAATTTTATAGAATGTGTTACGAAGGAAAGTAATGAAGCCGCAAGGAATTCATTCTTGACGAGCGCTTGATACGGACCCATGGAAGGAGGCGACATGGGTAGACATAGAGGCAAGCTCAGACACCTCGCCGGAAACTCCCTGTTGTGCATAGTGCTGACGCTGGTGTTTGCCGTCATCCCCCTCGGAGGTGCTGCGGGGGACTCGGTCAGCGATAAGAAGGCCCAGGCGGAGCAGGTAAAATCGCAGCTCCAGGCCAACCAGTCGGAGCTCAACCGGCTGACCGCGGCCCTCAACCAGACGGAGTCGCAGCTGGCGTCGGTGGAGGCGTCCATCGACCGCAACCAGGCGGAGCTGGAGGTGGCCGAGGCCGAACTGGCCAGGTACCAGGGCATCCTCAACGAACGCGTCAGGGCAATGTACATGGAAGGCAACTCCAACGCCCTGGAGGTGATGCTGGACAGCTCCTCCTTCGACGATTTCATGAACTCCTACGACTACATGCGCATGATCGGCGACTACGATTCGGACATGGTCAACTCCACCCGCGACCTCATGGGCGAGATACAGGACCAAACGCGCCGGCCTGGAAGCATTCCAGGGCACAGTACGAGGCCCAGGCCGCTTCGCAGGCCTCCCAGCGCGGCGCCATTCAGGCCAAGCTGAGCGAGCAGCAGGCCATCCTCAACGGCCTGGACGCCGAACTCTCCGCCATGGTGGCGCAGCAGACGGCCAGGAGCAGCAGCGGCGGCGGAGGCGGAGGCGGCGTTTTCGTCGGCCCGGTCAACGGCCTCTACTTCCCGGTGGCCGGTGCTCACAGCTTCACCAACAGCTGGGGCGCCCCCCGCAGCGGGGGGCGCAGCCACAAGGGGACCGACATCATGGCCAATTACGGGGTGCCCTGCGTGGCCATCACCAGCGGCAACGTGGTGCAGCGCTCGGGCGGCAACGCCGGCAACTACGTCTTCCTCTACGGGGACAACGGCAACCTCTATTACTACATGCACCTGCAGAGCTACGGGGCTTCCGGACATGTCAGCGCCGGCACGGTGATCGGTTACGTGGGAGACACGGGGAACGCGCGCGGCTGCCCCCATCTCCATTTCGAGTATCACCCCGACGGCGGAGGGGCGGTCAACCCTTACCCCCTCCTCTCGGCCATCGACTGAGGCCGCGAAAAGCAAGGAGGCCTGCCCCTCAGCGGGGCAGGCCTCCTTGCTTTACCGGGGTCCCGGTCTACTTCAGGCCGATAAGGTGGTAGAGCCGGTCCACATCTACGTACATGTTCATCAGCTCGGAGAGGCGGTCCATCTTCTTCTCCCCCCTGGTCCGCGCCGTCTTGATGAGCATGTCGGTTTTTTCCGCGGCGGTGAGGGTGTCGTCGTTGACCAGGATCACCGGAACGCCCATCTCGTCCGCCTTGCCCAGGATGATGGGCGAGGGGTAGAGGTGGCCCGACAGGATCAGGCAGGGCAGATTGGCTTCCAGGGCGGCCAGCTGGATGTCCGAGCGGTCCCCGCCCGTCACCACGCACTCACCCCTCCTCTTGCGGAAGACGGAAATGGCGTGCTCCGGCCCCATGGCCCCCACGACAACCCCTTCGACCAGGTTGTCCAGGGCTTCGTCGCCGCTGAGCACCTCACCATGCAGGCTGGCGGCCAGTTCGCGAATGGTTATGGACCTGAGCATGCGGTCCTCGGGGATCATTCCCAGCACCGGCAGGTGCGCGGTCTCTTCCAGGTACTTGGACAGCATGTCATGGACGAAGGACTGCCTTCCCGGCGAGACCATGTTGAATATCACGCCCTGCAGCAGGTCGCCCAGAATGCTCTGGGCATGCAGCGCGTTGTCGGCCATCAGGGAGTCATTGAACCTCTCCACCATCACGACTTTAGTCCCCAGTTCCCGGGCCAGATCGTAACCGGACAGACCCAGGAAGGCGCCCTGACGCGCGGACATGGAGCTCTGGATCAGCACGATGTCCTTGCCTTCGGAGACGCGCCCGAAGGCTTCTTTTACTATGGAGAGGTAGTCCTGCCGCTCACCGACCAGGGCGTTGTTGATCAGCTGGGGGGTGAGGATCAGGGGGCAGGCGTCTTTCAACTCCTCATCCAGGCCCAGCGTTTCCAGGAGAAAGGAGGTGTCGGCGTCGGTCACGAGGTCGCCTTCCTTCTGGTAGAGGTTGCCCAGGGGCTTGATGAAGCCGACCTTGAACCCGTCCCTCTTCAGACGAAGGCACAGGCCCAGGCTCAGGGTATGCAGACCTGAAAAACCCTGCTCCGAGATCAAATAAACTGTTTTCATCGCTGCATCACTCTCCTATGATCATACGGGCGTCGGCCGCCACGCAACCTTTGCCTTTATCGAAGACCCGCAAGGGGTTTATATCCAGTTCCTGGATGATGGGGAAATCGGTGACCAGCTGGCTGACACGCTGGATGATCTCCGCCAGCTTATCTATGTCCGCGGGGGCTCTCGCCACGCGCTCCGCGAAGCAGCCAGTAGGACTTGAGTTCCTTGATCATCTCCATGGACTCCCTCTCGCCCACCGGCGCCAGGCGGAAGCTGATATCCTTGAGCACCTCGACGTAGATACCGCCCAGGCCCACCATTATCAGGGGGCCGAACTGGGGATCGCGGTTCATGCCCACGATGAGCTCCTTGGAAGACTTGAGCATCTCCTGTACCACCAGCCCCCAGATCTGGGCGTCGGGCATGAGGCGCTTGGTGTTGGCCATGATCTCCTCGTAGGCGGTGATGAGGTCGTCGGTGTTCTGCAGGCCCACCTTGACCCCGCCCACGTCGGTCTTGTGCAGGATCTGGGGCGAGGCTATTTTGGCCACCACCGGGTAGCCGATCTCCCGGCCGGCGGCGATGCACTGTTCCAGGGTGCTGGCCAGCCTGGTCGTGGCCACCGGTATGCCGTAGTGGCGGAAGACCTCGCTCGCCTCCACCTCGCCCAGCTGGTAGCGGCCGTCCGCCAGGACCTTGTCGAAGAGCGCCTGGACCGCGGCCCGGTCGACCTGGTAGTCGACCACGCGGTCGGCGGGACGGTTGAGGTACTCCCGGTAGTCCACCATGGCTTTTATGGTGCGTACCGCCACCTCGGGGAAGCTGTAGTTGGGGATGCCCGCCCTGAAAGAAGATCTCTTCCGCCGGGTCCATCTCGTTGCCGCCCATGAACACCGTGAAGATGCTCTTGCCCTTGCCGGCGCAGACGTCCACTACGGCCTGGGCGGTTCCGGCTATATCGGTCATGGCTTGCGGTGTCAGGATGACGATGATCGCGTCCACCTGCTTGTCCCGCATCAGTATCTCCGAGGGCGTCCCGGTAGCGGTCGGCCAGCGCATCCCCCAGTACGTCCACGGGGTTGTAGAGAGCCGCGGCCGGCGGGAGGGTGTCCCGCAGGGCTTCGATGGTGGTAGACTCCAGCCCGGCCAGGGAGAGGCCTTCGTGCTCCAGGGCGTCGGCAGTGATGATGCCGGGCCCGCCCGCGTTGGTCACTATGCAGACGTTGCCCCCGCACGGCACCGGCTGGGTGGAGAAGCCCCGACAGATCTGGAAGAGGTCCTCCATGGTCTGGGCGCGGATCACCCCGGTGCGCTTGAAGGAGGCCATGTAGGCGTTTTCCGAACCGGCCAGGGTGCCGGTGTGCGACGATACCGCCTTGGCCCCGGCCTGGGTGGTGCCGGCCTTGAAGATCACCACCGGCTTCTTGCGGGTGACCTCGCCGGCCAGGCGCAAAAACTCCTCACCCCGGTTGATCCCCTCGAGGTAGCCGGCGATGACCGCCGAATGCCAGTCGTCCTCCAGGGCCGTGAGCAGGTCGACCTCGTCGATGTCCATCTTGTTGCCGATGGAGACGAACTTGGAGAAGCCCAGCCCGATCTCCTTCGACCAGCCCAGGGCGGCGGTACACAAGGCGCCCGACTGTGAAAAGAAGGCGAGACGCCCCGGCATGGGGGAGATACTCGCGAAGGTGGCGTTGACGGGTGTGGAGGTGTCGGCCAGCCCCAGGCAGTTGGGACCAAGCACGCGCATGGAGGCATACCTCGCCGTTATCTCGGCCAGTTGCCTCTCCAGCCGGTAGCCTTCCTTGCCCGCTTCCTTGAAGCCGGCGGTGATGATCACCACCGCCTCGACGCCCTTCTTCCCGCATTCTTCCAGGACTCCGGGGACCCCGGGGGCGGGCACGATGATCATGGCCATATCCGGGGCTTCCGGGATCTCGGAGACGCTCTTATAGGCCTTGAAGCCCATGATCTCCGGATCCTTAGGGTTGACCGGTATAATCTCCCCGGGAAATTCCGAGTTGATGAGGCTTTCGAGTACCACTCGACCGACCTTGCCGGGTTTGTCCGATGCTCCGATGACTGCTACAGATCTTGGTTGAAAGAATTTCCTCACTCCGACTCCTTAGGTGGCTCTTTAGACTATGCGCACATCTATTATAAACGAAACGCCAAGGCGGGATAGTCTCGGTCCGGTTGACGCCATATCCCCTTATCAATAGAATATCCCTACTATGAATGACAACAACAACGAATACCGGGAAGAAAAAGCGGATGATATCGTTCTCACCCGTGAGGGCCATGCCAAGCTGGCCGAGGAGCTCGACTACCTCAAAAACACCAAGCGCTGGGAAGTGGCCAAGCGCATCGAAGAAGCCCGCGCCCACGGTGACATCTCCGAAAACTCCGAGTACGACGACGCCAAGCACGAGCAGTCCTTCGTGGCCGGGCGCATCCAAGACATCGAGAACGTCCTCGACAACGCCCGCATTATCAACGAGGGCGACATCAAGTCCGGCGTGGTCGGCCTGGGGGCTACGGTGGTCCTTTTAGACCTGGAGATGAACGAAGAGAGGACCTACCGCGTGGTCAGCCTGGCGGAAGCCAAGGGCAACCGCTCCTGCATCTCCGACCAGAGCCCAGTGGGCAAGGCTATCCTGGGACACAAGGAAGGGCAGATCGTCGAAGTGCCCGCCCCTTCAGGCAACCTCCGCTACCAGGTCTTAAAGATCGAGAGATAGGCCGCATGGACGAGGAGAGCCAGGGCGTAATAAAAGAAGAAGAGCTCAACGAGCTCATGCGCCAGCGCCTGGCCAAGCTGGAGCAATGGCGCTCCCGCGGCATCGAACCCTATGGGTTGAAATACCCCCGTGCCGACATGGTTTCGGACCTGCGCGAGAGCTTCGATTCGCTGGAAGCCGGCCAGGACAGCGACCACCGCGCCGTGATAGCCGGGCGGCTGATGGCGCTGAGGCGGCACGGCAAGGCATCCTTCGCCGACATCCAGGACGTCACCGGCAAGATACAGCTCTACGCCTCCATCGACCTGCTGGGGGAGGAAGGCTACGAGAGTTTCGGAAACCTGGACATCGGAGACTGGGTGGGCGTAGCCGGCCTGGTCTTCCGCTCCAAGCGCGGCGAGCTATCGGTCCGGGTGGGGGAGTTCCAGCTGCTGAGCAAATCCATCCGCCCCCTGCCGGAAAAATGGCATGGCCTCAAGGACCTGGAGACCCGCTACCGCCAGCGCTACGTCGATCTCATCGTCAATCCCGAGGTCAAGGAGAGGCTGATGACCCGCGTCGGCACCATCCACGCCATCCGCGACTACCTGGACGCTCGCGGCTTCATCGAGGTGGAGACACCCATGCTCCACGTCATTCCGGGGGGCGCCACCGCGCGGCCCTTCATCACTCACCACAACGCACTCGATATGGACCTCTACCTGCGCATTGCGCCTGAATTGTACCTCAAGAGATGCATCGTCGGCGGCCTGGAGAAGGTCTACGAGATCAACCGCAACTTCCGCAACGAAGGCATTTCTTACAAACACAACCCGGAATTCACCATGCTCGAGTTTTACTGGGCTTACGTGGACTATCTCGACCTCATCGATTTTATGGAAGAGATGGTCTCCTCGGTGGTGACCCAGATAACCGGCTCCACGGTCATCGAATACCAGGGGCAAGAGCTGGACTTCACCCCGCCCTGGCGCCGGGTGACCATGCTGGACGCCGTAGCCGAAGCCCTCGGCCGGCGCGTGGATTTCGACACGCCCCTGGGGGAGCTGGCCACTCTGGCCGATGCCAACGGCATCGCGGTCGAAAAGGACTGGGGCCACGGCAAGCTCATCACCGAACTCTTCGAGAAGCTGGTGGAGAGCAACCTCTGGCAGCCCACCTTCGTCATGGACTACCCGCGGGAAGTATCCCCGCTGGCGAGACCGCATCGCGATGACGGCCGCCTTACCGAGCGTTTCGAGGTGATCGCGGCCAACCGGGAGATCGCCAACGCTTTCTCCGAGCTCATCGACCCCCAGGACCAGCGGGCCCGCTTCGAGGAGCAGGCGGCGCGGTTCGAGGCCGGCGACGAGGAGGCCCACCACATCGACCACGACTACCTGCGCGCCCTGGAGTACGGCATGCCCCCCGCCGGCGGCCTTGGCCTGGGCATCGACCGCCTGGTGATGCTGCTCACCGATGCTCACTCCATCCGTGACGTCATCCTCTTCCCCCACATGAGGCCCGAGTGATTCAATCCCCGGCCCTCCGGGAATAACTGAACATAAAGGCACGTTAAAGCCCGGGGCTCAGATGTCGATAATTGCCGGGAAGAGGCTTGAAAGGTGTTTGATGGTATATAATTTTGTTGCCTGAAAATAAATAGCTGGAGGTAGATAGAAGTGTTTCAAAGATTTTCGGATCGAGCCAGGCGCGTGGTGGTCCTCGCCCAGGAAGAAGCGAGGATGCTCAACCACAACTACATCGGCACTGAACATCTTCTCCTCGGCCTGATTCAGGAAGGCGAGGGCGTCGCCGCCAAGGCGCTGGAGTCCATGGGCATCAGCCTGGAAGCGGTGAGAGAGCAGGTGGAAGAGATCATCGGGCGGGGCAGTTCGCCCCCGACCGGACACATCCCCTTCACCCCGCGGGCCAAGAAGGTCCTGGAGCTGTCCCTGCGGGAAGCGTTACAGCTCGGCCACAACTACATCGGCACCGAACACATACTGCTGGGACTCATCCGCGAGGGTGAGGGCGTGGCGGCTCAGGTGCTGATGAAGCTGGGCGCCGACCTGGACCGGGTGCGCAACACCGTGGTCCAGCTGCTCACCGGGGTGACCGGGAGCGGCAAGGAGCAGGCCCAACAGACAGGGGAAGCGGCCCCCGCCGGCAACCTGGTGCTGGACCAGTTCGGGCGCAACCTGACCGTTCTGGCGGCCCAGAACAAGCTCGACCCGGTGATCGGGCGCGAGAAGGAGATAGAGCGGGTCATGCAGGTGCTCTCCCGCCGTACCAAAAACAATCCCGTACTCATAGGCGAGCCCGGTGTGGGCAAGACCGCCGTGGTGGAGGGGCTGGCCCAGTCCATTATCGCCAATACCGTGCCCGACATGCTCAAAGGGAAGCAGGTTTACACCCTGGACCTGGGTGCCCTGGTGGCCGGCTCGCGTTACCGCGGCGACTTCGAGGAGCGCCTGAAAAAGGTGGTCAAAGAGGTCCGCAGCCGCGGCGACATCATTCTTTTTATAGACGAGCTGCACAACCTGGTGGGAGCCGGCGCGGCCGAGGGAGCCATCGACGCCGCCTCCATCCTCAAGCCGGCCCTGGCCCGGGGGGAGCTGCAGACAGTGGGGGCCACCACCCTCGACGAGTATCGCAAACACCTGGAGAAGGATGCCGCCCTGGAGCGGCGCTTCCAGCCCATCGTGGTGGAGGAGCCCACCGTGGCCCACACCATCGAAATATTGAAAGGCCTGCGCGACCGCTACGAGGCTCATCACCGCGTCACCATCACCGACGGGGCGCTGGTGGCCGCGGCCAACCTGGCCTCGCGGTACATCACCGACCGCTTCCTGCCCGACAAGGCCATCGACCTCATCGACGAGGCCGCGTCGCGCCTGCGCATACGGGCCATGACTGCGCCCCCGGACTTCCGTGAGTTGGAGGAGAAGCTGCAACAGGTACGCCAGGAGAAGCAGGCGGCCATCGCCAACCAGGAGTTCGAGGTGGCGGCCTCCTTCCGCGACCGCGAAAAGGCGGTCATCGACGAGATAACCGAGCGCGAGAAGGACTGGAAGCTGCCCAACGGCTCACACCAGATCCAGGTCACTGAGGACGAGATCGCCGAGATCCTGTCGTCCTGGACGGGCATCCCCGTTTACCAGCTGACCGAGGAGGAGAGCACCAAACTTCTTCGCATGGAAGAAGGCCTGCACCAGCGGGTGGTGGGGCAGGACGAGGCGATCAACGCGGTGTCGCGCGCCATCCGGCGCACGCGCTCCGGCCTCAAGGACCCCAAACGTCCCAGCGGCTCCTTCATCTTCCTCGGGCCCTCGGGCGTGGGCAAGACGGAACTGGCCCGCACCCTGGCGGAGTTCCTCTTCGGGGACGAGAGCGCCCTCATCCAGATCGACATGTCCGAATACATGGAGAAGCACGCCGTCTCCCGCCTGGTGGGCTCGCCCCCCGGCTACGTTGGTTACGAGGAAGGCGGCCAGCTTACCGAGGCGGTGCGGCGCAAGCCCTTCTCGGTGATCCTGCTGGACGAGATCGAGAAAGCTCACCCCGACGCCTTCAACATGCTGCTGCAGATATTCGAAGACGGGCGCCTCACCGACTCGCAGGGCCACACCGTCGACTTCCGCAACGCCATCATCATCATGACTTCCAACCTGGGGGCGCAGGGACATGGGCAAGGCCACCGCCCTGGGGTTCACCCCGCAGATCGATGGAAAAATCGACTACGACAAGATGAAAGAGAAGGTGCTCGTCGAACTGAAGCGCGCCTTCCGGCCGGAACTGCTCAACCGCCTCGACGAGATCATCGTCTTCCACGAACTGACCCACGAAGAGATCCTGCAGATAGTGGATCTGCTGATGAAGCGGGTGCTGGAGCAGATGGGGTCCCTGGACATCGAGCTGGTGCTGACGCCGGAAGTCAAGGACCTTCTGGCCAAGGAGGGCTTCGACCCCCTCTTCGGGGCACGTCCGCTCAGGCGGGCCATCCAGCGGATGGTGGAGGACCCGCTCTCCGAGAAGATCCTCTCCAAGGAGATAGTGGCCGGCCAGGTCATCCGTATCGCCCTGGGCGAGGAAGGGAAGATCTTCTTCGAGAAGGTGGAGGTCCCGGACAGCGGCGCGGAAATAATCCCGGTCCCCTAAGCACCAGAGAGACGAAGCATGTTTAAACTCCTGAAGAGCGATATCCAGGCGGTTAAAGAACGGGACCCGGCAGCCACCAACATCGTGGAGATACTGCTGGCCTACCCGGGCTTGCACGCCCTGTGGATGCACCGCTTCGCCCACGTCATGTGGCAGGCGGGCCTCCCGGTCGTCCCTCGCCTGCTCTCTCACATAAACCGCGCGCTCACCGGCATCGAGATTCACCCCGGGGCAGAGATAAGCGAAGGGGTCTTCATCGACCACGGCATGGGCGTGGTCATCGGGGAGACGGCCGAGATCGGCGAGAACGTCACCCTCTACCAGGGCGTGACCCTGGGGGGCACCGGCAAGGAAAAGGGTAAGCGCCACCCCACCATCGGCGCCAACGTGGTCATCGCGGCCGGCGCCAAGGTGCTCGGCGCCATCACCGTGGGAGAGGGCGCCCGGGTGGGCGCGGGCGCCGTGGTCATCCGCGACGTGCCCCCCGGCTGCACCGTGGTGGGCATCCCCGGACGGGTAGTGGCCCAGGCCGGTGAAAGGGTGGTCGACCTCCACCATGAGAACCTGCCCGACCCGGTGGTGGAGATGTTCGAATGTTACAACCGGCGCATCGACCGCCTGGAGCAGCACCTCATCGAGACGCAGGAGGAATTGGGGCGCACCCGCAACGAGCTGGACACCACCGAGCAGGAACTGCGCCGCACCGAGGAGGAGCTCGCTCACACCGAAGCCGAACTGAAGCGTACCGAGATACGCGTGGCCGAGGTAGAGATGCCATGATAAAGCTCTACAACACCATGGACGGCCGCAAGGTCGAGTTCCAGCCGCGCCGCGAGGGGGAAGTGGGCATGTACGTCTGCGGCCCCACCGTTTACAACTACATACACGTGGGCAACGGGCGTGCCTACCTGACCTTCGACGTCATCAAGCGCTACCTGCGCTATCGCGGCTACCAGGTCACCCACGTCCAGAACTTCACCGACGTCGACGACAAGATAATCAACCGCGCGGCCGAGGAGAACACCACCCCGGCCGAGCTGGCCCGGCGCTACGAGAACGCCTTCAAGCGGGACATGATCTCGCTCAACGTCCTGCCGCCCGAGGTCACCCCCCGCGCCACCGAGTACGTGGGCAAGATGGTGGCCATGATCGGGGTGCTGGTGGAGAAGGGCCACGCCTACGACGTGGACGGGGACGTCTACTTCGCCATCGATTCATTTCCCTCCTACGGCAAGCTGTCCAAGCGTTCCCTCGAGGACATGCGGGCGGGGGAGCGGGTCAGCGTAGACGGCCGCAAGCGCCACCCCATGGACTTCGCCCTGTGGAAGAGCGCCAAGCCGGGCGAGCCCGCCTGGGAGTCCCCCTGGGGCCCGGGGCGGCCGGGCTGGCACATCGAGTGCTCCACCATGTCCCTGGAGCATTTAGGCATGGGCTTCGATCTGCACGGCGGCGGGCAGGACCTCATCTTCCCGCACCACGAGAACGAGATCGCCCAGAGCGAGGCCTATTCCGGCGAGTCGCCCTTCGTCCGCTACTGGGTGCACAACGGCTTTGTCAACATCAGCGAGGAGAAGATGTCCAAGTCGCTGGGGAACATCATCACCGTGCACGAGATCGCCGGCAAGTACAACCCCGATGTGTTGCGCATGCTGGTGCTCCAGACCCACTACCGCAACCCCATCGACTTCGGGCCGGAAGCCCTGGAAGAAGCCAAGCGCGCCTACGAGCGCCTGGAGAACTGCGCTTTCGCCCTGTCGGAGTTTCTGAGCCGGGAAGGCGTCATGACCGCCCCGGCGCGCACCGAGCGCGAGATCAAGCTGGGCGACTTCCTGGCGGAGGCGGAGCGCCGTTTCGAGGAAGCCATGGACGACGACTTCAACACCGCCCGCGCCCTGGGGGTCATCTTCGACCTGGTCAAGGAGATCAACACCTATTTGAAAGAAATGGACGCCTTGCCCACCCCGGCCTCGACCATCATAGCTGGACAGTGCCGGGACGCCCTGCTCAAGCTCTGCCGGGTGCTGGGGCTGTTTTCGCCGCTCTCCGACGAAGAAGCCGCCGCCTGGCGCCTGGAAGGTGGAGAGGCGAAGTCGGAAACGGCGGCCGAAGCTTCCGCCACTACCGCGGCCGCGCTGGCTCACGGTACCGGGACGCGCCTGCCCGCGGCGGAGCAGCTTATCGACCTGCTGGTGGAGATACGCACCCGCGCCCGCGCCGCCAAGGACTGGGAGACCGGCGACTTCATCCGCGCCAAACTCGAGGAGCTGGGCATCAAGCTGGAGGACCGCCGCGACGGCGTCCGCTGGAAAACCTGAAAACTACTCCGCCGCCCCTCAGACATGCTCCCGGGTCCGGGAGAATACTATCTCCGGCCAATCATCCATGTAGTATTTGAGGCGCCACTCGCTGGTGGCCAGGCACACCAGGTCTCCCCCCTCGTCCCGCGCCAGGTTGGCGCGGTTGGCCTTGACGAAGGCGGCCAGCTTATCGGGGTCTTCGCAGTCTACCCAGCGGGCGGCGGCAAAATCGACGATCTCGTAGGAGGCGTCGACACCGTACTCGTCTTTCAGCCTGGCCATGGTCACTTCGAACTGCAGCACCCCCACCGCCCCGAGGATGGCTTCGCCCTCCGCGACCGGGCGGAACAGCTGCACCGCCCCCTCTTCGGCCAGCTGGGCCAGCCCCTTCTGCAGCTGCTTGGCCTTGAGGGGGGACTTCAACCGTACCCGGCGGAAATGTTCGGGGGCGAAGCTGGGGATGCCGGTGAACTTGAGCGGCTCCTTCTCGGAGAAGGTGTCCCCTATTTTGATGGTGCCGTGGTTATAAATGCCGATGATGTCGCCCGGCCAGGCCTCATCCGCGCCGGCTCGGTCCTGGGCCATGAAGATGATGGGATTGGAGATGAGGATGTCGCGGCCGATTCGGTGGTGGCGCACGCGCATCCCCCGCGTGAAGTGCCCGGAGCAGACGCGCAGAAAAGCGATGCGGTCGCGGTGCGCCGGGTCCATATTCGCCTGTATCTTGAAGACGAACCCGGAAAAGGCTTCTTCCTCCGGGCGCACCAGGCGGGTGGTGGTGGGCCGGGGCTGCGGGCCCGGGGCGATCCCGATGAAGGCGTCGAACATCTCTCGCACCCCGAAACTGTTGATGGCGCTGCCGAAAAAGACCGGCGTCTGGCTTCCCTTCAGGTAACTTTCAAGGGAGAAGGGGTCCGCGGCCCCCTGCAGCAGGGCTACGTCTTCGCGCAGCTCGCCGGCCTGGATTCCCAGCACCCGGTCCAGTTCAGGGTCGGACAGGTCGCTGATGGTGAGCCTGTCGCCGGCCAGGCGCTCGCGGTCGGGCCGGTATAGCTCCAGCTGGCGGCGGTGGAGATCGTAGGTGCCCTTGAAGTGCTTGCCCATACCGACGGGCCAGGACAGGGGAGTACACTCGATCTGCAGACTGTCCTCGATGTCCGCCAGGATGTCGAGAGGCGGTCTTCCCTCCCGGTCGAGCTTATTGATGAAGGTCATTACCGGGGTGTTGCGCATCCGGCAGACCTCCATCAATTTGCGGGTCTGGGTCTCCACCCCCTTGACGCTGTCGATCACCATCACCACGCTGTCCACGGCGGTCAGCACGCGGTAGGTGTCCTCGGAGAAGTCCTGGTGGCCGGGGGTATCCAGCAGGTTGATCTCGCACCCGCGGTACTCGAACCTCATCACCGAACTGGTGACCGAGATTCCCCGCTCCTTCTCAACGGCCATCCAGTCGCTGGTGGCGTAACGGCCGGCTTTGCGGGCCTTGATGGACCCGGCCAGATTGATCGCCCCGGCGCACAGCAGGAGTTTCTCGGTAAGGGTGGTTTTTCCCGCGTCGGGATGGCTGATAATGCCGAAGGTGCGCCGGCGTTCGGTCTCCGCCCTGATGTTGCGATTCATGAGCGCGGATCTCCGCTGCATAGCGCTTCAAGATTTAAAAAGATCTTCTCGGCTGGCCAGTCCCACCATTTCAGCTCAAGCAGATACTCGATAAGCTCATCGTCAAAACGATGGCGAATAAGCGTCGCCGGGTTTCCACCGACAATCGTGTATGGCTCAACATCTTTGACCACCACGGCGTTGGCTGAAATGATCGCGCCGTCACCGACATGAATGCCCGGCATAACGGTAACATCCTGCCCGATCCAGACGTCGTTTCCAATAACCGTGTTGCCTTTGAACGGCAGATCCGAGAGTTGCGGCGTTGATTTCTCCCAACCGTGCCCCATCAGCGAAAAAGGATAAGTCGTCACTGAATTCATACGATGGTTCGCGCCATTCATAATAAAATTAATGCCTCTGGCTATAGCGCAGAACTTGCCGATAATCAGCTTGTCTCCATAAAACTCGTAGTGATAAGTGACATGCTCTTCAAAGTTTTCCGCCCCGTCAACATCATCGTAATAGCTATAGTCTCCCACGATAATATTCGGGCGGGTGATTACATTTTTTATGAAACAAATGCTTTTTATCCGTTCGTTGGGATAAACGGCATTTGGATCCGGTCCATATTGCATATTCATGTCTCCTTGGCCAGTGCAGGTACTCGTTAACCGAGTCAGTATATCAGCCGGGCTTCCGGGGAGCGAAATCCGCCATGGTTCCGGTGATGTGCGCCGGCTCGCGGCGGCCTGCGGCAAGGTTGGTGTCAGGCGCTTAAGCCCATCATTTATTGTAAGATGGTACAGAAAGGGGTTCCATGCGAATTGTCAAATCAAAGAATAAAAAGCATCTCTCAACTGCACAGGTGAAATATCCAACTTCTGTGCGGCAAATCCAACCTCCGACAAAGCTGAATAAAAAGAGCTTGTTATTGGTTCTTATCCTGTTAGGTGTCATTTTACTCACTATCACAACACTCATTCTGTTGTTTCCACACGCAGAAAAGGTATATACAGTTCAACCTCTCCGTAAGGCAACCGAAAAGGACAAGGTGCTTATGGAGGCAATCAAGGTAGGCGACCTGGATGGGGTCACAAAAGAGCTTGATTCAGGGGCTTATGTGAGCGCTGTGGATGAAGAAGGCTTTTCCACACTAGACCTGGCGGTAATAAATGGATACAACGAAATAGTGTCAATCCTCATTGATAGGGGAGCTTATGTAGACGGCAGTGGTTCTTATGAAATGAGGCCTTTGCACTGGGCAGCAATGTATGGACAAACAGAAGCAGCAAAAACCCTCATTGATCGGGGAGCACATGTAAATTTGAATGCTGTTTCAGGTTATACCGCGCTGCATTATTCAGCGGAAAAAGGGTTTACCGAAACGGCGGAGCTCCTAATCCAAAAAGGGGCTCAAGTGAATGCATCGATAGGGCCGCTTGGCTGGACTCCGCTATGCGCGGCGGCCAAAGGAGGCTACTATGAAACAGTGAAGCTTCTCGTAGATAAAGGTGCTTTCCTGGAAGCTTCTGAATTCTTACAAAAAGGCCCTTTGCATTATGCTGCGGAAAATGGTCATACTGCAGTTGTATCGCTTCTTCTTCAAAAAGGAGCTGACGTGAATGAACTATTTGGAAGCAAGACTCCTTTGGATTTAGCGGAAGAAAACGGGAACGCCGAAACGGCTGAGGTTCTTAGACAATATGGCGGCCTCGGGGAATGAATCGCCCCGGGTTTACCGGAGGCTTGTTTCCTTGAGTGTCAGAGAAGCATTCATATAACGCCAATAATATTTATTACGTTGAGGTTTCTAAAATACCGGCAGTTCAGGGATGCTATTTCAGAGCTCTTGCGATATTAATTATGTTGAGTAAGCCCTAGTGTCTGCTTTGCCATAATTACTTATTACTCACCCCCTGTCTTGGTCGCTCTCCAGGGAGGCACCGAATAAGCAGGGGCCACCTTTCGGCAGACCCGCGCCTGGGGCAGTCGATTGTTATTGTACTGTCGGCTAAGGAACCTCAACGACGACAGGCATATCCTCGGTCCTCGCCAGCAGCATCACCGGCAGCCCCCGCACTCACCGGCGTTCTTCCATGCTTGGAACAGCGCCCCTTTCGGCCCTATATTTGTTGTGTTAACATTAATTATCATGGTACACGAAACATTTAGGAGGGGCCGTCCCCCACGTGAACTGATATACCTGCGGTTGAACGAAGCGGTGGCTGAGCTTAACGAGCGCATGGGCGGGCTGCCTTCACCAGCTGAGGCAGAGGATATCTGGACTTCAATCTGGCATCAGGAGGCACACCATTCCACGGCGCTCGAAGGAAACACCCTTGTCCTCCAGCAGGTTGAGCTTCTATTGGAGCAGGGTCTCGCGGTCGGAAACAAGGAACTCCGGGAGTATATGGAGGTGAAGGGCTACGCCGATGCCGCCAAATGGGTCTACGGGCAGGCATTAGAGGCTGGTGAGTGGGAGCCCGGCGAATTACTCAACATCACGGAGGTCCGGCACGTGCACGAGCTGGCCCTTGGACCCGCCTGGGAAGTAGCGCCCCATCCCAGCGCCCGACCGGATGAGCGGCCCGGGAGCTTCCGGCAGCACGACATCAATCCATTCACAGGCGGCATGACCCCCCCGCCGTGGGTCGAAGTCGAGACTGCGATGTCGGTCTGGCTTTCATCGCTTTCAGCCATCGACCAGATTGACAATCCTATTGAGATGATCGCTGAGGCACACGGCCGTTTCGAAAGAATCCATCCATTCCTGGACGGCAATGGACGAACGGGACGTTTGCTCTTAAACCTTATTTTGGTACGTTCCGGTTACCCGCCAGCGGTGATCTATAAGAGAGATCGAAACAGATATTTGAAGGCATTACGAAAAGCAGATGCTGGAGATGTGGGGCCGCTTGCGGAACTCATTGCCAGAGCCGTGACCGATAACCTCTATCGCTTCGTGGTACCAGCCGTAGCTGGGCCCAACAGGCTGGTTCCGCTCGCTGCTCTAGCAACAAAAGAACGAGGCGTATCGACGCTCAGGGCCGCGGCGGAACGTGGTCGTCTTAAAAGCCCAGAAAGGTCCGGATGGACAGTGGCGCAGTACCCGTGCCTGGTTGGATGAGTATATAACCAGCAGATACCAGAGGGGTTAATTAATTACACTATCGCAATGTGGAAGAGGATGGGTTTTCAACAACCCAGGCCGCAGGCGCGCAGGGCGGCGCGGATGTCGCCCACCCGGATCAGCTTGAAGCCGTTCTCGCCGGGCTGGACCTCGCCGAATTCCGGCACGATCATGCGGGTGAACCCCAGGCGCTGGGCCTCGCGGACGCGCGCCTCCATCTGGGATACGGGACGCACCTCGCCGGCTAGCGAAACCTCACCGAAGGCGGCCATCTCCGGCGGCAGGGGCCGGTCCAGCCGGGACGAGGCCACCGACAGGCAGATGCCCAGGTCGCAGGCGGGCTCGACGATGTGCAGGCCCCCGGCCGTCCCGCAGAAGACGTCGTGGTCGAAGAAGCTCATCCCCGCCCGCTTCTCCAGCACCGCCAGGTCCAGGGTGAAGCGGCGCTGGTCCAGCCCGGAGGCCACCCGCTTGGGCACCGGCAGCGAGGTGTGGGTCACCAGCGCCTGCACTTCCACCAGCAGGGGCCGCTTGCCCTCCATGGTGATCACCGGCGCCACCCCGGAGACCCCTTCGCTGCGCAGGCGGGCGAAGAGCAGGGAGGGGTCGTCCACCTCGCGCAGGCCGGCGTCGCCCATCTCGAACACACCCACCTCCGCCACGGAGCCGAAGCGGTTTTTAGCGGCGCGCAGGATGCGCATGGAGTCGTAGCGCTCGCCCTCGAAGTAGAGCACCGTGTCCACCAGGTGCTCCAGCACCCGCGGGCCGGCCAGGGAGCCGTCCTTGGTGACGTGGCCCACCAGGAAAGTGGCGATGCCCCTCTCCTTGGCCAGCACCTGCAGGCGCAGGGCGCACTCCCGCACCTGGCTGACTCCACCCGGGGCGCTGGAGAGCTCGGGGTTGAAGAGGGTCTGGATGGAGTCGATAATCACCACGCCCGGCCCGGTGTCTTCAACCGCCCGCATCACTTCCTCCAGGTCGGTCTCGCAGAATATATACAGCTCGGGCGAGAGGGCCTGAAGTCGGGTGGCCCGCATGTGGATCTGGGCGGGGGACTCCTCGCCGCTGACCAGCAGTACCCGCGATCCCGCGTCGGCCAGACGTTGAGCCGCCTGGAGAAGCAGGGTGGATTTGCCGATACCCGGCTCTCCCCCGATCAGCACCACCGAGCCGCCTACCATGCCCCCGCCCAGTACCCGGTCGAGCTCGGGCAGGCCGGTGGAGCGGCGCTCTTCCTCTCCGCCTTCCACTGAAGCAATGGAGACGGGCTGGTGGCGGATGGAACGGAGAGAGGCTTTGCCGGCGTTCTTCCCGGCGCCGGCGGGCGGTCCCAGGGCCTCCTCGACCATGGTGCCGAACTCGCCGCATTCCGGGCAGCGCCCCAGCCACTTCACGGCGGAAGTGCCGCACCCGCCGCAGACAAAGACGCTACGTGCTTTCAAAAGGCTCCCTTTCCTTGGCTCTGGCCCTACCCTCAAGGATTATATCCGCCCCCCGGGACAAATCCCGCCCCTCCACGCCAGGGCTAGCAGGGAACGTCGCGGGGGTGTGATAGAATTCACCTGTTCGAGTTGGAGCAACGGACATGGATAATAAATATGCTGGATAACATACGCGTAAGGTTCGCACCGTCCCCCACCGGCTTCCTGCACCTCGGTTCCGCCCGCACCGCCCTCTTCAACTGGCTTTTCGCCCGCCACAACGGGGGCAACATGGTGCTGCGCATCGAGGACACCGACCCCGAGCGCTCCTCGGACGAGCACGAGGCCTCCATCCTGGACGACCTGCGCTGGCTGGCCATCGACTGGGACGAGGGGCCGGACACCGGGGGCCCCTATGCCCCTTACCGGCAGAGCGACCGGCGCGATATCTACATGGCCGAGGCGCGCCGCCTGGTGGAGCAGGGCATGGTCTACCCGTGCTACTGTACGCCGGAGGAGCTGGAGGCTAAAAAGAAGCTCTCCATGGCCGAGGGGCGCATGCCCATGTACGACGGCACCTGCCGCGACCTCACCCCGGCCGGCCACCAGCGCCTCAAGCAGGAAGGGAGAAAGGCAGCCCTGCGCTTCCGCGTCCCCGAGGGAGGCATCGAGTTCCTGGACATCCTGCACGGCCTGGTGACCTTCTCCTCGGAGGTCATCGGGGACTTCGTCATCGTCCGTTCGGACGGCTCGGCCGGCTTCAACTTCTCGGTGGTGGTGGACGACGCCGCCATGGGCATAACCCACGTGGTGCGCGGCGAGGACCACCTCACCAACACCGCCCGCCACGTCCTGCTCTACCGGGCCCTCGGCTACAACGTCCCGCTCTTCGCCCACCACTCCCTGCTGATGGGGCCGGACGGGTCCAAGCTCTCCAAACGCCACGGCGCCACTTCGGTGCGGGAGTTCCGCGACGCCGGCTACCTGCCCGAGGCGGTGGTCAATTACCTGGCCCTGCTCTCCTGGTCCCCGGAGGAGGAGGGAAAAGAAGTGCTGGCGCCGGATGAACTGGTGCGGGAGTTCCGGCTGGAGACCCTCTCGCGCAGCCCCTCGGTGTTCGACATCCACAAGCTGAACTGGCTCAACGGCCAGCACATCCGGCACATCGACACGGCCCGCCTGGTCGACCTGGCGCGCCCCTTCGCCGGGGAGGTGGCCGGGCACCCGCTCTTCGCGGAGATGATCGTCTCCATCCGCGACAACCTGGAGAGGCTCAACGAAGTGCCCCATTACCTCGAGGTCTACACCACCTTCCCACCGCTTGAGCCGGAACTGCTGGAACTGCTGGGCAAGCGCGACGCCCTGCGAGTGATCGAGGCCGCCCGCGACGCCCTGCTCGACGCCGAGGCCATAACCGACGTGGAGCAGGCCCGCGTCCTGCTGGCCGGGATAACCGCCGCCTTCAAGGAGAAGGGCCTCAAGCCCAGGGACATCTTCATGCCCCTGCGCGTCGCCTTCACCGGGCGCTCCGCCGGGCCGGCTCTCCCCTACATCCTCTACATCCTGGGCCGGGAGGAGTGCCTGCGGCGCATCGCCGCCACCCTCGACCAGGTCTAAAGGGGGCGCCGCGGCATGGACGGGGTCATCGAAGAGATAAGGGCTGAACTGTCGGCCGCCGCCGACCCTGCCTACCGCGAGGGCTCCATGAACTACTTCAAGGAAGACATCATCTGCTACGGCGTCAGGGCCGCGCGGGTCAACCAGCTCGCCAGGGAATATTTCCCCCGCGTCAAAGGCCTTGGAAAAGAAGAGATATTCGCCCTCTGCGAACAGCTGTTCGCTTCCGGCTACCAGGAAGAAGCAGGGATCGCCGCCGACTGGTCTCACCGCGTCCGCAAACGCTACCAGCCGGCCGACTTCGAGACCTTCGAGCGATGGGTCGACCGCTACCTGGACAACTGGGCCAAGGTCGACATCTTCTGCAGCCACACCGTCGGCTCCTTCGTGGTGATGTACCCCGAATACATCGATCGCCTGAAGGGCTGGACGGAGTCGGACAATCGCTGGGTCAGGCGGGCGGCGGCTGTCTCCCTCATCGTCCCGGCCCGCAGGGGGGAGTTTCTGGCCGACGTCTTCGACATCGCGGACCGCCTGCTGACCGACCCCGACGACCTGGTCCAGAAGGGCTATGGCTGGATGCTGAAAGAAGCCAGCAAGCCGCACCGGGACGAGGTGTTCGGCTACGTCATGCGCCACCGCGGCGACATGCCCCGCACCTCCCTCCGCTACGCCATCGAGAAGATGCCGCCGGAGCTGCGCAAGTCCGCGATGGAGAAGCCGTAACCCCCTTGGCCCCGAAAGAAGAAGGAGGTGCGGTCTCCCGCGCCCTTAGTAATGGACCTCCATGGCTCGCGGCGGGCAGACGCGCACGCACAGCTCGCAAGCCACGCAGGCCTCCTCGTCGAAGCGCACCTCCATGGTCACGCGGTCCTCGATGAACAACGCCCGCGATGGGCAGATGCCGGTGCAGGCGCCGCAGTGGGTGCAGCGCTCGTCGTTACGCTTGATGTCCTGGGAAAGGGGCTCGACGGTGACTTTGTTCTCTTCCAGGTAACGCAGCCCCCGGTTGAAGTTCTCTTCCTCGGCGATGAGCTCCATCACCAGCAGGCCTTCCTCCCGCGGGGTTATCTGCGCCTTGAGGATGTTGAAGTCGATGTCGAACTCCTTCACCAGGCGGCTGACGATGGGCTTGTCCACCTGCTCGTGCGGGAAATGCAGCACTACTTTACGGCGCATCACGCACCACCTCCTCCGAACGCCGCGTCCCGGGGAGGGCACGGCAGCAGCTGTGACGGCTCACCCAGCAGGAAATCGCCCTTCTCGATCCAGGCTTTGAGCGTCCCGGCGATCTCGCGGGCGCGCGAGTAGCTGGAGAGCGGGGCGGTGGGTATCTGCCTTCCCTCGAATTCGAAGGAGCCCGTTTTGAGCTGGGCGTAGCTCACTTCCCCCAGCACCTGGCCGTTGAACTGCGGGTAGTCGTAAGAATAGTCGACCACCGGGGCGAACAGCTCGGCGTCGGATACCGCCGCCGCCCGGGCCACCTCGGCGTTGAGCACCGGGATGGGTATGCCCAGACCCACGCTCATGGTGGCGCCGTAGCCCAGAAAGGAGCTTCCCACCAGCCAGCGGGGGCTCATCCCCTTGAGGTCCCCCAGCACTGAGAGGGTCCCGGAGCCCCGCTTCGGCGCGCCGCCTTCGGTGCGGGGAACGTCGGTCGAGTGCTGGGTGCCGTTCCAGACCACGTAGCCCACGCCGCCGCCCAGGAAGATGCGCGTCCCGATGCCGATGGTGCGGAAGAAGGGGTCGTTCAGCAGCGGCGAGAGCTGACCGGCGCTGCAGTAGTTGGCGTTGCCCAGCTCCGGCCGCAGCGATCCCATGTAGGTGTAGATCATGCGGTCCGAGCGGTTCACGGCCACGTTGTAGTTCTGGTAGGAGTTCCGCGGGTTGAAAAGAAACGCCTCGTTGACGTCGGCCAGGGTTATCTCCCGCTCCCAGCGGCGGTTGGGGTAGCAGTCCGTCCCGTAGGAAGCCGCCTCCATCCTGACCTTGCGCCCGGCCACCAGGTCCTCGATGACGTGCCCCCCGCCGTACTTGAACTCGCCGGGGAACACCTCGTTCAAGGGGTCGGCTTCCGGCAGCTCGGTGGCGCCGATGTAGAGATCCACCGCGGCGATGCCGGAATAGGCGGGCACCCCGTTGAGCCAGGCCTTCTGAATCTTGATCCTGGGCTTGCTGTGCCCCACGTTGATGAAGGCACCCGAGGAACACATAGGGCCGAAGGTGCCGGTGGTGACCACGTCCACCTTCTCGGCTACGGCCTCGGGGCCGTCCTTGGCCACCAGGTCGATGATCTCCTCAGCGGTGATCACCACCACGCTGCCTTCTTTTATCTTTTCGTTTATCTCTGCGATGGTCTTTGCCATCCTGCACCTCCTTTATTGCTTGAACCAAACACCTGCGGGAGGCACGGGCATGATCCATAACATCTCCACCACCACCTTTCCAAAAGAAAAAACCGCTGGCGTCGCATTGAACCGGCGGTCTGTCTCTGTACCGTCTCGTTCGGGTGCGGCGCCTTCGAGCGCTATACCTTAGCCCATGATAACGGGGGCATCCGTCCTCGCCTACTCGGTCAACCTTTCGACGGGAAGCTCCGGGGCCATGTTCGTTCCGTTGTCGCGCACCGATTCTCAGCTTCGGCTCGGCTCTCTGTAGCGCTACCGGCGGAAGTACTCCTCCCCTTCATCGCCTTTGATGTTATTCGATTTTCAAGCTGTAATGTTACATATTATCGGCGCCGTCCTTAAGCCGTGTCAAGAGCAATGGGCACGTGAGGGCAACCGCTAAAGCGGATAGTAGAAAATACTAAAGGTATAAAGTACTTGCCACTATAATAATACCAGTAAAATGCACCTTCATCTTTCCAGTGGGGTGTAATATAATTGTATCTACAGTAATAAGTAGGTTACAAGTACTGGAGAGTCAAAACTGGTATCTACTAAGGGAGGTAGAGGATGAGTGTATTGGAAACCGCAGGGAAGTTGATGGGCTCCATCGCCGGCAAGATGATGAGCCTGCCCGGTCTGTCCCAGGGGCTGATCGACGGCATGATGTCCAACATGGATCCGAAGATCATCGCAGGCGCCGTCAACAACAACGGCAAGTTCATGTCCGGCGTCATCGCCAATCTCGACCCCAAGGCCCTGGCCGGCCCGATCAACGCCAACCCCGATTTCATGACCAAGCTGATCAAGGAGCTCGACCCCGGCGGCCATCGCTGAGTCCGTCAACAACAACGTCCGGTTCGTCACCAAGATGGTGGAAGGCCTCAAGCCCGACGTCTTCTCACGTTCCATGAACGTTGTCTTCAACAAGATGCGCAAGGTCACCTACAAGCCCAACTTCCGCAACCCCGACCCCATCGACGCCTGACAGCGGCGTTTGCCGGAAAACACGGGCGGCCCTCCGGGGCCGCCTTTTTCGTGGAGCAGCCAGGAGCCCACAAGTCAGGAGCCCACAAGGTATGATAGGGGCATGAGAACAAAGTGGTTTTTTGCCGGCATGTCCGTCGCGATGGCTCTACTCGTTCTTGCTCCCATGGGATGCATCGAGACAACGGCTACGAGCGAGAAGGAGGAAAACGGGCCAACGGCTTCGTTGACCTTCGCCATAGCCCCAATTTTCTTTGAGACGAAAAAGGTAAGGGCCGATCAGAGAGGAGTGTTGTGGATACTATCCTACGATGGAAAGATGCATGCCCTCGACCCCGATCTGCACCTCTCTGAATTAATCGTCTGCGGCGAAGGCATCGAGGATTTCGCTCTGAAAGAAGTCGGGAGCGGTGAGGACCAGGACAGTCAGGTCTACCTGGCAGCGGGGGACAACGGCCTGTTGCGGATGGACCGGCTCGGGCGGATCGAACCGGACCTCCAAGGCGACAGCATCGTTTCAACCTATTCCGACGTATACGGTAACGCCTGTGCGGGTGGCGCCGAAGGGGTCTATACCCTGGATTACGGTGACGGAGCCTGGAAAATGGCCGGTAGCCCGGGAACGGGGTCAGTTAGCGCTCCTTCCAGGATCGTCAACGGTTCCGAGGGCATCTGTTTCGAGGTGTGGGACAACCGCATGAAGCTGCTGAAGCCCGGCGAGGACGTGAGTGTCGACCTGGAGGTGGAAAACGAGCAGGACATCCGCGTAGTCGAGTTGTTGCGCCTGCCCTCCGGCGAGATCTACCTGGCCACGTCGGAGGGCCTTTACAGCCTGGAAGACGAGATGTTCAAGCTGGCCAGGTACAGTGACGACCCCATCATGAGCGCCGCTTTGCGCTACGGCGACATCCTCCTGGGCAAGAGCTCCGGCGCCGTCACGGAATACAGCCCCTCGAGCGGAACGGAAACAGAACTCGGTTTCTTGACCGGACCGGTGGAGCATCTCGGGTTCTCCGCCTCCGGCTATATCTACGCCCAGAGCGGCAAGGACGTCTACCTCAGCCGGGACCTGGTTCCCCAGCCCGGCCGCCTTGCCCATGCGGCTTCCTTCCACGCGGAGGTCGGTACGGGCACGGAAAGCCCGGTGGGCATGCGCCTTCGCCTGCCGGTTACGGAGGATTTCTCTCCCGAATGGTTCTATTACGCCGTCAGGGCGGACAGCGGCAGCCTGACCTGGGGACTGGAGACTGCCGGTTCCGTCACCGCCGATGCATATCTCGAGGGTATGCCGGGTGGGTTGAGTGTCGAGGCCCTGGCCGTAGCCGCTCCCGCTGATTTCTTTCTCTTCCAGCCGGGAGACAGCTACCCCTTCCCGGATTCCTTTCCCGAAGATGTCCGGCCCTACCTTTCCGCCGGCACGGGTATCCGCCTCGACCTGCCGGAGATCCGGACGGTACTGGACAGCGCCCCTCCCGAAACCCGGGGGGACATGTATTCGCTGCTGATGTTCCTGGTGAAGAAAGACGGGCTTTTCTACCAGGCTCCCGGTGATCCGGCGGAAGGGCCGCTCCCACCCTCGCCCGGCAGCCGGGAAGCGGAGGAATACGCTATCGAGGAGGCATCCCGCGTGCTGCGGGGGGAAGGCGGAAGCGATTACGCCCGCGCCCTGGCCCTGACGGAACTCTGCCGCGCGGCGGGCATGCCGGCCCGCATGGTCCTATCGTTTGAACACTACTTCAACCAGGTGTATATCAGCGGCGCGGGGTGGACCGCGGTTGACGCCTCCTGGCCGGTATACGATCTCCAGGCCCCCTCCTATCCGGCGGCAGGACGGCTGCCCGACCGGTCGGAGTCCTTCATCACCGCCACCGGGGGCATCGACGACGACCTGCGATGCCTGCTGACCGGCGCTCCCGAGGAGGGCGCCGCCTACTCCGGGGCAGCCGGGGCCCCCACCGTCATATTCTGCCGGGCCTGCACCGGCCGCCTCGTAGACGAATCGGAGGCCCTGCCCCTGCCGGGTGGCGGGAGCTTCTACTTCAGAAGAAAAGGGGAGGGCTACTTGCTGGTGAAGAAATGGCCGAGGCGGGAAGAAGAGGAAGACCGCATCTACCAGGACGAGCCTCGGTACCCGCTGACCCCGGACATGGAGGTGGCACTGTACCTGGAGGGAGACGGGTACGTCGTCATCGAGGGGCCGGAGGGCCTCTAGGGTCATGGCGGTGACCGGCGGTTGCTGGTAAAATATGCCTGAAAGCACAAGGTTCTTGTGGAGGGGATCATGACGATTTTCAAGGGCGGAAAACCGGACATCAAGAAGCTGGAGATCCAGCGAGACGTCGACAAGCTCATCGAACTGCTGGAGACTCCCGATCGTGAATTTCAGTACAAAGTAGTCGAAGCCTTGACCCGCCTGGGGGACCAGCGGGGTATCGAAGCCCTCATGGCCCTGGTGGCGGACCCGGCCACCGACGAACTGATCCGGGCTAAAGCCTGGCTGGCACTGGACGTCGGCTGGGAGAGGGAATCCAAGAAGAGGACCACCTGGTCCTGACCACGGACCGATATGGATCAAGAACACCCCAGATCACGCCGGCTCGAACCTTTTCCCCTTACCCACCAGGGCAGGGAGATGGTGGCGCTGCGGGACCCGGAAGGTTATTTAAAGGACGTCGCCGCGGTCACCCCGCCGGCTTATTTCATCGCCGCTCTCTGTGACGGCAAACGCTCCCTTCGTGAGATCCAGGCGGCCTACGTGCGCCGTTTCGGCGACATCATAACCACCGACCAGCTCCAGGCGGTGCTGGACAAACTGGACGAGGAGCTCCTGATGGACAGCCCGCGTTTCCGCCGTATCAAGGAGGCCCAGGACCAGGAATACCTGATGCTCCCCAACCGCCCCATGACCCTGCCCGGCCGCAGCTTGGCGGCCCAGCCCAGGGAACTGGCCGCGGAACTGGCGGCCCTGATCGAGTCGGCCGGGGGCGACGACAGCGACGCCGGCATGCCCCTGGGCCTGGTGGCGCCACATATCGACCCGGAGCGGGGAGGGCGGTGTTACGGCGAGGTCTACGCCTACCTGGCCCGCAGCGTTCCACCGGAAGGCCGGCCCCTGGTGGTCATCCTGGGCACCTGCCACGGGGAGATGGAGGGCCCCTTCGCCCTCACCTCCAAGCACTATCTCTCACCCTTTGGCCTGGTGGAGACGGACACCGGCATCGCGGCGGAAGTGGCCCGGGCGGCGGGCATGGACGGACTGGGGGATGAGCTCTCCCATCGCCGGGAGCATTCCATCGAGATGCAGCTGCCCTTCCTGGCCCTGGTGTTCGGAGGGGCGGACAGCTTCCGTATCCTCCCGGTCACCTGCAATTCCTTCCACCCCTTTATCGAGGGGAAGAAGTCGCCTTCCGAAGACGAAGCGGTAGCAGGTTTCATCCGGGCGCTCGCGGAGTTGAAAACGGCCATGGGGGACGAGGTGATGTTCCTGGCCTCCGCCGACCTGGCCCATGTCGGCAGCCGCTTCGGCAGCCTCCTCCCGGTGGACACGCCCATCCTCTCCTCGGTCACGGCCAGGGACCAGGCCATGCTGGCGCCGGTGGCTGAAGGCGACGCTGAGGGGTTTTTCCGCTACGTCATGGAGGAAGAAGACAACCGCCACGTCTGCGGCCTTTCACCCATCTACGCTACGGTCAAGACGCTGGAGGGGACGCCTGGGCGCCTGCTCCATTACGACCGGTGGTTCGATCCGAGGGAAGGTTCGGCCGTGACCTTCGCGGGCTTGACCTTCCCGCGTTAGGGAGTGGCCATGGCCGGGGAAGGGCCCGAGGCGCCGTCCCTGGGGAAGAACCGGCAGTTCCTGGTCCTCTTCTTCTCGCAGCTCTCGGGCTACGTCGCCCGCGACATCTATTACGTGGCCCTGCCGCTGTTCGTGATGGAGCGGACCGGCTCCACTTTCTCCATGGGGGTCGCCTTCTTTCTGAGCTTCGTACCTTACACCATCATGGGTCCGTTCGTGGGCTACCTGGTCGACCACTATTCACGCCGCGACATGCTGCTGGCAGCGACGTTCCTGTACGCCGCCACCGTGACCACGCTGCCCTTCGTCGAGCAGCAGTATCTCATCTTCATCATCGCTTTCGTCAACTCGGTCTACGGGGTGATCCTGTCCACTTGCGTCTCGGCCCTGATGCCGGCCATCGTGGACGCGGAAAGCCTGGCCAGGGCCAACTCCGTCTACACGGCCATGCGTTCGGCCGCGGTGACGGTGGGCGCGATCATCGCCTTCTTCCTGATCAGCGCCTTTGGCCGGGTGAAGGTATTTTTTGCCTGCTCGCTGTTTCTCCTGGTCTCCGGCGTGGTGGCCTTGTGGCTGTGCCGGGACCGCCCGGCAGCAAAGGTGGCCACGGAGGCGGGCGCTCCCCGCATCGGATGGTGGGAGGGGCTGAAAGAAGCGGTCCGCATCATCAGGGATGAGCCGGTGCTGCGGGGGTTGACCGTCATCCACTTCCTGTTCATGCCGGTCTTCGGGGCCTTCGAGGTGTTTCTGCCCGTCTTCAGCGACCGCTCTCTCCACCAGGCTAATTATTACACATTGTTAAGTTCGGCCCTGAGCGCGGGCATGGTGCTGGGGAGCCTCTATACCTATCGCGTGCTCAAGCGCACCGCTCCCCTGCGCCTGGTTTTCTACACCTTCGCCGCCTACGGGCTGGGGATCTATTTCCTGGCCAACAGCCCCATGCTCCTCCCAGCGCTGATGCTCTGCTTCTGCATGGGCATCGCCGACGGTTTTGGCTTCACCACTTACGAGTACGTCCGTCAGCGCACCGTGGAGCCTGAATACCGCGGGCGCGTCTTCTCCATCATGGACGCGCTGGTGCTGCTGCCCATGCCCGCGGGCTACCTGCTGGTGGGTTACGCGGCGGGCCAGATGAGCACCACCGTCCTGGGTGTCTGGATCGCCATCGCCGGAGTGGCCCTGGGCCTGGTGTGTTACCCCTTCACCCGCGTCGCAACCTGAAAGGAAAGTTGGGGTCAGACCCCTTCTCCACTTCAACCTCGGTGACCTGGGAAAGCGGCCGAGAAAGTGGAGAAGGGGTCTGACCCCAACTTTCCCACGGCTGTTGCGTGACAGGGTCAGAGGTTTTCCGGGTAGTGGCAGGCCACCAGGTGCCCGGGTGACACCTCCACCAGGGGAGGCTCTGCGGCGGAACACTCTTCCTGCGACTTGGGGCAGCGGGTGTGGAAGCGGCACCCGCTGGGCGGCTCGATGGGGTTGGGGACGTCACCCGAGAGGATGATACGCCGCCGCTTCCGTTCTTTTTCCGGGTCGGGGATGGGGACGGCGGAGAGCAGGGCCACCGTGTAGGGATGGTGCGGGTTGTCGTACAGCACCTCCTGCGCCGCGCGTTCCACGATCTTGCCCAGGTACATCACCGCCACCTCGTCGGAGATGTGGCGCACCACCGAGAGGTCGTGGGCGATGAAGATGTAGGTCAGGTCGAAATCCTTCTGGAGGTTCTTCAAGAGATTGAGTATCTGGGCCTGGATGGAGACGTCCAGGGCGGAGACGGGTTCGTCGCAGATGATCAGCCGGGGGTTGAGGGCCAGGGCGCGCGCCACCCCCACCCGCTGGCGCTGGCCGCCGCTGAACTCGTGGGGGTAACGGTAGAAGTGCTCGGGCTGGAGGCCCACTATCTGCAACAGCTCCTGGGCCCGCCGCCGCCGCTCTTCGCGTGTTCCGATGTCGTGGATGGCCAGGGGCTCCATGATGATGCTGCCCATGGTCATGCGCGGGTTGAGGGAAGCGTAGGGGTCCTGGAAGATGATCTGCATGTTGCGACGGAGAACGCGCATTCGTTTGGAATTCGCTCCGAGCACGTCTTCACCCTCGAAAAATACGGCCCCCGAGTTCACCTTGATCAGGCGGAGGATAAGGCGGGCCACGGTTGATTTCCCGCAGCCGGACTCGCCCACCAGGCCCAGGGTCCTGCCGTGTTCCACCGAGAGGCTGACCCCGTCCACCGCTTTGACCGACCCGCCGAAGTGTGACATTATCAGCCCCTCGTTGACGGGAAAGTGCTTGACGAGGTCTACGGCCTGCAACAGGGGCGCGGTCATTCTATCTCCCTCCTCCGGCCTTCGAAAGTCTCGGCGAAGTGGCAGGCGGCGAGATGCCCGTCGCCGATGTCGCGCAGGGGCGGCTCTTCGCGCGTGCATATCTCCCCGGCAAAGGGGCAGCGGGGATGGAAGCTGCACCCCCCCGGCAGTTCGATCAGGCTGGGAGGCGCCCCCGGGATCACCAGGAGGTCCTCCTTCTTCTCGTCCATGCGCGGGATGGAGCGCATCAGGCTCCAGGCATAGGGGTGTTTGGAACGGTAGTAGATGTTGTCGACGGTGCTGTATTCCACCAACTTGCCGGCGTACATCACCAGGACGTTCTCGGCCGTGCCCGCTACCACCCCCAGGTCGTGGGTGATCAGCAGTATGGCCAGGTCGATCTCGTCCCGCAGCCGGTCGAGGAGCTCGATTATCTGGGCCTGGATGGTAACGTCCAGCGCGGTGGTGGGCTCGTCGGCTATGAGTATGTGGGGGTCGCAGGAGATGGCCATGGCGATCATGGCCCGCTGCCGCATACCCCCGCTGAACTCGTGGGGATATTCCTTGAGGCGCCCGCGGGCGTTGGGGATCTCCACCATCTCCAGCAGTTCCGCCGCACGCTGCTTGGCCTGCTTCGAGGTCATCCCGGTGTGGGTGCGGACGGCCTCGGTTATCTGGTTGCCGATGGTGAAGACGGGGTTGAGCGAAGTCATGGGGTCCTGGAAGATCATGCCGATCTTGCAGCCGCGGATCTCGCGCAGGCCCTTGTCGTCCACCTTGACCAGGTCGCTCTCACAAGCCTCGCCACCCTCGGCGCAGTGTTCCCGGTCCCGGAAGATGATCTCGCCGTTGACGATCCGTCCCGGGGGGTCGGGCACCAGCTGCATGATGGAGAGGGCGGTGACCGTCTTGCCGCAGCCCGATTCACCCACGATGGCCAGGGACTCCTTGCGGGCAAGCTCGAAAGAGACTCCGTCGACCGCCTTCACCACCCCTTCCGCGGTGAAGAAGTGGGTCTTCAAGTCCCGCACGCTCAAGATGCTGAGGTCTTTGCCGTTCAAATCAGATGCTTCCTTTCAGGCGGGGGTCGAGGGCGTCGCGCAGTCCGTCCCCCAGCAGGATGAAGGCCAGTACGGTGGCAACGATCACCAATCCCGGTATGAACATCTGCCAGGTGTGGATGTTGTAGACCTTGATGTAATCGGTGATCATGTTCCCCCAGCTGGGGCTGGGAGGCTGCAATCCCAGGCCCAGGAAGGCCAGCCAGGCCTCGGCCAGGATGGCTCCGCCCACTCCCATGGTGCCGTAGACGATGATGGGCTGGATGGCATTGGGGAAGATGTGCTTGGTGATGATGCGGGAGTGGCTGGCTCCCATTGCCCGGGCCGCCTCGATATACTCGTTCTCCTTGACGGTCAGGATGCTCGAGCGGAAAATACGGGCGATCACCGCCCACCCCAGCACCCCGATGGCGATGAACACGTTGATCAGGCCGTAGCCGAGAACGGTCATGATGGCGATGGCCCCCAGTACCGTGGGGAAGGCGAAGAAGATGTCGGCGGAGCGCATGATCACCGAGTCCCCCCAGCCCCCGAAGTAGCCGGCCAGGGCTCCCAGCAGCAGGCCGATGACCAGCTCGATGAGGACGGCCACCACCCCCACCACGACGGCGACTCGGGACCCGTAGATGAGGCGGCTTAAGATATCGCGCCCGAGTTCGTCCGTGCCCAGCAGGTGCTTGAGGCTGGGGGTCTGATTGATGCCGCCCGGCACTTTGTATTCCATGGTGTCAATGGGGTCGTAAGGCGCCAGCAGGGGGGCGAATATCGCCACCAGGATGACCAGGGCGATCACGCCCAGGCCGGCCATGGCCAGCTTGTTGTAGTAGAGGCGCCTCCAGACGTCCCGCCAGAGCATGGCCCGGGAGAGCCTGGCAGCGTCGGCCAGGTCGGCTTCGAGCTGCTCCGCTTCCAGCACGAACTCCGGTTCGACACCCTGGCCCGGCAGGGGCGCGGTATGACGCTTCTCGTCCAAATCACACCCCCTCGGTTTTGCTGCCCAGGCGGATGCGCGGATCCATGATGGCATAGGAGATGTCCACCATCAGGTTGATGAAGACGAACACCAGCACCAGTATCAGGACTATGCCCAGCACCACCGGCTGGTCCCGCTGGATCACCGCGTTATAAAGCTTGTGCCCCAGGCCCGGCCAGTTGAAGATGTACTCGGTGAGCACGGCTCCCCCGATGAGGGTGCCGAAGTCGATGCCGATGTAGGTCACTACCGGGATGAGCCCGTTCTTCAGACCGTGCTTGTAGATGACCCTGCGATTGGTGAGCCCCTTGGCGTAGGCGGTGCGCATGTAGTCCTGGCGGGTCACCTCGAGCATGGAGGAGCGGGCCATGCGTGCCACGTAGGCGATGGAGATGGCGGCCAGGGCGGAAGCGGGCATGATGAAGTGGCTGATGTAGGTCCAGAAACCGGCATCGTCAGGCGGGGCGCCGGAGGGCGGCAGCCAGCCCAGCCATTCCGCGAAGACCAGCTTCAGAAGAGTGGCGATCCAGAAGATGGGGAAGGCCACCAGCACCGAAGAGGCCAGGGTGATCAGCACGTCGACGAAGCTGTAACGCTTTACGGCGGAGATGATCCCCGCCAGGATCCCGAAGATGATGATGAGTACCTCCGCCGCGATGGCCAGCCTCAAAGACCACCACAGGCTCTCCTGGATGATGTCGGTCACCGGCCGTTTGAAGCGCAGGGATTCCCCCAGGTCACCCTGGGTCAGGCGCCCGAGGTAGCTGGTGAACTGCTCCCACAGCGGTTCGTCCAGGTGGTACTTGGCCCGGATGTTGTCCAGGGTCTCTTCCGTGGCGCCCTTGCCGGCCAGCATGCGGGCCGGGTCCCCCGGAATCAGGTACATGAGCAGGAAGATAAGCACTACCGCCCCGATGACGACGATAACGGTCTGATAGATGCGGCGCAGGATGAAAATGGTCATGCTAACCCTTCATCTCTTTTAAAGTGGCACCGGCAGGACCCTGTCATGAAAAACATAGCATAGCGCCGGCCGCGTCCACAACTCGACGAATCATACCCGGGCCTTGATCGGGAAAGAAAAGGGAGGCTGCCGCGGCAGCCTCCCCCGTTCATCGTAGAGAAGCCCCGGCTATTCGGATTTCTCCAGGTAGACCAGCTCGTAGGGGGTGTCGTCCATGGCCGTACGGATGTAGCCTCCCACGTCTTCGGAGATCACCCGCGAGGTCCGGTAGAACATCAGGGGGATGAGTGGCGGGTTTTCGAGGATCATCTTCTCGGCCTGGCGGTAGAGATCGACGCTCTTACTCATATCGGGCTGCTTGCGGGCGTCCATGATCAACTTGTCGACCTCGGGGTTGTTGTACTGGGTCATGTTGTCGATGCCGGCGTTCTCGGAGAAGAAGAGTGGATAGAGGAAGTTGTCCATGGTGGGGTAGTCGGCCAGCCAGCCCAGCCGGAAGAAAGTGATCTGCTCGGCCTGGATCATGTCCAGGTAGGTGCCCCACTCGTAGCCCTCGATGGTGAAGTCGGCGCCGACGGCCTTGAAGTCGGCCTGCACCGCCTGGGCGATCTTGTCATGGCCCACGCCGGTGTTGTAGCCCAGCACCAGGTCGGTGGGGAAGGTGGTGCCGGCGGGGTAAGCCGCGCTCATGAGGTCCTTGGCCTTGGCCGGGTCGTACTTGTAAGGCATGGCGTTCTCCTGGAACCCGTAGATGCCCTTGGGAACGATGCCGGTCGCGGGGTCACGGGTGCCCTGCATGACCGTCTTGCAGAGGGTGGAGCGGTCCACCGCGTAGTTCAGGGCCTGGCGCAGGTCCTTGTTGCTCTTCCAGGGCTCGGTGTTCATGTTGAAGCCGTAATAGTAGAGGCCCAGCATGGGTTCGAAGAGCGCGCGGTCGCCGAAGTCGGCGCGGGCGGCGTCGAACTGGCCCAGGGGGATCTGGCAGTCGTTTAAGGTGCCGGCCTTGAAGTCCTGGTAGCCGGTCTCCTCGTCCAGGTAGATCTTGAAGATCACCTCGTCCAGGTGGGCAATGTTGCCGTAGTAGTCGTCGAACTTCTTGATGACCACTTCCTTTTCATGGCTCCAGCTGACGAAGGAGAAGGGTCCGGTGCCCACCGGGTGCTCGGAGAAGTTCTCGCTGCCGTACTGCTCCACCACTTCCTTGGGGATGGGGGAGAAGACGGGGTGGGCGGTGGTGACGGGGAACTGGGAGTAGGGGTAGGACAGGGTCACCTCGAGGGTGTAGTCGTCGATCGCCTTGACCCCGGCCAGCTCGGTGGCCGTGCCTTCCTGGAACTCGTCGAATCCCTTGATGGGCGAGAGGTGATAGGCGACCTCACTCGCGGTTTCCGGGTTGACTATGCGGCTCCAGGAATAGACGAAATCCGAAGCTTTACACTCGCGCCCGTTCTGGAACTTGACCCCCTTCTTGAGTTTGAAGGTCCAGACGCTGGCGTCGGCGTTGGCGCTCCAGGACTCGGCCATGGCCGGGACGGTCTCCATGGTCTCGGGATTATTGTCGGTGAGGCCGTCGAAGATCTGTTTGCCGATCTGGATGCCCTCGGACTCCTGCAGCTGGGCAGGGTCGAGGGATACCGGCTCGGCCCCGGTGAAGGCGTAGAAAGTGCCGCCCTCGGTTGAGGTGCCCTTCTCCTCGCCGCACCCCGGAGTAGCCATGACCAGTGCCAGCACCATCATGGCCAGAACCGCCATTACGATCGCTGTCCTTTTTCTCATGCAAATCCTCCTTTCCGCCTGACCTGATTACGCCCACAATATCCCGAAATATCTACCGCCCTCCCTTCACCTCCTTAATACCTGGCGTGAACGGCAATGGTTAATGCTGGTGTGATTGTTGTGCCCCGAAAACGAAAATTATTCTAAGAAATCTTTCGTTAGAATTATATCCAATCCTGGTGACAAGTGATAGATAAGCCCGGAACGCTACTTGACGTTCAGGCACCAGGAGCCGCCGGTCTCGACGAGGTTGAAGGACCTGGCCTCCGCTTCATCCACCTTTACCTTCCTGGTGTTGCCGGCGCTGTCGGTCTCGGCGAACTCGCCCCAGTACCAGACGTCCGAGCTGCCGTCCTCCCTCTCCGAGACGAGGTAGGAGATGCTGACGATCTCCGTGTAGGGGAATTCCGAGCGCAGCCCGTCGATGATCATCTCCCCGAGTTCCTCGTCGGAGGCACCCCCGGCGTCACCTCGCAGCTTGCCCAGCCAGGCGGGCGGCAGGACGGAGAGCACGGCGGCGGAATCACCATCTACGATGCCGAAGAGCAGGTAGTCCACGGCGAGCTCCGGGGGGGAGAGAGTGGAGCGGCGGTCCTTTGTCGTTTCGCTGCCACCACATCCCATCGGGACGGCGGCCAGCGCCAGGCAGGCGGCCAGCGCCAGCGCCGCCGCGAACCTCGCTATTGCCATTCTCCGGTGCATGCACCCTCCCGTGCCGGTCATACCTTCTTTCTTTTGGACATTGAAGAATTATAAAGCATCGGCCAACCCACGGCGAACGGGGGTTACACGTTGAACCGGTAAATGTAAGTGAAGGACCCGTGGATGTGTTCGGAGCGGCAGTAGAGAGGCCTGCGCCAGATGCTGGCCAGGCACCCTGAGAGGATGCCTTCGATGAGGAGATGGCTCATGGGATTATCCACGGCGATCTCGCAGGCGCCTTCTCCTTCCGAGACGATGCGGGGGTTGCCCATGCCTCTCAGGGGCAGCTCCGTCAACTGGTTCTTGAAACTCTCCATGCTGTCCAGGCCGGTCCCGGCACAGAACTCCCGCACCTTGCGGCCGGCGATGCCGAGGACCATCCCCGGTATCTCCTGGCCCAGCTCCTCCTCGAGTTCGCGGAAGACCGCTTCCAGGGAGGCTACCGGCAGGCAGGCCACCCGCTGGCCGGTGCGGTGGTCGGTGATGACGCCCTCGTCCAGGTCCCATCGGTACGTCCGGCCGATGAAGGAGGGGAGACCGCAACCGGGGCAGAGGTCGTAGGCGTTCCGGCCGGGAGTGTATACCGGGTTGACCGGCTTGAGGCGGTCTTCCAGGTGGGGGTGGGGGTCCCGCGATTCCTCCAGGGTGATCTTGAGCATCCCCCGGTCCATCTCCGACTGGCCGGCGCCTTCTTTCTGCTCGAGGAACTCCCATGTCCCCAGGGAATCTCCCAGCAGCATGCCGGGGTTGTAGGGGTTGCGGCAGAGCACCGTCATGCGCTTGCGGAACTTGTAGGAGAGCAGGATGAATCGGCCGTATCCCAGCCCCGCCACGTGGTCGAAGATTATGCTGGAAGAAGGGTTGATCAGCTTGATGGTGCGGGGAAAGTGGTAGAGGCCCAGGCTCTGATAGGCATGGGGTATGAGGGTCTCGATGAAGCTCCGGCCGATCCGTCTCTCGGCCTCCACCACCACGGATTCGATGTTGAAGCCGATAGCTTCGGAGACGCCCTCGACGATCCCGCCGAAGAGGTCGGTCTCCATGAAGACCAGGCGCGTCCGGTTGCGGTCCTTGCCGATGATGGTACCGTTGGGGTACCAGTGCATGAACCGGGAATATGCCAGGGGGACCTGGCACTCACCGCATCGCCTGAGGTGTCTATGCAAATGCGCCTCCTGTCGACGTCATAACCTGCCTAAGCATAAATTCGGCAGTTAACGAGGGAAAATGAAGCTTGTTACGGAATATTTATACAGGATGGATTTAGCGTTAAAATGGAAAACGGGTACCGTCTGTGACCAAGGGGTTTGACAACAGTGCTAGAATCGTAATGTTATGCCTTTTTCGGGGCGGTGCCACCCGGACGGACCAGGAGTGAGTATGGACACAAAAGAATACGGCTTTCCCATGAGGATGAGGCAGTTGGCAAGTGCCTCCGGACTGTCGGTGAGCACCATCAAGTTCTATATGTCCAAGGGGCTTCTCCCGGCACCGCGGAAAACCAAGCCCAACGTTGCCTACTACGACGAACTCTTCCTGAAGCGCCTTCTTATAATCAAGGCCATGCGGGACGAGGGGCTGTCCATCACCAACATAAAAAGCATCCTGGACAAGTACCCCTTCGAAAAGGTCTCGGAATGGGAGGACTTCAAGGTGGAGGCCAACAGGAAGGACTCCTTCGATCGGGAGGTCGAAGAGCGCCTGGCTACCCTGAGCGACGAGGAGCGCCGCACCGAGGCCATCCTGGACGCCGCCATTCATGTCTTCACGCAGCACGGCTACTATAACGCCACCGTCGACGACATCGCCCAGGAGGCGGGGGTGAGTAAGGGTACCTGCTACCAGTACTTCACCGGCAAGGAAGAGATATTCATCGCCACCATGCAGCGGACCCTCCAGGCTCTGCTGGCGGAAGCCGATGCCGCCGGGGTAGGCGCCGGCGATGCCCTGGCGGGGCTGGGGTTGAAGGGGCTTACCTTCATCTCCAAGTACCGCGACATCCAGTTCATGTTCCTGGGGATAGTCTCCGAGGTGATGGGCGGCAACAAGAAGCTGCAGGTAAAGGCGGGCGAGTTTTTCAACCAGGTGGCCGACTTCCTGGCCAGGGACATCCAGTCGGGCATCGACGAAGGCATCTTCCGGGAGGTCGACCCCAGGACGGTAGCCTTCGCTCTCATCGGCATCGCCGAGATCGTAGGCAACCTCTACCTCATCGACGACGACTTCGACGTGCTGCAGTTCTTCATCTCCCTCATGGACTTCTTGCAGCACGGCCTCTCCAAGTAAACCCGCATCGCCGGGAAAATCAAGAAGGGGTCTGACCCCAAATTTCTTTCGCGTCTTTACAGGTTTAAAAACAGCAAGTATAATGAAACCGTAAGTCAGGATAACTATCCGAAGTTGCATGCGGAAAGGAGACGACATGAAGAAGAAAGCAAAGGTGGCAATGGTGGCTTATCTAGTCATGACCGTCGGCGCCGTGGTGGCGTTCATGACGGCGAGCCAGAGCACCAAGCGCTATATCGTGCACCTTGGCAAGCAGGTGCCGTTCCTTCCCTATCGTTACTTCATCTGATCGGCTGGAAAGGAGATCACGATGTACGATTACGACGCCGTTGTCATCGGAGCGGGCCTGGGCGGCCTCTCCGCCGCCGCGCTGCTGCAGAGCAAGGGCCTCAAGACCCTGGTCTGCGAGAACACCGACCTGGTGGGAGGGTGCTGTTCCTCCATCGACATCGAAGGTTACCGCTTCGACATCGGGGCCAGCATCGTCGAGTTGAGCTTCGTCATCGACGACCTCTTCCAGCAGATGGGCAAGAAGACCTCCGACTACATCGACTTCATGCCCATCGACCCCATCTACGGCTTCGTCACCGAGGAAGGCGACAAGTTCACCTACCCGGTGGACTCCGCCGCCACCCGGGAGGTCATCGCCGGCATGTCGCCGAAGGACGCCGCGAACTGGGACCGCTTCAGCAAGCTGGGCGCCGAGGCCATCAACGAGGCCTTCGGCAGGGTGATGGGCAAGCCCATGTACACCTTCTCGGATATGATGAAGGTGTTGCTCGCCGCCCCCAAGATGCTCAAGGTCGCCCCCTACATGATCAAGAATTTCGAGAGTGCCCTGAAGGGCTTCTTCGAGGACGAGAAGGTGCGCTCCTCCATGAGCCTGCAGTCCTACTTCCTGGGCCTGCCGCCCGCCCTCTGCCCCGGCTACGTCTCCTTCCTGGCCTACGGGGAACACGAAGGCATCTACTACCCGCGCGGCGGCATGATCAAGATCCCCGAGGGTATCTGCAACTGCTTCAAGGACTTCGGCGGCGAGATCAAGTTCAACGCCCGCGTAACCAAGGTGCTCACCGACGGCAAGAGCGTCAACGGCGTGGAACTGGCCGACGGCACCAAAATCACCTCGAAGATAGTGGTCTCGGACATCAACGCCAAGACCCTCTACCTCGACCTCATCGGCCGGGATAATATCCCCGGCTGGGCCGCTTCGGCCATGAAGAACTTCCCCGTCTCCATACCCGCTCCCATGATCATGCTGGGCCTGGACTCCGAACTGGACCTGCCGGGGCACCACACCTTCTGCTACACCAATTTAAATGAGATGAACCGCATCTGGTTTGACGAGTACAAAAAGGGCATCATCCCCACCGGCGGCTTCATGCTCATCTCCTGGCCCTCCCACGCCGACCCCTCCATGGCTCCTCCCGGCAAGCACTGCATCAACCTGGTCACCTTCGCCCCCTACCACCTGGCCGAGGGCAACTGGGACCTGATCAGGGACGAGTACCTGGAGAACACCCTGGACATGATGGAGCGCCTCTTCCACCTGGATATCAAGAAGCACGTAACCCTGGCCAAGATAAGCACCCCCTTCGACCTGGAGCGCCAGCTGCTCCACCCGGAGGGCGCCGTCTACGGCCTGCAGAACGACTTTTTCACCACGGCCATGTTCCGCCCGCGCATGCGCTCCCGCGTCTTCAAAAACCTCTACCTGGCCGGCGCTTCCGTCCACCTGGGCGGCGGCGTGCCCACCACCATCGGCTCCGGCGTCTGCGTGGGCGGCCTGGTAGAGCAGGACATGTAGTAACCCTCCCCGCGCGTAACGCGCGTCAGGCCCGGGCTTCGCGCCCGGGCCTTTTTTTGGGGTCAGGAAAATTGGGGTCAGACCCCTTCTCCACTTTCTCCGCAGCCAGCTGACAACGGATGCTTTCCGGAGAGAAAGTGGAGAAGGGGTCTGACCCCAATTTTCCTGACGCATCAGATATAATCGTTGCATGGCGAAGATACTTTTAGAGCGTGAATTCCTGGGCAAGCTAGGATACGTGCGCGTCACGTTCTTCCAGCATGTCGACAGAGAGACCGGGCAGGAGCTTGTCCGCATCAAGGGCAGGAAAAAGAAGTACCGCTTCGATGGCGAGACCTTCGAGGACCTTTATGCCGCCCAGCGCTTCGTGGCCGACCGCATCGTCGAGATAGACAAGAGCATCTAGGTGAGGGAATGAAGATCCTGGCCATCGGGGAGCTAGCGGGTGACCTGAAGATGCTCGGACGGGTGATGGAGGACGTGGGGACCTGGAAACCCGACCTGGTCCTCTTCACCGGCGACGTGGTGCGAGCGGATGAGCGGGAAAAGCTCCTGGCGTCCCGGCGGGAAGGGAAGGCCACGCCCCCCGGCTGGCGGGACCTGATGAAGGACGTGCTCGAACAGGAAGCCGTTACTTACCGCCATTTTCTCGAGGAGATAGCCCGCTTTCGTGGCCTGGTGCGCATAGTGCCGGGGCATCGCGACGCCCCCTACTCCACCTTCCTGAGGGCGGTACTTTCCGAAAACGCCGCCGCTCCCCGCGTAGGGCTGGCACACCAGAACTTCATCAACGTCGGCCGTGACTTCGTGCTGGTGGGTTTCGGCGGAGACATCACCTCCGATGACCGGGAGACCGGCCTGGCCAACCGCTTTCCGGAATGGGAGGCAGCTTATTCCCTGGACATCCTGGAACGCCTGTCCCAGGACCCCATTCTTCTTACCCACTATCCTCCCCGTGCCGATACCCTGGACCTGGTGGACGGGGAGCACGTGGGAAGCCCGTTGCTGAGAGAGGTGATCGACCGCTGCCGCCCGGCTTACGTCTTCTGCGGCCATGCCGGTGCTTCCCAGGGCATCGAGGCCATGGGGCGCACCGTGGTCATCAACCCCGGCAGTCTGGCCCGCGGCGATTACGCCATCGTCAATACCCGCAAGGAGACGGTCCGCTTCAATATGCTGGAAGCCTGAGCCTCAAGCCTGCCCGGCTATTTCTTGCCGGCCAGGGAGCGCCCCAGGTTGATGAGGCGCGCCACATCCTTCTCGGACGCGTCGGGGCCCGTCCACAGGCTCAGGGGGGCGCCCGCCTTGACCGCCACGCCCTTGCCCACCGGCTTCGCGCCCTTCTTTTTCAGCAGCTTGCGTAGAACCTTGACGGTGTGCCGTCCCCGCACTTTCGCATAAGGGCTGAATCCGGCGGCCCGGGTGCCCTTGAGATCCTTGCGCTTCAGCCCCTTGAGGAATCGCCGTACCACCCGCGCCGGTTTTCCGCCATGAGTAGGCGAACCGACGGCCAGGATACTGTAATTCTTGAGCTCGTCCCGGTCTACATCCTTCAAGGATTTTACCACCGCCGCGGCCCCGGCCATGCGCAGGCCGCGAGCCACGTCCTCCGCCGCCTGCCGGGTATGCCCGGTCTTGCTCACGTAAGTCACCAGGGCTTTCTTGTTCCTTTTTAACACCTTCCCGACCTCCTTTTCCCACAGCCGAAAAACCGACCACTAAAGCATAACAAAACCTGGCGGAAGATGAAAAAGGGGATTGCCGGATATCGTTGAATATTGGTGTGACAGTCACTATACTTTCCACAACAAAGGGAGGTGCCAATGCGCCGTACTTTCTTTATGACAATAGCCGCGATCATCACCATGGCCATCCTCCTTTCATCCTTGCTCTCATTGCCGGTGCCGGGTATATCCATAGCCGTGGCGGAAGAAGAGGGCGGGCCGCTTCCCCCCGCTTCCCCCCGCGTTCTGGAGCGCCCCGAGGACGCCGGCTTGAGGATCGCGCTCTCCTGGGACGTGCGGGAAGGAGATTTCGGCTACCAGGTATACCGCTCCGAGTCGCCGGACGGGCCCTTCGAGCAGATCGGGGGAAAGGCGGCGGATTCCATGAGCGACTATCCCGTCTTCCTGGACGATACGGCGACCCCGGGCGTCACCTACTATTACGAGGTCTCGGCCGTGGACGAAGAGTGGCTCGAAGGGCCGCGCTCCACGCCGGTCAGCGCCAGCCTCGCGGAAGTCTTCAACGCCGCCGCCGGATCGAAGAGCATCATGGTCTCCATTGGCGACCAGAAAGTCTATTTCTTCGAGGGCGGCCAGCTGGTCAACATCATGCGCTGCTCCACCGGCCTGACCGGCAACACTCCCACCGGGAACTTTCACATCATCTCGCATACCCGCCTCAACGCCGGCTGTGACTACTGGATGAGCTTCACCGGGGCCCACGGCATGCACGGGTGGCCGAGGTACATCCCCGGCTACGAGGAAGGCCTGGGCGCCCCCGCTTCCCACGGCTGCATCCGCCTCCACCCGCTGGAGTGCTACTGGCCTTACTTCTGGACCCCCAACGGCACCCCCCTCTACATCACCTGGGCTTCTCTCGCCCGGCGGGTGGTGAACGGCTGTCACAGCACCATCGGCGCGACCCAGCCTTCCACCGGCTGGTACTTCGCGGAAGGCTTCACCGCCGGTAATTTCGAGACCTGGCTGATGCTGGCCAACCCCGGTGACGCCGCAGCGGCGGTACACGTGGAATTCTTAAAAGAAGGGGGAGAGGTGGTGGAGGCGGATTATCCCATCGCTCCCCGCTCCCGGTTCACCCTCGCGGTGGACGGGGTGCCGGGGCTGGAGGAGGCGGCTTTCTCCATTCAGGTAGGATCCTCCACCCCCATCGTGGCGGAGCGGGCCATGTACTTCACCTACAACGGGCTGTCGGACGGCTCGGTCACCATGGGCGCGACCCAGCTTTCCACCGACTGGTACTTCGCGGAAGGCTTCAACGCAGACACGTTCGACACCTATCTCCTCCTGGCCAACCCGGGGGCCGAGATGGTGACGGCGCACGTGGACTTCCTGCTGGAGGGAGGGACGACGGTGGAGGCGGAATATCCCATCGCGCCCCATTCCCGTTTTTCCCTGCAGACGTACATGGTGCCAGGCCTGGATCATGCCGCCTTCTCCACCCATGTGAGCGCCACCGGTCCCGTGGTGGCGGAGCGGGCCATGTACTTCCGCAAGGGCTACACCGATGGGGGGCACGTCGCCATGGGGGCGACGGAGCCCTCCGAGACCTGGTACTTCGCCGAGGGGTGTACCCGGGAGTGGTATGAGAGCTACATCCTCATCGGCAACGACCAGGACCAGGACGCCCTGGTGGACGTGGACTTCTTCCTGCCCGAGGGCAACATCCGTTACAGCTTCGCGGTGGCGCGCCATTCACGCATGACCGTTCCCATCCAGTCGCTGGCTTATCTCGACTACGCAGGACATGGCCTTCACCATCCACTCCAGCGTGCCGGTGGTGGCCGAGCGGGCCCAGTACTACGGCCTGGACAGCCACAAGGGCGGGCAGGCGACCATGGGGTCGCCGCAATATTCCAACGAGTGGTACTTCGCGGAGGGCTACACAGGGGAGGCCTTCGACACCTGGCTGCTCATCTCCAACCCCGAAGCTTCACTGGCCGAGATGGTCGTCACCTTCGCCAGGGATGACGGCACCACCCAGGATTACTACTTCTCGGTTGAGCCGTTCCGTCGCATCAGCGTGCACATCGACGAGTTGCCCGGACTGGAGGAGGCTTCATTCTCCATGGTGGTCAGGGCGAACAATCCCGTAGTGGCGGAGCGGGCTATGTACTTCACCATGCCCAGGGGATACTGAGCTACCTGGCTGAAAGGACTTTCTCGTAGATGTCGAGATAACCCTGGGCCATGCTCCTGGGGCTGAACCGCCTGATCACTTCTTCCCGGCAGGTGACCGGGTCGATCTCATCGATCCTTTTCAAGAAGCCGGGAATCTCGTCCAGGCTGTCCGCCACGAAGCCCGTAACGCCGTGCTCCACCACTTCCGGGGCCGCTCCCCAGCGGGTGGTGATGACCGGAGTACCGCAGGCGTTGGCTTCCGCCATCACCAGGCCGAAAGGCTCCTCCCACTCGATGGGGAAGAGGAAGCAGCGTGCCCGCGCCAGCATGCGGACCTTTTCGTCCTGCGGGACCTCGCCCAGCCAGACGATGTTCTTCCCGTCTACGTAAGGCTCGATCTCTTTCTGAAAGAACTCCATGTCCCGCCCGGCGTCTATCTTTCCCGCCATTACCAGGCGCCAGCCGTTCTCGCGCGCGATGCGCACGGCATGGTGGGTACCCTTGGCCTCACAGACCCGGCTGAGGTAGACGAGGTAGTCTTCCTTTTCGCCGTCGGGCTGGTGCTCTTCCAGGTCCACGGCGTTGTAGACCACCCCGGCATAGTTGAGGTCGGGGCACTTCTTCTGCTGGAAGTCGCTGATGGTCACGTAATGGGCATCCCGGGCAAAGCCGTTGTAGAAGTGCGCCACCTGCGGCTCGAAAGGGCCGTGCAGGGTATGCACCATCGGTATGGAGAGGAAGTTGGCGAAGGCCACACCGGTGAAACCGGCGTGGTCGTGCACCAGGTCAAAATCTCTATCCTTGATGTCCTTGAAGGCGTGGCCGGTGTGGTAACACTCGTATATGGACTCCCCCATGTGTTCGGTGGGCGCGTCCTCAAAAAAAACGACCTGCTCGGCCCTGGTGTTCGAACCGCCGGCGCAATACATGGTCACGTCCACACCCATGTCCACCAGTTCGTCCACCAGCAGCTTGAGCATCCGCTCGATGCCGCCGTACCCGTCGGGAGGAACGGGAATCCACACAGGTGCTATCATCGCGACACGCAAAATCAACCGCCCCCTTATTTAAGGATGAATAGGATGTGTCCTCGATAGTATATCCCCCGGGAGTTATTGAAATAAACCACGTTCAAAGAAAGCGAGTGGTTTTCGGGATCAACCCGACATGCTCACGATGCTGCCGGCCAGCGCCCCCACCGAGCCGGCCAGGAAGAGGATCATGCCAAACCCCATGGAGATGCCTATCTCCGCGGAGAGGATGCTGTAAGCGTTGGTCCCCGCCATGATCAGGGCAAGGATGGAGAAGAAGAAGGCCAGCCCGGCCAGGCCCCTGCTCCTGGTGGCGATGACCAGCACCGCGGCGAGGGCCAGGAGGATCCCGGCGATCAGCGAGCTGAGGCCGGAGAAGAGGGGCTTGCCGTTCCCCCAGTCGAAGACCTGGTTGTCTATCATCTCGCGGGTGTCCCAGCCTGAAGCGGAAGCACTGTAGGAAGAAAAATCGCCATCGTATTTAAACCAGGGCGTGAAGGTCCCGACGATGATCAGCGCCGCGGCGATGAGGACGATCACGCCTCCCACCATCCGGCTGGACCCGCTCGACCGTCTGGCGGCCACGGGCTGATAGTATTGCTGCGGGTAAGGCTGGGCTTGCTGATATGGCTGCTGATAAGCCTGCTGCTGATAAGGCTGGGGTTGCTGATATGGCTGTTGGTAAGCCTGCTGCTGATAAGGCTGGGGTTGCTGGTATGCCGGGGCCGCGGGCGCGGCGGCAGCCGGCGGAGGCGCCGCCTCCATGGCTGAACCACAAGCCGGACAGAACTTTAACCCCTCGGCGTTCTCCTTGCCGCAATGCGTACAGAAAGCCATCTTTACACCCCCCGGTTATCAGGTCCTGAGCCTGGTCTGGCCGGGCCCGTCCACCGGCGCCCGTTGGTCGACGATGCGCAACTCCTTGGCGTGCGTCTCCAGGCCCAGCCGGTCGAGCAGCTTGTCCAGCCCCTGGAAGGTTATTTTGCTCGGCGTCACCTCGAGTTCCCGTTGGATGATGTCTTCCAGCTCCAGTTTGAGCACCTTCTCCTTGATGCCTTCCATGGGGGCCACATAGAGATATATCTCGTCCAGGTCGTAGGGGTCGTTGTTGCGCTTGCCGATGACCAGCTGCCATTCCTGTATGCCGGGGTGGCCGGAGAGGATGGGGTAGATGGCGTTGAGGTCGACCAGGGTGCCCTTGACCTTGGTCATCTGGAACTCCTTGTAGTCGGAGAGGCGGCTGATGGTGGTCCCCAGGCGCGGGACCGCCCTCCGGCAGTAGGGGCAGGGCTCGTAGGTGATGCCCTCCTTGACCAGGTCCCCGGTGCGGTACCTGATCAGGGCACTTCCGCGCCAGCCAAGGGAGGTGTAGACGATCTCCCCTTCCTCCCCTTCTTTCACCGGTTCCCCGCTCTCGGGGTCGATGATCTCTATGTACTCCCGGTCCGGGTAGAGGTGGTAGCCGGACGACTCCCCCTTCTCCACCGCTTCGCGGCATTCCATCCAGGCGACCCGCCCCTCCGTCAAGGCGTAGCTTCCGAAGATGCGGACGTTGCCGGTACCGAGGTGCCTGAGGAGGTCCTGCATCTTGACCCGCATGCCTTCCGGGGCCCGGTCGCCCCCCAGGATGAGGGTTTTAAGCGAGGAAAGATCGTGCCTGTCCACCACCGCCTGGCGGATGAGGTGATAGCAGTATGCGGGCGTGCCGGCCAGGCAGTCTGCCTGGAAACCCTCGATGGCTTCGAGTATCTTGCCGGAGCCGAACACCTTGCCTCCCCCGGTGTGGACGGCCGCCGCGCCGACGGCTTCGGCCGCGAAGTAGGTCATCCAGAAAGCCAGGTGAGGCGCGAAAGGGAAGGCGTTGACGAGGGTGTTCTCACCGCTCATCCCGATGACCTCGGTCATCCGGCGCCCGCATTCCCTGGTCAGCTCCAGGTCGTAGGGAGTGTAGAAGATGGGGGTGGGCTGGGCGGTCCGGCCGGTGGTGAAATGAACATGGCTGGGGTTGTATTCGTACAGCTCTCGCTGCTTGGACTTCTCCTCTCCCAGCACCAGCTTCTGCCACCTCTCCCTCAGGCTCTCCTTGTCAGGTGAAGCTTCCGGCGGCTGCAGGACCAGCTTGAAGGGCCGCCGCGGATCGGTGGGGGTGGGGGCTATGTCCGCCTTGCACGAGAAGGGGAGCTTCTGGAAATCCTCCAGGGAGCGGACGGACGGCAGCTCCTCCGCGCCCTCTTCTTTCTTCGAGTAGAAGCCGTGGTAGAAGGGGCTCAGGGGCAGGACCTGCTTGTTCAGGTATGAGATGAGCTTCTGTTCCTGAGCCAGGCGTGTCTGTTTCGCCGGCAGCCTGTCCCAGTAAGTCTTGGCCATGTCGCCTCCCTTTTTTCTGCCATTATACCAAAGTCGCGGTTGAAATCCCGAATCCGCGGGAACCGGGCAGAAAAAACGAGAGCGGGCATGAAGCCCGCTCCAATCTGTTTGTCGGTGAGCCTTTTTAAGGACCTGCTCAGGTCCGGCTAGGGCAGCCCTCGGAACAATGGGCCACGCGGGGAACACTGTAACGCTTCATCCTTGTAACCCTCCTTTCCTTTTTCTTACTCCAATATTATACCCTAAAAAAGTGACTAGCCGTTCAGGGCGTAGCGGATTGTGCACTCTCCCACCACGCCGGTCTTTTCCACTCCCTTCAAGGACGCTTTCTTTCCGTGTACCTTCGCCAGCGACTGCAGCCCGGTAGGGATGATCGGGCACATCACCTTCAGCTCCTGGTTGCGCAGGTCCTCGTTGCCGAAGCAGATATGGCATCCTTTGATGGTAACGGCCAGCTCTTCGTCGCTCTCCTCCGCCTTCACCGTGTCACAGAGGCACAGGCCTTTTTCCAGATAGTCCTCGAAACCGCGGCAGAACTCCTCTCTCCCCTCCAGGTTGCCGGCGTTTTCCTTGAAGTCGCCGGCCCACTCCGATCCGATCCTGGCCTTGAGTTTCTCCACGTCGTCCTGGTGAGCCTTGACCACCGCGCAGTGGTACTTCTTGAACAGCTCCCGGTCCATCTTCTCGGACATCATATCTCCCTTCGCTACATCAGCCTATGACGCTTCTCATATCATCTTGACCGCGCCGAGCTCGCAGGCGTGGGCGCATTCTCCGCAGCGTTTGCATTTCTCGAAATCTACGGCGATACGGCAGTCCGCCTCGCCGCCTATCACCTGGAAGGAACCGTTCTTGCACAGCCGCGCCGCCTTGCAGTCGCCGCAAGTCTCCTTGATGTTACACTTCGTCGTGTCTACCCAGGGCAGTTTGTCGTGCATGCGGTTCACCTCCTTCCGTTAATACCCTACAGGGTATATTTTGCCAGCAACCACTCGAGGGCAACATGATATAGGACATGGATCGGCTGGAAAATTATCTTTCGTGGAAATAGGACAGCTCCCGAGTAAGCCTTTAATTTTTTCTGCGGAGATTCCCGCAATCTCGCTTTAATCTCGGGAGCCATGCGCGCAATTAAAATATATCACCTGGGGATGGAGAAAGAAAGCAAAGGGTGCACCGGGAGCGCACGCGTTCAGAAGGCGGAGTGGAAGATTCCCACGATGTCGTTGAGGACGGTGTCCCGGGGGTTGGAAGAGCGGAGGCGGGTGTTGAGGAAGGCCTCCGAAGCCAGCATCTCCAGGCTGCCGGTCTTGATACCGGCCGCCTGCAGGGACGGGGGAACGGGCAGGCGGGAGAGCAGCCCCTTGACCGCCTCGACGCCGCGGGCACCGGCCGCTTCAGCAGGCAGTCCGGAGACCTCCTCACCCATGGCCTGGGCCAGTTCCCGGAAGAGCGCCGGCCTCGACTGGAGGTTGAACTCCATCACGTGGGGAAGGAGGATGGCGCAGGCCGTCCCGTGGGGCACCTGGTAGAAGCTTCCCAGGACGTGGGCCATGGCGTGGGTTATGCCCAGCCCGGCGTTGGTGAAGGCGATGCCGGCGATCATGGAAGCCAGGCTGAGGTTGCGGCGGGCCTCCAGGTCCTCGCCGTCGACGCAGGCTCTCTCGAGGTTGGCCATGATCAACTGGACGGCCCGGTAGGATAGGCCCTGGGTGGGCGCCCACGCCCTTCTCGACACGTAGGATTCCACCGCGTGGGTCAGGGCGTCGAGGGCCGTGGCGGCGGTGAGTTCGGGGGCCATGCCCACGGTGAGGAGCGGGTCCACCAGGGAGAGGGTGGGGTAGATGTTCTGGCTGAGGATGGACATCTTCTGTTTCTTTTTACGGTCGGTGATGACGGCTATGGAAGTGGCCTCGCTCCCGGTGCCGGAGGTGGTGGGGATGCAGATGATGGGCCTGGCGCGGTTGCGGATGCCACCCACCCCGTCCCAGTCGGTCACCGGGCCCTGGTTGGTCAGGCGGGCGGCGATGATCTTCGCGGCGTCGATGGGGCTGCCCCCACCCAGGCCGATGACGAAGTCGCATCCTGCCTCCAGGGCCGCGGAGACCCCCGCCTCCACCGTCTCCACCGCGGGGTCCTGCTCGACCTCGAAGAAATGGGTGCAACCGATGCCCTCGGCGGCCAGGACCCCCTGGACCGTCTCTACCGCGGACAGGTTGCGGGTGGCGCCGGGGCCCGTGACCAGCAGGGCATGCTTGCCGAAGTTGGAGACGAATGTCTTCAGCTCCTCCACGCATTTCTCGCCGAAGACCGTTTGCACCGGGAAACGAAAGATGTTCGACCCCATTGATTCCCCTTTCGGTAGAAATCAAGTGTAGTCGGAGCGCCGGCAGAGCGTCAATCGAAGGATAAGCGGCGGTGGAAGTATAATAGATAAGCAAGTGATTCCGGACATAAGGAAAGGGCTTGATGTGAGGGAACCGTTGATATCCGCCACATTCATCCTCGATTCCGACGAGACCATACTCGAGATGATGGGGGACGCCGAAGTCGTCCTGGGGATTTCCAGGAAGGCCGCCTTGAAAAAGCCCCTGGCTGCCGTGGGGGCGGAGCTCGACCACATGCTCAAAGGCCTGCTGGACAAAGCGAAGAAAGGCCGGGGGGTGGAGAACTACGCCTTCCCCTTCAAGCTGGACAAGCACCTGCTGGCGCTGCGGGCTTCCGCCATACCTTACCCCCTGGCGGCGCTGGGCAAGACCGGCATCCTGGTGACCATGGTCAGCCAGGAAGAGAAGGAGGTCCAGGCCTTCTCCCCCGAAGCGGAACCCAACAAGCCCATCCCCATCCCCGGCCTGGCCGAGGAGCTCGATGTGGCGCGCGACGAGAGCCTGGCGTCATTCGCTGACCCCGTTTTCATACTGAACGCCAAGGGCGGCATGGTTTACGCCAACCCTTCTTTTCAGAAACTGATGGAGGCCGGCTGGGAAGAACTGCGGACTTCCCACCTCTCGACCTGGCTGGCCACGAGCGAGCCTCGCAAAGTGGTGGAGCAGATCATCGAGACGGTCCACCTCGCGCCCTGGAGGGGGGAACTGGACCTGCGTACCCGCACCGGCCGGGGAGTGGTGCTCTCGCTGACCTTCTCCCGCCTGGAAGAGAGCAAGGGCAAGCCGGGAGCGGTGCTGGCCTGCGCCCAGGACTTCACCGAACTGCGCCGTATTGAACGGGAGAGGGTGGCGGACGAGGCGCGCTCCCTGGGGCGGCTGGAAAGCGCCACCGCCTGCATTTTCACCTTTTCCGCGGAAGGCCGGATAACCTTTTTCAATCGTGAGGCCGAAAAAGTCTTCTCTCTTTCGGCGGAGCGGGCCGCCGGCATGACCCTCGAAGAAGTAATGGGCAGGGAGAACTGCGATAGAATGCTGGAGCTGGCCGCCCGGGCCAAGGACGGGCGCGGCAATGTGCCGGCTACGCTGGTCATGCCGGGCCGGCACGGCCGGGAACGCTACCTGCGCGCCAAGGCGGCGGTGCCCGATACGGGTGGAGAGGTCGAGATAGTCGCCGTGGCTGAAGAGGTCACCGAGGCGGAGGACCTCAAAGCGGGAGTGGAAAGGTCCGCGCAGGCCATGGAATTCCTTTCCGCCTGCATCGCCTTGAGCTCGCCCGGGGATTCGCCGGAAGAAACCCTGGCCGGTTTTCTGGCCGAAGCCGCATCCCTGACCGGGTCTTCCGCCGGGGCGGTCTACCGCATAGAGGAAGACCAGATGGACCTGGTCTCGTCCCACGGCCACCCCGCCAGCTTCGCTCGCAAGGCCGGCACCCTGCGCATCAGGCCGGGCCGCCTGGAGGTGCTGGAGGCGCATGCCGGCGCCCTGCTGGACCTGGCCGTCGACCCGGCGCCGGACAGCACTAACAGCCCCAGGATACTCTTCCGGGACTGGGACGACTACCGCCAGGCGCACCTGGAGGAAGAGCTCCCCGCCCACCTGCTCCTGCCCCTGAAGTCGGGCGGCGGGATCACCGGGATGGTGGTGCTGGCCGGTCTTTCTTCCATGCAGATCGACCCGGAGCACCTGCGCGCCCTGGAGTGGATAGCGCCCTGGATCTGCCTGGTGATGGATGCGGGCCGGCCCGCCGGGGACGATACGGTGCCCGCGGATATCTTTGACGACCAGGCCAGGCGGCGCATGGCCCATGAACTTTCCACCCCCCTCACTTACGTGCGGGGGTTCACCCAGATGCTCGCCGCTGACCGTGACCAGTTATCCGCCGAGGCCCTGGACGAGGTCATCACCAATATCGACGAGGGCACGGCGCGCCTGGTGGAGATAGTCGACGGCTACATGCCCCACCCCGAAGCGGAAGACTAGCATGGAGCAGGTCGCATACCTCCCGCCTCTCCTGGAGATCCTGCTGGGACCCCAGGATCTCAGGTGGAGGCTTGAGGAAGCACTCCGCTACGTCGTGAACATCTACGGTTTCAGCCTCGGGCTGGTAGTGACCCTCAAGCCTGAACCGCGGCATTTCTTTTACCAGTCTCCGCGCCTTTATCCGGGGCTCGACCCCCGGAAGCTGGATGAGCTGTTCGAAAGCATCAAGCGCTTCGGGGACCTCCACGACGTTATGAACAAAGCCGGCGGGGAGCGTTTCGACCTCGGCCTGGGAAAGATCCTGGATCGTACGGACATGACCTTCAGGCTCTACCCCCTGGTGGTGGAGGAAGAGATCGCGGGCTTCCTCAACCTGGCGCGGGAATCCGGTTTGCCGGACCTGGGTGAGGAAGAGAAGTCGCTATTGAGCATCATGGTCAGGCAGATAGTGATGGAATTGACGCGCGAACTGGTCCTGGAAAGAGAGCAGGAACTGGCGCGAGAGAGCTCAATGCTCGTAGAGACCGGCAAATTGCTCACCTCCAACCTGGAGCTTGAAAACGTTTTCGGCCCCCTGGTGCGCATCTCCCTGGAGATCCTGGGGGTGTCGCGCTGCGTGGTCTTCGTCCTGGATGAGATGCGGGAAAAGCTGGAGCTGATTTTTGCCAACAATCCCGAGGATCCCGCCGTGGGGATCTTTTTCGAAATCCAACCGGATATCGACAGCCTGGGAGAAGGGGGCCGCCTCGTTCACGATGAGGGCAAGACCATCCACGTCGCCAACGCCCTGGAAGACCCCCGCGTCAATAACGACATCTCCAGGATGTTGGGCATAGTGTCCTTTCTCGGGGTGCCCATCATCTCAAAGGGCAAAACCATCGGGTCTATCCTCGTCGACGAGCCAGGTCAGCACCACTACTTCAGCGAGGAAGACATCCGCATCCTGGAAGGGATAGCCTCCTTCGCCGCCATCGCCATCGTCAATGCCCGCCTCTACCAGGAGAGCCGGGAGCAGCAGGAGCGCGTAGCCGACCTGATGCTCCGCCTGGCCCAGGCGAGGGAGGAGGAACGTTCCCGCATCAGCCGGGAGTTGCACGACTCCATAGCCCAGACCCTGCTGGAGATCATCTACAAGGCCGAGGGCATGCTCGGTGGAGAACCGGGCGAAAGCCTCGAGGGTGAGCTGCGGGGCATGCTCCAGAGCGGCCGCTCCTCCCTGACCGAACTGCGCCGCATCATCACCGACCTGCGCCCCGCTTCGGTGGAGGTGCTGGGTATAACCCAGGCCCTCCGCAACCTGCTGGAACGATTCGCCGTCACCTATCACGTCGAGGTTGACATTGAGGCAGAACTGAAGCCAGGACGCCAACTCGCCAGCCAATACGACAGCCTCTACGACAATACCCTCTATCGCCTTGTGCAGGAGGCACTGAGCAATATAGCCCGTCATGCCGGGGCCAGCCGGGTGAAGTTCGTCCTTCGCCGGGAGGACAACAACGATGGCTACCTGGAGATATCCGACGACGGCAGGGGCTTTGACCCTGCCTGCGCCGCCGAAGGGGAAGGGCTGGGACTGGTCTTCATGCGGGAAAGGGTGGAGATGATGGGAGGCAGCCTCAAAATAACGAGCCAGCCGGGTGAGGGGACGGTCATCTCTATACGGGTCCCCATGCCGGAGACGGATGGAGCAGAGGAGGCGGACCTTGGATAACTTCCTGACGTCTTTTCTCGATGCCCTCCAGCTGGCCGAAAGCTTCGACGAAAAGATGGAAAAGGCGCTCGAGTCCCTGGTTGTCCGGAACGGCTTCGAGAGCGGGCATCTCTTCCTCTTTGAACCCATCGGGAAGAGGGTCTATCATTGCTTCACGCTGGAAACCGGATCCGGGCGGAAGCTACTGGAGGTCACCCCGGATAGCGGACTTTTCGAAGTGATAAGGAAGGCGTGCGCGGACATTCGGGAATCGGTGACCGTGGAAGAGTATGCCTGGGAAGATCTCTCGCCAGACCTGCGGCCTCTACACGGCAGCCTCGACGGGATCGAAGCCAACTCGGTCCTGCTGCCCCTGCGGAAAGGCGAAGAGCTCATCGGCGCCATCAAGCTGGTCGGCCAACCAGGCAGCCCTCCTCCGGACCGGGAACGGCGGGCTTTCCTCGACCTGGTAGGCAGGCAGATGGGCAAGGAGCTTGCGCGGGAGGCGGTGCTGCTCAGGGAAGAAGCCTTGGTCAGGGAGCGTCGGGTGCTCATGGAAATCGGGAAGGTAATCACCTCCGGGCTGAACCTGGAGGAAGCATTCACCCATATTCTTCACATGTCCATGCAGCAGACGGACGTCAGGGGCTGCGGCGTACTCTTGATGGATGAGGAAGGAAAACTGGAAACGGTCTTCGGCAGTAAGACGGAATCCGCGCCCATCCTCTCCGCCCGGGCTTCCAAACTTGACCCCGGCTTCTTCGGCGGTGTGACTGAGATCATCCTGGAAAAAAGGGCCCCCGTCTACGTGGAAGACGCGCGCTCGGACCCTCGCACCAACAACGAAACCGCGAAGATGCTGGACATGGTCTCCATCCTGGGAGTGCCCATGATTTTGCACGGCAAGGCTATTGGCTTCATCAGCCTGTACGAACTCGGACAGCGCCATTTCTTCAGCGAGGAGGACATCCGCATCATGGAGGGCATTGCCGCCTTCGCCGCCATTGCCATCGATAACGCCCGCCTTTACCAGGAGAGCCGGGACCAGCGGGAGCGTCGGGCCGACCTGATGCTCCGCCTGGCCCAGACCCAGGAGGAGGAGCGTTCCCGCATCAGCCGGGAACTTCACGACTCCATGGCCCAGACCTTGCTGGAGATCGTCTACAGGGCCGAGAGCATACTGGGGCGGGACGACGTCGACGAACGCGTCGAAGCGGGGTTGCGGGGCATACTCTCAAGCTCCCGATCCTCCCTGACTGAGTTGCGCCGCATCATCACTGACCTGCGCCCATCCTCGGTGGAGGTGCTGGGTCTGCCCCAGGCTCTTCAGAATCTGCTGGAGCGTTTCGCCGTCACCTATCACATCAAAGTGGAAGCGGAGATCGACCTGGATCCCGGCCTGCGGCTGGGCAGCTTCTACGAGAATTCCCTCTACCGCATGGTACGGGAGATGTTGAGCTACATCGCCCGCGACGCCGGGGCCAGCCGGGTGGACTTCATCTTGCGTAAGGAAGAAAGCTCCCTCTACTTGTGGGTATCCGACGACGGCCCGGGCGTTGACCTTTCCTCTCCTGCTTCGGATGGCTTGAGGCAGGGCCTGGTCGTGATGCGGGAGAAAGCCGAGACGATGGGTGGCGCCCTCGAGATCTCGATCGAACCAGGGAAGGGCGGCACACTGTCACTGCGGGTGCCGCTGCCGGAGACGGAAGGCCGCTAAAACGATCTTTTCCTGAAAAGCAAAGAGGGAGCGCCGGAGCGCTCCCTCAATTGCGTTTTCCAGAAAGTCTACTCGGCTACTGCGCCTTTCTTGTGGAGTTTCTTCCGGGCGATGGTGACCAGCACGATGGCGGGGATGGCGATGGGGGCGAACTTCATGGCCATCTTGATGAAGGGGGTGAGTCCCTGGTCGGAGTTGAACTCCTCGTTCAGGGTGATGGTCTTGCCCAGCTTGTCGGCCGCGATGAGCTCGGCCGTCTTGTTGGAGGTCCAGATGGCCGCTTCCATGCCGCCCGAGCTGACGTGGGTCTTGGTGTAGTCGCCGGTGACATAGAGGTTCTCGTAGGGGCTGCGCTGGAAGGGGCGGTGCTTCTCCATCCCGGCAAAGGCGCGGTAGACGCCCTGACGCTCCCGCACGACTTTCCACTTCTTGACCTCGGCTTCGCGGGCGACGGGGAAGAGGCGCTTGATGTCGTTGATGACGTCGTCGAAAATGACCTCGTCCGGCAGGCCGTTCAGGTGGTCGGCGGGGGAGAGTACCATCTCGAACATGGTGCCGCCCTTGAAGATGTGGGGAAGGACGTTGGAGAGGTCGGCGTAGGTGTTGAAGATGCAGTCGTTGGAGAAGAAGGTCACGTCCACGTCGGTGAGCTTGCGGTCGAACCAGACCTGGATGGACATGGAGGGGGCCTGGGTGAAGTACTGCAGGTCCTTGAAGTAGTCGAAGTAGTAGGATTCGTCCGGGAGCACGGTACGCAGGGAGTAGGGGCTCATGCTGGAGACGTAGAGATCCGCGGTGCGCTCCTCGGTGCCGTTGACGGTCACGCTCTTGATCTTGCCGCCCTCGACATTGATGGCGGTGACGGCCTGGTTGAGCTCGACCTTGCCGCCCTTCTTGGCGATGTAGTCGAGGCAGTTGCCCACCCAGATCTCGCCCAGGCCGCCATTGGCGAACCCGACGCGGGAGGTCTCGTAGGAGGCGCCGACCTTCTTGAACCAGTTGATCATGACCTTGGCCGAAATCTGGTTCGAGGGGGTGAAGGTAAGGCCGTTGATGCCCGGCTCCATCGGCTTGAGGCAGTCCAGGGGGCCGCGGCGGGAGGCGTACTGGGCCAGGGTCTGCTCGTCCAGCTTGTCCACTTTCTCCTTGGGCAGCAGAACGGCGGGACCCATGATGCTGGCGGTGAAGAGCTGCTTCCACTTGGGGAGGCCCTTGTAGGCCTTGATCAGGCCGAAGAATGCGGCGGCGGCGTGGAGCGGGGCGGGAAGCTTGGCGAACTTGAGTACGGCCTGCTCGCCGTTGTCCTGGGCATAGTAGAACTCGGTGCTTTTCCAGGCGATGTTCTCGTAGATCCCCATCTTCTTGAAGAAGTTGATGAGGTTCACGTAGTAGGGGAAGAATACGTGCAGGGCGTTGTCGATCATGTCCCCGTCTTCATCCAGCCAGGAGCTGGCGCGGCCTCCGAACATGTCGTCAGCTTCGATGAGCTCGACTTCCATTCCCAGGTCGAGCAGGTTGATGGCGGTAGCCAGTCCGGCCATTCCTCCTCCCATAACCAGTACTTTCATTCCGACACGCTCCTTTCTTTCTTTCTGGTCGAAATATCTACGAGCAATGCGTCTACGGCCGAGAGGGCCTTGTCCTCGGTGAGGACGTTGTTCAAACCCAGCATGGCCGCGTAGTTGAGGGTCAATCCCAGCGACATTATCTTCCAGGCGGTAAGTTCGACATCGACATCCGGCTTCACGTCCCCGTCCTTGATCCCTTCGCTCAACATCATCTCCACGATCTTCATGGAGCCGAGGAACATGTTCTGGAGCGACTGTTTGAGGTTGCTGTCCCGCGTGCCGCTGAAAACCTCGAAGAGGACCGCCGCCTCCTCGGAGTGAGACATCACGAATTCGTAAAGGGCGGCGCTCATCATGTGGATCTTTTCGGTCATGTCCTCCACGCTGAGGGCGGCCGTGTACATCTTCTCGATGAGGACGCCGCTCACGGCGTCCAGGGCCGCGAGGATGATCTCTTCCTTGTTCAGGAAGTGGCGGTAGAGGGCGGGCTCCGAAATACCCACTTCCTTGGCGATGCGGGAGGTGGTCGTGCCTGTAAGGCCGTAACGAGACAGGAGGACAACGGTGGTGTTCACTATCTGCTCCCTGCGGCCTATGCCTTGAACCCGTTCCTTGTTGGCGGCCAACTTGATGCCTTTCTCCGCGTTAGTTACTACTAACTAACGATTCTATACCGAGGTGCGCGGATGTCAAGACTCCAGAATGAAAATATTATTTTACACAATGAATAATATGCGGGCCGCGCATTCGATACCATGTATTGTTATCCCGGGGAAAGGGAAACAATCGAGAGCGGCATGCCGTCTCATACCCCGAGGGGAGACACATTGTCTCGCTTCCTCAAGCGGAATGGAAGGAGAGACGAAAAGAGAAGTTGAAGAATAAGAACGGCCCGCGAAAGGAAGGTATGGGTATGCGCAACGGCAAATGGAAAATGGCGGCGTGGCTGGCGGCGGCGGCGCTGCTGGTCGCCTTCTTCCCGGCGGCCGCCCCCCGCGCCCAGGTCTTCTCCGACACCGGCAGCGAACCGGCGGCCATCCAGGAAGCCATCGATTACGTCACCAACATGGGGTGGATGGAAGGCTACGAGGACGGCACCTTCCACCCCCTGGACTACGTCACCCGGGCCGACGCGGCGCGCGGGCTGGTCAACGCCTTCGGGCACGGCTCGGAAACGCCGCCGCCGGATATCGTTTTCACGGACCTGCCCACCACCGACCCCCGCTACAAATGGGCCGGCCTGGCCGTGCAGTACGGGCTTATGGACACTTCTTCCGAGGGGCTGTTCAAGCCGGACGACATCATCAACTACGAACGGGTGGCCATCGGGGTCACCCACGCGCTGGGCCTGGACGAAGTAGCGGCCAACATCATGAACATCGTCCCCGGCACTCCCTATTACGGCGGCGCGATGGTGGTCTTCCACGACCTCCATCTAAAGTACTACGACCGGAATTACCCTTTCTCGGTCAAGATCTGGCCAAGCGACGGTTATCCGCGCGGCAACATGGCCTACACCCTGTGGATGCTCACGGACCTGGCCTCCTGGCGCAAGGAATACCTCAAGAGCACTTTCACGGTGGAGCGCTGCCAGCCTCCCACCGCCACCGACCTGCAGCAGACCGCACTCGACTACGGCTTCCAGAGACTGGGGCAGGCCTACCTCTACGGCGGCGAGACGGAAGCCGAAGGGGGGTTCGACTGCTCCGGCTTCGTCTACAACACCCTCTCCATCCGCATGGGATATCCCATGATGCGCGTGGCCGACGACCAGGCCCGGGACGAGCGATATCTCTACGTCAACCGTGAGAGCCTCAAGCCCGGCGACACCATCTTCTGGTATGACGAGGAAGGTGGAGGCACCACCGGGCACATCGGGCATGCCGGCATGTACGTAGGCCGGGGCCTCTTCATCCACTCGACCGGCTCCAACGCCGCGGTCAGCCTGGACTGCCTGGACACCAACTCCTACTGGGGCTCCCACTTCGCCTGGGGCCGGCGGGTACTGGGTGGGCCGTACCCCAATCGTTTCGACGAATACCTGCTTCTATCCAACCCCGGCGACACAGACGCCGCCGTTCACGTGGAGTTTCTGCGCCCCTCGGAGGCTCCGCTGGGCCTGGACCTCTACGTCGCCCCCCATGCCCGGACTACCTTGAGCGTCGACGCTATCCTGGCTTACGACGAGGTATCCATGAGGGTCACCTCGGACGAGCCCATCGTGGCGGAGCGCGCCATGTATTTCAACTACGGTGGGAAAATGCCCGGCGGCGACGCCTCCATCGGGTTGGCCGCGACGTCACCGAGCTGGTTCCTGGCGGAGGGTTACACCGGCGCCGGCTTCGACACCTGGCTGCTGCTGGCCAACCCGTCCGAAGAGACCGCCCAGGTGAAAGTGACCTACTTGCGCGAGTCGTCGGGCCCGCTGGAACAGTACTATGACCTGCCACCGCAAAGCCGCACCTCCATCAACGTCAACGTCGTTCCCGACCTGGGCCAGACGGGGGTGTCGGTGCAGGTGGAATCGGCCAACGGCGTCGGCGTGGTGGCGGAGCGCGCCATGTACTTCGACAACACCGGCCTGAAGGGAGGCAGCCAGGGCGTGGGCATCACCGCCCCCGGGACCTCGTGGTTCCTGGCGGAGGGTTACACCGGCGCCGGCTTCGACACCTGGCTGTTGCTGGCCAACCCGTCCGATGCCGCGGCCCTGGTCGACGTGGACTTTCTGCTGGAGGGCGAAGACGCCGTGACCCGGCAGGTGGAAGTCCCGGCCCACACCCGCTACACCATCAACGTCGACGGCGAGGTGCCGGCAGGCAATGTCTCGGCCCAGGTGACCTCCACCAACGGCGTCCCCATCGTGGCGGAGCGCGCCATGTACTTCGATTACCGCGGCAAGAAGGGCGGGCATGCCTCCGCCGGCTCGGAGTCCGCTTCGCATGCATGGGATTTCGCCGAGGGTTACACCGCCGGCGACTTCGACACCTGGCTGTTGCTGGCCAACCCGGGCACGGAGCAAGCCCAGGTCCATTGCAGCTTCATGCTGGAGGGGGGAGGTACGGTAGAGCGTGACTACCGGGTGCCCGCCCGGAGCCGGTTTACCGTGGAGGTGGACGAGATAGAGGGGATGGAGGCGGCCGCTTTCTCCACCCACGTCACCTCCGACCAGCCCATCGCGGCGGAGCGCGCCATGTATTTCATCTACAGGGGATGGGACGGAGGGAGCGATTCCCGCGGCGTCACCGGCCCCATGCGGGAATGGAACTTCGCCGAAGGGTATACCGGGGGGTAGCGTCCCGTTTGAATCCCTGCCGAAGGGGATATCATGTATAATACCAGCAAATCCCGCATGGGGCTTCTAGACGGTATATGGTGGCGAACATGGACGACTTTCTGCGGAGGGCACTTCTGATCGAAGGCGACACTGCTGTGGCAGGCTCCATACGGGGCATGCTCGAGGAAGCAGGCGATATCGGCTTCGGGCTGCAATGCGCCGGCACCCTGGCCGAAGGGTTGAAGCGCCTGGAGAAGGGTGGCTTCGACCTGGTATTGATGGAGCTGACGCTGCCGGATTCTTCCGGCAACAATGCCTTTCTGGCGGTCTCCTCCCTCCATCCCGACATTCCCGTGGTCATACTCGCCGGCGCCGGGGACGCCACGATGGCCCTGGAGGCGGTCCGCAAAGGAGCCCAGTATCACTTGATCAAGGATGGCCTCACCGGCGAACTGCTGGTCCAGACGGCGCGTTACGCCGTGGAGCGCAACCACGTCATGGCCGAACTGCGCGAGCTGACCCTCACCGACGACCTCACCGGGCTCTACAACCGCCGTGGCCTTACGACCCTGGCCTATCAGCAGATGAGGGTGGCGAAGCGCAATGGTAGCCGCACGCTTCTCTTCTATGTCGACCTGGACGGTCTGAAGGAGATCAATGATCGGTACGGCCATGCCGAGGGGGATATCGCCCTCATCGAGACGGCCAGGATTCTCAGATCGGTCTTCCGGGACTCGGACATCATCGCCCGGGTCGGGGGCGACGAGTTCGTGGCGCTGCTCCTGGACAGCACGGAAAAGGATTCCGAGGTCCTCCGCAAGCGTCTGGCCCTGCACCTGAGTGAGCGTAATCGTATGACCCGTACTCCTGTCAGGCTCGCGGTAAGCGCCGGATACGCGGAATGCGGGCCTGACGACCTCCTCTGCACCCTCGATGATATGCTCAAACGGGCTGATGATCTTATGTACGAAGAGAAGCGGGCAAAGAAAGACCTCTTTCTTTTCAGGGTGTGACCACCGGCTTGCCGCAACCCAGTTTTTCTTCCCATGGTTATGGGTATGATAGAAAGCAATATCGGATTCGACGAGAGACGGAGGTGGTTAAGATCAACAAGTGGGAATGTACGGTCTGCGGCTATATCTACGACCCGGAGATTGGGGACCCAGATTCCGGCATCGAGCCCGGCACCGCTTTCGAGGACCTGCCTGACGACTGGGAATGCCCCGAATGCGGAGTGGGCAAGGAAGAATTCGAAAAGCTCGAAGACTAGAGGAGGGCTTCAGCATGAGGAAGATGACGGAGAGCGCCCTGCGGGAAGCCTTTGCCGGAGAGAGTATGGCGCACATGAAGTATGCCATATTCGCGGACCACGCCAAGGCGGAAGGCCTGCCGGAATTGGCGCGTCTCTTTACCGCCATCGCCTTTGCCGAGCGGGTGCACGCGGAGAACCACTTCCGGGCCCTGGGCGGCCTGGGCATGGAGACCGAGAACATCCAGGACTGCATAGACGGGGAGAACTACGAGGTCAATGAGATGTACCCGGTCTTCAACGCCACCGCCAAGCTGCAGGACGAGGCGGAAGCGGTGAGGTCGACTTACTACGCCCTGGAAGCCGAAAAGATACACGCCGAGATGTACAAGAAGGCCAGGGATGTGGTAGGCGCCGGGGAGGACCTGAGCGTCGGCACTCTCCAGATCTGCAGCGTCTGCGGGCACACGCGTGAGGGTGACGCCCCGGAGAAATGCCCCATCTGCGGGGCGAGCCGCGAGAAGTTCGTTCAGTTCTGATCGAGGGAGGAGAGGAGTATTATCATGACCCATGGATCCGGCTGTGATTGCGCCGAATGCATTGCTGCTTTCGAGGTAAAGCCTAATCCCGCAATAATGGCCCTTCGTTTCCTGACCTTCGCGGCGACCACCGCGGCGGGAGCGGCGGGCCTCATCAGGGGCGGCAACAAGAAGCTGATGGCGGCCTGGCTGGCCGGGTGGGCACTGTTCCTGACCATCCCCCGCTACCTCATCTGCGCCAGTTGCAGCGGCTATGGCAAGATGTGCTACTCCTTCTACCTGGGCAAGTACACCAGCATGATCCTGCCCAGGCGGGAGAAGGAAGTACCCATGATCGGTCTGGGGCTGGAGGTTCTGTCGCTATCCACCATCTCCCTCATGCCCGTTCTGGCCATGCGCAAGGACCGCAAGAACCTCATCACCTATCTCATCCTCAACGACCTTCTCCTCGCCGGGCAGTTCTTCCATGCCTGCCGTTACTGCGGCACCCACGCTGAGGATGATTTCAAAAAGTTCTGCCCCAACTACCGCTTTTGGAGCAATTTCAAGTAAGAGGCGTTGAGCAAGGCGGCACTCATGCCGCGGCTGGAGGACTAAGGAGGATTGTATGGGAAAGAAAGATAAGGAAAAGAAGAGCTCGCTGAAGAAGGTGATCATATTCCTGGGTATCACGCATCCCATCGAGGCTCTGATCGCGGCCCGCAAGGCCAGGAAGCTCGGCCTCAACCCCAAGCGCTGGTTCCTGGCCACCCTGCTCTTCGGGGTGTTCGCTTCCAGCCGCATGAAGCAGCCCGTGACGGTGGAGGTCGAGGTCGAGGAAGCCACGAAGGGCAGGAAAGAGAAAAAAGCAAAGAAAGATAAAGAAGCGAAAGATACCAAGATAGTGATCGAAGTGATTGAAGAGGTCGAAGCAGAAGCCGGCAAACAAGAGAAGGCCAAGAAGAGCAAGAAAGGCAAGAAGTCCAAGAAGTCCAAGTGACGGTGAGCAAGAAAACAAGTATCGGTCTGATGCAGTGCAAGGCGCGGGAAACCGCGCCTTTTCTTGTGAGCCTGTCAAGTCTGGAATGCATCCCGGTGTCGTAATATAATTCCCTTATTCGCTGTACGGGCTTTCCTGGCATGGGAGGGTATTTTGGCTAAAGCAGACGATGAAAAGCAGAAGGTTATTCTCCGCCGGTTGAAACGGATCGAAGGGCAGGTCCGGGGGATCACCAGAATGGTTGAAGAGGGCAAGGGTTGCGAAGACGTCCTGGTGCAGGTGGCGGCGGCCCGCGCCGCCCTCGACCGGGTGGGCATTCACATCATCAGCCACCGCATGAAGGAGTGCCTGTCGGACAAGGGGCTCTCAAAGGACGAGTCCATCGAGAAGTCCATCGACATGTTCATCCGCTACTCCTCCAACATCGGACCCGTCAGCAACACCTGACCCCTCGCTAAAAGTTGAATGCTCAAATTCTCCCCAGCGATCTGCGCCTGGCCGTGGGGATGCTTTTCCTGACGTTGTTATGCTGCGGCCTGGGGACTGTCTTCCCGAGCTTCTTCATCCGGTTCCTGGGCAAGTAACTATCGTAACGGGAGCCGGGTTCAGCCGTCGTCCCAGTCCTCGTCCCCTTCGTCGTCGAGGTCGTCATAGCAAGTCGCCGCGTCGGCGGAGGACAGTCCTTCATTGGCTACGAAAGCGATATCTTCGTCTTTAGACTCGGCCAGCCTGAGCAGGTACACGCCGGCTTCCCGCGGCTTGATGTTGACCATGGCGTCGATGACGGCGATCAGCACGTCCTTGTCCGTTTCTTTCGATTCGACAAGAGACACCAGGATGGGCCAGGCGGATTTCAGCTCCAGCCCCTCCGCGGCCATAACCGCCTCACGGACCAGTATGGCATCGTTGCTCTCCATGGCCTCCAGGATCTGCTTGTCGAAGCCGGGCTGGAAACCCATGCAGAACACCGCCGTCAATCGCCAGTCAGCTTCGTCGCTTGAATATGCCGAAGAGATGGCACCGCGATGCCATTCCTGGGGGGCGCGGGAAGAGGATTCCAGGGCCCTCCGTCTCAGCAGGTCCGGTTTGTCCGTATCCATGTAGATGGCACGTAGGTTTTTCTGTAGTTTTAGAAACAAGCCCTCGGTTAAAGGCATGTCATCCGGGTCATCGAAACCCTCAAGGTTCGCTTCCTCGACGGCTGTCCCCAGGGAGGAAGCAGCGGCGGCCCGGATATCCTCCGGCTCATCGTCATCGAGTGCTATCGCGAGGAGGGCGGCGCAGAGTTCGTCGCTGATAACCACGTAGTCCCCCGCCAGTTCCACGGCCATGAGACGGTCCGCCGGGTCGGCTTGCCTGTCACTGATCACTTCAAGGAATACGTCTCCAGCGTCATCCGGCCAGTCCCATGGCGGGATGCTGTTGAATTCATTCAGATCCATGGTCTCAACCCTCCTTAACCGGCAAACACTTTATTGCAAGTATATTGCCAGTGCCGACAAGGCTACAACCATGATCCCGCCTGAAGCAACTCCCCGCCTGGGCCCTTCATAAGAAACGGGGCCCTTCGGAAGGACCCTCGAGTCAGCCCCGATGTCACGAACATCGGAGGAAGGGCAGAATAATCGTCAGCCCGCTATCTGAGCTCGCCAGGTCCTGAAGAAGGGCCCCGTTTCTTTCTTTAAAGAAGATCAGGCGAGGAGCTCCTTCATCATCGGGCCCATCAGTGGAGGCATCACCTTCATCATCACGTCCGGCATCATCTCCGGCATGAGGGCGCGCATGGAGTCGCTCATCTCGGGCATGCGCTTCTCCATGATGGGAAGCATGCGCGGCAGCATCCACTTGAGCATGGGGGGCAGCACCGACGGCGCCATCTTCGGCATGGCCTTGTCGATGGCCCAGGACATCCCGGAGACGGCCGGGCCGGGCAGCAGGCGCATAGCCTTCAGCATGGTCTTGCCTCCCGGCAGGGTGCCCATGAACTCTTCCATGAAGCCGGCCATGCCGGACGGGGACATCATCTGAATCATCTTGTCGAACACCGCCCAGCTCTGCAGGGCGTTCTGCGTGGGGTCCTCCAGGGTCTCGCCCAGCGCTTCTCCCACGATGGATGCGAAGTCGCGCACCGGCATACCGCCGCCCTTGGAGTCGGCCCACACCCGCAGCTGGAACTCGCAGCAGGGGCAGGTGGAGGCGAGGACGTCGGCCCCCACGGCTTGCGCCTCGGCCAGGCGCTTGGCGGCGATGTTGCCGGAGGTGGGGTAGGTGTCACCGATGAGGGTGAGCACGCTGCCGCAGCAGAGGCCTTCCTCGCGGTTGTGCTCCATCTCCACCAGCTTGAGGCCGGGGATGGCTTCCAGCACCTCGCGAGGCTGCTCGTAGATGCCGCCGTGGCGGCCGATGTGGCAGGGGTCGTGCCAGGTGACGGTGATGGGGACTTCCCTGGTGAAGTTGAGCTTGCCTTCGTGCAGCAGTTCCACCGCTACCTCGGAGATGTGCCGGACTTCCACGTCCCACTCCAGGCCCAGCTTCTCCGCCCACTCCTTGTAGGTATGGGCCAGGGTCACCCAGCAGCCGGGGCAGGAAGCGATGATGGTCTTGATGCCGCGCCGGTTGATCTCTCCGATGTTGCGGCGCACCGCCGTCTCGAAGACGTCCCACTTGCCGCTCATCAGGAAGGGCACGCCGCAGCAGGTCTCCTGCTTGCCCAGGAAGTCGAAGTCGATGCCGCCCTCGGTGAGGATGCGTACCGCTCCGCGGGCGATGTCCTGTTCCACGTAAGAGGCGGTGCATCCGGCCCAGTAGGCCACGCCGCACCCTTCTTTCAATTTGACGTAGTCCGGCAGCCAGGCGTCGCGGTCCCGCGCGAAGCCGGCCCAGATGTTGTTCTCCATGTCGTAGGCGGCGCCCATCATCTCGAAGGGCGGGAAGGTGTGGAACTTGCCCGAGGCCACCAGCTCGCCTCGCATCTCGGCCCAGAGGGACTCGATGGCCAGGTCGGTCTGGCAGACCGGGTCGCACTTCTTGCAGGTGGTGCAGAGCAGGAACTTGTCGGTCATCTCCTGGGTCAGGGGTAGCTTGCCCTGGCTGTAGCGCTTGAGATAGTACCACTTGCCGCGGGGGGAGGCGCTGTCCCAACCCTTGCCGGAGTAGAGGGAGCATTTGTCCACGCAGTAGCCGCACTGGGCGCAGGTGTAGGCGGCGTCTTCCAGGTCCTGGGGGAGCTTGCCCTTCTTGCGCAGCGGGTGGTGGGGGAGAAAGGCGCCCATCCGGCCGGCGATGCCCGCGAAGGGCATGGCCGTCAGCATCATCAAATCGATGAGGCGGGCGCGCAGGGGACGGCCCCGGCCGGTGAGCAGCTTGCCCGGGTTGAGCAGGTTTCCGGGGTCGTGCTCGGCCTTGTAGGCCTCCAGGCGGCGCTTCTTCTCCTCACCCCAGCGCTGGGCGTAGCGGGCCGCGAAGTACAAGCCGGTTCCGTAGGGCGTCCCGCCATGCGCCAGGGAGATCTTGATGAAGTGAAGGGACTTGGCGAACTCTACGTTGAAAGAAAGGGTGCGAGAGTCGGCCGGGATGAAGCCCAGCAGCACCACCTGGCCGTCGGAAGTCAGCGACGCTTCCACTCCCAGGTCGGGGAGCTTGCGGCCGGCTTCTTCCAGGGTCCCGGCCAGGCCGGCCAGCGGCACCAGGGATTCCGCCGGGATAAGTGATGGTCCCAGCCGGCGGATGCGCATGGGGTTGAAGCGGTCCTCCCACTCGTGGCGGGCCTGGCCGTCAGGCAGGCGCAAGCCCCCCTGGGCTCCCGCCACTTCGGTCAGTTTGCCCTCCAGCTCGGGGGAGGGGTTCTCCAGCACCGCCTCCACCAGGAAAGAGACCGGCAGTTCATCTCCCCCTGACTCCGCGGCCACGCGGTTCTTGTCCATGATGAAGCGGGGGTTGAAAACCTGCAGGTGAAAAAGGTCCATGTCTTTTAAAGCCTGTAAATATAACTCGAGGCGGTGGGGATCCGGGAAAGAAAACAGCAGGGGCGTTTCCTCGCCCGCCGCGCGTACCTTGAAGCGGGCGGCGGTGACGATGCCGGTGATGCCCTCGGCCGCGTAGAAGAGGCCGATGTCCTCGCCCTCCACCCAGAGCAGGCCTCCCTCGGGGGTGACCACCTCCAGGCCTTCCAGGTTCTCCTCGAACTGGCCGTAGGCGAAGGCCCCGATGCCCGAACCGCCCTCCGCTACCCAGCCTCCTATCGTGGAAGAGGGGGCGCTGGAAGGATAGGTGCGCAGGGCCAGGCCGCGGTCGCGAAGCTTGCGCTCCAGGTCGTTCCAGACCACACCGGCTTCCGCCGTGACGGTCAGTCCGTCCTCATCGATCTCGCGGATGTTCTTTAACAAGGTGAGGTCCAGTATGATGCCGCCGTTCATCGGTATGGCCCCGCCATAGCCGCTGGTGGCGGCGGCCCGGGGAGTAACGGCGATGCCCTTGAGGCGGGCTTGCCTCAATATGGTCGCCACCTCCGAGGCGTCTTTGGCGCGCACCACTGCGTCGGCGTGCGGCCGGATTATCTCTTCCAGGAAGCGCGGGAACTCTCCCATGTCGTGGGAGTAGAGGTCCACCTCGATGCGGTCCTGCGTGAAGCGCTCACCGAATCCCCGGCCCAGTTCCTTTACCGCGCCCTTATCCATGATCGCGTGCATCTCCCCATCCTTTCCTCGAGTGTATTCACTGGATTAAGGATATTACCCCTAGGGGTATATTGATATGATAGGGGTCAGGTCTATCGTTTATTATTTCTTGCCATAATCTGGAAAAACCACTATCGGCCGACTGGTAAAATATGGTTAAAAATAATAAACGATAGACCTGACCCCATTTCTAGCCTAAGCCGACGATGGCGATGGAGCAGACGTTGTTGCTGGGAATGCCGCCGAGGTTGTGGGTCAGCCCGAACCTGGCGTCCTTGACCAGGCGCTCCTCCGGCCAGCGCCGCAGCAGCTGGTTGTACATCTCGTAGAGCATGCGCAGCCCCGAGGCGCCTATGGGGTGGCCGAAGCACTTCAGGCCGCCGTCCACCTGGCAGGGGACTCCCCCGCCGTGCAGGTCGAAGAAGCCGCTCAAGATGTCGTCCACGGCGTGCCCCTCCGGCGAGATGTGCAGGTCCTCCATGGTGCACATCTCGGTGATGGAGAAGCAGTCGTGCACCTCCATCATGCTGATCTCTTCGCGGGGGTTGGTGATGCCCGCCTCCTTGTAGGCGGCGAGTGAAGCCGCGCGGGTGGTGAGCATGCCGGCGCCGTCCCACTTGTCGTAGAGGGCCTCCTCGCCCGAGCTCACCGCCACTGCCAGCGCCTTCACCGTCACCAGGTCCTGGTTGGGCTTGAGCTTACGGGCTATCTCCGGGGTGGTGACGATGGCCATGGCCGAGCCGTCGCTCACTCCGCAGCAGTCGAAAAGCCCCAAGGGGTAGGCGATGATGGGCGCCCCGGCGATGGCTTCTTTCGGGAGGGCTTTGCGCAGGTGGGCCCGGGGGTTGTTGGTGCCGTTCTGGTGGCTCTTCCAGGAGATGTGGGTGAGGGCTTCTTTGATCCTCTCCATGGGGACGCCGTACTTGGCGGAGTAGGCCGTGGCCAGCTGGGCGAAGAGCCCGGGTGCCGTGCCGTTGGGGCCGATGAGGGTGATCAGCTGGCCGAAGATGGGGGAGTTGGGAAGGCCGCCGTAACCGGTGTCCTTCAGCTTCTCGATCCCCATGGCCAGGGCGATGTCGTAGGCGCCGGAGGCCACGCCGTAGCAGGCCCCGCGAAAAGCCTCTGTCCCCGAGGCGCAGAAGTTCTCCACCCGCGTCACCGGGATCAGCGGCAGGTGCAGGGAGGCGCCGATGAACACCCCACCCTTGCCGATGTTTATCTCGTCGACATGGCTGCCCAGCCAGGCCGCCTGGATCTCCTTCTTCTCGATGCCGGCGTCGGCCAGGCACTCAGTAAAGGCCTCCACCAGCAGCTCGGTGGGCCCGGCGTCCCAGCGCTCACCGAACCGGGTACATCCCATGCCCAGTATGGCCACCTTGTCCCTGATTCCCGTGGACATCTATACCACCTCCCGGTTGGCCGGAACCGCTTTCCAGAAGTAGAAAGAAATATCCAGCTTGGCGTCGTGAAATTTCTTGCGGAAGCTGAAATCGACGGGCATACCCACCGACAGATCCTCCAGGACGCAGTCGGTGAAGTCCATCATGGTGCGCCCCCCGCCGTTGAACTGGACGGCGCCGTAGATGGCGGGCGGGTTGAGGGAGACAGCGAGGAGGTCCGAGGTGTAGGAGAAGATGGTGGCGCCGTTGTGGGAGAGATAGACCGGGTCCATCTGGTCGATGGCGCCGCAGTCCGGGTTGGCGCAGACCACCTGGGGCGGGTACTGCTGGGCGCCGCAGACGCGGCACTTGCTGCCCTGCAGGCTGTTGATGGCCTTGTGGTTGCGCCAGAAGAGGGTCCAGCGGGTGATGGTCTCGTCTTCTCCACGGATCCCCAGCTCGGCCGGGGCCATGTCCCGCCACACCAGGTACTTGATGTAGCTGTCCAGGTCACAGCGGTTGGCCAGCGACCTGGAGAAGCGGTCGCGCGGCTTCAGTTGTTCAATCGCGCCGGTCACTTCGAAGAAGAGAGCGTCGCAGCCGTTGCCGTAGCTGAGCAGCAGGATGCGGTCACCGGGGGAGGCTTCTTCCAGGGCCTTGGAGAGCATGAGGAGCGGATGGGCCGCCCCGGTGTCGCCCACCGTAGCCGACAGGTCGTCCACCACCTTGTCCGGCTCGAAACCCAGCTGCGCATTGATGGTCTTACGCGCCCCGCCGTAGTAGCAGGGGTAGACCACCTTGGCGAAATCGGCGGCGGTCAGGCCGTATTTGTCGAACAGCCCCTGTATGGCCTGGGGGATGAACTTCTGGTAGCCCTCATCGCGTATCCATCGCTCCTCCCACTGCCGGTCGAACCTGGAGTCGGCGCCCCGCAGGTGGTCCACGAAATCGTGGGTCACGGAGAAGGAGCCCTTGTACTCGGCGATGACGTCGGAGTCGCTGACCAGCATGGCCGCCCCCGCGTCGCCGAAGTACATCTCCTGCACCGAACCCATCTTGCCCAGGCGGTTGTCCCCGGCGCAGACGGCAGCCGAGCCGCCGTTGGCGGCCACGAACTCCAGAGCCGCCAGCAACGCGCTGGTGCCTGCCTTGAGAGACCCCGCGAAATCGGCGGACCGTATCTCCTCGCGCGCGCAGAGGGCCCCGGCCACGATGCCGGCGTTCTGCCTCTCCTTGTAAGGCGCGGTGGTGGAGGCGAAGTAGACGGCGTCGAGGCGGTCGAGGTCGAAGCCGTCGAGACAGGTGATGCCGGCCGAGACCGCCATGGTCAGGGCGTCCTCGTCGCAGTTGGCCACCGCCTTCTCCCCCTGGGCGTTCATCAGCAGGGCCGGCGCCAGCCACCCCATGGCCCCGAAGACGGCGAAGCGGTTCAGACGGTAGCGGGGAACGTACCCTCCATACGAGCTGATACCTACCATTTCTTACCTCCCTTATCACAGGAAATCGATCTGATGGAAATGATGGTGTTTGTTCTTCAGGATATCGGTTATCTCTCTCTGCTCGATCCCGTCAGAGATGCGCTCCACATCCGTTATCCAAGCCCCTTGAGAGTTCTGACGGCTCCTCAGCGAGGTGACGTAACCCGGCACGGAGATGAGGCCCATGCCCCCGGGCCCGCAGCAGGACGTCTCAACCACGGCTACTTTTACAAGGTAGAGGATCTCGCGGCCCTGGTAGCCCAGCACGTTCTCCTCGAGGACCTTGTAGTAGCCCGCGATGGAGCGGACCTCTTCTCCCACTTCTACGTGAACGTATTCCGCCATAGCTCTTTTCCGGGACATACGCGGCAGCCGACAATACCATTCTAGCAGAAGCAGAGGGATTTATTTACTTACCGGACGGTTAAAGAAAAAAAGAATTATTGCGGTTGCAGGGCGGACTCGCTGAAGGTGCAGTGGGGGTCCCACAGCAGCCATTCCTCGACGCCGGCGTCGTAGCAGGCCTGTATCTGGGCCGCCACCATCTCCGGGGTGTAGGGATGGAGATGGAGAAGTCCTGCAGCCAGGGGCGCAGTTTGCAGTTGGTCTCGGCCAGGTCCTTCTTGAAGTCCTCCAGGCTCAGGAATACGACGTCGTGGGGATTGGCCTCCGGCACGCTGATGTTGTACTCGCCCCGGTTGTAGTGGGAGGGGTAGACCATGGGGCAGAGGTAGTCCATGTACTGCCCGAGCGTGGTGACGTCTTGCCCGATGCCCATGGTCCCCTGGTCGGAGGCGATGAGCCCGAAGACGTCGCCGGATATCTGTAAGCCCTCCGGCTTGAGGTTGTCCCGCAGGTAGGCGATGAATTCCGTGATCACCTGCTCCTTGGTGCGCCCGTCGTACTTGGGGAAGACGCAGGCGGTGACGTTGCCGTCGGAGGGGAAGCGCATGTAGTCGAACTGGATCTCCTTGTAGCCGTTAGCCCCCGCCTCCTTGGCGATGTCCACGATGTAGTTCCAGTTATCGATGTTGTAGGGGTCCAGGTAGGTGTAACCCTTGGGGTCCTTCCACAGGCCGCCGTACGGCGACCTGGATGGCCAGGTCGGTCCGTTTCTTGGGCATGACGTTGTCCTGGAAGCAGACCACCCGCCCGATGGTGTAGATGTCGTTGTACCAGCATTTGTCCATCACCTTGCCCAGGTTCATGCCGCTCTTGGGCATGTCGCTTCCCGCCTCGTCGGCCAGGGGTATGCGGCTGTCGTAGCCGATGTATCCGGTCTCGTCCTTGACGTCGATCTGCATGCCGTTGAGCTCGGTGCGGTTGACCAGGTCCACCATCTCCCCGAACAGGGTGGCGTCGGCGGCGTAGGATATGGAGACGTGGATGCCCTTGATCAAAGGGGGAGGGGTGGTGTTCAGGGCCAGCTCGCTCTGATTGCCCGCGGCGTCCACCGCCGTCAGCGTCACCACCGGGTAGTCGTAGCGGTTGACCTTGAAGTTGAACCCGCCCTCCTTGCCGAAGGACAGCTTGTTGCCCTCCAGAGTCAGGCCGGTCGCCCCTTCCACCCTGCCGTTGACCACGGTGGTGCCGTCGTCGGAGGGTGTCATCTCCTCCACCATCAATACCGGCGGCGTGGTGTCCATCAGGAACGCCACCGACTTCTCCACCTTGCCCTTGTAGACCACGTCGAAGCGATGGTCGCCGTCGGCGTCGTCCAGGTCCAGCCGGAGGGTCTTGTCCTCCAGGGAAGCCTGCCCGGTGCGGTCCTCCCCGTCCAGGGTCACGGTCAGTTCGGCCGGGTCCACCTTCTTCCCGAAGATTACCTCCACCGGCACGGGGTTGACCGTTATGACCGATTTGTTCTCCGGCGATATGCTGGAGATGAAGGGGGAGCGCATCAACAGGACGAGCAGGACGATGAGGAATATCCCCCCGACGACGGAGCCCAGGGTGACCCAGCCGCGGCGGGTGATATTGAGCTGGTTGATGTTGAGCTGGGGGGATCTCAGCCCGGACTTGTGCTTAAGCTGGACTGGCGGGCCTGAACGGTGGGCTGCTCGCTGAACTTGCCGGTCACCTTGTGGGAGACCGCGCCGGTCATCCGGCGCAGCCTGCGCTTGTGGGAGAATATCTTCTTGTTGGACCGGCTGTGTACATCCTCAATAAGTCCTGACCGCTTGTCCCCCAGTGATTCCTGCTTGATGCGGGGCTGGACATGCTTGGGTATGGTGATGACAGCGGGGTCGCCGTCACTGCGGTAGCGGCGCTCCGGGTTGTCGCGGAAGTACTGGATCCACCAGTCCGAACCGACACTGCCTTCCTTGTGGGAGAGGGCCAGGGCCTGGACCCGCGGCAGGCGCATGGGATTGAACTCGCGGTCGTTGGGGGCGGGAGCCGGGTTGGAGCCGACCAGCAGGGAGGCGACGAAGTTGTAGGTGGTTTCGCCGCTGGTGCCCGAGGCCAGCACCGACTGCTCCTTGGGTTCCTCGCCCAGGGGAAGGGCGATGCTCTTCTCCTCGTAGCCGGGCAGGTATTTCCGGACGATATCGATGTTGCCGGCGATCTCCTGGGTGGCTTTCTCCGGCGTGATCTTGCTCAGGGCGGCGTGGCTGACGGTGTGGTTGCCGATGTCGTAGCCGTGTTCGGCCAGGTACTTCAGCTTCATCTCGATGTATTCGTCCTGCCCGAAGAGGACGGGCAGGACGTAGAAGGTGGCGGTCATGTTGAAGTCGGGGTGTTCTGCTGGAGAACTCCTCCATGATGCCGACGGCGCAGGTGGGGTCGATGACCGGCTGGTCGTTCTCCACGATGTAGGTGAACTGGCTGGGGGTGGAGTCGTCGAAGGTGATGAGCACCGGGGTGTAGCCGGCCGCGACGGTGACGTTGTTGGTGACGTAGTCCTTGAGGGGGATGCAGCGGTAGCCCTCGTTGTAGAGGGTCTCCAGGTCAGCCGAGGAAGTTTTCGGGGCTGCGCGTCCATCTGCCGTAGTTGGTGCTGGCGTCCGCGGGCCCGATGATTGTGGTACTCCAGCACCATCACGGTGCCCATCTCGTTGACCTTGAGCCGGTTGAACTCGGCTACGCCGCTCGATCCCAGCACCGCCATGCCGCCGACGGGGCTCGAACCGCCGCCCCCGGCGACCAGGGCGATGACGAGGACAACAGTCACCAGAAGCGACGACGGCCACTATGCCGTAAAAACGTGGTGTGACTTGAGCCCCTGGGCTGCCGGCCTGCTTCTTCTTGCCGTCCGCATCTCTTCCATGCCATCTCCTCCATCGATTATTCGCTGTTAGTGTAAACATCGCCTGTGATTTTTTCAAATTACGGGATGGCGACCATGATATTCGACATCGCAGACCAAGATCTTTGTTCCCATCCCCGGTAAGCGGAAGCGGGAGCGACGGGGCTGTTGTGAGGAAAATACGGGGAGAGAAAAGGCTCCGAGGACGAAAAAACTACTTCTTCTCCCACTTCTCGAGGTAGGCGACCTTGGAGAGGGTGGAGCCGGCCTGGATCTCGCCCGCAGGCGGTTCTCCTTCTCCAGCACGTCCATGGCCCGGTTGGCGATCTCCACCACCTTGTCGCGGGGGATGACCATCACTCCGTCGTCGTCGCCCACGATCCAGTCGCCCGGGAAGACCCGGATCCGCCCACCATGACCGGCACGTTGATCTCCCCGAAGCCCTTGGGCTCGCCCGCGTTGGGCATGGCCAGGCGGCTGAAAGCGGGGAAGGCCAGTTGGCGGATATCCGGGGTGTCCCGGATGGCACCGTCGATCACCACTCCCGCGGCCTTCTGCTGGATGGCCAGTGGGTGGCCAGTTCTCCCCAGAGGGCCGGCCCGGAACCGGTGACGTCGATGACCAGCACGTCGCCGTCTTTGGCCAGGTCGATGGCCTCGACCGGCTTGGACCAGTCGCCCGGGTAGGCGCGTACGGTGATGGCGGGCCCTACCATGTGGAAGCCGGGCCTGATGGGCATGATGCCCTCCATGGCCCGCTGGCGCGGTGCATGGCGTCGGAGATGTTGGCGGTGGAGACCCGCTCCAGCACGTCGCGGACGTTCTCCAGGTTGACGCGCCGGTAGAGGTCGGTTCGACCGCTTCGCCGGTGAGCATGGCCTGCTTGATCTCCCGGGTCGCCTGGGTGGCGTCCCTGCTCTTGGTGATGGCGCCGCCCACGATGATGATGCTCGGCGCCGTTCTTTACCGCCCGGGCCGCCGTCTCCGAGTTGATGCCCCCGGCTACCGCCACGGGGATGTTGACCGAGTTGGCCACCACCTTGAGGCGCTCGAAGGGGTCTCCGCCATGCATCTGCACGTCGATGGCGGTGTGCACGGCGATGTAATGGGCCCCCGCCGCCTCGGCCGCCCGGGCCCGTTCGGCCGGGTCGCGCACCTCGATCAGGTCGACGACGATCTCCGCCCCGTAGTTGTTGGCCGCGTCCACGCACTCGCGCACGGTGGCGTCGGAGGCCGCTCCCAGCACGTCGATGATGTTGGCGCCGGCCTTGGCCGCCGCTTCCACCTCGGCCCGGCCCGCGTCCATGGTCTTCATGTCCGCGATGATCACGTGGTTGGGGAAGCGCCGGCGCAGGCGCGCACGGCGTTTAGACCCTCGCTCTTGATGAGGGGCGTGCCGCGCCTCGATCCAGTCCGCGCCACCCGCGATCGCTTCCTCGGCCACCTTGAGGGCGCGTTCGAGTCGACGAAGTCGAGCGCTACCTGCAGTACCGGTTCATCTATTCTCATGAGACGATTATATATGCCCCGGGACCGCGCCGCTAGCCGTCAATCGTCCGGTTCGTGATAGAATATTCATCATCAAATCAGAAGAAGAGGTTGGAGCCATGCTGATAGAAAGACAACATGAAGAAATTGATGATCGGGCAGATCGGCTGCGGCACGGTGGGTTCCGGCGTGGTGGAGATACTCACCCGCAACCGGGAGAGTAATCGCCAACCGTACCGGCTGCGACATCGAGATGAAGAAGATCGCGGTGCGTTCCTTCGACGACCCGCGTTTCATCGAGGTCGAAGCAGGACAAGCTTACCGAGAACGGGTCGAGGACGTCCTCTGCGACCCCGAGATAGACATCGTGGTGGAGCTGATGGGCGGGGTGGATCCGGCCCGCGCCTTCATCACCCGGGCCATCGAGGAAGGCAAGCACGTGGTCACCGCTAACAAGGCGCTGATCAGCACCCACGGCGGCGAGCTGCTGGACCTGGCCGAAGCCAGGGCCTGGCCATCGCCTTCGAGGCCAGCGTGGGCGGGGGCATCCCCATCCTGCACCCCTTGAAAGAAGGCCTGGCCGGCAACACCGTCACGGAGATACTGGGCATCGTCAACGGGACCACCAACTACATATTGAGCCGCATGAGCGCAGGACGGCCTCCCCTTCGATGAGGCGCTGGCCCAGGCCCAGGCAGCTCGGCTATGCCGAAGCCGACCCCTCCGCCGACGTGGAGGGCAGGGACGCCGCGGCCAAGCTGGCCATCCTCGCCTCCATCGCCTTCAACGTGCGGGTGAAGATGGACGACGTCTACACCGAGGGGATCTCCCGCCTGACCACGGAGGACATCCACTTCGCCAACGAACTGGGCTACGTCATCAAGCTGCTGGCCATCGCCAAGAACGACCCCGACGGCATCAGCGTGCGGGTGCACCCCACCATGATCCCGCACAGCCACCCCCTGGCCGCGGTGAAGGACGTCTTCAACGCGGTGTTCGTGCACGGCGACGCGGTGGGGGACCTGATGTTCTACGGCCGCGGCGCGGGCAGCCTGCCGGCGGCCAGCGCGGTGGTGGGCGACATCATCTACGTGGCCCGCTCCATCCTCAGCGGCGGCCGCGGGCTGGGATGCACCTGCTACGACACAGCGGCCCGTGAAGGACATGGGGGAGACAGTCTCCCGTTATTACATGCTCTTCGACGTGCCCGACCAGCCCGGGGTGCTGGCCAGTATCGCGGGGGCGTTCGCGGAGAACGAGGTGAGCATCAAGTCGGTGATCCAGCACGGCACCGGGCATAAGGCCCGCATCGTCCTGATCACCCATACCGTAAAAGAAGAGAGTATTCGAGCGGCCATCCGGGGCCTGGAAGCCCTGCCCTCCATCAAGCAGGTCACCAGCGTCATCCGGGTGGAGGACAGCGAGGGGGATTGACCATGGTCGACCGGAAGGAATGGCGGGGCGTTATCGAGAGCTTACCGGGAGTTCATGCCGGTGACCGATTCCACCCCCGTGGTCACCCTGCTGGAGGGCAATACCCCGCTGATCAAGGCGGAGTACATCAGCCGGGAACTGGGAGCCAAGGTCTATCTCAAGTATGAGGGGCTCAACCCCACCGGTTCTTTCAAGGACCGCGGCATGACCATGGCCATCTCCAAGGCCTGCGAAGAGAACGCCAAGGCGGTCATCTGCGCTTCCACCGGCAACACCTCGGCCTCGGCCGCCGCCTATTCGGCGCGCGCCGGGCTGGACTGCGTGGTGCTCATCCCCGAGAAGGCCATCGCCCTGGGCAAGCTGGCCCAGGCCCTCATCCACGGGGCCAAGGTGGTGGCGATACGGGGCAACTTCGACCAGGCGCTGGAGCTGGTGAAGGAAGTCTCGGAGAAATACCCCATCGTGCTGGTCAACTCGCTCAACCCCTATCGCATCGAGGGGCAGAAGTCCGGCTCATTCGAGATCTGCGACACCCTGGGAAGCCCGCCCGACTACCACTTCATCCCGGTGGGCAACGCCGGCAACATCACCGCCTACTGGAAGGGCTACCTGGAGTATAAGCAGGCCGGGCGCATCGACAGCCTGCCCCGCATGATCGGCTGGCAGGCGGAAGGCGCCGCCCCCATCGTCCGTGGCCACGTGGTCGAGAACCCCGAGACCATCGCCACGGCCATCCGCATCGGTAACCCCGCTTCCTGGAAGAAGGCGGTAGCCGCGGCGGAGGAGTCGCAGGGCCTCATCGACATGGTCACCGACGACGAGATCCTCACCGCTTACAAGCTGCTGGCCCGCCGCGAGGGAGTCTTCTGCGAGCCTGCCTCGGCCGCCTCAGTGGCCGGATTGTACAAATACTTTCAGCGGGGCCTGCTCGAGGGCGGTTCCACCGTGGTCTGCATTCTCACCGGCCACGGCCTCAAGGACCCCGACCGTGCCGTCAAGGTGGTGGAGCAGCCTGCCAGCATCGAGGCTGACCGCGATGCCCTGCTGGAGTTCCTCGGCTTCTAACCATGAGAAAATACGTCATCATCGTGCCGGACGGGGCCGCCGACCATCCCCTGGAGGAACTGCGCGGCCGGACCCCCCTGGAGGCGGCCAACCTGCCCAACATGGATTTCATCGCCCAGGCCGGCGTCTGCGGCACCGCCCTTACTGTGCCGGAAGGCCTGCCGGCTGGCTCCGACGTGGCCAACCTCTCGCTGCTGGGTTACGACCCAAGCACCTATTACTGCGGCCGCGGCCCGCTGGAAGCCGCCAGCCTGGGCGTGGAGATAGGCGAGGGCGAGTACGCCTTCCGCTGCAACCTTATCACCGTGGAGGACGAACGCATCGCCGACTACAGCGCCGGCCACGTGACCACCGCGGAAGCCCGCGAGCTGATAGAAGCGGTGGAGGCGGAGCTAGGCGGCCCCGGTGTCCATTTCCATCCCGGCATAAGCTACCGCCACCTGCTGGTCATCGGGGGCGACTTCTCGGAAACCGCCTGTACCCCGCCCCACGACGTGGTGGGGAGCCCATTGAAAGAAGTGGAGCCGCGCGGCCCCGGCGCGGAGGTTCTTATAGAGCTGATCGAGAAATCGCGCGAGGTGCTGGAGGACCACCCGGTAAACCGGGCCCGCCGCGAGGCGGGGAAGCACCCTGCCAACCGCATCTGGTTCTGGGGCCAGGGAAAAAGCCCGGGCATGCCCACCCTGCGCGAGCGCTACGGCTTAAGCGGCGCGGCCATCACCGCCGTGGACCTCATCCGGGGCCTGGCCATTCTTTCCGGGATGGACCCCATCGACGTGCCCGGGGCCACCGGCTATTTCGATACCGACTACGAAAATAAAGCATTCTATGCCGCGCGGGCACTCAGGGACCACGACCTGGTCTTTGTCCACGTGGAGGCCCCGGACGAGGCCAGCCACGAGGGCCTGTTGGAGGAGAAGATCAGGGCCTTGCAGAACATCGACCGGGTAATCGTCTGCCGCATGCTGGACGAACTGGCCCGCCTCGGTGTCGATTACCGAATCCTGGTGCTCCCCGACCACCCCACCCCCATCTCCATCCGCACCCACGTCGCCGAGTCCGTCCCCTTCGCGTTGTACTACCCCGGCGTCACGCCGGACGGCGGCACCTCCTTCAGCGAGAAGGGCGTGTCCACCGGCACCTGGCGCGACTACCCCGCCTGGGACCTCCTCGACCTGCTCACCTCGGAATAACCTCGAAGGCCGGCTTCCCTCGCAAACCTTATATATATTCTTATGTATGGTAATATTGTTATAGTAAGGCGAAGCTAGAAAGGTAAGGCATGAAGGGATCGGCTGCTACCATAACCTCCAAGAACCAGGTCACCCTGCCCAGGGAAGTCCGGGAAGACCTGCAGTTATCCAAAGGAGACAGGCTCATCTTCTTCAAAGATGGCGAGACCTGGAGGCTGAAGAAGTCGCCGGCGCGCCTCGTCGATGCGCTGAGGGAAACGGGCAAGTACCTTGGTGGAGACGCCGGCATTTATCACGACGAGTTCGAAAAGGGCTGGGAGGACCGTTGAGTCTGGTCTGTATCGACGCCAGCGTCTTCCTGCACGTGTTAATCCCCGGCCGGAGCAAGGCGGACCGGGCCAACGTCGAAGCGTCGGCCGGGTTGATAGACCTTCTGCAGGACGGGATGCTCGGCGCGGTCATCCCCAGTATCGCCCTGGCCGAGGTGAAGTGGGTGCTCGGCCGTGCCAACCGTGACCTCCCCCGGGATGAACTGGCGATGGTGTGGGAGCAGACCGAGCAGATGGTATTGCACTCCCTGAGAAAGAACCTGCGAGTCGTGGACATAGACACGTCCCTGGCCACACAGGCCGCGGGATACCGCCTCGACTACTACTCGCGCAGCAACGGTTTCTCCTACAACGACGGCCTCTATCTCGCCGTCGCGGTGGCCAATGGGGCCGGCTGCCTGGTGACCACCGACACCCACCTTCTGAAAGTGAAAGAAGTGAAGGCTCTCGACCCCGCCTCCCTCCTCCGCTCGATGGGAAGAGGCTGAAATTCGTTCGATAAAATAGTCGCAAAACCAGCATAAGACGGAGCCCGTTTTCTGAGCTCGGGTTTGGTAGAAAGACCCGGCGTAGCCAAAAGGAGCTCGATGCCAGATGCCGGACGGGTGCTATAATATAAAGTGTCTTTATCGACCTGTAATCGCACGATCGGAAAGCAGCATGACGCCACAGGGAAAGATAGAACTGAGCAAATCCCCCATAACCATCGCCCATATCTCCGACTTTCACATCGGGTCCTACCACTTCGTTTCCAACCTCCTCAACCGCACCATCCAGGAGCTGAACGAACTCAAGCCGGACGTGGTCATCGTCTCCGGCGACCTCACCAACGAGGGCTACCGCCAGGAGTACAACACCGCCCGCGCCTACCTCAACAACCTCGACTGTGAGAGGGTCATCATCGTGCCTGGCAACCACGACTCCCGCAACGTCGGCTACGTCCACTTCGAGGAGCTCTTCGGGGACCGCGGCACCCTCCTCGATTACGAGGGCGTGACCATCCTGGCGGTGGACTCCAGTGAACCGGACCTGGACAACGGGCGCATCGGGCGGGAGCGCTACAAACAGATAATCAAGACCTTCGAGGGTTCCAACAACCTCAAGATATTCGCCCTCCACCACCACCTGCTGCCGGTGCCCGGGACCGGCCGCGAGCGTAACATCATCTACGACGCCGGCGACCTGCTGGAGGTGCTTATCCACGCGGGAGTGCACCTGGTGCTCACCGGCCACAAGCACGTTCCTTACGTGTGGGAACTGGAGGGCATGGTCGTGGTCAACGCCGGCACGGTGGCCTCCCTGCGCCTGCGCGGCCACACCAAGCCCTGCTACAATCTCGTCAATATCAGCGAAGAAGAAGTGACCGTCTATCGGAAATACCCCTTCGGGGACCAGGACGTCATCGCGCGTTTCAGCCCCGGAATGAACGGCGCCCGGCGCGAGCTGTCCTGCGCCGTGCAGGAGACCGTCGCTTACGACTTCGAATAGCCGCATTTACCATCTCGAGGAGTGAAAAGAGATCAAAGCGATATTCCTGGTTGACGGAGAGCACTACCCGCCGGTGACCCGCGATGCCGTGGAGACCCTGTCCGCCGCCCATGGCTGGGACCCGGTGGCTCTCTTTTTCCTGGGTGGGACGGAGAAGGTCTCCTCCGCGCGTGAGATGGATTTCTCAGGCATGCCGGTGATCTTCGCCGAAGACCTTACCCGGGATTTCTCCGCCGCCCTGCGCACCTTCCGGCCCGAGGTGGTGGTGGACTTAAGCGACGAGCCGGTGGTCGACAGCCGGTCGCGCTTCAAGCTCATCTCCCTGGCCCTGCGCGAAGGGGCCCACTACCGCGGGGCCGATTTCGAGTTTCACCCACCCTTACTGGAGGAGATCCTGGACAAACCGTCCATCAGTATCATGGGGGCGGGAAAGCGTTGCGGCAAGACGGCGGTTTCGGCGCACCTGGCCGGCTACATGAAGGAGCGCGGCACCCCCTGCGCGGTCATCGCCATGGGCCGGGGCGGGCCGGCGGAGCCGGAATTGCTGCGTCCACCCGAACGGGGCATAGACAGCGCCTACCTCCTGGCCGAACTGGAGAAAGGAAAGCACGCCGCTTCCGACTACTTCGAGGATGCCCTCATCGCCGGGGTCACCACCATCGGCTGCCGGCGCTGCGGGGGAGGCATGGCCGGGTCTCCCTTCGTCACCAACTTCGCCCGGGGGGCGGTCATGGCCAACGGGCTGGAGGAGGACGTGATCATCCTGGAGGGCAGCGGGGCGTCCATACCCCCGGTGCGCGCCGACCTGAACCTCTATGTGATCAACGCCGACAAGAACCTGGAAGAAGCCCTCGGCTACCTGGGGATGTACCGGCTCTTGATTTCTGACGCAGTCGTGATTACAATGTGTGAGGAAACAGGCGCGGACATGGTTGCGCGTCTGGAGGAAGGGATCAGGTCGGTAAGAAACGATATCACACCAATTAGAACTATCTTCAGACCGTTTCCACTGAAACCCATAGAGAACAAGGTAGTATTCTTTACGTGCACAGCGCCCGCCCGGATGAGAGAAACCCTCGTTGAATACCTGGAACAGAAGGCGGGCTGTAAGGTTGCCGGATGGAGCAACCACCTGGCCGACCGCCGCCTGCTGGAGGCGGATATGGCCGCGGCGCCCGATTACGACGTGCTCCTGACCGAGCTCAAGGCGGCCGCGGTGGACGTGGCGGCAAGAGCGGCGCGGGAGATGGGAAAAGAAGTCGTTTTCGTGCACAACCGGCCTGTCGCCACCGGTGAGGAAAGCATCGAGACCTTTTTCGAAGGCCTGATAAGCCGCCTCCCTTGAAAGGGCGGCCCGGGAAAGGTCGCCGGAGGAACCCTGCATTATGGATAACGAAAAAAAATCCAAACGGGTCATCATCATCGATGAACAGAGACATAAGGTGCCCTATTCCAAGGGCCTGACCGCCAGCGCCATCATGGCGTCCGGCGTACCCCCCGCCCGCGCCTACGATATCGCCGCGAGCATCGAGGAAAACCTCATAGACGCGGGCGAGACGCAGATCAACGAAGAGGAACTCCACCTGGTCATCTACCGGATGATAATGGAGAGCGAAGGCGAGCGTTTCGCCGGCAACTACGAGAAGTACCACTCCCTCAGCCGCATGCATAAACCGCTTATCATCCTCATCGGCGGCAGCACCGGGGTGGGCAAATCCACCATCGCCACCATGCTGGCCAGCCGGCTGGGCATCGTCCGCATAGTTTCCACCGACGCGGTGCGCGAGATCATGCGCGTCTTTTTCTCGCGCGAACTGATGCCCACCATCCACACCTCCTCTTTCTCGGCCGGGGAGACCCTGCGCCAGCCCCTGCCGGAAGACGTCGACCCGGTGGTGGCAGGTTTCCGCGACCAGACCATCTCGGTTATGGTGGGGGCGAAGGCCCTCATCAACCGGGCCGTGAAGGAAGGCACCCACCTCATCATCGAGGGGACGCACGTCGCGCCGGGGTTCGTGAAGCCCGAGGATTTCCCCGGCGCATTTATCGCCCACCTCATCGTCTCGGTTAAGGATGAAGCGCTCCACCGCAGCCATTTCTACATCCGGGAGCTGGAGACCCAGGGGAGCCGTCCCTTCATCCGCTACGTCGAGCACTTCGATGACATCCGCCGCATCCAGGACTACCTGCTGAGAGAGGCGGAGAAGCGCGATGTCCGGACCATCGACAGCGTCAACCTGGACACCACCATCACCGAAGTCGTGGAATACATTCTGAACGAAGTGGAGACGCTGGAAAAAGAAGAACGGTTGCGAGGCCGGGGCGCCGTGGAACCCCTCAAGGCCGATTGACGCATGGATACACTTTAACGGGAGGTAACGATGAAGCTTTTCCTGGACACGGCCAACTTCGATCACATCAGGGAGATCAACGACTGGGGCATCCTGGCCGGGGTGACCACCAACCCCAGCCTGGTGGCCAGAGAGGGCCGCTGCATGCGCGACTGCCTGGAGGAGATCGCCTCCATCGTCACCGGCCCCATCAGCGCCGAAGCGATCAGCATGGACGCCGAGGGCATGATGCGCGAGGGACGGGAACTCGCCGCCATCGCCCCCAACATCAACGTCAAGATCCCCATGACCCCGGCCGGGCTCAAGGCGGTGCGGGGCCTTACCGATGAAGGAATCAAGACCAACGTGACGCTCATCTTCTCCACCAACCAGGCCCTGCTGGCCGCGGCGGCCGGGGCCACCTTCCTCAGCCCCTTCGTCGGCCGGCTGGACGATATCGGCAACCACGGTATCGAACTGGTGGAGGAGATCGTGGACGTCTTTGACATATACGCCATCGAGACGAAGGTGATCGCCGCCAGCTTGCGCCACCCCATGCACGTCATCGAGGCAGCCCGCGCGGGAGCCCACATCGCCACCATCCCTTACGACGTGATGCACGCGATGGCCAGGCACCCGCTTACAGATATCGGTATCGAGAGGTTCTTGAAGGACTACGAGAAGATCAAAGATCTTTAGAACAGTAAAACGGAGGAATAATGGGAGACAGAAAAGAGTACACGGACCGCAAGCCCTACGGTGGCGGCGGTGGCCAGCGCAAGCCCTACGGTGGCGGACAGCGCAAGCCCTACGGTGGCGGACAGCGCAAGGATTATTCTCAGCAAGGGGGCAATTTCCACAACAGTGGAGACAAGGAAGCGGTTGACAGGTCGTCCGATACCGGCATCAAGGACTCCAGCATCGAACGGGCCGACCTGGAGAAACTGCTCCTGGCCGACCTCAAAGAGATGGCCAAGAGCATAAAGATCACCGAGATCACCGGCGTGCGCAAAGCCGACCTGATCGACGCCATCATGAAGCGCAAGGCCGAGGACGAGGGTCTTTTCCAGCGCACCGGCGTGCTGGACATCCTCTCCGAGGGCTACGGCTTCATGCGCACCAAGGGCTACCTGCCCAGCGAGGGGGACATCTACGTCTCGCAGTCCCAGATCCGCCGTTTTCACCTGCGCCGCGGCGACGAGGTGGCGGGCCAGGTGCGCGCCCCCAAGGACAGCGAGAAGTACAACGCCCTGCTGCGTATCGAGAAGGTAAACGGCGACGACCCCGAGGTTTGCCGCACCCGCCGCGTCTTCGAGCAGCTGACCCCGCTCTATCCCCAGGAACGCCTGAGGATGGAGACCTTGACGGGCGAGATCGCCCCCCGCATCATCGACCTGGTCGCCCCCATCGGAAAAGGCCAGCGCGGCCTCATCGTCTCACCACCCCGCGCCGGCAAGACCACCATCCTCAAGTCCTTCGCCAACAGCATCACCGCCAACAACCCCGAGGTCTACCTGATCGTGCTGCTGGTTGACGAGCGCCCGGAGGAAGTGACGGACATGGAGCGGTCGGTCAAGGGCGAAGTGGTCAGCTCAACCTTCGACATGCCCTCCGAGAACCACATCCAGGTGGCGGAACTGGTGCTGGAGCGCGCCAAGCGCCTGGTGGAACATAAGAAAGACGTCGTGGTGCTGCTGGACAGCGTCACCCGCCTGGCCCGCGCTTACAACCTCACCACCCCCACCAGCGGGCGCATCCTCTCCGGTGGCGTGGACTCCACCGCCCTCTTCCCGCCCAAGCGCTTCTTCGGCGCGGCCCGCAAGATAGAGGAAGGTGGCAGCATCACCATCATCGCCACCGCCCTGGTGGACACGGGCTCCCGTATGGACGAGGTCATTTTCGAGGAGTTCAAGGGCACCGGCAACATGGAGCTTCACCTCGACCGCAAGCTGGCGGACAAGCGCATCTTCCCGGCCATCGACATCGAGAAGTCGGGCACCCGCAAGGAAGAGCTGCTGATGGAGCCCCCCGAAGCCCAGGTGGTATGGAAGCTGCGGCGCGTTCTCCACTCCCTGGACCCCAATGCCGCCATCGAACTGCTGATCGAGAAGGTCCGCAACACCAAGTCCAACGGAGAGTTTCTCATCGAGATCTCCAAGTCCCCCATCGCGTGATGGGGGCGGTTGTCTTTTGCCGGAGCGGTGGTATAATGTGAAGGTTGCAAATTTCTATGGATGGAGGTAGCGAGGATGAAAAAAGGTATTCATCCGGAATACGTAGAGGCCACGGTCACCTGCTCCTGCGGGGAGACCTTCAAAACCCACTCGACCAGCCCCACCCTCAAAGTGGAGCTCTGCAGCAAGTGCCACCCCTTCTACACCGGCAAGCAAAAGCTGGTGGACACGGGAGGGCGCGTAGAGCGTTTCGAGCGACGTCATGCCGGCACCCGCGGCAAGAAGAAGGAAGCCGAAAAAGCCACCGAGGGGTAGCTTCCGGCACCCGCCACGTGAATCTCAGTATCGATCCGGGCGCACTCATAGCGTGCGCCCTTTCCTTTCCCATGCTCCTGGCCGGGTTGGCGGCGGGAGCGAAGGACGATTTCAGCGTGGGGGGGCAAGCGGTTATCGAGGGAGTGATGATGCGATCCCGCGCCTGGTGGGCCCTGGCGGTGCGACAGCCGGACGGCGGCATCTACATCCAGTGCCGGCCGCTCAATTCCATACTGCTGCGCCGCCCCGGGCTGAACAAGCCATTCATTCGCGGCATCCTCAACATGGGCGGCATGCTGGCCCTGGGCTTCAAGGCCCTGCAGGAGTCGGCGGATGTCGCCCTGGCCGAGGAAGCCCCGAAAGAAGAAGTGAAAGAGGGCGCCGCCGTGGAACCCGCGAGCGGGGAAGCCGGAACCGGACACGGCTTCGGGTGGCTGGAATTCTCCTTCTCCATGGTCATGGCCCTGGCCCTCTTCGTGGGACTGTTCATCGTCCTGCCCACCTGGCTGGCGCCGAAGCTGATAGGGAGCGGCCATAACGTCGTGGTGCAGAACCTGCTGGAGGGGTCATTGCGCATCGCCATCTTCATCCTCTACCTGCTGGCTACCTCGCTGTTAAAGGATATCCGCCGGCTGTACCAGTACCATGGGGCCGAGCACCAGTCCATCCACCTCTTCGAGGACGGCCTGCCCCTGGAACCGGAGGAAGCGCTGACCCGGGGGACCGACCACCTGCGCTGCGGCACCTCCTTCATGCTCTACGCTCTGGTGCTGACGGTGCTGATCTACTCGCTGCTGGGAAAGCCCGACCTCTGGATACGTGTGTTGGAGCGGATCATCCTCCTCCCGGTCATCGCCGGAATAGCCTATGAGATAATCAAGCTGGCGGACCGCCACCGGTACAACTTCTTATTGAAGATAATGGCCGCGCCGGGGCTGGCTCTGCAGAAGCTGACCACCCGACGCCCCGACACGGAGCAGGCCGAAGTGGCCATCACCTCCCTGCGCGCCGTGCTCGACGCGGAAGGGCGGGAATACGTCACCGCCGCATCGATAGACAAAGGACCTGAAGATGGACATCAGACCGAAACTGGATGATATAGAGCGGACCTACGAGGACCTCAATAAAAAGATGTCCGACCCCGAGGTCTTCAACGACCAGCAGCGCTACAGGGAGCTGTCCCGGACCCATTCCGAGATAGCCGAGGTGGTCAACAAGTACCGCGAATACCGCAAGATCGAGGAGGAGCTCAAGGACGCCCGGTCCATGCTCAAAGAAGAGCAGGAGTCCGAGATGGAGGAGTACCTCAAGGGCGAGGCGGAAGAAGCGGAAGGGAAGCTGGCGCGGCTGGAGGAAGAGCTGCGGGAGATGCTGCTGCCTAAGGACGCGCTGGACGACAAGAACGTCATCGTGGAGATAAGGGCGGGCACCGGCGGCGAGGAGGCCGGCCTCTTCGCCGGCGAGCTCTACCGCATGTACACCCGCTTCGCCGAGTCGCGCCGCTGGAAGGTGGGGTCGCTCTCATCCAGCCCCTCGGACCTGGGCGGCTTCAAGGAGATCATCTTCGAGGTCAAAGGGAAGGGCGCCTACAGCAGGCTGAAATACGAGTCCGGCGTCCACCGCGTACAGCGTATCCCGGTCACCGAGTCGGGCGGCCGCATCCACACCTCCGCCGCTACCGTGGCGGTGCTGCCCGAAGCCGAGGACGTGGAGGTGGATATCAACCCCAACGACATCAAGGTAGACGTCTACCGCTCCACCGGCCCGGGCGGGCAGTCGGTCAACACCACCGACTCCGCCGTGCGTGTCACCCACGTCCCCACCGGCATGGTGGTCTCCTGCCAGGACGAGAAGTCGCAGCTGCAGAACAAGGAGAAAGCCATGCGCATCCTGCGGGCGCGCATGCTCAAGGCTGAGCAGGAGAAGCAGGCTCGTGAGAGAGCCGAAGCTCGCAGTTCCATGGTGGGGTCGGGCGACCGCTCCGAGCGCATCCGCACCTACAACTACCCCCAGGGACGGGTCACCGACCACCGCATCGGCCTGACCCTCTACCGCCTGGACACCATTCTGGAAGGCGACATCGAGGAGATCATCGAGGCGCTGGCCGCCCACGACCGGGCGGAACGGCTGAAGCAGATGGCCACATCGGAGACATGAGCGACCCCCGATCCTCCGCCCCCTACCGCACCGTAGACCTTATCGGGAAGGCCACCGAACTGCTGGAGAAGAAGGGCGTCATCAGCCCCCGCCTCAACGCCGAGACCCTGCTGGCTGAAGCCACCGGCATGACCCGGGTGGAGCTCTACGCCAACTTCGACAAGCCGGTCTCCCCGGCTGAGACCGAGCGCTTCCGCGCCCTGCTCCGCCGCCGCCTGGCCCACGAGCCCCTGCAGTACATCACCGGCAGCCGCGGCTTCCGGCGCCTTTCTTTGAAAGTGGGCCCGGCCGTGCTCATCCCGCGCCCCGAGACCGAGCTGATGGTGGAGAGGGCCCTGCAGAAGATGGCGGAAGACCTGTCCCTCAAGGTGGTGCTGGATCTGGGCACCGGCTCCGGGTGCATCGCCCTGTCGATGGCTTGGGAGTGCGAGCGGGCCGAGGTGCATGCCTCGGACGTCTCGGACGAAGCCCTGGCGGTGGCGGAGGCCAACGCCGCGGAGAGCGGCCTGGAAGGGCGGGTATGCTTCTATTCCGGCGACCTGTTCGAGCCGCTGCCCACGGAGATGCGCGGCGGTATCCACCTGGTGCTCTCCAACCCCCCTTACGTCACCGCATGTGACTACGAGGAACTCCCTCTGGAGGTGCGGGAGCACGAGCCCCGCCTGGCTCTGCTGGCCGGCGACGACGCCGAGGGCACCTGCTTCCACTACCGCATCCTGGAAGAAGCCTTGGAGTGGCTGGCGCCGGGCGGCTGGCTGATCATGGAGGGCGGCGAGCCCCAGATGGAGCCGGTGAAGGAGCGCGCTCTGGCCCTGGGCTACGAACATGTAGACGTTCTCTACGATTACAACGGCCTTCCCCGCTTCGTCGAAGCCATGCGCGGCTGAGATAACCGGCGGTAACGGCCCGCCGCTACCCACCGCATTCAAGCATGCGTTCCGAGACCCCGATATTACCTGAGCAGTGTATTTATAATATAATCACTATGTAAACGTTGTCGGGGCTGAAAGGGATGGTATGCCGGACGAGGATGCTGTAATCGGGAATCCGGAAAGCGAGCTTGATACCGAGGTCGCCAAGCAGGCGGTGGAGTTGCTCATAGCGTTGAACGCCGCCATGGTCAACATCCACATGTACCCTTCCACCAGCGACATGATCTCCACCTCACTGGAAGCGGGACACGACCGCATCAGCAGGATACTTGCCAGAACCAGCAAGCTGAGCCTGGGCGAGGCCAACAACCTGCTGCTGGTCAACGGGATAAAGCTGGCCGAAAAGGACCAGGCACGCCCCCCGGTGGTGGCTTTCCTCACCTCGCTGCGACGGCGCGACGTCTTCAGTATCACCATCTCCGACGGCCTGACCGTGGACGAGTTCCGCTGCTTCCTCGAGGTGATGGCGGATGAGCCCGAGAAACTGCACGCCCAGGGCGGCCTTACCGAAGCTCTGCGCAACCGGCAGGTGGAGAACATCCTGGTCAATGAGCGCCGCTACATCTCCGTCTCGGAAGACGAAGAAGTGACTTCCACAAAAGAAGAGGACGAGACGGAGCGGCAGGCGGCAGACGCCCTGGCCAAGCTGCGCCAGGAGGAGATACAGCGCCTGACCGAAAAGCTCAAGGACGAGCGCTTCATAGGTTATATCCTCGGCAAGGACACCCTCGAGGAACTGGGTGAGGAAGCCCTGGCCGACATCATGGGCAACCCTCCGCGCATGGGTATCCTGCTGCGGCAGGCCATTCGCGAGATCGTGGCGGAGATCGAGGACCCGGTCCCGGCCCTGCAGGCCATCCTGGCCGGCCTGGAGAAAGTCGCCGTGATCATCGCCGGCCTGAAGCAGCCGGAACTCGAGAACATGGACACCGCCGAGTTGTGCAAGGCTATCGGTTTCCTCGAGCCCTCCGAGTTGAAGGAATACCTCCTGACCGAACTGCCGGACACCCTGACCCTGCTCAACCTGCGCCGGCAGATCCTGGAGAGCCTGCGCGAGACCAAGGTCCTCGACCTGCTGGAGAACGCCATCCGGGAGCACGACTCCCTCAAGTCTTCTTCCAACCAGGTAGAGCTCCCCCCGGAGAGTGAAAAAAGGTACCAGGCACTCTCGGCCCTCATCGACGAGATCTACGCTTCTTCGGTGGGCAAACCCTGGGAAGCGGCGGTGAGCGATCGTATCTTCCAGGCGGACATGTGGAAAAAGATCAGTGAATCCCGCGAGGCCGGGGGCGAAGCCGGTTCCAGCACCCTGGTCTACCAGATCTCCAACTTCCTGGTCAGCGAGGGGCTGAGCCTGGACATCGACGAAGTCTCCGGCTTGACCATCGACGAGAGCATACCCAGGCTGATCGAGAAGCTCTACCGCACCAACCACCCGGAAGCGGCTGAAAAGCTCATCCGCAACCTCCTCGCTAACCTCAACGACATGAGCCCGGAGATCCGCCTGAAGACTGCCCAGACCCTGCAGAAGCTGCCGGAGATCGTCCAGATGACCCAGAACGTGCAGGAGGTGGCGCTGGCGCACGAGCTCAAGGGCCAGCTGCTGCAGCGGCTGGAGAAGGAACGTGAGCTTGACGAGATCTACGGCGCGCTCACCGTGAGCCTGGCGACCATGGCCGAGCGCTTCGCCCTGAGCGAGGACTACGGTGCCGCCATCGAGATCATCGACACCTTCTGGCGCCACCGCAGCCCCTCGGAGATGCGCAAGCCGGAGCAGCAGAAACTGGCCATGGAAGCCGTCGAGAACATCGCTTCACCGGAACTGCTGGACGGGCTGGCGGACGTGCTGCGCGAGGGGAACATCGAGACCATCACCGAGGTGGCCAACATCCTTATAAAGTTCGAGAACAAGTCGGTGCAGCCCCTCATCCAGGTGTTGAAGGACTCAGACGACATCCTCGTCCGCAAGGTCACTTTCGACGCGCTGGAATACATCGGCAAGGACGCCATTAAAACCCTCATCAACGACCTTGAGCGTTACGACCCGTGGCACATGTACCGCAACATCATCTCCATCCTGGCGGAGATAGGCAACCGCTCCATCATCCAGTCACTGTCGCGTTTCATAAACCACCAGAACCCGGAAGTGCGGCGCGAGACCATCAAGGCGGTGGGGCGTATACAGACCACCGAAACCATCGACCTTCTTCTCGAGGGGCTCAAGGATCGGGACGACGTGGTGCAGCGGGAGTGCTGCCTGGCACTGGGGCGCATCGGGGACATATCCACTACTCCCGCCCTGCTGGAGATAATCAAGCCCCCGCGCAACATGCACTACAAGCGGGCTTACGCGCCAAGCGTCCGCGCCGCGGCAGTGTGGGCATTGGGGCAGATCGGCGACCACTCCTCCGCACCGGAGATCGCCCGCCTTCTGAAGAAGAGGCCGTGGAACCCCATGAAGAAGGCCCGGAACTCCGAAGTGAGGCAGGAAGCGGCCCGCGCCCTCGCCTCCATCGGGGCGCCGGAGAGTCTGGAGACGCTCACCCGGTGCAGCGCCGACCGGGACGAGAAGGTCCGCCGTGCCTGCCAGGACGGGCTGAGGCTGATCCAGGTGCGACAGGCCCGGGCGTAAGCTTTAAGCTTCGGGGGGATGCTCTCCGGCGGTATCCAGGTAGCCGAGCAGCTTCTTCAGCAGCACCCGCTGCACCAGGCAGAAAGCAAGGAACAGCAGCAGGGTCAGCGTACCGAGCAGGTTATAGAGCCAGTCGTCACCCAGGAAGCCGTTTTTGTGGAATATGTAGTAATTGAAGATCCCCCGCCCCGACGTGGCCAGCCAGATCAGGTTGGGGATCCACAGCACTGCGAGAAAAGCGAGGTCGGCGACGATGAAAATGCGGCCGTTCTTCTCCAGCTTTCTCAGATGCTCGTCCAGGACGAAGGGGCCTTTTTTGATCTTCCGCATGCTGTCTTCGGAATGATAGCGCTCGAGGAAGATGTCCAGGGCCCGCCCCTCTTCACCTCTTCGGACCATGCCTAGCATGCGGCAGTAGTTGACTATCCCCAGGGCCAGGAAGACCATGCAGAACGCCAGCCCGATATCGATGATCACCAGCGGCAGCTTTGAGGGCCTGGTTATGGCCAGGTCGGTTTCGGGGCCGGTGGGCCTCCAGACGTATTCACCGCCGGTATCGATGTAGCCTCTCATGCTGCCGACCGTCACCGGGGCCAGCCCACCCGAGAACGGATAGGCGTAGTCGAACTTGGGATCGATGGAGATACTGCCCGACCTGTCGATATAGCCCCAGATGCCCTTGATCATCACCGGGGCCAGTTCCTCGTCGAATGAGCCGACCTTGTCGAAGCCGGGATCGATCACCGTGTTCCCGGAGTTGTCGATAAAGCCCCAGCGGCCGCCGGTGCGCACCGCCGCCAGGCCTTCACTGAAGGCATCGGCCGAATGGTACGTCGCCGCGATGACTGTCCGGCCGGAGGTGTCTATGTAGCCGTACTTGCCGCCTTCTTCCCTGACGGCCAACCCGCCTGAAAAGACGCAGTAGTCCAGCATGCCCTGCCACTGGGTGATGTCCATCTTCGTTTCATCTTCTCCGTTCCGGGATGCCTCGGAAAAGGAAGCGGGCAGGTTCTCGGGGGTTGGCAGTTCGACGACCATCTCTCCCGCCGGGTTGATATAGCCGTAGGTGGTGCCCTCGAGGGTCAGGGCCAGCCCTTCCGAGAAGCGCCCGGACCAGTCGTAGCGGGGGCCGATGACCTTGTTGCCGGAGGGGTCGAGATAGCCGTGCTTGCCGTCTGCCATGATCACGGCCAGGCCTTCGTGAAAATCGCTCGCCTGGTCGTAGAGGGGGCCGATGACCAGGATGCCCTCCCCGTCGACGTAGCCGTACTTGCCTTCGATCCCGACCACCGCCCGGTTCTCGCTGAACGTCCCGGCCCACTCGTACTGCGGTTCGATAACCATGGTGCCGGAGGTGTCGATGAAGCCCCAGAGGCCGTCGACGACCACAGCGGCCAGCCCGTCGTGGAAGTCGCCGGCCCACTGGTAGCGGGCCTCGATGACCACCCTGCCGTTGCCGTCGACGTAGCCGTATCCGTCACTGCAGTCGAAAGGGAGGCGGCGGTCCCTGCCTCCGCAGGAGGAGAGGGCGAGCGCCAGGAAGAGGGAGAGCAGGAGCACGGCGAGGAGGCCGGGAGCCTTCCTGGGGGCCTGCCGGTTTGCCGGTTTGCGGGTGTCAGTCACGGGCGCCCCCGTTCAAGGGCTTGTGTATCTCTTCCACCGATTCGTCGTGCAGGCGCAGGCGGTAGAGGAAGAGGGGCATCCCGGTGTCGCGAAGCTTCTCGCGCACTTCGTTCTGGAGCTCGTCGAGGCTGAGCCAGCGGACGGCGCTGATCTCCACCTTGTCGTGGGCCTCCAGTTCGCCTCCGGTCATGAAGGCGGTGAAGATGTAACTGGTCCAGTCCTCGTATTCCTGCCCCAGGGTGAAGCGGACACGGATGAGGAGGATGAAGCGGTCGAACTCGAACTCCAGCCCGGTCTCCTCCCAGCCTTCGCGCCTGGCGCCGGCCTCGAATTCCTCGCCCGGGTGGGCGGCGCCCGAGGGTGCCCGCCAGACGCCGGCAGGGAAGAAGGGCTTGGCGATGGCCGCGAACTCGTGGTAATCACGGTCCTTGAACACGAAGAGGGTTATATCGTGGGAGCGTTCGTGCTTGCGGGAACTGCGCAACATGTCGAACTCCCCTTGCGTCAGTTCGATGGTCAGATCGAGTTCCCGGGGGGTGCCGTACATCTCCATCATCTCCTGCACCTGTTCCGGGATTATATAGCTCATGGTTCCGCCCTCCCGGGCACCATGTCGCCGGCCATGACGCGGCATACGGCGCCTTCCGCCTCCAGGAGGAGGAGTCCCTCGCCGTCAACGCCCTTCATCACGCCCCGCAATGGCTCGCTACGGGGCTGCGTCTCGCCGTGGATGGAAAAGGGCGGGAGCACCCTGACTTCTTCTCCAAGATAGGCGAGAAGGGACGCATACTCATCCGCAAGCGCCGCGCCGCCGGCCGGCAACCGCTTTTCCATCTCTTCAAGGATCAAGCCGAGGAGGCGCCCCGGGTCCGTCGCCGTGCCTTCTTCCGCGAGAATAGAGGTGGAACCGGGATAGGCCGGCTCATCCTTCGGGTAATTGACGTTGATACCCACGCCCACCAGGGTCGGGCCTTTGCCGGGCAGGGCCTCAGCCAGCACGCCGGCTACCTTTCCGGTGCCGTAGACCAAGTCGTTGGGCCACTTGATGAGAGGACCCGTGCCGGCTTCGCGGCGGATGGCCGCCACCGCCGCGACACAGGCCAGCCGGGTAGCTTCCGTCCCGGCCATCCCGTCCAGCGCCACGGTGAAAAGGAGGCTTAAGCCCGGCTGGTCGAGCCAGTCGCGCTGCAGGCGGCCCCTTCCCGCCGTCTGGTGGCGGGCGCGCACCACCAGTCCCGGGCCGTGGGCGCCGGCTTCGATCAGGCGGCGGGCTTCCAGGTTGGTGGAATCGATGGTTTCGAGGTCGATCATCTTCCAATCCATGGGGATATTTTACCCTACCAGGGCTTCGAAGAGGGCCTTTCCTTTGTGTAGCGTCTCTTCGAACTCGTCCTGGGGCGAGGAGTCGGCCACGATGCCCCCGCCCACCTGGAAGTAGGCGCGGTCCCCCTTGGCGATGATGGTGCGGATGGCGATGTTCAAGTCGGAGTGGCCGTTGAAGCCCAGGTACCCGATGGACCCGGTGTAGACGCTGCGCGCCGTGGGTTCCAGCTCGTCGATGATCTCCATGGCACGGATCTTGGGAGCGCCGGTTATGGAGCCGCCGGGGAAGGTGGCTCGCAGCAGGTCGGCCAGCCCCCGCCCCTCGTGCAGGCTGCCCGTGACCGTGGAGACCAGGTGGTGCACGGTGGCGTAGGATTCCAGCACCGCGTGTTCCTTTACCTCGACACTGCCGTACTCGCAGACCCGGCCCAGGTCATTACGGAGGAGGTCGACGATCATGGAGAGCTCGGCATGGTCCTTCCGGCTCGCCAGCAGTTCCTCCCCCAGCAGCCGGTCGTCTTCCGGGTCGGAGGAGCGGGGGCGCGTCCCTTTGATGGGCCTGGTCTCCACCTTCCGGCCCTCCACCTTGAGAAAACGCTCGGGCGAGGAAGAGCAGACCTGCCCCTCCCCGAAGTTGAGGTAAGCCGCGAAGGGCGCGGCGTTGACGCGGCGCAGCCGCCGGTACATCTCCCAGGGGTGCTGCTTGAGGATGGTGGTGAAGCGCTGGGTCAGGTTGGCCTGATAGATGTCCCCCGCCACGATATATTCCTTCACCCGCTTGACCGCCTCGATGTATTCTTCGTGGGTGAAGTTGGAAGAAAAGCCGGCCTTGCCGCCGTTCTTCCATGCCATCACCGGGGGCATGGTCTCCAGCTGGCGCAGGGCCTTCTCACGTAAGCCTCTCGCTTCGCGGCCGTCTCCCGTGGAGGTAGTGAAAAGCCAGGTACGTCCGGTGCGGTGGTCGTGAGCCACTACCTTGTCGTAGAAGCCCAGGGCCATCTCCGGCAGGGCGATGTCGTCGGCCACCCTTCCCGGCAGCCTCTCGATGTAGCGTCCCAGTTCGTAAGAGAACCAGCCCATGGCCCCTCCGGTGAAGGGTGGGTGCGAGGGGTTGAAGACGGGGATGCGCCGGGAAGCCAGTACCCGGCGCAGGGCTTCCAGGGGATGTTCCCGGGAGGTGCGGATCACCCCGTCCCTTCCCAGGTAAGTGGTCTGCCCCGTCCCGAACAGCATCACCATGTAGGGGTCGAAGCCGATGAAGGAGTAATTGCCGTATGCCTCCATCTCCAGGCTGGAGTCGAGGAAGGCGGACCAGGGAAGGTGGGCCACGCGGGAAAAGAGCTCTTCCGGGCTGCCGGCCCCGCTCAAGTCCTCGACATCCAGGCGCAACTCCACGCAGCGCCCCCGCCTCTCTCCCACCATCACTTTCATACGCACATCTCCAGGAAATTACCGAGCAGGCGCATGCCCTCCTCGGTCATGAACGATTCCGGGTGGAACTGGATGCCCTCGACGGGCCAGGTGCGGTGGCGCAGGCCCATGATCACCCCGTCCTCGGTGCGGGCGCTCACCTCCAGGCAGGCCGGCAGCCCTTCGTCGTAGACGGCCAGGGAGTGATAGCGCGCGCACTCGATGGGGCTGGGCAGGCCGTAGAAGACGCCCCGGCCGTCGTGATGGACGCCGGAGGTTTTGCCGTGCATCACGTAGGGCGCCCGGTCCACCCTGCCGCCGAAGACATCCCCTATGCATTGATGTCCCAGGCAGACTCCCAGCACCGGTATCTCCGGGCCCAGTTCGGTGATGACCCGGCGCGAGATGCCGGCCTGGTCGGGGGTGCAGGGGCCGGGGGATATGACGATGCCGTTCGGTTTGATCTCGGCGATCTTTTCCGGGGTGACGTGGTCGTTGCGGTAGACCAGGAGGTCGGCTCCCAGGTCGCCCAGGAACTGTACCAGGTTGTAGGTGAATGAATCGTAATTGTCGATCATCACGATCCTTGCCGCCACACCTCTATGTTTCATCGGTCCTTATCTCTCCGTTAAAAGAAAAAGCCGGCACCCGGCTGGATGCCGGCCTGAAAGGCCGCCTTAACATGCCACGAGAATTATCACGCCGCCCGCTTTAAAAATCAACCGTTGACAGAAATGGGGTCAGGTCTATCGTTTATTATTTTCTCCCATAAATTACCAAACGGTTTGAATCAGCATTTACCATTATCTGGGAGAAAATAATAAACGATAGACCTGACCCCATTAAAAGCCGAGCTCGTCCGGGACCAGCACCACCTTCAGGTCGGTGAGCATCGGCCGCATGGAGGTGATGGTGGTGACCCGGCAGATGGAGATGTCGGAGCGGCAGTCGGCGCACTGCCCCTTCTTCACGCAGGGCAGGTCCAGGTTGTAGCGCATGGCGTTGGCGGGAGCGGCCACACCCCGGATGCGCGCCATGGCCTCGTCCAGGTCGGCGGTGAGCTTGTTGGCCCCGGCCACGATGACCACGGTGGAGGGGCCGTAGGTGATGCCACAGACGCGGTTGCCGACACCGTCCACGTTGACCAGTTCGCCCTTGAGGGTGATGGCATTGCTGGAACTGAGGTAGTACGGGCAGAGCAGCGCCTGCCGGCGCGTCTTATCGGTCTCTTCGAAGGTCATGGTGGGGTCGTGGACGAACACCTGGTTGCCGCGCTCCCGCAGCTTCTCCAGCAGGCCCAGCTCGCGTATGGTGACCGAGCCGCCGCACCCCACGTCGGCACCGGGCGGGATGATCGACAGCACTTCTTCCACCGCCGCTTCGCGGCCCGCGGCCACGCGGGCGTCCATGCCCCGCTTGCGCAGCCCTTCCGCCGCCGTCCGGCAGCGCGTCTCCAGGTACCTCAGGCGTATCTTGTCCAGTTCGGAATAACTCATGGCCCGTTCCTCCTTCTTTCGAACTAACAGAAACATTATATAAGAACATCTCCCTGTTTCTTCCATCTCATCAGGGAAAATGTATAATATAACGCACGGGAGAGGACGGAGCACCGCCTGGACCGCAGAACGTCCCCCCCTCTGTAATAACCGCGGTCCGAGAAATAAGAAAAGGATGATAGCGATGCAGGATACCATCGAGATCAATGGCAGGATGCTCAAGGTTGGCAAGATAATCAACAACCCCACCGATGCCCAGCTGCGGGAATGGGCGCTGGAGCAGGGCGGGAAGCTCACCCAGGTGGGCAACCTGTCCGTCATCACCACGGTGCGTAACCGCAGCGCCAAGTTCACCGAGATATATCACGAGAAATCGCCCGACGATAAGGACATGAAGCTGCTGGCGGAAGTCTTCGAGTACCTCAAGGACAAGGAAGTCATACAGCTTGACCGGCGCATGTGCGAGCACCCCGACTTCCGCTTCCATGCCCGCGTCTACATCACCTCGAAGTTCGCCCGCATCCCCCTGATGTGGGGCAACACCCTCTTCGAGCAGGAAAACCCGGACAGCAAGCCGGACTTCGTCACTGTCACCGTGGCCGAGTGGCCGGAGCGCCGGGTGATGGTCTTTCCCGAGGAGGGGTTGACCATTATCCTGGGGACCGACTACAAGGGCGAGAACAAAAAGGCCATGCTCCGCCAGCTGATGTACGCCGTGAAGAAGCGGCAGTGCCTGGGGCTGCACGCCGGTTCCAAGACGGTCCGGGTCAAAGAAGACGGCAAGCTGAACGATGTCGGCTTCCTTTTCTTCGGCCTCTCCGGCACCGGCAAAACCAGTCTCACCTGTCACTCCCACTGGCTGGAGTCGCCGGAGCGCGTCTTCATCCACCAGGACGACGTGTGCATCCTGAGGCCCGACGGCAGCGCCATGGGGACGGAGAACTCCTACTACATCAAGACCGATGCCCTCGACCTCAAGTCGCAGCCGCTGCTCTATGCCGCCTGCCTCAGCCCCCGCTCCATCCTGGAGAACGTCATGGTCTACAACGACAGCAGTATCGATTTCTTCGACAGCTCCATCACCTCTAACGGGAGGGCCATGGTCAAGCGAAGCGACGTGGCCTTTACCGACACCGACGTGGACCTGAAGCAGGTCCAGGCCATAGTCTTCATCGTCCGCCGCCGCGACGTGGTGCCACCGGTGGCGCGGCTCAACCCGGCTTTCGGCGCCGCCGCCTTCATGCTCGGCGAGTCCATCGAGACCTCCGCCGGAGACCCCACCATGGCCGGGCGGGCCATCCGCGTGGTGGGTACCAACCCCTTCATCGTAGGCTCCGAAGCGGAGGAGGGGAACATCTTCCTCTCCATCCTCAGGCAGAACCCCGCCATCAAGTGCTACATGATGAACACCGGCAACGTCGGCGCCACCGAGGGCACGGCGGGAGAGAACATCACCGTGCGCGACTCGGTCAAGATCATCGAGATGATCGCGCGCGACCAGATCAAGTGGCACCCCGACCCCTTCTGGGGATACGAAGTGCCGGAGGAAGTGCCCGGCATCGACTACGCCCGCTTCGACCTGCGCAACTTCTACCAGCCGGAGGAGATCCAGACCCTGGAAGAAGCCCTGCGCAAGGAGCGCATCGAGTGGCTGGAGCGGTTCGAGGAACTCGACCCCGCCATCATCGATGCTATCCGCGGCGGCTGAGGGTAAAAGAAAAGAAAAGGGCCCGGCCTCCATGGCCGGCCCTTTTCTTAGCCGTAAGTGCTCTCACTGCGTCTTGAGACATGAAGAAGAATAACCAGCATCTTCCGGTCATCGATTTCGTAGATCACCCGGAAGTGCCTACGATCTTTCTCCCCCCGGGTCGGCTGCCGGCGATATCTCAATATCGTACACGTTTCTGGCCGGGCTTCCCGGTGTCGGCGGCGGGTTTTTCCAGGCCTTCCCGGGCTTTTTCCCAGGAGCGCCTCCCTGCTTTCGTATTCCTCTTGCGCTTCCCGGATTATCGGCGGAAGCATTTCTTCTGGCCGCCTCTACCTTAAGGGTTGTATAAAGGTCTTCATCTTGGAAAACGACCGTCATTACAAAATCTCCAAATAGGAATCTCAGTGTTTACAGGCTGGTGAGGTAGCGCGGGCCGAGGCGACCGTCCGGGGCGGTCAGGGCCTCGTCGATGGTGGCGATCATCTCTTCGCGGTCCCGGTTGAGCAGGCCGTAGACGGGGACGTAGTTGGAGATGTGGTCGGAAAGGAAACTCGCTCCCTCCACGTCCAGGTTCTCCAGCATCAGTTTGAGCTCGCGCATCACCGTCTCCCCGTCCGCTTCGGTGAATTCGCCACGTGCGATCTCGTCCCACAGCGGTGTGTCGGGGACGGGGTAGAAGGTGCGGGGACGGATGAAGTCGGGCTGCATGCGGTTGAGGGTGATAGCGGTGTTACGGGCGTGCTGCTCCCAGCGCTCCATGCCGCCGATGCCCAGCAGCACGTAGGCGCTGAGGCTGATGCCCGCTTCCCTGACCCGGCGCGCCGCCTCCACCATGTCCTCGGAAGTGACGCCCTTGTTGATCCGGCGCAGGATCTCGTCGTCCCCCGACTCCAGCCCCAGGTAGATGATGCTCAGCCCGGCCTCTTTCCACTTCCGCAGGGCCTCGGGGGACTTGCCCTTGAGGAAGCGTGCCCCGCCGTAGCTGGAGATGCGCTCCACCTCCGGGAAGAGCTCGCGCGCGAAGGAGATGATCTCCGTCAGCTTGCCTGCGTTCATGGCGATGGTGTTGCCGTCGGCGAAGAAGATGGAGGGGACGCGGGAGTACATCGACCGGGCCTTGCGCAGGTCCTCCTTGACCTCCTCCACTTCGCGCACCCGGTACTTCTTCATCTTGTACATGGCGCAGAAGGAGCAGGCGTTGTGGGGGCAGCCCAGGGTAACCTGGATAATCAGCGACCCCGCCTCGCAGGGCGGGCGGAACAGGGGCTCTTCGTACTCCGGAAACAAACCTCATCACCTCGCCCCCATACTACCACGAAAGAAAATTGGGGTCAGACCCTTTCTCCACTTCAGATTCGGTGACCTGGGAAAACGGCCGAGAAAGTGGAGAAAGGGTCTGACCCCAATTTTCCTACGACGCTAGATTTCAGCGTTGCCACCGCCGTCGTAGAAGGGGTTGTGCTCCGGCAGCACGAAGTACTTCACCTCTTCGGCGTAGCCGGCCAGTTCACGGCGGAAATCGGGGTGGGCGATGCTTATCAGCGCCTGCGCCCGCTCGCGCAGGTTCAAACCCGCCAGGTTCACAACACCAAACTCCGTGGCGACGTACATGACGTCCGTTCGCGGGAGGGTGACGATGCTGCCCGGTGCCAGCTGGGGCACGATCTTGGAGAAGAGCTCGCCGTTGCGGTTGGTGGCGGTGGAGTGGGTGATGATGATGGACTTGCCGCCCCGGCTGAGCCAGGCGCCCCGCGCGAAGTCGACCTGGCCGCCCGTAGCCGTGAACTGGAAGGGGCCGAAGGCCTCCGAGGCGCACTGCCCGCTGATGTCTACCGAGAGGGTGCCGTTGATGGAGACCAGGTTCTCGTTGAGGCCGATGACGTTGGGGTTGTTGTTGTAGCTGATGGGGCTGAAGTAGATGGCCTCGTTATCGTCCATCCAGTCGTAGAGTTCCTGCGAGCCCAGGGCGAAGAAGCCGCACATCTGGTAGCGGTGGAAGCTCTTGCGGGAGTTGTCCATGGCCCCTTCTTCGAAGAGCTTCATGTAGGAGTCGCAGACCATCTCGGTGTGGCAGCCCAGGTGGCGCTTCTCCAGCAGCAGCTCGCCGAGGGCGTTGGGGGTGCCGCCGATGCCCAGCTGCACGGTGGAGCCGTCCTTGACCAGGTGGATGATGTTCTCGGCTATGGCCATGTCGGTCTCACTGGGGACGGCCGGCTTGGCGCAGAAAAGCGCGTGGTTGTTCTCGACCAGCTTGGTGACCTGGGTGATGTGGATGTGGTTCTGGCCGAGCACCCGCGGCTGCTTTTCGTTGACCTCGACGTAAATCTCGTCGATCTTGTGCAGGGCGTCCAGGTAATTGGAAAAGACCCCCAGATTCAAGAAACCTTGCTTATCCATGGGGCCTGCCTGCAGAAAGAGTTTATTGTACTTCCCGTTGCGTGTGGCGTTCCTGGTAAGTCGGTGGAAGGTGTAGGGCGTGTGGGTCATCAAGCCCTGCCGCAGCCACGGCCTCTCGTCGGCGGCGGCGTAGTAGTTGTCGATGAGGATGTGGCGCTGCAGTTCGGGTTTCATCAGCCTGGGCATGTCCGCCCTGATGATGAAGCCCCCGATCTGGACGCCCCGGACCTCCTCGGCCCGGTCTATCAGCGCGTCTATCAGCGCGGTGGGAGTGTTGCTGGCGCTGCTGATCAATATGCGATCCCCGTCCTTGATGCCTTTCATGGCCTCAGCGGGGCTGGTCAACTTGTCGGCGTATATCGCGGTCCACTTGCTCATTTCGAGACCCCCTTTGGTTGCGTTGGTTGCGATGGTTGTTACGGTTATTTCGATAAGAGGGAAACGGGGCTCAACCGTTCAAAGGATTGTGCTCCGGCAGAATGAAGTATTTCACCTCCTCGGCGTAGTCGGCGAGCTCGCGGCGGAAATCGGGGTGGGCCAGGCTGATCATGGCCCGGGCCCGCTCGCGCAGGTCCATCCCCGCCAGGTTGACGACGCCGTATTCCGTGGCGATGTACATGGCGTCGGCTCGTGGCAGGGTCACCACGCTGCCGGCCTGCAGCTGGGGCACTATCTTCGAGACGACCGTGCCGTCCTTTTTAGTCGCGGTCGACGAGGTCACCATTATCGCCTTGCCCCCCCTGCTGATCCAGGCTCCCTTGGTGAAGTCCACCTGCCCGCCGGTGGCGGTGTACTGGATGGGGCCGAAAGCCTCGGAGGCGCACTGGCCGGATATGTCGATGGAAAGGGTGGTGTTGATGGCGACGAGGTTGTCGTTCTTCCCGATGATGTTGGGGTTGTTATTGTAGCTGATGGGAGTGAAGTAGATCATGGGGTTGTCGTCCATCCACTTGTAGAGCTCCGCTGATCCCAGGGCGAAGAAGCTGTTCATCTGGAAGCGGTGGAAGTTCTTGCGGCTGCCGTCGAGGGCCCCCGCTTCGAAGAGCTTCATGTAGGCGTCGTTGATCATCTCGCTGTGGCACCCCAGGTGTTTCTTTTCCATCAGCAGTTCGCCGATGGCGTTGGTGGTGCCGCCGATGCCCAGTTGCACGGTGGAGCCGTCCTCAATGAGGCCGATGATGTTCTCCGCGATGGCCCGGTCGGTCTCCTCTATGGGGGCGGGGGGCATGGCGAAGACGGGATGGTGGCTTTCCACCACCCTTTTCACCTGCGATATGTGCAGGTTGTTCTGCCCGTGGATGCGGGGCTGCTCGTTGTTGACCTGCACGTAGACATCGCCCAGTCGTTCGATGACGTCGAGGAAGTTGGCGAAGGTGCCCTGGTTGAGGTAGCCGTTCTCGTCCATGGGGCCGGTCTGTACAAGCAGCTTGTGATAACCGGCGTTGGCCGTGGCCGTCCGGCTGAGCTGGTGGAAGTTGTAGGGCGAGTGGGTCATCAGGCCGGCCGCCAGAAAGCCGCGATCCAGGGGCGTGGCGTAGTAGTTGTCCACGAGGATGTTGCGCTGCGTCTCCGGCTGCATCACCTTGGCGGTGGGCGCCAGCATGATGTAGCTCCCGAACTTTACGTCCTTAAGCTCGGGTGCCCGGTCGAAGAGGGCGTCCATCAACGCCGCGGGCGTGGAGGAGCCGCCGCTGGCCCACACCTTGTCCCCGTCTTTGATATCTTTCATCGCTTCCGCGGGGGTGGTCAGCTTGTCCGCGTACATCTGGCTCCACTTGCTCATCGACTTCCTCCTTCATATTCAAACCGTATGAATATTCTATGGTGAAAACCAGATTTCTGATAGTAAACCTACCGGTAATACAGCCACAGGGGTATAGGAACGGTGCTAGAATCAACGTATGAAGGTTATCGACGCCCACATCCACTTCGACCCCGAGGCCCTGGCCCTCGAGCGCATGCTGGCGTGCATGGACCGGCACGGCATCGACAAGGCCGCCATAATCGGCGCCATCTGCGAGCCGTTCCGGCTGCACGGCCCGGTGATGTTGACGGCCCAGAACATGCTGCGCTTCAACCTGGTTCGCCTCAATCCGCTGGGCCGCGCTCTCTACGAGACCATGGTGGACAACAAAGGCAACTTCGTCCTCATCAACAAAAAGATCCGCATCTACCCTGAGCCCGACAATGCCGCGGTCTTCAAGGCGGTGGACGAGTACCCCGACCGCCTGATGGGCTGGGCCTTCGTCAACCCCGCCGCCCACGACCCCGTCTCCGAACTGGAGAAGTGGAAGGACCACCCCGGCCTGGTGGGGGCTAAGGCCCACCCCTTCATGCACCGCTACCCCGTCAGCCTGCTGGACCCCGTGGCCGCCTGGTGCTCAGAGAACGGCCGGCCCCTGCTGATCCACCTCGGGGCACAAGCAGGCCGGGGCGACTTCCAGCGCCTTCCCGACCGCTATCCCGGCCTTAAGGTAGTCTACGCCCACGCCGGCATACCCTTCTTCAAGAGATTCTGGGTTTACGCGAAAGAAAAGGAGGGCGTCTTCGTCGACCTCTCCAGCCCCTATCTCAACCCGGCCCTCGTCACTGAAGTGGTGGAATACCTGGGAGTGGGCAAGTGCCTCTACGGGACGGACGGCCCCTACGGCCCGCAGGCCCCCGGCGGCGACTACGACTACGGCACCATCAAGGGCTGGGTCGAGGCGCTGCCATTATCCGCCGCGGACAGGGAGAGGTTGTTCTTCCGCAACTTAGAGGCACTTATCGCGAGATGATCATCTGGTAAAATAGGCCCATGAGTCTTTTAAAGAAGCTTAAGGTGTACTTCCTCGGCAAGCGCCTGCTCTGCGACAGCTGCATGTACGACTACCCCGGCGCCTGTACCAATCCGGCGCGCCCCAACGCCACCGAGTGCCCCGACTACAAGAAGCGTTTCTAGAATTCTATTGACAGCCCCGGGATTTCCTTAATAATAGAGAAAAACGATTTGGAGGGGCCATGAGCCAGATAAGAACAGCTCAGCTGAGAAACGTGACGACCGGAATAGGGCTAAACCGCCGCGAGGCGGAGATGGCCGGCTGGGCGCTGGCTTTCGCGGCCCTTACCGGCATCGGCGCCATCGTCAAGATCCCGCTGACCCCCGTGCCCGTGACCATGCAGGTCTTCTTCGCCCTGCTGGCGGGGCTGGCACTGGGGCCGGTATGGGGCCCGGCCAGCCAGGTCACCTACATCCTCATGGGCCTGTGCGGCGCCCCCTTCTTCGCGGCCTTACCCTATTCGGGGCCGGCCGTCCTCTTCGGGCCCACCGGCGGTTACCTCTGGGGCTTCGTCGCGGCCGCCGCGGTAGCCGGCTACCTGCGGGAGAGGAGCAGCAACGCGAAAATCGCGCCTCATCCCGTTGCCGGCGCTTTCGGGGCCTCCCTCGCCGGCATCCTGGCCATCTACACCTGCGGCGCCATCTGGCTGGCAGCCTGGCTGGGGGCCAACGGCAGCAGCGGCTGGCTGGCCTGGAACCTGGGCATCAAGCCCTTCATAGCCGTCGACCTTCTCAAGGGAGTGGCGGCGGCCACCATCGTCCTGGGGGGAAGCGCGGCCTTGAGCCGGCGCAGGCGAAAGCCCCGGGTCATATAGGTACCGTATCCACCGAACAACCCAGACCACGGCGAGGCCCTCTGATTACAGGGCCGGCACCGCATCACCGGATAAACAACGGAGGAAAGAGTTGGAACAGAGACACCGCGTAGGCGTAACCGATACCACCCTGAGGGATGCTCCCCAGTCACTCTGGGCCACCCGCATGAAGCTTTCGGACATCCTGCCCATCGCCGAGCGCATCGAGGAAGTGGGATATCACTCGGTGGAGGTCTGGGGAGGCGCCACCTTCGACGTCTGCATGCGCTACCTCAACGAGGACCCCTGGGAGCGGCTGAAGAAGGTCCGGGAGAAGTTCGCTCACACCAAGATACAGATGCTGCTGCGCGGCCAGAACATCGTCGGTTACCGCAACTACCCCGACGACGTGTTGGAGGAGTTCATCAAGCGCACCGTGGCCGGCGGCATGGACATCATTCGCATCTTCGATGCTCTAAACGACACCCGCAACATGCAGAAGGCCATAGAAGTCACGGTGCGGGAGGGCGCCCACGCCCAGGGGACCATCTGCTACACCGTCAGCCCGGTGCACGACATCGAGTTCTTCGTCAAGGTGGCGGAGGAGCTGGTGGACATGGGCTCCGACTCCATCTGCATCAAGGACATGTCCGGCATCCTTGCCCCCTACGTCGCCTACGAGCTGGTCAAGCGGCTGAAAGAAGTGGTCGAGGTGCCCATCCAGCTCCACAGCCACGCTTCCACCGGCATGGCCTCCAACTCCTACATCAAGGCCATCGAGGCCGGTGCCGACGTGGTGGACTGCGCCGCCGCCCCCCTTTCCCTCTACACCAGCCAACCGGCGGTTGAGACCATGGTGGCCTCGCTGCGCGGCACCCCCTACGAACTGGACCTGGACATGGATGCCATCCGCGACGTCTCCGAGTATTTCGAGGTGGTAGCCCGCAACCGCAAGCTCATGGGGCAGGAGCAGCCCTTGATCGACGTCACGGTCATCTCCCACCAGATCCCCGGCGGCATGGCCTCCAACCTCATCGCCCAGCTGGAGCAGCAGAACGCGCTGGACCGCATGGAGGAAGTTTTGGAGGAAGTGCCCCGGGTGCGCGCGGACATGGGCTACCCGCCCCTGGTCACCCCCACCAGCCAGCTGGTGGGCACCCAGGCCGTCTTCAACGTACTGCTGGGAGAGCGCTACAAGATCATCCCCCGCGAGATCGAGAACTACGTCCGCGGCTTCTACGGCCGTACCCCCGCCCCCATCAGTGAGGAGCTGAAAAAGAAAGCCCTCAAGGGCGAGGAGCCCATCGACTGCCGGCCGGCCGACGTGCTGGAGCCGGAGCTGCCGCGGGCCAAGGCCGGCCTGGACCCGTCCCTGGTGGAGAAAGAAGAGGACTACCTCTCCTACGCTATCTTTCCCGACACCGCTCTCAAGTTCTTCCAGTGGAGAAAGAACCCTACGGCCGAGGAGCCCGCGCCCCAGAAGAAGGAGCGGCGCGACCACGGCCATAAGGTGGAGGAGCAGTCCACGGTGGAGATGGCCCAGAGTATCGCCCAGATCGTCAGCCAGGAGGTCAGCCAGGCCTTTCGGAACATGAGCATCACCATTAACCTGGGAGACGGCGGCGGTTCGGCGGAAGTGGGGCACGCGGTTTCCCCGGCCGGGCGGAGTGTCCCCGAGCCCAGGCCCGAGGACCTCAACCTCATCCACGTCAAGTCGCCCATGGTGGGGACGTTCTACCGCACATCGGCTCCCGGGACCCCTCCCTACGTGGAGGTGGGGGACAAGGTTGAGGAAGGGCAGATCCTCTGCATCATCGAGGTGATGAAACTTTTCAACGAGATCCACGCCCCGGTGGCCGGCGTGGTCAAGCGTATCGTGCCGGAGCACGCGGCGGGGGTCGAGTATGACGAGGTCCTCATGGAGATCGAACCCCTGGGAGGTTAGCAGTGTTCAAGCGGGTACTCATAGCCAACCGGGGCGAAGTCGCCCTGCGAATATTGAGAGCATGTAAAAAACTTGGGCTGGAAACGGTGGGGGTCTACTCCAAGGCCGACGAGGACGCCCTCCACCTCCGCTTCGTCGACCGCAAGATCTGCGTGGGGCCGCCCTCCTCGGGCGAGTCCTACCTCAATGTCCGCAACATCCTTGGGGCGGCGGAGATCTCCGGGGCCGACGCCGTCCACCCCGGCTACGGCTTCCTCTCGGAGAACGAGGACTTCGCGCGGGCCTGCGCCGGGAACGGCATCGTCTTCATCGGCCCCTCCCCGGAGGCCATGTCCATGACCGGGAACAAGGCCAACGCGCGCGAGGCCATGCAGGCGGCGGGCGTGCCGGTGCTTCCCGGTTACTCTTCCTCGGACCTGGACGAGTCCATCGCCCTGAGGGTGGCGGAGGAGATGGGCTACCCCGTGCTGCTCAAGGCCTCGCTGGGCGGGGGCGGCAAGGGGCTGCGCGTCGTGGCCGGCCGGCAGGAACTGGTGAAAGCGTTGCCGCTGGTCAAGGCGGAGGCCCGCCATGCCTTCGGTTCGGAAGAAGTCTACCTGGAGAAGTTTCTGCGCGACGCCCGGCACGTCGAAGTCCAGGTGATGGCGGACGGCCACGGTAAGGTGGTCCACCTCAATGAGCGTGACTGCTCCATCCAACGCCGCAATCAGAAGTTGCTGGAAGAAGCGCCCTCGCCCGCTTTGTCGGCCCAGACCCGCGCAGCCATGGGGGAGGCGGCGGTGCGGGGCACGGCGTCCATCGGGTACCAGGGGGCCGGCACCATGGAGTTTCTTTTAAGCCATACGGGCGAGTTCTTCTTCA
>CAVXXD010000019.1:0-13147 GCA_963765625.1 uncultured bacterium
TGAGGAATTATTGAGGAATTCCATGGCCAGAGGAAGTGATGACGGATGCTGATCGAGGATTACGACATCGAGGTGACCACGCCGGCCTGCGACTCCTCGTCGCCTACTTCGTGGCCAAGGTGGTCCTGAAGAACGACATAAGCGAAGCCCTGCCCTATGTCAACGGCACGGTGGGAAAGGGCGAGTTCATACCGGGCATCCCGGTGCTGGTGTTCAAGGAAGGCGGCCGCAAGTATGCCCTGCGGTCCGACCAGATCGCCATCTCGAGCATCACCGACCGGGACGAGGCGGACCGGGAAGCCCGCGCAATCATCGAGAGGATCAACGCGTTGTGGGAGAACCGGGCCAACCTCGAGCCCAGTTTCGACACCTGGAAGAAGCCTGGGGTGTTGGAGGTGCTCAAGCTGCTCCCCCGCACCAACTGCCGGGAGTGCGGCCTCGATACCTGCATGGCCTATGCCGCCAAGCTGGCGGAGGGGAAGAAGGGTCTCGAGGACTGCCCGGCCCTGAACGAAGCCGGGTGCAGGGAGGCGCTGGCCTCCCTGCACGAGATGGGCCTGTAACCTAGGCCATCGACTGCAGCATCTCCTGGGCCCGCTTGAGCAGCCGCTGCATGTCGGCGAAGGCGCTCCTCTCGTCAACGGTGATCTCCACGTTCAGGTCGCCCTCCATGAGCTTCTCGGAGATGGTGTCCAGTTCGATGATGGGACGGGTCACGTAACGCATGGTGGCCCAGGCCATCACCAGGGGCGAGAAGGCCAGGCAGAGCAGGAGGAAGAGCAGGCTGAGCAGGAGCTGGCTGGTGAGCAGGCTGCTGGTGCCGTCCTCGTAGAGGCCTTCCAGCACATCGGCCTGTGGGGTGACGTTGACGACATAGTACTCGAACTGGCCTTCACCGAATCCTGGGTAGTCCGAGGGGTTCATGTTAAGTATCACCAGGTCGCCTTCACGGTAATAACCCTCGTAGATATTGATGGAGTCTCCCACTTCGGTTAATAGCGGCTCCTTCAACTCCACGCCCTCCTTTACCGAGGTGTAGTACTTACCCTTGCCTCCCGGCTCGACATAAGCCACGTTGGCATCGCAGTCGAAGGTGACCCGGACCAGGTTGGCGAGGCGTTCTATGGTGGCGTCGCGGTCGATGGTGGCGTCGGGGTTCCAGAGCTCGGCCCCGATGTAGACGTCGGGGTTGGTCTTGGTGTAGTCGATGATGGAGTCGTAGCAGCCGGCGTAGTAGTCAGCCATCTCCTGGTCGACGCTGTTGAGTATCTCCTCGGTCTTGGAATTGGTCAGGGATATCGAGGTGACCAGCAAGATGATGGTGCTGGCCAGGAAGAGCAGGGTGGTCACGGCGGCCCAGACCGCGATGACCTTGCTGATCTCCCGCCGCCTGATCGGCTTCTCCGTTTCTCCGCCACCACCGGCCGCCTCGCCCTTGCCCAGGATGACCCGGCCGCTGTTGACCAGGCGCTGCAGGTTGGCGAAGATGCTTCCTTCCCTCACCTCTTCCTCTGCGCCGGCCTCGCCCCGCATGATCTCCCGGGCCTCCCGGCTCAACCGCTCCATGGGCCGGCCCAGCCAGCGCCGGATGGAGATGTAGATGATCAACAGGGAGAGGGCCAGGATGAGCAGGAAGAGGATGATTACCCCCCATACCTGCTGCCGGATGGCGTCGGACTTCTCGTCCTCGTAGGCCTGCCTGATGGCCGCGTCCTGGGAGGTGTTGTCGATGACGTAGAGCATGCTGCTCCCGGGGATCAGCCCCGGCTTGTTGATCACCAGGAAGGTGCCCTGCCGCCCGCCGATCTCGTCCACGACGGCGTACTCCTCGCCCCCGGTCATCCCGAGGTCCAGGTTCTGGGGGACCTGGAGGCCGGGACTGGCGGCGGAAGCAGTGACCTTTTCTCCAGAGTAGACGACGATGAAGTCGGCGTTGTAGGCCCGCAGGATGGAGGTCATGAAGAAATCGTAGAGAGCTGCCGAGTTGCTCAGGAGTTCCTGCATGCTGGAGCCGAACTGGATATCGATGCCTCTCAGGTAATCCGCCATGCTGGCGTAACAGTACTGCAGGTGGCCGGCGATCTGCTCGGCCATGGCTGTCTTCATGCGGTCGGTCTGGCTGCGCAGGTTGGAGCGGGAGCTGAATATGAGGTAGACCGACACCGAAGCGATCAGCAGCACGCAGCAGAGGGTGCTCACCAGTACCAGTTTCTTGATCTCTATACCTTTGAACATTTTCCCCTCCCGGAATGAATCTTCTGTAAAGAACAGCCAGCAAGAAAATTATCCAGTGTTGAGAACGGATGCACAAGCTTAGCGGCCAATGGCCGGGAAGAGGAAAACACATAGCCAGGGCCGGAGCCCTGGCTATATCCGTAACTCTTCTTTTTAGAAGAAGCGCTTACCTGGTCTTGTTCCAGATGTTGTAGGCGGGGCAGACATTCTTGAACTCGTCGTCGGCGTGGGTGCCGCAGTAGCGGCAGGCGTGGAAGAACTGTCCGGCCAGCACCAGGTCCATGAGGACGAGGTAGGTGAGAAGATTCTTGCGGTCCTTGCGCATGGCAAAAGCCGGGGCCCAGAAGATGGTAGACAGGGAGAGCACTTCCATTCCCAGGCCGATCTGGGGCACCGGCTTCTCCCGCTTAGGGAAGATCATGCTGGTGTACTTGCCCAGGTAGTAGGAGTAGCACATCTTGCCGTAGCCGCTGCAGCTGGCGCAGATGAGGTAGCGGGGGATGGAGAGGAATAGCGCCCACCCGGCCAGCCAGGCCGCCAGGGCCTTCTTGTTGCCGCTCTTGACGGTGCCCGCCAACCCCACGGCCGCGGCCGCCGCGAAGCTGACGAAGCGCAGGGCCATGATGGCGGGATTGGGGCTCACGTCAAAAGCCGCTGGGGCCTCCGCGCACCCGGCGCAATCGCAGTTGACTTCATGTTCCATGGTTTTCTCCTTTCTTACTAAAGATCGAATGCCGTGTCGAAACCTTCCCTGGTGGCGCTGTAGATGCGCCCCACCTTGCGGGCGTCGCCGATGAGCTCCATGCGTGGGAAACGTGATTTCCACTCCTCGAAGACCCCGTTCTCACTCTTTACGCCCAGGGAGAGGACCACCCGGTCGGCCCGGCGGGTGAGGCGGCGCCCGCTCCCCACTTCTTCCAGGATTATCTCGCCTTCCCCGATCTCCACCAGCTTGTGGGAGACCAGGTATTCCGGCTCGTGCCGGTCGAGGTGGTGCCGGACGTCCTCCACGTTCTGGGCGTAGGCGCCGGGGGCGATGCCGGCGAGCATCTCCACGATTATGACCCGGTTGCCCGCTTCCGCCAGCAGTTCCGCCGTCTCCAGGCCGGTCATGCCGGAGCCGATGACGGCGACGGTTTCACCCTCTGGCCGCACCGTGCCGTCCAGCACCCGGTCGACGGTGCAGACGTGTTGCCGGTCGACCCCGGGTATCTTCGGCACCAGCGGTGAGCCTCCGGTGGCGACGATGACCGCGCAGGGGTCGAGGGCGGCGACGTCCGCGGTGGAGGGATCGGTGTCGAAGCGGAACTCAGCCCCACTGCGAAGGGCGGCTTTTTCCAGGTCGGCGATACACCAGTCTATCTTCTCCTTGCCAGGCGGTTTGTCGCCCAGGTTGAGCTGGCCGCCGGAAACCGCGGCTTTCTCGAAGACCACCGGGGCGAAGCCGCGCTCTCCCAGCACCCGGGCGGCGGTCATCCCGGCCGGCCCGGCTCCGACTATGGCAACTTTCCGGCCTGCTCCATTTTCGCGCAGGCCGGCAGTCTCCCTCTCCCGCCCCAGGCGGGGGTTGACGGTGCACTCGGCGCCCAGGTTCTTCAGGCCGTTCTTCCCCATCGACTCCATGCACCAGAGGCAGGAGATGCAGCGGGTCGTCTCATCCTCCCGCCCTTCCCGCGCCTTGGTTATCCACGCGGGGTCGGCGATCAGCGGCCTTCCCAAGGCTATGAAGTCCTGGGTGCCGTCGGCCAGTTGGGCTTCGGCCTGTTCCGGCGAGCGGATGAGGTTGGCGGCGATCACCGGGATGTCCACGGCTTCCTTGACCGCGCGGGCCAGGTTCTTGCGCCAGCCGGGCGCAAAGGACATGGGCTCCAGCCACCAGTTGATTGTTTCGTAGTTGCCGGATGAGATATCGATGGCGTCGACGCCGGCTTTTTCCAGGCGCCGGGCTATCTCCACCCCTTCCTCCAGCTCTAACCCCTGGCCGGACCGGCCGATCTCGCGGTAGAATTCGTCCACGGTGAGCCGGACGATGAGGGGGTAGTCCCTGCCGCATTCACGGCGGACGCCCTCGATCACCTCAAGCAGGAAGCGCATGCGGTTGTCCAGGCTGCCGCCGTACTGGTCGGAGCGGCGGTTGGTGTAGGGGCTGAGGAACTGCTGGATGAGGTAGCCGTGAGCGGCATGCAATTCCACCCCGTCAGCTCCGGCCGCCTTGACCCGGCCGGCGGCCTCGATGAAGCGCCGCACCAGCCTTTTCACTTCCCACCGGCGCAGGGCACGCGCCGGCTGGCCGTAGTGTTCACTGGCCACGCCGGAAGGAGAGGGAAGCGGGGGCCAGGAAAGGCGCATCATCGCCTGCGAGATCTTCTCCGCGACTTTCTCGTTCTCGACGTTCATCTTCAAGAGGAGCTTGAAAAACCCCGGCCAGACCTTTCCAGCCAGTTCGACGTAGGGCGCGTTCATCTCCATCGAGACCAGGCCCTGGCTGCCGGCGTGGTGGATCTGGCAGAACACCTTGGTGTCGTAGGCGTGCAGGCGGTCCACCATGGCGGAGAAGGGGGCGATGACGCGGTCGTGGGCCATGGAGAGCTGGCGGGGTAGCAGGGTACCGGTGAAGTTGCTGACCCGGGTGGCTTCGGTGATCAGCAGTCCCAGGCCATTCCTGGCCCGCTCCTCGTAATAGGCCGTCAATGTCTCGGAGGGCGTGCCGTCGTAGTTGGCGTATCCTACCACCATGGGTGCCATCACCGTGCGGTTGCGGATGGTCAGGTTACCGATGCGGCCTTGGCTGAAAAGATGTGGATAGTCCATTTCCTGTTACCTCAAATCTTCAGAAAAGAATAGGGGACCCCGCAGGTCATGTGGGTGGAGGGGTTGCTGCCCCAGAGAATGCCCCCGGCGCAGAAGAACGAGAGATTGGCTTTCTCTTCCAGGATGGGGATGGCCGTGGAGTTGCGGCAGACCGACATGGAGGCGATGAACGGCTTCATGGCCGCTTCCACCGGGCCGGCCAGCCTGCTGCCGGCCGCCAGCTTGATGAAGCGCTGCCACGTTTTGCTCGGGGTGATCCGGGTGAGCAGCCGGTTGGTCCAGGTCACCAGGGTGACCTTCCAGGCCGGCAGGCCCTCGAGCTCCATCCCCAGGGCGCTTCTCTCCATCTCGCGGGCGCAGTTGACGGCCCACTTGTCCTTGCCGAGGTCCTTCATCAGCTGCCAGAGCTTCTCGGCCGGGCCCTGCAGTATGACCGAGTCCGGCTCGTAGCCTTCCGGGAATCCGGTCAAGGGAGCCAGGAGCACGGCTTTGACCGGCCCCTGCAGGCGCGGACTCTGCTTCTTGTCGAAGGCGCTCTCTACATCCTTCAAAGCCAGGATAGCCGGCGACCATTTGCATACTTCGATGGAGCCGTCGCGAACCAGCAGCGGGGTTGTTTTAGCCTTGCTCGCGGCTTCGCAGTAGGAGACCCCTTTGTAGAGCTCCAGGCCTTCCAGTCCGGATGGTTCTTCGCGGAGTATCTTGACCCCTACCGCGGTCACTCCGTCTGGTATTCGCATGTTCTTTCCTCCCTTAAGTCAAGAGCCGTGTGGTGGTGGCCACGGCGAATTCCCTGGCCCGGCGGCAGACCTCGGCGTCCCGCACGTAGGGGGCGAAGTCCCGGTAACCGGAGAAGGTCCGTCCGGTCATTTCCCGGCAGTCCAGGGAGCCGAACTCGGCCTCCCAGGCGCGTATGAACTGCTGCCCCAGGGAGAAGAACTCCTCCCGGTCCCGCTTTAAGTAGATATTGATGTGTCCGCGCAGGAAACCCACCAGGTTGCCGGTGATACCGACGGCTTCGGGGTCCAGGCCGTAGCGCCAGGCGATGGGCAACAGTCCGGCGGCAGCAGCGCCGCACAACCCGCCGGAGAGGCCGGCCCCGCCGTTCATGGCGACGTAGAGGGCTTCGAAAAACTCGTCACCCGCCCCGGTGGCCTCGCGCAGGCGCCGCATCGGCTCCACCGCGCAGTGGTTGAGCTCGGTCACTTCGCCGGGGTCTTCTTCTCCCAGGGGACGGTCCTCAAGCTCGGCCAGATAGCGGGCGGCCGGTCCGGCGTGGGCGACGCAGCGCAGCCAGCGGCTACGAAGGGCGTAGCGGTTCATGCCGGCCAGGGTGTCCAGCTGGCAGCCGGTGCGCTCGCGGCAGAGGGTGCTGCCGTAGTTGCGCTCGAACCAGGAGGTGTAATCCTTGAGCAGGCCGTGGAAAGCGGCCATCTTGCGCGGGTTTCCCTCCCGCAGGGCGTCCAGGTGGCGCAGGGCCAGCGATTGGCATCCCCCGCTTACCACCCCGCAAGTGGAAGAGTGGGTGAAGCAACCTCCTTCCAGGTGGCTGTTGGCCTTCATCAGCATGTCATGGTCGACGCGGAGGTAGTCGCGCTGGGTGGAGAGGGTACACTGGTTGCAGTTGGCGTAGGTGAAGATGCGGGTGCGGGCGGTCCGCGAGAGTTGTTTCTTCGAGAGTTCCTTTTTCATTACCGGATCAGGCCTGCGCTTTCTCGTAACGCATGTGCTCGTACCAGAGCATGTCGATGTCGTCGATGTCGGTGGTGGCCAGTTTCGCCAGGGCCTTGAGCGAGCCGCGGGAGCAGGCGGCATACATGCGCACCAGCAGGCCCGGTACCTTGAGCACCGGCGGGAAGGCGCCGTGGGTGGCCTGGGGAGACTCCTTGGCGGCCTCTTCCGGCGGGAGGTAGTCAAGCTCGAAGGTGGCGCGGCAGCAGCTGTCGCCGGTGGATAGCAGTTCGGTAAGCTCGCCGACGACGATGTCGGGGTTGATCACCGAGAAGGTGCCGGCTTCCATGGCCACCATCAGCTTGGTGCAGACCTCGGGGCAGCTCTCCAGTTCCCGGGCCATGGGGCAGTAGCGCTCCTCCTTGGTGGCCCGGCCCTTGCTCTCCTCGGTCCAGGCGCCGCGCACCCCGATGGTGCCGTCCTCGAAGTCGAGGACGCGGCCGAGGCTGCGGGCGTCGTGGGGGTCGATGGCCAGCGCTTCTTTTATCAGGGCGGCCCGCTCCACCCCGGCCCGGTAGAATATGTACTGCAGCCGCTTGACACCGCGTTCGCCGAAGCGGTCATAGACAGTAGGCAGCAGCCAGGCCAGCTGTCTGCCCATCAACCGGATGGGCAGTTCCAGGTGCCATTGCGGGTTGGCCAGGTCCTTCAGGGTTGGATTGAAGGAGAGGACTACAAGGCCGTGGGTGAGCAGGCCGGCGGCGGCGATGCCTTTGGCGGCCGTGGAAAGCTTGAGCTTTTTCATGGCGACTCCTTTTCTTGTGGAGCTTATTGAGGCGGCTCGTAGCGGATGAAATCGTACTGGTACATCTCGATGTCGTCGATGTCGGTGGTGAGCAGCTGGAAGGCCGTCTTGGCCAGGGCCAGGGGGCCCATGGCCATCATGCGCCACTTCAGGCCGGGCGGGTTGAGCACCGGCGGGAAGGCGCCGTGGGTGGTCTGGGGCGACTCCTTGGCGGCTTCCTCGGGAGGGAGGTAGGCCAGCTCGATGGTGCCCTTGCAGCAGCTGCCGCCGGTGGAGAGCAGCTCGTCGAAGGAGGGTATCTCCAGGCGGGGATTGATGTTGACGAAGGTGCCGGCTTCCATGGCCATCATCAGCTTGGTGCAGACCTCGGGGCACTTTTCCAGTTCCTTGGCGATGGGGCAGTAGCGCTCCTCCTTGGTGGCCCGCCCCCTGGTCTCCTCCACCCAGGTGCCGCGGACGCCGCCCATGCCGTCCTCGAAGTCGAGGACGCGGCCGAGGCTGCGGGCGTCGTCGGGGTCGATCTCCAGGTACCTCTTCATCATGTCCGAACGCAGGAGGCCGAAGTTGTAGAAGAAGAGCTGCAGTTTCTTAACTCCCCGCTCGCCGGAATGGGCGTAGAGGTTGGGCAGCAGCCAGGCCATTCCCCGCCCCATCACCAGGCGAATGGGGATCTCCGCGTGCCACTTGGGGTTGAGCAGATCCTTCAATGACGGCTTGAAAGAGAGGGCAGCCAGGCCATGTACGGCCAGTCCGGTGAGGGCAATACCTTTCGCGGCTGTCGAGAGTTTCAACGGCTTCATGAGACCTCCTTGTTTTCCCTGCCTTGGTTTTATGTCACTGCCCACGGTAGAGGGCATGCATTGATTTCAAAGTGCCCGGCGAGTTTGCCGGATCGCGCGGGCGGCTTTTCGAGGAAATCATTCGACTTCGACCTGTAAGAAGTTTTGTAACACAAAATATCTAGAGTTGTAAAGGACATTTGTTATGAAAAACATGACGTCAAGTCACGTTTTAGGGCGGTCCAGCCCTCACTTTTACATTTGCCTGGCAAGGTGAAATGGGGGTTTCGGATGATGAAAAAGCCGGGCGTTTTGCCCGGCTTTTTCTATGTCAACGGCGAGAGTGCCGGTAAGCCCGTGCTACATGGGTACCAGCGTACCCCCTCCGGCCAGAGTGTAGGTCAGCCCGCCCAGGGCGGGGCAGGAAGCCGGGTCGTAGTAGACGGTGTGGCCGTTGCCGGCGATGTTGGTGACGGTGGTGCCGGAGATGCCCGCGGTGTCGTCCAGGCTGGTGAGGTAGGAGTCGGAGGTGACGTTCCAGGTGCTGCTCCCGTCCAGGGTGAGGGCAACGGACTTGGCGGTATTGGCGTAGTTTATGGCGCCGGTCAGGGTCGAGCCGTTCGCGAGGGCCAGGGTGATGGTGGAGGAGGCGTCGGCTACCAGGTCGCCGGTGAGTGTCTGGGCGTCGGCGGTCAGCTGGGCTCTGCCGCCGTTGGAGCCGGAATTTCCCCAGCGGTCGGCGGCGGCCTTGAGGAGTATCCCGGAGTTGGTGGTGACGTCCACGCCCTTCAAGGTGATCACCCCGGTGGAGTTGGTGACGTAGAAGAGGGGGCCGCTCGCGGCGGTCAGGGCCAGGCCCCCGCCGGTCATGGTGAAGATTCCCCGGGTACCCTCGGCGTCGCCGGACATGCTCTGGTAGATGAGCACGCCCCACTTACCCTCCAGGCTGGATTGAAGCGAGGTGTCGGCCAGGGTGATGGAGTTGCCCCCCTCGATCACCGCCGACTCCGAGCCGGTGGCGGAGATGTCCGCCCCGGTGACGGTGATCTTGCCGGTGGAGTAGATGCCGGGGGCGTCGGCGCCGGAGGTGGTAACCTTTCCGCCGGTGACGTCGATGGTTCCCGAGCCGCGGTCGGTGGCGATGGCCCCGGAGTTGGGCCCGGTGGTGTTCATGTACACGTTGGTGCAGATGACCGTACCGCCGTTGGTGGCCATCACCGCGTGAGCCAGTCTAGCCTGGGCGTCGATGACGCAGTCGGTGAGAGTGACGGTGGAGCCCGAGCCGTTGGCGAAGGCTCCGTTGGCGCCAATGCCGGTGGCGTTGATCTCACAGCCGCTCATGGTGATGTCGGCGCCGTCTATGGCCAGCACCGCGGCATTGAGCCCCTGGAAGCTGCTGTTGTCGGGGTTGGAACTGTCGCCGGACTTGGTGATGGTGACGTCCGTCAGGGTGAGGGTGCCGGAGTTGTCCACGTAGACGGCGGAGATGTCGTTGTCACTGGTGCTGTAAGCCGACTCCGGTCCGCACCCGCAGGAGGAGAATGCCACCCCTCCCAACATGACTGCCGCCAGCGCGGCTATGCCGACGGTGTATCTCTTGCGCCTGCCACCTCGCACCTTCATTTCCACTCCTTTCTTTTCCGGTCTGTCCCTTAGTCTCAGTGTAGGCCGGCCTTGTTAGCGAAATATCGAAACAATGAGTGGATTCTGTAAAGGTGTCTTCTTCAGGGTCTAAGATAATGTGACTTCAGAGTGGTCGGAGTGGCCCGAGGGCCGGAGGAGAGCATGGGAGAAAAGGAAACGGTAAACAGGGAGAAGCTGTTCAGCAGGGACTTTGCCTTCATCTGTGCCGTCAACTTCCTGGCCTTCTTCTCCATTTACCTGATCATCCCCATCCTTCCCACCTTCCTGGAGGAAAAGGGCTACTCCAATTTCCTCATCGGGGCGCTCATGTCCATGCTGCTCATCCCGACCCTGCTTCGCCCCTTCCTGGGCAGGATGAGCGATACGCGCGGCCGCAAGCCTCTACTGGTGTGGGGGACCCTGCTGCTCTCCACCGCCAGTTTCTTCTATGCCGGCTTCGATTCCGCGGCGCCTCTCTTCGCGGTCCGCTTCATCAACGGCATCGGCCTCGCCGCCTTTCATACCGCTGCTTTCGCCCTCATCAGCGACCTCTCCCCTCCCTCCCGGCGCCTGCAGGGCATCGCCATCTTCTTCATCTCCATCGATGTGACTATCGCCATAGCGCCGGTGGTGGCGAGGTTGATGCAGGAGGCCTGGGGCTATAAGCCGGTCTACCTGCTGGCGGGTGGACTCGCCATGTCGGCGTTTCTGCTCTCGTTGGCCTTGCGGGAACGGGAAGGTGACAGGCCGGCCGCTGCCGCCGCGGGCACCTGGCGGGGCAGCTTCACCCCCCTGCACCGCCTGGTGCTTCTCACCACCATGGGATTCACCTTCACCTACGGCTCCCTCTCCACTTTCATCGTGCTCTCGGCGGAGGAAGTGGGCATCTCCCAGGGTGAGCTCTTCTTCACCGTCTTCGCCGCGACACTGCTGGTGATCCGCCTCGGGGTGGGGGCTAAGGCCGACGGCTGGTCCCGGCGAGCGCTGGTGCTGGGATCTGGCGCCATCACGCTAGTGGGGCTGGTGGGGATCGCCTACTCCGGCAGCCTGGCCTGGCTCATCGCGGGAAGTTTCGTCTACGCCCTGGGCTTCGCCTACCTCCCCACCACCCTCTCGGCCATGCTGCTGGACCACACCCCCGACAGTTCCCGCGGCATGATGCTGGGGATGTACCTGGCGGCCTTCGACATCGGCATGGCCCTGGGCGGCTTGCTCATGGGACCGCTGGCCGACCGCTGGGGATACACCACCATGTACCTTGCCGGCGGAGGGCTGGCGCTGGCCTGCCTGGTATGGTTCTTTCTGCGCACTTCAGGCATGGCCGCGGCGGAAAAAGCCGGCTACCTGGAGGAGCAGCAGGAGATGGGTCCCCTCACCGAATTCTGACCCAGGCTTCCCTTATTGACATATCCTGTTAATGAACACGATAATAAGAAGGGTAAGAATATTCAGATAAATCAGATATTACAGACAGGATGGTGATGAGGTTGGCGAAGGCGGTGTCCGGGAACAAGGCCGCGACCGGGGAGACATGCGCATGTTGCCGGGTGGACTCACTGGTGTCGGTGGACGAGCGGGGCCAGATGGTCCTGCCCAAGGAGCTGCGTCTCCGGGCGGGCATCCAGGCCGGCGACAAGCTGGCGGTGGTCTGCCACGAGAAGGACGGTGAAGTCTGCTGCCTTACCCTGATGAAGGTGGACCAGCTGAACGGCCTGGTCAAGGAAGCTCTGGGCCCGATGATGCAGGAGATGCTGTAATGGAAAAGATTGATACGCGTGAAGAAGAAGTCGAGGAATGCGGGACTTGCTGCGAAGTCGACCCGCAGACCATGAAGCCCACCTGTTGAGGCCCCCAGAACCAGGCAGTTGCCTGGGAGGGGGATGAACGGGAGATACGCCCGGCTTCCGTGGTGTTGAGTGCCGCCGACCGCTTCGACCACCTGCTGGCGCGAGTGGGATGGAAGCGCTCTTTCCACCGGGTGCGCCCCGGTCTTTACAGCGTCGGTAAGCCTACCGCTTCTTCTCCAGTGCTGGTGAGCGCCAATTACACCCTGAGCTTCGACGCCCTGCGTACGGCGCTGGCCGGCATGGACGCCTACATCCTGGTGCTGGAGACCTTCGGCATCAACGTCTGGTGCGCTGCCGGCAAGGGCACCTTCGGCACGGACGAGCTGACCGGCCGCATCACCTCCACCGGGTTGGCCGGGGTGGTCAGCCACCGCGAGGTCATCATGCCGCAGTTGGGAGCCACCGGGGTCAGGGGCTACGCGGTGAAGGAGCGGACCGGCTTCAAGGTCCGGTTCGGCCCGGTCCGGGCGGAGGATATCCCCGCATATATCGCCGCCGGCCAGGCGACGCCGGAGATGCGCCTGGTCAGGTTCGACCTGGCCGACCGCCTGGTGGTGGTACCGGTGGAACTGGTCAACGCCTTCCTGCCCATGGCGGTCATAGCCGTCGCGGCCTTCTTTCTCACGGGATTGCTAGGTCTGCTGGCAGTGGTAGTGTCGGCCCTGGCCGGCCTGGTGCTCTTTCCCATGCTCCTCCCCTGGCTGCCGGGACGCGATTTCAGCGCCAAAGGGTTCGTGCTGGGAGCCGTCGCCGCTCTTCCCTTCGCGGTCGCCATCGCCCTGCGGGCCGGCGACTTGTCCTGGTGGGAGAGGCTTCTTTCAGCCCTCCCCTACGCGCTGGCCCTGCCGGCGATGGTCTCCTTTATCGCTCTCAACTTCACCGGAAGTACCACCTTCACTTCGCTGACCCGGGTGAAGCGGGAGATGTTCACCTACATACCGTACATCGCGGCGCTGTTCGGCCTGGGGGTCGCGGCCGGCCTGGCCTGGGGCGTCGTCAGGATAGTGGGAGGTTGAGATGGCCGGAGTGAAAGCCCCCGATACCACGCTTACCTATGACCAGAGCAAGTGCACCGGATGCCGCACCTGCACCGAGGTCTGCCCCCATGCCGTTTTCGCGATGAACGAGAAGAAGGCCCACCTCGTGCGCATCGAGGACTGCATGGAGTGCGGCGCCTGTGCCCTCAACTGCCGGGAAGGGGCCATCTCCGTGGAAAGCGGCGTGGGCTGCGCCTCCGGCATGATCGCAGCCGCGCTATCCCGCAAGAAAGAGTCCGCCTGCTGCCGACCCCGTCTATCTTCTTCTTACCTTGGCGATCTGGCGGTCGATCACCAGGTCGAGCAGCCAGGGACAGAACCTCTTGAGGTAATAGAGCA